>NZ_OY787453.1:0-1200000 GCF_963678795.1 uncultured Methanoregula sp. | reverse complement strand
AAATGATGTATTCTTTTTTAACGCAGGGTGTTTTTTATTAACTGCTGAAGACGCTTCCTCAATTGAAATGTTTGAGGCTGCAATATCACGATCAAGAAGGAAAGAATATTTTCAAAACTTGGCGATTGCATGTACATATAATAATAATTTCCGAAAAGCACAGATTGCTTTGGAAAATTTAGACATTTATGGAAGTGAAATTTTAAGAAAGGAAATTTTATATAAATTGTGTGAATTATCGATTATCAATAACAATTTTAAGGGGGTCAATCTCCTTTTTAATAAACTCGTGCAGAGTTCGTCTGAAAATATTATTGATTTAGAGAATGATACCCTTGGATTTTCAGAAATTTGTCAGGTTGTTACCTATATTCTAAATCAGAAAGGAAAAAGAGAGGAAGCAGAAAAATTTTTTAGATTTTCAGAGCGAAAAATCCAAAAACAACTTTTCATTGATACGTTTAATGAGATAAAAAAAGACCTCCCTTCATATGATTTTACTGAAGAAGATGAGTACAATAATGCTGAATTATCTATAGTAAAAAAACCGAATGAATCACTAATACCAGGTCAGATATGCAAATATCTTAAAGCAAGAGGTTTTGGCCAGATAAAAGATTTTGATGCAACGGAATATTTCTTTCATAAAAGTGCGATCAAAGATGATGATTTAAGAAAACGATTGGAGAGTTTTGGATTAGATTCCACGGATTTATTAGTTGATTTTCGTTTTTCCGAATTCCCAAGAGGATTAACTGCAATTGAAATTTATGAGCATTTAACCAATACAGAAATTTTCAAAAAAGCATCAATGTTTGCAGAAAATGGAGATTACCCCTCCGCAATTAACCAAATTAAAAGATTAGTTGATCAAGATCCTCGTAACAAAAGCTATCTTGATCTCTATACGAAATGGCAAGATTATGCGAAAATTGAGGGTTTACCGAAAGGAGCCGATCCATATGCTCGAGCAAAAAGAGCACAAATAATCGAAAAAGACTCTGAAACTGCTATTGAATTATTCGAAAATGCGATTAAAATTAAAGACAATTTTGATACCTCTGTGAAAGATCTGGCTTTATTGTACGATGAACTTGGGAGAACTAACGATGCGATAGATCTGTTAAATCGCAATCGAGACTTAGTGAAGGAAAAAAAATCTATCGATGATTTGTTATTAACTTTTTATAAAAAAACAAATGATGATAAAGCCATTGTGATTTTAGAGAAACGTCTGAAAAAAGCAACCGAAAAAGGGGGAAAAATCAAAATATTAAATGAGATTGGTGGATTTTTCATCAAAAATTATCCCGAAAAGGCAAAAGACGTATACATTCAGATTACGCATCTTGATCCCCAAAATATTGTTGCTCAACGATCATTAGCAACAACCTACTTGAAAATCGGAAGATACGATGACTCTGAAGCGATAGTAAACACAATATTAAAAAAGAATTCCAATGACATTGCTTTGGATATCCTGATCGCATTAAAAAAAGTAAAAGAATCTGGATCTGTTGACTATAATATTGATTCATCGTTTTTCCAAACATTAGGTGAAAATGAATTTGCAGAATTTTTTTTAAAAAGGTGCCAGTTCCAAGGAGTTCTACCGCAACGAGTCTCTAAGGATGAGCATGGATTTTACTACTATAAGGCAAATCCTCGAAATGCAAGAGACGATATTCAATCACTTGAAGAGTTAGCCAAACGTTCTATGGCACGAAGCCCCCGGGATAGAGGGAATTATTATTTATCGGCGGCGAAAATTTCTTTTGATATTAACCCAGGTGCAGAACACTATAAAAAATTTTTAGTGATGTGTTTTACTTCGATGGGTGATGCGACACTCATAGAGAATAAACCATTAGATTCTGCAATGACGTGGTATTCTGAATCATTAAGGATTTACAGTAGTATCAATAACGAATCCTTGGATAAATCGGATTCATCGGACGCCATTAATTCATTTGTTGGTTTTGCATCTGCCACATTAGGCCGAGAAAAAATTTCTCTCGGACAGAGTTCCCAGAAAAATGATTCTGTTATTGTTGATACTTTAGAGGATGCATTTCAACGGTATTCTGATGGTGAAAAATTAATTGATATCTTTACATCACTCACTTTAAATACGAGTTTCGGTTTGAAGCAAATATTGAGATTTATTTTTGAAAAACGGACCTACCATACAATCGCATTAAATTATTTACAAAAAAATGGCATATTCGTCGAAAATCGAATATATAATCTCCAAGAATTTTCGGAACTGTTTGTTCAGTTAAGAAGAAGAAAATATGAAAAGTTCCGCAATATTACACTCGACCTCAGGACATTAAGGCAGTTTAAATTTTCAACGGCTTGGTTGGATAATAGTATTCGTATTTTGCTGGATCTTAGAAAAAATTCCTTATTTTCTAATTTGGATAATCAAAGATTAGATGAATTGCAAAAATTATTTGACTTTTCTTTGAATTTGGTCAAAAAAAGCTCATTTGAAGAAAAAGAACGTACTGCACATCTGTTAAGAGATAGATGTGAATCGATAAAAACAGAAATAAATTATAATCCCACAAGGTTGTCAATAGAAGAAATTTTTCCCATCATCGATTTCATCCAAATAGAAACGAATAAGAGTATCAATGAATTATATCGGACTTCCGCTCCTCAAATCAGCTTGGGTTTAGCTATCGATTCTTATTATCCTGATAATAATAACCGCATAGACTTGCAGATTGCCGTTAAAAACAAAGCGGGCTGCAGTCCTTCGGAATCAATGTATATAATTATTGATCCAAATGAAAAGTATTTTTCAACAGTATTCAGAGATGAAATAAGACTACCCGAATCCTTACGAGGTGGCGAGGAAACACCCGTCCCTATCACCATAGAAGTTTCGGAAGACGCAATCAATTCACAAATCTTTCCAATTTCAATTTATGCCAAATATCAAACAAGAACTGGCGAAGAAAAAATTACTTCTAATCAGTCATTTTCTATTAAATTATCCCCTCAAGAAACATTTGATTTCATTCCAAATCCCTATTCGGCATATGCTGAAGGAGGACCTGTTCAAGATCCAAATATGTTTTATGGCCGGGATGATTTGATAAATAATATTATTACGACTATTCGTACGACACCCCATCAAGGAAAATGCATTGTCATCTATGGTCAAAAGAGATCTGGAAAATCATCGATTTTATATCATATTAACCAACGATTAAAAGATGATTCAAATATTCTAATACTCGACTTAGGAAATATTGGGAAGATTCTCGATCCATCTTCAAAAACCCCCCTCTTACATGTACTTCTTCAATGGATTTTAATTCAATTTAGGACGAAGCTTAATGATTTTTATGATCGTGGATATCCCGATTTGAAAATTACAATTCCAAGTGATATCGAATTTTTAATCATCCATCCCCCTTATCCAAGTTCTTAGAGATTTTCAAAGAATTTGATAATAAGAAGAAAAAAGAAGAACGATGGAGGAATGTAAAACCAGTAGTAATGATCGATGAATTTTCATATATATACAACTTTATTGTCGAAGATAAATTAAAACCAGAATTTATGAAAAATTGGAAAGCTTTCCTTCAGGAAAATCTCTTTGACGCAATTTTAGCAGGTCAAGATGTGATGCCCAAGTTTAAACAACAATTTCCCAATGAGTTTGGAACAACTCAAGATGAACGTGTAAGTTACCTAAAGAAACCCTATGCGGAAGGTTTGATTGATGAACCAATAAAAATTGGTGGCAAAAAAGGAGAAAGCCGGTTGAAGCAAAAGGCAATTGAAAGGATTTACCAATTAACCGCTGGAAATCCATATTATATTCAGATGATCGGTAATAGACTCGTTGAATATATGAATAGAAATCTTTCAAAATACGCAACGGAAGCAGATATAGAATCCATTAAAAATGAAATGATCATTGGTGAAAACTCTCTTGCTGAAGGCAAATTTGATAATTTAATTAGTTCGGGAGATACCTCTGCGGATGCGATAAAAAGTGAAGATGCGAAGCATGTTCTTGAACAGATTGCAATTAACAGTATCCGTGGAGTATGCAATAAAGATTCAATTCAAATTGAAACAACGGTCCCATTAGAGTTAATTTTGGATGATCTGGAAAAACGAGAGGTCGTAACACGTGAAAGTGGGATCTATTATAGTATTAAAGTTGAACTTTTCAAAGAATGGCTTAATTATCATACAAGATATTCGAAAGAAGCGTGATGATAATGGAATCGACTGGACCCAGGATTAATCCGTACTCAAATTATGGAAGTATTGCATTCGGGTCACGTTTTTTCGGCAGAAAAAAAGAGATAAAATTTTTTACAGATAGAATTATTGAAAATCCTTCGCCTCAAGATATTTCTATTATTGGTGCTCCAAAAATCGGCAAGAGCAGTTTAGTTCACGAAGCTCTCATTGAAAGAAAACGAGAATTACATTCAAATAAAAAAATTCCAATTTGGATTAATATGGGTACTTATAAGACCCCAGAAAGTTTTTTTTCAGGAATTATTTTTCAAACATATGCAGAATTGGAATCTTTGTCTATTGTCAATAAAGAGATTAATGACAATTATTCGAAAATTAATGATGAAAAACTTCCTGAAATGGAGAGATATTTCTATATCGAAAAATTTTATGAAACAATCAAGAAATTAGGGTTCAATATCATTTTTATTTTTGATGAATTCGATCATGCAAGAAATTTATTCAAAGAAAATCCATCTGCCTTTCAAAAATTGAGAGAATTAACTTATTATCCTGATTGGAAAACCACTCATATAACTATTTCACGACGTCCTTTAAGGGAGATTGAACAACAAAGCGGTGCAATATCAAATTATTATAGCTTATTTCATGAAAAAACATTAATTTCATACACCAATGAAGATTTATTAGAATATTTTCAAAAATTTCAAAATTGTGGTCTAGAATTAACTAAAGAGCAACATAAAAAAATTGAACATTATTGTGGGAGTCATCCTTATCTTCTTGACATCGCTTGTTATCATATTATAGAACAATTTTTTGATAAAATATTCAACGATATTGAAATATCGGTTCATTCAAATGAAAATTTATTCCTAAATTATTATGAGGATGTAGCGAAACATCTCCAAGAGAATTCGACATTTAACAATGTGTTACAAGTTTTATTTGGGCCACTGGTTACTGTGAACCGAAGAGAAATTGATAGATTACAACAACATGGATATTTATCCCAAACAAGTGATGGAACCATTGTCTCTCTTTCGCAGGATTTTAAAGATTTCTTATATTTAACTCAAAGAAAAACAGAATTGTGGCCAGTTTTATCTCAAGTAGAACGAGGATTACGAGAATTGATTGATAGACAAATGACAGGAAAATATGGAGAAAAATGGATAGACCATCTTGAAAATATAAACTCATGTCTAAAGAATACTTTTAAAGAATGTCGTGACAATCAGCAGAAGGAAAAAGCCTTTTTTGGTTCAGCTTCAGAAAATTTATTGGACTACTCATATATCGGGACATTATTTACAATTATTTTCTTTGAATGGGGAACATTTCAAAATATTATGAAAAAAGATAACAATTATTGGGATCAACGTCAAAAAATCATTGTGAAAATTAGAAATCCATTAGCGCATTTTCGAGATGAAGTACCTCCAGAATCTCATAAAAAAATTGCAGATGGATATTGTCAAGAAATTCTTGATATTCTTCGGAATGAAAAAATTTTATAATAATTTTATATTATCAAACATCAATTCTAATCCACTCGCCATTTTTCATTCAACTTACCTTTAATATTTTCCGGCATCCCCCACGGCCACCCAGGATTATCCGAAACCCAGATATCGGTGATTTCCGCCTCCCCAATTAGCCCATATTAACATGGTCCGGCTAAGAAATTCTCCGTCGTAAAATCCCTAAAAACCGGGACAAATGACCGGAAACCGACACGCTTTTTCGCGAAAAAGACATGGTCACACCCCCGGCACTACCAATCGGCCCCCGCTCAGAACATATCCGGGAGCCCCTAAAAACTCAGGAGATTCCCCGACGGGGACCCGGCATAGAAAAAGGCCATAACCGCGTTTTCTGCGGCCACCCCGGCAAAATACCAAAGCCAGGGAAATGTGGCGAACCTCTGCTGGAATAGATCTGTACTCTCCGGTTATTCTCAGCGTAATTCTTCCGGACGGACAAACCGGGAAAATCACGGGATTTCCCGGAAAACTCCCTCAAAAAACCCTTGAAACTAACCGGTCAGGTTTCCGACAAAATGGGTGTTCCGGGTTCAATTTAACCCCGGATTGGAAAAAAATTGGTTCACCCCTCCCACGGGGATCAGGTGCGACATAATCCATCCCCCCTTTCTGCAAATCCGGATGCCTGGGAAAAAGTGCGATCGCCCGCTGGAACGTGGCTACATATGACCTCTCCCTCACCGACGTGAAAACGATCGAAAATGCTCAAAACTCACCCTCATTTTCGCGAATTATTCCCTCTGGATCCGGAAAAAGGGGGAATCCGAACTCGAATAGGGCCCGGATTGGAAGATTAGAGATATGACATACCTGATGCTGCAAGAATCCCTGAATCCTGTCACCGTGATGTGAAAGAATCATTTCAATCAGATTATATCAATAAAAAATAAGATCGAATATACGATGGATGACAGCATCCTTTTTATTCAGACCCTCCAGGTCAATGCCCCGAATCTTGGCCTTTTTATGCAGGCTATTGCATTCCTTGGGCAGCCTGAATTTTATCTGTTATTTATCCCACTGATTTACTGGTGTTTTGACAAAACCCTTGGAATTCGTCTTGCTCTCATCCTTTCACTGAGTACAGGCCTTTGTGATGCTCTCAAGATCTCGATCCATTCTCCCCGCCCGTACTGGGTGAGTTCTGATGTCAAAGCCCTGACTAACTATCCCTCGTTCGGCATGCCATCTGGGCATGCCCAGAATGCTCTGGTATTTTTTGGATATCTTGCAGCCTGGATCAAAAAAATGTGGGCCTGGATCATCTGTACCATCATTATTCTTCTGATTGGTCTTGCACGGGTCTACCAGGCCGTGCATTTTCCACTCGATATTATTACGGGTTGGGCGGTCGGGTTGGTTATCCTCGTGCTCGTCCTCCGTTTTGAGAACCCGGCAGCCGAATGGATGTGTAAAAAAACTCTCGGTGTTCAGATCGGAGTGATCTTTCTTTGTTCGGTGGTATTAATCTGCATTAGCTTACTGGCGCTTGTCTCCCTCGGTTCGTGGCAGGTACCGACTGTATGGTCGGAACTGGCATTATCTCAGAGTGGATTTCCCATCGATCCTCTTGTTCCCCGTGACACCCTGATAACTGCGGGTCTGTTGTTTGGTGCTGCTACCGGTGCAGTACTTGCAAACCGGTACGTGAAGTTCACGGTATCCGGTACTAATGCGCAGAAAGTGCTCAGGTACTGTATTGGTATTGTTATCCTGTTCGTCATTTGGCTGGGACTCAGTCCATTGGTGCAACCTCAGACCTACTCCGGCTATCTTATGACATACCTGCGGCCTGCCGTTGCCGGCCTGTGGATATGTGCGGGTGCACCCCGGCTGTTTCAAAAAATCGGGCTTTATAAGACACAACTGTAACCACTCACTCACACTTACACATCTTCATTTTATTGAATTTGTAGAGATGATAATTAGTTAATAATGACAATATCCTGAATGAACTTTTAAGAAGAAGAGAAGGAAATTTATTTTATTGCATAATTTCGACATTAAATAGATGCTCAAAATTCTTTTTTTCGAAGGATGGTTTTTTTGCACTTTCCCTCATTTTGATAAAAAGGTACAGATCTCTATTCATCAGATATTTAATGAAGTGATCTCCCAAGTTTTTTGCAATTTTTATTGAAGCATCGAAAACAAGGGGAGCCGCACTCAAAGCCGGGTAAGGATTTTGGGTTGCTAGAGATGCTGAAATACCTCCGGCAGCGGGTATCGCCAAAGCTGGATTAGAAAGACACCCCACAAGATCTACTTTTAGTTTTGATTTCACTTCCATAGACTTTGATAAGCTGTCGAATTTTTCATTATAGTTGTCGTAATTATCTGTATTGTTACTGTGAATATCTGTTTGAAGTTTTTTCAAGAGATTTCTGAATCGTACTGCATTATTGTCGTTTCTCCATTCGAGAATTTGGTCAAAAAAATCTTCTTTCTTTGAGCATTGATCAACAATTATCCCTGTTAATACGGGCAATTCTAATTCAAAAGCACCATTTGCATCCTGATTGAGAAATCTCCTTCTTCTCTCTTTTTCAGATGCCACTACCAAATCAAGTTGTTTCTGGATAATATGCTCAATACTTTTTTTATTCCTCTCGTTTTGACGTTTGATAATTTCAGTGACCAACGGCGTTCTTAAAATATTTGGGGTATATGTTACAATCTTATTATTCTCTTTTTCCATTCGCTTGACTGTATTAAAATAAAAATTTGTCCGAAGGAGATTTGCGGCTAATGGAATTAAACTATGATCGAGGTGAATGGAATCTGCCAATTCTTTGGCCTTTTCATGTTGTGTCAAACTAAAATTTTTTTCGTATTGTCGAAGATCTGAGGAAATTTCACTATGCTTTTTGTTATAATCTTCTAATGTTTTACATGGGGAAATTATTTCCAGAACCTCTTTAAATTGAGTTTTAAAGCCTTCATGAGTGTCGGAGTTAACTTGTGGGACTTGTTTTACGATTTTTTCTTGGATGAGTGTATTTAATATCTCTTGAGAGTTGATCTCAATTTTACCGCCATAAATGAACGGTTCGACGGTCCAAACATTTTCATAAAATATGATTATTTGAATAATCGAGTCTAACGTTTTGATATGCAAGTCATTAATTTTTTTTTGTCCATCGAAAATGTTCTGGACCATAGAAAATGATGTAATATCAGTGAGTACGTCTCCGTCATATTTCCCCTCTCGATTATATTCATCCATTCTTTATCCCACATTTTATATTTTTTATTAATATATGTGGTGTTCATCTCATATCATGATTAAAGTTTTTATTCTCATTTCGAGTTCGATAAGTGAAAAAAATATGAAATTCGGATTTATTAAAAAAAGATTCTGATTAAATATATCTGAATTCCGGTAAAAATAAGCCCTAATACCGCTCCTGCAATAACCTGAGCCAGGCTATGCCTTTGGAGATGAACCCTGCTCCACATAACAATAAGTAAAAGAAATCCCAAAATCATCCCTGCGTAACTATTTACAAAAAGGAGAACTGCTGTTGGTGCAGCAATTCCCATAGAATGCACACTGATTTTCCAAAAAAAGTTGATTACCAATATAACGAGGGTATTTGTCAGATAGCAGAACATCAGTCCCGATACAAGCCAGTTTGCATGGAGAAAAAACAGGACGCCTGTTCCAATAATATATGACAGAATAATGAAAACCAACAAAACAGGCCGGTCCTCCTTGTTGGGAATATCCATTGTTGTTTTTTTGATATGCTTTGTCCACAAGAGAATAAAGAATAATGGTATAATTCCTGCAAAAAGAACACAAATTCCGGTTATCAAAAAAAACGATGTTGTTGTTGTCGTAAAATTAAGGAAAATAAAGACCGGGATTGAGACAATTGGAGCTGCGGTTAACAGGGAGATTAAATGTGCGATCTTATCGATTGAACTATTATTTTTTGGAATAAAATTTATGGAAATGTTAGTGTCACTCCTTTTATAATTCCTATTCTTTTGAATGTCATGTAAAATAAGATCATTCCTACCTAATCTCGGCCATCCCCCGGAAAAATCGCTTACTTATTCTTGGTGCATTTCAGGTAAAAATCGTTCAGCCCGATGAGGATGGTATCATAGTTCTCTGATTTTTTCCCATTCTCACCCCTTCGTCGAGTAAACCCGCTCGTATTGCAAAACAAGATTATCTCCCTCTCCCGTAACAACGAGCCGGAATACATCCCCGGGATTGATCTCCCAGGACTTGACGATCTCGGAAGGGATGGTGAGGTCAAGAGAATTTGAACCGTGATGGAGCCGGGACTTTACGGTATTTTCTTTCTCGGGCATACTTCCCGATGGGGTTCATGCACATTTAGGGCTTAGATTAAATGTGCAGGGAGATCAACAGATTATCCGGATGGGACACAGGCGATGACCCCTGCCCTCAAACCACCCCGGCATCCCGGAGGGAGATGACACCATCCTCTACGCACACCCGGTCCACAGCGGCACAACCCTCTTTTACCTCCAGTACCGGGATGCATTCTCCGGCCAGCCGTTGATCCGCCCGCTCGCCTCCCCGACCGAAGCGGCCGCATTCATCATAGGGCTGGCAGGCCTCCGTCTCCTGGGGATCGCGGCACCGGAGCAGCACCCGATCCGTAACTATTTCCCGGGATGGTTCGGGAGTGGATATGCGGACAAGAGCGATCCTGCAGATCCGACAGAACGGGACCCGAGCAGTCCGGTGAAGGATACCAAAACTCTGTCGGATGCGGATGCTCCTCTTGGACGTCCTGCCCGCATGATATCCCGGGCCGGCCGGCCATTTCAGTCCCCCTCGCTCGACCCCGATACCGACACCTGCCTCTTCCGTTCGCTGCGCTTCAACCTCGATGACGGTTTACGGAATGAACGCGGCGTGGATCTCTATGCCGCAAAGGACGCGGACAAGACGATCTTCTACCTCCGGCACTGGAACTGGTGCGATACCGGCTCCGGCATCTGCCAGATTACGTCAAAAGAAGAAGCGGCCCGGTTCATCCGGGTGCAGCAGTTCACCAAGCCGGGACGGTTCATCCGGGTGGAACCATCCCGGGCTGTACCGGTTTTTGCCGGAAGTGTACGGGAAGGAGTGAGGTGCGGTCACATCCCCGGTCGAAATTTTCTGGAGATGGGATACCCCCGGCTCTCGCATGTCCTGCTATCGCGGCAGGGACCGGGCCACTCCCGCAAGCTTCCGAACCGCAACCGAACAATTATTCCTGCGGGAAACAAGACACTTTCTTCGTGAAAGAGATTATAGCAATCCTCCTCCTCGTATTCTGTCTTGTTGCCGCCGGCTGTTCCGGCCCCGCTGCTCCAACGACACCCGTTACGCCGTTGGCAAAGCCGGCACCGGAGACCGGTTTTGTCCTCAATGCGTCCATCCGGCCGGGCGATGATTTTTACCTGCATGTGAATGATGCCTGGATCCGTGAGCACCCGATACCGGCAGACAAGGACAGTTATATCTCCTATATCGCGCTCCGCGACAAGGTTGACGATGACCTCCATTCCCTTCTCTCCCGTGCCGCAAATACCTCCGGCACCCAGGACCGGAATATGACGCGGCTCGGGCAGTTCTACCGGTCGGGTATGGACTCCGGGAAGATCGACCGCGACGGACTTGCCGGCCTGTCAGAAGATCTCGGGATGATCGATTCGATCGGATCCCGGGCCGATCTCACCAATGCCACGGTCACGCTCCTTGTACACGGGTCAAATCCGCTCTATTCCTACAATGCCGAGATCAACCCCAGGAACAGCGAGGAGATGATCGCCGGCCTTGAACAGGGCGGGCTCGGACTCCCGGACCGGGACTATTACCTGAGAACGGATAACAAGAGCAAATCTCTCCAGGTTTCATACCAGGGGCACATTGCCCGGGTCCTCCAGATCGATGGAGAGTCACCGGAACTGGCTGCAACCCATGCAGGGACCATCTATGCCATGGAAAAAACCCTGGCCAAATCCCATTTCAGCAATGTGGAGAACCGGGACCCGGTGAAGACCACAAACCTGTACACCCCCACCGGGCTTGTGACGGCGTATCCCCATACCGGCTGGGACCGGCTCCTGGCCATCAACGGTTCGGGCACCGTGAAAACCGTGGATGTCCACCAGCCCCAGTTTCTTAACGCGCTGGACACCATGATAGCAACCGCTCCCCTCGAAGACTGGAAAGTTTACCTGCGGTACCGGGTGATCGATGATGCATCCCCTTATCTCGGCCCTGCCTACGAGAACGAGAGTTTCGCCTTCTACAAAAAAGATCTCAACGGGATTGCAGAGATGAAGCCCCGGTGGAAACGGGTTGTCAACACGGAGAGCGCATCTCTTCCGGACCTCGTGGGCCAGGCCTATGTTGCGGAATATGTTGATCCCCGCACCCGCGGGATGGTATCTGACATGTTCAGGGAAATCCGGCAGACCTTTGATCAGCGGATAGCGAATCTCACCTGGATGAGCACACCGACAAAGAATGCAGCCCGGGAGAAACTTGCTGCCATGCGACAGAAGATTGCCTACCCGGATACGTACACGGATTACTCGGGACTGGTCCTGTCAGACTCGTACGCAGGGAATGTCCGTTCAGCATCCGCGTACGGGCTTGTCCACGGTGCGTACGGGCTTGAAAAGATCGGCAGGCCGGTTGACCATGATGCCTGGACCGTGTCCCCGCAGATCGTCAATGCATTTTATGACCCGACCCGCAATGAGATAATCTTCCCTGCCGCCTTCCTCCAGCCCCCGTTCTTTGATCCGGACCAGGACGCGGCTGTCAATTACGGGTCGCTCGGCTTTGTTGTCGGGCACGAGATGACGCACGGCTTTGATGACTGGGGCCGGCAGTTCGACAAAACCGGTACCCTGAAGAACTGGTGGACCCCTGAAGATGAACAAAATTTCAACAACCAGACGGCCATCCTCGTGACCCAGTACAACCATTACGAGGTCCTTCCCGGGCTCTTTGTCAATGGTAACCTGACTCTGGGCGAGAACATCGCGGATTTCGGCGGTGCGACCCTTGCGTATCACGCATGGAAGAATACGGAGAATTCCTCCCTTGCCACAACCACTTCCGGCGCCTCCGCGGACCGGCGGTTCTTCTATGCTGCAGCCCGCACCTGGCGGGGAAGTACCCGTGATGAGGCAATCCGCACCCTGGTCTACACCGATCCCCACAGCCCGGAACAATACCGGGTGAATGGCGTCCTTTTCAATATCCCGGAGTTCTACAACGCGTTTTCGGAGATCAGGCACGGTGACCGGTTATACCGGAACGTGAGTGAGCGGCCGGTCATCTGGTAACCCCGTTTTTCCTTTTTAAAAAACCAATCCTCTCATCCGGCCCTGAAACTGGTAACCAAAACCCGGTCCGGCAACTCTGTTCCGGTCCGGAAATCTGCCCCCGACTCCCCGAAACTGACCGGTCGGGTTTCCGGCAAAATGAGTGATCAGGGTTCAATTTAACCCCGGATTGAATAAAACGGGGCTCACCCCTCCGGGGATGATCAAGTGCGACATAATCCATCCCCTCCTTTTTTGCAAATCCAGAAGCCTGGGAAAAAGTACGATCGCCCGCTGGAACATGGCTACATATGACCTCTCGTTCCCCGACGTAAAAATAACCAGAAATGCTCAAAACTCACCCTCATTTTTGCGAATTATGACCTCTGGATCCGGGAAAAGGAGCAATCGGGGCCCGCAGCGGGCGTATCTGGGAGCCCCCCTAAATGAAAGAAATCTCTGACGGAGAACCGGTGCGGAGAAGGGACATGATCGGCACCCCGGCCAAATTCTCCTGAGCACCCCCATACCTCCTGCCCGTTCATGTTCCGGGCAATTGTCAAACGGCATGCGATGACCGGCTCAAGGCTGGGCCGTTACGCGGAGACCGGCCAGCCCCCGGGTCTCGGAGGGGACGGGTGGGGGACGGGCCCGGGAAGAGCAACCCGGGATTTTTCCGGCCCGCTCATTTTATCCGGCTGAAAAAGGAGATCTAATACCCGCTCTTCACGATGGGGACCGCCCCGATATCGAGATACCGGCCCCCGTCCCGGGTATACTTCGGCCAGGTGACATTCATCCCACCGTTCGGGTTCCCGGTCTTTGCGAACCGGGTCCAGAGATCCACGAGATTGTCAGAGACCGAGTCCGTCACCGGATCCGGTCGTATCGGGACCTTAAACAGTAAGATAGCTTCGCTCCCGTGGAACGCCCCATAAGGCTGACTGGGCAGGACATAGGAGTACTGGTACAGGTACGTGCTTGCATTCAGGTCTGCCATCGATCCCGCTACAAACTTCGCAGCGTCTTTAAAGTCGTAGTCCATCATGATCTGTTCGAGGCGGATCTGGACCTCTGCGGTTGAATTAGCAGGATACTTTGCGAGAACCGTATCTGCACCCTTCCCGAACCGGTTCTGGACGAATGTTTTGTATTCCGGAACGGTCATGTTCGCATCCGCAGCAAGTGTGGCCCCTTCATCGCTGTTCGTCCCGATGATAAGGGGAACCGGGTTCTCACGATGGAGACGGTACAGGGTATCCGGAGAGTCGGGGATCAGCCACCCGTCAATCACGGGCTTGAACCGGAGGGTATGCACGAGCCAGAACGAGGATGACGGCCACGGTGTTGCATTAACCAGATCCCCGTAACTCACATTTCGCATCTGCCGGATTGCATCCGGGCCCTGGTATCCAAGGCTTTTTGCGTACTCTTCCCCCCACTGTTCGGCTTTTACTTTTGGATCGACAATGCTCGCGATACTCCCATTCGTCCACAGCGGACCGCTCTCGACAATAGCCTGCCGGTAAAGCCCCGTGCTTGCCGGGCTGACAAGATGTATGAGGGTGCTTGCTGCTCCTGCTGACTCCCCGAATACAGTCACCCGGGACGGGTCACCGCCGAACTGTCCGATATTACGCTGGACCCACTGCATAGCAGCAATCTGATCGAGAAGCCCGTAATTTCCCGAGATGTTATGCGGTGACTCGTTATCGAGCTGGGGATGGGCGAGGAACCCGAGAGCACCCACCCGGTAATTGGTCGTGACGACAATGACTCCTTTCTGTGCGAGAACTGTGCCGTTATACAGCGGCATATTTCCGGCTATCGTTCCAAATGCCCCGCCATAGAAAAAGACCATGACCGGCAGTTTCTCGTCAGCACTCTTTGCAGGCGTCCAGACATTGAGATACAGGCAGTCTTCGCTCATATTCAGGGTGGGATCTACAGCAGCCGGCTGAGGACAAGCCGGTGAGTATAATTTCGTTTCCTTCACACCGCTCCAGGGCTGTACTGGCGCGGGCGGTCTCCACCGCAGGTCTCCGGTCGGGGGAGCTGCGAACGGGATGCCGGTGTAAACCCGGAGACTGCCCTGCTGTAATCCTGAAACCGAGCCGGCGTCCGTCTTGACAACTCTGTCATCTGTTTTCACAAGACCGGCATCCGGTCCCTTCTGGGTACATCCTGCCAGGAAAGAAAATCCGATAAGGATTAGGCAGATTACCAGAACACTACTTGTTACTTTACACGATTGCATACGATATCATCCCCCTTTACCTTCAGACAAAAAGTGCCAGGGTTCCGCTGAATGGCAGATTGTTTAGGGACCCGCCTTCTCTTTGTCATCTGGATCAGACCAGAGAACTTTTGTGAATATTACGCTACAATATTTTAACGCTATGTATCTGCCATTTTCTTAGCCGCCCTTCCTTTCTGGTATTGCTCAGTCGTTTCCAGGGTTCACTCTCCCAAAATCTCCGGTACCCACAAGTCCCGGTGCCCGTTCATATTCCGGCCAATTGTCAAACGGCATGCGATCACCGGCTCAAGGCTGGGCCATTACGCGGAGACGCGGCCAGCCCCCGGGTTTCAGCGGGGACGGGTGGGACCCGGCCTTCCGGTTCCGGAGTAGTTGAGCCCTTTTCGTTATTTCTTATTCTGGTGAGGGAAATGGTTTATACGATGCAGTTAGGAGAACATGTGTACTGAGGTGCGGTAGTGAAGATAGGAATTGTTTTAGGGACCAATGAACCGGAAGTTGTGTGTCCCCTCCATACGATGGAGGATCTCCTGGAAATGGTTGAAGAATCCGACAAAATTCTTACCTTCGGGTAAAACGAATAACGAAGAGTAAAAGGAGGGAACCCCAATGAATCCCGAATCACCGGATGCCCAATCCCCGCTCATTTACCTCAATAATGCTGCCACGACATGGCCAAAACCGTCTGAGGTACTAGAGGAAGTTGCAAAATGCCTGCGACAACCGCTGCACGAACCCGGGAGGACAACGGGCAATGGATCCATGGATTATCCTTCTGCCGCACGTGAGGCCCTTGCAGCATTTTTCCATACCGGACCACCCGGGCACTTCATCTTTACCCAGAACGCCACCGATTCACTCAACCTGCTGATCCACGGATTTGTAAAAAAGTCCGGTGTGCCGCTCCATACAATCACCACAGAACTCGAACACAACTCGGTGCTCCGCCCGCTCATCGCGCTGAAGCAGGACGGGGCGATCAGGCTCTCGGTTGTACCTTTCACCGATACCCGCGTGAACCTTGCTGCGATAAAAAAGGCAATCTGCGAAGATACCCGCCTGGTCGTGATGACGCACGGGAGCAATGTGCTCGGGTCCGTGCAGGATATCAAACCGATTGCAGAATATCTCCATGCCAACGATATTTTCTTCATCGTGGATGGTGCCCAGACCGCCGGCCATATTCCAGTCGATCTTTCGGATATACCGGTTGGGGCATTCGTTTTCACCGGGCACAAGGCACTCTTCGGCATTCCCGGTATTGGCGGGTTCTTCATCTCTGAACCGGATGCAGTCGCGATAACCCGGCAGGGTGGCACGGGTACTGATTCCCGGACGCTCACCCATCCCTTCGGTATGCCGATGCGGTTTGAGGCGGGGACACACAACTACCCCGGCATCGCATCGCTCTATGCCGGGATACGGTTCATAACCTCGACCGGTCTGGAAGCAATTGATAAGAAGAATACGGATCTTACCCGTTTTTTCATCAGCGAACTCAAGGAAGTACGGGGCATCACCATCTATAATGAAAACCCGGACCTCCCGGTTGTGTCGTTCGACATCGCCGGCATTGAGAATCATGAAGTGGGATTCATCCTCGCCCGGGCCTATAACGTGATCACGAGGACCGGGCTCCACTGCGCCCCGCTCGTCCATGAACGCATTGATGAGGGGAAAGGGTGTATCCGGGCAAGTTTCTCGTATTTCAATACCCGCGATGAATGCAGAGCAGCAGCAGAAGCGATCCGTGAGGTGGCAGAGAGTGCGGATACTCAGGTCCGTTCAGACTAAAGTCTGCGTTGACGGCTCGCTTATGAAAGAGTACGTACTCGATGAACCGCTGACTGAAGGCTTCCTGAGATTCCTGGAAAACTTCGGCACAGTCCGGTCTCTCGACCATCTCAGAAAGCCGTACTTCTCGTTTGAAAAAGAGCAGTTCATCTCCATAAAGGGTTTTATCGGGGACAGCAATGTCGAGGTGCGGTACAAAAAAGAGTTCCATGACCTCGTGGCGGACTATTTTCATCTCCTGCTCTATTATTCCCGCGATGGCGAGCCGGGCATGATAAAACTGAAAGGTGTGGAGGAGTCAATCCGTGAAAAGATGAAGATCCGGCTGGGTTCTCCGCAAGGGAATCATATATGATCCCGTTGAGCCGGAATATACCTGCACGTCCCGGTGCCCGTTCATATTCCGGCCAATTGCCAAACGGCATGCGATGACCGGCCCCCGGCTGCCCCGTTACACGAGACCCGGCCAGCCCCCGGGTTTCTGATGGGATGGGTGGGGCCCGGCCTTCCGGTATCGGAAGTAGCGGTCACTTTACGTGCTTCAGGAACTCTTCCTTTTCAATATTTGCCTGCTTGAGAATCGAGAGCAATGTACCCGTGGCGATCTCCGGATGGTTTGGAACCGTGACGAGTCGCCGGGTTTCAAGATGCAGGAGATGAATATGGCTGCCGGTCTGGCGTACCGGTTTGAAACCAAAAATCGCGAGAATCTTAATTATTTCAAGAGCTGACAGCAGAGGAATTTTTGACAAGATTATCCACTTCAATGTCCAGGTAGGTCAGCTTGTGGTCCCGGGGTGTCAGTTCAATTAACAGCTGGTAATGCTCCTCAAGTCCTTTCTTGAGGTTCTGCACAGCTACCTCTTCTGACAAGCCCTGGTCGGCAACATTCGTGAGGAGATCGACGGCCACGAAATATTTTCCTTCCTTGTGGACTTCAATGAGGGTTTTCATACTCAGGTACGATCTTTTTGGATTTTGTGATGATAATAGTATGTAAAACCGGATGTGGCTGTGCCGGAAGTATCGGAATATTTTCCGGGCAACCCGGGCAGATGTACCCTTATCTCCGGAAAGTCTTACGAGAAAATTGTACAAGAAAAAGATCCCGGAAATGACCATCAAGTTGCCCGGGTTGCCAGGTACCCGCAAGTCCCGGTGCCCGTTCCTGTTCCGGGCAATTGCCACACTCCCCGGGTTCACCGGCCCCGGCTGGGCCGTTACGCGAGACCGGACAGCCCCCGAGTCGTGCAGTCACGTAATACCGCACCGAAAGAAGCATTTTCATAATGAAGTCTCCCATATTCTTAACCATGGATTTCGGGCTGCTGATGGATCCGGGAATCAATATCGCAGTCCAGAACTTCTCACCGACGGTCACTGCATTTTTCACCCGGGGGGAATTTTTGGACTCAATGCCGTGGTACATCCTTATCATCTCCTTAATCTCGCTCGGGCTGCATCCCCGGTACGGGGTCCGGCTTGCTACGCTTTTCGGATTGAACGTCGGCCTGAACGAGGCAGCCAAACTGGCCTGTCATATGCCCCGGCCCTATTGGGTCTCGGCAGCAGTCAAGGCATTTTCCGCCCATTCTTCATTCGGGTTCCCGTCCGGTGCCGCCATGTCCGGCGCGGTTGTGTACGGGTACATTGCGCTGCTGGTCCGGCGCTACCCGGTTGTTATTATCTGCTGTCTCCTGCTCCTTGCCACAAGTATCGTGCGGATTTTCTCCGGCATCCATTATCTTCTCGATATTCTCGGGGGATGGATTCTTGGCCTTCTCCTCCTGGTCGTTTTCCTGCTCGCAGCGCCGAAGGCGGAGGAATACGCCGGCCGGCTCTCCCGGCCAGCCCGCCTTGCCCTGTTTGCCTTTGTCTCTGCAATTCCGATCCTGCTCGTGGTCCCGGCATACTTATCGCTCGGCGGCTGGCAGGTACCGGCACCATGGATTGAGCTTGCCCGCCAGCAGACCGGCGCGGTGATTCATCCGGATCGCATCCAGTACGCCTGGGGTGCTGCCGGCATTATCTTCGGGAGTCTCTTCGGTTATGAGTTCCTTCAATCCCGTGGCGGGTGGAACCCCCCGGCAGATTTGAAGCGGCGGGCAGGAGTCATCTTTGCAGGAACCATATCCGTCCTTCTCATCAACGCGGCGATCCCGGGAGTATGGGTGTACCTTGGCATCGCGGCCCTGTCCCCTCAGATCGCCGTGTTTCTCAGCATGGCCGGGGTTACCTTCTGGCTCATGGCGGGTGTACCTTCCCTTGCCGCAAAGGCAGGGTTCACAAAATGAACATTCCTTAACCTGCCGTCGATGGGATCCGTTGTCCTTAAGGGCTGCGGGTACAACACAGCAATATACCGTTCTTCTTTCTCCCGCCACCGCCTCCCGCCATGGGCATTAAAAAAGAATCGGAGCAGGGCCAGACTCCGGGTTTCAGCAGGGACAGGTGGGACCTGGGCCGGAAGTTTCCCGTCCCCGGACCTTGGCCAAGAATGTTTGATTATCCTTTGAAATTTCAGAGAAAGAGAATCGGGATTTTATTCATTTGTTCTTCGCTTTCTCGTGTGCGATAATAGCGGCGATCTCTTTTTGCAGCACCGGGATCTTGTGCACGATGATATCCCAGAGAATCTCCAGGTCAATACCGAAATATCCATGAATCAGGGTGTCGCGGAACCCGGCAACGGCTTTCCAGTCAGTTGCCGGGAACTATACCTTCAGGTCATCGCCCAGGTTCTTGACCGCTTCTCCGATTACTTCAAAATTACGTACAACCGCATCGACTCTCATCCGATCGTTTTTGAACTTCTCGAAGGTCAGATCACCGGCATACGACCGGATATTTCCTGCGGCCTCTGAAATATCGTTCAGGTAGAGCAGCTGGGACCTAGGCATAGACAACGTCCTGAAGAATCGGATCGCGGATGAGAGGCTTGAGCGCAGCATCCGTCACCAGATCAACTTTTCGTTTGAAGAGATCTTCGAGATAGAATTTGGTTCCCATAAAATTATCAAACGTTTTTCTGCCCGTCTGGAACGTGACGAGGACGTCAACATCGCTGTCCGGTCGCTCCTCTCCGCGTGAGAACGAGCCGAAGATGCCGATCTTCGCCACACCGAACCGCCCTTTAAGTTCCGGTTCGTGCTGACGGAGGAGTGCGAGTGGGTCCATATATTCTGTATGTGTGTGGTTGGTGTGTTCCTGATATTAATGCATTGACGATCCGGTTCCGGGTAGTTGAACCCTTTCCGTTCCTACTAACTTTCCAAAACGTGTTGACAGGTGCACATTTTCCGGAGCCCGTACCCCGGGCACCCGGCCAGACTCCGGCAGGGTTATCATATGGAGAAGCCCATGAGAGATTAACCTGAAATCACCCCGGCATTTGCCCGTCTGGTGAGGAATGGAACAGAAATGCCCTGTAATTATAAAGCGGTTATCCTTGTATTCTGTCTCTCTGGCCTGCTTCTCGGCGCCGGGTGTATAAATACGGGCAGTTCCCCGGCTCCCGTCAGCGCACCGATACAAACTCCTTCACCGGAAGACCTGATGCAGCATATCAGGGCAGAGTATCCCGCACCGGGCATGCTCTATGATGTCAACGGGACCCGGATGCACATCCGTTGCCAGGGAGAAGGAAGTCCCGCGGTGATCATGGAAGCCGGGTCCGGCGACTGCTCGCTCTCCTGGGCGCTCGTACAGCAGAATGTTTCAAAGTTCACCCGGGTCTGCACGTACGACCGGCAGGGTTACGGGTGGAGCGACCCGGGCCCCGGCCCCGTCACTGCCCGTAACGTAACCGGCAGTCTTCACACCCTCCTCTCCATGGCGAATATCACACCTCCCTATGTGCTGGTTGGCCATTCACTCGGGGGAGTGTACATGAGATATTATGCCCACCGGTACCCGGATGAGGTTCGCGGGATGGTATTGGTTGACCCGGGCTCAGAATGGCAGATGGCCCGGACCGGTGAAAACTTCACCCGTGAGATGAAGGCTGCGGTTGCGGTCAGGGCATCCCTGTTGCGCCAGATGGGATGGGAATCTGCGAAAGGTACGTTTGCACGAAACCTCTCCCTGGTAGAAAAGTACAGCGATCCCCGCCTGCCCTCATGGGAGTACCATGCATTCCGGGCACTCTGGGCAACGGAACCCTGGTTCTGGTACTCCTGCGCAACTGAAGGGGAACGTGCGTTTCAGGTCTGGGACGAAGTATCCCGTGAGAACATTACAACACTCATCAACATTCCCCTGGTAGTGATCTCCTCCGGCCAGGAGATGGGTTTCTCCGCAGACCCTGCCGGAAATACGTATGCCAACGAGGTGTTCCGGACCCTCCAGAAGGAGATGGCAACAGAATCGCCACAGGGAATGTACCTCATTGCCCACAACAGCAGCCACTATATCCAGCTCGATGAGCCGGAGCTGGTGACGGGGTCGATTCGCACCGTTGTCGATGACGTGCGCAGTGGCCGGTAACTATCCGCATTTTTTCGTGAAACCGGGGAGAGGGATACCGGAGGTTTTTTGGTTATTTCCCTGTCCCGCGGGATGCGATGGCACAGGAAAGCCAGCCGGATTCAGGAGTCGGGAAATAGGTGTTCGTCCCGGTCCTTCTCTTCTCCATTTTGTCCATATCGGAGTAGCTGCAGGTGAATGCAGGACCAATTATCCTGCGGATCTCATCGTCCGAATAGGTAGTCATCCGGTCCATGGCGGTATAGTCGCGCACGTGGGAGAAGATCCTGTAGGGAATGAACTTCCGTTCTTCGCTGACCAGACGGCATGGCTTAAGATGCTCGAAGATGATGTGCTGGTCCCGCGTGAGACCGGACAGGCATGCAAGCACCCGTTCCATGACAGGTCTCCCGATATAATACGTGAGTCCCTCCATGACCACAATAAGCCGGGTCTTTTCAGTGCCGGTGAATCCGGCCAGCGTCTCATCCAGGCAGGCCGTGTCGCCAATATCTGCTTCGATGCAGGAGATGAACCTGCATTGGTCCGGGATAAGGTCAGAATACAGCCGGGTCTTCCGGTCCATGTTTCTCAGATCCATCTCGATAAACCGCACACGATCCGAAAGGAAAGGTACCAGCTCAAGTGCGAGCGGGGAGAATCCCGCCCCAAGGTTGACGATGACCGTCTCCTTGTTGCTGTTCCTGATCAGGTCCTCAACATTACTCCTGATGAAATGCTTCCGGTTGATGATCACTTCCGGGTACCACGGGCAGATCTCATGGTACCGGTCCAGCAGCATCTGGCCTGCGGACAGGTCAAGCCGTCCGAGATACGTGCCGGTCAGGGGTTTATTGGCATAGTATCCACTCGCCCAGAGCATGACAAGTGCTGCAGTGTCTGAAACAGGATACGGATCCCTGGAACCAGTCATAACCCAACATCCTTCTGATCAGTTTTGAGTGACTGACATAATAAAGGCTGATAAATAATATTCCCCAATTGTGCTGCTGCACCGGCAAGGGAACCGTTTGCGGTTCGCACGGGGATACTATGAAAAAAATCATTTATTATGCCGGGAGGGAGAACACAAACGTATCATGACGATCTGTCCGGACTGCGGCAGGGAATTATCCTCTCCTGGTAATATATGCCCCTCCTGTAAAAAAACGGTAAAAAATCCCTTTACCATCAGGGAATTTTTATGGGAGAATTTCCGCCTGTTCACCATGGTAGGTGTGACCGGGACCATGATCTCCCTCATCCCCAACATGGGAAGCCGGGTCCTCGGGGGATCCTGGATAACCGATCCGAATAACATACTTCCCCTCTTCCTCTCCATCATCATCCTTTTCGGGACAATATTCCTGACCATCTGTTTTCTGATGATCTTCAGCCGTGTTCTGGCCGGCAGGCACGCCGAGAATATAAAGCACCGCCTCACGCTCCGGCAGGGAACGCTTATCACCTGGTACGAAGGGGATTTCCAGCGCTCCATCCTGCTCTTCTGCATGGTACCGATGTGGTTTGGCCTCGTCATGTTCTTCATCCTGCTGATGCCAATGATCCCGAATAAATATTCATGGTTTTTTGCTGCAATCACCGGGCTTGTCTGCATCCCGCTCCTCCTGTATTCGTTTCTGGGATGGACGATCGGGAAAACCGTTACCGGAAAAATCCCGGGAATGAACCGGTCCCCCATGTTAAGTATCATGGCAGGAGCCGTCATCGTAATCGGATTTCTCCTCTTCATTCTGCTTGTTGCACCGGCTCTTTTTGATAACCCGGATCGTTTTTCCGGTGATATAACAATCCGGGCAGACCCACAGTATTTCTCCCCCCAGATATCATCGGCAAAAGGATTGAGGCTGGATATCACCAACCTGTCCGGTCGTCAGTTACAGGCAAGCCGTTATACCTGGTCTGCAGATTACGGTTATTTCATCCGGGTCATCCCTTCAACTTCGGAAGTGACTATCCTTGGAAACCCGGTTACAGATGAGGATTCAGGAACTATTTACTGGACATATTCCCCGGGTGATCCCGATCGGAATAAAAAACCTGTAAAGATCGATCTGCACATCTATCCCCTGCAGGGAACCGGGGAGCTGGCTGCATCCTCGCTCTACCTGACCTGGTACACCGGTGACATTGTGTCTGTCAACAGGTCGTTTGCACCATAAACCTTCATTCTCACTTTTCAGCCGGATCCTGCTTTCACCCGGATCTTAAAATTATGGCGGGAAACGGCAGATCCGGAATATCACGGGGTATCCCGGCCGGGCCCGGTTCGCTGCGGGACGCGGGGAAATCACCGGTCCTGATTTTGCCGGATTCCCTGAAAATAATAGGGTAAAAGCGCAAAAATGTGAGATGTATCAGAGTGGCCAGCGGCATTTCCGGTCACTTTTTTTAAGGGCCTGGCACCGGTTGAAATACGTCTCGCCCCAGATCCATGGCTGGTAGGTACAGCACATGTCGGGTTTCACGAGATGGATCCCGCAGAGGTACCGTGTTTTTGTAACCCTTCGGAGGAACGGGCAGACCGTGACGTAATCGCCGGTCCCGGGATGGCGCATCTCAACCGAGTGGATATTTGAGAGATCCTCGGCCCGGACATCTGTACAGGGTACGGATGTCCCATCCTCCATGAACGCGACAAACCAGCGGAGGATATCCTCCCTTCCCTGCTCTATCCAGACATACACGTTCGGAACAGTCGGTGTGATGCCCGGACCGAATATCCGGCAGCACAGGCCGCACTGCTCACAGGGTTCGTCTTCCATTTCCGGCGGGTCCATGGTTTCCATCCATTATTCAGCCGGCATCTGGATAATGTTTTTGAGAGATGGTCCGTTGGCAGGGCATATCCGGCAATCCGGCGTTCCTGTAAGCCCGTATCCTTAAGCCCGTCCCACCCGTTATGATCAGCCAGACAATACATTCCTGATCCATCCTGCCTCCGGTGCAGGATTGATCATATGTAGTATTTATGAGCCTTAAAAAATCAATTAGATAAACAATTTCCGGCAATCCAGCCCACATGATCCTGCGGCATGGCGACCTGATACCCGCGCCCTTGTTCCTGGGGCAGCACCATTGCCGGGGAATATGCATTCTCCCATCATGATCCTCGAACACTTACCCGCGATTATCCTTCTCCTGTCCGGCACGTTCTCGGCGCTCCTTACCTATGCCGGGTGGCGGAACCGTGCAATACCGATATCCCGGCCCTTCACGCTGCTGATGGCGGCTCTGACCGTCTGGATCTTCGGGTATGCGCTGGAACTGATGAGTTCCGATCTGCAGACGGTCCTTCTCATCAATGATCTCGAATACCCGGCCATCCTTGCCGTACCGGTTGCCTGGCTCTTCGTTGTCCTCTGCTATACCGGCCATGAAAAGTACCTCAGCCGCCGCACGGTTCCTTTGTTCTTTATCGTTCCTGCCATCGTCTGGTTCCTTGTCCTGACGAACCCGTATCATCTCCTTTTTTATTCCGGGTTTTCCCAGGTGTCCTTCAACGGGTCCCTGATCTGGGTGTATGAACACGGCCCCCTCTTCTGGTTAAGCATCGGGTACTGTTATCTCCTCACCCTTGTTGCGCTTATTTTTGCAGCGGGGAGGCTCTTCCTCTCCACGGAATTCTACCGGCGCCAGACGATCCTTCTTGTCTGTGCCGCGTGCATCCCGGCATTCTGCAATATCGCGTATGTATTCCATCTTACCCCGTTCCCGGAGTACGACCTGACCCCCTTCGCATTCCTTGCAACCGGTATCTTCCTTGCCGTAGGGCTTCTCCGCTACCAGCTCTTCTCTGCTGTGCCCGTGGCGTACTCGCTCATTTTTTTGACGATGAGCGATGCGGTCATTGTTATAAACGGGCAGAGACGGGTGATCGATCTCAACCCGTCGGCCGAACAGATCGCCGGTATCTCATCGCTCGATGCCACCGGGCGCAATATCCGGGATATTGTTCCCGGGCTTGCCGTCCTCGGGGAAGATTCCCGTCTGGAAAACCGGAAACATCATGTTGAGGTACGGATTCTTCAGGGGGGTAGCCCGCGGTTCTATGACGTACTGGTCACGCCGATGGATGTCAGCGGGACCGGGCCGGCCGGTTCCATCTGCCTGTTCCGGGACATTACCGAGAGAAAACAGACAGAGCTTGCGCTGTCGCAGGCCAATAAGAAGATCGCCCTCTTAACCGGTATCACCCGCCACGATCTCCTGAACAAACTCATGGCCGTAGCCAGTTACGTTGAGCTGGGCCGGGAACTTGCCACGGATCCTGTCCAGAAAGAGTATTTTGACCTGGAGGAGGAGGCGCTGGATGCGATGCGGGAACAGATCGCGTTCACGGGGGAATATGATAAGCTGGGAAGCAAAATGCCGGTCTGGCAGGATACCGGTGCGGTTATCGCCCGGGCAAAGAACATGGTATACCTCCGCTCCGTCTCCCTGACAAGCGATACCGGAACGCTTGAAATCTATGCCGATCCCATGCTTGAAAAAGTGTTCTACAACCTTTTCGACAATGCTATGAATTATGGCGGGGAAGGTCTCACAGCGATAACCATATCCCTTGAGGGATCCGGCAATGACCTCGTCATTGTTGTCGAAGATAATGGTACCGGCATCTCAAAAGACGATAAGGCCCGGCTCTTCCAGCGCGGGTTCGGGAAAAATACCGGTCTTGGCCTTTTTCTCTCAAGGGAGATTCTCGCAATCACCGATATCGCCATCCGGGAAACCGGCGAGCCGGGCAGGGGTGCACGGTTCGGGATCCTGGTACCGTGCGGTAAATTCCGGTATACCGGCAGCGGGAAGTAAACCGATGGCAGATGCCAAATCCTTTTGTATAGCCAGGTGCTGTCTGCAAGCCCTCCTGCCGGATTATGCTGGCCGGCTGGTACAATCGGGAAATATCACGTGAAGAGATTTTTGTCGTTCCTTACCGGGATTTTGTATCCGGGGGCAGTGCATCGCAGAGCTCGCGAAGTGCGGGGGCAAGCACCCGCGTCTTCCCCACCAGTGCTGCGATAAGGATAGCATCCAGGATCTCATCCCGGCTTGCACCCTCTTTTGCTGCAGCCCTTATATGTACCTGCATGCAGTATTGCGCACCCGTTGCGGCAGCTGCAGCGAGTGCAACAAGTTCAGCTGTCCGGGGGGGCAGGTGTTTTGGCCGGATGATCATATCATCGGCCAGCGATGACAGGGTAAAAAACTCCGGCCGTTCCCGCAGGACCGGCAGGATAAATGGCATACTTCCCAGCATTTTTTCTGTATCGGTAAGGATATCATCGCTCATCGCATCTGCACAGGTAAGAAAATCATCCAGCGCTTTTTTGTTCTCGCGTTTCATCCAATCACTCCGGCAACCGGTAACTATGTTTCGTGTTGATTCAGGAATGGATAAACTCAACGGAAACGGATGAAAAAGAACAGGAGAATATCCCTGTTTCTGGCTCTGTTGAAACGCACATGAACGGGGTTCACACCCGAAGTATGAAAATCGTATCGATGCGAGTGCTCCCCGTCTCATGGCCTCGGTACGGCACGGCGGGGCAATTACCATTTTTCAGACATGAGCAGGTAATTGAAGCGCCGCGGGGGCGTCCCTTCGGGAGCGGCGCAGGTTATCGCAAAGGGGTAAGGGGGGTGCAAAGCCCCATTATCATATCAAGGGAGTGTAATGATTTTCATAGGAAATCCTTAAGAGAATCAAGCAGTCGCTCCTTGGGACTCCGGCACATCATGCTTCCGCCATCGCACGCCAGAGGCATCCCCCAGGAATGATATTCACTCAGATGGTTGAATAAAAACTCAAAAATGGAAGGAATGGGGTCAGGGGGATGGTCCCCGCATGCTGCTTCCCCCTATGGGGGAAAGAGGGGGTCGCGCTCCTTACATTGAGAAGAGAATAAGCGAATAAAAGGAAAAAGAGGATTTCAACAGAGTCCTGTTTTTTTCATTTTTTCGGTTTTTTAACGGGCTGTTTTGATGGTAGCCATATTAATGCGTTATCACGGCAGGGTCCAGCATCATGGTGAAGTACCGGACACCGGTTTTTTAAGAAATGTGCACCCTTACGGTCCCTTTTATTGCCTGCCGCCGATCCTGAAAGCACCATCCGGAACCTTTATCTCGAACCGGGCTCCCCGCCCCGGCTCACCGGTCTCCTGGATGGTAATGCCGGTGAGTGAGAGGATCTCCCGCACAAGGAACAGCCCGAGCCCGTTATTCCTCCCGAATCCCCGCTCAAAGATCTTTTCCTTGTACCCGGCAGCGACACCCTCACCATTATCCTCCCACAAAAGGATCAGCCCCACTCCCGACATACGGTATGAGACCGAAATTTTTGTCACCCGGTGACCGTGCCGGAGGGTGTTGTCGAGAAGATTGAAAAAGACCCGCTCCAGCATCGGATCGGCAAATACGCTGACGCCCTGCACATCGGCAGTCATGATAACATTCTCCGGAATGTGCGACCGCGGCAGAATCGAGCAGATATCCTGCCATTGCGGCTTCTGGCTGCCGAGGTCCTGGTAGATTTTTGTGAACGCGATCTGGGTCTTGATCGATTCTGTTGCAGATGCCAGTTTCCTGATATATTCCCGCAGTACCGGATCTTTGCACTCTTCCTTTGCAACTTCAAAATACCCGAGCATGGTCATGATCTTGTTGTTGATATCATGCCGGGTGATGCTCGTCATCAGGCCGAGCTGGCGGTTGGCCTCCATGAGGGTATCCTCGATCTTCTTCCGGTCGGTGATATCCCTCACGATCGCTGCTACCATGGTTCCCCCCTCGGTCGGTACCAGGAACTGGATAGATTCTATCGTACTATGGGTCATGTCCGGGCGTTCGATCTCGTATTCCTGCCTGAGATCGACCGGTTCGGGTTCTCCTGCTCCAAGCAGGGCATGGAAATGATTTATGATCCGGCTGCGGGATTGCGCGTTTTTTTCTTTTCCTGGAAGCATCTCATACTGGAGGTCCCATACCGGTCTTCCCACAGCGCCAGAACGCGGTATTCCGGTGATCTGCTCCATGGCCGGGCTCCATTCGATAAGGATACCCTTCTCATCGGCAAGAATAATCCCGTCCCTTGAATAGTTGATAATTTTTTTGACCTTCTCTTCGCTGGTCCTCAGCGCTTCTTCAGCCGTCTGCTCCCGGGAGATCTCGCTGATAATCCCGGCGATCACTTTTTTCCCGTCGTCCCCGGTATATGACCGTGATATGCACCTCACCACGTGGATATTCCCGCATTTATCTAAAACCCGGTAATCGGAGGGATAGAAGCCGCCGGCTTTCACTTCCCGGTATTTATTACTCACACGATCTTTTTCGGCAGGGATGACAATGGACGTGATCGGCTTTCCGATGAGCGCTCCCGGCAAAACACCAAAAATCTCTTCACAGGCCGGGCTCATGTAGGTAACATTCTCCTGATCATCGAGCGTGAAATACCTCTGGCCGATCGATTCGATCAGATCCCTGAACATGTGTTCGTTCTTACCTTTGGCCCAAGCCTGCCGGTCCTGTTCCATATCCCACCTGTTCTGTTGTATTGCTGAAAATCCCATCCGTTCTAAAAAAAACCGGAGGTGGTCCCGGATAACAACTGGTATCCGGATACTTAAATTTTTTTACTTTTTTTATTTGACCGATATTAAAAGGAGATGCCGGTAAGATTACCCGGGTGGCTGGCTGAAACAGGAATGTTCTCCCGTTTGCTCCAGAAAAAGAAATTATCCGGTGCGATATCCAGCACTAGACCTTACCGGGAATTGCCGGACCCGGTCCCATGGGTGGAAGCCGGGGAACCACACTGATGGAAACATTCCACGGGTGCGGGTTTGACTTTGCAATCACGCTCAGGAAATACGTGCCGTTCTCGGGGATCTCGATAAACCCGAACGGGTGGGGGGAGCCCATACCAAAGCCCGGCTGGACGAACGTGTTGTTCACATCCATGAGGTAACTCCCGTTTGCATACCGGAGTTCATAGAGCGGGGAAGCGAGGCCGGTCTCGTTCCTGTTGAAGAAGTACTCCCCTTTTTCCAGGGCAAAACACGGTGTAACCGATGTTCCGGAACCCGAGAGGTTTACGGGAGCTTTCAAAGGAGTCGTCATTTCCGCCCGGGCAACCCGTGCAGTCCAGGAACCCGAACCGGAAATATTCAGCTGGTATTCACCCTTTTTTGGGGCGGCAACGGCAAGCGATCCTGTGTACGGGCCCGTCATAACCAGGTCGGAACCCTCGGCGTAATCCTGTCCCTGTGAGAACCAGAATGTCATTGGCTGTGCATTCTCCGCATTGAATGATACTATGACGGGGCCGGGATCCAGAGAAAGCAGGGTACCGGATCGGGTATTTGAGAGTTCAGCAAGGGAAGATCCGGTAGCAGGAACTGCAGGGGCTGTTATTGCTGCAGCGGTTGTTGGGGTCACCGGGGTTATTGCCGGAGAAGAAGCAGTCTGCTGGGTACATCCACTGGCAAGAATGCCGATGAGGAGGACGAGCACGATACAGAATAACGATCGCATACGACATTTTTAACCTGAAGGAATTTATCCCTTTTTTTATTGAACGATGATGGATAGTCGCAGATATCGCTATACCGGAGATCATCCGGACCTTTCCGGGAAGGGTTCAACCGGATGCGTCCCGGGAAGCCGGGCCATTTCTCTCCCGTTCCTGCATGTCCGCTTTTGCCGCATCAACCATCTGTTGGCCGGGCTCCCGGTGAAATGCACCCGCGTGTTGCATCTGCCGGGAGGCTGCCGGCCGGGTTTTCCGGAAACAAAAACCGATTGAAAATCCATTTATATATTATTCAACATACTCCCTGCAAACGCAGGATCAGGACTCTTCCGGCAGGTATATCCAGATGACGAGAACCGAAATTTCACCAGGCTGCAGAACCGAAATACCGGCGGGCAGTGATGATTTATTCAGGACCGTATTTGAGACAGTACAAACCGGCATTCTGCTCATCAGTCCCGATGGCAGGACCCTTGCCGGTATAAACCCCGCCGCCCGCGAGCTGTTCGGCCAGTCCGACAGCATCATGGCCGGGCACGAAATTGCAGAGTTTATCCGTCCCCTCCCACCCGGAAAAACGACCGTGCCGGATCTCCTCATGTGCAGGAGTCCTTTCAAAGCATCCCTGGTTGATGCGGAGGGTACGGAAATTCCCGTTCTCCTGAACCCGTCGCGGGGACCGGATGGAAAGAATGCGGTCATTGTCGTGAGCGTTATTGATCTCCGGGAACGTATAAACGAAAAAGCGATCCTGCTCCGGGAGATCCATCACCGGGTAAAGAACAACATGCAGCTGATAACCGGGATCCTCCATATGGAAGGAATGAAGATCCATGATCCCTCTGTCAAGATCCTTTTCGAGAACAGTAAAAACCGGATCCTGGCACTCGCTGCCATTCATGAGATTGCATACCATTCAAGCGATTTCGCGCACATTCCTGCCGGGGATCTTATTACCACCATCACATCAAATGTCATCTCTTCCCAGCCGGGCGGGCGTCGTGTCATAAACCTGAACATAGATGCCGGTGATGCCACCCTTGATCTGGATACCGCAGTTCCTTTTGGTATCCTGATAAACGAGCTGGTCTCGAACTCGGCGATGCATGCTTTTCCCGGGGGGCGCGATGGCACGATCGAGATCCGGTACCATCATGGGGATGATGCAAAAACTCTCGAGTACCGCGACGATGGTGCAGGGTTTCCCGCAAGCGTTGATTTTAACAACCCGGCAACCACCGGGCTCGAGCTTATCCGGGGCCTGACCGGCGAGATGAATGGATCGGTAGAACTTCTGGGGGGGCCGGGCACGCGATACCGGTTCACTTTTCCGCAAACGAGAAACGGGGATGCATTAGTATGACAGGTGAGAAAATTCTTGTTGTTGAAGATTCGGTCATCACGAGCACGCTTATCAAAAAAACTCTTCTCTCTATGGGGTACCAGGTTGTTGCGGTCGTAGACAACGGGCCTGAATCGATAGAAAAAGCACGCATACTGAGGCCGGATCTTGTCCTGATGGATATCATCCTCAAGGGAACGATGACCGGTATTGAAGCTGCAAAGAAGATCCGTGAGACCCTCGGGATACCGGTGGTATACCTGACCGCACAATCCGATGACGCCACGGTCAACGATGCGATCATGACCGAACCTTTCGGGTACCTCATCAAACCCCTGGAGGAGCGGTCACTGAAGACCACGATCCAGATGGCGTTCTATAAACATGCGATGGATGAGAAACTGCGGGAGCGCGAGAATACCATCAGTGTCCTTCTCAACGGGGTCCCGGATGCCCTCGCACTCCTTAATCGCGGGCATGAGATCGTTGCAGTCAATGAGTCCATGGCTGAGAAACTGGGGATGAAAAGCGGGGAGCTCGTGGGGACTACGGTTGAAAATCTCAATCACGAAGGCACCGTGCGGATCCTGAAGGAATTCTTAAGAGATCTCCATGGGACGGGAAAGCCGGTCTGGTTCGAGGAAAAACAAAAGGACCGGTGGTTTGAGACCGTGATGTATCCCATCACCAACAGTTCTGGGGCTATTATCCGGATCGCTGTCCAGTCCCATGATATCACTGACTGGAAACAGCTTGAATCAGAATTGAAAACGGAGGGGCTCTCCCAGATAGAATCCAACATGGAGGAGTTCCAGATTCTCAATGATCAGATCAGGAATCCCCTTCAGGCAATACGGGGATATCTCGCCCTCTCTTCAGACACCGGGTGTAAAAACAAGATCGAGGAGCAGATAATGATCATCAATAATCTGGTGAACCGTCTTGACAAGGGCTGGGTGGAATCAGAGAAAGTCCGGTCTTTTTTGATCCGTCACTACCGGCACGGGGAGCAGATCATGACCAAACACCGGTATGTCGGTGTCCAGGGATCCGTTCCGGAATGACCGGGCAGCCGGCTCATGCGTGGGAGTAAAAACCAATACTTCCCACTCCCGGGATCATCACCCGTGAATACAACCGCTTCGTTCACTATTTCTTTTGGCGATTCCTCAATTGGAGCCACCAATCAAAATTTTATTTCACGTTTTTAGGAAACGATACATGGAACAACATGCTGGACGTTCTTGGGGGCTTCGGCTTCACCCCGATCCCCGCCACGGGGGCATCCCCCGGATTGCGATAACGACGTATTACCTGGTACCGGCCTCGTCCAATCGCAATGCGCCCCGTCCCCCGGGGGACTGGTGGCGCAAGAGGGGGGCAGGATATCAAAAGTTAGTGGCACCAGATGATGAATCACCTTTCTTTTATTAAAAAAAATGGTTCAGCACTCCCGTCCCTTGTTACGTTATTTCCAGTTCGGGAATAACCACAGGATACAGGGTTCGGAAATAATCAGGAATGCACCTGCAAACAGGATGATCCATGCATACCCGAAAGTGAATAATCCTGAGGCGATCGATCCGATGTATCCCATGTCTTTCATGCCGTTATACCCGGCAATTGCATCCAGGAAAAAAACAAGGAGGCCGATGAAAACTACTAACCCGGCGCCCTGTGCCTCCCGGACTTTGTTGTAAAAGAAGAAACCAAAGATCATCAGGGCCGAGATGAACAATATCGCCCCGCAAATTCTGAATCCCGGCGTGAGAAATGTGACTGACGTTGTGTTTCCGAGGAGGGTAACGGAAAACAACGGGAGAAAACCTCCGATTATCAGCAGGAGCGCACCGGTCATTCCCATTATCTGAGCTTTTGATACTCCGCAAACTGGACAGGATTCCATGAGATGTTTTTCTCTTTCTCATTAATTATAAGCGTTTATCTGCTGTGAAAGGTGCCATGCAGATAAATAAACATGCCCCGTAGAATCGAATCCTGCGCTATTTGCATGGCAGGCCTTCATGAGCATGCCGGCACATGCCAAAAAAGAGTTACTGATCAGAATCTGCCATAAAGCAATATTGTTTGACAAATCTGTGTTTCTTTTTACCATTCCGGAGATGTAACGAATGATTTATGCCCTGAAATGACCTTCCCCTGATGAGTGATTATGAGAAAAACCTCCGAACTGGTAAACGAGATGCTTACCGAAGCAAAAAACGCCTGGCTGGTTGCGATCGTGGTCGGGTCAGATACCGAGACGAAATTTATTTTCAGTTCGGCACGGCACCCGCTGGAAGAGCTCAACAATCTCATTAAGAGCGGTGGATCTCCAATCGGGCTGCTCAGGTTTGACAAAGAGGGTACCGGAATACAGGGATCGTACCGCCCGTTTGAGGAATATGCAGATGAGGCATGGGTAAAAGAATACCTTGCCGGTCTTCTGGACAATGCAGGAGAGATTGTTGCATCCTGGATGGCAGGACCAACATTCCCCGCTGCGTATTGAGAACCCGGCTGTACCATTCCTTTTTGTTCTGACGCCGTCTGACTGCATTCCCGTTCGCTGCTGCAACCGATTGTCGATGGGCGAATTTTTTCTGGATCATCCTGCTGTTCTGCTTACCTGCCAATGCACCTCTTCCGGGTAAACCTTCTTAACCTGCAGGCTCAATATTCAGAACGGGTCTTATGGCGCTGGACACAAAAGTCATTGCATTATACATAGATTTTGAAAATATCGAGATCGGCCTCGAGAAACAATACAAAACAAAGTTCAAGATAGAGCCGATCATCAACAAGCTCTCCGAACTCGGGGTTGTCCGGATACGGAAAGCCTATGCAGACTGGGTAAAGAACCAGGATTACCGGGAAAGCCTTCTCAATTACGGTATTGAACTGATCGAGAAACCCAGCCTGAATACCGAAGGGAAAAACGGGGCCGATATCAAGCTCGCGATCGATGCCGTGGAGACCGCGATCCTCAACCCGAATATCAATACGTTTGCCATCGTTTCCGGTGACAGCGATTTTTTGTCCCTGATCCAGAAACTCCGGGAGAGCGGTAAATATGTCATCATCTTAAGTGGCGATGCCTTCACGAGCAAGCTGATCATCAAGAACTGCGACGAGTTTATATCCTACGAACTGATTGCCGACATTCATGAAGCAGACCAGAAAGACACAAGCTTACAAAAGGAATTATCCCACGCGATCGACCTCTTAAAAGATGCTCTCCGGATCCTTGAAGATGAAGGAAAACAGCTGGATTACGCCGGCATCAAGATCAAGATGCTCCAGATCGATCCCACGTTCACCGAAAAGAAGATCGGGTTTACGAGTTTTGGCAACTTCATCAAATCGGTTATCGAGAACAAGCAGCTGGACATCGAAATTACCCAGATCAAGGGAATCTCGTACGTGAAATCCAACCTGAATGAAGATGACGGGGAAGAGTTCGAGACCCGGCTGCCGACAAAAAAAGAGTGGAAGGTCATATTCGAGGCCGTAGAGATGTTCTTTGCCCAGGGCAAAGGGAAAAAATCCGAGGGCAACCCCTGGATCCTCCTCTCGTATCTTGACAAAAGGCGGGACGTGGGTCTTCTCCCCCTCTCAAAACCAGCGATCAGGGATGCACTCCAGACCCTGATCGAACAGGGGATCATCCTCAAAAAGAAAGGATCCGGTGCCTCACCCTATTCATTATCCGAAGATTTTGAGAATCATAAAAAAGAGTTCCTCTCCCACCTGAAATAACCAGTCCTCCCCGTTTCCCCCGGGGCGTCCCTGAGGTTACACTATCCAGACGGGCGCCGGTGCGAATTGTGTTCATCTGCGTTTTAATCCTGAAAAGAGGTAATAACGACCGGAACATTTCTTTTTCCCTGATGAACGGGATGTAATGTGTATGATCACGCAGGATATTGTCAGGAAACTCTGGGACGAAGCAGGGTACGGTAATATTGCCATCTGGGCTGATGATACAATGTCGGTCGTTCCGGTGGATTATTCCGGCGAGACTGCAGGGAAAAAGCCGCTCGTTATCTTAAAACCGATCAGGCTCGTGAACGAGTTCGAACTCCTGGATTATGCCCTTAACGATGAAGAACTGTTAAAAAAAATTGAAGATGCGGTCCGGGCTGCCGGCGGGCAGATCACCCGGGGCCCGAGGTCATAACCTGCCGGAACTTCCGGCCACGATACCGTTACCCGGTTTATTTCCGATACATATCCTGAAACCATTTACACGAATCCCCCGGATAGTTGCCGGACAAAAAAAGCCGGAGAAAAGAAGATTCCCGGAATGGCCGGACAACAATATTTATAATTTGGTAAAACCTAACTAACGAACGAGCGATCCATGACAGAACACGATGAGCACCTCTTCCGGGTTTTCGACAACCTGTTTCGGATCCGGAACGAGTGCTCGTGCGGGATCTTCTCGGAGTGCGGGTTATCGGACCTGACGGTGAAACAGATCCGGTACCTGAAAACGATCGATGAGAACGGGGAAGTGACATTCAGCCGGCTGGCTGAGATCACCCGGACCTCAAAGCCCACGATCACCGAGACGGTCAACAAGTTTGTCCGGCTGGATTGCGTGTACAGACAGCCCTGTGCCGGTGACGGGCGGATACAGTATATCCGCCTGACCGACAAGGGACAGATGATTGCCCGGGCCGAAGAGCAGGCCCTGCGGCGGGTTATTATGCGGATGCTCGAGTCGCTTGATGAACAGGAGATCGAAGACCTTATCGGAATCCTTTCCAAGGTCCGGTAATTTTTTTTACCGGGCATTTTGGTTAGGTAAATGCAAACTAAACAATTGAGATGATTGAAACGAGTTCAACACCAACGGACGGGAAGAATGAGAGCATCGTGCTCCCGCTCTTCGATATAGTGGTCTTTCCAAAAACCCGGACAAAGATCCAAGTGGATGAGAAGACCGGATCCATTCTTGCATCGGCGCTGAACAATGCCGATACAGCGTACGCGATCGGGCTTACGGTCCGGCCGGGCCTTACCGGTTCCCCGGAAGTATCCGGGGAGATGGTATATCCCACCGGAAACCTCCTGAAGATCCACTCGGTGGAGCCAGCCGATACGGGCTATCTTATCTATGCAGAGGCCGTGGAGAGAGTGACTGCCGAAACTTTCTCGAAAAGGGACGGGTATCTCTATGCCACGTACCGGCCTGTTCCGGACCTGCCTGACCTCGATGATACCACGCATGCGGAGCTGATGATGGATATCAAGAAGACTATCCACGCGATCAGCACCCGGTTCAAGGGCTCCGAGCACTTCACCCGGCCCATCGACAACATGGATTCCATTGACCAGATCATGGGATTCATCGTGCCTTTCATGCCGGTGCCCCTTGCTGAAAAACAGGCCCTCCTCGAAGTAATCTCAACCCGGGAGCGGTATATCTCGTTCTATGAGATCTTAAGAACCATGGAGGAGAGCCTCACGGTCAGGATCGACGTAGCCCGGAAGGTCTCGGAGAACGTGACAAAATCCAACCGGGAAGCCATGCTCCGGGAACAACTCAGGGTGATCCAGGAAGAGCTGGGAGAGATGGATGGATCCGGCCCGGATGACGGGGGATACCGGGAGCGGATCGGGCAGTCGGCGATGCCCGATGACATAAAAAAGAAGGCCCTGGCCGAGGTGCGGAAACTGGAGGCCGGGGGAAGCCAGAACCACGAGGCCCCGGTCATCAGGAATTACCTGGACCTCCTCCTCGAGCTTCCCTGGACTGACGGGGAGAAGATGGATATCGATATTGTAAAAGCCCGACGCGTGCTCGACAGCAACCATAACGGCCTTGAGAAAGTCAAGGAGCGGATCATCCAGCATCTCGCGGTCATGAAACTGAAACACGAGAAACAGGGCTCCATCCTCCTTCTTGCAGGCCCGCCGGGCACCGGCAAGACGAGCCTCGGAAAGAGCATAGCGGATGCCCTTGGCCGGAAATATGTCCGGATCAGCCTTGGCGGTGTGCGGGACGAGGCCGAGATCCGGGGCCACCGGAGGACCTATGTCGGGGCCCTGCCCGGCCGGATAATCAATGGCATAAAGCGGGCCGGCACGAAGAACCCTGTCTTCATCCTCGACGAGATCGACAAACTCGCGGTCTCTTATGCCGGAGACCCGGCAAGTGCCCTCCTCGAAGTCCTTGACCCCGAGCAGAACAACACGTTCTCGGACCACTACCTTGAGGTCCCCTATGACCTCTCCGAGGTCTTCTTCATTGCAACTGCCAATTCGCTTGCAACCATCCCGGCCCCGCTTCTCGACCGGATGGAGCTCATCGAGATCTCGGGCTATACCAAGAACGAGAAGTTTGCCATTGCAAAGGATCACCTGTTGCCCAGAACGCTCGAAGAGCACGGCCTCGATGAGGGGAAACTCATGATCGAGGACGGTGCCCTGCGGACGATCATTGAAAAATATACCCGCGAAGCCGGCGTCCGGTGGCTGCAGAAGCAGCTGGCAAAGACCGCCCGGTATGTTTCCGAGAAGATCGTATCGGGAAAAACTGATCTTCCCTTTATCGTGAGAGAAGATATGCTCGATACCATCCTCGGAAAAGAAGTGAACCGGCCGGACGTTGCCCGGAAAGACATGGTTCCGGGCGTTGTGACCGGTCTTGCGTGGACGCCGGTTGGCGGGGATATTCTCTTCATCGAGGGCACCTTCATGCCCGGCACCGGCAAGCTTACGCTGACCGGCCAGCTGGGGGATGTCATGAAAGAGTCGGCAAATATCTCGCTCTCCCTGATCCGGTCACGGCTGCCCCCCGCTGCAGACAGTTTCAACTTCATGGCAAGCGATGTCCATATCCACGTGCCGTCCGGTGCAACCCCCAAGGACGGCCCGTCAGCGGGTGTGACACTCTTCACGGCACTGGCGTCCCTGATCACCGGCAAAGCCGTTGACCCGAAACTCGCCATGACCGGTGAGATCACGCTCAGCGGGGCCGTGCTGCCGGTGGGCGGGATCAAGGAAAAAATCCTGGCCGCACACCGGGCAGGCATCACAAGAGTGATCCTGCCAAAGGAGAATGTGCGGGACTTAAGCGAAGTTCCTGAGGATGTCCGGAGTGAACTGAAGTTTGTCCCGGTCGAGACCATCGAGGAGGTCCTCAAAGAGGCGCTCGCAATCGACCTGCCCCCAAGACCCCCGGCGAGTTTTGCCGGTACTGCCCGTGTACCGGCACAGAACTGCTGAACCGGACTGGACAGATCCATGGGGATTGATCCCGTTCCGGCTAACTCCTTTTTTCTTCCTGACAGGGATAAAATCTTAATATTCCTTTTATCTGCTTTTTTATTCCCCAGTGTCAGGAGCGTGACCCACACACGCTCTCAAAAGAGGAGGCAAAGTAAGGGGAGTATCCTCCTGACCCCCAACCGATCCCGGGAACCGTCATCACTTGTTCGCTTCACTCTCCTGCAATCACGGGCCGTACCTGAGTGCCGTCTCCACCGGACAAACTTCGGTACACCGGCCACAGAGATAGCACTCCCGCTTTGAATCGTTTTTGCCGGCAGCGGATGCCGGGCAGGCCCTCTCGCATTTTTTGCACCCGGTGCAGGTCCCAGTACGCCACAGCCGGAACCAGCTGAATTCAGCGAACATCGAGAAGAGGACACCGAACGGGCAGAGTATCCGGCAGACCGGGCGGTACACAAAGACCGAGACCAGCACGAGACCGAAGGCGACCAGCAATCCTGATGAGATCGTGAGGGAGAAGAGATCGTAGAGCCCGGTATATGCCATCAGGTCGATGAGCCAGATCGCGGCAATGGCGGTTGCAACGAAGATGACCAGCCGGACCAGCTCCAGGATCTTCGTCCTTTCTGGAACGATCTTCTTTCCCGGTACAGAATATGCCAGATCCTGCAGGGATCCGACCGGGCAGATGCTGCCGCAGAAAGTCCTGCCTACGGCCAGGGTGAGAACGATGACGGCACAGATTACGAGGACACCTGCGGTCAGGGCAGAAGCGCCGGTCCCGACACTGACAATCCCGCCGAGTTCCATGGGCATGATGGGCGCAATGAAAACAAAACCTGCGAGAGTACCAAGCGCTGCTGCAGGGAGAACGATCTGCCGGGTCATCACGCCTTTATGCCAGAGGTACGCGACGAGCAGGGTCCCGGCTGCCATGTAGATGAGGGCATACACGGTTCCCGCAACCGTACTTCCTGCAAGGACACATGTCGTGATAAGCGAGAGACCCAGGCCAAAGAAGGATGAGAGGGCGAGTGCCGGGAGGGTACCCTGTACCCGGGTGCCAAGGAAGCCAATCCGGATGAGCGCAAAGACGAGGCCCGTAAAGACAAGGAATAGGATCACTTCCGCTATGGCTGCGGACAGGTGGATCGTATTGAGGAATCCGCCCGTGGACGAATTCCCGACGGCTGTAAATGAGGTGTCCGGTGTTACCGATGATATGGATGTTGTGGATGTGTGGACCGAGGATACCTGCGTATTCGCAGGACCCGTGACCGCTACCGTTGATGACTGGGCCGGGGCACCGGGCTGGGAGGGTACCGTTCCGGCCGTGCCCTGCGAGCCGGTTCTCCCGGTATAATCGCACAGGGAATTTGTGTCGGCATCGATGAAGAGGAAGCACCTCCCGGGGGAGGGACATCCCCCGATCCCTTTGGGACAGACGGCGGCGCAGGCCGGGTACGCGAGCCCTGCTGTAAGAAGGACTGCTGCTATGGATCTCCGGATTTTTGTTGTAACCTGCATGGTGCTGACCTTTGGATTATCAGGTTCAGGTGCAGGTGAAACGGGTAAATATTGGCCTGATGGACGGAGGAGGATTGTTCGCCGGGGCAGCGATAATATTACCGGGCGTGATGCTATGAATTCAAATAGGGGAATGGCGGGAAAAGAAAACGTGCCGGGATTTTCCCGTCAGTCCCCTGAACCGGGGCAGGCCGGAGAATAGAGCCTGAAAGCGGAGCCTCCCGGAGGAAATCCGGTTATTTTCCCCCTCCGATCAATCTGATGTCTGCATCATCCGGGAGATGAATGCAGGCCTGACAAAAAACTTGTCACTCAAAAAGAGCCCATTCTTCCCGGGAGATCCGGGCCTGCCGGAGAATCCTTACAAGGAGATCCACGCTGATTTCGGTCCGGTGGGGATTGGGGATGGTAAGAACGAGATCGCCCCGGATCATGTACGGGTCCCTCCGTGGTACGGGCCATCAAAACCAAACGTTTTTTGGTTTTTGACAAGATCCGTCCATGAGACGGGAGTAATCTTAAGCCCGGACACTTTGATCCAGCCTTACGACTTCCTCGATGGTACAATTATCTATCGGTGGAATGGAAAGTCCCCGCCGCAATCGGACAATAATCCAGCCATCGATCACTTCCTTCAGGTTCGTCCGGCATTCTTCAAGGGTTTTCCCCGTTGCGTAGACTCCTTCCAGTTCCGGGATCTCGCCATAATAAGGTTCATCATCTTCGATGAGCTCGTACCGGGCATGAGCAAGGGCTTTTTCAATATATTCCAGGATCATTCTATTACCATTCTCCGGTAAGGGCCGGATAATCCGACCATTTCAGGTTGATGTTTGTATGGTCAGCTATTAAATTCTCTTCTTATCCATGAACGGTCACTTCCTTTGCCGGTGACCGTGAATGTTGCATCCGTGGTATCGCAGTATACCGTATCGATACACGCGACTGCGCCCGAAGGTGTCGAGGTGACGACGATCCTGCCGTCCTCGACAAGACCATGGGCATGCACGGCGAGAAGGAGGAGGAGCGTGATGAGCATCACTTTTTTTATATGTCGGATAGGCATACGGCGAAATGTGAGTGGGGGATGATAAGGGTATGGCTGAATTGCAGGGATTGAGAGGTATTGGAGCGGGGGGTTGGGGAGACCACAGGGTTCCCGGACCAGAGAGTATTGCTAGTGTGGATTAACGTATCCGGTTTTTGGTTGATGATATCATTGATCGCTTTTAGGGAGTTGTTGTAGATCTGTTTTTCCACGGAGGTTCATGCCGGACCCGGGATAGAGGCGGTTGAAGGTGGCTGCGGTGGGGGATATGGATGAGTTTCATTTCTTATATTGATAGTTGGAAATTTATGGGATTTAGGGGGTCGGGGATATGGGGAGAAAATTAGACAATTATATTTTTTTAATGATACTATGCAAACGATGTCACTAATACATTTTCGAGATAATCGAGATTTTTAATAGTCTTGGATTCATGAAGTTGATTGATATATCTCTTAAATGGGATCTCATTATACCAATATTGTAAATTACGATTAAACGAAGGATAGGAAACGATATAAGATTTATTTTCCTTATCTCTTGTGTTTGATTTCATCTAATTTCTTTTTAATTAAATTACACAATTCTTGAATATTTTCCTTGTGATAATTCACATAACCAATCTTCCCTAAGGGATCGGGGATTTCTTCGTTATCTAACTTCACAGGGAGGACATACTCATAATTAAAATCAGCAATTTTTTCTGTCGCTTTATCTATCGCTCCTCTTTCCTCTACCTTTGTATATATTTTTTTATGATAGTACTTCGAATAAAAAATTACAACATATTTAGCTCGATTCTTATACAAATCATATAGATGTGTAGGTAGATGTTTTCCCCACAATTTTTCTTTATTAAAATCGTCGTAAAAAACATTAATTCCCATTTTATTTTTTAAAATTTTCGCTATAGGATCCACAATTCTTCTGTCTTCACCTGCAAACGATAAAGCAACATCATAATTTTCAGAATCTTTTGTTGAAATCATCTCTTCTTTTGTATTTCTTATAAAATATTTATATGTAATACTTAATACAACGATAACAAATATTGAGATAATAATACTAACGATGAGTGACGTGTAACTTGTATTGTTATCACTTATTTTTGAAATACTGTTTAATGTCGTTGTACTAGTAGGTACTATTGTAACGCTGACTGTTGGATCTATCTGATAGGGTGTCGGTGTTATCTGATATGTTGATGGTATTGAACTTTGGCTAATCTCTTTTGTAATTGGACGGGTCAATGAATTAATAACATAATAATACACGGTCGTCTGGATATTCCCAAATCTCCCTTCAGACCCAGGTAATATAGCATATTGTCCATTGCTGGAGATTGCAGCGTTTGAAGAAATTGAATATTGATCATAATCAAAATGGTGCCAGAAAATAATTCCATCTGGTTTTACAAAATATATTATGGAATCGGGGTATGAACTATAACCTCCACTGGCAATATAATCTCCGTTATCTGTAATTATTATATTATTGATTAATTGAGATAATTTCTTATTTAAAGTAAGATCTCCGTTCTGATTTAATGTTAATAAATAGTTATCATAAGAACCTGCCACTACATGTTTACCATCAGAAGATATCGCAACGGTCCATATTGATTTAGTTGTTTGATATTTCCAGACAAGAGAACCGTTTTGGTTAAATAAATAAATGAAATCGCCGGATCCAATCGCAATATATTGTCCATCTGATGAAATCGCTATTGAGGATACTGGTTTACTTGTCTGATATTTCCAAAGAAGTTCGTGATTTTTATTGTAATAAAAAACATTTGAATTGACGGGATCACTGGACCCAATTACGAAATATTGTCCATTTGAAGAAATAGCAATGCTCTTTTTCCAATCATCCATTTTATTGTTCCAAAGGATATCGCCGTTTTGATCGAATAAATAGATAATATCGCCGAATCCTGCTACAACCAATTGATCATCAGATGAAACTGCTATTCCATTAACCCTATCCTTCATTTTTTTATTCCAAAGAAGATTTCCGTACTGATTAAGTAAACTGATCTCGTTGTCATTTAACACTACCGCGATATTTTCTCCATCAGGAGACATTACGATTGTACTTACATGATTAATTCTAGCATTGCCAAACTGATATTTCCACAGATACGGAGGTATTGTCTGTTCTGCCTGAACAGGTTGGAATAATAGCAGTGTTAAAAAAATAACCATTAAAAAAAAATTGTAAATAAAAATACCCGAATCTCTTTTTTTTTGGTTTAAAATAATACTCATATTTTTCACTGATTTTTTTATTAATAGAAAATAGTTCTACATTGAATAAATATCATTGTGATCAAAGTGTGTAAACTGATTTTTTATGAATACAATATTCGAAACTGTGTTCGATTTCAAGATCCCTTGGGATAAAATGCAAGTGAGATATAAGTGATCCTTGCAAGTTGTTGAGGTGATTGAGAAGGATTGATTGATTCACAATTTTTTAAAAATTAGTAAGTTTTCATGCTTCATTATTCCACTATGACCATTTCTTATTATAGGTAATCTTCGATCACGAATTTTATCAGAGTGGAGAGATTCCAATTTAAACTCATTTTGCTCAAATATTTCATTAATTAAAAAATGTGTCGGTATTTCAATATTGGATATCTTGTTATCACCGATTACTATTGAAAACGGTGAACCAGACTCCAATAAAGCACTACTTTGTTTAATGACTTGACACATATCTGAAATATATTTTGAAAAAATAACAGAATTTTTCTTGTTTACTTCTAATAATTCTAACCGAATTTTTTCGGCAAGATCGAAGGGTAATTTCATTTCTTTAGCCACCGTTGATTGTAAAAATCTGTCACTCCCAATAATCTCTCTTGATAACGTTTTTAGTTCGTTTTCACAAAATTCATTTAAAAAAAATAATTGAAATTTTGAAGATCTATAGTAATCTTGAGCATTCAGATATGGTGGAGATGTGATAATGGCATTAACCTGTTTCCTTCCAATTATTTCTGAAATCTTTCGTGAATCACCACGAATTATTTGGAATTTGGGTATCCGTTTTTGACTGCTTAATACATCTAAATATTCGGCTTCCCGAGAGATCCAGATTTGTGCTTGATAGGAAAAAATTTTAAAAGGATCAAAATGTTTGCCTTTTCGACTCTTTTTAGATCTTTTAGAAATGAATGGTTTCGGACCCCGGATATCGGCTTTCGAGCATTCTCTAATTATCGAAACGAATAATGCTTTCCAAAAAATTAAGTACTTCTCTGGAATATCGGTATTATTTCGATCGAGTACCGTTTTTATGATTCCCAATTTTTTAATGGTTACCGGTGTGAACCAATAATCTGCGTTACAGAAATTGTAGATATATGGTTTATCACAGATATAAAATTGCGATTTCAAATCTTTTAATTGATTATTTAATAAATATATTTCGAGAGGAGTCACTTTCGCATTTGATAGAAGCACGGCCAATGGGTTTAGATCTATACCAATCGCATTTCTTTGTTCAAGAATAGATTGAATAACGACTGCTCCACTACCACAAAAAGGATCAACAATTGTATCTTTTGGTGACGATGTTTTCTGAATAAGAAATTTTGCCATATGGGGGATCATTTTTGCTGGGTATTTATCAAAACCGTGAGTTAGATAATTTTTTTTAGGAATTTCAGGAAATACATTTTTCAGATCAATAAATTCCCTTTTAACACTTAATTCGGGGAGAGTAACTGCCATGTTGTTCCAATTCCTTTAGAATAAAACGATTCATTATGCATATAAGGAGGTGCATACACTATTGAGAATTTACCTCTATATTGTCTCCAAAACAAATAAAGCCCCAATGCTTGAGGTTTTGTTCCAAGGGGAGAAATACTACAATGATATTTTTCTAGATTATATTTACCCTCTTTACCGAATAGAGATTTCATTTTTATGATTATTTTATGCGGATTTAACGAATCGATTGATTCGACTTTATCTTTTCCAATAATCTCAATTAGATTTTTATTCATTTCTTCAGTACGACCCCGCCATTCCGGGTGGTATGGAGGATCTGGAATGATTAATACAGTTTCATTGGGTTCAAAATTATTTACTAATGCACTTGCCCGATCTCCTTCATAACCTAAAAAAATTGCGAGTAAATTTCGTTTATTTAATGATTGAGTAGTTACAAAACCAGTCACCGTATAGATGGGGAGTATCCCAAAGGACATTGGTAAGTATAAATTTGTGGTGTAGGTTTTAGGTTCGGTATAGAAAATTCGAATGGAATTAAAAAGATCATTTTTATCCAAGTAATTAAGTAATAATAGAAGATGCTTTTTGGTAAACGTAGTAATATCAATTGAAAGTGTAATTTTTTTGTGAGATATTAAAATCGCTTTTAGCTCTTGGATTAAGAATTTAATCGATAACAAAGGATCGATTTCTGATGCTGAAATCGGCTCAAAGGGACCTTTTTTACTTAATATATCAAAAATAATTCTAGTATGTTCCTCTCTTTTCGGATCTGGTTTATTATAGATAAAAATGAATGCCTTCAAATAATGATATTCAGGACCAAATTTTTTAATTGTCCCGAGACATCTCTCTTCAAAGCTTGAACACCCGATGAATATTTCTGCGTTATCATTAAAATTAACAATTTTTTCGATCTCAAAAATATTATCTTGCATTCAGTCACCAGAGGCTGTATCAGAAGGAAACAGTTTCTTTTGAGATTTTTTTTCGGATTTAATTATTCTTGATTTCTTGGGGATCGGAGATACTTTTTGAATTAAATTATACTTAATTACCTCTCTAGCCTCGGGATTAATCAATCCTTCAAGATCTGCAGTACTGAATGGTGTCCTCCACCGGCATCTTGGAGAATATTCAAGAATCGGGGAATAAATTCTATTTAAAATATATTCACTTGGTTGAACATCGGACTTATGTTTCGGTCTAATCCCCCCAATCCCGACGAACGTTTGCATTACACTATGCATTTCAGCCAAGTCTAATATTTTTGTAATTTTTTCATGAGATCCATCTGATAAATTATGAGGATCAATTATTGAAATCCGAGCGGCCTCAGGTTCTGTTGAATGATTTAATATTTTGGCTCTAAAAATATCTCCAAAATCGATCACTAATCTATGAATATCTGCCCCATATTGAACAAGATTTTTTCGGATATTATAGAGATAAAAACCTGATAATGCATATACTGCATCAGACTGATGTTGACTTTTTATTTGTTTCCCGTTTTTCACATCCACATTATCCTGAATTGCATAATAATACGAAGTTCCACATAATTCCAAGAAATATCTAATAATTCCCGAAGATAATGTCATTAAATCCTCAAAACCGGAGTAATGGCGTTTCTTATGTTTTTTTGTGAGGACTCTATATAAAGCACCAATTTCGAGTCGCTTTCTTATTTCCTGTTGCTGTAGTTTTCCTAATGATGCATAATTTCCCTTGTGTTGCTTTTCAAGAATTTGATCATACATTTCAATAACATCGGATTCATATTCAGAAAATGGAGATTTCGTTTCAAGGACTTTTTCGATATTTGTTTCTTTGAAGCCTTCATTTTTCAGAGTTTTTTGACAAATTTCGAGTAATAAATTCCTGTAGAATGTACGGTGAGCAGTTTTTGATAAATCATAATCCAAGTCTATCCGACTATAATCATGACCCTCCTCAATTTCTTGTTTCTCTAATGTTTGAGGATTTTTAAAACCGGTTTTTTTCGACGAGAATTTTATTGAGAAATATCCTTGTTCGGACCATTTGACATATGTATTAATGACAATCTTCTGGAATGGAAGGAGGTTTTCATATTCATCCAAGAGAAAATATATGGTCTTCCCATTCAAATCGGAGATATTGGTAATAATCGTTTTACATATCGTTCGGAGTTTGTCTTTATTTATAAATACACCTGGATAATTACCCGTTTCACCAAGAATCTTTCTTGATAGATAATCATTGAGAATACCTAATTCGTTTTGAATCGCCGCCTTTAAATTTAAAAAATTATTTATCGTGGAGTCAGTTCCCTGTCCGGAATAGATCTGTCTTCCAATAAGTTGACATACGTCCGTTTCTTGTTTAGAAGAAATATCTAATATACGTCTATCAGAGCAAGAGTAAATTTCATCGATTAATGAATTAACTAATTGGAAATTAAATTCCGTAATAAATAGAAGATTCGCTTGACTCTCAGTAATATGATCAAGGATATTACCCGCTTGTGTTGCAAATGATCCTTGTGTCAATCGACAATATACCCCGTAATATGGAAGATTTGTCTCTTTGAAGGTACGCTTATGCAATCTGTATACACCGACTTGAGCCGACATTGATTTCAAAATCATTGTTTTTCCTGACCCTCGTCCCCCTTCAAGCCTTGTTGGTTTTATCTCGATAATCTTATCATAACGTCCAGATTCCGGTCGAGCAAATGAATTTGCTAGTATTTGTATACTTTCAAAATTTTCTGTTCTAACTCTACGAAACGGGTTGTCAGCATTAGGTGATTGAATTTTTGCGTGCTCTTTTGCAAACTCTTCCTCTGGAGTAAGAGCTCCTATCAACTCTGGCAGACATTCCTCGTAAGGTTTAGAATCAAACCTTGCAAGAAATTTTGGTCTAATCATCTCTCTTAATGCAGTCGGGATTTTCTTTTTGAGATCCTCCCAGTCTTCATTATCTTTGATTATTGGTATTACTTTGAAATTTTCTTCGTCAATCTCTTTAATCAACGCAGTTTCGAGCTCTTTTTTTACCCATTTTGCATTTACAGAATTAATTGATAATACCGGCAATAAAAAATCAGAATTACCAATCTCTTCAAAAATTTTCGTTAATGAGTCGCCGGGTTTTAAAATCCTTTTATCTAAAGTTACACTAACAGAAGGAGTTTCCAAATCTTGGACTAGCCTATCAATGAACTCCGCATCCTTGTGTGAATACGTTATGAAGGCTTTTTTCATATCTTATTTCAATGAGTTCAATGGGGGCATAACCTTTTCTTTTTAATTGATAGCAAACTTACCTCTATATCGAATATTGGACTCTATTTAGTTTTTTTATTAATAATAAAAATCCCCAACTGGTTTTTATATTCAATAAGAACATTCGTCACTTCCCCTAAATCTTCAATTAGTTCTCTATATTGTGGGAACTCTTGCTGAATCTGTTGTGGACTTTTTCCTTTATTTGCAGTATCCTTTATCGCGTCATCGTACCATTTTCTAAAATTCGCTTGATATTTCGTAAGATGTGGACGTAATCCTAGGTTTAAAATATCCATAGTCATTTTGACTAATTCGTCAGAATGAGGATCTTCTTTCAATGTCTTCCCTGAAATCTTCTTGATTTCAAGTCGGGTGGTCTTGAATAATTCATACCACGAGTTGTAGACTTCTACAATAACATCGTATTTTTCATCAATGGGAATAGCAGCCATTCTCGTTGTCAATTCAATGTATATTTTATGAGCAATCTCTAAATTTTCATAATTCCTATCGATTTTATATTTTAATGAAGGCCCACGAAAGTTCAGGTTAAGTTCAACCAAGTCATATTTCGTTCTGTCATAATATCGCCGTATCAAATAAAAAATAGCAATTAAAAGGATTAAAATACCGATTAAAAGAAGGATTATGAAAACATGAAAATAAATTGTCAACGTATCATCAATCAATGCAACATTCATTATTTGAGTTGTTGAATTCACGTTTACTGCCCATCCCGTGCCATTATGATTATTCAAAATGAAGGATATGAATTATCAGATGTAATTCTATTCTCGCATCTATAAATTCAAGTTTCGGTGTTGTAATCTCCCACTCTAATCTGACCACTGGCTTCCGATGTGGTTTTTCCCATACATGGGACGATTGTTTATTGGAACAATCTGATCTTTTCTTAGAAATGCCTCATGAATCCATTGTTGTATTTCATTTGGATTCGTACTCCAGTTGTATATTTTTGCAAAGGGCTCTTTTCCATCATTTCGAATTTGTAAATTATCAGATAATCTGGGGGGGATAGTGTGTTTTTCATAATACCTAGAATCAGCTCTGGGATATGTAGGGAGGATTATTCCAAGAAGTCCTGATCGAGGATTATATTGAGAATCTCTCAAACACGAATATATTTCCCAATCGACATGTTTTCGCTGCCATGTTTGGTTACCAACAAGTACGACCGTTACTGTTGAATCTTTTAAATATTCGTCTCTTATTTTTTGTCGGACATATTCAGTATTCAAATTCGGATCAATGTCTCCGATTTCCACTGAACGCGAAACAATAATATCACTGCATATACGTTCAAATTGATTACGATATTCTTGATCGGGTTCGTGATGATAACTCACAAACACCTTATGTCTCGTTGTCATTTTTTCACCAGTGAAATGTTTGTATTCAACCATTTTAATTTACAATTGTTTATACGTTCTGAAACATTTAAGACAAATTTCGTTAATGCCCTCCGAATCTATAAAATCAGTGACCGCCCAAATTCGCTGTGTAATGCTTCCAAATACAATCTCACTTATACCGGCGTGAAAACGGAAAAAATGCAAAACACTTCTCCTCTTCGCGAATTACATTCTCTGGATATGAAAAACTGGGCAAGTTGTAGGAGGATCCCCCCTTAGTAATAATTTTTTTTTTAGCGAGCGGATAGGGGGCAGACCCATTCTCACCAAACGCAGCCGGTCCCCAATTTTTTCCTCACCGGCCGGCGCTTCGCATGATCTCATCACCAGAATAATGCAGAGAGCTCCCCCCAAAAATAAGGCGGTCGCGGGAAATTCCAAACGCCGGGGGTATCCGACGGGTTAAAAAAATAATGGAATGGAGGTCTCCGGGATGGATCCTTCTCATCTCTGACCCCTGCACATCACCCTTCCCCTATGCCAAAATAAGCCCTATACGGGTCCCGATTCCCTTTTTTGAATTATGGCCTCCGCCGGAAAACCCCATAAAACGCTCCGATGGATTTCCTGTGGAAAATAAGCCAGAATATCGCCCCGTTTGCCCAAATTCGGCTGAAATGCACCTCGTAGAATGGCCCTAAACGGTGTTCCGGCTGCGTCTTTTTCTGGCATAGGTTTCAGGTCACTTTAGCTGAGAAACGCAAAAAGAACGCGAATATGAAGGCCGGTTTATCCGGAGGGGGTTCGAAAAAAGGGGGCAGACCCGGGCCGGAATGAGCGGCCCCCATACTCAACCCCGCGACTGACACGATCCTCTACCGCTCGCTCCGCTACAATCCCTGTGATGGCACGCGAAGGGGACGCTGTGTGGATCTTTTCGCAACAACAGACGCGGACGGGACGACCATCTTCTATCTCCGGCACCGGGCCTGGTGCAGCACTGGCCCGGGCATCTGCCAGATCACGTCAAAGGAAGAAGCGGCCCGGTTCATCCGGGTGCAGTTCTCGCAAGCCCGGGAAAAATGAAAAAAGTGATATGGCCTAATACACTTCCTCGTGTGAACCGATATCGATCAAAACAACCTTAGTCCGGCTTTCATCTGCAAAATCGAAGACAAGACGATGTTCGTAGGTAATCCTGAATGACCAGAGACCTTTCAGGATCCCGCTTAATGTATGTGTCTTGAGTGACGAATGAAACGGATCTTCTTCGAACTGAACAATTTTTCTGGCGAACTGCTCCTTCAGTTCCGGGTGCTGGCGGATCCATTTCCTGTAGATCTTCTTAAACCGCTCGTCCCAGATCAGTTCAACCATTCAGATCAGCCAGAAGATCCCTTGCCGTTCCGCTTCGGCTCGTCTGTTTTCGCACGTTGGCTTTTGCCTGTTTTGCCCGGCTGGCAATTGCAGTGCGTTTCGCGTCGAGAAGCCTGCGGTGGATGAGCTCCTGGAGGTACTGCTGGTCTTCGATATCGAGCTTATCCACGTATTCAAGAACGGTATTGAGGGATACTGCGTCGGTTCCCATAGAATGCCCCTGTACCATAATTGCTGTTGCTCTACAAAGGCATTTTGATGATCGGGCGGTTTGGGATTTCTTCCCACTATCGATCGCGTGAGCTGAGCTCCGCCTGGATTTTTCGGCCGGACCCGGCATGAAAAATTTTCAACCGGACTTTCGCCGAAAATTTTTAAACCACACAGGGTTGAAAATCTTTTTGGGAATCCTGCTCTCTCCGGCTATTGCAGGATTAATATTTTCCGGAGGCTTATAGATCCAATCATGAGCACGAAAGCGAGAATCCCGGGAGTATCCGGAAATTCTGTCGTGGCATCACGCAAAAAACCCAAGTCATCTGTCGGGCGAGAAGATGAGCCTCCCCTCTCCCCGGTCCAGCGGATGCGGGGGAAGATCTTTCTTGCAGACCCGGATATGACCCGCCGGATTATTTTCGATCCGTCCCTGGAACCGTAAGAGATGGCAGCCGGGTCCGGGAGTGACGCGACTATTTTTATCGATGCAAACATTTTGCTCAATACCATTTTCAACAGCGGAAAGCAATCTGCAGGCTGTACCAGGTTTCTTGAAGAAGCAGATGCGGGTGTATTTCCCACTGCGACTTCAGTGATTGTCTTAAACGAAGTGCTCCACCGTCTCATCATCGCATCCGTCGTAAGCAGCAGCGGTATCGCCCCTGAGTCTGCGGTTCATCAGATAAAACTCCACCCGGAACTTGTCCGCGAAGCAGGAGCCGTCTGGGAAGTCATGGAGGATATCCGTAGCATCCGTTCCATGAAGGTATACGGGATTTCCCCGGCAACGTTAGAACGTTCGCTTGCAATCATGCAGGAATGGGGCCTTCTTGGAAACGATGCACTTCACGTTGCCTGCATGGCAGAGCATTCGATTGGAATGATCGCAACCTATGACCGGGATTTTTCCCGGGTATCCTCGATAAAAATCCGAAAACCGGTCGAAACAGTATGATTTTTCTGGGCACAGGTAAGGCCCCGGTCTTTCCCCACACCGTCCGGCCCTTCGCGTGGCCACCTCTCCGGAGCAATGCAGGGAGCGCCCCTGTCAGAAATAATGCGGTCGCGGGAAATTTCCATAATCAAGGGGGTCACCCCCCACGTACGATCCAAACGCCCGGGGGATCCAACCGTTTTAAAAAAATAATGGTGAGGGGTCCCCGGCATACACCCCACCACAAATCCGCATAACGATCACATTCCCGCAGATGGCAGCCCGGCATTTCGCGTGGAGTCCTCACCGGAACTGTGAGGGGCGCGGGCCAATTAAAAATAAGTTGGTCGCGGAAATTTTCCGTATGCGAGGAGAGGTGCCCCCCCTTCACGATTGCGCAAACCGGGTCTCCCCATCCCCGTACATCCAGCCCGTTTCCGGAACGATCCTCTGCTGGAACGTGGCTATACCCGGTTGTCATCCGGGGCAGAAATCGCGTGTATCGTCAAAACAGCGCCTTAAATGCGCAGTTCTGAAAACGGAGTGGCTGCGTTTTCACGAAACCTGGTTGACGGGCCGGAAAAATTGAGTAATCGCGACCCTCTGCGCAGAGATTTGGGAGGTACTCCATAATGGGTGTCTGTCTAACTGGGGATGGAGTGCGGAGCAGTGCCTTCCGGTTCCTGGAGCCCTGGATCGGTACCCCAAAACAGGGGTTCTTTCACTTGTCCATATGTTAGGTCGATCCGGGAGGAGATCGGCCAACCAATGAGGGCTATTAGCGTCTTTTTCGGAGCCCGATTTATGCCGAAATACGGAAATCGGGGCATTTTGGCCAATGCTTTCCAATAAATAGTGTCTCATTTTCCCGAATTAGTGCCACTCATGCAATACCGGTACGAGAAAACCGGCAATCGAAGCCCGTATATGGCCCGGATTGGGAGGTGGGAGATACCCACATCATCTATGTATTTCCTGGATTTTCAGGCCCTCAAAAAGGTCACCATTCCATCAGGGTAAGATAAGCCCGTACAGGGCTCCGTTTCCGTTCCAGGTATTCCGGACCCTTGTGGTGGACACCAGATTGGGCCCGGATTCATTTCGCATGGAAAAAACGGCAGAATATCGCCCCGTTTGCCAAAATTCGTCTGGAATCCACCTCACCGGATGACCCTTAACGGTGTTCCGGCAGGGCCGGTTTTTGCCACAGGTTTTACTCCACCGTCACCTGAAAACGCTGCCGGAACGCGATTATGAGGGCCGGGTTTTCCGGCGGAGAAAAAACGGTATATCTGGAGTTCAATACGTGCTTCATTTTCACGTTACATTCATGTCAGAATGCCTTCCCTTCCGTCACAGATCATCAGGCTCAAATATTACGATATCCCATTCCCCCTTATGGACGCAAAAATCCCCGTGGCGCTTCTCATCCTCGCCCTTCTCCTGATATCAGCCGGCTGCACCTCGCCGGTTGCCCGGAATATCACCCCGTCAGGCCCGGTCACTCCCGCAACGATCACAACCGCAGCCGGCACTTCCCTGACTCCTGCAGAAAATCTCATTACGGTCGTAAACGATGCTGCTGTCTATTCCCAACGGGTGGGAAAGACTGCAGCTCTCAATGAATTTGCAAACCGGAACGGTTCGTTCACAAGAGGCGAGCTCTACATCTGGGCCTACGACTTCAACGGGACAAACCTTGCCCATCCCTATCATCCCGAATTTCTTGGAAATAACAAGCTTGACCTCACCGATGCTGCCGGCGTACGGATGATCGAGGTGATGCGGGATACTGCCCGGAACGGGAGCGGCTTTGCGACCTACCAGTTCGAGAACCCGATCTCGGGCAAAACCGAACAGAAACTGGCATATGTCAAAAAGATTGACGATTCATGGTGGATCGGGTCCGGCATCTATGGATCGGACATCAGCATCCCGCAGCAGTCTCCCGATACGATCCGGCAGATCCTTGAAGCAAAAGCAGGGTATGCGGTCAACTATGCCCGGAACACCGGCAGGGAGAAAGCCCTTGCAGCATTCAACAATGCTTCGGGTCCGTTTGCAGAGAACGGTACCTATATCTTCGCCTTTGATATGGACGGGACCACGCTTGCCATGCCGTTTGTGAAGGAAAATATCGGGAAAAACGAACGCAACTTAACGGACCAGAACGGGATCGCGATCGGTGAACGGAAGATCCAGCTTGCCTTGCATGGCGGGGGATTTTTCTATTACGTGTACACGAACCCTGCTTCGGGCAGGCCGGAATTCAAGGTATCCTATGTAACGCCGGTTGATTCCCACTGGGTGGCAGGAACCGGGATCTACCTTCCGGATATTCCTGTTGCTTACTCAAAGGACCGGCGCGACCAGCTCGTATCCCGGGTTGGTGAAGCTTCAGCGTACGTGAAAAAGAATGGCAGGGACGCAGCGATCCGGGAATTCAATACACCGAACGGGACATTCTCTGAGCCCGGCATGTTCATTTTTGCATTCGACCGGAACGGCACGCTCCTCGCGAACCCCTACCTCCCGGGACTTGTCGGAGTGAATCGTCTCTCTGACCGCGACCCGTACGGGGAGTACCCGGTCCCGTATATCATCTCGAATGCACAGAACGGCGGGGGATTCCTGTACTATTTCTTTGCTGATCCGTCAACAAATTTCAGCATCCGCCCAAAACTCGGGTACTCGCAGATGGCCGGTGATGATCTTGTCGTTGGTGCCGGGATCTTCCCTGACAAGGGATAAACCCGCCCGGGAGTTTTCCCGGCCCTCTCGTTTTTGCACAGGGGTTTTCTAAAAAACCGTTGCGGGGGAAGAAAAGTGAAACGGTTATCCCGTATATCTGTCCATGTTAATCTGCTATGGAACGGGCTGCCGTGCTTACCCTCGTTGTTGTGCTGACGATTTTCATGAGCGGATGTATCCAGGCGCCAGCCAATCCTCAGGAAACATCAGTCCGGATTGATGCCGTACCTTCGGTTTATTCTCCCCTTATGTCATCGACACCCGGCATCGGGCTCACCCCGAACGTAACCGGTTTTGGCATATCCGGTGCACGCTATGAATGGAATGCCAGCTATGGCCGGTTCCTGGACTGGAGTGCCCCGGGTTACGTGATCAGCGAACATGGGTTGTCAGCGACCAGCAACGGGGAAACGATCTACTGGTCGTTTTATACGTTCCCGGAATCGTCACCCCCGCCGGTCGTTGTCACGCTCAATGCCATTGATAAAAAGACCGGCCGGGTACTGGGGAACTCCCGCATGATGCTGGGCTGGGAGCAGAACAACACCTTTGTCCGTATAGAAAGGATTGAGTAATAATCCTCTTTAAAAAATCTGATAAAAAAATTACATTATTTTCGCTGCTGCAATACCTGCCAGTTGCCGGGCAGTATCGTAATCTGCTGAGGTCCCGTTCGTCCAGAAATCCTGGTACACGTCCTTTTTTACAAACGAGATTAAGTACATCTGCGTGTTATCACTTTTATCGGAAATTTTCAGTGCACTGCTGGAATCCCCGATGACTGGCAGGGATAATTCTTCATAGGTCAGATTCGCATCGTTTTGCTTAATTGTCCAGTTTTTGTATATATTTGTGGTATCAGGGATAACGAGCGTGATATTTTCGGCGGTATAAACCGAGATCATCTGTTCAATGATCGTTCCCTGACGTGAAGCGGGATCATTTTTCAGGTAAACGGCATAATACCCCTTTTTCCACCCGTGATCGAGGGCCCAGGAACGCATTTCAGAGACATTCCTTTCGGCTTTTTCGAGGAGCGTGAAATTTGCCGGGATCTCAGAAGGCTGTAATATCATCTGCGGGGGTTCAATTGCTGAAGGATTTTTAACGGGTACTGGTGATGCAGATGGAGATTGTGATGAACATCCGGCAATGCCGGCACAGAGAATTACAATAAATGTCATCAGGATTATCATCGGAGAGAGGGATTGTTTTTTCATGCCAGTAGTATAGTCCCGTGTAACGAATAATGATTGGCAGTCCGATCTACCGGGGTAATGTTTTTTAAATAACAGTTGATGATCCGCCGCGGCGGTACCCTTCAGGGCGGATCATGTTTCAGGTCCGGATTCCCACTCAATCAGATGAATTGCCCTGACGTTCCATTACCATACCTGTTGATGAGGGGTTAATAAAAAAAAGTTAGAATTGTTTATCAACAAGGGTCTGGGTGGTCCCGTCATTGAAATAGCCGACAAGGATCACCCGCTTTCCTACAACAGAACCTGCCTGGGTTACATTATAACGACCGGTAGTCAGGTTCGCTCCTTCCAGTAGTACAGCTTCGGAACCACTATTAACACTGTAATTGACCAGCAGAAGGGTGGGAAGATCTGTCCCTCCGGCAACCGTTGCCACTGCATTATTATTTTTATCCAATGCCAGGGTAATGCCAACTGTTTTCGATGATTTGATATTTCCTGCCATACCGAATACAAATGAAGCGATCACTGCTGCAATGATCACCGTGATGGCGACCATCAGGATAACGCCGATTACCGGCGATACTGCGTCATCATTCCTCTTAGTAAATGCCATACGTTGAACAACTCCAGAAATTCCCAAATCCGGGAAAGATACTCTCTGACAATTCTTATTTTCCCTAAGACCCTGTATGCTATTTATACTTTTTTGGGGTTTTTCCTCTCTAAAAAAGAGATGCCGGTGTTGAATTTGCAACACTGCTCATATTACCTGACGGATCAGGAGAAACGCATATCCGCAACCTGCGACAACAATCGCACTTACCGCAAGGTAATCCCTGCGCTGGAACAGAAATTCCCTCATGCGGGTTTTTTTGCCGGTGCGGTATCCCCTTATGTCGATGGTGAGCCCGAGAACGGTTGCACGCGAGAGTGCATTTGAAACGAGCGGGATGACAATCGGGGCAACACTACGAAGTTTTCCCATGAATCCTTCTCCCGGGTTATATCCCCTCGCCACCTGGGCTTCGTGGATCCGCTTCCCCTCGATCTGGAGCGTCGGGATAAACCGGAGCGCGATCAGGAACATAAGGGTATAATCGATCGGGATATGCATCCGTTCCATAGTATGGACAATGTCCCGGGGCTGGGTGGAGATCACGAAGAGCTGAAACACGCAGATGAGGATCATGAAACGGAACGTGAGCATGAGACCGAACTCAATCGCTCCTATGGTAACGGGAAGGGCACCCCCGATAAACGGGATCCCCTGCGGAATCAGGTAACCAATCGTCTCGCCACTCGGCATGGTCAGGATCGTTATGCCAATGAGGATGATACTCATGATGGCGATCAGTCTGAACTGCTGAATCACTTCTTTTCCCAGGTTCGCGAGGAACGCAATGAGGAGAATAACGAGCACCATGGCGACCAGAATGATCAGGTTTGTCGTCAGGATCGACACGAGGCCAAACAGCAGGATGAATGCAATTTTTGTAAACGGGTGAAGGCGGTGGAAAATGCCATCCTTATGGACATATGCAAGTATCTCTGCCATGTCATGCGCCTCCTGTGCGTGTATCTGAAATTATCCTTCCGCTCTCCATCCGGAGAATGCGGTCTGCACAGTTCTCTGCGATCTCCTTGTTGTGAGTGATGATGATGATCGTGTGACCTTTTTTCTGGAGCTTTTTAAGAACGGTCATAACCTGCCGGGCTTCGTTCCCGTCAAGCCCGGTCGTCGGCTCATCAAGAATGATTATCCGGGGCTGCATGGCAATAACACAGGCAATGGCAAGACGCTGCCGCTCCCCGCGGGAGAGCCAGCGGGGGTACAGGTCACGGGTATGCCCGAGATTAACTTCGTCGAGCGCAGACCTGATGATCGCATCGCTGTCTGCAAGATTCAGGTTTCTGGGACCAAATGCCACTTCTTCGAATACCGTATCGGCAAAGAACATATGATCCGGGTTCTGGAAGACAAGCCCCACCAGTCTTGACAGTTCCGTTGTTGAAGATAATCTTGTATCCGTTCCGGCTATCGTTACCGTTCCCGATTCCGGTAAGAGCAGCCCGTTGAAATGCTTGACCAGCGTTGTTTTCCCCGATCCGTTCTCCCCGACAATTGCCACAAATTCCCCGGCAGCAATCTCGAGGTTTATCGAATCCAGGGCGCGAAGCTTCTCGTAGGAATAGACCAGATCCTTGACAGAGACTACCATGCCTGGAGCGGGATTCTTATCCGGAACACTCCCGGCATTTTGTTCAGCACCGGCAGTGCGGATACCCGAAAAATCTGCAATGACAATCTTTCCCATCCGTTCGTCGGCAAGAACGTTATCCGGTGAGCCCTCTGCACGTATCATGCCGTTTTCCATGACAACAAGGGTATCCACGATATCCTTAAAATGCCCGAACTTATGTTCAATGAGAAGGATGGTCGTGCCCTCTTTTTTCAGGGTACGCAGGATATCGACGATCCTTGTCGTTGCCCGCTCATCAAGCTCCGACGTAGGCTCGTCAAGGATCAGGATATCGTTACCGAGCGCGAGCGTTGCTGCCAGCGCTACCCGCTGCTTCTGGCCCCCGGAGAGATGGTGCGGGGACCGGTGCCGCAGTTCGGTCAGGTGCGTTTTTTCCATAATGGCCGCGAGGCGATCCTCGACTACTTCTGCAGCGAGGCCCCGGTATTCGAGCGCCGACAGGATCTCTTCCTCGACAGTGGTAAAGATCATCTGCGCTTCCGCATCGTCAAAGACAATCCCTATTGTCCGGGCTACTTCGGATAAACTGGAATAGGTACTGATATCCCTGCCACCAAGGGTAACCCGGCCCTCTTTTTTCCCTCCATATTCGTGATGGAGAACTCCCGCGGAGGCCAGGCACAGGGTCGTTTTCCCGGCGCCTGAAGGGCCGGTCACCAGCACACATTTCCCACGGGGAAGGGAAAAAGAGAGGTTGTTCAGGGCTTTCTGAACCGTATGGGGGTAAATATAACTGACCTGTTCGAGCTCGATCATTCCTGCCCTCTCGACAGCACCCTGTTTGAGGGGATGAAGAGGATCTGGACGATCACGGCATTAAATATGGCAGTAATCACGACTATCGGCACGAAAACAATAATGAATCCTTCCAGGGTTGCATATTTTGAAAGAATTTGCGGGGCTACAGCAATAATTGCGAGCACGGCAAAGGTAAACCCGCTTGCAAGTGTCGCGAGGAACGTCGTTGCTGTCGGAGCGAATTTTGATCGGTTCTTGAGAAGACCGTAGATCCCGAAACAGACCAGTGCCCCAAGGGGTTCACTGATGAGGTTTGCCGGGGGAAATATCGAACCGGAGATCAGCATCGAGAGGATACCGGCAACAAACCCGATACCGATCGCTTCGTAAATCTTCGGGGCGATCAGGATGATGGCAAGACAGTAGAATGCAATGATCATGTTCGGCGTGAGCGGCGTGTGGAGCATTGCAAGGAAATAACGCAGGATCGCACCGATAGCGAGCAGGATCCCGACAATGGCAATATCTTTTGACTTCATGGTAATCACATTAAATCCTGGGAAAACGGGTATCCCTGGTGAGGGGGGGCACGGTATGTCCACTTAGTATACCTTGATGTATATTTTTGTTCATCCGTGTATTAAAAAGTAACTTTTTGAGTCCTGGCACACAATTTTGTAAACCCTATGATCGACCAGCAGATTCATTTTCTGTGCCGTCACTTTCACGTATAAGGAGTGTCTGCTATGGATTTTTCACCGGGAAGCGATGATATTTACAAGGAAGCACTTGCCCTGCACGCCAGACATCATGGAAAACTGGAGATCCGCTCCAAAGTCCCGCTCAGGAACCGGCACGATCTGTCTCTTGCCTATACCCCTGGTGTGGCAGAAGTTTCCCGGCAAATCTCCAAAAATAAAAATCTAGCGTACAAGTATACCATCAAGGCCAACACCATCGCCATTGTAACGGATGGAACAGCTGTCCTCGGCCTCGGGAATATCGGGGGGTATGCGGCAATCCCGGTCATGGAAGGAAAAGCCATTCTCTTTAAGGAATTTGCCGGTATCGATGCTTTTCCCATCTGTTTTGAAAATCATGACACGAATTTTACCGACCAGGTGAAAAATATCGCCCCGGTCTTTGGCGGGATCAATCTTGAAGATATAGCCGCACCGAAGTGTTTTGAAGTCGAGGACGCGCTGCAGGATATCGGGATACCGGTAATGCATGATGACCAGCACGGCACGGCAGTCGTTGTTCTCGGGGCGCTTCTCAATGCCTGCAGGGTCACCGGGAAAAAATTTACCGATCTAAACATTGTCATCTGCGGGGCCGGTGCTGCCGGCTTTGCCATTACCCGGCTTCTCAAGTGTATCGGCTACGATCCCAATGTCTGTACCATGGTCAACGAGATCATAGTCTGCGACACGCAGGGGACCATATTCCGGGGACGGGAGGGCCTGTACAAAAATAAATACAAGTTCATCATTGCCGAAGAGACAAACAAGCCGGCACTGGCCGGATCCCTTGCAGATGCCCTGATCGGTGCTGATGTATTTATTGGCGTCTCTGCCCCCGGGGTAATAACGGAAGAGATGGTCCGGTCGATGAACCGCAATGCCATCATCTTTGCCATGGCAAACCCGGTGCCGGAGATCTGGCCGGATGCAGCCAAGCGGGCCGGTGCTGCCGTTGTTGGGACGGGCCGGAGCGATTTCCCCAACCAGATCAATAATGTGCTTGGCTTCCCGGGAATATTCCGCGGGGCCCTGGATGCCCGTGCAACGAGAATTTCCGATGAGATGAAGGTCGCCGCCGCCCATGCGATTGCAGATTACGTGAAAAAACCCACCCGTGAATGCATCATGCCCGATATCCTGGATAAGGGCGTGACAAGAGCCGTTGCAAAGGCAGTGGCAGAAGCGGCGATACAATCCGGGTGCAGCCGCCCGAAGGAATAATGGAATTATCCCGCTGGCCTGTGTCTGAATTCATACTGTAATACTGGCGGAAGGGGAGGAGAAATATACATTTTTATAAACTCGATTCTCTCGCTCCCGGACAGGTACGAGTTCACAATGATATTATTATCAAGAGTCCAGACATTTTCTTCATTCATATCCTTATGGGGATTATAGGGATACAGGAAAACACCAATTGCCTGTATTATTACGGAAACTATTACCAGGAGGACAATTCCTGCCCGGATTGCCGTCACTTTTTTGTCCGGGGTTCCGGAGACAAGATATTCATTGAAAATGATTCCCGCGTAAATCATGAGAACCGGGATGAAATCCGTCATGTACCGTTGCCCGAAGGAATAAGCCGTTGCTGAATACCAGCCATAAAAAATACTGATAACGAAAATCTGTAATATAATCGCAGGACCAAAAAAGAAGAACATTTTTTCCAGATGCTGGTTTTGGATCTTATTTAGCCTGAAATACCCGATGATCGAAAGTACGAGAACCGGGGAAAAGATGAGTATTCCGATGTTGGGTGCGACAAGCAGTCCCGCCATATGTACCGGGAAATCAGCATTCAGGATAAACCGGCCCAGGTTTGAACTATATCCACCGAAGACATTCCCGAACGTCAGCACGTTATAGAGTAAAAATGGCAGGCCGGCAACTACCCCGGAGATCAGATAATGGGGCAGGCGGCTCCGGTGGTACAACAGGATGTACGCAATAACCGGAATAAGCAGGACAACGTCAGGGGGCCGGTTAAAAATGAATAACCCCGATATCAGGCCCAGGAAAATGAAATTTTTTGTTGAATCCGCTCTCTCGTTTCTTACGATGATGTAAATCATGAGGATGAGCAACAATTCGACCGTACCGTGCTGCCACAATGCCATACTGCTGACTGACCAGGTGCTTGTGGCAAAGGCAAAAACCAGGGTTGTTATCACCGCGATCTTTTCCCTGAACAACTCTTTTACCGTCAGGTAAAAGAAGACACAGGACAATGCAGCGATGATCGAAGCCGCTATTTTGGCCCATAGGAAAATGTCCATCAGTTTTAAGGGGATGTCAAATAGGGTGTAGATGGAGAACCAGACCCAGTAAACCGGGGTAACGAGTACTGGAGTAACAATCGGAAATAATTGCTCTGTAGAAATCATTTTCTTGATAATGAAAAAGAGTCAAAATCGACCGAAAGATCTAAGGTACGGTGTCTCCTCATATTGTTATGTTCAGTAACGATAAGGAGACAATAAAGAAATCGTCAGGCCGGTTTATCCGTTTTATCAAACATGCATTTTCAATAGTACAATCTTCCAGGATTTCCCCGTATTCCTGCAAATATTCGAGGAGAGATTACACCCAGCATCAACTTCTGACGTTACTTCTCTTCAAAGAATACCGGAAAGAAGATTATCGTACAGTCATATGGAACCTCGAAGAGATGGATCGTATCCGAGCAGTACTCGGGCTTACAACTATCCCTCACTTCACAACGCTCCAAAAATTTCTCTGTCGTATCAAATCCTTGTACTTCGATCTTCTCTTCAAAAATACTCTGAAATTATTCTACTCAGAGGACGGTACAATCTCTATCACAGCCATCGATTCGTCCGGGTTCACCAGCGGATATTCCAGTCACTATTACTCCGTAAGAACCGGAAAAATCCGGAAACATTTCCTAAAAACTTCGATTGCTGTCGATACTGATCAGCAGGTAATTACTGGATTCACGATATCGAAAAGCCGGGTCCACGATTCTCAACATGCTTTCATTCTTCTCAAGAGATGCCACAAATCTCGGAGATCGGAGTGTTATCTCATGGACAGAGGATACGATTCTGAAAAAATGCACCGAATGATCCGGGAATCTCTGAATGCTGATTCGGTTATTCCTACCAGAATCTGGAAAAATACCGAACATGTCTGGGGAAAATATCGTAAAGAAATGACCGACAATTTTGATTCAACCCGTTACCGAAAACGGTTCCTGGTTGAAACCAAGTTCTCGGTTCTCAAACGAAGGTTCGGGGCTGACCTGAAATCTCGATTATTTCAGATTCAGAAGAAGGAAATCTCTTGCAAAATCATTCTCGCTAACCTTGACAGGTTCATACAATTTGTTTGGATTGAGGTTTTCTACAGAGCAGAAATAATGAAACCGTATGACCCTGCACAACCGGGAAGGCATAATTCAGTTCCGGCTGGCTGACAATGTCAGACATGTAATCGAAATTCGGGTTATGGTACACGATCAGGGAAAATGGCAGGAATGATGCAGGTATGACATCGCCGCTGATGATATCGTTGAAGGAAGTCGTGTTATACGCAAGGAGGCAGAGGATGAAAATAAAAATATAATCGTACTTTTTAATAAAAGACGAGAGTCTCTGGAAAAATGATATGTCCTGTATCACCTTTGCACTGTTTCGCGTCTCTTTTTTTTGTTTTTTTTCACGGGACATCAGATAAAAAATAATATCTTTGTATCATCAAAAATTCTTCGGATCCTTTCAGGTATCGTTACTGCATTGGACCAGAATCTGAAAGCGTATCTGAAAAAATCACTGCCACTCCATACATTTTCACTATCCGTACCCGGTTATGTCATAATCGATCTCGTTTTTCCCACCTGAACACTCCCTGTTCTGGAGGAGCACTTCCTCGATCCCTTTTTTCAATAACGCAGGATACACTGCCCCGACTATCTCCCGAACGGGTTTCCCGTTACAAAAAAACATGAATACCGGGGTGCTCCTTACACCAAGTCTTTCAGATGTCCACGGGCTGGAAAGAATATTGAGCCGGATAAAGAGAACCCGCTCCCCGTATTCGCCCGCATAATTCCTAAAATAAGGCTCCATCTGGTGGCAGAACGAGCACGCGGGCGAATAGAACATGACTGCGACCGGTTTTCCGGCTTTTTCCACGGTCCGCTCCCAGGTAAGATCGTCAGCTTCGATCGGCCCTGCTGCCGGAGGTTTCTTCTGTTCCTGAGACCGGGAAGTCTCCTGCTGTGCATCCTTTGCCGGCGGTATGGCGGCCTTTTCCTCCAGAATACTGCACCTCATGCAGGAATATGAAAAATCAGGAAATATAGTTTGTTGTCAGGACCGGGTGGGGAAAACCGTATTCAGACGCGATCCCCGGCACTTATGAGCTGTTCATCCACGTCTGCAGAGTAGAGCGGTGGCAGCCTTCCCCAGCGGACAACCCGCTCTCCCATGATAGCAAATACCCCGTCAACTTCCCCCGTGTTGATCTGTTCAAGAACTGACTGGTCATCCGGGCGGATCTTGTTGCAGACTGCAGTAGCCCAGGCATCCGCCAGTGCAATGTCCCGCGAAAAGATGGTGACTGCGTCAGCCATGCCAAACGAGATGGATGGCCCGACAGTTGCAGATGAGGTGCAGATCCCCAGGATTCCTTCCGGGGGAGGGACATTGAACGCGATATGGTTGGAGAGCGGGGCGGTGCCGGCATGCACGCCGACCCGGACCGGGCGATCCGATATAAGCGCAATATCCCCCCCGTTGTCGATCACGCCGAACGCGGCACCGGCTTCCTGCATGGCCTCGATACCCGCCCAGGCAATGGCCCCGGCAACTGCTGCCATCGGGCCGACACCGGCCTTCCGGGTTGCGTCTGCCATCCGCCGGATGATCTGCGCATCGGAATCCGGCTCATAGGGATCGAACGTTGCAGCAAAAAAAGGGTCGCTGGCAATATATGCCTCAAGATCCTGGCGGGCGGAGAGCATACCGGATTTTGCCGCAGCGGCATGGTCCGGGTCATCCGCAAGGATCGTTGCGAATGTTTCCCGGAAGTGGAACGGGACCCGGATCATAACGGCAGCGTGAGCGCCCGGTGCGGGCATGCCCCGGTGCATTTGCCACAGAGGATGCACCGCTCTTCATCGATAGTAAGTTTCCATGCCGGATCGAACGAGAATACCTCACGGGGACAGACACTGATGCAGGCCCCGCAGTCCACGCACTCGCTCTCGTTGTGGTTGATGCCGTGTTCGAGTATGTGTACCTGTGCGCCCAGGTTCGACATGGTGTCCCGCACGAGCTTGCACTGGTCATCCGGGACATCGATGAGCGCCTCCCCCTCGGAAGAATCGATCACCGCCCGCTCGACATTGATGAGGACGCCGGTATCGCGGACTACCTGTGCAATGATCGGCCTCCTGCCTTTGCCCCGTGAAAAGTTTACGAGCAGTTTCATTTCAGCCACCTCCCGCCAAAGAGCTTGCCCAGGTTCATGGCAGTAAGAATGGCGATCACATGATGATTTCCATCCACTACCGGCAGGGCGCTGATATTGTACTGTTCCAGTTTCTGGACCGCGATATCCACCGCTTCATCCGGCGTTGTTGTGATCACTTTTGTCTTCATAATGTCTTTTACCAGGTGCGCTTTACCGGGATTTGCCACGGCTTTTGAGACATCGAACGTGGTGATGATCCCGACCAGCACCCCGCTGCTGTTCACGACCGGCAGGTGATTTGTCTCACCCTTGAGCAGTTTTTTTGCCGCGGTACGGATCTCTTCGGTCTCGCCGATGGTAATCACGCTCTTGTCCATGATGTCGAGAACCCGGGGACCCTGGGAGGTCTGGTGCATGGGCCGGGCCTGCTTTACCGGGTCGATCCTGCGGGTTGGCAGCGACAACTGCATTGTTCCTTTCTCCACCCACGATTTGAGTTCGGCTGCAACCTGCCGCGCCTTCCGGAAACTGGAGAGGGAAGAGGTCCTGATCTCTTCGCCGTTGATCTCTATGGAACCCGAACGCAGTTCGGCATACGTTGTTTTGCGCATAACCGGGCGCGACCTGCCCGGTACGCCATAATCGAGAATATCGACACTGATATCCTCGTCACGGACGGCTGTGGCCCGGACCACCTCGAGATCGAGCACCGGCAGGGGGATGCCGAGACCCACATACATGGTGACCCCGTAGCCGGTCATGGTTGCGGCCCGCAGGTAATCCTGGGACATCTGCTTGAGATCGCCTGTTACCATCAGCGTCCCGAAACCTCCGGCAGGAGAATGCTGGGTGCCTTCGCCCACGACCATGCCCGGTGCCCCGCAGAGGAAGATCGGCACACCGCTCCCGATAAGGCGGAATTGCGGATCATTGGAGATGGGGTTGAGCACACCCGCGCCGGAATAGGTGATGTTTCCGCTGCTCGGGAGGAGCATGCCCATATAGGTGTGGAGGGTCCGGTCCGTGGTATTGGTGGCGGCATTATAGCGCTGGTACGCGTTCCTCGGATTGCACATTATCGCCTGGTTGAGGTTCTGAAGTTCAACATCTGTCGTGATCGTCCGGCGGGGGTAACAGTCAGTTCCCCTGGAACTTGCCCGCAGTTCCACGGTTTTTCCCGCAACGAGATCCTCGATCACGTGCGCCCCGCCATATTCCTCTTCCAGAGTATCGGACTGCTGGGTTGCCCCGATATACGTGTCTACCGCCGCAAGTCCACCGTAAGCCTCGACATTATTGAGCCATATCCGCTCCATGCGTATGGGCGGTTCGGCATGGCCGAAGTTCAAAAACGCGCCTGATGAGCACATGGCCCCAAACGTTCCGGTGGTGACAACATCCACTTCTTTGAGCGCTCCCTTCTCCCCGAGCTCAGCGACAATCGCGGGCATCTCCTCGGCCGTGACCACCCGGGCGCTCCCGTCCCGGATGCGTTCATTGATCTGTTCGATGGACTTGTGCATATTCAGAAATACGTTTTTACGAATATTAAAACTGTTTGTTATTACCTGCGATAATAAATGTGATTTTAACCCCGGACAACCATGATCCTGTATGGATCTGATTACCTTCATTGCGGAGATGGAGCAGCTGGCGCCTCCGGAGCTGGCCGAGGATTTTGATGCAGGTAAAATCGGCCTTATCGTGGAAGGGAAACGTACCCTCAAAACGATCTGCTGCGCCCTGGATGCAACTCCTGCCGTAGTAAAAAAAGCGATATCTGCCCATGCCGATATGCTGGTTGTCCACCATACCCCGCTCTGGACGCCTTTGACCTCGCTGACCGGTGCAACCTCGTCCCTGATGCGGGATGTACTCTCGGACAACCTGAATCTCTATGTCATGCACACGAATTTCGACCGGGCGTCGTGCGGTGTGAATGACTGCCTTGCAGATCTCCTCTCCCTCTCCAATACCGAACCCATGACCCTGGGACTGACCGGTGACTGTACGCTTTCCGTTGAGGAGATCGCACGCCGCATTGGCGGACCGGTCCGGGTATGGGGAAAGATCAAAAAGCCCCGGCGGCTTGCGCTCGTTGGCGGGAGCGGGTTTGACCTCTCCTTCATGACCGAGGCAAAAGCCCTGGGTGCCGACGCCTTCCTGTCGGCAGAACTGAAACACTCCGTGTACCGTTCCGCCCCGATGCCCTGTATCGAGGCTACCCATTATGCGCTGGAGGCCCCGGCAATGGAGCGCCTTGCCAGAAACCTCGGGTGGAAATTTATTGCCGATCCACCGGTCATCGCTGTCATCACATGAGCGATCTCTTCAAGCGCCTTGCCGCCAGGAAGGAACTGGATGCAGACCTGCGACAGGAAATAGAGCAGGAATACGGCCCGCGGGGAAAAAAGGCGCTTTCTATCCTCGATGCAAAAAAGGTAAAAAAATACCGGGACTTTTTTGTTGTCCAGGGCAGGTCCGATCCTTATATTATCGACGAGGATTTCTGCACGTGCGGCGATTTCCTGTACCGCGGCAGGTCCTGTTCGCACATCCTTGCGGTGCGGATCGCCGAAGTGACCGGCGTATATGAATCCGTTGATAGCTGGTACCAGGACGAACTCAGAAAATGAGCCGGAACAATATCCTCATTACCTTTTGTAATCAACTGTACTGACGATTGTGTGATCACTCATGCTCGAAGAGGAATACAAGCTCGATTATTTTAAAACCCAGGGTTTCGTCCGTAAGATCTGCAAGGCCTGTGGTTCAGCCTTCTGGACCCGCGATCCCTCCCGGGAGATCTGCGGCGATGCTCCCTGCGAACCCTATAACTTCATCGGCGACCCGATCTTCCGACCGCACACCCTCGATACCATGCGCGAGGCCTACCTCTCCTTTTTTGAGAAACAGGGGCACACGCGGATCGAACGATACCCGGTTGCAGCCCGGTGGAGGGACGATATCTATCTCACGATCGCATCGATTGCAGATTTCCAGCCGTTCGTGACAAGCGGGGTTGTGCCGCCACCGGCAAACCCCCTCACCATCTCCCAGCCATGTATCCGGCTCAATGACCTCGACTCTGTCGGAAAATCCGGCCGGCACCTCACCACATTCGAGATGATGGCCCACCATGCCTTCAACACCCCGACAGAAGAGATCTACTGGAAAGACCGTACGGTTGAACTCTGCGACCAGTTCATCGCCTCGATCGGAGGAGACGTCAACCGGGTCACGTACAAGGAAAACCCGTGGATCGGCGGCGGGAATGCCGGGCCGAGCGTTGAAGTCCTTATCGGCGGTCTCGAAGTCGCGACGCTGGTCTTCATGAGCCTCGGGCGGCAGAACACCGGCCAGCCCGGCTATGATCTCAAGGGCGAGATGTACTACCCCATGAAGCTCCGTATTGTTGACACGGGTTACGGGCTTGAACGTCTTGTCTGGGCATCGAAGGGCTCACCTACCATTTACGATGCTGTATTCCCGGAGATGGTCAGCCGGGTGATGAGTGCCGCCGGCCTCAACCACATGCTCGACAACAAGGATTACACAAAGATCCTTGCCCTCAATGCAAAGTACGCAGGCCTCATGGACATCTCGGGTACCAACCTCTTCAACCTGCGCAAGAAGGTGGCAGCAGCAATCGATATCTCTCCTGACAAACTTGACAAGATGATAACTCCCGTCGAGAAAGTATACGCGGTGGTTGACCACACCCGCTGTCTTGCCTACATGCTTGGCGACTGCATCGTGCCATCCAATGTCCGCGAAGGCTACCTTGCACGGCTTGTCATCCGCAGGACACTCCGGATGATGAACGAGCTCAAAATCCAGGAACCCCTTGCCGATCTCATCGAGCAGCAGACCCGGATCATCGGGATGAACAAGTTCGAGCAGGACATAAGCGTTGTCCGCGAGATCGTGGACCGGGAGACCGAGAAATATGCCTCCACGCTCGAACGCGGCACCCGGATCGTCCAGAAGATCGCAAAGACATACAAGGCAAAAAGCCAGCGCGTACCTCTCTCCGAGATCATCACGCTCTATGATTCCCATGGTATCCAGCCCGAGATGGTAAAGGATATTGCCACAAAAGAGGGCGCAGTCGTCGACCTGCCCGATAACTTCTACTCCATTGTTGCCGACCAGCACTCGGAAGCCAAGAAAGAAGCCGAGGTGGACAAGACCGGGAAATATACTGCCCGTGTCCAGGGACTCCCGCCAACGAAAAAACTCTATTACGAGCAACCCTCCACCATAGAGTTCGAAGCAGTTGTCCTCGACTACTTCGATAACTACGCGGTGCTCGACCAGACCCTGTTCTATCCGGAAGGCGGCGGGCAGCCCGCAGATACCGGGACGCTTGTCAGCATGGAGAGTATGGTACAGGTTGACGGCGTCATCAAGGTTGGCGAGGTTGTACTCCATCATATTGCCGGCGGGATGCTGGGCCGGGGCGACCGGGTCAAAGGAATGGTAGACGAAGAACGCCGCTGGTCGCTGATGCGTCACCACACGGCTACCCATGTTCTCCTCCACGCGACAAAAGAAGTCCTCGGGGCACATATTCACCAGGCCGGTGCCCAGAAAGGCAGCGAGAGCTCCCGCGTTGATATCCGCCATTTCAAGCATATTACCGCTGACGAGCTTCACCGGATCGAAGTGGCCGCAAACCGGATGATCATGGCAAACCAGTCCGTTGAGATCTCAGTTGAGGACCGGACAAAAGCCGAACAGAAATACGGGTTCTCCCTCTACCAGGGAGGTGTCCCCCCGGGCCGGGATATCCGCATTGTCAAAGTTGCAGGAGATATCGAAGCCTGTGCCGGTACCCACTGCCGGAGTACCGGGGAAGTCGGCATGATCAAGATCATCCGTGTCGAGCACATCCAGGATGGGATCGAGCGGATAGAGTTTGCTGCCGGAGTAGCAGCAATCTACTATATGCAGCACCTGGAACAGATCGTCTCTGCCTCTGCCGATATCCTGTCAGTCCAGCACGAGAACCTGCCGGCAACGGTCACCCGTTTCTTCACGGAATGGAAAGACCAGAAGAAGGATATCGAGCGCATGAGCGCAAAACTGGTGGAGCTGGAGCTGCAGACAATCACGGGAGAATCCCTTGGAGGAGTTGAGGTTATTGTCCGGCGTGTTGACCTGCCGCAGAAAGAACTCTCAACCCTCGCAGCCGGCATTGCGGAAAAAGGTGGCATTGCTCTCCTTGCAACAGCCGGCGAGACGGTCCGGGTGGTCCTTGCATCCGGAGATCCGCGGGTGAACGCCGGGGAAATCATCGGGCAGGTCTGCAGCCTGCTGGGCGGGAAAGGTGGCGGGAAGCCGGCACTGGCCCAGGGCGGCGGCCCGGATGCAAACCAGCTCGATCTGGCACTGAATGTCGGACGCGAACGGATCATTGACGCCCTTCATGGCTGACGATGTTGTACTTCTTGAGCCCGGTGACCAGCGGGCTCAGAAGATCGCAAAAGCGATGGCAAGCCAGACCGGTGGGGATATCCTCCATCTTCTCGGAGATGGCCCAAAGAGCCTTACTGATATCGCGGACCATCTGAAGCTCCCCATGAATACTGCAAAGTACCATCTTGAGAACCTGCTGGATGCAGGACTCATCTCGGTTGCGGAGACAAAATACAGTGTCAAGGGGCGGGAAGTGAAGATTTATTCGCTGACAAACCAGCTCCTGATCGTAGCCCCGAGGCATTCGAACGTGCGATCCCTCCTCCTGAAATATGCCTCCCTCTTCGGGATCGTGGTTGTTGCCACCCTCGGGCTTGCGTTCCTTGCGCCATTCCTCGGCGGTCCCGTTGGCATGACCGCAACTGCTCCAATGCCTATGCAGGCAGATCGTGAAATGAATGTTATGGCGGCAAAAGCCGCGTATGGGGGAGAGGCTCTCTCCGGATCGCCATCTCCGGATTTTGCAATCGCCTTCTTCCTTGGCGGGCTGCTCGTTATCCTGGTCCTGCTGGGGTACGAGGCGTATCTCTGGAAGAAGAGATAACTCCATTTTTCTTAACACACAGTTAACGGTGGATTAATACAAAAGAAAATTTGACTTTTAACATCTGAATTCTGTCAGCAGCACCTGGTCGCCGGTGTTTCTGTTCTCCAGACTTCATGGCCGATAATCGGGCCATTTCCCGTTCACTCATCACAATTCCGATGCATTCAATGCAATCTTTCGCAGATTACTCATTGCCGTGGCTGATTCATCGCAATTACAATCCCTCATCAGCAACGTATTCAGCCGGTAACCGGTTCGTTCCATCTCCGGGCGGGGAGTAAGGTTTTTTGTAAGGTACAGTCGTTTTACCCGCTTGTCATCCTGATCAATCTCACGGCGGACAGAGCTCTCGTCCTCCGGTCTGACAACAGATTTTGCAATCATCGTTTTATCAAACCCACGGGATAATGCAAGGCGATCCTGGCGCCGGCCTTCCTTCTCGTAAAGAGACATAAGGATTGCGAAGTGTCCCCATCCGATATGATATGGATGTAGTTCTTTTTCAACAGATTTCCGAATCGTATGGCAGGTGTACGAGATTAATGCTGCCGGCACATCAATATCCGGAATCCATCCATAAGAAACAGAAATTCCGGGCGTACAAAAACAAGGATATTTTTGCACCGGAAGAACAACATCTATCCTGATAAGGGAAGGAGCGTCCGGTTACCGTGGAGAAAAAAGCGGAATATCAACGGGAACGTCAGAGTAACAGTATTCATACCGGATTACAAATCCGGTCTTTTTGCAATGGGCAGGGGCGCAGCTGATGGAATACCGGTTTCTCAGGACGGACACGGCTGCCCTGTTCATTCTCGACGGGAGGATTGACGCTTCCGGATCCATCCGGCTCGACACCGCAGTAAAAGAGCACGTTGTTCCCGCAGATCGTGCAGTGCTCTTCGATATGGCGGGGGTGTCGTACATGAGCAGCGCGGGAATCCGGGTGTTCATGGGTCTTGAGAAGGCACTCCGGGAGAGAGACGGGCACCTGCTTCTTTGTTCTGTCCAGCCCGCGGTATTAAAAGTCCTTGAGATCACCGGATTTGACCGGGTTTTCACTCTCTGTTCAACCCGGGACGAGGCATTACACCGGTGCCGGCTGGAGAAAGGCCCGGCAGAGGCCTGCGGGGAAACAGCCATTCCGGAAGCAGCCCACGTGCGGCTTTCTGCTGAATCCTTCCCGGACTACTGTGCTGTCCTGAAGGTCTCCGGTTCTGAGGAAAAGATCTGCGCAGGAATTCTTGATCCCGAAGACCTCATGCCCCGTATTTTTACCCCAGGTGAGTATTCCATGGGCATCGGTGACGTGGGGGAATCCGCAGCCGAAAGTTTTCCCGACCGGGGCATGCTCCTGACAACAGGAAATGCCATCTTCTGGAAACCGTTTGAGAGTCCAGATCCGCCGGATTTCCTCATTCCCCGCAAAGATGCTCCCCGGGTCCTGCTCAACTGCGCATTCTCGGCAGCAGTGGACGGGCAGTTCCACGAGATCCTTGTCGCCGGGCCGGTCCGCCCGGAGGGCTTCAGCCTTTCAGACATTTTCTCTGACATCGCAGCGCATGCAAGGGCCTCACGAAAGAACTGCCCACCAATCATCAGCATGGTCATGTATGCGGGTATCAACGACCTGGCAGGAACGCCCGATGCCTGTTCTCCCGGGAAAAAAATACGCTCAGATCCACTCTACCGGAGCATGACACTGGTCTCGTTCGGGATCGGTATTGACACCACAGCCGACCTGTCAGCCTATGACCATGACGCGCTCGATCTGATCCTCTGCCAGAACGGGCAGGAAGCCGGGAGGCAGGACCTGTTCCTGTACCAGACCGGCCTCGTTTTCGATGCACCTCCCACGTTCACAACCCGGGATATCTCCCGGCTCGTTGCCACAACGTGCGGGCAGGAACCCTGCATTGATCTCGTGAGGCTCTCTGCCGGAACCCTGCTGTCCCGGGCAGTGCTCGGGGTCACTTATCTCTCCGCAATCGAACATACCGGCCGTATGCCGATCCGCATCGCGGGGGAATGCCCCGGATGGAACCGGACCTTTGAGACGATCACCCGCTGGCTGCATCCCGGGTGCCGGGACATTGAACTTATCCCCCTGACCGGCGGCTTTTCCGGCACGCTCGTGTTCCGGGTCAATGCACGGGACAGCAGGGGCAGGTCGATGATGCCGCTCGTGATGAAACTCGGGAAATGGCCGGTCATCGAGGATGAGATACGCGGGTATACTGATCACGTGAAGCGCTATATCCAGAACAATGCTACGCAGATTATCGAGACCGAGCGGCTTGGGGAATACGGGGGCATCCTCTACAATTTTGTCGGCATCCGGGGCCCTGATAGTAACATTTTCTCCTTGGAGGATTTCTACCTGTCCCGCACAACCGACGAGATCCTGCCGGTGTTCGATGCTCTCTTCCGGGTGGTCCTCCGCGGATGGTACGGGGATCCGAAGAAAAAGGAGATCGCCCTGTACCAGGAATACAACCGGTTCTGGAAATACGAAGAGATCCGGGCATATGCTGCATCGAAATTCGGTGCAGACCCGGGAGAGGAAGAGATCGAGCTCCCTTTTGGCCTCGGGAGATCCACAAACCCGCTCTGGTTCGTGGAGAAGGTCATGCCTGAGCGGTTATCGTGGTTATTTGAGGTCTACGAGAGCTCGGTCCATGGGGACCTGAACATGAAAAATGTCCTGATGGACGAGACGGGCAACCTGTGGCTGATCGATTTTGCCGAGACCCGGTACTCGCACATCCTGCGGGATATTGTGAAACTGGAAGCGGTGCTCAAGGGCGAGATGGTAAAGACAAGCTCCCGCGAGACCCTGGCGGAACTCGTGAGCCTGGATGTCCCGTTCCTCTCTGCACGAACGTTCTCCGACATCCCGGAGCTTCCGCATACTATACGGGATCCGGCGCTTGAGAAAGCCTTCCGGTGTGTCCGGAAACTGCGGGAGTATGCTGACATGATCACGCCCGGTGACGGGGATATCTCCCAGTACTATCTTGGTCTTCTGCCGTACACGCTGAACCTGCTCTCCTACACGTCCGTCAACGAGTACGAGAAGGAGTACGGGTGGATCACCGCATCCCTGATCTGCCGGCGCCTGATGGAGAGCGGACCGTTCGTTCGGACATCCTGAAGATCTCCGGTATCATTACCCGGCAATTCGTGCCGGGACAGCAGCGGATGGCTGCCGGATAACCGTGGGGCGGGGGTGGGATCTTACCCGGGCCCTGATCGGAGCTCCGCATTCCAGCGCGCAAGTTCTGCCTCGGCTTTTTTCCGGGCCGTGATCTCTTCGATTGTTCCATCATACCAGAGGATATTCCCGCTACTGTCCCGGGTCGTTTTTGCATTGATTGCGATCCAGATCGTCACTCCATCCCTGCGACGTATCTCGGTCTCGAAGCTCCGGATTTCCCCGGTAGTTGACAGCATCTCCCTGATTTTTTGCCGGTCTTCGGAATGGATGTACAGCTGCCGTATGTCAAGGACGCTCTCCATCATCTCCCGGGGCGAGGAGTACCCCGCGATCCGGGCAAACGCCGGGTTCATGTCAAGGTAACGCCCGTCCGGGGTTGACCGGAAGATACCGAGGATTGCATTGTTAAACAGGTCACGGAATTTGCTCTCGCTTTTCCGTAATTCCTGTTCGCCTGCAGCAAGATCATCCAGGTTCTGCCGGAGTTCTTCTTCTGAAGCAGCAAGCTGCGCATATGCAGCACCAAGCTCTTCATTCTTCTTTTTGAGTTCGTCCTCTGCCAGTTTCCGGTCGGTAATATCGGTCAGCATGGCAAACGAACCGCCAAAGGCTCCGGAGGGATCTTTAAGTGCGGTAACCGAGACCCCGAACCATCGGATACTGCCATCCCTGCACCGGAATTTCCGTTCATAGAATTCATTGATTCCCCGGATCCGGTTCTCGAGCTTAGTGGCATTGTCAGCAAGCTCTTCCGGGTCCATGAAATCCATGATATTCCGGCCAAGCATCTCATGAGTGGTGTAGCCCAGCATCTCAGCCATCTTCCGGTTGACAAAAACCGTAGTAAATTCGGAATCCATGGACCAGATCCCTTCCATTGCGGTCTCAACAATCCGGCGGTACTTCTCTTCACTTGCCCTGAGTGCCTCCTCCGCCCGCCTGCGCTTGGTGATGTCCTCAAAGATCGTGGCAAACATGCCTTTTTCCGGGCTGTATACCGATATGGAGAAATACTTGTCGAGGGGCTGGAAGAAAGTCTCAAAGACTTCCGATTTTCCCGTCATGGCAACCCGTGCATAGAGTTCAAGGTAGGGAGGATCTGCTACACCATAGGCTTCCCGGCTTGTCCTGCCGATGACGGACTCCCTCGGGATCCCGAGATGTTTTTCAAATGCCGGGTTGGTCTCGATAATGACATAATCTTCCGGAATCCCCTGATCGTTAACCCTGAGTTCATGGAGTGCAGCACCCTCAACCATGTGCGTGTAGAGGTTACGGTATTTCTGCTCGCTCTCCTGCAGTACTTTCTCCGACATCTTGCGATCGGTGATGTCGCGTGCTGTTGCATAAAATAAATTTCCGTGAGGGTATGACCGCCATTCGATCCAGCGGTACGAGCCATCCTTGTGACGGTACCGGTTCTCAAAATTGAGGATCGCATTCTGGCTGTTCAGTCTTGATACCGCCTCAATGGTTGACGATTTGTCATCGGGGTGGACAAGATCAAGGAATTTTTTCCCTTCCAGTTCACTGACGGGATATCCCAGCGTACGTTCCCATTCAGGGTTCAGACGGTGGAAGTAACCATCGGTATCGGCAATGCAGAGGAGGTCAAGGCTTGTGGTGAAGAACCGGTCAAGTTCGCCGGTCTTTTCCCGGAGAGTCTCTTCTGTGTGTTTGCGGTTGATGGCGTACTGGATTTTATTGGAGAGTTCAGCGAACTGGGAAACCGGTTCCCCGCCTTTCTGGAGATAGAAATCCGCCCCTTCATTCAGGGCCTGGATGACGATCTCTTCCCGGCCTCTCCCGGTGAAGAGAATAAACGGGATGCTGCTACCCGATGCCCGTACCCGTTTTAACAGTTCAATGCCATTCATCCCCGGCATCTGGTAATCGGATATCACCGCATCATAATTTTCTTTGAGGATGAGCGGGAGGGCAGTTTTGGCTGAAGTCTGGGTATCTACAGAGATCTGCCCGTCATCCTCCAGAAATAACTTGGCAATTTCGAGCAGACCGGATTCGTCATCGACATAGAGAATTCGATACATGACCAGTTACGTTCCGTGAAATCCTATCCCGGGCACCGTATATAACGATTTGGATCCCAGTTTCCGATACTGGATATTTTCACCGGTGCCTTCAGGACGAAGATCCACCCGCCGGCAATCCTGCTGAACTCATCAGCCGGGGGATATTGAGAATTCCTTCCGGGAAAGGTGGCCGGGATAAAATGTGCGGGGATATGGGATACATCCCGTCATTTTTCCGCTCGTGAAAAATCTATAAAAAACCTATTATCCATCATCGCACACATCATTCATCATGATAAATCCAGCAAAAAATACTGTGGAGGATACCGAAGAGAACAGGCAGATCTGCAGGAAGTACTGCAAAATATGCCCGAACTACAAGGCACATTCCCTTGAAAAATACCAGCCGGACGAACTGTTCTGTGCATGCGGAAATTCCACTTCCCCGACTAAGAAAGAGATCCGGTGTTTCTGTGTAGGCTGCGAGCTCTTTTTGAAGCACCATCTCCGTGTCGGGTTCTTCTGCGTCGGGCATTAACTCATTTTTTCCTGCGGATTACCCGCCAGGCTTTCCGTAAGGTACCCGGGTGACTTTGTAATCAAAGAGACCGGAAGGTTTCTTCCCGGATCTGATAACCGGTCCTGCACCCGGGGGATTTCTATTTCCGCCGGTACCGGCATAGCCGGTATTGTTGCAGGCATGAGCCGGCGGGAGCACAAGAAAGAAATGCCGGAAACGATATCGTATCATTCATACACAAAGGAGCTGGTAGTATTCTGAAACATCCCGCACCATTCATTATCGCAGGACTCATCTGCATCGTTCTCATTGGCGGCTGTGTATCGTCCCCCGCTGGCAAACCGGTTGAAGTCAGCAATGTGAACACGCCAGCGGGAGCTCCATCGGCAACGGATCTCAGCGCAGTAATCCCACAGTTCGATGCCTATGCGGAGCAGAGCTTCAAAAGAAGCGGTGTTCCGGGCATGGCAGTTGCCATCGTGAAGAACGATACGGTTGTGTACCTCCGGTGCTTCGGCGTGAAAAATATCACGACCCGGGAGCCGGTCGATCCTGACACCCGCTTCCAGCTCGCGTCCATATCAAAGACATTCTCGTCGGCATCGATCGCGTCCATGGTGGGCCGGGGTGAACTCTCGTGGGATGACCGGGTCGTTTCATTATTCCCCGGCTTCCGGCTTTCCGACCCTTATGTAACCGACCATGTCACCATCCGGGACCTCCTCATGCACCGGACGGGACTTCCTGCCTATGCCGGCGACGAACTTCAGGATCTCGGGTACAACCGTTCGGAGATTATCAGCAAGCTCCGCCTGGTACCACTCACCGGGGATTACCGTTCATCCTATGGCTATTCGAACATCGGCATAACCTCGGCAGCAGAAGCAGCTGCCAGGAAAGCCGGGATGTCATGGGAAGACCTTGTTACCAGGAGGGTGATCGTTCCTGCCGGGCTGAAGAATACGAGCGCATGGTTCGCGGACTTTGAGAACGCCGCCGACCGGGTGGATACCTATGATATGATGAACGGGACACCGGTGGCAGGCCCGCTCTTAAACGATGACCCAAACAGTCCCGCAGGAGGAGTGAGCTCCACGATCAGGGATATGACACGGTACGCCCGGCTCCAGCTGAACGACGGAAGTATTGACGGGACGCAGATCATTGATGCCGCGGCCCTCCGCGAAACCCACCGGCCCCAGAATATCATGAAGACCACGAACACCAGTATTACGGCATATGACCTTGGGGGGGAGACCGCTGCAGAGAAAGGAAGGCTCCGGGTTGAACACGGCGGCGACCTGACAAGCGGAGTCTCCACATACATCACCCTGTATCCTGAAGAGAAGATGGCAATTGTTGTCCTGACGAACGGTTTCCCAGGAGGGCATATCCTCAAGAAAGCAGTAAACAGCGGATGGGATGACCTGTACTTTACCGGGGCGGTTCAGAAGGACTGGTATGGCGATATAGCTGCGGGGGTTGCCTCTGCAATGAAACCCGGCGCCTCGGACTCCGGTCCCCTCGAACCGCTCCCACCCGCACCTGCGGGTGCACAGCCTTCCCGGCCCGCTACAACCTACCGGGGTTCGTACTCGCAGGACTATTACGGCACCATCCGGGTTGAGCCGGACACGGGCGGGCTCCGCCTGTATGCCGGACACCTTGAGGAGCCGTATCTACTTGTTCCCTATGACGGGGACACGTTCCGCGAGAAGGGGACCGGAACCGCGGTGAAGTTCACTTCTGGCAGCAGCGGTTCGGTCACGGGCGTCCATGTTGTGATGTTAGACCACCCGTGGATTAAGGCGGACTTTGTGAGGACCGGTTCCTGATTTTTCGGAGATGCACCGGGGGATCGGCGGGGGACCGGGGAGGCCGGGTGCCGGGCAGGTGGAGAATAAACGGCCAGACTCTTTGTTTGTTAAACCGGAAAACCGAATAAAAAGATCTATAACCCGGAATTGCACACTTTTTTTACCATGTTTGAATCCGGCAAACCTGTTGTAGAGGATACTGAAGAGAACCGGGCGATCTGCAGGAAGTACTGCAAGAACTGCCAGAACTTCAGGAAACACTCCCTGGAAAAATACCAGCCGAACGAACTCTTCTGCTCCTGCGGGCAGTCATCGGCCACGGGCATGAAAATGATCGGCTGTTTTTGTTCGGGCTGCGAAATCTATACGAAATATCACCTCCGCGGCGGCTTCTTCTGCGTCCATCGCTAGACTTTTCTTTATTTTTCCTTTTGATTATTCCCCGGGGTTACCGGGGAACTCAGACGATTAGCCTATACCATACCTATAACCGATGACAACCGTAATCAGCAGTATGAGCGACACCATGGAATTTATTTCTCTGATCCGGCCAAAACGCCTGGATTTCCTTTCTACTATGACTCCGGAAGAGCAGGTAACGATGGTCCGGCACACGGATTATGTAAAGGACATGATTGCACAGGGAAAAGTTTTCATGGACGGCAGTTCTCCTGATGGCACCATCGGGGTTCTCATATATCGTGTGGATTCAGCAACAGAGGCCCGGCGCCTTTTTTATTCCGACCCGGCGGTCATTGCAGGAATCGGGTATCCCGAACTTTACCCGCTCACTATCGGGCATCTTGCAGCAAGCTGATCTTTTTCTTTTCATTTTCTGATGCCGGCTCTGTTCAGCCGGATGTTTTCCCGTATCCCGGCCGGGGGCCTGATGGAAAAATTCCCGGTTCCGGGTTTATCTGCTCTTCACCCCCACCGGGGAACAAAGCGCATCCCCTCTCGATTCCATCAAGCATCGCAGTCGGTCAGACCAGCGTACAGGGTGACGGGACAGTCTGGATGAAAAGAAGCCCGGGGGTGCCGGAACCGTCCAGATCCATTCCAGCAGGGTTTATTACCGGCCAGAGAGAAGATTAGGTGATCGTTTCATGAAGAAATCACCTGCCTTTATCCTCGCCGGCTTCGTCTGTCTCATGCTGATCGCTGCCGGCTGCACGAGCCCTTCCGGTACCACACCGGCAACAATACCCGCTGCCACAACGGTTACCCCGGTGCCATCTGCCCCGGCAGCAGCGGCAACAACCGCGACTGCATCCACATCCGCACCATGGTCCGGAACATGGAATACATCGTTTAAATCAGGATCTCAACTGATCGGCGGGACACTCGTCCTTATCCAGACCGGTTCATCCGTTACCGGGATCCAGAACAACGGTACATTCAATAGTACCGTGCAGGGAAACACAATTACCGGCACCTGGAACGACCGCCCCGGCTTCGGTAACGAGACAGGGGTGTTCAGGTTGGTAATGTCAGAGGACACAAACTCGTTCACCGGCACATGGGCTCCCGCATCGGAAGGAGTTGCTGCCCTTGAAAATACCACAAGGATCTGGAACGGTATCAGGGCAGTTATCCCGCCCATGGAGTGGTCCGGAACCTGGAATACGGGATATACTCCCGCGGATAACGAACAATTCAATGAGATTCTTACCCTGACCCAGGCCGGTTCATCCGTGACCGGGACCTACAACCACGGCAACGGTACAGTCAAAGCCATCGCACAGGGAAACAGGCTTGCCGGTACCTGGTCCGACACCAGCAACAACGAGACATATACCGGATCGTTCGACTTTAAACAGTCAGCGGATACAAAAGCCTTCACCGGCCGGTGGATATACTCATCTGAAGGTAAGAGGGCCCTGAAAAATACCACCCAGATCTGGAGTGGTGTGAGGGTATAATCCCCGGGGAACCGCCGGGGATCATGATCCCCCCGTTTACCTCTTTTTTCCGGATCTGGGTTTATTTGCAGGTACCGTCATCTCCCCCACCCCGGGGCAGGATTGTTCCCGGAGTGGCTGGCAGGAAAAATTAATTCCAATCCTTTATCTCCCGACAACGGCAGGGAAAAATTATTATACGTGGCTATGCACCTGATGGCATGGTTGGAATTGTTCTCTGTCGTGTGGATTCGGCAGAAGAAGCCCTTTGGTATTTTTTATAATGATCCGACAGTCATTGCAGGTATTGGGTGTCCCGATCTGTATCCGTTTCAGACCGGACATATGACACCCCCAAAAGGTTTTTTTACCGGGAATTTCCCGCGATCCGGATTCCTGGCAGGGTAGCAGGCGGAAGTAATTTCAGAAAAACACATCCGGAGAAAAACGGACATTAATTGCGGCACTCAACACTACCGGAGTTGGCACACCGGAATTATTCAGCCCGGGCAGTGCCAGACCTCCACGTTGTCCAAGTACTCATGGGGGAAGAACTCAAAGGAGGGTACGAACCGGAATTTTTTAAGGATGTGCTGCATGATGGGCCGGGGCATCACAACACTTACGTGATAACCTTCGTCCAGCCACTGGCGGATGAGGTGCTGGATATTGGCCTCGTTTTTCACCCGGGATATAATACAATGAAGGCATAGCCGGTTCTCTTCCAGCTCCAGCCAGCCGGAGAAGAGATCTTCAGAGAATCCCAGTGCGTCACCCTCAGGAGTTCCAGTTTCAATTCATGTTACGGTGATTTCATTTACTTCCCCTCGCAGGTTATCCAGACTGCACAATTTCGTTTACGAATGTAATTTTTTTAATCCCACGTTTTCGAGTTTCTGTTCGGGAACGTCAGGCCCACTTCTCAATATCTTCAAGGTTCAGTACTTCACTAATTTTTAGTTACAGCTAAAGAAGACAGTAAGATCTAAATAGACGGCGGGCGCCGAATATGGTCAATAAACGGCAAATTGCCCGCCGAATAAAGAATGAGATCCGAGCAGAAGATTGTTCCGAAATAGCAGTGAATGCAATCAACCGGCACCTAACGATTTCCATCAATGGAACGCTAAAACAAAAGACACTCATCCAGTCACTCGTCGGGATGTCAGCGACCAAACTATCAGTGCATTCCCTCAATAAAGTCGTAGAAAAAGTTCCGTGTGAAACATCGGTCAGATACCATTTGTCGAAGGTGAATTTGGATTCACTTCTGGAATTACAATCAAAGATCCTCACTTACTCAAACGGTCAGATCCTTGTTCCCGGGAAATCGTATCATTTTGCCATAGATTTCACCGACGATCCGTATTATGGTGAAATTATCGAAGCGAACAAAGATTACGTCCTCAAGAGCAAAATGAAGAAATCAACAACGACATTTTACTCGTACGTTTCGCTCTATATCACAACAAAAGGTCAACGGCAGACCTTTGCAGTTTTCCCGGTAAAAAAGGGAGTATCAAAGGTCGAGTACATTCGGAAATTCCTAGCTATAATCAATAACGCGAAAGTGACTATCACCGTTCTCTGTCTCGATCGTGGTTTCTACTCGAACGAAGTGTTTTCGTTTCTCCAGAATGAGAACATCCCGCATATCGTGCCGGTGAGAAAATACGGCCTGGAACTCAAGAAAATTCTCCGGGGGAATCATTCCCGGTATGCCCAGTACACGATGATGGGGACAGGTAAACCTCTTGATCTTACTCTCGCAATTGATGTCCAGTACCTTCAGGGAAGGAATAAAAAATTCGGGAATGTGAATCTCGGTTATGTCGTATACGGCATTGACTGGAAACCCCGAAGAGTCTACCAGGTCTACAAGAACCGGTTCGCTATCGAATCTTCATACCGTATCCGAAACATCGTGAAAGCTAAAACATCTTCCCGGAATGTTGTGCTCCGCTATCTCTTGACGATAATCTCGTTCCTCCTCAAGAATATCTGGGTAACTCTTCAATGGATGTTCTTTTCAAAGGTTCAACGTGGGCCGAGAACGATTGACGAAGATTTGTTCCGGTTTGATCTCTTCCGGCTACTTGTTTGGGAAGGACTCCGGAGAAAACTCAAATTCGTTACGGTTGTTTCTGTTCTTCGATCTCTCAGTTGATCGGAGGTTGGTAAGCGTTGATGACTATCCAAAGTTCATGGAAGAAAATTTAGAGAAGTACTGAGGTTATTGCCTCCAGTGAGAGTGAGCTTTCCTGAAAAGAAGGTAAGAACGACAATTTTAGGATCTCTGACCCGTAATCCAAGTCCCAGAATGTACAGGCGATTGATAGGAACCTCTCCTGCACCGGGTCATCATATTCCCTCACAAAAACGAGTGATGGTTTTTTCAGGATGTCCTTGTGCTCTCTTCAAGGTCCCGGATCCAGCTGGCAACTGCCCGGAGCACTGTTATGGTCTTTTCTGTCTTGTGGAGGTTTCCGCTCTGCGTAAAAATCCCGTTATTATCCTGCGAGATCACTTCGCTGATCACCCATACTCCGAAGGGATCTATCTTCACTGAGAGACCTTCGGAAAAACCCGGGCAATTGATAAATAATTCTCCGGATTCGTAATCGATGTCAATTTTTAATTCGCGGTCATCCTTCTGCACCATCTCCTTCAGAAACACGGATAAGTCGTACGTCGTCAGGATCGTTTCAACATCTTCTGGTCGTAACATATGTCAATCATCTCTTTAACTACTGTAGCAACAGTCCTGGTGTGCCACATTCTGAAACCCTGAAAAGGAAAAATTCCTTCCCGCCCCCGTTGGTTTAGCCTGTGACATCTGTCCGAAAAGCACGTTATCAGGATTTTCCGGTCTTCGTCATCTTTTTGGAGGGTTTGATTGTCGAGGGGGGGTTGGTATGGGCCGGCAGCTCATCGCCATGGGGATGGGAATGGACATCATGCCGGGGAGGAAGAACTGGTTTTACCTGAGGATGGTGAGCTGCATGGGGACTGGGCTGATCCATGGGGTGGTGCTGTTCCCCCTCATTGTTGCGTTCCTTGTCCTGGCCGGCATGTGACCCAAGATGCGACTGCGGGTCACGGGGATGTTTCATGGATTCGTGTCGCGGTGACATAAGCAATACTCCCACTGCCTGCTGATAAAGAGATGCATGTATGGAGAAAGCAAAGGAAAACTGCCAGCAGGTTACAGGTATACCGGTTCTTCTGAAAAACGGGATGCTCCATTCGGGATGAGCATCTCGAAGCGGGCTCCTTTTCCGGGCTCACCTGTTTCGGTGATGATAATTCCGGTGATGGAGAGGATCTCCCGGGAGAGGAAAAGACCCAGGCCGGTATGTTTCCCGAATCCCTTCCCGAACAGGTGTGTCTTATCCTCAAGGCTTATCCCCATGCCGTCATCTTCGAAAATCAGCAAACGCCCGTCACCGGATTCATGAGAGGACAGGGTGATCCGGGTCAGGTTATCGCCGCCATAATTGAGAGTGTTGTCGATCAGGTTATAGAAGACCTTTGAAAAGAGTGGATCTGCATATACATCGAGATCGGTCCTGTCGATATCGACCTGCACGTTTTTTACGCGAAGGGCCGTCATTGCCTGCCGGACGATATCCGCCACATTCTGCCAGACCGGGACGGAAACCCCCATATCCTGGTATATTTTGGTAAATTCGATCTGCCGATCTATGGTTTCCGCTACCCGCTCCACCTTCTCAATATATACGGACATGGCAGATGGATCGGAGAGGGAATCTTTTGAGAGTTCCAGGTAAGCCATGAGGGCAAGGAGCTGATTCTTGATATCGTGCCTTGTGATACTCGAGAGGAGGTTCAGTTTCCTGCTGGCAAGGGCAAGGGCATCTTCCGTGCGTTTCCGTTTGGTGATATCCCGGATGTTGCATTGGATGATCCGTTTGTCTCCTACGAGATATCCGTTGCTGATAAACTCGACATGCCGGATCTTTCCCTCTCTTGTTTCCAGGGGAAGATCCTCGTACCGGATATATCCATCAGTTTTCAGTTTCAGAAATGCGTCCTCTGCAAGAGATTTGTCCTTGAGAAAACCAAGTTCCCAGAGATGTTTTCCCACAAAATAGTCCAGCGGGTATCCCAGCATATCGAGGATGAACGTATTGGCATCAATCGTTTTACCGGTATCCCCGTCAAGGATCAGGATACCGTCCTGTGCCGTTTCAAAAAGGCGACGGTACCTGAGTTCAGATAGTTTGAGTTCAGCATCTTCTGTCAACTGCTGGTTTTTATGCTGAACATCATCGGTATCCATTGAAAAATGCATTCAACTCTTCCGCTCATTAAACCTTGCCCTGCATTGTTTGGTGTGTGGCGGCGACCGTGCTTTCCCTACCGCTGCTGACATACGGCATCGTACTAATGCATATAACCTCCCCCGGACAAAAGACCACGTCAAGACTGATGAATACCCCAAAAAAGGAGATCGCAGATGAGCATATACCATTATTGTACAGATTGTGAACACATCAAAACCAAAATGGTCCCGGGACTCAATGGAAAGACCGTTAAAGAACTGTCATGCCCGGCCCAGTTCAACCCGAGGCAGGCGAAGTGGATTCCGGACGAAGGTGTGAATCCGCACGAATGCCCGCGAAATGAACGTTTCATGCAGATTCAGAAACAGAGTTGCGAACGCAGAACCCATTGAATCCTTTGTTTTTTCTGGTATTGATGGATATATTGTCAGGTATCTCTGTTGTTAGTACGGTCTGCCGGTCCGGCATTACCGGTATAAGACCCGCGTTCCCGTATTGCAACAAGGTTTCTGCAAGGGATCTCAAAAGGACATGCTTTTTGTGCACGTGAGATGTACTACGGAAATACAAAACCATGGACAACACGGGCATTAGTCACCGCACAAAAGAGGGAAGCCGGATAAACCCGGGTTACAGATAGACATATGTGGTCACGAAGCATGTGTTGACCGTCACAGGTAATGCAGGGAACCGGCGTTACCCGCCGGGCCAATAGCTGGCAGTCCCCACCAAGAAACCGTGATGTGGTGGGATGGTAATCCCAGGTCACGACTGCACAATACCCGGAGCAGCAAACCGGGAGAACGAACGGCTATGCCGGAATACAGAAACGAAAATACAATTTAAGTGAGGTTTTACATGTCACAACAACTTGGCGGACAGCAGATTGTCATTCTCAGGCAGGGAACAACGCAGACTCGCGGGAAGGAAGTCCAGGACTCGAATATTAAAGCAGCAAAGGTGATCGCCGCTGTAGTCAGGTCAACACTGGGCCCCCGGGGCATGGACAAAATGCTCGTGAATCCCAAAGGAGGGGACGTTGTCATCACCAACGATGGGGCAACTATCCTTGGGGAGATCGCAGTGAAGCACCCCGGGGCAAAGATGGTAATCGAGGTAGCACTCACCCAGGACAAGGAGGTCGGCGATGGCACAACCACGGCAGTCATTCTTGTTGGCGCCCTCATGGAACAGGCCGAATCACTGCTTGAACAGGGCATCCACCCGACCGTCATCGCAGAAGGTTACCGCATGGGCATGGTGAAGGCGCTTGAGATCGTAAAGAGTCTCTCGCTCAAGGTCGATTCCTCGGACCGAAAGCTCCTCCTTAAGATCGCCAACACCGCTATCACCGGCAAGTCCATTGAGCAGGTGAAAGGCAAGCTTGACGGCATTATCGTCGACGCGGTCATGGCCGTGGCCGAGACGGCGGATGGCAAAACTCTTGTTGACGAAGATGATGTGATGATCAAGAAACAGAAGGGACCGTCCATGGATGATGCCGAACTGATCCGCGGCGTGGTCATCGACAAGACACGGGTCCACGTGGGTATGCCAAAGAAGATCGTTAAGGCAAAAGTCGCACTTATCGCCACTCCCCTGGAGATCACCAAGACCCAGATTAAAGCGAAGATCAGGATCTCCACTACTGATCAGATTAATGCATTCAGCACACAGGAACGCGAAGCGTTAAAGAAACTCGCCGATGCGATCATAGAGAGCGGTGCAAATGTTCTCCTCTGCCAGAAAGGCATCTCGGATATCACCCAGTTCTACCTTGCTAAAGCCGGCATCCTTGCAATCGAGGACGTGCCCGAGAGTGATATGAAGTATGCAGGCAGGGCGCTTCATGCAACCATCGTAGGCAAACCCGAGGCACTTACGGCAAAAGATCTCGGGGCTGCAGACCTTGTTGAAGAGGATACCGAAGGCAAAGTGACCCGCATATCCGGGTGCACGAACCCGAAGACCACCACAATCCTTCTCCGCGGGACAAGCGACTACCTGCTTGACGAGCTCGAGCGGGCCGTTGTCGATGGCACCCGCGTAGTGATGGATGCCATGGAGGACGGCACATATGTTGCTGGTGGCGGAGCAGTCGAGATCGAGATTCTCATGAAGATCCGCGATTACGCCCGGACGGTCGGTGGCCGTGTGCAAATGGCAATCGAGGCGTATGGAGCAGCATACGAGTCCATCCCGCGGGCACTTGCAGAGAACTCCGGTTTCGACCCGATCGACAAGCTGGTAGAGCTTAAGAATGTCCACTCCATGGGCAGGAAGAATGCCGGCCTGAACGTGTTCGAGGGCAAAGTCGTCGATATGCTGGCAGAAGGCGTTATCGAACCCCTCAGGTCCAAGCGCCAGTCCATCCAGAGTGCGTCGGAGACCGCGGTCATGCTCATCCGCGTGGATGACATGATGATCACGCAGTCAAATAATCCCGCAGCCGGGTAGATGACGGGCATCTGATAACCATTTACAATTTTTTTGTAACGGGCCGGTTCACTGAACGGTCGAAACAGTTCATGGACTGCCCCCAAAGGAGTCGGGGCGGTGAATCGCGGATGACTGCACGTAAACGAGGGTCGGTATCCCATCCGCCATTTTATCATCGTGTGAATCAACCATCAATCCTCACAGGAAGATCGACATGGGAGTTTTCAAGTACGATAACAAATATGCAGCCCCGACGAGGGATCAGCGGGAACGGTACATGACAGGTAAGTGTGAAGAGAATTATTTCGGGACTGATGGAGAGATTATACTCATCGAGTATCCTGAAGCTGCATACATCAAGGATGATATTGATAATGTCCGCATCCTCTTCACCGGGTTCAACGACAAGCAGAAAGCCTGTCAGGAGGCGACACGGCTGGCCGACTATCACGAGAACATAGCGCGGCACAAAAATCTGTTTACTACGTGAATGATTGCCGGTAATGATTCAAAGCGTGATCTGTTCCGATGAGAACCGGATTTGAACAGGGCGGTTTACCGGGGTGCTCATCAGGTGCAGTTCCTGGCGCAAAACCGCTCGTGCAGTCTGCGATCAGCCACGGAGACACACCGCACCTGACACCACCTGCACCGGCGCACTACTACTACTTTCTTATCCGAAAACCGCATGAAAGATACTCCCCCTTGTCGTTTCTGTTCTCGTCATAGTGGCTTTCATGATCTCCCTTTCTGGATTTTTCCTCAGGCCGGCCAGAAAAACCAGGCTATACTGATGCATAATACCACAACACTACCAAGGAACCACCACATCTTCCATACCGGATGCACTTCACGAAAACCATACGGGCCCGCCAGTTCATCCTCGTATCTTCCCATGAACCATTCCCATACCGCATATGTCATGGCTCGACCCAGTATTCTGCCGGCCGCCCTGTCAAAAAAAACTCATTGCGATTCCACTCTCGGGGGATGTTCGCCGCACCCGTGACACCGGTCATCAGAGCAGCCCCTCGGCCTGATCAATGAGTTCTATGTGGTAGTGGTGAGGATAATCAGTCTTTTTGAAAGGGGCAGTCCCCCGGATGTAAAAACCGAACCGGGTTTCCCGTATGCAGTTGTTATAGATAAAATTCAGCATGGCACTGATAGACTGGGAGGATCTTCTGGACAAGTGATGAAATTGTGCAATCTCCTTAGAGGTCACGTATGCACGGGAGAGATGGTTCTGGAGTAAATAGGTGCAGATAAGATGAGCACAATTATATCTCCTGCCTGAATCTACCCTTCTGTGTCCCATTTCTGCCTCCGTTCTCCTTTTTCTTATTTATAATTGATTCTTATGCTGATAGTGTTATGTATTGTTCTCAAATTGTGAAAAGAATAAAAATACCAACCCGGAATATTCCTATGAGAGGGGATCATCATCCGCATAAGTCACGATTATGCAGAACATCCTGGCAATACACCATCCATCTTTTCAGATGCTGATGAAAAACGTTTTTACAGGGTTGCGGCTTCATCCGGGCTGTATTCGGGGTAAAGCGGTGCTGTAGGAGTTGCAGTATTCCTCTGCCCGATCAACCCGGGGAGGGTAACACTCCCCTTTTTTGTTACAGAAATTTCTGCGACTGCCGGAGTTCTGATAAGCCTGCTCCCGCTGCCGGCATCCGGAACCGGTGAGTAACAAGATTTTTCTCCTGCGCCGTTCCCATCATTCCTGAGGAATCATGGTCCGGATAAAGCGGATAGCAATCGCCACAGCCATCGGCATTCTGACGGGCCTGTACTGCGTCGGGAGCCTGCTGGTTATCGCACCCCCGGGAGTTACACCGGAGCCCTGGTTTATGGTAACGCTCTTTTACAGCCGGACACTCCAGGGATTCCTGATTGGTTTTGCCGACGCGGTCCCGCTTCACTGGGCCGTAAGGGGGGGCGGTATCGGCGCACTCATGAGCATCCAGCTCTGCATCGTCTCCCTTTTTTCCCATAATTATACCGGGGCCGTGCTACTCCTTGTTGCCGGCATCATCTACGGCCTGCTCGCGGACGGGATCGCAAGCCGGTTGGTGCGGGACACCATGATGAAAAAGTGAAAGGACCGTCTCTCATTTCTCCAGGAAACAGAGGAAATTCAAAACCGGGTGAATGAAAAATGCTGTACAGGAAAATGCCCAAAAACGGCGATAAGCTCTCTATCCTCGGGTTCGGGTGCATGCGCCTTCCCGTGAAAGCAGACGGGTCAATCGATGAAGAGAGAGGGATAAAGCAGGTTCGCTCCGCCATCGATCACGGGGTAAATTATGTCGATACGGCCTGGCCCTACCACATGGGACAGAGCGAGCCTTTCGTGGGCCGTGCCCTTGCCGGCGGGTACCGTGAGAAAGTAAAACTCGCAACAAAACTCCCTTCCTGGCTTATCGAACGCCGGGAGGATATGGATAAGTTCCTCGATGCCCAGCTGGAGAAACTCAAAACTGACCACATCGATTATTATCTCGTCCATGCCCTTGTCGGGGACCTGTGGGACGCGGTCCGGAAGCTCGGCGTGGCTGACTTCCTTGACAAAGCCAAAGCTGACGGCCGCATCAGGAACGCAGGTTTCTCCTTCCACGGCGCCGGGGAAGATTTCAGCCGGATCGTTGACGCGTATAACTGGGACTTCTGCCAGATCCAGTACAACTTCCTCGACGAGAAGAACCAGGCTGGTACCGCAGGCCTGGAATATGCCGCCTCAAAAGGTCTTGGCGTCATCATCATGGAGCCCCTCCGTGGGGGGAACTTAACAAAAAACGTGCCCCCTGCCGTGAGAGCGATCTGGGACGAGGCCCCGGCAAAGAGGACCCCGGCAGAATGGGCTCTCCGCTGGATATGGAACCATCCCGAAGTCACGGTTGTCCTCTCCGGGATGAATGACGAGACGCATATCCGGGAGAATCTTGCAGCGGCAGACCATGCGTACCCCGGTTCCCTGACGGAAACGGAACTGCATCTGGTAAAACGAGTGGAGAACACGTACCGCGAACTGATGAAAGTGGGCTGTACCGGCTGCCAGTACTGCATGCCATGCCCGTCAGGAGTAAATATCCCGATGTGTTTCGAGGAGTATAACAACCTCTATATGATCGATAATCCTGATATGGAAAAATTCATGTACGCTGCACGGCTGGGCGGCGCTGTCGGTGTCGGGAATCCCGAGTTTGCATCCCTGTGCGTACAATGCGGACAGTGCGTGGAAAAATGCCCCCAGCATATCGACATCCCGGGGGTACTCGAATCCGTTGTGGAGGAACTTGAAGGCCCCGGCTTTGAGGAGAGAGTTGAAATGGCAAAGCAGGTATTCAAGAAGACTTAAGAAACGGGAACGATTCACCGTGCCGGAAAGAAGATTTTTCGTCATGCTTTTTTGTTTTGGATACGAAACGGAAGTTGTCCTTAATTTCTCCCAACAAACCGGTATCCACCGTCTGGAACCGTGATCTCGAATCGTGCCCCTTGTTCCGGCTTGCCGTTCTCAGTGATCGTGATGCCGGTAATTGAGAGGATCTCGCGGGAGAGGAAAAGTCCCAGGCCGGTATGTGTTCCAAACCCTTTGGCGAAAAGCCGGTCCCGGTCCTCTGCCGTGATGCCAACCCCGTCATCCTCATATACGAGCACCGCGTCTCCTCCTGTTTCAGTGACGGTAAATCCAATATGGGAAACCCGGCCGCCGTGCCGAATTGAGTTCTCTATCAGGTTGTAGAAGACTTTCTCGATCAGCGGATCGGCATATATCTCCATACCGCTCAGTTTAACCGTCAGGATAATAGTGTCGATAGGGATCTGCGACGAGCACGATCGGATGAGCAGGGCAACATCCTGCCATCGAGGAGCATTCACACCGATATTCTCATAATAACGGGTAAACTCGATCTGTCTGCCAATCGTTTCTGCAGCAGCCTCTTCCCTCGAGATGAACTCCGCAAGTTTCGGATCTTTCTCGTTCACTTTTGAGAGTTCAAGATAGGAGCGCAACCCCGTGAGCTGGTTCAGGATATCGTGCCGGGTGATCGAATAGAGCATGGTGATTTTTTTGTTTGCAATCTGCAGTTCCATCTCGACACTCCTCCGTTCATCCTCTATTGATACAGCTTTTGCAAGGAACGAGAGTATCTCCAGATCCTGCGGCAGGGGCGAATATCGGTTCTGGTACACAACGCAGAGAGACCCAAGGAACTTCTCCCCTATTTTTACCGGAATGCCAATATATGTCTGAAGCTGATACCGTTTGACATTCGGGTCGGTGTCTGCATAAGGCGATTTCAAAAGATCGGTAATAATCGCAGGAGAACGGTCACCCTTCAGGATTACATCATTACAAATGTGTCCCTGAGGCTTATCGTAGCTGGCAAAGTCCGGAGGTGTGTTCCACATCCCCAATGAACAAAGCATCCCTCCTTCAAGCCGGTTATAGAGGGCGCAGGAACCCTGCAGCATCTTGCCTGCAAGTCCGGTCAGAATATTGATATTGCGGAGGGGGTCCGGGGTGAACGCAAGAAACGCACTGTTCACTTCGAATAACCGCTCTTCTGCCCGTTTCCGATCGGTTACATCTTGGAGGGTTTCAACAGCACCGACAATATTACCCTCATAATCCCTGAGAGGGGCGGACGTGAAATGGAGCCAGGTACCGTGTTCGCCCATTCGCGGGAAAAAGTCGGTCACTTCGTATGCGCCATCGATATATTTTGACTTGCGATATTTCCCGGTATACAATGTGTGAATTTTTTCCGGGTTATTCTCCACCAGCAGGTTCGACAGTACCGGTCGTTCCTTATCATAGAACGCTTTCCAGGCATGCGTTGTACCAAGTACTTCCGTTGCTTTCACACCGCTGTGTTCCTCAAGTGCCCGGTTCCAGCTGACGATACGATGGTTTTTATCGATGACAAACTGTGGGATGGGGGAGCCCTGAACAATTTCTTCAAGCATTTTCTGGCTTTCACGGAGCTCCTTCTCCGCTTCTTTACGTTTGGTAATGTCCCGTCCTTCCGGAATGAGCAGAACAACACAGCCCGCATCGTCTGCCACAGGTTTTAATGAGAAGTCGATATAGTGGAGACTCCCGTCAGATGCCCGATGGGTTGCTTCGAACCGCACGAATTCTCCTTTTGCTGCATCCTGTACTGCTGCACGCAACTTTTCCTGCATCTCTTTGGAATGGATCCACCACGGAGTATCCCAGAACGGCTTTCCGATCACATCCGTTTCCTCAATTTCGGATAACTTCAGGGCCGAGCGGTTTGCTTCCACCAGAATGCCATCCGGAGTCATGAGACCTATAAACTGGAATGTCTGGTTAAAAATCGCCCGGAATTTTCGCTCGCTTTCCACGAGATTCTGGTCTTTCCTGCTCAGGTCCACATAGTTTTTCCGTAGTTCCTTCTCGTTTGATCTGAGCTGCTCATAGGCAAGGTTGATCTCTTCGTGCTTTTTTTGGATCTCCTTCTCTGCGTTTTTACGTTCTGTGATGTCACGGAAGATGCCCTCGACACCGAGGAAATTCCCGGACGGATCAAAGTATTTATGACTGCTTGTCGCGACAGGTACCGGAGTTCCGTCCCGCTTTTTCAATATTACTTCAAAATCCGTGACTACTCCCTTAGTAGTCAATTCAGCAAGAAATTTTGACCGTTCTTCCGGATTGTAATAAAGAGTTTGTGCAATATCCCTCCCGATCAATTCTGATACCCGGTTATACCCGAGAATTTGTGTGACCGATGGGCTTATCAGTATGAGGTTTCCCGCAGTGTCGCTCCGGTAGTAGACATCCTGAATGCTTTCAAGAATGCTACGATATTTCTCCTCGCTTATGCGGAGCGCATCCTCGCTCTTTTTCAGCTCGTCAAACTGGTGCCGGAGTTCTTCTTCAGAAGCAGTGATCTGCTCATTAGAAGCTTGCAGTTCCTCTTCTGCTTTCTTTCGATCGGTGATATCTTCGAGTGTTTCAACAGCACCGACAATATTGCCATCAGAATTTCTGAGAACTGCTGCCGTGAAGTAGAGCCAGGTGCCGTGTTCGCCCATTCGCGGGAAAAAGTCGATCGCTTCGTATGCGTCAGGGACATATTTTGACCTGCAAAATTTCCCGGCATACAATTCCTGGATTTTTTCCGGGTGATTCTCCACCAGCAGGTTCGATAGCACCGGTCGTTCCTTATCATAGAACGCTTTCCAGGCATGCGTTGTACCAAGCACTTCTTCTGCCCGCACTCCGCTGTGTTCCTCAAGTGCCCGGTTCCAGCTGATGACACGATGGTTTTTATCGATGACAAACTGGGGGATGGGGGACCCCTGAACTATACCCTGAAGTTTACCTTCACTCTCCCGGATTGCCTGTTCGCCATCCTTGAGTTCGTTATACTGGGAACGTAGTTCTTCCTCTGTCGCGGAGATCTGCTCATAGGCCGCCCGCAGCTCATCTTCGGCATGTTTCTTATCAGTAATGTCCCTGCCTACTGACTGGTATTCCCGGATATGCCCATCCTTGTCAAAAATTGCCCGATCGCTCCATTGCTGCCACCGTATCATCTTATCCGGCATGATGATGCGTTGCTCAATGGTTGCAAACGGGTTATCCTGAGTGAGGTTTTTGAGATGATCCCGGATCCGTTTCTGATCTTCTTTTGGAATATCAGGACAAAACCGGGTTCCTATAATTTCATCTGGCTTTTTGGAGAAGTACCGGCAATATGCATCATTGACAAAAATATGTGATCCATCCGGAAGGAACCGCGAGATTAATTCTGTCTGGTCTTCAACAACAGCGCGGTACCGCTCTTCACTTTCAATAAGTGCCTTTTCCGTCCTGCAACGCTCAACTGCGAGTTTGATTTTATGCTCCAGTTCTACAAATTGTGATTTCGAATCGCCACCTTTCTGGAGATAATAATCAACACCATTATTCACCGCCTCGATGACAACTTCCTCGCGGCCCCTGCCGGTGAAAAGGATAAAAGGGATCCCGTTGTTCTCTTTCCTTAAGGATTTGAGAAATTCGATACCATCCATCTCTGGCATCTGGTAATCGGAGATAATGGCGTCATAATTTTTTGAATCCAGTAAAATAAGTGCAGACCGGGCAGATGTAACGGTATCAACACTGAACTGGCCGCTCCGCTCAAGGAAGGTTTTGCCTACCTCAAGAAGGATCGGCTCATCATCGACATACAAGATGGAAATCATATCAATCCATGACCTGGTATCGTGTAATTCCATTTTTTCCTTTGACAGTTCTTATGCATTGGAGAGACTCAATGAACATAATTCTCTCGTAGTCGATACACGACCAGTATTTTAAGAGTCCTGAAGATACATCAAAACCAGTTAACAGAACCATAATTTCCACACTACACATTTTGATGTATTGGCCGTCGTTATGCAGGCACGATAACAAACCGGCAGTGATCGTCTCCCATCGCAAAGCAGGCTGTTTCCGTAACCTGTTGTCGCTTTTTGAAGTGACGGGAAAAGACCGCTTCAAGAATACCGGAATCAAAAGCACAGGCAGGTCGGCCAAGCTGCGGCAGGCTTCCGCATTCAAAGCAGTCATACACCACAAGGACAAGCGGGGCCATACTCTCGATCTTAATGAGTCCTAAGCTGTTGGTCTTCCAGAACTTTGCGGTTTTTTTGAGGAAACTTGCAAGATCCGGCGCGGAAATGACAGGATAGACGCGCTCGCCCACGTCACAGCCGGCTTTCCGGAGCACCGGGTCGATATTTATCCCTTCGGTAAGAAGCGAGACCCGGATCGTGCGGAACATCAGCCGGTAAAACCGGAACGGGTCGGTGTCTGATACCTGTCGCGTGAGAAACTCGTTATTGTCATCACAGATCACCGGTTTTTTCGTGGCAAGACCTCCTATGAACTGCGACCGGAAAAAAAAGATCTTCCTGCGTGAATCGTTGGGATCGGTTTTTCCTCCGATGATCCCCGCCTGTTCGAGGCCTCTTAAATGGATCGAGACCGTAGATTTTGCTTTATCCATTTTTTTTACAATTTCATCGAACGGTAGTTCGGTTTTAGAAAGCAGCGAAAGTATCTGAACCCGGGTGGGGGACACTACGGTGCGTATACCGTATTTTGTCGAAAACAATCCGACATCCGGTGCAGGCAGAGTCCTTGCAGGCGATATTATTTTTGCAGGGGTCATGGGTGTAACACTCCGCGAATATGGATTCCTGTACAGTAAATGCAAACGTTGTATATAATCTGTTCGTAAACGACTGAATGTTCGTATATATTTGGACGATGTGATCTGCCATGAAGACAACAAAACCTGCAGAAGGCGTTTTGCGGGTAGGCGCTATCGATTGGAACCTCCGAGACGGTTCCGGTGCGTTATTGTGACGTTTAAATACCTGGCAGATACTTTTACGATGAAATCATTTTCATTAAGTCCCGTTAACGCACTGGAACCAGGAGATCTATTGTAACAAGACTTTGGCTTGAAACATAGAGCGTCCCGGCCGGGTTTTTATATGTTTATTTTATCACGATCAATCGTGTGTTATAAAAAAATCTCGTAAAAAATCTATAATGTCAGATCCCAGCGTTCTTCCAGAATTTTTTCACCCCAGTCGGTATTTTCATGCGTGTCCGTAATCCTGAATCCCCTGCTGCGATACAAATGTCGTGCAGCCATGAGCGTACTGAAGGTCCACAAAAACACACGCTCATAGTACCTCTCTTTACAAAAACTCATGGCCATGTCCATGAGCAGGTGCCCGGCACCCCGTCCCCTCATTGCAGGCTCCAGAAAAAAGAACCGTAATTGTGCTGTTGCGGTGCCCATGTGCGCGATAGCAACACAGCCTGAGGGAACCCCCTCGTTCTCAAGAATATACATGCAGTCCCTTTCGGGATCAAAATATTTTACAAACGTATGAACGCCATCGGTCAGGTACACATTCCAGATTTCCGAGGTAAATCCATATTCTGATTTATACAATGCCAGCTGACGGGAGATCACAAAATCCACATCAGACACGGTAAACGGTCTGATCGTAACCGGGGAAATCGTCCGGGCACCCTGCTTTTTTCCTGCAGTAACAGGGTTAAGGATTTTTTTTGCATTCATCAACGTCAATTTTTCGTTATCTGCCGGTTCAGACAATAACCTTTGCTATTTTTAAAGAGACTGAAAGAAATGGCTGAAAACATTGTCTTGTTACATCCATGTCAGATGGAGTGCATCTCACCGTTTTTTTCCTCACCGTCAATAGTGTAATATAAAAAAGTGTCCAAACCATTTCCGTAAACGTTAAAAAAACCAGATGATTCCCGGCTCATGCATATGCCGGCGAAACCTGCTGTTTATTCCATGAGAGGGCAATGATCTGTTAGAAGGAGCTGCAGTAGTATGTCCAGAGTATTGGCATCACCGTTAAAATATATCCAGGGACCCGGGGAACTTTCACGGATAAAGGACCGCATCTCCCACCTGGGCGGACCTGTCCTGTTCGTCATGGGGGGGTCTGCGTATAATAACCTGAAACGCGTAATCGGGGAGAGTTACAAGGATTCCGGCTCAACACCGGTTTTTGAAGAATTCGGCGGGGAATGCACAAAAAAAGAAATTGAGAGGTTACGGATCATCTACAGAACGCACCGCTGCACCGTGGTGGCGGGAATCGGAGGGGGCAAGGCTCTCGATACCGCAAAAGGTGTGGCATTTTTTGAAAATGCCCCGGTCATCTCGGTTCCCACGATTGCGTCGACCGACGCTCCTACAAGCGCAATAGCCGTTACGTATACTGAGGACCATGTGTTTGACGAGAATATTCTCCTACCCCGGAACCCGGAACTGGTTCTGGTTGATACGGATGTCATCACCCGGGCGCCGGTCAGGTTTCTCGTTGCCGGCATGGGGGATGCCCTCTCAACGTATTTTGAAGCGAGAGCAAATGCTGCCTCCAACCATGACAATTTTGCCGGCGGGAAATCGACCAACGCTTCCGTGGCACTGGCAAAGCTGTGTTATGAGATCCTTATCCGTGACGGCCTCATGGCAAAGCAGTCTGCAGAAAAGGGGGTCTGTTCCCGTGAACTGGAGAATATTATTGAAGCCAATATTTACCTGAGCGGCGTGGGTTTCGAGAGCAACGGGATAGCCTGTGCCCATTCAGTTTATAATGCTTTTACGGCACTGACCTCGTGCCGCCACATGTACCACGGTGAACTGGTTGCATTCGGTACTCTCGTCCAGATGGTACTGGAGAAAAGCCCGGAACCGGAAATTGCAGAAGTACTTCAGTTCTGCACCAGCGTGGGACTGCCGGTCTCATTTGCTGAATTGAGCAACCGTGAACTTACCCGTGATGAGCTTATGAACGTGGCCATTACTGCAAGCGGCCCGGCAAATTTCATGGACAGTATGCCGTTTGACGTGACAGCTCAGATGACATTTGACGCCCTGATAACAGCAGATGCCCGGGGCAGGGAATACAGGAAAAAGAAGGGATGATTTCCCGGGCCGGGAGAACCGGGATTTACGCGAGTAAAAATGGGGCTTTATGCCCCGGGGAACGACTGTCCCTCGGACTGTTCACCATAGGGTAGGGAGAAGTGAAGCTGTTCGATTATCCACCGGCTCCCGGTGTTCCGCAAGACCATCGTCGACCTGCCGTGGAGAGTCTGCTTCCGGGATCCATCGACTGTGAACGTAATCGTGCTCTTTGACGTCGTCCATGCAACCCTGCCGTCACCGGCAATTTTCCGGTCAAAGAATTCAACCGAAAGGACTGTGGCCTGGATCAAATCGCGCTTCATCTGCCGGATAAAGTCCTTATGATTCGAGATTACTTCGTCGGGTCCGCTGCCAAACCCGCTGATATCAGGAGAGAATATCGCCGATAACGTTTTTATGTCCTTCTTCTGGTATGCCGTGGCATACGCCTGTATGGTCGCTGTGACTTCTGATTCCTGAGTTTTCGTGAGTGTCATAACAACTGGTTATCGATACCAGTTGATTATCCTTTTTGTCTCATATTACCGGAAAAAAGTAAAGGGGCCCGGGCATCCCGTCCCGGCAAAAATATTTCCGGGCCGGGAGGGCTGGATATGTACCGGGCCGGAATCCCGGTACTACATGCGATAAGAAAACAGGGTTATTTATTGTGTGCGGTCATGTTGCCGGAGGACCGGTGACTCAAAAAACGGGGAGCTAAAAAGAGACAGCATTCGTTTGTCCGCTATTACCGGCAAGCCCGTACCCCGACCCCGCCAGCTAAATTCCCTTCACCAGGTTCCGCTTCTGGATTATCTTCGCACACCATACGAACACGAGGATCACGAACAGGAGCACCAGCGCATCGAGCCACGGGGGGTATACCGCATTGCCATTCAGCGCTGCATGGAACAGGTCAACCAGATAGGTCAGCGGGGAGAGTGAGGTGAGGAGGAACAGCGGGCCGCCCAGCTGGCCAAGCGGGATGAAGATCCCGGAGATGAAGATGAGCGGGAGGCGGATGAGGCTCGAGAGCATCATGATATTTGACGGGTTGTCGGTTGTCGGCGAGGCAAGCAGCGTTCCGAGCGCAGCAAATGCTACCGATCCGAGTACGAACGCAAGCCCGAGGAGCCAGGCGCTTGCAAGCGGGATCCGTAAGAGCTCTGCACAGACCACATAGACGATGGTCGTGATGGCGATGCCGAAGATCGCCCCGGCCAGCAGGTCTCCGAGAATAATGCTCTCAAGGATGACGGGCAGGGAGACAAGCCGTTCGTAGGTCTTCTCCCGCTTCTCCCACGGGGTGATGAGCGGGCCGACCGATGACGCGGTGAAAAAGAGCATCATGCCCAGAAACCCCGGGAAGAAGAGGATGAGGTCGAGATCCCGGCCGATGAAGAACGTGAGGAACATGATGAGGGGGAATAACAGGCCGAAGACTACCACCGGCCCCTTGAAGTAATAGATCCGCATGTTCTTCTCGGTAATGACAAGAATACTCCGGAAAAAGATCTTCCAGTCCACGGTCAGACCTCCGTAGTGAGCTGGACAAACGCCTCTTCGAGCGTGGGGTTCGAGGTTGCGATAGAGACGATCATCCGGTGGTCCCGGGCCGCAACCGCTGCAAGGTGTTTTACTGCCTTGTCCGGGTCGTCCGTGTAGACCCGCCACTTGTCTCCCCATAATTCCGCCCGGGTGATCCCGGGGGCAGAGAATAATGACGGTCCCACCGGCTGGTCAAACGAGACCTCGACATACCCCGAGGTATCAAAAGTCTTCTTGAGCTTCTCCGGGCTGCCGGTTGCCACGATCTTTCCCCTGTTGATGATACTGATCATCGAACAGAGGGCATTCGCCTCCTCGATATTATGCGTGGTGAGGAGGACCGTGCTGCCCTTGCGGTTCATATGCCGGACGGTATCGATCACGAGCCGGCGGCTGTACACGTCCAGCCCCGTGGTTGGCTCATCGAGGATCAGGACAGGTGGCGAGTGAACGATGGCACAGGCAATGCTGACCCGCTGGCGCATGCCTTTCGAGAACGTGCGGACGATATCGTTCCTTCGCTCAAGAAGGCCGAGTTGTTCCAGGATCTCAAAGGCCCGCTCCTCGCGGGCCGCCCTGTCCATACCGAAAAATTTTGCCGTGATGAGAATGTTCTGCTCTGCGGTGAGATCGCTGTACACCGTGCCATTCTCGGGAATAACGCCCATCTTCATCTTTGCGGTGAGAGGCTCTTCTTGCACATCCGTCCCGAGGACCCGCACCGACCCCGCATCCGGTATCAGTACGCCGGTGATCATCCGGATCGTGGTGGTCTTTCCCGCACCATTCGGCCCGAGAAAACCAAAGATGCCACCTTCCGGTATCGCAATGCTGACATCGTCAACCGCGGTGACCGGCCCGAATGATTTCTTAAGGTTCCTTGCAACGATTGCATCCATAACGGAATGTCCCGTAATCAACATTCCCCCGGATACCAGATGAGGATATCTGTTTCCTGCGGGGGTGCGGCACCTGCATCTCTGCACTGCGCCGGTGATGATCCTGCGCCGGGGGAGATCCGTGGAAAATCGTTCCTGCCAGATTGTTCCGGTTTCCGTCCCGGTTTGCATCCGGTTACCCGGTCACATCCCGGCAACTGCCGGAACGAGAAAAGGATAATGAATGTTTCGCTGGTTTCCCGTAAGATTATCTCCTGTTGCCAGACTGCCCGGTCATGTTGACCCCGAGCTGGCGGTACAGTACTTCTGTTGTGGGCTCCGTTCCAAGGAAATCACGGATCAGCTTGTCCCCGTCCTCCATGTTACCTTTCTCAAGGATTGTCTTCCGGTAGCGCAGGCCGGTGGTCTGGTTGGTCATCCCGTCATGTTTGAAGACATTACCGGCATTGACGGCATATACTCTCGACCACAGGTAACTGTACATCCCGGCATCATATCCGCCCATTACGTAGGAGAATGATGCCGGCTGGTCCGTGCCTGCAAGGGAGGAAAGGCCCGTGATATCCTGGTAATTCTGCTCCCATACCCGGCTCATGTTGACCGCGTGATCGGACGTATGGAATTCCATATCCTCCAGGGCATAGATGAGCCGGATGCTGTAATAGTTCGTGAGTACCGCGTCACGGGAAGCGATGACCTTGTCCCGGAGACCTGCCCCAATTCCCGGTTATGGTGTCTCTTCGAAATTTGGTTCATTCACTTTACGACAGGCATATTCCGTCAGGAAGTCATCGGCCGACCTGCATTTTTCTACCGTAAATCCGGCCTTTTCCAGCATCCCCTCCAGTATCCAGCCAAACGTGCTGTACTCATCCCGGATATGTGTCTCGACTTCAAGCCTGAATTCCTCTCCCGCGACTTCTTCAAACCGGGAAATCCATGCATTAATCCTGCTTTCATATCTCCGGGGATCGAACTGGAACACGATATCATGCATATAGAGCAGACCTCCCGTCTTCAGCATCCTGTTCATCCGGTATAGCGCGACCTGTTTCCAGAAATCAGGCAGGTGGTGAAATGCAGCTTTTGTAACAATTAAATCCGCCGGCTCTCCTTCATGGTCATAACTCAGAAAACCTGCATGCACAAACCTGATGTTAGGAATATTTTTATTGAGTTTTTTCTTTGCTTTCTCAATCATTACATCCGAGACATCAACAGCATATACCATCCTGAACATGTCTGCCGCAAAGACTGCTGTGGCACCCGTACCACAACCCAGGTCTACAATTGTCTTGTCCTCCGTGTTGTGGAGTCCAAGGAAATCCATCATTCCCCAAAATTCCTGTTCATAGTTGCGGAATTTCTGATGTTGCTCGTCATACACATCAGCTTGTCCGGCATCTGAGTAATCAACACCACAATGTCTGAACTCATTATACAGCCACTTGTTCATTTTCATCACCACGTTGGGTTCTGATAAGCTGATGGTTGACAGGGATTTTTTTCCACCATAAAAATCCGGAAATCACTCGTCAACTTATCAGAACCCGTCAGGATAGTGCAGATTCAGTACTTTTTTTATCGGCGACACGCCATGCTCCTGCCGGCACCACAATTTCGAACCGGACGCCTTTCCGGCACTTTCCGGCCTCGGAAATAGTGATTCCCGTTATACCGGTGATCTCGCGAACCAGGTTAAGGCCAAGGCCGGTGTGTTTTCCAACCCCCCGTTCGAACAGGTGCCCCTTCACGTTCCGGGAGATCCCGACACCATCATTTTCATAGACTATGATCATCCCGCGGTTGGATTCCTGTGATGAGAAATGGAGGGTCGTTAATTTTTTCCCGCCGTACCTGAGTGCATTGTCAGCCAGGTTGTAGAATACTTTTTCGAGCAGAGGATCGGCGAGCACTTCAAGATCCGTGAAATCCACAACAACCTGTAAATTCCGCATCGGGAGTGAAGCGATCGCCCGGCTGATACTTGCGTTCACGTTCTGCCAGATCGGGGCGTTGACACCCATATTCTGATAATACCTGGTGAAGCCGATCTGCTCCTCTATCGACTCTGCAGCTTTTATCTCCTTATCGATGAACTCGCCCAGTTTTGCCGGCCGGTGTATGAAATCTTTTGATAATTCAAGATAGCCTTTAAGTCCGGTGAGATGATTCAGAATATCATGCCTCGTGATATTGGAAAGAAGGTTAAGTTTTTTGTTTGCCTCGCGCAACGCTTTTTCTGCCATTTTGCGGTCGGTGATATCTTCCAGCGTTTCAACTGCACCGATGACCTTTCCATTGGGATCCCGGACTAACCCCGCGGTGAAATAAAGCCATTTACCTTCCCCGGTCATTCTCGGGAAAAAGTCAACGGCTTCAAAGGCATCATCAATAAGGATTGATTTTTTGAATTTTCCCTCGTACCATGCTGAGATCTTTTCCTCATCCCCTTTCAGCAGGAGATCAGCAAGACAGGGGCGCTCATTGTCATAGAATGCCCGCCATTGTTCGGTTGTGCCAAGTACTGTTTGTGCTTTTACCCCGCTATACTCTTCAAGAGCCTTATTCCAATGGGTTATCCGGTGATTCCGGTCGATCACAAACTGGGGGATTGGAGATTCCCCGATTATGGAATCAAGGGTCGCTTTGCTCTCTGCAAGAGCCTTATGACTGTTTTCAAGGTCATTAAGGTTAGTCCGGATCTCTTCCTCAACTGCAGTCAGCTGCTCGTAGGCCGAATTCAGTTCCTGATTCTTCTGATACAGATCCTCTTCTACCATCTTGCGGTCGGTGATATCCCGGAATACTCCTTCAATACCCAGTTCTGCCCCTGATTCATTGTAACAGATATGACTGCTCGTTGAGACCGTGACTGGCGTACCGTCCCGCTTCCTGAGGACAACCTCGTAGTCCTTCACCGCCCCATCCCGGTATAGAGCATCAAGGAAGTTCTGCCGTATCTCAGGATACATGTAAAATTCCAAGGCAATGTTTTTACCGAGGCATTCGTCAATATTCTCATATCCAAGGAGCACTGCCCAGCTGGGACTTGCCATGATCAGGGTGCCTTTTCTGTCAGACCGGTACACAACATCCTGAATGTTTTCAACAATCGTGCGGTACCGCTCCTCGCTCTGCTGTATCTGCTGCTGGCTGTCTCTTAATGCCTCATACTGTCCCCGCAGTTCTTCCTCCGCTGCCGCCAGATGTTCACAGGCTGCCCGCAATTCCGCCTCGCTTTCACGGAGCGCTTCTTCTGACATACCGGAAATTATGACGTGGGAGAGGGTGTTTGCCAAATCCACCAGATGTTTTTCTTCCCGTGGAAGGATTTCCCGCTTTCTGAAAAGTGCAAATACACCAATCGGTTTTTTATCCGTAGACATAAGGCGGAAACCGGCAAAGGACACAAGACCCGTGGATTGAGCCCAGGTATGATCGTGAACCCGTGGATCATGGACGACATCATTAGAAATGAAATAGGGATCTTCTCCCGAAGCAACGCGGCCAATCTTGTAACAACCGAACGGAACGCGCCGGTGATCCCCGTTAATATGAGTATACCTTCCGGAGCTTACCATGAGATGAAGACATCTGGACCGGTTGTGACACACATCCGGCCCGTCAGTTACCGATGCATGTTTGCATCCGCCTTCGCAGAGATCGGCGTTTTTGATCAGCCATATCCGGGCGAAATCGGCATCAAAGATCGTTACACAACTGTCGCTGACAAGTTTCAGTTGATCCTTAAGGCCATGCATTCCCAGCAACTTTTCTTTTAACGCACTCAGATGTGCAGTCTGCTCCTCATTTTGTTTCCGGTCGGTGATATCCCGGATTATTGCCTGGATGTAGTAGATTCCCCCGACAATAATACGGCTCAGGCTTATATCGACAATGAACGGAGTGTTGTCAGGATGGACATGGACCCATTCGAATAACTGGTTTTCTCCGAGAAAGGCTGCATCTATTTTTTTTCGTATTTCCTCTGCTGAACGCCTGCCGTCCGGCTGGAATCCGGGGGAAAAATCCAACGGGGAATACCCGATAAGTTGATCACGGGTACACCGGTATATTTCTTCGGCCCTTTTATTGCAATCCAAAAAGACGTTATGATCGCAGATGATGATCCCATCACCCGCGTTCTCAAACAGCATCCGGTACTTTTCATTGCTTTCCTGGAGTGCGTCTTCTGTCTGTTTACGATTGGTAATGTCTTTTCCAAGTGACTGGTATTCGATAACCGTGCCGCGGTCGTCAAAGATGGCATGGTCATTCCACCAGTGCCAGCGGATACTCAGATCAGGCATGATCACGCGATGTTCTACTTCTGCAACCGGGTGTTCCTGGGTCAGCGATGCAAAGTGGCGGCGGACAAGATCCCGGTCTTCTTCAGGAATTAATGGAACAAACCGCTGCCCGATAATCTCATCACGTCGCTTTCCGAAATGCCTGCAGTACGCTTCATTGGCAAACACGTGGGTCCCATCCGGTTTAAACCTGCTGATGAATTCAGTCTGGGTTTCAACTACATCACGGTACCGGCACTCGCTTTCTCCTAATGCGAGATCCGCCTTTTGTCTCTGCACTGCCTGCAGGATCTTATGCGTAAGCTCAGCAAACTGAGGTTGTAGTGCTCCGCCTTTTTGCAGGTAAAAATCTGCGCCGTTGTTGATTGCCTCGATTACAACTTCTTCGCGGCCCTTGCCGGTAAAAAGAATAAACGGGATGGTCTTCCCTGAAGTCCTTACCCGCTTTAAAAAATCAATACCATTCATTTCCTGCATCTGGTAGTCAGATATGATGGCATCGTAGTTCTTCAGATTCAGTAAAGCCAGTGCTTCAGAAGCAGAGGTCATAATATCAACGTGAAATTGCCCACTCCGCTCAAGGTATATCTTGCCAATTTCGAGCAGACTTGGCTCATCGTCAACATAGAGGACGTGTATCTCGTCTGCCATGGTACTCCCATCTCTGCTATGGGACATATCCTTTTCGAAATGGTGACGTTCTGGTGCACTTCCACCTGACGTAATATTTTCTGTTGCAACCTGATCCACAAAGTCACGACAACGGACCAGAATCCATTATCCTGGTAATCGCTGCTGCATTATGGTTGCATGTTCAGGACAAACCGAAACGCACAGCCCGCAGCCCAGGCACAAACGGGAATTGTAAAGCATATAGCCGTCATCAAAAGTCCGGGCATCAAAAATACATCTCTCAATACATTTACCACAATTGATGCAGGAGTTCTTGTCAGTTACCGCGATGTATTCAGAGCGAACCACCAGATCCCGGCGGTTGTATCCTTTCATGAGCTGGAGGTCATGGCAGCAGCAGGGACAACAGTTGCAGAGTGCATAAATTTCATGGTCCGGCTGGTAAAGGGTGAGATGTATAAGACCGTGTTCATCGGCTTTACGTAATAGTTCTGCAGCTTCCGATACTGAGACCGGACGCGCCCTGCCCTTTGCTATAGAATGTTCGCCGGTCTCGTTGAGTAAAAAACAGACTTCAAGCGGGTTATTACACCGTGAATAATGTACCCTGCAACCACATTTCTGCACCGCGATAGCTCGTGCGTTGTGGAATATATCCAGAACTTGTTCAGAAGGCAACACCTGTTGTTGGGCAGACAGAGATTCACGGACAGGAACTATTTTTGAAGAGAATGAGATCAGTCCGTCATCCAGCCATGTATCATATTTTACCATTCTTTCTTTCAGGAAATCATCCATAATTTACGAAGTGTTGTCATTATATTCCCAATAATTATTCTGAAACCCGCCACAGAAACGTAATGACGATATTTGCGATCCTCATGCTTTTCTCTCCTTGTTCCACGCATATCGGGTCACGAACCACGTTATAATTGATAGCGCCACTACCAGAATAACAACAGCAAGTAACAACGGGTCGATCACCAGATTGATGCTGCTTGGACCAAACGCCATGTACCGTGGACCCGGAAGGTGCGTTTCGTTCAATTCAGCGCGGAAGAGTGTGACCGGTTGCGGAGTTGCATGATATTCGACCGGGTGCGATGCATTCCACACCGGGGATTTGTCATTATTGAGTTCATCGATAAAACCACTTCCCCGGGTGTACCAGGACTGGTTTTGTGGTTCGGCATAAATCGCCGGCATGAGAAGAGAGATTGCCATGAACAATAGTGTAATCCGGATGAGAACACCGGTCCGTTTTCTTCGCATTCCCATGATGCTCACTCATAACAGGTTTCGGGATTGTACATAAACAGGTTTATGGTCCGGGAAATTGTTACGAGGTGAAAAAGGTTCTGGTAAGTTGTCAGTTGATGGTAAATTATTTCTGATATGGTAAATTGAAGATCTGACGTGAACGTATCAGAACCCTGAAACTGAACCGCTTTTATTGATGGAATACTCAGCCTCAACGTTCCTTGCCCAGGGATGGGTCAGGAAAGGATCAAGGAGGTGTGCGTCCTGTTTGGGACGTCCGACATATCCTTTTTTTGATAATCCACCGACTGAAATGTCAGACATGCTTTCGCTGGGTGACAATCTATCGGAATCTTTATTGTGGTTGTCATTAAGTACAGCCTGAATATAAATCAAAAAAATTCCGATAAGGGCTGATTCTGATGAAGACACACACCGACAAAGGGGGATTTTTTCAGATATGTGTGATTGTCGTGTTATTTGTGCTTTTTGTAATCCTGCCAGTATCGGCCGATGTGGTACCGGACCGTATCACTATGAAAAATGCAACTGCCCCGCAGGTCGTGCAGATCGGGGTCCATGTCATGGATTTTCACCGGTTCAATCTCGCTGATGGAACGTTTGAGACAAATTTCTACCTGAATCTCGAATCCGATTCACCTGTATCTATCAATGACCTGGAGATTATGAACGGTCATGCAACATCAGTTGATACCATCATTGATAACCCCAATGAAAAGAGTTACCGGATCTTCGCGGTTATTGACGTCGACCCGGACCTCCGCCGTTACCCGTTCGACAGGCATACTCTCCCCATTGAGATCGAACCGAAACTGAAGGACGAGAGCAGGATGGTTCTTGTAATTCTGGAAAATAATACCTACATCGAGCCCGATATGGTTATTCCGGGGTGGCAGATGACCAGCGTTCATTCCTCTATCATATCCAAGTCCTATGCAAGCAACGAGTTCCCTTACTCCCGTGCAGTCTTCAGGTACAGCATACAGAGAGAAACCGCCTCAATCGTCGTGAAATTTTTCCTTCCGGTCGGGCTCCTTCTTATTGTTACGTTTTCCTCGCTGCTTATGAAAGGCGCAATCAGGCTGGTATTGAACGCCTCGATGCTTGTCGTCGCAGTGTTCATCCACTGGCGAACCTCTGATGCGATCCCGCTCGTTGCCTTTGCAACCTTCCTTGACGTGTTCATGGTCATCACCTACTTGACGATTGTCATGGTGCTCGTATCCGGCATCCTTATCCAGAAATTCACGGAGTCCAACAATACCGCCAGGGTTGAACAGATTCACTACTGGTCGCTTTGGGGTATCCCATCTATCTCTATCTCCCTGTATTTCCTGCTCTTCCTTTCTCTTTTGTTGTGATAGACGCCGGCATCCATGGGATCCGTTCAGGTACCGCGTGGATCGTAATTATAGCAAACTCCACCTGTGTTTCTGTGACATTTTCTTCCTGCCGCTGGAATAAAAATATGCAACGCACAAAATCAGAAATCCGAAAACATTACCGGTTTTTATTATTTTGTTACGACACATTCACCGTGAATTTCTTTTTCCCTGATCGGGGACATTTCTCGTAAGCGTCAAAAAACCGCTTTTTTTCAAGTACCTCCGGAAAATCCGACCTTCATATTCGCGTTCTTTTCGCGTTTCTCAGCGAAAATGTCCTGATCATTGTGCCGGAAAAAGAGGCTGCCGGATTACCGTTTGGGGCCATTCTACGAGGTGCATTTCAGCCGAATTCTGGCAAAATACGCGATATTTTCGCGATTTTTCCACACGAAATGAATCCGGGCCCAAATTGCTGTCCACCGCGAGGGTCCGGCATACCGGGAATGGAAACGGAGCCCTGTAAGGGCTTGTTTTGGCACGGGGGAATGATGGGGCTGGATCCAGGAGATGGCGGGCGGGCCGGGTTGAAGGATGGGGAGAGTGTGCGATATTACGGGGCACTCATGAGTGACCCGTCTGCCGCTCTTCATGTCCCCGCATCCAGGAAAGGACTGCAGCAATCGCCATGATTATGATGGATGCCCAGAGCGAGGCATCGATACCCTGCAGGAATGCATTGGAAACGCCCCCGGCAAGGTTGGTCGTGCCGATGAAGATCTCGAACGCGACATCCCGTGGGATCGAGAGGGACGCAACCGTGATCGCGATGATAAAACTTCCGAGGATGCCGATATTCTGGACAGTCCGGAGTATCCCGGAGATGCCCCCGTACGTTCCGTGGGGGGCATTGGCCATGACGGCACTGTTGTTGGACGGGAAGAACATTGCCGAACCGATACCGGAGATCCCTGAGGCGACGAGGACAACCCAGAGCGGGGTGTCGAGCCCGAGGGTGAGATAGACGAATGTGGCAAGGATAAGCGTAGCAGCTCCGAGCGTGGCAAGAACCCGCGCCCCGTACCGGTCGGACAGCCGGCCCATCGCCGGCGAAAGAAGGCTTCCCACGATATAGCCCGGTGTCAGGAGAAGTGCTGCATCGAGCGGCGAGAGCGCACGGATTCCCTGGAGGTACATGGTTATGAGGAAGACGACGGACAGGTATCCCAGGCTTAAGAAAAATGCCGCCATGACAGAGAATTTCAGGACCCGGTTATTGAAGGCCGAGAAGTTGATGAAGGGGTTTTTTGTCCGGGATTCATAGAACAGGAACAGGGCAATTGCCAGTATGCCGACGACTGCGGAGAGCTCACTTGCCGCTGCCAGGCCCTCGCCGGCAAAGTCCACGCCGGCATAGGAGATGAGCGTGAGGGCCGAGCCAAGCAGGAGCATCCCCGTAATATCCAGCGGGGCTTTGACCCGGACATCATCCTTGACGTACCGGAAGCCAAGGATCGTGGCGACAATCCCGATGGGCAGGTTGATGAAGAAGATGTACTCCCAGCCGAAGTACGTGGTGATGATCCCGCCAAGGACGATGCCCAGCATCGCCCCGCTGGTCCAGCCCAGCGAGATGTACCCGAACGCGGTTCCACGGGACTGGGGAGGGAACGTATCGGCAATGATGGCCCCGCTGTTCGCCTGCATCAGCGCTCCGCCGAATGCCTGTACCCCACGGGACACGATCAGCCACGAGATCGCAGGCGAGAGCCCGCATATGAGGGACCCGAATGTAAAAACGCCAAAGCCGGTATTGAACATCCGGCTCCTCCCGTAAAGATCGCCGAGGCGCCCCAGCTGCGTTGTGAAGACCGCGACAACGAGGAGATAGATGAGAATGATCCAGATCGTGCTGAGCAGGTCGGCGTGGAGACCCTGGGATATCGAGGGAAATGCCAAGATGACGATGGTCGTATCCAGTGAACCCAGAAGGGTCCCGAGCATCAGGATCGCGATGATAATTTTCTGCCGGGTGTCCATCTGATCCCGGAAAGATGCACCATCCATGTTCATGTACCTGTCGGACTGCGTGTATCGCGGGCAGGGACCGGCCGGGTCTGGTGAGGGATATGCCCCTGGCCCCCGCCGGAAAAATGTGAGAGAGGTATCTGGTCCTACGATTTTCATTAAGGGAATGACGGAAAAAACAGATCCGGAAATTATCCGAATCAGAAAAACCGGGTAACACGATCAGGAGGGCAGGACTCCTCAAAGGGTTTGCTTTTTTGTATAGAATTCAAAGACACAGATATTCTCATGGTGTGGAACATACTCAGGAACACCACCCCGCGTGACAATATCCGGGCGGGAAAATTCCGTGCCGGCCAGGGAATCGGCCAGCTGCTTTTTTGTCATAAGCCGTGGCGGCCCCCGGTTACCGGGTGATCTGACCACCCCATCAACCAGCCCGAGCGTGGAGCCAAAGAGGACGCCCCCGGGCCGGAGGGCTGAATGCGCATTGGCAAGATAATTATTAAATTCCGTTTCATCGGCAATGACATGAATGACTGACGCGGAATACACAATATCGAACTCCTCAATGCCGAACGGAAACTTTTCCGAAACAACAAAGAGATCCTCCATCTGTTCCCGGTCGCGGTACAGATCAATGCCGAGATCGATACTCTCGCGGTTGATATCAAATGCGGTGATCTGCTCCCGGGGAAAACCGTCCCGGATTAACTGCCGGACATTATCCGCTGTGCCACAGCCATAATCCAGGAGCCGGCCGGCCTTCCCGATTACATGGGGATAGAAGAAATGACGGTGGATCCGCGGCTCTCCGATGATCATGAGAATGTGAGGATAGCGTACTCCCCCATGGGAGTACTTCTCCACGAGCACCTGGTGATATCCATCGGGATAGATAACGCCATATGCATTGATCCGTTTCATTGCGGCACCGAGGGCATCAGGAAGTGTCTTTCCCGGAAGGAATCGTGCAGTCCGTGTCATAATCTCACCCGTTAAAATTTGTCAGGCGTTTTCCAGCACCGGCGCAAACGGTTCGATCATATGGTGTTTCATATCGCCAAACACTTTTTTCCGGAAACCGGGGATCCTTGTCAGCGGGATGAGGAGGGCATTCATCAGCCGGGTCTTTATGTCTCCTTTCGGGAAATCAAACATCCCATGTTCACCGTAATACCGGTAATCTGCCTGGAAGACAACCCTCATCCCGGCATAGATACGGTCCCGGAATATCTTGTGACCCCCGACGGCATAGAATGTCTGCGGGGGAATGTACGCGAGTTCTGAACCCTGCACGAGCCGGTCTGCCATCGCATCAAGCAGGGCATCGAGCTTTTCCGAATCCCTCGCTTCATCAGTCAAAAACAACGCATTACAGCCGCCATTTTCTGCCCATGCAGTAAGCGCCTCCTTAAGGCAGGGAATCTGGCTGAGCGGTCCGGCGATAACAAACCCAATCTGTTTACCGGCAAGTCCCGGGGTATGACCCTTAAAGAAACTCCGGTCAAAGAACTGCTTCCATTTTGAGGAGAGGTACCGGTCACGCACCGAACCGGCCATGATGATGATATCCGCAGGTACGAGCTTGTTGTTGAAGAAATCCACGTATCCGTCGGTATACACGCAGGTATTGTCATAGCCGCACTGGCAGCAGCCAAGACATCCTCCCTTTATGTTCATGTCATGAAGATTGATCAGCTCAACAGAACCGGAGAAATTTTTCAGGAGCCTGGCGGTCATCGCTGCAAGGTTGGCCGGACTGCCGTCATCATCCGTAAGAATGACTACCTTCTTTGTCCCTGCCCGGATGGTTTTCTCCCCGCCCGGAATATAGACAAAGGCTGACGGGACAAGGGGCATATACTCCGGCTGGACGGGGATCTTTTCTCGGACTGCCGAAAAGGTGAGGGCAAAAAAAATTTCCAGGCGCTTCTGTTCTTTCTCTGAAAGGAGATCCTTCATATCTGCGGAGAACATCCCGAGATACTTCATCCCGAGGTCGTCACTGACCGCATGGATGTAGGCATGGGCAGTCTGGTCAAAGAAATGGATCGAGGTTGAGAGCGATACTGCATATTTTCCAAAAAATGCATCCTGTGCCTTCCGTTCGGTAATGAGCTCGATGAACCGCTTGTACTGCGAGCAGACGAGCAGGTAATAGAGAGGGAATGCCCAGATGACCAGGTCTGCGGACCGGACACTCGCAATAATGTTCTCCCAGGCTTTGGAATCCTTCTCGATCGTTCTGATCTCGTGCGCTATGTTCAGGATTTCATATTCGTTCTCCGGGAATTTTTTCCGGAGGTACGCAACATACTGCATCGTGACACTGACATCCCCCTTCGGGCTGCCGTTCAATACAACAATTTTCATTTTTTTCCCCGTTTGTTTTTATTCATTTATCTCCCGCATTCCGCAGGACAGTCCCATTCCTCTCCGCGGGTGGTGAATTTTTTAATCGATAAGCATAACTGCAACCCGCTCCGGGTTGCGCGGAGCCGGGAACTGGATCGGCATCCCTGCGTTTGCAGTCGTCTTCACCAGATTGATCCCGAGCCCTTCGGGGCAGTGGCGTTTCATGGTCGGGCGGTTACACAGCCCTCCTTCGATATTGCAGGTCCCGCATAACCTGCAGCCGGGGCCAGAGACCGTTGCGAGGGCAAAGGGATACCCGGCATTAAAGGCAGTTTTTTCCAGGTCCAGCATGATGTGGTGGAGCCGGTTTCCCTCGGTTACAAACGCGGTGATGAACGCGAATGCGGATTCTTTGGACTCTTTCTTTGCACCCGGATCAATGAGTTCCTGCATCAGGGAGTACCGGATCTCTTCTTTGAATTCAGCTTCGGACTGGAACTTTACCACAAGCGCATACTGGTACTCGCTCACGGATTTCCTGAACTCTTCAACGCCGGGTACATATGGCGGGCAGGTCAGGTGCTTCCCGTACTCAAAGCATCCCGTCATGCACTTCTGCCGGACCCGGTCTTCGATCACGATCCGGCTCGCGGGAATGATCCGTGCATCCGCTGCCCCAAAAGCACATGCTTTGTCGAGAAGGAACCGGAATTTTTCGGCATCTTTTTCTGATTCGTTCATTATGAGTCCCCTAAAAGCACTCATTCCTCAGGCTTGCTTGCGCTGTCCAGGATCTGCCGGGCAAATGCCTGGAGCTTTTCCGCTTTCACGAGGGCAATGCCCCGCTCGACATCGCCGAGTACCAGCAGGATATCGCCCTGCTTGATATCGAAGATCTCCCGGGCCTCCTTCGGGATGACAACCTGCCCGCGTTCTCCGACCTTGACACTGCCGAAGAGATGCTTCGTGTTCCCTTTCCGGGGAGCAATCATCTCGTCTACCAGGTCCTCCTTCCCACATTTCTTACTTTTCATACAAATCATATTTGTACGTTTAATCATATTTAACATTTTTGAGGCAGGGGCTTACAGGACATACTCTTCAGATTTTCCGGACTATGCGCCGGATCGATGAGTATTGGATCCCGCACTCAGGCAAAAAATTCCGGGTATGGGGTCGGGGGCCTGGAAAAGTCTTCACTAGGGGGTGACCACCCCCCTTCCATATTATAAAATTCCCGCGACCGCATTATTTCTGACAGGGGCACTCCCGGTCCCAGGCGATTACGCCACGCGAAGATGCCGGCCAGGGAAAAATACGAAGCGTTATACTCCTGAACCGAGATATTCTCAAAAACAGGTACCAGGATCAAAACCCGGTGGCAGAAGGTGCATGGATAACCGGCAGGATTTCCCGGTTCCAGAAGTGCCCGGTTTTTGTGTCCATGTAACTGGCGGGGAAATGATATCATATGCAGAAGCTTGAACGGAAAGGGTACATACTGGTAATCTGCCTGGTAATTGCAGGATTTTTATTTTTTGCAGGATGTACCCAGAAAGCTCCGGATACCACGGTCATAAAGACCGATGCCGGGTATATATCGGGAATAAACCAGGACGGCATCCGGGTGTACCACGGGATTCCGTTTGCTGCTCCCCCTGTCGGGGACCTGCGGTGGAGGCCACCGGCACCGGTCCAGCCCTGGGGAGACATAAAGGAAGCTAAGGAGTACTCGGCGACCTGTCCCCAGACAGTGAAAGCGTCTCCGGCTTCATCGCAGGGGGCGCCCGCGCTGAACACGAGCGATGACTGCCCGTACCTCGATGCCTGTCCCATGACAGTGAAAGCTTCCCCGGCCTCATCGCCAAAGGTGCCAGCGCTGAATATGAGCGAGGACTGCCTGTACCTCAATGTCTGGACACCGGCGAAGAACGCGAGCGAGAAGCTGCCGGTCATGGTCTTTTTCTACGGAGGGGGATTCACGAGTGTTGCGGGCTCAATGCCGGTCTATAACGGGACCACGCTTGCAGAGAAGGGCGTCATTGTCGTGACACCGAACTACCGGATCGGTGCCCTTGGCTTTTTAGCCCACCCGCAGCTGGACAGCGAATCCCCGTACAATGTCTCGGGCAATTACGGGATCCTCGACCAGCAGGCCGCCCTGAAATGGGTGCAGAACAATATCGCGTCATTCGGAGGCGACCCGTCGCGGGTGACCATCTTCGGCCAGTCGGCAGGGGCCGAGAGTACCTACGTCCACCTTGTCTCACCATTAAGCAGGGGGCTATACAAACAGGCCATTGTCGAGAGCGGTCCTTTCTGGGCGCAGGGCACGATCATCAACGCCACCCATTCAAAGACCTATGCGGAATCGTTCGGGACCCAGTATGCAAAAAGCCTCGGGTACTCCGGCCCGGATGCAATCACACAGATGAGGAAACTGAGTCCTGAGACCCTGATCAATGCAACACCCTCGTCCCCCTCCTCGTTCTGGACCACCCACACCGTCATGTTCGAGCCCAACGTTGACGGGTGGGTCCTGCCGGACACCCTGGACAACAGCTTCCTGAACCATATGGAGAACCCGGTCCCCCTGATGATCGGGAACAATGCGGGCGACGGGACAACGCTCTCTGCAAATGCCAACATGAGCGTTCCGGAGTACCTGCCTTTCCTGAAGAGCCGGTTCGACAACAATGCCGACACGGTCTTCAAAAAGTACCCGGCCAATTCCACATCCGGGGTCCAGACCCGGCTCGAGCAGATGACGACCCAGGATGATTTCATCGATTCCGTAAAGTTTGCGGCAGGCTCGATGGGGGATATCAGCCCGGACACCTACATGTACCGGTACTCCTACATCATTCCCGGTCAGCCTTACGGGGCATTCCATGGCAGCGAGCTGTTCCTGCTCTTCGGAGTTCCCCATATTGACGTGGATCCGTCCGTTGCGGCAAACGTTGTGGATCTCTGGACACGGTTTACAAAGACCGGAAACCCGAACGGCGGGATGGATGTCACCTGGCCGAACTACACCCGGGAGAATGGCCGGTATCTCGATATCAATATCACCCCTTCAGTAAGGAGGGCATAACCGGGATCCGCTAGAGTACCGGCACCGGCCAAGTTCAAGAGGTGTGTGTCGGGATGCCCCAGCTTCTGCAGCGATTCCTGGATGAAAGATATCGGATTTCGGTACCGAGACCGGGTTCACCGCAGTTGCCGGCGGCAAGAGAGTGGCAGAGCGAAGATCGGGCGGGTCATTGCCGAAAACCTGACTGAGGACCAGGCTGCAGCGCTGGCACAAAAGGTCATCACATTCTACCGGGAGCAGGGGAAATTCCCCGAACACCAGGGTGCAACGATCGATCGCATCGGGTTTGAAATGTTTGTGAAGGCAGTGAGCTGATACACCTCCGCCAACCATTTTTGGGATGCGGGATGAGCCTCTCCATAGGTTATTCATTTCTGCAACCTGCTCATTTCTGATCGGACCTCTCAATGCATTGTCCCGGTGATAGCTCCACGAGATGCGGTGGCGGTCCTGCCGTTTCGGGATAATTGCCGGTCCGGCTCCAATACCTGCGCGTGGAGCACAGGGCCAAGGAAAAAAGGTGTTTGTCTCAGCTCTTCTGCCGGGAGAGGGTGAGGATGATGGCTTTTGCATCCGGCCCATCCTCAAGGTAATTCAGCTCCAGGGAATCGGGACCGGTCAGCTTTCCAAGAGCAAAGCCTCCGATACTATCGGACTCGTACACCCGTCCGTCCGGGGTCACAATCCCGGAGAAATTCTCGTAATAGGTCTTCCCGTCCGATTTCGGGTACTCTTTCCTACCGGTAAATATCTGACCTTTCTGCTTGGTGATATTGAAGATCGATACCGGGTAGTCGTAGAAATTGTCAGTTGTGGTATACCCGGTCCCGGTACCTTTCCACAGACCCATCATATCAGGGATGGCACTGGTCGCAGATACGGGCTGCGTGGTCGGAGATACGGGCGGGGGAGTCGCTGCCGGCGCCGTATTTGTGCACCCGCAGATAAGGACAGCCAGGACCAGCACAGCAAGAATAGTGAAGGCGGTTTTCATACAGCGGAGAATGAACCGACACCATGATAAAGATGGCGATATGCTCGGGGAAACCCGCTGGTATTCGACTTCACTCCCGGCATTTATTGCGGCGTCCGGACGTAATGCAACACGGACGGGGCCTGGAGCGTACCCCCGGCAGTGCCACACGGGGAGGACGTACGGCCAGTGACCACGCATGATTGGAGAAATCCAAAAAAACAGGAGAAGGAGAGATCAGCTCTGTTGCCGGGTGAGATGGATGATGAAGGCTTTTGCATCGTCTCCGGGCTGCAGGAAGGTGAACTCGGCCTCATTCGGACCGATTAATCCACCGGTCATGGTCCCGGCAATATGCCCGACAATGCTGATCTTACCGTCACGCGAGATGACACCCGAGAAATTCTCGTGATACGTTATCCCGTTTGCACGGGTGTAATCCTTGGAGCCGGAAAAAGCCGATCCTTTTTGTGCCGTGATGTTATACCGTGCCGTGTTCGTTTCACGGAACCCGTCAATTTTTGTGTTCCCGGTAGTTGTTCCGGTCCAGACTCCGACAAGGTTCGGGGTGGATGCTGCAGCGGTGACCTGGGGGGTGAGCGGGGAAGCAGTGCCGGCGGTTGTGGCCGGGGCGGATGCAGGAGACGCGGAAGGGGCAGTCGAGGTACATCCGGCCGTCAGAACGACAAAAGCCAGAACAACGGCGAAAAACGCGAAATATCGCTTGTCAACATTCATGGATAACCCACAGGGTTCATGTGATAAATAAGTACCTCTTTGGTTTTACCGGACCGGGAGCATCCAGGGGAAAATGCGGGGATTATCGCCAGGGCACAGGGGATGTTTACGGCTACAGGGTCCGGCAAAAATATTCACGCAGGATTCCATAACCTGACTAAAAAATTTCCGGCAGGGAACAGGCTGAATTTTCTTGGGGCCTGAACCGGGTGAATCCGGTATCGACGATCTGCAGGTCGAAGTCCAGGTTATGGGCAATGATCGTTGTCGCCCACTCCACATCGGCGTTGAACTGCAGGAGCACGTTGTGGAGCGAGGTCCCTTCCCGTTTCACCCGCTCGGTCATATGGTGGTGCTCTCGCGGATAGCAGTACTGACGGAATCATTTTTTATTTACATACAAAAAGAAGAATTTAATACGCGGGGGATAACTTAACTCATTTTGAACTACGTGCATAACCGGTCCCCGGATACACGAAGTACACCAACAACAGAACAATTTCAATAAAAGGACTACCATGGATCACTCCGGCAAATGTCCGTACTGTGGATCTGAGTTTACGATCAAGTCTGATCAACCGTTTCTGTATATCCACCCCCCGGATTTTTTATTGAGGAAGAAGTACGATATCCGCAGAATTTTCTTCTGGAGATTTGAATTACCGCCCGGGGTCGGGGAGACCGAAGTAACCTGCCGGAACTGCTCCCATCCATTCAACGCTGAATGCTGGCCGGAGGATCCATGTTCTGAAGATTTGCCGAATTGCGGTAAGAGAAGAGCATGCAATGATTCCCTCCTGTTTGAGGATATTCTTGATAGGTCCTATGCGTTCATCAATACCCTTCTTTGGAGAAAACTCACGAATTATTATGTTTTGAACACGATACTCGTGCTCATCCTGTTTGCACTTCTGATAGTACTTCCGGCATTTGTTACCGGATCAATTGAAAAATTACAATATGATTACGGGTTCTTTATCACACCGGTAATATTCATCCTCTTGCTGACTGCATTCAAAAAACATACAGATATCATACGGAAATCCCTGAAGTATGAGACCCTGCCGGTTGCACTCGATGAAGAGTATAAAAAGACCCGGGATTATAACCTTTTCACCACTACATCAATCCGTTGTTTCTTTTTTGGACCTTCAGTCAGTACAACGGCCAGACTCATATCTCCCCCGGTCCTCTTCGGGCTTGTCTTATGCATCATCGGAATCCGTCGTTTCCTGTATTTTTTACCCGCAGAACTGACTATGCGCGAAACCATGATCGCTTCTGACGTGGCCGCTCATATTTACACAAGTATCCTTTTCAACATGGGGTATCTTCTCTTTCATATCCTGTTCTGGTTTGCACTCGGAACGATCATCTGGATCAGTCTCATTACGCCAAACCTTATTGCAAAAATGGCAGGGACTCTTCCCCTGCAGATAAACCCGCTCAGGTATATCGGGGGAACAGAAATATTCGGGGAAATTTTACTCAGATCGAACATCCCGATCGGCATTATCGCTCTCGGCGTCCCTGCGTATCTCTTCCGGAACCAGCAGGTATCCGACCCTACCTGGATGCTTTTTAATATTGTACTCATGAGTGTTTTTGTTATCATGATCTTTTTTGGTTTTTTCTACCCGCTCTATCCTATCCACGTTAAGATGAGGGAATACAAATTCAGGGAAATGAACGACCTGGCCGACAGGATTGAGTATGCAAAGATACGGGATGGAGCGGTATCCCGGGATGAGATCCACCTGGATATGCTCCGGGTTGAACTGATCAACAGAATTGCTACGAAAAACGAATGGCCGTTCGATTACGATCTCCTTGCCAAGATCATTCTCCTGTCGATGATTCCCTTAGTCCAGATGATAATCAGCATCTACCAGCTTCTCTGACGGTCACGTCCGGGGGATGGGGGAGGGGCGCCGGGGGAGATCCGGGGAAAACAATGCCTGTCCCCGTGTTCCGGTTTCCGTCCCGTTTTGCATCCGGTTACCCGGTCACACCCCGGCAACTGCCTGAACGAAAAAAGGATAAGGAATTTTTCGCTGGTTTCCCGTAAGATTATCTCCTGTTGCCGGACTGCCCGGTCATGTTGACCCCGAGCTGGCGGTACAGTACTTCTGTTGTGGGCTCCGTTCCCAGGAAATCACGGATCAACTTGTCCCCGTCCTCCATGTTACCCTTCTCAAGGATTGTCTTCCGGTAGCGCAGGCCGGTGGTCTGGTTGGTCATCCCGTCATGTCTGAAGACATTACCGGCATTGACGGCATATACTCTCGCCCACAGGTAACTGTACATCCCGGCATCATATCCCTCCATCAGGTAGGAGAACGATGCCGGCTGGTCCGTGCCTGCAAGGGCACTAAGGCCCGTGACCTCCTCGTAATTTTTCTCCCACACCTGGCTCATGTTGACCTTGTGATCGGACGAATGGAATTCCATATCCTCCAGGGCATAGACGAGCCGGATGCTGTAATAGTTCGCGAGTACCGCGTCACGGGATGCGATGATCTTATCCCGAAGACTGGCCGGCATCTTCCGGGACGCGTTTGTGTAATCGCCCGAGACCGATTCCATCACCTGCGGGTCCCACCACCAGTTCTCCATGGCGAGCGACGGGGTCTCGGCAAAGTCCCACGCCACCTGCATCCCGGACTGGGTGCCGTAGGGTACCCGGGTCAGCAGGTGGTGCAGGGAATGACCGGTCTCGTGGAAGAGCGTCTCCCCGTCAACCGGGGTGAGGAGCGCAGGCTTGTCCCCTGCAGGAGCATGGAAATTCCCGATGATCGCGACGACCGGGACCGCGTACGTGCCGTTCTTCATCCTCCCGTTGATGACCGGGTAGGTGCAGAAGTACCCGTATTTCCCCTCGCGGGGGAAGGGGTCGATGTACAGGTAACCGAGGGTTGCATTGTCAGAGAGGTTGCCGACACGGAAGACCTGCACGCCGTCTGCCCAGACCGGGGCATCCTTCACTTCGTCAAACCGGATCGAAAACACCTTTCCAAACGTGGTGAACATGCCCTGCAATACCGTGTCATAGGGAAGGTACTCGCGGACCTCCTCCTCGCTATACCCGTACCGCTGGCGATTCCGGACCTCCTGCAGGTAGAGGACATCCCAGGGATCAACGCCGGTTGCCCCGGGCTGGAGTCCCTGCTTTATCAGAAGAAGGTCGGCGATTTCCATACGGTAATTTTCCTTTACCGGAGCTTTGAGTGCGTCAAGGAAATTATTGACACCCTGGACATTTTTTGCAACCCTCCCGTCCAGCCGGTAATCGGCCCAGGTTGCATACCCGAGTTCCCGTGCAATAGAGCGCCGGAGGCCGATCGCTTCCTGAAGGAGGGGCGTGTTCGAGTCAGACTGGAGGCTCATGTATGCAGCATACATCTTCTTCCGCGTCCCGTCAGACCGGGCAAAGGTCATCACCGAGGTATAGTCCGGGCTCGACATCGTGACCCGATATTTTCCGCCCGGCTCCCGCGTGAACGCAGAGAGGGATGCGGCAGGGACTCCCTCCAGTTCCCCGGCGGTGAATGCAAGCGTGGTGTTGTCGTTCTGGAGGTTTGCGGAATACCGGGTCTCAAGCTGGCTTAAGTTTTTCTTCATCTGGGTCACACGGGCAAGCTGCTCGTCCGGAAGATCGAGCCCGTGTTGCCGGAACGCGAGGATCGTGTTGTTGAAGAGCCGCGTCTCTTCGGGCGTGCGGGGGACCTGGCCCCGTATAGCCTCGTACAGGTCACGCCGGGAATATGCTGAGGTAGAGAAGACGGAGGACGACTGTACAGCAGCCATTCCTTCTGATGCAACCTGCGGGTCCGTTGAGACATACCCCATCAGGCAGAGCGGGGAGATTGCGTCGGAATAATCGGTCATCGCCGTATCAAACGCAAGAAGGGTGGTATCCATGGTGCGTTGTTCCGGCGGGAGTGCGGCAATCGCGTTGAGCGAGGTATTGGCCGCCGCTTCCGCTTCAAGAGAGAGCCGGGGGATCTCACCGGGGGAGTAATGGGCCCGGATCGGGGCAGTTGCGTTTACGGGGGATTCCGGCAACGGACCTGCGGGCGGCGGGGATGCCTGGTGCTGCAGGCACCCGGCAAAGGCCGCGGCAGTGAGGAGGAGGGCAGCACAGGTCGCATACAGGTACGGGTGTTTTTTCATTGGAGTATGCATCAGAAGATCTTCCGTATTCTCCGGTTCGGGCGGGAATCCAGATAAGGCATGCGTTTTTTTGCCGGGTCTTAACCGCGTTTGAGGAAAGGGGCTGTCTGTCGCGGACCCCGTCAAAGTTCCGGGGTTGGAACAAAACCCCACCGGGATTATAGAGAATTCACTCCCAGATCGGTCAATAATAAAAATATCATGAGGGAAAGATGATGACTATCCCCCAGTCTACGTATTCGCCGCTTGCCCGGCTCGTACTGCTCATGATCTGCCTAGCGATTGCCGGAAGTTGTGCTGCCGGGGTACATTATGCCGCCGTGGACCTCCCGGCGCAGAAGGCCGTGCAGGTGCCGGATAACTCTTATGGCAATGCTCCCCCAGTGAACAGGCTGACATTAGGCATCACACCCGGTGTTTATTGGGGCGACCATACGTAATGCAGCCTGGCCGGGGACGGGAGGATCAGACGGCCCATGAGGAGTTATTCCCTAGCTGTCCCGTTCAGGGAAATCGTGAAAACACTTGAGAAAGAGAAGAAAAACGAAGTGAATGACCGGCTTGCCGGGATCCGGAAACCCCGGGACAGTATCGGGGAATGTATTGAATAACCTCATTCCAGGTGATTTCTCCTGCTTTTGATATTTCTGTCAGAATATATGACTCATATATCCGCGTTCTGTTGGCAGTTCCGGGTGCCGGATGGGGAAAATTATAGGGCAAAACCCGAGTCGGCTGCAGGGCCGTTGCGGGCGATCTGATGAGGTAGATTCCAGACGTATTTTGGCAAACGGGACGAAATTTAAGCGTATTCTCCACAGGAAGTAAAAAGGAGCGTTATACGGGATTTTCCGGGATCGGCCGGGATCGGAAAACCGGAAACGGAGCCCTGTAAGGGCTTGTTTTGGCATAGGGAAATGATGAGCCGGATCCAGGTCCTGAAATTGCCGGAAATACATGGATGAAAAGGGCATTCACCAAAACATCTCCACCCCCCAATACGGGCACGCTGCAGGCCCGGATTGCCCTTTGTACCCGATCATGATCGCATGATTGGCACTAATTCGCAAAATCGCAGCACTATTTATTGGAAAGCATTGACCAAAATGCCCCGATTGCCTTATTTCGGCATAAACCCCCCTTGGAAAAAGACGCAAGTAGTACTAATTGAACCGCCGATCTCAGCCCGGATCGACCTCCAATATGGAAGAATGAAAAGAAGGCCTGTTTTGGGGGTGTTGATCATGGCCCATCTCCGCACCGGTTCTCCATCGGGGATTGCCCTCATCTTCGGAGTTCATGCGGTTTGTGAAAAACAAAAATAGTCAGGAAAAAAATTTGATTAACCGGTCTTCATGATCCGGTAAGTGAGGTTCCGTGCAGATGCGGGGAACCGTCCTTTAAGGAATTCGATAATACGCTCGGTTACGTTTGTCCGCTGGGTCTCGCGGATAAGATTGAGTTCATTGCCCGGCGTCGTATCTACGGTCACGTTCACGTAGGCAAGGCCGACAACTTTCTGCAGATCTTTCGCGTCGTAAATCCGCGGGCCGTACTGGTATTCGTTGTCCTGCAGCCATTTGTCAGGGTAGCCGGGAAGGGCAGTTGTTCCAGTGGCAAAGTCGCTCACCATCATGTTGCTGTATTTCACTACCAGCTGGTCGGAAAGTTTCCACCAGTCATTCATGTTCGCCCGGGCATTTGCCGTACTATACCCGGTAAGGTACGCACGTGCCGCATCCTCTCCCTGCGTATTATAGAGTTGTCGTGCATTCTCTTCGAGAACCGGCTGATCGGCAAACTGTCGCTGCTCAATCGCCTGTTGCCGGGCTTTGATATCGACAATCATGGCACGATAATTGAGCGTTGCCCAGTTGGTCACGTAGTTGAACGCCCACCAGGCCTGATCGTGGCTGAATGTGGACCGGTCGGTATTTGACCATTCGGCAGGAACACTTGTCCCCCCGGCATAGAATGGAATATATACCGTCTCGGCAGGCTGGGCAAACCCGAACCAGGCGATTCCGCCGATGGGGTCCGGAAGCCAGCTCCGGCCCTGATTGATGTAACTGTAGGCGCAGAACATCTCTGAAACAGCGCGGGGCCATGCACCCGGTTTCACCTCGCCAAAGATGATGTGGCCATGATCATCGAACGGTCCGCGCCAGCGGTACGGGTTCCCGAATGGGCCGGCTGCCGGCCCGGTGGTGAGATCCCAGACCGTGCCTTCATAGTGGTTCCGGAAGAGAGAAAAGGCATCAGCGGTGGTAAGTTTTTTGTCGGGAGCAAGGCTGAAGGGGTATTCCCTCGAGTACGTGTCGGTGACGTATGGAGTGAAGTTACGGGATGGCGCAATCCTGCTCTGCAGGCTCCAGACCCGGCCAAGGGAATAGTACGGGTGTGAGTACTCCCCCTCGCTCACGGTCTTTAACCAGTCAAGGTTTCCCTCCGATTCGTTCCACCACCCGTTTGCCTTGGCAGCGGGAAAGAGGCTGGGAGAATACATCTGGTCAGGATTGCCCGGTACCACATCCCGGATACGGAACGTGTTGGCCGTGACAAAGATCTCGCCGTCAGGGACTTTCTGTGCTACCCAGAGTCCGCCTTTGCCGTCAGGTGTACCCCCGCACATCTCGATGACCCATGCTTCCTTCGGGTCGCCAAAGAGGAGAGTCTCGCCGGTACCGTAATAGCCATACTGGTCAATGAGCTGGCCGATCAGGGTTACCGCATCTTTTGCCGTGCGGGTTCGTTCGAGCGCGATATTCGAGAGCTCTGAACTATAGAAGATACGGTTCTTCGGGTCGGACACGGGCTGTACTTTTGCCCCCGTCGTTACTTCCCCGGCCATCAGCTGGTGCTCGTTGATGATCCCGTAACTTCCGGTGTAATACCCGTACGTGTGTTTTACTTCCGGGATGTAGGCAAGGGGTTTTGACTGCGCCTGCTTGAGACTGGTGGGTTCATCGGATCCGGAGTTGGGATCATAGTTTACCGCCCGCAGCGCACCTTCAGGATGATCTGCCGCGGGTACATAGATGAGCTGGGTACTCTCGTTTGCTACCTTATGCCCGACAACACTTGCACCAAAGCCGTCATTCGTATGCGCTACATACATTGACCCGTCAGCGGATGCACCCGGTGTAATGATGAAACTGGTACATGCCAGGACGGGAGAACAGAGAACGGTCAGCGCCAGAACAAGCGCCAGAAACCGAGGTATGGATAGGATCGCCATGCAAATTCCCCTTGGTTTGAGGGAATATATATCAATGCATTTCCATCTTCCACGGAACGGTTGAAGAGATGTGATCCATTCCTGCACGTTCGGAGCTGGGCGGGATCCCGTTTTTAGAAATTCTCGTTTTGGGCTTTGTTATTGTGTTTTGGGGAGCCCGGTTATGGCCCTTCTCCGCACCGGTTCTCCATCGGGGATTGGCCATATTTCCGTTAAGCCCGCTCCCGGTCCCCAGCGATGGCTCCACGCAAAGCGCCGGATCCGGGAGGGGAAAAACCGGGGCAATACCCACGTTTGAGGGGGGACCGTGAGTACGATTATCGCGGAGTCCTCATCAGCTGTTCCATCCGGTTGATAAACATCTCTGCATCTGCGAGTGCCTGCCGGAAATAAAAAGAAAACCATCCCACCAGCATCGTGCACGGCGAAGAGATCCACACATGAGTTCCCGTCGCGTGCCGTCACCGGAATTGTAGCGGGGCGAGCGGCGGACGGAGGTATCGGTCGCAGGGACGGGCCTGGGAATTATTGTGGAGAGATAACCAGATGGACCTTCACGAAGGGGCCGATTACGGGTGCATTTATGATGCTGATTCCGCCCGGATCGTAGTATCTTCCGCCCGATCAGTGTATGAGATGGTCAGGGAGTGAGATCGTTGGGGAACTCGGTTTTTGATATTTTCATCCTGATATATGACCCTCATATCCGCGTTCTATTGGCTGTTCCGGATGCCGGTTGGGGAAAATACAGGGCAAAAACCGGGTCAATTGAAACACCATTAAGGGTCATTCTACTAGGTCTATTCCAGCCGCATTTTGACAAACGGAGCGATATTTGAGTGAATTTTCCACACGAAACAAATCCGGGCCCGATTTGCTGTCCACCGCAGGGGTCAGAAATACCATAAACGGAATCGGAGCCCGATACGGGCTTATTTTGGCATGGGGGAATGGTGAGGTCAACGAGAGAGAGACACCCGGGTAAATGAAACGGGGGCAATTTATTTGTCCTCATTTCTCTTTTCGGATCGCCTCTACAATCGGCAAAATCTGTTTCGCGAGCGAAGTATACCCACGATGAGATGCCAGATTATAGGCTTCCTCAGCAACGGATAGCGCTTGCTGATGACGGTCTTGTTCTGCAAGAATAATCGCCTGAAATATCAGACTTTTCACTAAAGCATTGTAATTCCCGAGTTTCCGGCAGAGGTTCTCCTGTTCTTTGAGGAGGACCATAGCTTCGTCCAGGTCACCACGGACCCGGAGGATGTTTGCCTGGTGGCCGAGCGATTTTTGCAGTGAATCGACATTTCCAATCTCCCGGCAGATTCGTTCCTCGTCCTTATGGAGTCTCAGTGCACCTTCGGGATCTCCCTGGGCAGAAAGAACCAGTGCCTGCGTACCGAGGGATCTCTGCAGCCCATCGACATTTCCGATCTCCCGGCAGATCCGTTCCTTTTCCCTGAGCAGGGCCATGGCACCGTTCAAATCGCCACGGGCCTGAAGGATAATCGCCTGGTTGCCGAGAGATCTCTGGAGTGAATCGGTGTTCCCAAGTTCCCGGCAGATCCGCTCCTCTTCCTTATGGAGCGCCATGGCACGGTCCAAATCACCACGGAGCTGAAGGATAATCGCTTGGTTGCCGAGGGATATCTGCAGCGAATCGGTGTTCCCAAGTTCCCGGCAGATCCGTTCCTGTTCTTTGAGGAGTTTCATCGCACCGTCCAGATCGCCGCGGGTCTTAAGGATACGCGCCTGGTTGCCAAGTGATGTCTGGAGCGAATCGATGTTTCCTATTTTCCGGCTGATTCGTTCCTTCTCCTTGAGAAGGACCATTGCCCCGTCCAAATCGCCGCGGGCCTGAAGGATGAGCACCTGGTTGCCAAGTGAATTTTGGAGCGAGTCAACGTCCCCGAGTTCCCGGGAGATCCTTTCTTGTTCTTTGAGGAGGACCATTGCTCCGTCCAGATCACCGTGAGCCTGGTGGATGTTTGCCTGGTTGCCAAGTGAATTTTGGAGCGAATTGATGTTCCCAAGTTTCCGGCAGATCCTTTCTTGTTCTTTGAGGAGGACCATTGCTCCGTCCAAATCGCCACGGATCATAAGGATACCCGCCTGGCCTCCAAACGATGCCTGCAGTGAATCGATATTCCCGAGATTCCGGGAAATTTGTTCTACCTCTTTTAAAAGAGCCATGGAACCATCGAGGTCGCCATGGGTTTGAAGGATGCTTGCCTGATTACCCAAGGATATTTGCAGCGAATCGATGTTGCCAAGTTCCCGGCAGATCCGTTCCTGGTCCTTGAGGAGTTTCATCGCACCGTCAAGATCTCCACGGATCTGCAGGATACTTGCCTGGTTGCCAAACGATGCCTGCAGCGAGTCAGCGTCCCCGAGTTCCCGGCAGATCCGTTCCTGGTCCTTGAGGAGTTTCATCGCACCGTCGTGGTCTCTACGGGCCTTAAGGATAAGTGCCTGGTTGCAGAGAGATCTTTGCAGTGAATCGTCATTTCCGAGATTCCGGGAAATTTGTTCTACCTCTTTTAAAAGAGCCATGGCTCCGTCGAGGTCTCCACGGATCTGCAGGATGTTCGACTGGTTGCCAAGGGATGCCTGCAGCGAATTGAAGTTTTGGAGGTCCCGGCAGATCCGTTCCTGTTCTTTGTGGAGAGCCATGGCTCCGTCGAGGTCTCCACGGGTCTGGAGGATAACAGCTTGGTTGCCAAACGATGCCTGCATCACGTTGATGTCCCCGTGTTTCTTTGAGGCCTGGATCAGGTATTCCCCCAGAGCACTGGCCTCGTCCAGGTGTCCGGTAACATACAGCAGACCGCGTAATGAAAAAACAAACGAGAAGGAAACCCTGGAAGGTTCCCGGATTATTGACTGGTAGGTTTCAACCATCCGGTGTGAAGACCCGGCCTCTGTCTGCACCCAGTACCGTTTGACATCATATTCCTCAATATCCCATACAGCCATGAAAAACGCCGGGTCGGTAAGGAGAGCCACAAGCCGGTCCCATTCTGCTGCCTCCGCAAGCTGCCAGGGGAGTTCCTCGATTCTCCGCAAACCTCCCGTCTGAATGGCAAAATAGTCGGCAATCCTCCGGTGCGCTGCCCTTTTCAGTTCAATGGTGGGAAGGTACCGGTGCTCTACGGCAGACCGGAGATAATCGTGGAAAAAAGTTATGCGCCCGTCCTTTTCAACCAGCGAATGTTCCATTGCAAGATAGAGCGGCGCCCAGTATGCCGCGGGCAGGGGTTTCCCGCCGGTCCCCAGAAGGTCCATCAGCTCCGATCGGGAGAGTCCACGACGCCCAGCCCAGATCAGCGAGGACACGTCTCTCACGAGATCCTGGCGGTCACGTTCATAGTCCCGCTCATAGCGTGTAAGGATCTGTTCATAAAGCGCGTCGACCGTGGGCGCGGCAAGATATGCTCTTATCTGGCCGGGGAGTTTCTCAAAAATTCCATGAATCCTCACCTCCTCCAGAAGGGCCCGGAGGAAGAGCGGTTTTTCGCTCTGCGGAGCTGATGCAAGTTCTTCCTTTAACGAAGGTGAGAGTTCCTTGTGATACTTTTTCAGGTAACAGGTGATCAGGGCCTTCCGTTCGGACACCGTAAGGGGTTCCACGGTTATGGTGGGCCACTTCCGTTTCCGGATCGCATCGAGCGGTCGCCCTTCAAGAGTTGATACAATGAGCCGGATATTTCCCGGTATCTTTGGCGGGAGCCAGACCAGGTCCGGGGCACCGTTCCGGTCTTCGAGCTGGTTGAGGGCGTCGATGACCAGCACTACCCGGCCATGGGTTGCAGCCATCGAGAGCCAGTTTGCGAATGCTGCCCGAAGGGCATCATCCTGTGCCGGGATCTCTTCGGCGAGATTGAACGTTCGTTTGAACTCGCCCATGAACCGCCGGAGCATGTCAGTCCAGCCGGTGCTACCCGGGGACGCGCCAACGAAGTGGACCAGCACGAGATCGTCTGGGTGGCTGAGGCGGTACCGGTACGCCCAATGCGCAAGCAGCGCCGACTTCCCGCTGCCGGACTTGCCGAGAACGACAACCGGCGGGCTGTCTCCTGCAACGTGGGCATCAAGATGCTCGAAGTATTCCTGACGCGGAATGTAGACCCCGAACCGGCTCGCAGCAAAAGCCTCGTGGGCCATATCCTCCCGGTCGAGAGTGGTACGGGCACGTTCTGCTTCAGATAGCGGTTTCGGTGGCGGCGAGATGGAGTCAATCACCCGCATCAGATCTTCTTTTACGAATTCCCCGAACTGGATAGGATCGCGATAGTTTTCCCGAACGGGGAGCTGAGTTTTGCGGATCGTCCCTTTCAGCGCAGCAAGAAGTCCGCGACGTTTTTCTGCGCATTGCTCTGCTTCGTTAAGACCATATTTTATAATCTCTTCCGGAATCTGCCCTTCGAGAAAGTCAGCCTGCAAACTCTCCGGGAGGGTCCTGATGTACGCCGGGTCGCGGAAGTAAAAGAAAACATGACCCGCCATGGCAGGGTTGTTCAGAACTCCGTGGAGGATCTCTAGTTCGGTGATGGATTTTCCCTTGTGATCTCTTATCCACGGGTAATCCCTGATGACCCATTCCGGCGCGTCTTCTTCGACCCAGCCATAGCGTTCGCCGAGCATGCCGATGAAGTACGGGCGGCATTCATCGATGAACTTCAGGCAGGTGTTGAGAACTTCTCCTCTCTTCTCTTCGGGGATTCCCCAGCGGAGATCTACTTCACCCCAGGCAATCCCCCGCTCTTCGCAGACTTTCCGAAGTGCCGGGAAGATCTGGAGTGTCAGCTCGTCCCGTTCAGCCTTCATGTCTTTAAAAGTCGAGGAGACGAAAATATTGATCTTCTTCTGCCGGAACCTCGGTACGAACTCCTCCTTTTCGCAGGGATCGAATTCTGAGTCTTCAGAGGGTTGTTTCTTTTTCATGCTGATACCGAAATCCATGGCATTTACTCCATGAACCAAAGGAAGGGCCCGGAATATAATGAGGTTTATTAAATTGATCTGGAGCAGATCGTCCGGGTTCGGAATTTGTATCGCGGGTGTTTAAAAATTCCACATATACACCGCAATACATTTCGATCGAAATTTGTCAAATGTACAGCAGACCTATTTTGCATCCACATTCACGTGCATTACTGTATGTTCCTCCAGAAAGACACCTATATGGAGTATGGCACTTGTGACACATTGGGGGTCAATTCCGGGATCTTTTTTATGTACATTTTTCTCGTATGAGTTCCCGGAAAAGGGGTGCAATGTGACACACGAGCGTTCAGCAGACGCTGTTGCCCCGGGGTCAGGGCACCCTCCTTGATATGGAATTTTCCGCGACCGCATTATTTCAGATAGGGGCGCTCCCCATACCGCTCTGACGATAACTCCACGCGGAAGCGCCGGCCGGTGTAGAAAAAAACCGGAGCCTTACTCACTTTTGAGGGGGGGTCACCTCCCTACCCCAGCCAACCCGGTCCGGGCCTGGTGCGGTACCCGCACTCGGGGCACTCGTCCTGTGCGGGGCACTTTTCTGGTTCCGGAACAACGGCAGGTAATCTTTTTTCGTGCTGTGCAACGAAGCTGCAGGCTGCAATACGGGATACCGGGACAGCCCGGAATGCCTATCCGGGCGATCAGGATCCGACACAGGTTGCAAAAAACACCCCCAATCCGGCACATTTTTTCAGGAATCGCGTTAAAAGGCGATTTACGTCAAACGGACAATTTTTCATGGCGATGTAAAACGCAATTGTTCGCTTTTGGGAGGTAGTTCTCAGGCCGGATCTGGCAACCATATGCTGAAATGAAAGGAAGGGTTGTTTTGGGGGTCTCCGGAATACCCTCTCCCCGGTTCTCCGGGCGATCTCCCCTCCGGATAAATTACCGTTCGCCCATCCAAAAGGCAATAAAAAGACATTTTTTGGGGCCTGCATTGCCCGTTATATCTGGAAAAAACGATGAATCGGGCAGATTTCAAAAACAGTGCGCTGTAAATCGCCAAAAAACATGACCCTCCAAAAAGTTGTTTTCAAATAAGGCTCCGATTGGTGATCGGGGCGATTTTAGAGGATATTGGTTCTTACGATCCGAGAGAGGTGTCCCGGGGTTGAATCAGGAATAATCCCCATATCCTCATCAGTCACGGGAAATAATTTTAACAAATTTATTGATGGACTCTTCTGACAAAATTTCCGGGCGATTCAGGACATAGTTGGATATCTCGTTCGGTGAGATTACGTCAGTGTATTGATCAAGATTCCGGCATCGTTTCGATCCTCGCATGGATACAACAACCCCGTGAATTTTTGGTCGGTCCGATTTTCCAAAATAATAATCCTTGGTGTAATACCACAATGCCAGGTTCGCTCGCTTTACCTGATGAAGGATTTTACCGGATTTCTGTTCAAGATCGGATGTCTTCCAGTTCTTCGTTTCCAACAGAAAAATTCCGGTGGGGCCTGCAACAATGTGATCGATCTGACACGTTCTGATATACTCGTTCTTTTTTCTCCAGTAGATAGCTCGGTGGAACCGGAGGTTGACATCATTCAGCACATGGAAATCGTCCGGCAGATGTGAAAGAACACGGATTACTTCTTCTTCCGCTTCTGCACCGATAAGAAAAGATTCGTTTGCTTTCAGGAACTCATACGAGCGTGTTATGTTGAGACACTCCTGGCAGATAAGAGATTGTTTGTTATTGATGTGATGATTTTTCCGGTTGCTGACGGCAGATAATTCGCGGGAGAGCCCGGAACAGGGACTATGAATATGATGATCCCTCAACGCAACGGCAATCCAGTACCGCAACCGGAAACTCACCCGTGTGATAAAACCCATTTCAGAGGAACTCTTCTGATTTAGTTCGCGAATGCCGGTATCTACTTCAGCAGTCTTTTGAATAATCACTTCCTGTAAATGAAAAGTTAATCTTGACTCATCATTTGTGAGGTTGAAAATGATTTCTTCCTGTTCCCTGGCAACGATTGCCGGGGTTTCTTTAAGGATCTCATCGTGATGGACATAGAAGTACTGGATCTCTTCCAGAGTCGCGAGCTTCTTTCCCCGCATAGTTCGCATCCCGTTAATCAGATAGTTTGTACTCCCTGATATGCGATGGATGCGAGCCATGATTTTTGCCTGAATTAATCTGATAAGTGCACGGTTCTCATTTGCACTTTTTACAGGTCACCTTCTTCTTGATCAACCCGGAAATCGTCACACAGTTAGAACAAACAACAGATCCACAGACATCGCACTTCACCATGTGATCTTTGCCAACCACTTTCTCGCAGATTTTACAGATATGCGTACAATCATCGCACACCTTTTCACTACAGATCCCACATATCTTGGAGATATGTTCCTCGCAGAACACCTTTTTGCACGAATTGCAGATCACAGAATGATTCTCGCAGATCTGGATTTTACATACTGCACATTGCCGGATATGTGCATCGCAAAAAGCTGATCCGCATTTTTCACAGACTGCGGAATTTTTCTGATGGACTGCAAGGACACCCACCTTGAAATGGTTGGGGCAATAGGCGATTGTATCTTCCAGTTTTTTGCCCGAGCATGCAAGAACCTCGCGGATGTATACCATACCGAACGCGTTGAAATATATCTGCCACTTCGGGACATAGACAACTTCCCCGGTATCAAGTGCGATATCCTTTTTCTCCGGAATAAAATCGATATCCCGGGTTTCAGAAAACATTGATCCCGAATCGAGAGAGTAGGTAACCCGCCGGGAATTTTTATCGATGATGTATCCGAGAGCGATCCGGTTTACGTCACGCTTCGAATAGTTGACCGCAAGTTTTGTGACCTGATAATCTTGGCCGATTTTCATTGTGATCTCGCTTAAGGGAATATTGTCGAGGACCTCGTGCAGGATAAGTTTTCTCCGGGTGTTTTCCTGTCTTCCTTTTGCGGTAAACGTCTGGGTCAGGGTCTGGGCTATCCCGCTGACACTCCCCATATCATGAGAGTTAAGGATCTCATTGTCAAGGAGATCGATAACAACCGTTCCCCGGTCGTCAAAAGTATGTTTTCCCTTCACCGGGTCAAGGAAAACTTTCTTGAAATGATACGGGTAGCGGATATAAGGGTGAAAGATCAGCTTTACATCAGAAACCACGACTTTTTCCGCGTTGACAAGATCGAGCTGTGTTGCCGGGATAAAACCGGTGTTCACCGGGAGTCCATATTCGATGGAGATTTTTTCACCCCGTTTTCCCGACCGCCCGACAGAAAGCGCGAACCATTTCTCCTTGACTTCATCACGGTCAAGTGTCTCAATATTCCTGCTTTCGGAGAACTGTGACGCATCTTCCGTAAAGTCACTGTACCCGACAAAGACACCCCTCCACCCCGGGCCGAGATCCTGAATCTTTACTGAAAAATCCCGGACCTGCGAGATCCCAACCGGGCTCTTGAAGTTCTTGCATTCGATGGCAATCTTCTCGTTTCCCCGGGTCGCCAGGATATCAATCTCGTTGTTATACCCACGGACCACGCCCTTCATGTGCTGACGTCTCTGGGTTGCATATCCGTCGGCTTTGTAGATCGATTCGACGACTTCTTCGAGCCGTAATCCCAGCTCGTGACTATTGATTGCTGGTTGCGGGGTTGGCGAATGGATCAGTGATACAGATTCGGAAGAAGATGGAGTGGGCCGGAGTACTTCAGGGGATTCAGGAAATTGGGAAAATTTTGTTCCGCACTCCGGACAGAATTTCGGTGAGCCCTCCTGCTTGGCACCGCATTCCGGGCAGAATTTCATACTGAGGGATTATTGAGGGTGACGAAAAAGATTGTGATTTTATTTTGGAGGAAATATTTTTTCAGAATGTCATCTAAATTGACTGCTAAATCTTGATGAAAAGAATCAACTACACAGGGATAAGGAATATTCTGGTTCTTGGAATTCGAGCTACGAGCTCTTTTTATTTTTGTATTTTCCCGTAATTTGTCCCTTGGTGTAATTCTTCGAGGATCTTTCAGCAATATGCATATCAGTATGCGTTTTCGGATTGTGAATCCGTTTTGTTGCCATAATCTGAAATATACTTGCCATAGCATAAAATTGTTGGTTGAAAACCAGAAAGACCCCGGACAATATGTAAGAAGATATAATTCCAGATAGTCGGATTACTATAGTAGGTGGGCAATCTTCGAGAAATTGAATTGTTTTTCTATAAAGTGAAACCGGAAATTATTTCGTGACACACCCCGACTGAAAGATATGGCCGATCTGGATCCCTTCTTCTTCACCATCAATACCTGGTCCTTCACCAAACACCGGGTCTGGAACCGGTGCCAGCGCCAGTATTATTTCGAATACATTGCCCCGTACGTCAAATCAGCAGCAGTCGTCAACCCGGAAAAAATCCGGTGGCTTAAAAATTTCACGTCCAAATTCGTTGTCCAGGGCCAGCTTATCCACGACATCATCGACCAGCAGATCCAGCTCCATTGCGAGAACAAGCCCATGGACCTGAACGAGGCGATGAAAGCCTTCTCGAAGAAAGTATCGCTCTACAAGGATATCGGCGGCGAGACCTTCACCGAGTACCACAATGGCGAGAAGATCCCCTCTTCGTTCTTTTCCTCCATCGATGAGAACGGGAAGACCTGCCTCCAGACGTTCTTCGGGAAGTGGCCGGACTACAAGACCCGGGGATGCCTCCGGCACGAGCAGTTCGATCATTTCCCCATCGGGGATGTCGGGATAACAGTCAAGGTGGACTTTGTTGGGAAGATGCCGGACAGCACGCTCGTTCTCACCGACTGGAAGACCGGCCGTGACGATGACGAGTACGAGACGGAACTCCAGATGGCGACCTATGTGCTCTGGGCACAGGAGTATTACAAGATGAGTGCCGATGAGATCAGTACCGAGCTCGTCTTTTTAAAGACCGGCGCAACAAAGCCCTACCGGTTCTTTGGGGAGCAGTTACACGAGATCCAAGTGATGATCCCCAGGGAATACGCGGCGATGAATGCTTCGTATGAATACGGGGACTTCCCGGCCCGGCCTTCGCAAAGGGAGTGCCTGAGTTGTAAGTTTGCGGAGGTTTGTCCGGATGCCAAACTCGGGAGTGGATGAGTGGGGGAAGCAAAGCGCGACGCGGGGTAATGCAGGGTTTAACTGAACCGTGCGGCCCATATTACCGGGATCGCCCATGGGGTATCTGCTCATTCCGGGCGATTTCTCCGGTTTTTGATATTTCTGTCAAAATATATGACCTTTATATCCGCGTTCTATTGGCTGTTCCGGGTGCCGGTTGGGGAAAATACGGGGCAAAAACCGGGTCGACTGGAACACCATTAAGGGCCATTCTACGAGGCGCATTTCAGACATATTTTGGCAAAATATCCACGTTACAAGCGATTTCTCCACACGAAACAAATCCGGGCCCGATTTGCTGTCCACCGCAGGGGTCGGGAATACCAGGAACGGAAACGGAGCCCCTTACGGGCTTTTTTGGGCATGGGGGAATGATGTGCCGGTGCCAGGGTATGAAATGCCGGGAACTGAATAGATAAGAATGGACTTTCCCACCCCAAATGATCCGGCTGGCGATGACGATTACTCCTTTTTTATAGAGAGTATTCCTTCCCCCTCCACCACATTTCAACCCCAACCTCCAATTACCCTCAAAATAAGGAGACGTGGACAGGCTGTTTCAACTCAAGGTTTATGGCATCAAAACCTCGCCACAACCCTCACCGACCCGCCCAAGCACAAATAAGCCGAAACAAAAAGCAGCCGCCCGATAATTTCATCAGGGCGATAAAAAAATAGCATACAAAGAAAAACCCGGTTCCCCTTTCCACGCGGGCGACCTCTTCGACACAGTCAGGTTCTGGACCCGGGACTATCGGGGCCCGGAGCCCCCGACCGGCTCGGATCGGCGTGAATCCACTCATAAGCACCATGTCCCGGGCGGAAAAAATGAATACATTTTTTACTCAATTGAATACATTATGTATTCATGCTGGAAGCGCTCATCTCATCAAAAACCCGGGTGAAACTCCTCACGCTCTTCCTTCTCAACCCGGGAAGCGAGTTCTATATCCGCGAGATTGTCAGAACAACCGGCGATAACATCAACGCAGTGCGCCGGGAACTCGCAAACCTCGAATCCTTCGGCCTCATCACCGGGCAGAAGAAAGGAAACCTGCAGTACTACACGGTCAGTACCGGCCATTTCCTCTATGCCGATCTCCAGAAGATCGTGCTGAAAACCGAAGGGATTGCCGGCCTGATAAAAGAAGCTCTTTCGGAAGAGAAGATCACGTGCATGTTCATCTACGGATCCTATGCAAAGGGGACTGCCGGGGCAAAAAGCGACATCGACCTTTTCATTGTAGGAGACGTGGACGAGGACCGTATCATCCCGGTTATCCATTCCTGCGAGCAAGCAGCCGGCCGGGAGATCAATTATACTCTCATGACCTTATCGGAACTGAAAATGCGAAAAAAGAACCGGGATCCATTCGTAAAGAATGTATTGTCAGAAGCAAAAATCCTGATCAGAGGAACCTGTGATGATTGAAGATCTCGAACGGGAAGGCCTGATAAAAAAGCTCCCGTATGACAGGAAAAAAGTGGAGGATGCCCTGGCACATGCCCACCGTGACCTGAAGACAGCCGGCACGATCATTCCCACGGACCAGGACTGGGCATACACCATAGCATATAATGCGGTTCTCCAGGCAGGGCGGGCACTGATGTTTTCGAAAGGGTACCGCCCGGACGGTGCCAACCAGCATATCTCCGTGGTGAAATTCGCGGACCTGTTTCTTGACAAGGAGGACGCAATCATCTTCGACCGTATGCGACGCAAGCGTCACAGCTCGGTTTATGATACGGCCGGTTCCATTTCGGAGACGGAGGCCAGATCCGCGATGACTCATGCAGGTGTCCTGCTCCGTAAGATCGAAGATCTCATTGAAAAAATCCCGTAAACCATTCCCGTCACCCGGCATACATCCTTATCATCACGCTCGCATAGCATCCTTTCTTCACCCTCCCCCCCATCCCCGTACCCCTTATATCCCGGCAAACCCCAATATGAAATCATAGATGAAACTAATCCACATCGCCGACACCCACCTCGGCCTCTCGGCATTCAACCGGCTCGATCCCGAGAGTGGAATGAACCTGCGGGAGAAGCAGATCTACGACAATTTCCTCAGAGGAATAAACGATATCATCAACCAGAAGCCGGACTGCGTAGTCCACGCCGGCGATCTCTTCGATACCGTCAAACCCAAAACAAAAGCCTACACCACCGTTTTAGAAGCTCTCGAACGACTGCACACAGCAGGAATCCCTCTCGTGATAATCGCCGGCAACCACAGCATGGTCAAGACCCGGTACACAACCTCGCCGTACGAGATCCTGAAATACCACAAGGCAGATGTGACCGCCGCATTCCGGTTCCAGTACGAGAAGGTGGAGATCGGGGACACCATGTTCCACCTTATCCCGAACATGCTGAGGCCCGAAGATTACCGCACGGCCTACGACGCTGTGGAACTCTCGCCCACTCACCACAACGTGCTCGTGACCCACGGGCTCGCAACGGCGATCAAGGACAAGCGGCTCGCAACGGTTGCCGAGCACGAGCTGGACGGCACGATCCTTTCGGAGAAGTTCGATTACATTGCGCTCGGCCATTACCACCGCCAGTGCCAGATCACGGACAATGCCTGGTACTCGGGCTCCCCCGAGTTTCTCACCTACGGGGAGATTAAGGACGAGAAAGGCGGGCTCGTGGTGGACACGGGATCGCATGCGGTCCGTCACCTGGAACTCCCGAAGACCCCGATGGCAGACCTTGGCACAATCGCGTGCGAAGGGGTGCACCCGGGCGATATCACGGACGAAATCATCACCCGGGTCGGGGCAAGGAGCCTGCCGGACGGGAGCATGGCGCAGGTGACGCTGGATAGTCTCTCGCGGGAGCATGGCAAGGGCATTGATATGAAGCACCTCGCCGGTGTCCGCGGCCAGCTTCTTGATCTGAAAATCCGGGTGAAAGCAAAAGGCGAGGAGAGCCCCGTGCCGCTCCAGCAGGATATCCGCATGATCGATTACCTGCAGGAGTTTTCGTCGTTCATCGACAAGCAGCAGATGACGGAGAAGCAGAAGGCGTTCGTCCTCGCCCGGGGCCGTGAGGTGCTCCAGGGCGTGATGGAGGAGCACCGGGGGACAACGGAATGATGCTGGATTCACCTGGTGTCCGGGACGAACCGGTAACTGAGGCCGCCGCGGGGCGCCCTTCGGGGCGGCGGCATCCATCGCGACAGGGGGCATGGGGGCATCAGCCCCCATCATTATTCCGGCGAATGGAAAATATCAAAAGAGAGTTTACCGGGAAAAGTAACCCCCCTCTTGCGCCACCAGTCCCCCGTTGGGGGACGGGGCGCAGTGGGATAGACCTGGAAAAGCGGATGGTTACCGGTTACGATGACGAAGTATTACCTGTACTCCACTCATGCCTGTCGCACGGGGACGGCTGCGTTTTCACAAAAATGGTAATTGCCCAGCGAGGTCCCGACGAGGCGGCCGAGCGACCCCCGAAGGGAGGGGGATGGCTCGTAAATACTATACCGGGTTTATTCAGTCACGATAATGGAGCCCTCCCATGATTCTCGACCGGCTCGTGCTCGACAACTTCAAGCGGTTCCGGCACGAGGAGATCCGGTTCCGTGACGGCATCACAGGCATCCTCGGGAACAATGGCACGGGCAAGTCAAGCCTGGTGCAGGCCATCTTCTTTGCCCTGTACGGGGTGCAGGCAACCGGGATCTCTGCCGATTATATTGTCTCGAGCTTTGCCGGCCCGAAAGAGAAGTGCGAGGTGCGGCTCGACTTCCGCATCGGTGGCGACGAGTACGCGGTAGTCCGCTCGTTCAGGAAAGGAAAGACTACTACTCACGATGCCTCGTTCTATCACAACAAGAAGATGATGGCAACGGGCGTGAGCCAGGTGGAGGAGGCAGTCCGGCGCACGCTCGGGATGGGCCCGGTGGATTTCCGGAACACCATCTACGCGGCCCAGAAAGATCTCCTGACTCTCCTTGAGAACACTCCGGGGAAACGGAAGGAATGGTTCCAGCGGGCCCTTGGAATCGATTACCTGAACAACGAGAGCCAGAAGATCTTAAAAGACGAGATCGACACGAAAACCGGGGAACTCCAGCGAAAGGAAGGCGAGCTTGCAGCACTTGAGGGAAGGCAGAGCGTGGAGGAACTCGCGGCTCTCAAAGCATCGGTCACGCGTTTTGCCGCCGCCATCGCGGAGCACGAGAAGAAGAAAGCGCTCCTTGTAAAGCAGCGCCAGGAGCTGGACGGGCAGGCAAAAGTTTTCGGGGAGAAGAAGACCGCGATTGCCCGGCTCCTCCAGCAGCAGCAGGCTCTCCGGCAGGAACTCGCATCCGAGACAGCGCAGGCAAAAAAACTCGAAACTGCCCTCGCCCTTGTCGCGGACGAGGAGGCCGAGTACCACCGTATCGAGAAGACCGCCGGGTCGTACGCGGAAGTCCGCTCGTGCCTCAATGAGCTCCAGAAGCAGAAGGCCGAGCATGCCCGGCTCACCGGAGAGCTTGGGTTCATCCGGCGCGAGATCGCCGAGCTGGGCGCCCGGAGAGAGAAGCAGATCTCCCTCCTGGAAGCCATTGAAAAAGAGGCAAAGGAGCGTGCCCGCATTGCCGCCGAGGTCCGGGCCGGCATCGGTGCCACAAGCGAGATCGCGGATGAACGGCTCGACGGCGTGATCAGTTACCGCCTGAACGAGATTATGAAGCGGATCGGTACCCTCAATGCACAACAGTCGCGGTACCAGGAAGAGCGGGAGAAGATCGAAGCGGACCTTCTGACTCTTCAAACTGCCGGGCCGGACGGCACCTGCCCGCTCTGCCGGCAGAAGCTTGGGGAGCACCTCGGAAGCCTCGAGACCGGGTTCCGGTCAAAACTGGAGGAGCTGGAGAACCGGGCAATTGCCGATCTCGAAAAACAGGAGCGGCTCGAGAAAGAGAGGGCAGCAATCGAGGCCATGGTCCCATCGCTTGAGATCCTCCGCACCATCTCGGGCCGGATGAAGATCCGGATCGGGTACGAGACCGAGCTCGGGGAACTCCGGCAAAAGTTCGACAAAAAAATGCAGGAAGAGCATGCGCTTGCAGAAACCATCGCACAGCTCGGCTATGATGATGCTGCCTGCAGGAAGAAGGAGAGGGAAGCTGCAGAAGTCCAGAAGGTGCAGCTCCGGTTCATCGAGCTTGGGAAGAAGATCGGCGAGGCCCGGACAACGAAACTGCAGCTTGCCGATCTCACCATCCGGATCAGGGAGCGGAACGGGGCCCTTGCAGCACTCGAAAAGGAGATCGCAGATGCCGCGTTCGATCCGGCACAGGCAGCGAAGATCGAGAAGGCCCTGCAGGAGACCGACACCGGACTCCGGAGCGAAGAGGTTTGCATTGCCGGTGCAGCAAAAGACCTCCGGTTCGCGCAGGAGAAGATCGCGGACTTCGAGCGGGCAGAGGAGCAGATAGAGATCCTGAAAAAGCAGGCACAGGAACTCAGGGAGGAGAGCGGGCTCCTCCGCCTCACCCGCACGTTCATCGCCGAGTACGTGGTGTACCTCATGCAGGTGGTGCGGAGCCGGCTCGAAGGCGAGGTGAGCCGGATCATAAGCGAGATCACGGGCGGGAGGTACGAGCAGGTGCTCCTGGACGAGGACTTCAACCTCCTTGTAAGAGACATCGACAACGACTACGCCATCGACCGGTTCAGCGGTGGCGAGCAGGACGACATCGCGGTGGCCCTCCGAATCGCCCTCTCCCGGTATCTTGCCGAGCTCCACCAGGTGCACGAGTCAACGTTCCTCATCTTCGACGAGATCTTCGGCAGCCAGGACGAGGAGCGGAGGAACAATCTCCTTGTCGCCCTCCGCACGCAGGAGTCCCGATTCCCGCAGATCCTCCTCATTTCACACATAGCGGAGATCCAGGGAGAGTTTGCAAACACGCTCATCGTCGAGATGGGCGCCGACAATGCCAGCAGGATCCGGGAAGCCGGATGACGCACAGGTATGATCCTGCTTTAGGGTGACGAACAATGCCCTGCTGTCCTTTCTGTTCCAGCGATATGGTATACCCCCTTCTCAATACCCTGCGGTGCAAGCGGTGCAAGAATATCTGGAAAGAGGGGGAGGAAAACCCGGGCCGGCCCGCTGCCTGCGGTTCCGAGGGCACTTCCCTGAGAATCAGGAAAAAAACCGATCCCCTGGAAACACGGATGAAGAGGAAACTCGATGAATACCTCACCCGGTCCAAAGGGAAATTCTGTTTTTCTGCCATGCCATGGCAGGCCGGGGATATCTCGCAGGAACTCTTTATGCGATACCTGAAGCGGTGCGTGAAAGACCGGTCCCTGGCAGAAGAGAAGGATCGCTACGGGCGGACATGGTACCTGCGGCCATGATAGTTTCCCGCCGGAACGGGTTTTAAGTAAAAGCACAGCGGGTATCGGTCTTTGTGCCGGGACAGTCATTAAATGGGCAGGTACTGTCCCGCACCGGTGGCCGGGAAAAATTCCCGTAAATCACCGATAGAGATATACATCAGGGGAAAAATGTATATCCATGGAAGAGGGGATACAGGTTCTCTATGTCGATGACGAGCCCGATCTCCTTGAGATAGCCCGCCTTTTCCTGGAGAGTACCGGGAATTTCCACGTCTCCACCTCGATATCAGCAAAACAATCACTGGACTCCCCACAAATCCGGTCATACGATGCCATCATCTCCGATTACCAGATGCCGGGGATGGATGGCATTGCCTTCTTAAAAGAAGTCCGGAACCGGTTCGGGGATATCCCGTTCATCCTCTTCACCGGCCGCGGGCGCGAAGAGGTCGTGATTCAGGCGATCAACAACGGCGCCGATTTCTACCTCCAGAAGGGCGGGGATCCCACGGCCCAGTTTGCCGAGCTGGCCCACAAGATCCGGCAGGCCGTTCTGCGGAAGCGGGCTGAACTCTCCCGCATAAAAGCCGAGCTCGATCTCCGGGAGAGCGAGGAGAGATACCGGAACGTCATTGCCAATGCACCGTACGGCATGCATTTCTACGAACAAAAACCAGGACGCGGACTTGTGTTTACCGGGGCAAACCCGGGGGCGGACCGGATCCTCGGGGTCAGCCATGACCAGTTCATCGGGAAGACCCTTGAAGAGGCGTTTCCCGGCCTTGCGGGTACCGAAGTTCCCGAACGGTACCGGGAGGCTGCGGAATCCGGACGAATCTGGCAGACCGAACAGGTAAAATATGGCGAGGGATTAATCAGCGGAGCGTTCGCTGTCACTGCATTCCGGACAGCGCCCGGTGCCATGGCCGCGATGTTTGTGGACATCACCAGCCGGAAGAAGGCTGACGAAGAACTCCGGGAGAGCGAAGAGCGCAGCCGGAGGATCCTGGAACAGGCTCCCCTGCCACTTGCCCATGTGAACAATGCCGGGGCGTTCACCTTCCTCAACGACCGTTTTGTCCGGGTCTTCGGGTACACTGCTGAAGATATCCCGACACTGGAAACCTGGTGGGAGCGGGCGTATCCTGATCCGGATTACCGGAAACGTGTAATACAGCAGTGGATGGACGCGGTCAGGCGTTCAGGTGAAGAACATACGGATATCAGGCCTGCCGAATACCGGGTAACCTGCAAAAACGGGGAAGAGCGTATCATTGAGATCTCCGGTATCACGCTCATCGATGGTTTCCTGGCAACGTTTGTCGACAATACAGAACGGAGACGGACGGAGGAAGCGCTCCTGCAAAAAACCGAGGAACTGGACCAGTATTTCTCTGCAAGTATCGACCTTTTCTGTATTGCCGGTACTGACGGGTACTTCCGGCGGTTGAACAAAGAGTGGGAGAAAACTCTCGGCTATACCCTTGCCGAGCTGGAAGGACACCGTTTCCTCGACTTCGTCCACCCGGACGACCTCGCCTCCACCCTTGCCGCAGTCTCCGATCTCTCGCACCGGAAGCAGGTCGTCAACTTTACCAACCGGTACCGGCACAAGGACGGCAGCTACCGGTGGGTCGAGTGGCGTTCCTTCCCGAGCGGCGACCGGATCTTTGCTGCAGCCAGGGATATCACCGAGCGCAAACATATCGACGAAGCACTGCGCGAGAGCGAAGAACGCCTGCGGCTCTTTATCCAGCACGCACCCGCGGCCCTTGCCATGTTTGACCGGGAGATGCGCTATCTCGCGGCAAGCCACCGGTGGATGGCTGATTATCATCTTGGGGACAGGGACATCCTCGGCTCTTCCCATTACGAGATCTTCCCCGAGATCACCGGAGAACTGAAGGCAATCCACAACCGGGGTCTTTCCGGGGAAGTCGTATCTGCCGATGAGGAAAAATTCGAACGGCAGGACGGGTCGGTCCAATGGCTTGCATGGGAGGTGCGCCCATGGTACACGACCGGCAATGCTGTCGGCGGAATCATCATCTTTTCCGAAGACATTACCCGGCGGAAAAAAGCCGATGAAGCGCTGCGCGAGAGCGAGGCACAGCTCACATCCATCCTGCACGGCTCGCCCGTCCTCCAGTTCGTCATCGATCACGAGCACCGGATCCTTTCCTGGAACAAAGCGCTCGAGGAGTACAGCGGAATCCGGGCCGCAGATGTTATTGGCACTGACCAGCAGTGGCGTGCATTCTATCCGGACCCGCGGCCGGTGCTTGCCGATCTCCTTGTCGACAACAACGAAGACGGCCTCTTCAAATGGTACTCGGGAAAACTCCAGCCGTCACGGTATGTCGATGGCGCGTACGAAGCAACGGATTTTTTCCCGGATATGGGTGAATCCGGAACCTGGCTCTCATTCACGGCAGCGCCGATCCGGAATGCGGAGGGAACAATCATCGGTGCTGTCGAGACGCTCGAGGATGTTACCGAGCGCATTACGGTAACAGAAGCTCTCCGTACAAGCGAGGAGAAGTACCGGCGCATCCTGGAGAACATGCAGGATGCCTATATCCGGACGGATGAGAACGGCAATATATCGATGGTGAACCGATCAGCTGCCCGCCTGTACGGCTACGGCTCTGCAGAAGAGATGTGCGGCATTTCTGCCGTGTCCCTCTATGCCATTTCCGGGCAGAGAGATGGGGTGATCAGGGACCTGCAGAAGTCCGGCGGGGTCACTGATTTTGCGGGCGTTGCCCTCCGGAAAGACGGCACGACCTTCCAGGCGTCCTTAAACGTCCAGTTCATCCGCGATGAAGAGGACCGGGTGCTGGGAACGGAAGGAATCGTGCGGGATATCACGGAGAGGAAATCCATGGAGCACGCGATCCGGGAAGCCAACCGTAAGCTCAATCTCTTGAACAGCATCACCCGGCACGACATCGTGAACCAGCTGACGATGCTCCAGGGCTTCACGCAGGTTGCCGCGATGAAGGAGAGCGACCCGGTCATTGCTGAATATCTCTCGAAGATCGATGCAGGATCATCTACGATCCGCCGCCAGATCGAGTTCATGAAAACGTACCAGGAACTGGGGGTCCATACGCCGGGCTGGTCCCGGCTTGACAAGATCGTGGCAAAGGCTGGGAGGGAAGAGGTTGTATTTTTTGCAACCTGCGAAGATACCGAAATATTCTCCGACCCGATGCTTGAGAAGGTCTTTTTCAACCTCTTCGAGAATGCGATAGGGCACGGGGAACATGTGACGGAGATTACGGTCCGCTGCGAACGGGCTCAAAACGAGCTGATTATCATCGTGGAGGATAACGGCGTCGGGATTATGGACGGGGAAAAAGAGAAGATCTTCGAGAAAGGATTCGGAAAAAATTCCGGGTTAGGCCTCTTCCTCGCAAAGGAGATCCTCTCGATCACCGGGTTGACAATCCGGGAGAGCGGTATCCCGGGGAAAGGAGCGAAGTTCGAGATCGTGGTGCCAAAGGGACATTTCAGGTCCTCACACGAAAAAGGTACTCTTTAGAAAACATTTGTCACCCTGCCTGATGACCCCCCACTTGCGCCAGGTTGTTCCCAGTCGGGGGACGGGGCGCATTGCGATGGCCGGAGTGAAGTTACAGGTAATACGTCGTCATCCCGGGTAGGGGCGCCACAAGCGTGCCGGGGCAAAATCCCCGGGAGCGTTAAAATTTTTTGGATCTTTTTTCCGAGCTACAAATGTAAAATCCCCGGGAGCACCCGTTATCATCAATAAGGATCCCTAAGGGTTCTGGGTGCTGTGAGACGAGCCGGGACAGGGACGGCCGGGCCCGAAGAATAACACAGAAGAGATGCACCGGGGAGTCCCGGTCTTCAGGGGCACCAGGTCGTCCCTCCATTCATCGGGGCCGCATGCAGTTTATGGACGGGAGGATGCGTGCTGGACCGGGAGTGCCACAGCGAAATAATACGCCAGTGCGATGCCCGTACCCAAGATTGCAAACCCTGTCAGGAAGATTACGAGTTTTTCAGTGCATCGGATTGCTGAGCTTCGGACATACTTCATCTCGTTATGTATTCCCTTCAGATACTATCCCTGATAAGGATCTGTCTTTTGACTTTTTTCACATTTATTATCGCAACAGTATTCTGCGGAAGTTTGTGGGCGCGTTGAGTGCAGCCTGCCGGGCCGGTAACTCAACGGAAAAGTATCACGCGAGTGCAATAATCGTTCCCGGTATAGCCAGACAGATAATGAATATCACAAGTCGTTTCAACGGGTCGTCCATACTATCCCCTGATGCACGATTATATTATGAAATGAAAATAATTATGATTGCAGCGGGGTAAAGCTCCCACCTGTTTTTTTCAAAAATTCATTTGCTGCCGGTAAACCGGAACCCCCCTTTCGGTACGGTAATTTCGAACCGTGCCCCTTTCCCCGGTTCGCCGGTCTCAGTGATTGTGATGCCCGTGATAGCAAGGATATCGCGGGAGAGGAAAAGACCAAGGCCGGTATGGTGCCCGAAGCCGCGTTGGAACAACCTTTTTTTATCCTCATATGATATCCCTGCTCCATTATCCTCGACAGAAATGTTCATCCCATTTTCAGATTCCTGCAGGGTGACGCGAATCAGGGTCATCGCATCCCCGCCATAACGCAGGGCATTGTCAATGAGATTGAGAAAGACCTTCTCAAAGAGGAGATCGGCAAAGATTTCGCAATCGGCAAAATCCCGCTTCACAGTCACATTCCGAAGGGGTAATGAGGCAATCGCCTTATCGATACTCGCATGAATACTCTGCCAGACCGGGGAAGTAACACCGAGATCCTGATACTCACGGGCAAATTGTATCTGCCGTTCGAGATTCTCCGCGATTACCTCTTCCGTGCTGATATATTTCGCTACCGCTACAATATCTGTTTCTCCCCGGGAGAGCTCAATATAAGTTCTTAGAGCAGTGAGCTGGTTGAGCATATCATGCCGGGTGATACTTGAAAGGAGACTCAGTTTTTTGCTTGCAAGCGCCAGTGCATCTTCTGCTTTCTTGCGCTCGGTGATATCCCTGAGGACATGGACACTGCCAATAACCTTTCCGGAAGCATCGCGTATGGGGGATACGGTAAGGGAAAAGTCCCCGTTCAGGTTATCCTCATGAATATCGGTCGAATGACTCTGGCCATCCCGGATAAGTAACTGGTGCGGACAGAGAGAAACGGGGGTTTTGGTGTGATGAACAACTTCATAGCAGGTCAGACCAATGGCATCCGCTTTTGAAACACCCAGACGGTCAGCCATCGCTTTGTTCACCTGGATAATCCGGAACTGGCCATCGATGATGGCGATCATATCCGGTACCGCATCAAACGTGAGTTCCCACCGGGCTTCGCTTTTCCTGAACGCTTCATTTGCCTGCGCAAGTTCCGTGGTCCGTTTCTTAACCCACTCTTCGAGGCTTGCATATTCCTGCCGGAAGTTCTGGTCCAGTCCGAATTTGTACAGCGCTATTTCAATATCGGTCCGGATCGCCCGCTCATCGTAAGGTTTGATTATATAGCCATAAGCCCGGGTCCGCTTTGCCTGTTCTACCAGAGCGGGATCTGCGTACGCAGTAACGTAGATGATGGGAATAGCATGTCGCTTCAGGATCTCTGCGGCAGCTTCAATTCCCGAAAGTTTACCGGAAAGGTGGATGTCCATGAGGATCAGGTCGGGGATCTCCGTATCCACCAGCTCGATTGCTCGTTCACCGGAACTGGCAATTCCGGTGACCTGGTACCCGAGCGAGAGAAGGGTATCCTTTAAGTCAAGTGCTGCGATCTTCTCATCTTCAACGATCAGGATTGATTTTTTCTCCATGCTCCCCCGGTTAAGGAGACATTGGAAGAGGGACTAAAAAGGTTTTTTTATTTGGGATTATGGGATTTCGCATCCTCTGACCATTTGCAAACGCCATATCCTTGAACGTGAGAGTGTGGACGATCGATGCTGCCTAAGATGATGAACGAGATCCCGACAATGAGGAAAAACCCATCCGTCATCACATTACGGGTATTCCCAATGATGATGAAGATCGAGAAAACAACGGCAAAGCCGGCGAGTTCAGCGATGCCATGAAAGAGGATGTAGTTTACCGTGCTGATGAGGTAGAGGGCTATGAGGATAACCGCGATAAAGGCAAGCTGAAGGAGGTTTTCCGGGCTGGTGATTTTTTTGGATTCTCCATCGGTGTAAAAATCCGCCAATGCAATACCCGGCCGTTCTCGTTATGTTTGGGTAAGACGTTTACCTGATAAGGCTATTCCGACCGGGGATATCAATGGAGGGGAAAATCTTGTTTTTGCGGGAAATCCTTCCGTTTTTACCCACAGAATTAAAAAAAAAGAACAGAATTTATCGTGGCCCGGATACAGAATCACGGTGCATGAGGATCTTCGCTCAGCTACGGTACAGGTCTATTCTCGGGCTCACTCTTTCTTCTGCACCACTATGACAAACCTCGTTCCCGCACTCCGGTCCAGTTCAATGGTGCCGTCCAACTGTTCCACGAGAGAGACCACCAGCCGGAGCCCGAGCGACTCCGCAGTCCGCCAGTCCAGATCCGGGGGTAATCCTTTTCCATCGTCTTGTATCGTAAGATGTACCAGGTCGCCCTCATCCCTTGCAGAGACAGATAACATTCCCTGCGTGTTGCCAGGGAAAGCATGTTTCAATGCGTTGCTGATCAGTTCGTTGATGATAAGCCCCAGCGGGATTGCCGTGTTGATATCAAGCATGATCGTTCCGATGTCAATAGTTACTTTTACCCGCCGGGAATTCACGCCATAAAAGTTTAAGAGCTGGGTTGCCATGAACCGCGTATAGTCAGCAAGACTGATATGGGCGATGTCTCCAGATTGGTAGAGCTTCTCGTGAACAAGGGACATTGCCTTGACCCGGTTCTGCGTCTCTGCCATAACCTGTTTCAATCGTTCATCATCAATCTGGCGCATCTGGAGATTGACCAGGCTGATGATGATCTGGAGATTGTTCTTGACCCGGTGATGGACTTCACGGAGGAGCATGACTTTCTCGTCCAGTGATGCATTCAGCTCTTCGGTACGGATCTTGACGTCCTGTTCGAGTTCCTCGTTGAAATGTTTCAGCAAGGCTTCGGCTTTTTTCCGTTCGGTAATGTCCCGGACAACACCGAGCATCAACTTCCTGCCCTGGATGGTGACGACATGGGTGTTCACCTCCACCGGAATTGCCCGTCCGTCTTTTGTCCGGTGTTCCGTTTCGAACCGCGCCACCCCGAGCATGCGCTGGCTCTCAAAGATCGTCGCAATCGGGGGGTTATGGTACTCCGTTGCGATATCGAGCGGGGTCATATTCAGCAGTTCCTCCCGCGTGTATCCCAGCATCCGGCAGGAAATGTCGTTGACATCGGTAAACCGGCCGGGGATACCGTCCTCGCGAATCTCGTGGATGTGGATCGCATCCGTTGTGTTGTTGAAGATATCGCGGAACTTCTGCTCGCTGTCCCGGAGTGCCTCATCCACCCGCTTGCGCTGGATCAGGGTCCAGGTGTTCTTTGCCAGCAGGGTCAGGACATTGGTATCCCTTTCATCGTAATCCCTTGCTTTGTTGCCCACACCGATGATCGCAACAATCCGGTCCTCGTCGAAAATGGGCACAACCAGTTCCCGGATTACCGGCACATGCCCTTCCGGCAGGCCTTTTTTATGGGGGAGGCTGGCATAGTCATTGTGAATGACCGGCCTGCGTTCACGGAGAGCATCCAGCCAGACCCCGCCTTTTTCCACCGGGTAGTTCTTCTCGGGTTCCTTGGGGATGAAGCAGTGCTTCCTTGTCTCCGAAGACCACGCGATCAGCTGGATTGTTTTCTCACCCTCGTTGACAAAATGGAAGAACCCGATTCCGCTGGAGGTAAGTCGTTGTGCTTCATCAAGGGTGAAACTCATGGATTCGCTGATGGATAAGGTATCGATCAGCTGGTTCAGATTTACGGCAGCTTCAACAGCCTTTTCCACTTTTTTACGGTCGGTCACGTCCTGGATGATGGAATGCAGGAGCCGGCGGCCACCCAAAAAGATAGGGCCGCTGAAAACCTCAACATCCCGTAACTCCCCGTCCTTTTTCCGGTGCCGGAACTGGAACACGGCACCCTGGCTTCCCCTGGCACGGGCCAGGTCATCTCGTGTAGCATCCGAATCCTGGATATTAATCTGCATGATCACAAGCCCGGTAATCTCCTCGCGGGTATAACCATAGTAACGGCAGGCAGCGCTGTTGGCATCCACGATCCTGCCATCCTCTGGATCAAGGATAAGCATCACGGCGTTGTTGATCTCGAACATATCGCGGTACCGTTTCTCGCTCTCCCTGAGGGCCTCCTCCGCGATCTTGCGCCCGTTGATATCCGTGTGGGCAGAGATCCAGACGCTGCCGAACTCGGGATGTTCGAATGTCGACACCACGGCGAGGCTCCAGAACATCGTACCATCTTTTGTGATGTTCTTTACCTCCCCTCTCCATTCACCTGTTTCGTGAAGGGCCTTCATGATCCGGTCGGCAGTATCCCGGGAGCTCGTCCCCTCTTCAGGCGCATTGACAACGGAGACATGCCTGCCGATCGCCTCACCTTTCGCATACCGGAACATCCTGTCGAACTTTTCATTGGTATAGACGATCGTGCCATCACTGGCCCGGATCAGGTACACTCCTTCTGCAATGGTCTCGAAGATCTGGTTCTGGAGCCGGAGTGCGTCCTCTCCGCGCTTGCGGTCGGTAATATCTGTCAGGAACAGCGTGAGGCCGATCACGTTCCCGTTGCTATCGGTGATCGGGTTATAAATGTCCTCATACCACCTGCGTGCCAGGGCCGCGTTCCCGTATGCTTCAACCTGGGTGAATGATTCCCCCAGAAGAGCCCGATCAAAATTACTGATTGCCCTGTTCCGGTCTTCCTCGCTCGTGATGAAGCCGGGCATGCTGGCTCCAACGGAGATATCGGCTCCCCAGATCTGTTTCATTGTCTGCCGGTGATTATCATTGAATGCGATATAGCGGTACTGCCGGTCAAGGGCAAAGATCACTACGTCTTTGGGGCTGTCAAATACGCTTTTGAGAAGGGCAAACGATTGCCTGACCGATTCTTCCGCATGCTTGCGTTCCGTGATATCCAGGATGATCCCGACAAGCCCCTGGACGGCCCCGTGGGTATCGGAAAACGTGGCTTTATAGAAAATAACATCGTGGACTGAACTGTCTGCGTACTTCACCCGGGCCTCGTAACGCTGGGTGCCCGGATGATCCAGAAGTTCCTTGTCTTTTGCAAAGTATGTGTCTGCAAGCTCTTTTGGTGAGATCTGGTATACGGATTTGCCGATAATCTGGTCCCTGGTCCGGCCAAGATAATTCTCAAAGGAGTGGTTGCACCCGATATAAATCCCGTTTGCATCCTTATAGAAGACCGGGCTCGGGATCGTATCGATGAGCTGCTGCAGGAACCGGAACTGCTGGTCCAGACGCTCAGCTGTATGTCTCCTTTCCGTTATATCCCGGATCGTACCCTGGAAGCCGATGATCGTTCCATCGCCATCTTTTCTGGGGATGGTGGTTATCAGGGTATTGATGACCGTGCCGTCTTTCTTTTTCAGATTAACCGGATATTCCAGAGAATATTCTTTTTCCTGTATATTCCGGATATGATCGTTCCGGTCGGCCGGCCTGGCATACAGGTCGCCAATCTTCACTCCGGCCAGTTCTTCCCGGCTGCCATATCCGAAGAATGCAACGGCAGCGTCGTTGAAATCCACCCACCGGCCATCAAGTGTTGTGATGAACACGCAGTCCATCGACGTATTGAAGAAGGTCCGGTATTTCATCTCGCTCGCGAGTAGTGCCTTCTGGCCCCCCGCAAGCTGCTCGGACAGGTATGCAATAACCGCGGCAATCCCGATAAACACAAAAAAGCGGTACCATGCACCGGTGATGATATCGGCCTGCCCGGCATCATAGAAATACGAAAGCCAGATATACGTAAGCGAGAGAAGCACTGCGAGAACAAACCCGCGGGACCGGTAGCGGTACGCGAGGAGCACGATCGGGAAGTAATACAGGTGCATGAAGATGATCGTGATTCCGTGCGAAAGGCAGTAGATCGAGAAGAGCAGGACAGCAACAGTGCTGGAGATGATGGTTGCCTGCCATACGCGCTCTGAAAGTATGTCTGCAGCAACATTCCCTTCACCACCGGACCGGGTTTTATTCATGCGATACCCTCCCTGATCAGTTTCTGCATACGGATCATGATGTTTTTTCCGTCATGACAATGGTGAACGCGGATATGGCAGTCCTGTCCAGTGCGATCGTACCGTCCAGATGTTCCGGAAACGGGAAAGTCTGCCGGGTACCGGCAGGGATATGCAGGCCATTGCCGGTCGGTGACGATCACATCCTCCGCCTGCCTTCGCTTGTATTTTTCAGGAGATTTATTTCCATAAATAATCTGGTTACCATTGCCACGTACGGACTGCGGGACAGGCATTCCGCATAAAAGGATCCCGGAAAATCCCGTGTTGTCAGGCCCGGGATCTTCAGTTGCCGTTCTCACGCTGGTCCAAAACGTTCAGCCCACACCCCATGTATCCAGGTGATAATACAAGCAGGGGGCATATAAATGCGACGGGAAACGCCATAAACAATGGTCCGTAAATCCATTCCGGAAAGCCGATCACCGGGATTGGGCAGAGAAGATCTGCCCGGGATTTTACCCTCCCCCGTGTTATCCCGGTAAGACGTGGTAAGGAAAATGAAGGGACACCCCGCCGGAGATCAGATGTAAACGGTTACCGGGTCCGCGATACGGGCCGGGATAAGGGGTTATCGTACAGAAATTTAATAAAAATAACCTCCATCCCGGACCGTTTCTCTCATAACAACATGAAGCATCATGAGTCTGTCAGGTAACCTGATGATTTGTATTGAAAACTGGGATGGATAACGGTTGTGTCGGTTCTTATTTTTTTGGTTGTTCTTCTGTAATCCGGTAACATTCCTTTGGCACCAGGATCTCGAAACGAGCCCCCTTGTCCGGCTCCCCGGTCTCCTTGATGCTCATACCGGTAATGGACAGGACTTCCCTTACAAGGAAAAGTCCAAGACCGTTGTCTTTTCCGTAACCCCGGTCAAAGATCATATGTTTCTCCTCGGCAGGAATGCCTACTCCATTGTCCTCGAGGATAAGCACAAGCCCGTCGGGTCTTTCCTGATATCTGATGGTCACCTCGGTTGCATGCACTCCGTACTTGAGAACGTTCTGCATCAGGTTGAAAAATACCTTCTCAAGCAGGGGATCGGCATAAACCTCGAGGCCTTCCGCATGGAAATTCCGCTTGATCCTTAAAAAATCCAGGTGCGAGATAGCTAACACGAAGACCCGGCTGATATCCTGCCATTGCGGGGGTTTGACACCCATATCCTGGTAATTCTTCGCAAAGGTCAGCGAATCGATGATCTTCTTGTTTGCGGACACCTGTTTTTCCAGGAATGATTTTGTTTTTTCATCCGTGACGATACGCAGGAGGAGTTCATGATAAGCCGTGAGTGAGAAGGCTGCAGTCTGGATATCCTGGAACGTAACGGTATTCAGCAGGTTTATCTTGTTGCGGGCCATCTGGAGTGCATTCTCCATCCGCTTGCGCTCGGTGATATCCTCCGAGATCCCCATCAGAAAGGTGGGTGTTCCGTTCTCATCGGTGATCGAGATCTTCTTGGTGTGAAGGATCCTCTCGCCCTTGTGCCGGGTCTGGATCTTCTCTTCGGGAATATCCACGACCTGCCGGTTGTCAAGAACCTCCCGGTCCTTCCGGGTAAAAAAGTCAGCTTCGTCTTCCGGGAAGAAGTCATGATCGTTTTTCCCATAGAGATCTTCCCGGGAAAACCCGATCAGGTCCTCGCCGGCCCGGTTAAACCGCACGAACCGGAGATCACGGGCATCCTTCACAAAGATCATGTCTGGGATATTCTCAATAACATTATTGAGGAATTTCTCGCTTTCTTTGAGGGCCAGTTCGGCATCTCTCCGATCCGTGATATCCTCAAGCGTCTCGATGGCCCCGGTTATGGCCCCTTTCGCATCCCGGATCTGGACAGCTGTTGCATGCAGCCATTTTCCATCCGCTCCCATTTTCGGGAAGAATTTAATCACTTCATAGCCGTCTTCAACAAACCGGGACCTGCTGAATTTTTCCTCATACAATTCCGGCAGCAGGTCAAGGGTCTGATCAAGGAGGATATCCGCAAGAACCGGCCGCTTCTCCGGGTAGAATGGCCGCCACTGCCCATCCGTACCCAGGATGTCTTCAGCCCGGATCCCGCTGTAGCTCTCAATTGCCCTGTTCCAGGAGATGACGTGGTGGTCCTGGTCGATGACAAACTGCATCACCGGCGAGGCGTGGAGGATGGAACGTAACCGTGCTTCGCTCTGTTTCAGCGCCTCCTGCTGCTGCTGGAGTTCGGGGTAGTAACTTTTACGGATGGATAATTTGCCAAGGCCGATAATCTTCTCCCGCTGGCTTTCAATATCCGGTTCTTCATCAGAAGGCGCGTTCATAGATCCGTTCGATATCCGCAATGGTTGGTATCCGGGGATTGGTTGCAAGGCAGGGATCCCGTTTTGCTTTCTTTGCAAGCTCGGGGATATCCGCATATGATACACCCAGTCCCGACAGGGTGTGCGTGTCACCCAGGGATTCCCGCAGCGACCTGATGGCGGACAATACGTTGTTCTTTATTTCTTCGGGGGAGCGGCCGGCGGAGCCCGCGTTCAGTTTATTCCCGATAGCCTCGTACCGGTCAGGGCATGCCTCGAAATTAAATTCAATCACCGGCCCCAGCAGGATGGCGTTGCATGCACCATGGGGAAGGTCCGAGAAGCCCCCGAGACTGTGTGCCATGGCATGGACTATCCCGAGACTCGCGTTGGAGAATGCCAGCCCCCCGAGAAGGCTGCCCAGCAGGGTCTGGTTCCGGTATTCGATATTCCCCGGGTTTCTCTGGGCCAAAAGCAGGTAATCGCTCATCTGTGCGATCGATTCAAGTGCCAGCGTGTCGGTAACCGGTGAGCTGGCGTTGGAAACATATGCCTCCACGCTGTGGGTTATCGCATCCATCCCCGTATTGGCAGTAAGGTCCGGTGAAAGGGAGGTCAGGGGAACAGGATCGACAAGCGCGATATCCGGAACGATCTTTTTGCTGATGATCGCGATCTTCACTCTTCTTTTCGTATCGTTGATGATGGCAAACTGTGAAACGTCAGCACCGGTCCCTGCGGTTGTCGGGATGCAGATTAACGGGGGTGGAGGCAGCGCGACAGTGTCTACACCTTCAAAGGTAAGAATATGTTTTTTATTGGAGGCAACGATCCCGATCCCTTTGGCACAGTCAATCGGACTTCCGCCACCGACAGCGATAATTGCATTGCAGCCTTTCTGCTCGTACAGTTCCGCTCCGTTCATCACCTCAAAGTCCCGGGGATTGGGGGTAACATCGGAAAAAATGGTATACCGGATACCTTCCGCATCGAGACTGTCCGTCACATCCTTTACCCATCCGGCTTTGATGATATTTGGCCCCGTGACAACAAACACATTGGTAGCACCGAAATTTTTTGCATACCTGCCGGCAAGCCGGCGGGCATCGCTCCCGATAACGAATTCAGGGGCCACAAATTTTCTCATTTCAAGAGTAGCAAGCACCATGGGAAACCTCCCGTGTGGTTACTGACCCATTCAATGCAGGATATATTAAAACATATCCCAGAACACGATATAAAAAAGGTCCGCAGGCGCCGGATAAACACAGCATACTGACGCAACCGGGAACCGTGAATACCCGGTTACTCATTCCCGGAAAGCCTGTATCCGTCTTTTGGTATAGTGATCACGAACCGCACCCCTTTACCAGGTTCACCGGTCTCCCGCATCGTCAGGCCCGTAATGGCAAGGATCTCCTGCGAGAGGAAGAGACCCAGACCGGTATTTTTGCCAAACCCTTTCTGGAAGAGATGGGGCTTGTCTTCGGGAGAGATCCCGACGCCGTTGTCCTCGTACACGATCTCCGCGCCGCGATCTGTTTCATGGAAGGAGAGCCGGATCCGGCTGACCCGTTCACCGTGGCGGAGCGTGTTTTCCAATAGATTGTAGAATACTTTCTCAATAAGCCCATCAGCAAATACCTTCACGGGGGAGAGATCGACCTTGACATCTATGGTATCAGGAATCGGCAACTGGGATCGTGCCGTCTGGATAAGCTCGATAATATCCTGCCATTCCGGCGCATTGACCCCGATGTCTTCGTAATATTTTGTGAACTCGATCTGGCTGCCAATCGCTTCTGCTGCACTATCCCCTTTGGCGAGAAACCGGAGGAGTTCCGGGTCTTTTGTTTTCATTCGGGAGAGTCCCAGGAAGCCCCGCAGCGAGAGGAGCTGGTTGCGGATATCGTGCCGTGTGATGGAGGAGAGCATGCCGATCTTCTTGTTCGCCTGCCGCAGCGCATCTTCCATTTTCTTCCGCTCGGTGATATCAAGGAGCGATACCACTACTTTTCCGAGGGTCTGTTCAAAGCCGGGAACCACGATCAGTTTCAATAACGTGATCTTTTTTTCACCCGAGAGGGTCTGAACAAAAACCTCACACTCAAACCCGGTCTTCCCCTGGCTCAGGGCAACGAGTTCTTCCCGGAACATATCATAGGATTCCGGGGTAAAAACTGATGAAAGGCCCTCGGAAAATTCCTGCAGGGAACGTGCACCAAAGAGAGCCGTGCTTGCATGGTTGATCCGTGTTACATTCACCATCCTGACACAGGACACGACCTCTTCCGGGTGTGTCTCGAAATAATTCCTGAAATCCCGGATACCTTCTCCCTTCCTCGTGTCAAACCAGTACCTTATGTCTGATAGGTCTTCTTCCCACAGGGAGATGGGAGATTCGTCAAACAGGGTACGGTACCGTTCCTCGCTCTCCCGCAATACTTCCTCCGCACGTTTTCGTTCCGTTATGTCCAGCAGGTTACCGGAAATTGCCAGCCGGCCTTCGTAAGGGATGAGTACTCCCATGATATTCACAAAGAGGGTCCGGTTATCTCTGGTCACCATCCTGCATTCATAGACACTGATCTCCTCCTCACGGTCAAGACGGCCCTGCATTTTTTCACGGACCCGGGCCCGGTCGTCCGGATGGACCAGGGTCATGGGGTCCATACCCGTCATTTCCCCGGGGGTATACCCGTAAATCCTTGCAAACGTGGGATTGACGTATTTCACAACTCCGTCCAGGAAAATATAGATCCCGGTGAGCGAAGTCTCGCTCATGGTGCGGAACCGCTCTTCGCTCTGGCGCAGGTCATCCTCAATCTTCTTGCGCCGGGTAATATCGTGCCCGATGCCCAGGACACCGATGAGTTTTCCCCCGGTATCATACATGGGCGTCTTGATGGTCTCCAGCAACGCACGGTGGCCATCATCAGCAAACGTGATCCATTCCTCGTTGCTCACCGGCATGCCCGCTTCCATGGCAATACGGTCACGTTCGCGGAAAAAGCCGGCCTGGTCTTTTTCAACAAAATCAAAATCAGTTTTCCCGATGATATCCGTTTCTTTTGCACCGAAGAAACGTTCGAACATGGTATTGCAGGAGAGATAGGTACCTTCGGTATCCTTCAGCCAGATCAGATCGGGAAGGGTCTGCACCAGGGTGCGCAGGTGGCCTTCACTTGACCGGAGTGCGTCCTCCACCTGTTTTTGTTCTGATATGTCTTCGTGCACCAGAATGACATTACGGATAATGCCGGAGGTATCCCGGACCGGGTAAATTCGACCCTGAACCCATCGTTTCTCGCCTAACCCAAGAGTGATATGGGTATCGTATTGTATGGGGGAAAACGTGACGGCTTCTCCGGAAAAGCCCTTCTCAATAAAGGGCATTATTCCGGCGTGGGTGAGCTGTTCATCCTTCAGCATATTGTAGTCCTTCAAATCCTCAAGGGTTACTCCCCAGAGTTCCTCAAAGGCATGATTGACCTGCACGGTCCGGCCATCCGGCGTCATCACCTGGATACTCATCGGGGACTGCTCGATAATGGTCCTGAGGCGATCCTCGCTCTCCTGGAGGGATTCTTCGGCCCGCTTGCGGGCCGTGATGTCGGTATGGGCTGAGATCCAGACGTTGCCAAATTCAGGATGTTTAAAAGCGGAAATTACCACGAGACACCAGAAGAGTGTCCCGTCCTTTTTGATGTTTCTGAGTTCTCCCCGCCATTCCCCCCGGCTGTTGAGAATTGCCATGATCCCGCCGGCAGTATCCGCCGGGCTCTTCGTTTCTTCAGGAGCATTAACAATGGAGACATGTTTGCCGATCAATTCCCCTTGATCATACCCGAACATCCGATCAAATTTTGAGTTGGTGTATACTATCACACCATCCCTGGACCGGACAAGGTTGATACCTTCTGCAATCGTTTCAAAGATCTGGTTCTGGAGACGGATCTTCTCCTCTATTGTCCTGCGTTCGATAATCTCATCGGCGAGGGTGGTATTTACGCTCCGGAGTTCCTCTTCCCGCTGCGCCCGGTAAATCTCATTCTCGGAAAGATGCTCCACCATGACATTGAACGAGTCTGAGAAGTCCCCCATGAAATGGACCCGCTGGGAGAGGTCGCCGCCGGCGATCTGCCCGGCCTGCCAGGTCAGGTGCCGGAGGTTGGACTGCAGGGACTTGAGGCAGCCGGCCATGCGCCCCTTTGCGGCAAGATCCTGCGACAGGTCGCCTTTTGCCAGGGCAAGGGTAAACTGCTGGGTGGCAACGATATCGGCAAGGATTGCTGTCAGTTTTTTCCGGGTCTCTTCATCGGCAGAAATGACAGGACCTTCGGGAATATGGCCGGTGCTGAGGGTGTCCTCAATTGCCTGCAGTGCTTCTTTGAGGCTGTCCGGAGCGGGGGATTGTCCTGTACTTTTTCTGTCGGTCATAGAAAGGATCTACCGGGGTATCCGGTTTACTGCAAACCTGCAGGTGCGATCGCCCGTGCACCAGCAGTCGATCTCCTTAACGTCAAAAGAGTCGCCGGTGAACGATTCCATGAGGCCGGCAATGAATCCTTCATCATAGATGCAGACACCAAAACCGGTCTCAGGCAGGCCGGAGCAGTCGAGGTCCTCCGACACGGTCATGACAAAGGAGCCGTTCTCCGGGTCCGCCTTCTCGATCCGGAGAATACCGATACTCATCTCCATGAGGATCTGCTGCAGATTCCGGACAAACTCATTCAGGTCAGCAGGAGTCCCTACAACATTTTTGTAAAACTCTTTGCCGGCAAGCAGCCCGGCCTTGTAGAAGATCTCGTCTGCCTTATCTGTCCCGTACTCCTGCTCAAGGACATCCCGCATAGTGTACTGCATCAGGCGGTACACCTCAAGGCGGGTTACAGGGCCGAGGTTGGGTCTTCCTGCCTTGAGATCGCCAAGGAGTTTCCATGAAAAACGGTATTTTCTGCCGGTATCCGTCATGCTGATCTCCTGTACCCCGGATAAAGGAGTACGATAGTCTATCCATCCATGTCCCGAGAACAGATAAATATGTTTAGTCCACGGCAACAAAAGAGGAGGCCGGGCCGGTCACATCAACGGGCAATGGCACCCGGTCCGAGATCACCGTGCCGAAAGATGCGTGGCAGTTTGCGGGCAATTCCTGTTTTTTTCAGGGATGCCTTCCGGAAACCTTCTGCCAAGGCTGACCGGATCATACGGGGGCCTCGTGACGGATGGTTTTTCCCCCGCATGCACAGGGAGCCTGAATCCTGCATCGCCAGAATACTCCCGGCTTATTCCCGCCTTACCTGAGCCCCGCTTTTACAAACGTATCGGAGTACTGCCGGTCGGTATCCCTGATGTGCGTTGTAACCCATTCCTTGAGGAAATTCATGAGATCAAGGGAAATGCCGAGGCGGCCGGCATGGTAATCTTTCTGGAAATCAGAGATTTTTTTGACAAATGCATCGTGCTTCATCTTGTGCGCAGGATACCCGGGATAGCTGAACTTCTGCATGTACTTCTCTTCCGTCTGAAAGTGGTAGACAGTATACGATGCAAGCTCCTGAAGTGTCGATTCCAGCACCTGTTTTCCCTGTCCGACTTTCATGGCATCGTGCAGGTTGTTGATAAGCCCGATAAGCTTCTTGTGCTGGTCGTCAATCTCTGTGACTTTTACACTCAGTTCATCATTCCATGTCATGAGTGGCATACTTCATGCTTCCCTATCGGGATATTTAATTCTATCCGAGCCGGAAACAACGGGCAGCTCTCTCTTGAGTCTGACAGAACCGGGATTCCGGATTTCATTGTGTGAATAATCCCGGCCATGCATCAATTCCAGTTTCCCGCCGCACCCCCACCTCCTTATATCCCATTACATGCCAAAATAGAATTCAACGGATGACGGAAAACGGATATCACGAAGCAATCCCAGAAGACCCTGCACAGGATAAGGTATCTGGAATGAGGGACAGCCGCACTTCCTACGAGGAGTCGGTCAGCAGGGCGCTTGTGCATATAGCCGCACATGTCCCGGGAGACCTGGTCGCACTCTTTGCCGATAAGAGCGGGATTACAAAAGACGATATCCACCCCATCACCCGCGTTCCTTCCGGCATGGTGAGTGCCGTCGACGGATCCAATGCCATGATCCTGGAAGGGGGAAGCATTTCCCTTGCCGCCATACAGGCAGCCCGGACAACGTTTCTTGCAAACGAGCGGCATAACCGGGCCAGTACGCCCCTCACGCTCGTCACCATCGGACCCGGTCACCGGAACCTGGACTTCCCGGTGATGTTCGAAGAATGCTTCGGCGTCCCGCCCCACAAGGGTCTCGACAACAGCGATCTCGAGAAGGCGGTTAACGCTCTCCGCGACACGCTGGAGTACTGGGTGACCCGCGAGACCGCAAAGACCCTGCCTGCCGGCGCACTCCTCCTCATCGACGGGGCCCTTCGGGTTTCCAGCCAGAACCACGAGCCGGTTCTCTCCTCCATCATCACGACGGCACAGGAACGCGGGCTTCTCCTTGCGGCCGTGGCAAAGCGGACCCGGGCAACCTGGGGCGGCGGCCACCCGCTCCTCCCCGCAGTAAGCGGCCTTACTGACCAGTTCGACATATCCGGCCCCTGGTGGATAAAGATCGATGAACATCTTCTGGACCACACCGAGTACCGGCAGGGGAGGCATGGGGAGATCTTTGTCGCGTCGCTCAGCTCCCGCGTGCCGAGACTGCTCAAGATGGAGCTGCCGAAAGGAACGAGCGTTGAGACGATCGCGGCAACCATGCACGCTATTGCCGCCTGCTCCGGTGACGGGAGAATCCCCGGGTATCCCTACCCGCTCCTCGACGCCCACCGCACGGTTGCTATCGACGAATCCCGGGTAATGCAGATCCAGCAGGATTTAAAAGCCGGGCTCTCAAAACAGGGAATGCGGAACAGGACATTCGAAGACCTCTTTGGTGATTTACATGATGACTTTGAACGATATTGAGAATGCTGATGAAACAAAATTCCGCCTGATAGGAAAAAGTGTCCTTTCATACCGGTTCATCATCCCCCACTCGGCAAAGCTGTTCGTCGGGGATATTCTGAAGATCACCGATACCACAAAAAACTACTCGTTCTATGCCAAAGTGGTTGATCTCATTCACGAGAGCAACTTTGCCGACCAGAACTGGGACACCCGACCGTTCTCCGAGCAGTTCTACGGTCTCGGGGAGGATGTCTTTATCGGGGTCGAGGCAGTGCCGCTCGGCTTTGTTGACGAGAAAGGAATCTTCAGGAAACCCCGCACCGTCCCGACCAAGTTCTCTGGCGTAAAGATCCCCGAAACCGAGGATTTCGCGTTCCTGACGAAAGTCATGGGCGATATCGAAGTCGGGGTCATGCGGACCGGCCAGGGCGTTCTTGCGGACATCCATGTCAGGATCCCAAGCAAAGTCCTCCCCCAGCACATGGGCGTTTTTGCCACCACCGGCATGGGCAAGTCCAATTTCATGAAAACGTTCTGCGCCTCCTGCATGAAGATGCAGAAGTTCGGCCTCCTGGTAGTCGATCCCCACGGCGAGTACGTGCGGGGCGGACAGTCCAGCACCGGGGAGAGGACGCTCGGGCTCGTCCATTACAGTACCGGCATGGACGGGCTGGTTGTTTTCACCATCAGCGAGAGCGACCGGAAGAAGTACTCGCTTTCCAGCCTCTGGCTCGATTACGATGATTTCCGGATGACAGACCTTAACCTGCTCTATGATCTCTCGCAGGCCCAGCGGGATGTCATCGAATCGCTCGATGATCTCTCCGGCACCGAGATAATCCCGTTCTTCCTGCAGGCAAATGCCGAGACTCTCCCGGATGAAGTGAGACAGGGCCGTTACATCGGGCCGTACCCGCAGATTGCCGAAAAACTCGGATCATTCCACCCGGGAACCCTCCAGGTGATCCAGCGCCGGATCAGAAACATCGCGCAGGGAAACCGTAAGTTCTTCCGGGAGACCGGCTCCTCTGTAACCGAGATCCTCCGGCACCTCCATGACAACAAAGTGGTCCTCATCGACATACCCCGGATGGGGGAGCGGAGCGAACTCTTCGTCCTCTCGATGATCACCCGGAGGATCATGCAGGCCCACCGGAAATCAGCCGAGGAGTTCGGGATCGAGGCAGAGCCGACCGAACAGAAAAAAGTGCTCATCACCATCGAGGAGGCCCAGCGGGTTCTCGGATCCGGGGGATCTTCCACCCAGATCTTCCGCGAATGCGCCATGGAGGGGAGGAAGTTCGGAGTAGGGCTATGCGTCGTGACCCAGCAGCCCAAGAATATCGACCAGAAAGTGCTTGCCCAGATCAACACGTTTGTCGTCATGGGCCTCGGCGACCGGGGCGACCGCGAGATCATCATGGGCAGCGCCAAGCAGGACTTAAGCAAAATGGAGATCGAGATCCAGACCCTTGATACCGGCGAAGCTATCATCTCTACGATCGGCATCCCGTTCCCGGTCAGCACCCGTATCCACCGGTACGAGGATTACATCGCGGAACTCAACAAAGAGAAGAAGAAAGATATCCGCGAAGGGCTTGAGAGCGGGTTCTGATACCGGAAAACACCTTTGAAAAGATTTACCCTGACCGGGGATTACGGGTAATTTTTTTTCAAATCCGGTTTATTAACATGGTAGTACATCGTAGTGATCGTAGGGAACGACTGGGAAATGAATCGTGACTAAGCTGGATGACTTTTTAGAACCGTTAAGTCAGGGCATATGGGAAGTGGCGATACCGAAAGTAACGGTCACCGAGCCTCTTGATACCGGATGGGTTCAGTCACGGATCAATGTTCCCTCCCCGGGCACCATCGCAAGTTACCGGAAAGGCCGGTATCATGTGCATGAGACAAAAACCGAATGGCGGGTGCACCTGGACCGGTATGACCCGAAAAAAAATCCCCTGCTGCACCTCATCGACGACGCTCCCCTGATCCTCATGATCAGTGACACGTTCATGACACTCATCATGGATACCCGGCGGGCAGAAACGGAGAGCACAGCAGAAACATTACGAACACAACGGTTCATCTGGCAGGAGCAGGTCGTTTACGGGGTTCTTCTGGGGCTTGTTGGGTTCTTTATCCTGAATAATCCGGTTCAGGTTTTCAAGCGCATTTTTGATCTGCTCCTCCCGCTTGCAATCCTTGGCATTGCGGTCATGATGTTCATCCGGACATTCCGTGCCAGGTTGCGGGAGAAGTACATGACCCGGGATCTCCTCTCGGGAATCGTAATATTCTGTGCAGGAATCCTCGCGTTTCTCCTGCCCATGGACTACTGGGTGGCAGGCATCCTTGCTCTCCTTACGGTCTGGATGATTGCAAGTGCAGGCATGCTGCTCTCACGGGTGGCAAAAGGGAGACACGCAGTGCCTGAAGGATTTTACAGCCGCATGGCGATCGGCATCATCTCGCTTGCCATTACTATTCTCCTGCTCATCTGTCCTAAGGGTATCCTCGTTATACTGGTTGAAGTTCTCGGTGCTGTCACGATTCTCCTGGGTATCACACTCTGCGTAAACGGGCTGCGACTCCGGACCTGGATACGGCAGGCCCCCGCCGCAGCAGACTGACTGATCCCATGTTCCCGCACAGGGGCACAGCTGCGGGCTAATCCCGGGCCCTGGCAGGACCTGAGTACGATGAAGACCGGGATCCGTTCCGGATCACCATGCATAAAAAAGAGCCGGATCATAGTAACATGAATACAGCAGGCCACACGATGTTCGAAAAGGTCCTCATTCCTACCGATCTGTCAGAGATGTCAGAAAAACTCGTAGCATGCGCAGACCGTATCAGGAACGTAAGAGAGGTAGTCCTGCTCCATATCGTCCGGGCCGGGGGTGCAACGGCACGGGAACGCGAAGACGCAGAGCGGCAGCTGGGGCTGGTCAAAAACCAGGGTACTGCCACACGATGCCTCATCCGGGAAGATTCCGGCGGGGACATTCCTGCAGAGATCCTGAAAACGGCCGGGGCCGAGAGACCTTCGCTCATCATCATGGGGGCACGATCCGGGCTCCTCAGCAAGACCCTTCTCGGCCATGGCGGCACCGAGGTCCTTACCCGGAGCCAGACCCATGTCCTCGTCATGCGGTTCCCGGTAAGGGGTCTCTTTTCTGCCCACCCGCAAACGACAGATGCCGCACTGTTCGATCGGATCCTCTTCCCGCTCGATTTCTCCCGGCCCGCGAACATTGCGCTGGAGTCCGTTGGCAAGATAGGGGAGGTCACCGAGATCATCCTCCTCCACGTCATCCGGAAGATTGAGGCAGAAGAGCAGATGAATTTCGTTGTGCGGGAAGTGGAGAAACAACTCTCGGACGCCCGGGAGAAGATCAAGGCGGACCACCCGGAGATACGGGTAAAGATGATGGTCCGGTTTGGCGACCCGACATCCCAGATTGCCGCTGTCGCGGACGAAGAGGAGGTCACGCTCGTCATGATGTCCCGCTTCGGCAGGATGGACTATATCCGGAAGATTCCGCTCGGTACCACGACCTCGAAAGTCACTGCGCAGATAACCAAACCCGTGCTGGTCATGTACACGGATATCCTGCTGGAGATCCACACACGCGAGCTCGCACCGGCCGAGTTCTATCTGGCCGAGAAGATCTGGTTTGACTATCACCAGACGAAATCGGATCATGAGCACGACCGGATCTTTGCCGTTTTTATCGAAGATACGCCGGTCAGCGTTGCCCGGTGCAAGCGGCACGATGACGGGTACGAGGTGGACGGGATCTTCACGTGGGAGGAGTTCCGGGGAAACGGGTACTCCAGGATGGCCCTCGATCTCATGATCCGGGAGTGCGGCAATACCGTCCTCTACATGTACGCGGTGCGGCACCTCGTGAATTTCTATGCATCGTTCGGATTTGTCCCCATCCCTGAAGAGGAACTGCCCCTGACGATCCGGGAGAGGTATTCGTGGGCCATGGGCGAGATGGCAGGAGCAGGGGTCTGCCCGATGAAGCGGGAGCTTGCCGGGGGGAATACTACAACAGGATGAGCCTCCATATCATAATTTCCCGGCCGGGATTGAAGAGAATAACCAGAATGAGTTAAAAAGGGGGATCCTGATCCAGACCGCGGGTTGAAAGCAGGGCGAAACCCTCATCTCTACGATCGGCATCCCGTTCCCGGTCTCCACCCGCATTCGCTGATACGAGAACTACATCGCGACTCTCAACGCGGGAAAGAAGCGGATCATCCACAAGGGACTCTCATCGACCGGTTTCGAAAGCAACTCAAATAATAATTTTTTTACCATTTCCCGGCGCACCCCGGAATGATGAAGCCGTACTTCCCGGTCCTTGTTATCATGCTCCTCTTTGCCGCAGCGGCACTGGCAGGCTGCACTTCGTCCTCCCGGCCGGATTCTCTGAAACAGACGGCTCCCCTGGTCCATACAACGGGTAAACCGGAGACAACCGCGACCGGCTCGTCCGGTACCTGGATCTCCACCGCACCCGCGGGTTCTCCCGGCGCAGCCCTCCTGACCGGGGCAAAGGAGCTCTTGAAAAGTATCTACACGTACACCCCGGGCTCTCCCGATTACCTGCCGGAATCCTATACTGCCCAGAAACGGGACCAGACGGATTACGTGATCCATGGAAAGGAGAAGACCCGTGTCCTCTGGCCGGCTGCGGGCAAGACCCGGCTTCTCTGGGAGAGCGAGCCTAAGGGTGTGCCGGCCGGCTGGACCGGTACTACGATCGCTGCCGGCCCGATCGAGACCGTCAAACAGACAGAACCCGTCATGGTAATGACTGACTGCAGCGGGTTAGTCACATCCCTTTTTACTTACGCAAACACCATCGCGCCTACAAAATTCACTGGCTGGAAAGCCGGATCCACAATCCCCCAGGCAGGCTGCTTTGACCCGTCGGAGCAGTGCGAAACGCCGAACCCGCTGAACTATTACCGGTTTTTTGTAACGGGAGAGAACGGCTGGTTTGAGAGCGTTCCGCTTGCCGGGCTGCAGCCCGGGGACATCATCGCGTACGCAAACACCAAAAACAGGGTCGACTCAGGGCACATCATGCTCGTTGCCGCTGTCGGCGAAGCCGATGCCTCGGGCTCCCGGGATGTTGTTGTCATCGACGAGACCGGTGACCCCCACGCCTCCGACACCCGTCATGAGACTTCGGCCGGGCATGGCATCGGCATGGGTATTATCCGCCTCTCCCCCTTGCAGGATGGCACGGCACGATTCTTCTGGAGCACGACGACCACGATCCCCCAGGAAGGGCCGGCCGCGCTCGGCCGGGCACGCTGACAAGGCTCCCCGTGGCTTCCACCTGCCTGCCGGAACAACAAGGCAAAACCAAACAACAATTCTTTTTACTCTTCTTCCCGTATAATTTCAGATGGAAAATCCATCCACGCTCCTGTTTCTCATCGCCGTTCTCACTGCAGGCGCGTGTATCGCCGGCTGCATAACCGCACCCGTTGCCGGCCCTGCGGTCCAGCACCCGGCAACTCCGGTGCCAACGGTTGCTGTCATGGACCAGAAAACACCGGTAAGCCTCCTCTTTGTCCAGGAATCCCCGGATGCCACTCTCATCCAGGGAACGGACAGTACGTACACGCTCACGCTTGGCACGGTCGTCCCCTACACCATGTACTTCTCCGACCGCCCGGACCGGGTTGCCGGGTTTACCGGCATGGATGACTTCATCTCTTCGTTCAACTGGTCGGTTGCGCCCAATGCTGCCATCTCCCGCCCGGGAGCAAAGGAATCGGAAGACACTATCATCGTTGTCCTGTCGAACCCCCGGTACAATGCCTCGGCAAAACGCCTCACCTACACGGTCTCGATCCTCGGAAATTACCAGGAGAGCACGCTTGCGGATTTTGCTGCAAAGGCTGACCCGGTACTCCCTGCTGCGCTGGGAAAGGTGAGCCTGTTCATCGATTCCTCCGGCACGCAGGTTATCTGTCCGGCAAGCCACCCGTACAAATGTGCCGATGGGTCATGCACCGTTGCCGGTAGTTTTTGCCCGATAGAGAATATGTGCCCTGCAACAGCCCCGATCAGATGCCCGGACGGCAAATGCAGTGAGAGCGTATCTGCCTGCCGGATCTGAGCACGCTACCACATTTTTTCAGATTTTCCTGAACCTTAACCATTTTCCATCCGGTCACCGGGACCTAAAACCGGATACGTTCCTTGCCTGCCGGCAGGCAAAGCATATCAGGTCCGGTACCGGATACCAACTCATGCAACCATATATGCAACCCTGTATGTATTCGTCAAACCCGACCCAGGGACCGGTCATGATGATCGGCATCTGGGTCATCCAGCTGCTTGTTGCCTGGCTCATCTTCCGGGATGCAAAAGAACAGAAGATGCTTGCGCCGGTCTGGGTCATCCTTGCGATCATACCCATGTTCGGCCTCCTCACGGACGTACTCTACCTCATCATCCGGGAGATCGGGGCAGCCCGGAGAACAGGCACGCCATAAACGGGCAGGAACGGATTACCGGGGCGCGTCGGGGTACTATTCGCACGATCCGTCACAACACGGCATCCATGTCCCGGGCGAAAACATGCCTTTTTTTTAAAAAAACGGGGAAAACTGCGTGAGCTGGCCACACGGGTTTCTCAGCTGCCGGAACAGTAACGTTCCGGAGTGCACAGGTTGTCCTGCTGATTCCGGTAAGAACAAATACGCGGGCAGAAATACTCTGATGCACCGGAAGTGAGGCAATGAAAAAAGCCGGGCTGGTGCTGCTGGTGCTCATCGTCATGTCATTGGGTACAGGATGCGTTTCGCAGGTTCATAACCAGGATATTACCGTAACAAGTCCCGATATCGATAATCCCGAGCCGGTGAACGCCGGTTCAGTTGACATGTATACCCCCCAGTTCCGGATAACAAACCCGTCAAACCGGACATTTACCAATATCAGGGTCCGCATCGACGTCATCCCGTCACTCTCCTATTGCCATTCCCTCTCAAAAGAGATCGGGATACCGGCCTTGTACCCGGGGCAAAAACGGATCGAACTGGTCTCAATCGCTGAATTCAGCAACATTGACTGCCAGTATTCCTTTACGTCGGATGTGACTTCGGACCCGTAAAGCCGCCACGTTCTTCTGACGGTGACAGGAGAACGAACTGCAGACGGGAAAAAAGCCCGCTCATATCCTCACGGTCACGCGCTTCACGGACTGTCACAACAGCGGGAGCAAAGAGTCAGCTAAAACCGGTAATAACCGAAAATCCTGTACCGGAACCGGGCAGGGCAGTTCTTCATTTCCTCGTCCAGTGAAAAATATTAACGGAGTATCCCGATCGCCCGGGCCGCGAGCACGACGAGGACGATGAGGGAGACCGTAACCTGGCAGATCATGGCAACCTTCGCGTTTTTCGAGAGCACCAGAGTATCCGTGGGCCCTACCGTGCTGGACGTGTGGAACGAGAGGAACAGGTAATCGACAAGCCCCGGGGTCCAGCCTTCGTACCCGGAGTACGAAGCTGCATTCTGGGGAAAGACAAGGACTGGCTTTGCCGTCCGGGCTGATCGATCCTGCTGGCTCTCGAAGTCAAGGAGCCAGTACCAGACGGTGAAGACGAGCACATTGGAGACGTACACGATTGCCGCTGCACCGAGCAGGAGTTCCGGGTTCACCTGGTGATCGATGAGGGTCCGGAGGAGACCGGCAACGTTGAGGAAGAGGCTGATCGTCGAGAGAATTGCGGCAATGGAAAGGATCTGTATGAAACGCAGCTGCGACAAAAACAAAAATCCGATGATGCCCAGGAGAAGTGAGAGGGTGGTCAGGAAACTGATGATATTCTCAAGCCGTATGACCGGGACGATAGTTACCGAGGCCGTCTGGACGAGATCGACAAAGGAGAGGGCATCCGATGTGGCATAATCGAGGATCAGGCAGACGACGAGTACGATAAGGAATACAAGACCATGGTTGCGGGGAGTGCAGGAAGTCATGGATGAAAAAGGGATGGGAAATACCGGGTGTTATGGGTTGTGTTTTATACCGGCTGGGATCTTTGCAGCCTGCAGGTTGCGACTCTTGATCGCAGACAACGAGGAGCGGATTCCCATTGGGCCCATTTACCCACTTTTTTTCCCAAAATACCTTTTCAAATCAAGCCATTTTTATAGCGAAACGCCATACGATGAAACGTAATCATTACACACAGGTGACTGACATGGATTTTGGAAAAATGGTTGGAGAGTCCTTTGGCTATGCAAAGGAAGGTCTCGTTGGAAAATGGATGAAATGGATACTGCTCCTGATAGCAACGATCATTCTCATGCTGCCCCTCATGGGCTACGCCCTGCGAGTCTACCGCGGCGAGAAGCCCGCTCCCGAGGTTGATAAATGGGGAACGCTCTTCATTGACGGTATCAAGTACCTCATCATCTGCCTGATTTATGCAATCCCCCTGTTCATCGTCCTGTTCCTGGCTCTTGCCCCGATGGTCACGGAAGTCATGGCAGCCGGTGGCGACCCGGCGGCAGTCAGCGCTGCGTTAGCGGCATCGATCGGAACCTTCCTCGTGGGACTCATCATCCTCGTCATCCTGGCCATCATCATCGGGATGTTCTCATCGATCGGGATGGTCCGCTTTGCCCGCACCGGCAGCATGGGAGAGGCCTTCAACTTCGGCGCCATCAGTGCAACCATCGGGAAGATCGGCTGGGTCAGCTTCATTATCGCCCTGATCATCATGGGAATCATTATGGGAATCATTGAGCTCATCTGCATGCTCATACCCTTCGTTGGCCAGATCATCTCATTTATCCTCATCCCGTTCATAACGATCGTCGAGGCACGCTACATCTGCCTGATCTATGACAGTGCAGGAACCGCATAATCCCTTTTTTATTATTCTTAATATCCAAGCGGATCCGTCCGAAGGTATCGACCGGGCACGGGACATCTGCATCGCAGGGAGGAAACGGGTTCTTTAAGAGTATCCGCACATATTTGCGGGGATATACACACCGGGGAAAAAAGGATCAGGAAACCCGGCTCAGTACGCCGGTGCCAAGATCGTAATAGAGCCCGTGGACGACCACGTTTTTCGCATCCACCGCTTTTTTAAGGAGAGGGTACGTATAAAGGTGCTCGATCTGGAGCCGCACGTTCTCCTGCTCGATGAGTTTATACCGCTCATCATTCTCAAGCACCGTCTCCGGGGGTTTGATCTTTGCATCCACCCGGGTCTTTGCCTCGCGGGCATTGTTGAGCCAGAGCGGGATATATGAGTCTGTACTCTCCTTGTCAAGCGCCCGGATCGCCCCACAGTTCGAGTGGCCGCAAATTACAACGTCCTGCACTTTCAGGTGCACAACCGCATATTCCAGCACGGTCGCAAAATTCCAGTCATGGACCGGCACGATGTTCCCGATATTGCGCTGGATGAACAGTTCGCCGGCCCGGGCCTGTGTTATGTGCCCGGACTGGAGCCGGGAGTCAGAACACGCGATCCAGAGCGTGGTCGGGTGCTGGCTTCCTGCCAGTTCTTTGTAATAGTCAATGTTCGGGGTGAAATCCGTTTCCCGAAACCTCAGGTTCCCTAGTAACAGTTTATCGATCAATGCACACACCTCTGACAGTGTACATAACCCGGCGGTGCCGGCATTACGTATACTGATACTGGAAACAAGGATGAAAGAACTTTTCGTTATGCATCTGAGGGTGTGGGAGGACGGAGGCGACCATTTCCCGGGAAGTGCGTGACAACCACCACGGTACAGGGCAACCGCAGGGATCACAATCCATTAACAGAAGAGATCTGCCCTCATATTTATATGGTGGAAACGATAACGGCTATAGAATATTGTATCAACCCGCTCTCCCGTGATGATCTCAATGCGAGAAAAAAACGATATTTTATCCGGCCCGGCGCCGCAGTCAGTCGAGGTATCCCATGCCAACCATCTCCGCACCTGCTGACGTGGAAGAGTACAACGAGGACAAGACGCTCCTCACGCTCTATGCCCTTGCCGGAGAGGAGAGCGGCGGTTTTGTCACGTTCAGGCCGGGATTTATCAGCAGGATCGGCAGGGCCATCTTCTCGGAAGGGACCGCGGCTGCACCGGCACGGATCTACGAGGCTGTCGAAGTCCGGGAGCTCACACCAGCCGAGATGGCCCGGGCCGAACGGGAACTCTGGATCCATTACCACCAGCAGAAAGCCGACCGCGAGCACGACCGCCTCTTCGCGGTATTTGTCGGTACGCGTATCATCGGGGTTGCCCGGTGTGCCCGGCACGACGACGGCCTGGAAGTCGATGCCGTGTACGTGCTCGATGAATACCGGCTCCGGGGTTTTGCCCGTTCGGTCATGTCCCTCTTAATCGAGGAGTGCGGCAGGAACGAGACCCTTTACATGCATTCCAAGACTGAATTGATGGACTTCTATGGAAGCTTCGGGTTTTATGCTATACCGGAGAACGATCTCCCAAAATCAATCCGGGACCGGTTCGGGTTCTGCATGGGCAATCTCAAGGGAATCGATGTCTGCCCCATGCGCCGGGAGCCGGGTTCGCACAAGCAGGACGGGCAGGAAACAGGCCGGAAAAAAGTGACCGCGTAACCTTCGCGGGACAACCAGCCCGGAACTCTTTTTTTAAGACGGCTTTTCCCATCCGGTTCAGACAGGTACCGGCTAATCCTGGATGACGAACTCCCGGTTTTTCTTATCCGTGACATCCTCGACCGTCTCCATGGCACCGGTCAGGTTCCCGGCCGGGTCCCTTACCGGCATGGCGGTGAGATGCAGCCATTTCCCGCGGGGGCCGACAGCTGAAAAAAAGCCCGTAAATTCGTATCGTCCTTCCGCATCCGGTGAACATGAGGAGATTTCCGGGTACATTTCGAAGATCTTCCGGGGGTTTCCGTCAACCACCAGGTCGATGAGACAGGGATATTCCCCGCTGTAAAACGCTTTCCAGTGGTCGTGAGTGCCGATCACCACTTCTGCTTTGATGCCGGTCATGATCTCAAGTGCCCGGTCCCAGTACACAACCTTGTGGTTCCGGTCGATATAAAACTGGGGAGCGGTCGGGATATGGAATATCGTATGGAGGAGCTGGTCGCGTTCACGGGTGGCCCGCTCAGCCCGGACGCGCTCCGTGATATCTTCAAGGATACATGTGACCGCAGTAACACCGTTCCCTAGCAGGGCTGGAATGAACCGCCCGGAAAAAAAGACCTCGTCGCCGTTCCGTACAACCCGGATCTCTTTTTTCAGGGTGGGGCCCCCGTGCATGAGGGGGAGGAGCTCCCCTTCTTCTGCCGCAGACAGGATCGGGGCAGGGAGGGAACTCAGCCGGGCATCGTGGATATCTGCCCGGGGTAAACCGGTAAACGCACAGAAAGAGTCGCTTGCCTGGACGACCCGCAGGTTGTCATCAAGGACGATGATGAGTTCCCCGGTATGGTTGATGATACTGCCAACCGGGATCCTGCGGGAAAGGGTGTAGAGCTTGGCATTTCCCACATGACGGAGATCGAGCTGGCCGGATGCCATGAGCACTTCGAGGTACTTTGCCACAGAGTTCCGGCTCATCGAGACCTCAAACGAGATTTCCTTGATACTCAAGCCTTGTGGGTGGTTTCTGAGCACTGCCCGTATTCGTGTTGCCTCGTCCCCTTCCCCCGCATTTTCATCCATCGGATCTCCTCGTATTTATGATATTTATCAGCTTCTATAGAATTAATGCCAATGCTTAATTAGTGGATGCGTGATAATATGTATTGTGCATAGTGTTTGTGCACTAGTGCACAGCATACGGACCAGCGACAGGGTATGCTCCTGCTCACCATATGATGATATACACACCTCTGATTCATATCACCATAACCAGGACATCCCTGAAAACCTCTTCGTTTCCCTGACGGTTTTTTCCGGCCTCACGAACATTCCGCCGTATGGTTCTTTCTGTTAATGCTATCAGGCATCCATGGAAATCCGCGCAGTGACCAGATCACCGTATTCATGGCACATTTTCACCATTGAACAGAAAAAATGGGCGATTATCCTAAATGGCAGGAATTTCATAATATTTGGTTCAGAAAAAAGCGGGATGTTATGTTGTGAAGAGTTTCAGGGCAAAGCTCTGCCGGGAGAGAAGGAGAGCGCGATCCCGTTTTGATGCATTCCATCCTGCAGCATAGAGGAGGAGCAGGGCATTCTCGAGCGATACCTCGAACCGGTCATGGAGTTTTTCTTCAGGCGGGAGGGGTTTTGCCAGGAGGCCCGCGTCGGTTGCCGAAAATTCCGTGAAGTGTTCCGGGAGACCCTCTGACTCTTCCAGCAGCAGTGCCTGTTCCCGGAGGATGGCAAACGCTGTTGCAATGGCGGGGAGGGGATCTGCATCCGTAAGAGCTGCCGATGCCGCATCTGCAGCCCGCACCACCTCCATGTAATCTCCCTGCGCAAAGAGGGCAAACGCCATTGCAGCATAATGCGCTGTTTCAGGTATCACGCCGGGCACCTGCTCACGTACGGTTTCGCAGTATTCCCCGATGGGCTCTTCAAGGGACTTCCCCAAATCCGCAACGCCGGACTCCGGGGCAGCACCGAAACGGAACTTCAGCCGCACGAGTAGTACCGTAAGGCTTACGGCATAGAGCAGCTCAAGGACGATATTAACCGCCATATCCGAAGGTGCGGCAAAGAAGATAATGGAATAGATCGGAGTCGACAGAGCGACAATATCTTTTCGCGGCCGTATCCATGCCAGGTACGCAAGCACGAAGGAACTTATGACACAACCGGTGGCAAAATACCGGGGATCGACATTATTGCCCATGTCGGAAAAGAAGATGGCGAGCAGGGCACCGCCAAAGGAGAACGCGGGTACTGCCAGTTCCATGCAGAGGATCTTTGAACCGGATTTTTGTTGTGCCCGAAGTGTATCGTTACCAGACATCTGTATTATCTCTCCCGGATTTGTTCATAAAGAATGAGGGAAAATACCGGCCCGGCAGAATACCCGGACACAGGCATTTCCGATAGGATCTAGGATTTTTTTATTTTCCTGATAGAGACGCAGTTGATGACCGGCTCACCCGTAACGATATACCGTCGAATCACCTGTCCCAGCACTTCCACCACATCATTCACCTTAAAATCTTCATCGGGACTGGTGAACATCTTCACCGAGATCGCCCCGGACCGGTCTGCAACAAGGAACTGGGGGCGGTTCAGGAACTGAAAATACACCCGTTCTACCACACCCTCAATCCGCACGGGCTTCCCAATCATACTCTCGTTGATCAGTTTGACCCGGACGGTCTTCGCCTCAACCTCGTAGCGGGGGGTAAGATCCGCGTACTCGCTGCGGCTCATGTAGTTGAGGGCAACAGGGATGACCAGCAGCATAAAGAGGCACGGGATCATCCAGATGAGGTTTGACCGGACTTCAGGGCTGTACAGGGAGGCGAGAATAAGAAAAAGGGTGAAGAACACAAATACCCCAATCGAGACAATTGAGACCTTCACCTCAATATTTCCGATCTTCATTAGAAGGATTGTTTGCCGTTAACCTACTTCAGTGCTGCGATCGCGTTCTCCGATACCGTCCAAGAAAGGACTGCCTCGTGAGAACAAGGGAAAAAAGAGCCCCGTAATTATCCGGATGAGATGAATCCGGGGGGCTGGAAACTGAGGCGACAATGAACTGGATTGTGAATGCACAACCCTGGTTATTGCGATAACGGATATCTTGAGACTGATATCTCCATTGTTCATAAAAAAAATATGATTGCGGTGAAAAATTACTTCAGTGCTGCAATCTCTTTGCGGAATGCAACCCAGTAGATAACACCGACAAAGAACATTCCGCCGACGATATTACCAATAGTTACTGGTATGATGTTTGCGGTCCACATGTTGACCCAGTTTACCGTAGTTGCGGTGTTAGTTAAACCGGCAGTCATGATACCCGCCGGGATAAAGTACATGTTCGCAACCGAGTGCTCGAACCCGCTGGAAACGAAAGCCATGATCGGGAACCAGATACCGAAGAACTTTCCTGCCGCATCATCTGCGCAGATACCGAGCAGGATAGCGAGGTTGACGAGCCAGTTGCAGGCAATGCCCTTGAGGAATGCAGACCACATGCCCATCATCCCGACATAACTGGTCTTTGCCACAGCAATGGCAATCGCACGCGTGCCGAAAGCAGTAATCGCTGCCGTGCCATCGGCACCGAATGAAACGAACGGTCCGTTTGCACAGATGTAGGCAAATACGAGGGACCCTATCAGGTTTCCGATATACACGAAAATCCACAGGTTGATGACCTGCATCCAGGTGACCTTGTGGATGAATGCTGCCATTGGGGCGAGCATTGCATCGCCGGTGAAGAGCTCAGCGCCCGTAAGAACGGTGATAATAAGCCCAACCGGGAACACAGCTCCCAGAACCAACTGTGCCATACCCGCTGATGCGAAACCACCTGGAACAGCGCCCGCAGTGATCTGTGCTGCGGAATAAGCGATACCTGTACTGCAGACTGTTGCAAGAGCAGCACCCATGGCGATATAAGCGCCCGACATGAATCCACGGAGGATCATGTTCCAGGCCGGTAAGCCAACTTTGTACTTACCAGCGTCTCCTGCCTTTGCAGTAATTGCTACCGGAGGATGAAACACCATTTTTTAACACACCTCTGAATCATTCACCTATACCAGCGACATTTGATACTAATCTCGTATAGGCCAATGAAAACTTTCGTACCGAGTTATTAATAATTTTCGAATTGCTCGCCGGTCATACCGGTTTTCGTACTAGCCGGCCAAAAAGCGCATACTGCCGACGATTCGATTGTCATGTACTTTATAAATTTTTTTACCACTTTCGTTTACCTCCGGAAAGCCCATAATCCACTTTAAAGCCTTTCCGGTGACCGAAGTCTTTAAGACATCCGCCCAACGCGCATAGTCAGAACACACCATTTTACCGACGTTGCCGATTGTTTTTCAGATTCTAAATGAAGGATCTGAACAAAAAAAAGTGTGCTGTACAGGGATCGTTTCAGGAAATGCGCAACTGGGATGCAGGTTTCACAATATTCATAATCTGCAAGATCAGGATAATTAATAGCAACTCCTCAAGGAACATCTTCCCCGATGAACGTTTCTGCAATTACCGGCCCGATCTTCAAGAACCACGACTGCAAAGGTCATTCAGAATGCCATGACCGGCTTTTATCCGTACTGGAAGCTTTGCCTTCGGGCATCCCGATCTACGAACCCGTGCCGGCGACCCGGGCCCAGCTGGAACGTGTCCACGTCCCGGGATATCTCACATGGCTCGAGAGGCAGTGCAGAAAACACGTCGACTTCTGTTCGCTCGACGAGTACATGTGTACCGGCGGTTACTTTGAGAACAACCAGCTGGTGCCCGGCTATCTCGATCCCAATACCTACATAAATCCCTGCTCGTACGAAGTCGCCACCTACGCGGCGGGATCCGCGGTGGCAGCGGCGGAACGTGCTCTTTCGGACGAGCGGTGTTTTGCCCTTATCCGGCCCCCGGGCCATCATGCAGAAGCCGATAAGGCCATGGGATTCTGTCTCCTGAACAATGCTGCTGTCGCGGCAGCCGAGACCCTGAAGGCTGTTGACCGTGTGGCGATCATCGACTGGGACGCACACCATGGCAATGGCACGCAGAGTATTTTCTACGCCGATAACCGCGTGTTGTACTGCTCGATCCACCAGAAGGATTTCTTCCCCCATACGGGATTTCTGGAGGAGACCGGCAGTGGTGACGGGGAGGGTTTCAATATCAACGCGCCCCTCCAGAGGAACTCCGGCATCGCGGATTATGAACACGTCTTTAAAGAGATATTTGATCCGGCACTCCGCAGGTATAAACCGGACCTCCTGCTCATATCGGCAGGACAGGATATCCTTTCCGATGATCCCCAGGCATCCATGAAACTCGAACCTGCCGATTTTGGTCTCCTCACCCACATCACGCTCGAAGCCGCAGACTGCCCGACTGCTCTCGTTCTCGAGGGGGGTTATGGACCATCTCACGGTGCAGCAGTGAACAGCATCTTTAGTGTCCTCAAAGGAGATGTTCCAAAAGGAAACACCGGCGGAATGCCGGGCAGGGATGCCATCGAGACCGTTGCACGCTTAAAGAAACTGCACCGGCTGCCGGGATGACTGGATAATACAGATCTGCCGGTAGCAATGCCCGGGGGATCAAACCGTTAAACACAAAAACCGCAGCGCACAATGGACACTATGGACAATAAGACCCGGATCCTGCTCGTGGCAGGACTTCTCATCACGATCATTGCGTTCTTCATCAATATCTATGCGGGAGGTATCGTCCTTATTATTCTCGCCACACTTGTCATGTCTCTTTTCATCATGAAGGACAGTGTCTCGCTCCCGGACATCGTGGCAGAATTCACCGATGACGCCAAGGGGATCGTTATCCGGAATTCGGGAAACGATACGGCCTTCGACATCCACGTGGCGCTCATTCCTGAAAATATCGAGTATGATCTCGAGTCCCTGGAACCGGATGCATCCTCAGTTCATCCGCTGGAAAAGATGATCTGCAGCGTGAAGGTTGTGGTCACCTTCAGAAACACAAAACAGCAAGCATTCAGCCGGACATACCCGTTGTCTTCGACCGGTGATAATTTTGACCCGTTAAAACCGATGATCCCGGTCTTCAAGTGGAAATAATACCGGAACTGCAGTCCACTTTTTTATCGGGAAGGATCAGATCCGGGCCCCCCCGGTTCCTCACCGTTATCTGAACCCTGCTTTCCGGCGCATGGGCTGGACCTCGGCTCCTTCGAGATTTCCCGCAGCCCAGGTGTACCGCTCACGTATAATGGCAGGAAGCTCCGTCTCCCTGATCGGTTCAAACCCGAACCCGGCATAAAATCCTACAAGGTGACGCACCGCATACATGTAGAGATCGTCGTTGTGGCAGGCTTCAACAAGCGCCCCTACGGCCATCCGGGAATAGCCTTTCCCACGGTAAGCCTCGGGAGTGAAGATCCCGTCCACCTCAAGCCCGTCGCGATGGCGCCGGCAACGGGCAACGGAACGTATCTCTCCGTCAGAGAATACTGCAAATATACGGTCCGTGGCAGGATCACCGTTCGTGTCGTGGTAATCAAGCCAGACATTGTCAGCAAGAGGAAACTCATTGACCCGGATTTCACGGGTAAACGGCAGGATATATTCTTCTTCGGCAGGTAAGGTAGGTATGGCCACAGGGGGCCGGGGATCCTTGCCGGTCATTGCTCCATTCCCTCCACGCGGTATCCCTCCGGGGGTACGAGAATTTCAAACCGTGCGCCATTCCCGGGAACGCCAGTCTCGCGGAGGGTTATACCGGTAATGGAAACGATCTCGGTGGCAAGGAAGAGTCCCCTCCCATAACTGTCTTCCCGCTGGACAAAGAGGGTGCCTTTCTCTGCATCCGGGATACCAGTCCCGTTATCCTCGATAATGATCGCACAGCCATTATCCCGGATATGATATGTGATAATGATCCGTGTTGCACCCGTTGACTCCTTCGTGGAATTATGCAGGAGATGGTAGAAGACGGCGGGGAGGTGAGGATCGGAGAAGATAGAAAGGCGTTCGGTCCATACGTGAAATATCACCTTGCCGAAATCAAGGCGCCGGATTGCGGGTTCAATGGCGTCCTGCACGGCAATCCAGGCTGGCGGAGTAGTCCCGATATCTCGGAACTCGCGCGAGATATCGATCTGGCGTTTGATGCCATTGACAGATTCTTTGAGGCTGGCAATAAACGAGATGACGTCAGGATCCCGGAATTTCATGACACCAAACTGAAGCTCGCCGTAGATGACAGCAAGTTTCTTTGACATATCATGCCGGATAATACCGGCAAGGGTATTAAGCCGGTTGCCGGTGTTCTCGAGCGCGGATTTCGTCATTACCTGCTCCGTAATATCACGGACGGACTCGATGGCACCGGTGACATTCCCGTTTGGATCCATAAGTGCAGTGGCAGAAAACCTCAGGTGAGCTCCCCGTCCGCTGTTAAAATTCGGGAGGAATGCTTCCGAGACGAACCGGCTGGATTCCCGGTGAACGGTAGGATATTTCCCTAAAAGGTCGCTCTCGTTTTTAAGGATCAGCCCGGCGAGCATCGGGCGACGTTCTCCATAGAATGCGAGAGAATACTCAAAATTGGACCTGCCCAGCATTTCGGCTTTTTGTTTTCCGGTCATCTCCTCGACAGCCCGGTTCCATGCGATCACCTTCCCCTCCCGGTTGATAGCAAAGACCGCATCGGGAAGGAACTCTATGATGTCCTGGAGCTTTTGTTCGGATTCAGCAAGATTCATGGAGAGAAGGGCAACAATACAGCCAACCAGCATAATAATTGCCATCCGCGTGATGGTAACAATACCAACCATAGTATCCATCGGTACAAATAGGATGACCAGGATTCCGTAAAGAACGGCAATTCCCGCGGAGAAGAGAAGACCGCGGCGGGGATACCAGTACGAGGCAAGAATGGTCGGAAGGTAGAGCAGGTGGGTGAGAACTGCGGTAAGCCCGTAAAGTATCCCGAACAGGTTAACCCCGAGAATAACCACCGTCAGCAGGACAATGGCCAGAATGCGATTGAAATGAACCGGATCACCATTGTGGAAGAATCTGCGGAAATTCATGATGCCCTAAGCCTGCACACCATTTTCTGTTGTATACGTGCAAAAAGATTGCCACGGGCAGAACAGGATTTCACACGAATACCTTAACAGAGGAGAAATCCCCCGACACTACCGGGGGGAGGAAAGGAGTTCCGGTACCGCAATCTCCATGAGGCATTCATGGTGCCGGCTGTCCGGCAGCCCGGGTTGTTGTGGAGGGACAGCGAAGTTCAAACCGTGCACCCGACCCGGCAGTTCCGGTCTCACGAAGGGTGATTGAGGTGATAGCAAGAATTTCACGGGCCAGAAACAGGCCAAGGCCATGGCTCATCCCGTGTTCATAACTGAATATCTTCTCTTTACGCCCATCCGGGATACCAACACCATCGTCTTCACAGATAATGACCATGCCGTCAGCTTCGGCATGAAGACTGAACCGGATGGAGGTGGCTTTTTTCCCGTATTTTACTGTATTTTCAATCAGGTTTGAGAAGACTTTCCCGATGAGCGGATCTGCAAATATTTCTGTCCCCGGGGAGATCCCGTTACTGAATGTCAGGCCTCCGGGAGATGTATCTTTTTCAGCAGCCTGTATCAGTGTATGAATATCCTGCCACTGGGGCGATTTGACCCCGATTTTCTGGTAGTCACCGGTAAATTTTACCGAGTTGAGTGTCCGGGTTGCAATCGCTGCCGCGCTCGTCACATGTTCCCATGCTTTTTCCGGATCCTTTGCCCGCAGTAGCAGCGCATTTTCAAGGGATTCATGCTGGGAGGTGAGCTGGTTGATCACGTCATGGCGGGTGATACTTGCCATGAGATTGAGTTTCTTGTTGGCCTCATCGAGTGCTTTCTCCACTCTCCTGCGTTCGGTGTTCTCCTGTTCGAGCCGGGTGTTTGACTGTTTGAGATCGGCAATGGCCTGCTGGAGCTGTTCGTTCACCGCATTGAGCCGTTCCCGGGCTTCTTCGAGTTCCGCGTTTTTCCTTACGGCCACTTCGTACGTTGAGAGCAGAATACTCAGGATCTGGACCCGGCTTGCGGGGATAGTATGGGTTTTATTGAAAAGAGTAAGCGTGAGCGCCCTGCGGGGGCCGTCAGGGTCAGGCTGGTTCACGGTCTTAAGAATGTTGCAGATCCGCAACTGGACATATTCCGGATCGAAAGGTTTGATGATGAAATCATCTGCGCCGGACTCGAGACCCCGGATGACATCGACCGGATCGAAAAGCTGGGTTACAAGGATGACAGGAATATCTGCGGTTTTGGGATTCTGCTTGACCCGGGAACAGAGCTCATAACCATCCATCTCCGGCATAACGATATCCGACAGGATAATGGACGGGCGGTTCCGGCCAATCTGTGCCAGTGCTTCAGAACCGTTATCGGTCAGCGTTACACGGTATCCGTCATTCTCAAGGATGTGCCGTAAGTATTCTGCCTGCGTCCGGCTGTCCTCGACAAGCAGGATTGTTATCATTTTGTTATCAGAGGTTTCCATTCAGTATCTTCCTTCGGGTTACCGGCCGGGAGACCGGGTCTTCTTCAGCAGATCTCTTACAATAGTTCGCAGGTTGTTCTTTTCAAACCCGCTCTTGATGACATAAGCATCGGCCCCGATCGCAAGCCCGTGCTCCTTGTCCTCGGGGGAGTCAAGGGACGTTACTAGGATCACCGGGAGAGTGGACAGCCGGCTGTCAGCCCGGATCTTTTCCGTTAATGTAAAGCCGTTCATCCGGGGCATATCGACATCCGATACAACCATATCAAACCGGTGCTCTTTGAGCATCCCGAAGGCCTGTATACCATCCGTGGCCGTACGGACCTGGCAGCCATCCTGTTCAAGGATCATCTGCAGGAATGTACGGGATGTAACGGAATCTTCAACCACCAGGATACGTGGTGCAGATGGATCGGCATGGGCAACCGGCGCCGGAGTTCCGGCCGTCTTCAGGGCCTCCTGGATCAGTTCCGGGGTATCGAGTACAAGGGCTATCGTCCCGTCACCGAGGATCGCGGCGCCGGCAATACGTCTCACGCGGCGGAGCTGGTTCCCAAGGGGCCGGACCACGATCTCCTGGACCCTGATAACCTCGTCAACAATGCAGGCAACCTGGCCTGCGCCATAGGCAATTATGACAATTGAAACCGGTACGTCTCCCCCGGGGGATACTCCCGGCCGGGGGATTGAGAGGATCTCGGAAAGATGTACTACGCCGATCGTCTCGTTCTGGAGCGAGAGCACAGGCCGGCTTCCCTGGTGCACAATCGTATCTGCCTTGATCCGGAGAACCTGCCGGACCTGCTGCATGGGCAGTACATACATCCGGTTTCCCGAGCGGACAACTATTCCCCGGAAGGTCACCAGCCTCACCGGGACCCGCATGATGATACTGGTTCCTTTCCCGATACCGGAAGAAACCGTCACATACCCCCCGAGACGGGTAACCGTATCCTCGACGATGGCAAGACCCAGTCCCCTGCCGGAAATTTCCGTTACGTTCTGGCTGGTCGACAACCCGGAGCGGAAGATCAGCCAGACTGCCTCGGCATCCGTGAGCCGGGCTTCTTCCCGTTCGGTGATAAGACCAGTCCGGATTGCAGTTTTCCGGATCGCACTACCATCGATACCGGCCCCGTCATCGCTCACTTCGATACCGACCTTTCCTCCTGACAGGGGAAAGACCTTGATGAGAACCCTGCCACGGGAAGGTTTGTTCCGTGCTGCCCGGATATCCGGATATTCAACTCCGTGATCGATGCTGTTGTAGATCAGGTGCATAAGCGGGTCCTTGAGTGCATCGAGGATACGCCGGTCAACTTCGATCTCGTCCCCTTCAGTGACAAGTTCAACCTGTTTGCCGGTAGTGCGCGAATATTCCCTGACCAGCCCGGGAAATGACGTCAGTATGCTCGACACGGGCAGCAGTACGGCATCATGTATCAGATCTGAAATTTCCGAAGTGCTCGCTTCCAGTGCCGACCGGTCCCGCTCGGTTGCCCGGATATGCGCCGACAGATCGTGCTGGAGATGCGTGACGAACTCGCGGTCGTAATCCATGAATTCGACCAGACGCTGAATAGGAGGGATAAGTTCCGGGGGGATATTTGTCGGCCGGATACCGGACAGGGTCTCGCGGATAAGGTATAGATCGGAGGATATGAGCGTCTGGTTCCACTTCCAGTGGGAAAAACGTCCGATCATCTCCTCGAGTTCACGCATCCGGTGCGTGATAAAGAGACGGGTAGTCAGAAGATCGTCCGATCCCACGATAAGCCGGTCAAGCTTGTGGGCAGCTATGCGCACAGTTCCGCCATCAGAAGCCGGTCGTGCGGGAATTCCGGCATTTATTGGCGGCAGGAACACTTCCTGCCCGGAATTTTTCTGAAGGGGGTTGTCAGTACGGTGTTGCGGGGTCCCTGCAGGAGGCAGGACTTCTTGGGGTTTACGGGGTTGCCCGGTATCTGTACGTAATGGCAGCGGAGTGGCAGGAGACCGGGACCCGCAAGCCGGTTCCCGGCCGGCCGCCGTACTGCTCCCGACACTCTCTTTTGCGGTGAGCGCACGAAGGGAGGTTACAATCCCTACAGGTGATATGTCCGGGGTTTTTTTGCCCGCCAGGAGCGCCTGGACAATTTTTATTGCCTGAAAGAAGAGATCGAACGCTTCTGCATCCGGGACAAACATCCCTTTTTTCATCCGGGAAAAAACATTTTCAAGATTCTGGCAGACAGATTCGATCTCTTTCTGGCTGACCGCCCGGGCAGCACCTTTCAGGCTGTGGGTTGTACGGTAAATCCGTTCGATCACGCCGGGATCCGCTGCAGAGCCTGCGCTCTCCAGCTCCAGGAGCAGGGCTACCATCACGCCGAGATGTTCTTCGGCTTCATCGCGGAAGGTGGCGAGAAGCCGCTTTTCAAACTCAGCATCCGGTCCATTCATGGGGTGTACGCTTACACATGGTACTGCACCGTGAGTTTCTTTAACCGGAGACCCAGTTCATGCAGGTCCTCAGCAGTCTTCTCCGCCTGCCGGGTAATTTCAAGGTTCTTCTGCGCCGCATCGCGGATGTTCTCCATAGCAAGCGAGATCTGGTCCATGCCCGCAGCCTGCTCATGAATGGAGGAGGCAATCTCGATTGCCTGCCTTGATGATTCTGCTGTTGACCGTGCAAGAACTTCAATAGCCCCCTGGGCATCGCTCGTAAGCCGGACCGCATCCGCCACGGATCGTGTTCCGCGCTCGGTCGAGACCACCGTCGAGGATACACCCCGCTGGATATCCGTCAGGATTGTACGGATATTGGCAGTTGCCTGTTTTGACTGTTCGGCGAGGTTGTGGATCTCATGGGCGACGACAGCAAAGCCTTTGCCGAAATCACCGGCCTTTGCTGCTTCTATCGATGCATTCACGGCAAGCAGGTTGGACTGCTCGGAGATGTCGGTGACCGTTGCGATGATCTCACCAATCGCCTGGCTCTGTTCCGAGAGCTTGATAACATTCATCCCGATCATGTCCATCTGCCGCTGGATATGATTCATACCGTCAAGGATCTCCTGCACGGATTTCTGGCCGTCAATCGAGACATTGAAGGCATTCATCGCCTTCTCGGACACTTCTTTTGTCTTCTCGTTGATGAGATCGGTCTTGGTCCTGACGCTCTCGACAGTATCAGAAGTTACATTCACCGTTGTCGCGGTCTGCGAGCTCGCCGTTGATAACTGGGTAGTGATCGTCAGGATTTCACTCGATGCGGAAGACAGGACCGAGATCCCTTCATACAGTTCCTCATTGATCAGTTTCATCAGGCGCTGGAGTTCGATACCGATGGTGTTGAGCGCGTCGCGGTACGCTACAAATTCACCGGCAACCGGTATCTTCTCGTCAAACCGGGCAGTGAGGTCTCCGGATGCGTAGAACCGGGCAAGACGCATGGCTTCGTTCACCGGTTCCGTAATGGTCTCAAGCGTCTTGTTGAAACCGGCGATAATCATCCGGTACCCGCCACGGAATGCCTTCTCGTCACCCCTGACCGAGAGGTCTCCTGCACGGGCAGCATCCGTGAGCTTGATCGTCTCCTTATGGAGGTGATCGAGAGAGTCGACCATCATCCGGAGTGCAGGACGGATTTCGTCGCGTTCATCAACAGGTTCAGAGAAGCTCTCGATATACTCACCGTTTGCGATCTTCTTGATATCCCCCACCACGTTGGTCTGCAGATCATCGGCAAACTCATCCATGGTCGCAGACATGATCCCTATCTCGTCTTTCCTCCGGATGTTGAGCCGGGCAGAGAGATGCCCGTTTCTGAGCTCCTTGATCATCAGGACGACCTGTTGCAGGGGTCCTGAAATGGACCGGCCGAAGAGTACCGCAACGGCGGCACCGATTGCCATCGAGCCGATGACAAGGGCAAAGATTGTGTTCCGGATAGTATCGATAGGTCCGCTGAAATCCGGAAGCTCTGCACGGGATACGATGTACCAGTCGAGAGGCTCATAATACGTATACGCATCGATAACCTGTGTCCCGTTCACTTCGTGGGGAACCGCCCCTTCCTTGTTCCTGAACATCTCCTGGACATAATCCTTTTGTGCCCAGTTCTGTCCTTCAAGACTCGGGTGGACGAGCACGTTTCCTGCACTGTCTATCACGTACATGTACCCGTGGGTCCCGACAACGGTCTCGCGGATACTCTTTTTCACCACGTCGAGGGTCTGGCCTTCCTCTGTACCGACAAAGAGAACCCCGATAACCTTGCCGCTGGGATCCCGGATAGGCTCATACGCAGTCACGTAGTTTTTCCCAAACAGGTCGCGGCGCCCGTAGTATGTCTCGCCTTTCTGCACGGCGACTTCATACACATTGTCCGTCAGGTGGGTACCAACCGCACGGTGCCCGTTTGAGTCAAGAACATTCGTTGAGATACGGGCAGCGTACGTGTTATTGTATACCTGGAAAACGGTTGCTGCACCCCCGACCATCGACTGGACCTTGTCAACGATCTCGAAATTGTCGTTCACGATATATTCGTTGCCTTTACTGTCTATTAGCGCCATCTGGTTGTTGACAATCTGAGGGGTACCTTTCCCATAGAAGTTCTGTTTTGCAACATTGAGATCGCTGTTGACCTTGTTCCGCGTAAGTTTGTACACATCGTTGGTCCAGCCTTTCATGTCCTGGACCTGGGTTTCAAGAAGAGTCTGGATCTGCTCGTTGATCACCGTACTCGAACTGGAATAGGCCACGAGGCCGAGTAACAGTGTCGGGATGATAGCGAGAAACAGGCAGATGACCAGGATCTTGGTCCCGACTTTCATATTGGAGAAGAACTCAAACATTCCCTGACTCCTTTAATAAACCAGATGATTTTTGCTGATTGAATACACTGATGGCATGTTGCATAAACGTAATGATTCTGTTCTGCACGGTATCCGGAGGGAGATAGCACGTTTTTCTGGTAGAGGTGAAACACCGCACAGGCTCCGGGTTATGCATCCTCAATAACCATTTTGGGATCAGCGAATAATGCTGCCGCATCGAGAACCGTCAGTGAACCTTCGGCAATCCCTTTCACGTACCCGGTCCTCGCGGGTATAATTTCCCGGTCGATCCTGTTCAGCTCGATCATCCCGATACCGGTAATGTGGTCCGCAAGAATACCGAACGATAATGTCTTGTTTGTCAGAACGATCACACGGTTCAGGTCGGTCAGCCCTTTTTCCGGAATCGCAAGGAGGACCCGCAGGTCGACAAGTGATATGATCTCTCCTCGCACCACGCAGATGCCGGAGATATACGCGGGTGTCCCGGGAACCGGGGTTATCTCGCCGGTCAGGATCACTTCCCGGACATACTGCATCTCAAGCGCATATTCCCGGTATGCAAGCCGGAATTTGAGGACCTCCATGACTGCGGTTTCAGAAGCGGCATCTTCTGGCTGCGCAATTCTCCTCGCGCGTTCAGCGAGAAGTGAGTCGATTTGCGAAGAGTCTGCAGTCAGGTCATCTGCGGGTTTACTGCCATGGTCAGAAAGGGTCTTTTTCTCTGTTCCGGGTTGCAGAGGGAAGGTGATCATACCGGAGGGATCTGTGCTCATGACAATCAGACGGGAGAGATCATGGATGAGAATCAACCCGTCCGGCGTTTTCCGGATACCCGGGGGTTCTGATTCTTCCGTTCCGGGAATTTCGGTGCTCTCAGAAACAGAAGGGATGTCCTGTATTCCGCCGGTTGAATCCACCCAGAGTGCAATCTCGCCTCCTGCCGTGTGGGCTATGATCAGCATATCGGTGAGGGAAGGTTTTGAACATTCAATCCCGAACGCGGTCCGGAGCGACAGGACCGGGATGATCGCTCCGTGAAGGTTGATGGTCCCGGCCTGCCAGGGAAATGTGGGGGCCAAGGGAGTCAGTCTGACCATCCGGATCACATGTGATGTATCAGCAAGGGGAATTGCACAATGATTCTCCCCGATTGAAAAGAGCAGCATCTGGACCATGAGGATTTTCCCGATGATTTTGCATTAGTGCTGATGAAATAAAAAAGGGTTAGTTGTTCGTCTTATGGCAGATCTCCAGAAATAACCGGGACCGGTTTTTAGGAAAAATGGATGTCTGGAAAACCGGGTTGGAGGGATCCACATTCAGAGGATGCAGGTAATTCGGGAACGTACAGGGCTTATTTTCCCCATTTCCTGGTACCTGTTAGGACAAAGTCGCAAAAAAGCAGGTGAAATTACAGGACAAAGTCGCAGGGATGTGCCCTCTTTTCCGGCGTGAATCCCTGTGCCCGGAAATACAGCCGCTAATAGACGTTAATGGAAGGCTGATCACGTGGAAAAACAGGTTTCGGGTCGTGGCAGGGGGAGAACCTGGGACCGGGGGGTGCTATGGCCGTTTGAATAAGGGGTCTGGTTTCACGTCGGATGAAATCGGAGGCGGGATCCCCCTCACCGTCAGAGAGAGGGCCAGGGCCCCCATTCCCGGGAAAACCAATGAAAAAATACCAGATACGGGAGAATAATCCGTGTTTTGATGATGACAACGGGGTATTTATAGAAGAATTTCTAAAGAGTTTCGCATATCGTCCGGAAGTGCACAGCACTAGTGCACAACAAAAACCGCTGTTCAAGATGTGATCAAGAGATTATGCAACCACCCCGCATTCCCCCCATGGTAACAGACATTGTCCAGACAGCTATCAGTACCTTCGATGGTGTAGTCTTTGACCGGCTGGCAGAGTGCCCGTTCTGCGGGGGACCGGTCCAGGGTTATGACACACGGCAGAAAAAATTCGCAGTACTGATAGAGGCCGGCCATGAACACGCGATCATCATCCAGGTTAAACGCTTCACCTGCCGGAACTGCGGACGGCTCAGTAATGCCGATGAACCGTACTACCCGGGTACCAGGATGGGTTCTGTCGTCATCGATCTCTACACGACTCTTGCAACCATAATGCCGCACAGCAGGGCTGCACGGGTCATCGCTGCGATGGGGATCTGTGTTGAGCGTACTACCTGGAGAAATTACCAGGACCGCAGGCTGCCGGCAATGCCGGTTGAAGATGTTTTTGGCATACGATTACCGCTTTCCATCCTTACCCTCTCTTCCCTCGCTGCCCGAATCGGCGAGGGGGGTTGCATCGAAGGGGCAGAAGCGCTCGCTGCCTGTGGTTTCCCATCCGCATACCGAGCAGCGCCGGATCCCTCTTTTACAGGAGAGAAGAGGGATAAGCGGGATAAACAGGAAGAGAAAGAAGAACGGCATCCCTGCCATCCATAATACTGCAGTCAGGGCGAGCGAACCGGCAAACAGTATCAGGCTGAGTTTCCACGATTCTATCATGGCACTACCGGATTATCGGGATCTGCCCTGAAACATGTTCTCATTCTGTGCAATGTTCCGTACTGCAAATGCCGGCAGGGCATCCGCAGCCGGCCCGAGTTCGCAGGTAAGATCAATTCCCCCAAACACCTGGGCAAAAAGAGACGCCCCGATACCTGCGGTTACTATCTTATCCGTGCCGGACAACAGAGCAACCTTCCGCACCTGATCGCATATCATACTTCGCTGGATCTCCCAGAACCGGGCTGCAATCTGAACCGCCCCGCCCGTACCGATCTCATCGAGATCAGCACACACAACACGGGCAAGCCGGCGAAGGGATGCATCATAAGTTTTCTCTTTGCGATCCGGCGTATCGCAGGTATATAACGAAGGTGAGATGTGCCCAAGGACGAGATGCGCATCGGCACTTGCGGCAAAGTATTCTGTGCTTACAGGAGTAGGTATTCCTTCAAGTTCCACCGAATGGAGGAGAGTTGCAACACTGGTGCGGAGCATTCCGGTGTAGATAAGGTATCCCGACTGCAATCGCTTAAGGTCGGTCAATCCCTTAAGATCGTCAAACCGGCTGAGCGGGATGATATCTGCGGTCGTACTCCCGACATCGAGGAAAATAGCATCCGGGTACCGGCCGCGAAGATAGTCTGCAGAGGCAAGCCAATTGGCCGCAGCAAGCTGGGGAACAGCCCGGTCATGAAACTCTGCATCCATGCCGTAAAACCGGGCAACCGGAAATGCCTTCCTGACCGCGTCGACAATAAAGGAGATCCCCTGTAGTTTGTTCTCGAAACAATCAGCAAGCTCCCCGCTCATCACTACCGCAGCCGGGTCGTGATCGCCCCGGGCGTATTGCAGCAGGAGCTCGGTGATGGGGGCCTGTTCCCAGAGCGGGCAGTAATGGATGTGGACGCCCCCACCGTCAACCACCTTGAGGTTGGCCCCCCCGACATCGATCCCGATCATAGGTGAATTACCATTCCATTCGTGTCGAACCGGGCACCGCCGTGGAGATGGACTTTTTCCGGCCCCTCACCTTTCGAAGCTGCGACAAGGAGGTCCGCAATCTCCTCGTCCATGCAGGCAGCAATACCTACGAGGCTCGTCGTGATCCTGGGGTTGACATCCACCACGTAAACCTTATCGGCAACCACCATGTCGACACCGCAATATCCCTGGCAGCCGAGGACTTCGACAACTTTCCTTGCAGTGCTGATGATCTCATCTTCCCGGGCCGGATGAACCGGTGTCTCGCCACCAAGATAGTGAAATGATCCATCCGCATCCGTTTCAATATGCTGCCGGTTCACGGCAAGCACCACCGGGGGATTTCCCTTGAAATAGAGGCAGGCATCCCCAATAACCCGGTTCGGGATAAGACTCACCGAGAAGTGTTCGCCATCAATAAACCGTTCGGCAAACTCACCTTCGCCGGGAGCGGTCTCCGAGAGCCGGACACCCTGCGTCCCGCACCCTTTCACCGGCTTTAACACCTTTTTTCCGGGCCCGGGCTCGCCCGGAACTGAGATCCCGTGCCCGGAAAGGATCCTGCCGGTCTGCACCTTGTTTGCACAAAGCGCTATCGTCATGAACCCACAGCCGAGATTGTGGGTGTGCTGCTCGAGGATCATCGTAAACCGGGACAAGAGCGCGTCGGGTGCAACCACGAGACCCATATCGCATGTCGGGGCGAGATGTTCAATTTCCGCAGTAAAATCACCGGGGCCGGGGAGAACCGTCTCGTACCCGGAGCGCTCAAAACTGGTTTTCAGTACATGGAGCATCGCATTGCCTTCATGCGCAAGGGAAGGGTCATGCGCAGAAGTGTATTCGGCGAGCAGGACTTTCATTCATTAACTTTGTGCTCTTTAAGAAAATTACCCTATCCGATCAGTGACCTTTTTGTAAGGCAGCGAGCATATAGAAGGTGAACATGAGACCTTCGATTCTGCTGACTAATGATGACGGCGTAAGTTCTATCGGGCTCTGGGCCGCATACGAAGCCCTGAAACCCATAGCGGATGTTACGGTGGTTGCCCCGGCAACCCAGCAGAGCGCTGTCGGCAGGTCAATCTCGATCTTTGAACCACTGCGGGCAAACCAGATTGTCATAAACGGGGAGCGGGCCTGGTCGGTTGCCGGTAAACCCACCGATGCGGTAATCATCGCCCTTTATGCGCTCAGACTCAACCCGGTCATGGTTGTCAGCGGGATCAATATCGGTGAAAATCTCTCTTTTGAATCCATCATGACTTCCGGTACCGTTGGCGCTGCCCTTGAAGCTTCAAACCAGGGTGTCAAGGGAATTGCATTCTCGCTCCAGGTAGAAGACCAGGGAGATAAATTTGACGATCCGAGGACGTATGCCCAGAGTTTTGATCCGGCAAAGAAGATCGTGCGCGATGTTGTTTCAAGGATGCTTGCCCGGGAATTCTGCAGAGATGCCGATGTGATCAATGTCAACATTCCCTCGGTCGTTAAAGGGGGTTATGAAGTCACAAGACTGGCACAGAAACTCTTCCATACGGGCGTTGAGAAACGACTCGATCCCCGGGGCCGTCCGTACTTCTGGATCAATGGCCCGCTCTACGAGGATGCAGAAGAAGGAACCGATGTTCACTCGGTCAGAAAAGGAAATATTTCAATTACTCCCATCACGCTTGACTGTACTGCACATGCCGCTCACGATGAGATCAAGAAGATCTTTACCGGATAAATTCAGGATTCTGTCGCATCAAGATCACCAGTTTTAATAATTTCTGCACAGATTAGTATCACTTTGATGGACGAAAAGGCACGAAAACTGGCAGCAGCCAAGCAGGAGGCCGGACATGCTGCAGCTGACATGGTTGAAGACGGTATGGTGGTCGGCCTTGGTACCGGTTCAACGGTTTATTACATGATTGAGCGGTTATCTGTCCGGATCCGGGAAGGTATCCACGTATCAGGAATACCAACATCATATCAGACGGCAATGCGGGCACGCGAATACGGTATTCCGCTTACAACCCTCGATGACCACCCGGTTGTCGATATCGCTATTGACGGGGCCGATGAAGCAGATCCCCGCCTTAACCTGATCAAGGGTAGAGGTGCGGCACTTACCCGGGAAAAGTGCGTGGCTGCTGCATCACTCCAGTTCGTCGTCGTGGTAGACGAACAAAAAGTTGTGAACAGGTTCAGTGCCCCTGTTCCGGTCGAAGTCCTCCCCTTTGCAACCCGGTCGGTCATGAACCAGCTCCGGGCCCTCGGATGTGTTCCGGTCATCCGGGAAGCGGTTAAAAAGGATGGGCCGGTTATCACCGATAATGGTAATTTTATTATTGATTGTAAATTCCCCGAGATACCAGAACCCCGGGCGCTTGAGATCGCCATTGCGGATATACCTGGAGTAATCGAGAGCGGGCTCTTTTGTACCTTTATGGAAAAGACAACACTTGTTGTTGGGAATGAAAAAAAGTGCAGGATAATTACATCAGCGGATGTAATCCCGTAATTTCTGAACAAGGGCAAGCTGGTTGGTCGCCTCTTTCTTCTTCTCTTTTTCAATGCTGTCCATGATCTCGTGTATTGGTTTTGCCAGTTCGTAGATCTTGACCGGACGGCCTTTACTTTCAGCTTTGCTCTCGCGGCTGGTGATCCAGTTCTGCTCGATCAGGTAACGCATTGCGATGCTGACTTCCGGCTGGCGGAGATCCGTGCCGCGCTCGATAGCACGGGAGGTGGCTTCCGGCGTGTTTGCCAGGAATACCAGCACTTTTGCAACATTACGTTTCGTCCCGATCTCAATGAGGAGGTTTGCAAACTCCTCCTCTTTTTCGGTAAAATACATCACGTTTTCAGTTCTCATGCATCACATCCACTATATTTCATCTGAACCTTTCATGCATATTTATTGAAGTGCTGATATATAGGCACTCTTATTGGCAAGCAATAGACAAACTATTTATATAGTGCAATTATTTCCATTGTCGAAGATTATACTGACCCGAACCGGTGAACGAGAAGCACAATACGGATAATAAAGAGATCAGATAAGTCCAAGGCTCCTGAGATCGGACAGTATCTTGACTACCGCTTTCTTTGCATCCTCAGGCTCCTTACCCCCCGTGATGATCAGTTTGCCCGATCCAAAGAGAAGCACGACAACTTTGGGATTATCGAGCCGGTATACAAGACCAGGGAACTGTTCAGGTTCGTATTCAATCCGGTCAAGGTTGAATCCTACCGCGATCTTGTTGAGGTTGATTGCAGTGGCAAGATCCGCCGAAGTTACGATGTTCTGTATCTTGTAATCCAGTTTTTTCGGGATATCTATACCCTGCTTGCGCAGGAGTCCACCGAGAATGTTAAGACCCTTACTCAGACTATTGATACTCTTGGCACCGGTCAGGACTACTTTACCGGAACCAAACACAAGGGCCGCGATCTTCGGATCCTGCATACGGAGAACAACACCGGGGAACCGCTTCTTGTTATATTCAGCACCCTCGATCTGGGATGCAAGCGCGGGTAGATCCAGATAATCCGTTACCTTTGCTGAGGCAACGATATTTTCGATCTTGAGGGAGTCTTCTGGTCTGACCTTCATATTTATAAATGCCACAAAACAGTATTTAAAAAGATGGGTCTTGATTTCGGGAAATATCACTCATCAAGAGTTGATACATCACCAGGATCCATTCCCAGTTCCTTTGCCTTGAGAACTCTCCGGACAATTTTTCCACTACGGGTCTTGGGGAGTGAGTCGACAAAATCGATCTCCGATGGCATCGCGATGGGCCCAAGGGTAATCCGGACATGGTAGATGAGTTCGTTTCTGAGCTTATCGCTGGGCGTGTTGCCCGTCCTCAGGGTAACAAACGCCTTGATCGTGTTCCCTTTGAGGGGATCAGGTTTCCCAATAACCGCTGCCTCTGCAACCGCTTTATGCGATACGAGTGCACTCTCCACTTCAGCAGTGCCGATATTGTGACCGGCGACAACAATCAGGTCATCAGAACGACCGATAACCATGATATATCCCGCCTTGTTCTTGACCGCGAGATCCCCTACAGCGTAACAACCGGGGATAGTATTCCAGTATTTCAGGTAGCGCTCATTATCGTTATAGACTGTGCGGAGCATGGATGGCCAGGGTTCACGAATTGCAAGAAAACCCCCCGTGCCAGGAGGAACTGATTTTCCATCCTTGTCCACGACATCGGCAACAATACCGGGAATCGCTTTACCTGCAAAACCCGGATACATAGGTTCCCCGAGCATGGTTGTCACCATGTGCATCCCGGTCTCCGTCTGCCACCAAGTATCAACAATGGGACAACGGTTCTTGCCAATGATACGGTAATACCATTCGAATGCCTCAGGGTTCAGGGGTTCTCCCACAGATCCAAGGATCCGCAGTGTAGAGAGGTTATATTTGTCCGGCCATTCCTCCCCGAGTTTCATGAACATCCGGATTGCAGTAGGCGCAGTGTAAAGAACCGTGATACCGAATTCCTCAACCATCCGCCAGTAAACACCCGGGTCAGGAAAATCCGGTGTGCTTTCGGTGAGAACTATAGTTGCACCCATAGCCAGCGGACCGTATACAACATAGGAGTGGCCGGTAATCCAACCGGGATCTGCAGTACACCAGTAAACATCATTGTCCTTGATGTCAAAGACGTTCTTGGTCGTGTAATAGGTTCCGACCATATACCCCCCGCACGTGTGCACAATTCCTTTGGGAGCACCGGTCGAACCGCTGGTGTAGAGAATGAAGAGCGGATCTTCCGCATCCATGATTACGGGGTCACATTCAGGTTTGATATCTTTGATCAGATCATAGAAATCAACCTCCATCTCGCGGTGGATCTCAACCGGCTGGTTAAGTTCCCTTCTCAGCACGATGACGTGTTCAACGCTCGGTGCATTGATAATTGCTTCCTCGATGATATGCTTGAGTGGGATGGATTTGCCCCTCCTGAAAGTAACATCGGCAGTGATTACAACCTTGGCAGCTGCACCGGTGATACGGCTGTTGAGCGCAGCTGCACCAAAGCCGCCAAAGACAACACTGTGGACCGCACCGATACGGGCACAGGCAAGCATGGAGATGATCTGTTCCGGCACAATTGGCATGTAGATGCAGACCCGGTCCCCTTTGGTCACTCCCAGTTTCTTGAGACCATTGGCAACCCGGTTCACTTCACGGAAGAGCTGGCGGTAGGTATAGATCCGCTCGGTATCATCCTCGCCTCTCCAGATGATGGCTACCTTGTTGCGTCGTGCATTCTGCACATTGCGGTCGAGGCAGTTATAGGTGATGTTCATTTTGCCATTAAGAAACCAGCGGGCATAAGGATAATTCCATTCCTTCACTTGGGTATACGGTGAAAACCAGTGGAGTTCATGGGCAATCTTATCCCAGAATGCGTCAGGATCCTTCTGGAATTCCGCATACGCTTTCGAATAGTCGCCCTGCCAGCTGTTCTGCCGGTAAGAGGGATCCGGTATGTAATGCTTCTCGGTAAGTTTGACGTCAAAATCTTCTGTCATGCAAAACCCCGATTTAACACTATTAATAATGAGTAATAGGAATTAATTGTTACCGTTTTCCGTTCCGAAAAAGGCAGGTTTTACGGGGTTATCTGGCAAAAACAGGTTCTGATTCTAAAAAATGCGGCGACATTTTTCTTATTTTTGATTCCAGCCAATATTCGGGCAGTTAATTTCAGGTTTTTGCGCGCGGGAGAGCATGACCGGAAAAAACCTCACAAATCCAGGCGTTTCTTCACAATACATTTAATAGGGCAATTCCACGAGTTCTAAAAGTTATCATGATCTGTTGCACTGCAGAGCGTGCCGCAGAGATCGGATAGATCTTTTCAGCCACGTAAAATCCGGATGATTGTTGCAGCAGATAGAACCCGAACCGGGGAGTCAGAGTATGATGAAACAAATGTTATCCGAATCCGAAGGGTATGATCTTCTCAGGGAATATGGTGTGCCGGTACCAACGTACCGGATAGTAATGACTCCACATGAGGCTTCCGAAGCTGCTGAGGCGATCGGATTTCCCGTTGTCATGAAAATTATCTCACCCCAGATTATCCACAAGAGCGATGCGGGAGGCGTTATTGTCGGGGTCGGAAGCCGGGACGCAGCCGCTGCTGCATTTGATCGCATCATAACCGGGGCCAAGAAATACCGGAAAGATGCAGAAATCACCGGAGTTATTATTGAGCAGCAGGCCGAGCCGGGGCTCGAACTGATCATCGGTGGCAAAACGGATCCTGCCTTCGGTAAAGTGATCACGTTTGGGATGGGGGGAACACTCGTCGAACTGATGAAAGACATCACGCTTCGCATCCTGCCGCTGGACGAGGAGACGATCCGTCAGATGATCCGGGAGATCAACGGTTACCCGCTCATCAAAGGATACCGGGGAATGAAACCCAGGGATGAGGAGGCGCTGGTTGCTGCACTAACCGCAATCAGCCGGTTTTTCCAGGAAAGTGAAGATGTTGTCGAATTTGATATCAACCCCCTGCGCCTGTATGAGACAGGATCCCTTGCAGTAGATGCCCGCGTCATTGTCACCGATACAAAGGATGTCAGCGAGATAAAAGAGCGCCAGCCGGTCCCGATGGAATATTTCAACCCGCGATCGGTTGCAGTAATCGGGGCATCCCAGGACTCTTCAAAGATGGGGTATGCAGTCATGCATAATCTCCTCCATTTCCCGGGGCAGCTTTACCCGGTCAACAACAAACGGTCCGAGATCCAGGGACTCAAAGCATACCCGAATATCACTGCAATCCCGGCGCCGGTGGATCTTGCGGTCATCACCGTCCCTGCAATGCATGTTCCCCGCGTAATCGAGGAATGCGGGCAGAAAGGGGTTCCCCTGGCAGTCATCATTACTGCCGGTTTTAAAGAGATGGGTGAAGATGGCAAAGCTCTTGAGGACAGGGTCCGCGAGATAGCACAGAGGCACGGGACACGGATCATCGGACCGAACTGCCTTGGGATGATCATCCCCCCGAGAGGGATCGATACAACTTATGTCCACCAGACCCCGAACCCCGGGAACATTGCCTTCATCTCCCAGAGCGGGGCGATCATCAACACCGTAGTCGACTGGAGCCTGGCAAACGGGATTGGTTTTTCTAATGTAATATCTGTAGGCAACCAGACCGATCTCGATTTCCTCGACTATCTCCGTTATGTTCAGAAAGACGAGAAGACCAAAGCCATCATCCTTTACATTGAAGAGATTAGTGACGGTAAGGCATTTATGGAAGTCGTCTCCGAGGTTGCAAAGACCAAACCGGTTGTTGCAATCAAATCCGGGTCATCCCGCAAAGGTCAGGCTGCAGCAGCATCCCATACCGGTTCCCTCTCCGGCTCGTACGAGGTCTACATGGAGGCATTCCGCAGGTCAGGTGTTATTGCCGTGCATACCCTTACGGGGGCGTTCCTCGCAGCCCAGATGCTCGCCCACCCGAAGGGTTATCCCAGAGGTAAACGTGCGGTAGTGATCACCAACGCCGGCGGTTTTTCCGTTCTCTCTTCAGATTATGCAGAAAGGTATGGCGTCGAAATAATCGATCTTCCCCAGGGGGTTGTTGAAGAACTCAACGGGTTCCTCCCGGAATTCTGGAATAAAGGCAATCCCATCGATCTGCTGGGGGATGCCTCGGACAAAAGGTTTGAGAAGACATTCGAGGTGCTTGCCCGCCATCAGGAACTCTGGGACATGGCATTCATCATCGGTTTTCCCAACCTTGTCCTGACCTCGGACCATCTGGCAAAGAAGATCCTCAGGTTCTCGGAGATGACCGAGAACAGGATTATCGTGACGCTGCTGGGAGGAGATTCGATGAACGCCGGTCGGGAACTCCTCAAAGAGCAGAATATTCCCAGTTTCGAAGAACTTGATTTCACGTTCCGTGTCATGGGGCGTGTACTTTGGCAGAAGTTCCGGGTAAAAGCCCCGGGACTATTATAGTTTTTTTCGGTTCTGTTGAAATCCTTAAGAGAATCAGGCAGTCGCTCCCGGGGCTCCAGCACATCATGCTTCCGCCCCCGCACGCTAGAGGCATCCCCCCGGAATGATATTCACTCCGATGGTTGAATAAAAACTCATAAAACGGAAGGAATGGGGTCAAGGGGATTCTCCCCTTGGGCTGCTTCCCCCTCGGAGGGAGAGAGGGGGTCACGCTCCTAACATTTAGAAGAGAATAAGCGAATAAACAAAAAAAGAGGATTTCAACAGAGTCTTTTTTTCAGGAAGTTCAACAACGAAAAGACGGCCCGGGGCTCCCGGATTATGCCTCCTGAAACCATTTTCCCGGAGAGTTCGCAGAGGAATGAAATCCCTTTTTTGAACGGGCGCAGACGTGCAACCATTTTGCCAACGATTAAAAACAACCGGGTAAACATTGTGTAAGGTAAAATGGGGTATTATCGTCATGGATTTTCTGTATTTTGATCAGGTTCACAAACACCCTCTCATTATACCGGCTATCATCGGGGCCAGTGGAGTAGTAACCCTTGCTCTCAACGGTTACGGCCTTGTCCTCGGGATTACAAATGTCCTTCCCCATCTCCTCTATATCCCGATCATTCTTGCTGCCTATTATTATCCCAGGCGCGGACTTCTCTTCACAGGAATCATTTCAGTGATTTATCTTCTGGAAGTGACACTCACCTATCCTGTTCTTTCAGACGTATGGATCGCGTCCCTTTCCCGGATTATTGTCTTTATCGTCATCGCAGGAATCATCTCCCTGCTCAGCGGGAAGATGCACCATGATACGCAAATGTGCCACCGTCTGGTATCGATGGTCCGGTCTTCCAATGATGCGATCATCGGAAAGACGCTGGATGGCATCATCACGGACTGGAATGATGGAGCCGAGCAACTCTACGGTTATTCTGCGAGAGAAGTCGTAGGAACGTCCATTTCAATACTCATTCCCCAACACATGAAATCTGAAATGCCTGCCCTCCTTGCAAAAATCCGCAACAATCAGCCGGTCGAGCGCTACGAGACCAAACGGGTGACAAAGGACGGGAAGCAGATCCGGATCTCCCTTTCTATATCCCCAATAAAAAATGCAGAGGGAAAAGTTATTGGTGCTTCAAGCAGTGCTCACGATATCACCGCTCAAAAAGCGATGCAGGAAGAGATTTTACGGGCGAAAAATGAGTGGGAGCTTACCTTTAACGCGGTTCCTGATATGATCGCTATCATTGACCGGAATCACCGGATTGTGCGGATCAACCAGCCCATGGCAAAAAGACTCAATCTTACACCTGACCAGGTAGTTGGCCGGGCCTGTTACCAGCTCGTGCACAAGCACAATGAACCCCTTGGGATATGCCCTCACTCACAACTCCTTTCTGATGGAAATCCCCATTCAGCTGAAGTCCATGAAGATAATTTAGACGGGGATTTTCAGGTTACAGTCTCCCCACTGCACAACCCGGCGGGTGAAGTGGTGGGGAGCGTCCATATACTCCATGATATTACCGAGTCCAAAAAGGCACAGGAAGTAATAGCGGACCGTGAACGTTTCCTCAACCATCTCCTAGAGACGATCTCCAATCCTATATTTTACAAGAATAAAAACGGGGAATTTCTGGGATGCAACTCCTCGTTTGAAAAATATATAGGTTTCAAAAAAGATCAGATCATCGGAAAGACGGTCTACGATATTGCCCCAAAAGAACTCGCTGACATCTATTCCCGGAAAGATAACGAGCTTTACCAGTTTCCCGGCACCCAAATCTATGAATCGCAGGTGCGGTATGCGGACGGCAGCTACCACGATGTTATTTTCACCAAGTCCACGTTTAATAGCAGAGAGGGAAGGATAGAGGGTATTGTCGGGGTTATTCTCGATATAACGGAACGCAAACAGGGGGAGGTTGCATTACAGCAGGCAAACAAGAAGCTCAATATGCTCTCTTCTATCACGCGGCACGACATTCTTAACCAGCTTATGGGGCTGAAAACATTTCTTGAATTATCCCGGGAGATGGTAACCAATCCGGATATCAGGGGATATATTGAGAAAGAGGAGCAGGCAGCAGAAGCAATCGGGAGACAGATCGAGTTCACCAGATATTACCAGGATATCGGCGTCCAGACCCCCCGGTGGCACAATCTTGAAAAAACGGTGCGGGATTCCCTTTCGCAACTGGACATGACAGGCATTTTTTTGGAAATATCCCTTCCTGCAATCGAGGTTTTTGCCGATCCCCTTATTGAGAAAGTGTTTTACAATCTTGTTGAAAACTCAATCCGCCATGGAGGGGGCGTGACCTGCATCACCCTTTCCGGGCGGGAACGCAATGGAGAACTGATTGTCTCCTATCGTGACAATGGTGTAGGTATTGCTCCTGAAGACAAGCCCCGGCTCTTCCAGAAAGGGTTTGGAAAAAATACAGGTCTTGGACTTTTTTTATCCCGCGAGATCCTCTCGATCACAGGTCTATCCATCCAGGAATCAGGAACGCCGGGATGCGGCGTCTGGTTCGAGATTGTTGCACCAAGAGGTAAGTACAGGATCCTGACACTGCCGTCGCATGAAAAATGAGTCCCTGTTTATTTCCCAATCGCGAAGCGTGATACCCGATGCCCGAAAAACCTGGTTCATCCAATCAGTCACCGGCCTTCCTTGCCCTGCAGAAATCTGAAATTACCGAGCACCGGATCTATCAAAAAATCGCAGCCGGAACAAAAGATCCCCATAACCGTGAAGTCCTGAACGGGATTGCCAGTGAAGAACTCCGGCATTACGAGATTTGGAAAGGATATACAAAGAGAGACGTTGCCCCCTCATTCATGATTGTATGGGCATATACCCTTGCAGCCCGGATCCTTGGAATCACGTTCACTCTCAAGATACTCGAACGTGTAGAGCACAGGGCACAGGAGCTGGACCGCAGGATGCCTCAGGGCATCACGGAACTGGCAGGTATTCTCGAGAACGAAGAACGGCACGAACGTGAGCTCATCGCCCTCATCGATGAAGAACGGCTGAAATATGTAGGTTCGGTGGTGCTCGGTCTCAACGATGCTCTCGTAGAATTCACCGGGACTCTTGCCGGGCTCACGTTTGCCATCCAGAATTCCCAGATCATTGCAGTTGCCGGTCTTATTATGGGGGTTGCTGCCTCCCTTTCCATGGCAGCATCAGAATATCTCTCCCAACGGTCGGATGCCGGACCCACCGATCCTTTCAAGGCATCGGTCTATACCGGTTTTACGTATATCGTAACGGTAGCGCTGCTGATCCTGCCATTCCTCGTCCTTCCTTCACCCTATACAGCCCTCGTGTTTACACTATGTGGGGCCGTGGGGATTATCTTCCTCTTCACGTTCTATATTTCTGTGGCAAAGGATCTCCCATTCTGGCGGAGGTTTGGCGAGATGGCAGCGATCAGTCTCGGCATTGCCGCGATATCTTTCGTAATTGGTCTGGGGATACGGGTATTCCTGAATGTCAATGTATAGGATAAAAACTTCAACACGGTCTCCCCTTCAGATAGTTATTCCTGACCGGTTATGGAATCAGAATTGGTGGTTTTATAACTCCAGAGATATCTTTACACGTATGAACACCAGGTTCAGGTTTTCAGGATTCAGGATAGTGACAAATCCCGATATGCCAGTACCTCCTCACCATGGATCCAGGTCTGATGTTTCATGAGCGGCCGGAAGTTCCGGTTACCGGCATGCAGTGTTCTCTCTAAGATTCTTCTTGTATTCCTTGTCCTCTCGATCCTGTCGCTTGTAGTATCCGGTATTGTTGCCTATGCTACGATCAGCGGTATAGGCTTCTCTGCAGAGAGAGACAGCATCGCTCTGGGGAACCAGGCCGTCAACGATGCTACCGGTGCTCTCGAACAGGCTGCTGAAAAAAACCTGGTCCAGCTGGCATTTGACGAGGCAGAGATCACCAATGTCCTTTTTGAAGATACCATTACCGAAATGGAAATTCTTGCCGCACAGGCAAAAACCGTCGGGCAGAACTCCCCGCTGATCACCAGTACCCGGCCACATACCCGGGGGAATCCACCGGTTGATCCCGCCGATGCTACAGTTATTTTTCTTGCACCAGGTTCTGATACCAATACAGATACTGAAGAGTACCGGACCCTGGAGGGGATGAGCGACCTTCTCAGGGCGGTTTATATTGCCGATACCAACCTTACAAGCGTCTATGTGGCCACTGATTCCGGAATTGCACTCATGTATCCATGGCGGAGCTTTGCAAACGGGACTATCGATCCCAGGAACCGCGACTGGTTTAACGGTGCGAAAAAGACTCCGGATGTCTACTGGTCTGAACCATACATGGATTCTGCGGGCCACGGTCTCGTGGTGACAGCATCAAAAGCTGTTCAGACGAAGTATGGCACATGGGTAATCGGGAGCGATGTTACCGTCGATGTCATCAACTCAGCGTTTCTCAATAAGACACTCGGTGGCCAGGGATATGCCGTGCTCATGGACAACAGGGGCGTTATTATCAGCCGCCCGGGTCTCTCGTCGCACACGGCCGGCAGTGCGGGAGAGTACATTCCGGAAAATGCGTTTCAGGGAGCGAGCCCGACCCTTGCGGCAATCAGCAGGAACATGACCACAGGAAGAACAGGTCTCGATAAGACCCGCTTTGAGAATGTGGAAACATACATAGCCTATGCACCGGTCAGGTCTATGAACTGGAGTTATGCAGTCTCGATGCCGGTGGATGAGGTCACTGAACCGATACAATCCACACGGGACCAGATCGCTTCTGCAACCATTAGTACAGGTGCCCGCATTAAAGAGCAGACAGACCGCATACTTGTTATCTTTGCCGGACTGATCCTGGCCCTTATCCTCGTGGTAGCCATCCTCTCAGTCTTCCTGGCGCGGGTCATAACCCGCCCGGTCGAAGTCCTGAAAAAAGGTGCATCTGCCATAGGTCGGGGGGATCTGGATTACCGTGTCCGGCTGGAGAGCCGGGACGAGTTCGAAGATCTGGCCCGGTCCTTCAACCAGATGGCCGGGGATCTCAAGCAGAATATTGACGATCTCAGGCGCACCACTGCAGAAAAGGAGCGATATACCAAAGAACTCGAGATCGCAAAAGAGATCCAGGAGAGTTTCCTTCCCGAATTCATCCCGCAAATCCAGGGGTATGATATCACTGCAACAACGATACCTGCCATGGAGATCGGGGGTGACCTGTACGATTTCATCCCCCTTGAAGGGGGGCGATGGGGACTTGTGATTGCTGACGTATCTGGGAAAAGTGTCAGCGCGGCTTTATATATGGCGCTGTCCCGAACGCTCCTCCATGCGGGCGCCAGTGAACACTTCCATGCAACTTCTACCGTGCAATGGGTGAACCGGATGCTCTTTGATGATGGGAGATCGGGTATGTTCATCACGGTTTTTTATAGCGTGCTCGACCCGGTTTCGAGGACATTTACCTATGTCAATGCCGGGCATAATCCCCCATTGCTCGTAAAGAAGAACGGACAGAAAGCCCGGTACCTGGATGGAAGGGATATCGCACTCGGAGTAATTCCGGAAGTCAACGCGGGCTCGCACACAGTCGTACTGGAGCCGGGAGATATGGTCTTTATGTACACTGACGGGGTAACGGAAGCGTTCAATGAGCAGGATATGGATTTCGGGGAAGAACGCCTGATAGAATATCTGGAAAAGAACCGGTCCTTCACGGCACGGGAGATCCAGTTGGGGCTCCTTGCGGAAATCCGGCAATTCCGCGGGAATGCTCACCAGTCGGATGATATCACCCTGCTCGTGCTACGGGTGGAATAAGAGGATGAGGTAATCCGGTAATTGCAAATCGGGTCCGGATATATAAAAGAATAGCAAGGGAAGAGGTCAGGGGATTCCCCTGTCGCACTTCCTGGCGGGGTATGCGTCCAGGTGTATGGGAATCTCCCCCGTATCAGGCGGAATCTCCTGCAAATCTTCGGTGATACCGGTTAGACAGTTGTCAAGGCTCGTAATGAGCAGTTCCAGATCTGAGAGATCGTTATCCTTTTTGAGTTCATTGAGTAATATGCCGATTGTCTCCCGTTCTGCAGATTGTTTGACAGCCGGGTTGGAGGGCTCCCCAAGGCAGGCAAAGCAGATGGCAGCCTGATATATATGGATGAAGTTCACCAGGTCCTGCAGAAGTGCTTTCCGGTAAGCTGGCCCGGATGCCCATTCGAACATTTCGAACTTACGGGTGATCCGGGCATATTCAAGCCACAAACCAGGTGGGATAGCAGTTCCCTCTCTTGCAAAGGCATCAAAAAGTGCAAGGGTATGGAATCTCTCGCAATACGGAGTGTATGCCTGGCTCCATCTGTAACTTACAAGGTCCTTGAACGCAATCTTATTCTCCTCAACAGCGGAGGTGTACTTCTGCAACTGGCGATGTATTGAGTCGATCCGTGCTGGGTCCTTAGGTATACCTGTCTTCACGTCGAATAATTAAGAATAAAATGATCTAAAAGATCCCGTAGAAATGTATCGTAAATATTTCCTTTTCTTCCTAAAAAACATTGCCGGATACGCCGCCGGTTTCACAGGAGACAGAAGGATAAAACTAATTCCGGGGATTTTGGATATGAAAAAACCAGGTTGATCAAGTACGATCATGTCTCACACACCGGCTGACAGTACTCCAGGAAAGGGATCATACTCCTTAAAACAACGAGCCATTCTTATCGGGCGGATATGGATAGAATTCCGGGATGCAGATTTTGTCAATCCGTTTTTCACTGCCCAGCAAGAGCAACGATGCAGAGGATTCGACTGACGCAGGCAAACGTTAAAGGTATTCGTCACGATTTGTGGCGGAATAAAAACAGCATGGAAAAATCCCGCTATCATAAGATAGCCGGAATTATCGTGTTATACTTCTGGCTGTTGCTGGGTACCGCAATGGAATGTGCCAAACCCTTCAACCATCGCCCGGGCATTTATCCCGAGAACTTCTCTTCCGGGGAACAGCTCCTGGAGGATCCGAATCGCTTCTTTGTCAGCGGGATCGTTGAATACAGGAACGATGACCACCGTATTACCGATATAAAAATTCGTGTAACTTGCCGGATACCGTCCATCGGCGTCTTCAATCTTTTTTGGCATGGGCAATTTTATGACCGTGAGCGGCCGGCCTTCCTGATCGCAGGACTGCCGCAAAATCTCGTAATTATCATGGAGAACGGAGTGATTCGGATCTGATATATCCGTTTCGTACGCAGAGACTACCGTCGAAGGCCCAACGAAACGGGCTATATCATCGACATGACCGTCCGTATCATCCCCTTCAATCCCGTTATTCAGCCAGATAACGTGCTCGATACCGAGATAGGTCTTGAGCTTATCCTCGATTTCCTCAGCAGAAAGGGACGGGTTGCGGTTAGGGTTGAGAAGGCAGGCTCTCGTTGTGAGAACAGTCCCTCTCCCGTTCGTATCGATAGAACCACCTTCCAGGATGATCCCCGGCTCGAAAAGGGGAAGGTTAAGGCGGCGGTTCATCATGAAGGGAATTTTCCCATCATGAATCTGTTTGTCATATTTCCCACCCCATGCATTGAAATTCCAGCGGACGAGTGCCAGTTTTTTGAGCGCACGGTTGACAACAAACGTGGGGCCATAGTCGCGTATCCAGACATCGGCATATTCGTTTGTATGAAGTGTGATCCGGGAGAGATCAACACCCATCTCCCTCAGGCGGGCCCTGACCTGACGGTGGACAATCGCGGTAGGAACGAAAAGCTCAACATTTTCAGATTTGTGTATTTTTACGATAAACTCGTAGTACGCCTGTTCCACTAGGGAGATCTGTGGGAAGGTGTCCTTGTTGTTCGGCCACGACAGCCAGACTGCCGAATGGGGCTCCCATTCGGCAGGCATATGGAATCCACGGTTTTTCGGGGTATCGCCTTCACGCAATGCAGGGAAAATACCATTCTCTCCCGGGAAATGGGTGTTGATCCGGGTGTAGGTCTCCGGGCGGCGGTTCCGGAAAAAACCCCACGAATCACGGACCACATGGTTCATTGAAAGATCGACAGATGAAATCAGAATTTCTTCAGTATCGGTTAGCCGGGCAATAATCTTCCCAAACGCATCGCAGACAAAGGATCCACCAAAGAACCGTATCTCCCCTTCCTGTCCCACCCGGTTAACAGCCGCAATATGAACACTGTTGGCTATTGCGTGGCTCCGCTGCATCAGCTCCCAGGCCTCCTGCCAGTTTCCTTCTGCGGGTGTATCTGCACCGGGATGCCCGATAGCCGTTGGGTAAAAGATCATCTCCGCACCCTCCAGTGCAACACACCGGGCTGCTTCCGGGAACCACTGGTCATAACAGATAAGCACGGCAATTCGTCCGTACCGGGTGGAATAGACACGGTACATATCCCCGGGGTAGAAGTATTCTTTCTCAAAGAAGCCGGGGTCCTGCGGAATGTGGACTTTATGGTATGGTGCGCTCAGGTTTCCATCAGTATCGATAACCACGGCAGAATTGTAGATCCGGCCATCCGGGGTTTTTTCCAGGATTGGAACAATAATGACAACGCCATGCCTGCGGGCAATGGTTGAAAAAATATCTGTGGATTCCCCGGGGATCGTCTCTGCAATAGCGGATATGTCACTACCAACGTGCTGAGGGAAGTATCTCGAACGGTACAATTCGGGGAGGCAGATAATCCTGGCTCCTGCTGCAATTGCAGTTTCAACACGTTCCTTTGCTTTTTTCCGGTTCTCATCCATATCCTGGCCAACAGCCATCTGGATAAGACCGATCACGATGGTTCCCTTTTCCATACGTTTCGTGGTATACGGTTTTTCTTATTTGGATAATAGGATATCCATATCGTCATGAATGGCTTGAGACAGACAGGTTGTTTCGGATCTTTTTCATGGAGGAGACCCGACACTTGCAGAGTAATCTGTGGGAATACACCCGTATCATTCCCGATCTGCCTGATTCCGTTCTTTTATATTTTTAACAAACCGTGAACAAACAGATTTCCTGAAAAACAGTCACTATTATATTACCAAATGTCAAAAACATTTGACAAAGTGACTGCATGAAGAAAAATACGTTCTACCTTTTTGTGGGTTGTATCGCGCTTGTCCTGCTGGGTATTTTCTGGTACTCTGTCGAGGTCCATAAAGCGCTGCTGATCGAGGTAGCGTTCGTCATTGGAATTGTGGTAATATACCTTGCCCGGAAGAAAGTCACCGATCTGATCGAAGATGAGCGGAGCGTAAAAATTACTGAACAGGCGGCCATGAGAACATTCCAGGTATTCTGGGTGGTATTTTGTGCCTTTTCAATTGGGGCAGTCATGAATCTGCTCTACGTCCCCCACTTTCCGCGGCAACGGATTTCCGAACGTTTTGAGGACATCCTGGGTCTGGAAATTATGCCCGTCAGGATGATGGGATATTTCCAGCTGGGGCTCCTGTGCCTGATGATTTTCCTCTATGTCGGGTTCAGGTTCTATTATGCCAGAAAATACGGGGATTGGGAGACCGATGAAGAATAAGATCAAAGTGTTCCGGGCAATGCATGATCTCACGCAGGAAGATCTTGCTATGGCCATTGGCGTCACGCGGCAGACCATTCTTGCGATTGAAAAAGGGAAATATGTCCCGTCACTCGATCTTGCCTTCAAGATCTCCCGATACTTCAAAGTGAATATTGAAGAGGTCTTCAACTACGAGAGCGAAGTGCGGACGATCGATATCGATTGAATGCACTGCAGGTTTAAGATCATGCCGGGGATGTCCGGATATACCAGATGCATGATCTGTGTAATAGAGTCGTGTGTATTTTTTCTGGCGGTATAATGAGATAAACACAACGTTTATATTACAAAATGTAAAATATACATTACATGGCGTAACCAGGTTGTACTACTTGCGCAGGCGTAATGACTCAGGCCTGAACAGCGGGTGACCCCCCTAAAAATAATATCCGAAAGGGTGCAGGAACCTGTCCGCAGAACAACAGTACCTTCCTCTGTTAGGGGGAAACCATCTGTCTCATACCCTGAAATCGGCATTTTGCCGGCGTTCATACAATCTGAATAAACCAGAAACAGAATTGTAAATTTAAAAAATATCGTAACCCACGTAACGTGGGAACTCTTGGAGGAATTATGAAAAAACGAGCCGGAATTCTCTGCACCCTCTTACTCCTGTTCATGGTGTGTGCGGTAACTGCTGCAACTCCCTCTACTAGCACAACCAGTTCAGCAAGTTCAAGTAGCAGTTCAAGTAGTACAAGCACGTCGACAACACTCTCGGCTGAAAATGCCCTGGCACAAGTATACGTGAGTTCAGTCACCGTCTTTCCTGAATCATTCTATCCTTATGAGGATGGAACAATCACCGTCCAGATTACAAATTCCGGCTCGCAATCCGTAGCATTTTCACAGGCGAATTTACTGGACGACCACTTTATCGTTAAAAATCCGGATGCCTACCGTGGAATGATCTACCTCGGGCCGGGGAACACGATGACGTACACGTTCCTGGTTACTGCAGAACCCCCTGAAGGTACTTACTTCCCCTTGTTCAGCGTATCTTCACGGGATGCAGGGAGTATCCGGTACCCCATCAAAGTGGCCATAGACTCCACGGACATCCGTACCGGCATTTCGCAAAAACCGGATGCATTTCCCCGGGATTCTGCCAGTACCGTGAACGTGAGCATTTTCAATCCCAGAAAGGGCTTGATCGACAGTATCGAAATAACACCAATCGGAACCAATGCAGATGTGAGCCCGTCACAGAAATTTATCTATTCATTAAATGCCGAAAGTGCAAGTGAGATTCCCTTTACCATAACCCCTCATGGGAACTCTTCCGTGAAGTTCCATATCGCCTACCAGAACGGGGATAATAACCATGCAACGGATCTCATCCTCCCCATTAATATTGGTGAAGACAAGACCGGGGCAAAACCGATTGTCAATAACATTGCCCTGATATCACAGGGGTCATCGTATAAACTTACCGGTGACGTGAACAATGCGGGAATCTCCGATGCAAAAGCCCTGATAGTCACGGTCGGATCCCCGGCGCGGGCTGTCGAGCCTTACCCGGAGTATGCAGTCGGGTCCCTTGCAGCCGACGACTTCGCCAGTTTCGAAGTCAACTTCGCCAGTTCGGATCTCTCGTCCATTCCCCTTGTGATAACATGGAAGGATGCTAATGGCAATTCATTCACTTCCACGAAAAACTTTGATCTGCGGTCAGCTCAGAGTCTTGGCTCCACCGGATCATCCGGTTCCGGTAGCGGGAGTTCCGGTAGCACAACAACCGGCCAGAACTCAGGGAGTTCCTCGTACCGCGGCGGTGGTGGTAACAGCATCTTCGGTATCGGCGGGGGACGGGGCGGAGGTATCGCATCGTTCTACCCGGTTATTGCAGGTGTAATCATCCTCGTAATCGCCATTGTCCTGTATACAAAACGGAAATGGGTTGCGAAAAAACTAAAGCGCGACTAAATCAGGCTGACCATGAGTGACACTCCCCTTATACGGCTCGACGACGTGTCGAAAGTCTATCACCTGGAGAGTGGCGATTTTATTGCACTTGACCATGTCTCCCTCGAAATTAAGGAAAATGAATTTATTGCTATCATGGGGCCTTCGGGCTCCGGCAAATCCACGATGATGAACCAGCTCGGGATCCTCGATGTTCCTACATCAGGAAAAATGTATATCGATGGCAGAGACGTGTCGGCAATGACCGCGCTTGAACGCACGCACATGCGCCGCGATATCATTGGATATATTTTCCAGAAGTTTTACCTCATTCCCCTTCTCACCGCTTACGAGAATGTGGAATATCCCCTTATCCTGAAATATAAAAAGCGGGATACTTCCGGGAAAGCCGCCGATGTCCTGAAATCCGTGGGATTCGACAGCGACATGAGTGCTCACCGGCCCAACCAGTTATCTGGTGGCCAGCAGCAGCGGGTTGCAGTTGCGCGGGCACTCGTCAACGAGCCCAAGATCCTTCTCTGCGATGAACCGACCGGCAACCTGGACCGGAAGACCGGTCTCCAGATCATGGATCTCCTTGTCGGGCTTCACAGCGAGGGAAAGACGGTCATCCTCGTGACCCACGACCAGAAAATTGCCGAATACGCTCATCGCACAATCGAACTTGAGGATGGCAGGATCGTGAAATCATGAAAGATATCTTCTTCGATCTCTCGGTCCGCAGTGTCCGGCTGAATTTTCTCCGGTCGCTGCTCGCGTCCATCGGCATAGTTATCGGGGTCGTTGCCATCTCATCAATGGGAATGCTCGGGACAAACATGCAGCTCCAGGTAAAAGAACAACTCTCAGCAAGCGCAAATACTATCACGATAACTCCGGATGCCGTCCGGATGAGCCCCGGGACAACAGCCTCAACAGGGATTGACAAGACCCAGCTGAACGAGATCAAAGAGGCTTCAGGAAATAATATCGTTATACCCATACATCGGTCCAGTACACGTTTCACGGTAGGATCAACCAACGGGCGCGGGTCGATCTATGGGATGGATCCCAACGACATAACCAAATTTCTCACTATTTCTGAAGGAGACAGTTTGAATGGCGAGAGTGATGCCCTGATAGGATCAACACTTGCAACAAATCTGGGTATCAAGATCGGCAGCCGTCTTAAGATCGGCGAGGATAACAAATCGGTCACCCGCCCGGTTGTCCGCGTCTCGGGTATCCTCACTGCCCGGGGAATGACGGCCGACGGGGTCTCTGCCGACAATGCCATTATTGTCTCGGACGACTGGTATACATCCCACTTCGGCAATCAAGACCTGTATGACCAGGTGAACGTGATCGTGCAGAACGTTGATTCCATACCCGATGTGGAATCCGCAATCGATGAAAAGGTCAACCGGCGGACCCAGGTTATCAGGATCTCCGATGCCAGCTCCCGCCTTTCCAACATCTCATCAACCCTTGGAACAATCACCACATTCATTCTTGCAATCGGGGCGATTTCCCTTGTTGTAGCAGCAGTCAGTATCTTCAACGTAATGATGATGTCCGTCAACGAACGGATCCAGGAGATCGGGATCCTGCTTTCCATTGGTACGGAAAAAGGCGAGGTTCGCCGTATGTTCCTCTATGAAGCGTTCATTCTTGGGATAATCGGGGCGGTATTTGGTGGGATATGCAGTCTTGTAATCGGGTACTCCGTTGTCGGGGCCATGATCGGCAGCACTGCGTATTTTTTCCTGCCCGAGAGCATAATCTATGTCCCTGAAGGGATGCTGATAGGAGTGATCGTGTGTGTTATCTCCGGTCTTTACCCTGCCTGGCGGGCGTCGAACATGGATCCGATTGATGCCCTGAGGGCGGAATAAACCGCCCTTTCACCATCGGCCAATTAACTGTTTCTGGCAGGTGCACATACAATCGAACAACCCGGCCTTTCCCGAATATGCACCAGAAAATTTTGTAGTTCGCCTGCTTGTTGCATCTCTGGTGCAATATTAAGACCACGGTTAAAAATTCAGGTGTAATTATTCAAAATCGGGCAAGGAATTTATGCAAATTTTTTAATACAACGCACCACAACTCTAATAGACTGGTGCGTTTTCAAGGATGTTTATCTTTCAGCCCCGATTTCACTGCACCAGAGTTACCTGTTGAGATGATGTCATGCAACACATTGAAGAGAAGAACCGGAACAATATTTTTCTGAACGATAACACTGCCAACCCTGCACCCCTGGGACTGTGCTCATTCGGCATGACCACCATGCTGCTCAGCCTGCACAATGCCGGTGTGATTGCCCTGTCAAGTCCTATCCTTGCCATGGCCATATTCTACGGGGGGATAATCCAGATTATTGTCGGTATCATGGAATGGAAAAAGAACAACAGTTTCGGGATGTTAACGTTCGGGAGTTTCGGCTGTTTCTGGATTGCATTTGCATCAATGCTCATGTTGCCGGCTCTTGGCATCGCAAAGGGTCCGACACCCGTCGATCTTGCAGCATTCCTTGCACTGTGGGGCATTTTTGCCTTCGGGCTCTTTATCTGTACCTTAAGAATGCACAGACTCCTCCAGGTCACCCTTGCAGCAGTGGTTCTCCTGGGGGTCCTGCTCGTTGCAGCCCAGTTAACCGGAAACCCCCTGATCCTCACTGCCGGTGGAATTATGGGACTTATCGCCGGTGCCCTGGCATTGTACATGGGGATGGGCCAGGTTGTTAATGAAGTTTACGGCAGCCGGGTCTTACCCGTCTGATCTCCTGCATCTTTTTTGAGGATCGTATATACAATCTCATCCATTACAACACCATTTTTCGTGATGGCATTTTTATGGATGGCTTCCCGTAAAAAACCGCTTTTTTCCAAAACACGCATAGAAGCCGGGTTATTAGCAAAGATACCTGCATGAATACGGATGAGATCGGTCTCCTGGAACACAACCGGGACAAGGGATCGGACCGCGTCTGTCACGATGCCCTGCCCCCGGAAGGATTCCGACAGCCAGTACCCGATCTCCCCGGTCCCCCGGTAGACATCCTCAAGGTAATGGATACCAATCCCTCCCACAGCTTCCCCACCGGTCTCGATTGCGAGCAGCAGGTTCTTGGTGGATCCTGCCATTTCGATGAACCGGTGTGCATCCTCAAGTGTATAGGGGTGAGGGAACGCATCCCTCATACATGCAGTAATGCGCGGGTTGTTCGCATGCCGGGAAATAGATCCTGCATCGGCAGCAGACCATGGCCGGAGGATCGCTTTTTTGGTCTGGAGATACATGGAGGTTCACTGATACAGATCTTTTTGGGTTTTTTAAATGATGTTCCTTTCCTGTATAATCTATACCTTTTCTTCAGTTGATAGATCCGGGTGTACGGATGATCCCGCTGCCAGTTATTATACTCCGGTTCATACAGATGATTTACCATGGCCCATGAGGGGGATATCTGCCAAAAAACGATTCTGTGAGATGTAAACACAAAATTAAGTTCAAAGCGTAGATTTTAAGAAAACACAATTTTTATATATTTCCTGTTAGTACATATCTACCAGAGATGAGTGCATATGGGGTTTCCTGACGAATTGTTTGTGATTCATATTTTTGATCCGAACTGCTCCGAATGCTGCTGCAATGATTGTGGCACGGAATTTTCCTGGGATCGCACCACACACCCCAGCTGCCCGGCGTGCAGCTCCAAGGATATCCGTTCAGCCTGATTTTTCCGGATTTCATAAACGCTTAAGGGTTAAACGGATTCAGGATCCTGATTTGAGATCGAACACCCAGCGTGAAATGCCCGGCGCCACATTCCCGCACCGACGGGCAAGTTTAACGTCATATCCCCGCCGTTCCAGCCCATCCCTGATATCGAAAACCTGTCTTTTGTTCCGGAACGTATAGAAGTGAATCATACCGCCGGGTTTCACGCAGGTCTCAAGGCTTTCGAGTATTGTATCCATTCCAAAGGGGGTTGGAATGATCACCCGGTCAAATGCCGGTAAGGGTAACAGGGAGGTATCAAACGCATCTCCCATAATGGCAGTAACCCGTTCATCAACACGGTTGGTCCGGATATTTTCAACCAGCCACCGGAAAGCATCCGGGTTCTGTTCTATTGCCACGACACGGGCACCCCGGGCTGCTGCAGGTACAATAAACGGTCCGACACCGGCAAACGGGACAAGAACCTGTTCTCCGGGGAGTACCTGGCCGGCCACCCGTTTTCGCTCGGTACAGAGACGGGGATTGAAAAAAGAGGAGAGCACATCGATTCTGTACTCAAAACCATATTCCCGGCAGGTGGTGACCGTTTCCTTCCCTGCAAGGATCTCATACCGGGCAATCCTGCTGTTGCCATCCACTGGTGCGATCTTGTTCAGGACCGTTTTTACTGAGTGGTGATAGGAAACAAGGGCCTCTGCAACCAGGTATTTGAATTCATCAAGTTCGCGGGGGATCGAAATGACCGCTATCGATCCAATCATATCATAACGGCCGTTCAGGAAGTGCAGGAGGTTACCGGGAATACGTCCGGATAACTGGTCTTTGAACCCCATAAGTACCGGAACAATCGGCTTATGGGCAAAAAACCATGTCCATTCATGCCAGGGATTCGCCCGTACTCTTTTTTCCGGCGGACATACCCGGCAGTGATGACCGGAGTCCTGCACCACTGTCGGAAGATCGACATGCATTATAAGAAAAGAAACCTTTAATGACCATCATTACCCACGTGATGGAACGTGAAGGAATGAAGATACCGCCGGTCAGAATTACTTCAGATAATGTGATCTTTTCTGATGAGAAAACGTCCTTTTGGCAGATCCATGAAGTGCCGGAATACCGGTTTGAGGATATCCGGCCCGATGACCGGGTCATCGATATCGGGGCAAACGTGGGGGCATTCTGTATCCGTGCAGCGCGGTTCAGCCCGCACGTGACTGCGGTGGAGCCGGTGACTTTTGATATCCTTGAAAAAAATATCCGAAAGAACAAGGTTCCGGTCGGGATCATCCAGGGCGCACTGGGTAACGGGAAACCCTGCGAGATATGCTGGGACAACTGCCGGGTGACGACCCCCACGTTCACGCTCGGGACCCTCATCGGCATGGCCGGGGGGTGCGATTTTCTGAAGTGCGATTGCGAAGGAGCAGAGTGGCTGATCCGGCCATCAGATCTTTCTGGTGTGCGGAGGATCGAGATGGAACTGCATATGCCCCCGATATGCGCCGTTCCCGACATGGCGCTTCTTGATTATGTCAGCCGGCAGTATGATTTCGCGATAGAACGCAGACCATGCCATGACGTGATGGGGGTCATGGGCATCCTGCATGCTGAACAAAAGACCTGATCGCCCGGTGAGAATCTGTTATCCTTTGGGAATTTACTTCCGCGGTGGCAATGTTCATGAGACCCCACACCAACTGAATGCTGGAGTAATCATGTGTACCGATATCATTGAACAGAGGAACGTTGCCCTGGACCAGATCCTCGCCGAACGCCGCTCCTATCGGGTTTTCACCGCGGAATTTCCCCCAGACGATGAGATCCGGCGCATCCTGCATGCGGGCCTTCTTGCCCCGTTCGCCGCGGCAGCCGTGGGCAACTCGAAAGATTATTTCCGCCGGTTTTTTGTGATAAGGAACGGATCGACGAACCTCAATGCCATCAGGCATCTCGTCATGAACCATGTTGCAGTAATGGCACAGGAACTGGAACATGGCATGGAGAAGGACCCAAATCTCCGGAAGAAAGCCGGCATGTTCTTCCAGAGATTGTCAGCAATTAAAGCAAAAGGCGTGGTGCCCGGGATCGGGACCGCTCCATTTTACATCGTTGTTGCGGAGCGCAAAGGGTTTCCCCCCGTAGAGCTCCAGTCCCTTGCTCACTGCATGGAGAACATGTGGCTCAAGGCAACCGCACTGGAGCTCGGGTTCCAGCTCGTATCGGTCACTTCGCAGATGTCAGGCAACCCGGAGTTCTGTAAAATACTGGGTATAACCCCCGGTGAATGGGAGCTGATGGGCTGTGCGGTAGGTTACCCGACCGATGAGCTCTCCCCTTCCATCCGGCCCCCGGTTGATGATGTGACCCGCTGGCTCTGAAAAGAGACGGGATGCAGAGAAGCCCCCAGGCAGTTCAGCCTCAGTGAACAATCAGTAAGAAAAGAGGCCCGAACAGGGGGACTTCTTCATCACTCCGAATCGCGGAGTTCTTTCCAGAGATCCAGGTCAAGGAAACTGCCCTCGGCATTCCGTTCCATTGCCTTGTACTTGCCATAGGGAACTGAGAAGGTGAGAACATCCTTTCCGAGTGTTGCGCGGACGGACTTACGCGCCGAAAGATCGGTGAGGCCGACAACGGCCCGGGGCTGCTCCTTCCCGTACTCTGCATATGTGCATACACCCATGGCCTGGCACCCCGCCGCGCCGGCAGCAACAATGATCCCGTCCCGGAGATTGCCGGTCCCGTAGTTGGCAAGGGTTGATAAGGCAGCGATCTGGTCTGCATTTGCGACAAACACAACGCTTTTCACATCATCCCCTTCCTTCACCTCGGATACAGGTTTCATGACGATAAACTTGTCCTTTGCGTCATAGAGGGGAAGGTTTTTTAAGAATTTCTTGACAACTGCGGGGTTCTTGAAGAAGCGTTCCCCTTCGGTCAGCATCTTCCTGTGATGGTCATCGAAGCTCTGCGCAATGATGGCATTATATGCCTCCTTGTCGATTGCTCCATCTGCACCATTCGAGAGGAACGAGCAGAACCCATCCTCGCTCCGTGCCGCGTGTTTCTCCCAGGGCCGGCCAAAGCCCAGACCCATCGACCCGCCGGCGCACGTGGTCGTAGCCTCTGAAAAGACGGCGGTCTTCCCGTCATTTGCAACCTTTGCAAAGAGCCACATAACGCAGCTCCAGACGCCCGGTTTGAACTCGAGGGCTTTTTCTGGTTTTTTATCGGTCCATACAATAGCAACCGGGTTTCTTTTGATCCCGGCCTTCCTGGCAATTACGCTTGGTGGCATCATCGATCTCCCGCTTCGGCTCATTAATAAGGCGATGATAATAACCGAAGATTCCGGGCCCGGATCCTGCCGGGGAGAGAACGATCCGGATTGTCATCGCGGCCGCCTTCACATCTTATCGATTAATGAGCCGACTATATATGGGTGCTGTTTCGTTCCGCCGGCGAAAAAATGGTGTTGACGGAGCCCCACGGGAAATAATGACCGGCTCAATACCCAATACATTTTATCCGGTGCAATCCATATTGCTCAAGGGAAATTATGCTCTTTCTTTCGGAACAGGAAAAACGGGAATGGACTAACTATGGAGAAGAAATCTCAAGAACCTTTCCCGCACCTGGGCATTATGATACGAAGATCCGTAAAAACCTGGTAGCCGCATTTCACTTTTACATAGCCACCCTCCTTGCTGCGAAAGGATCTGGCAAACAAAGTATCGGATGGCTGGAGAGCGGGACTCTCAATGAAGAGGACGGGCTCTTCTGCTGTGCATTCCTCCTCGGGTTTTTTCAGCGCCATGAGAACCAGCTCATAACGCCTGCAGTGGTTTTCCAGGATCCCCGGCCGTTCATCCATTTTGCCGGCGTCCCCATCATGAAGAAAGCACGATGGCAGTTTGTCCGGCAGTGCAGCCATTCCCTGCCGGTCTTTAAGAGACCGATCAGGTTCATGGATATCGGCTGCGGAGACGGGGCGCTCACCGTGGCCGTGCTTACCCATCTGACAGAAACGGACAAGATCCCGGGTATTGACGAGATCCTGCTCGTCGATTCATCGCCAGCCATGGCAGCCCTTGCAGAGAAGACCGTCAGGTCAGCATTTCCGGATGCAGAGATCAGTGTCGAGAACGGCAGGATCCAGGATTGTTCAGGAAAGATCGACAGGAAGTTCGAGATCGCGATGAGTTCGCTCGCGTACCACCATATGCCTCTCGAAGACAAACGCGTCCACCTCTCACGGCTGAAACCATGGATCGACCACTTCATCCTGTTCGAGATGGATGCAAACAACGACACCCCGGACATCTTCACGCCGGATCTTGCCCTTTCTGTATACCAGTCGTACGGCCGGATCATTGACTTTGTTTATTCCCACGACGCCCCGGTGGGGGTTGTCAACGACTGTATTGACTCGTTCCTGATGAACGAGGTTGTCTCCATCCTTACCGAGCCCCGGGGGGTCAGGAGCGATTACCACATGCTGCGGGGCCAGTGGCATTCCCTGTTATCTGAAGTTCTTGGCCCGGAATTTTCGCTCAGGTGTGATTCAGCTGCCTATGCAGATGAGTACATGTCCCTCATGACTCTCCATTATGGGAAAGCCTGATGAAGGATCAGCAGAACGGATTTCTTGTACTGACCCCGGCAGGAATGCCGGCAGAAAAGAGGATTAAAGAGCAGGAAGGAAGCTTTGATCATGGCAGATCATACGGAGGGGGCAATTCTCCAGCGGGACGGGAGAACGTACGCGGTCATGGCACGGTCACCGGGAGGGCTCGTCACACCTGAACTCCTTGAGAAGGTAGCAGCCACTGCCCGGAAATACCGGGTGCCAAAAGTGAAGATAACCTCGGGGCAACGCATCGCCCTGATCGGTATTCCGGCTGATGACCTTGCGGCAGTTTTTGAGGATTTGGGCCCTGATGCGGTGCGGAGAACCGGGCCCTGTATCCGCTACTTCCAGTCCTGTCCCGGCATTGAAAACTGCAGGAACGGCACCCAGGATTCCCTCGGCCTTGCCACCATGCTCGAATCCCTCTACCGGGAGAAACCATTCCCGGGAAAGATCAAGATCGGGATATCGGGATGTCCCCGCTGCTGCGGCGAGAGCCGTACCCGGGATATCGGGATCATGGGAAATGCGGGCGGGTGGACCCTCCTCTTCGGGGGAAACAGCGGTACCCGGCCGCGGTTCGGCGATGTCCTTGCAAAGAACCTTTCAACGAGTGAAGTGCTGGACCTTGTCAGCCGGCTTCTCGAATATTACCAGATACATGCACAACCAAAAGAACGGACCGCACGTTTCATGGAACGTATAACCCTTGAAACATTACAAAGCGATCTTCTCAACCTTATCCCGTATATTCCGCTTGAACGGTGAACGGTGTTTATGACAGGTTAACCGGATTTTTGCACCGCGCAATGCACACGCGAAGTTCCATTCATCCTTTTTAGAAATCCGTTTGTCGTGTCGGAAGATCATTCATAGGGAACCGATGTCGGGATGTGCCCCACCGGTTGAGATCTGCCGGAAAAAAGACCCCGGGGGGGTCTCCCTGGCAGGGCATAATGGTGCGATTTTTCGGATATTATCGGGAACTGATTTTTTACCTTCTTCGCCGTTTCGCAAAGGTAATCTTGTCTTCGAGCGCCTTCTGTTTTTCCTTGATCAATCCGTTACCGGCCCGATCGACTTTCAGGTACTCGATCTCCGCGTAATCCTTGATCATGTCCTGCAGCTCTTCATCCGTAAAATCCTCGTCGAATATCCGGTCCATGAACTCATCTTCGCCAACGATGATCCGGCCCGGGTTGGGATAACTGACGCGGTATTTGGCTTTACAGTACCGGCATCGCGTGTGATAGAGACCCACCTCACGTATGTCTTTTTTGAGAATCCTGAAATTCAGTCCCTGGCAGTTGGGGCATTTCCATTCAAGCGTAAGTGCTTTGAGCGTCCCGGTGGTTTCATGTTCAAAGAGTTTGTCGAACATGGTTTTATTACAAAACTCCTTAATTCAGTTTTCCTGATATCCTCATTAAGTCTATGGTTCCGGCCAATTCCGGATGACTGACAGAAAGGGTCTGCTCAATAGAACGGTCAATGCAATGGAGGGCAGGAATCGTATCTCCAGCCTTCCGTGGATTTAAGACAGAAAGAACAGCCGGTCTCAGGTAAGGGTGGAAGCATTATGGAAGTGCCGTGCCGCTATAGCCGGGGAAAAACAGGGATGACTCGGATTGAAGCCCGGTTTTTTTAGCATTCTGTAGTCCGGAACACTCTGCCGGGCCCGGGTAAAAACAGGTATCCTCCGGCCGGGGAAAGTAAATGTTAATCCGTCCGGGAACACGATATTACAACACGAGGCCGAAGTGGTATGGAGATGGAAATAATTCCCATGGAAGATGCACAGATCGTTCTGTTCCCGCAGAGGTTTGATACAAATACTGCTCCGGGGGTTGAGGCAGATCTCAGGAAACTCCTTCTGACAACTCCCCAAAAAATTATTTTTGATTTTTCAAAGACAGAGTACGTGTCGAGTGCCGGGCTTCGGGTTCTCCTGCTGATAACACGGGACCAGATGAAAGCCGGGCGGAAAGTGATGCTCGTGGAGATCAGGCCGGCGGTTCTCAGGATCTTCGAAATGGCTGGATTCACCAGCATCTTTCCCATCAGCCGGACCCGGGCCGATGCTCTTCTGAAAATGGCCTGAACAGGAGTCCTCTGTAAAATACGCAAAAAAACCGTGAAGGGGAATTTTGGTTTAATTTTAAGTCCGGCTGGAGAATTTAGCCGGTTTTCTTGTCATCAGTCCCGGTTGTCTCACTCTTGAAATAATCCACCCATCCCTGGCGGGTCTCCTTGAGAATGAGGCTGTCTTTCAGGTGCAGCCAGAGAGCAATAATCACCAGGATGTACGCAAGTGTCCGGATAATGATCAGCGGAATCGTGAGCGGATTTTTCAGGCCGGCCAGAGTTGCAGCATGGGAGATCCCAAAGAGGCCGAAGGCCGCACCAATAAAGAGGGGAAGTTTTTCATGACTCCTGCACCAGCACAGAGAGCCAAGAACTACGATGATGATGCATAATACCAGGTTGATAAAAGTGATTGGATCCCATTCAAACGCCATGATCTCACATCTCCTCACGATTATCGAATAGCAGGACGTTCTGGAAAACGTCCGTTCTGCCAGTTCCGATGATCTATAATACCGGAAAAATCCTGCATGGTATCAGAGATTCTGCTCCCGGGTGTGACCACCGTCACTGCAAAGACTGACTGCAACCGTCTTGTTCTCAACGGTCTTGCAGCCGGTCCGTACGGTATTTTTTGAGCCACACTGAGGACAGTTCGATATGGCGGTACCGCAGGGATTTTCCGTTTCGATATTATGAGAGCGAGCTATAAAAACGATAGGAATTGATCGCTCTGCCGGAAAAAATGGGATCAGGAACCGGTTTCAATGGTCTCTCCCGGGGAGAGAATCTTCACGACAATATCCGTTGTCCGCTCAAGCGATTTTTTGAACATGAGCGGGTCGGCAGCAATCCGGTTCCAGGTATTGTAGTGGATGGGGATGACTGTCCTTGCACCAATGAAACTGGCCGCCATCATCGCCTCGGGAACCCCCATGGTAAACCGGCCGCCAATCGGGAGCATGGCGATATCCGGGTGATAAAGGTCCCCGATGAGTTTCATATCGGAAAAGAGCCCGGTATCCCCGGCATGGTACACGGTCACATCGTCCATATGGATGACAAACCCTGCGGCAGTCCCGCCGGAAACACCCACGCCGGCTTCTTCGATGGAGGTGGAGTGCAGGGCCTGAGTCATGGTAAACGTAACCCCGTCCACCACATGCGTTCCGCCGATATTCATGCTTTCTGTCAGCAGTCCTTTTGTCTTGAGATATTTGGCAATCTCGGTGATGGCGACCGTCTTTTTGTTGAGGGCAACCGTTTCGCCGAGATGATCGGAATGCCCGTGCGTAACGGCAACAATATCCGGTTTCGCTCCAAGGATGCTCCCGTCCTCCATGAAGGGGTCGATCAGGACTTTTTTTGTTCCCGAGAGGAGAACACAGGAATGGCCAAACCAAGTAAGTTTCATAATACCGGATTGGATTCTGTTCGGATGAATATTCCCATCAGGGGGATAACTTCCAGAGCGCGGAAATGTCCCATCAAAAAAGGACGGTGATCGAAAGACAGCTGACCTGCCTTCACGTCACGTCAATAAGTTCGGCTTCTGTGATATCGATGGAATCCCCAAGGCTGTCAGCAGTTGCACTCCGGGTCATCTGTTCGGAAAGATCGCGATCCTCCATAACATCCCGGATCCGGTCTATATACGGATCAATTGTGGGATCTTCCTGCTCTTCGATAACATGCCGGTATTCCCGAAGGGTCGAGGGGCTTACGCCAAGTTCCTCAGAAACTTCTTTCAGGGTTTTACCGGATTCGATGAGCTCCTCCATCTTCTCCTTGTCAAACGGCATCTTGAAATCAAGTTCACGGAACAGCTTGAGCCGGACCCGTGCACGTGCAACCGTTTTACTGAGTTTTTCATCACCGAGTTCCCGGGCAATCTCAGTATCATTCTTTCCTGCATAGAAAGAGGTGACAAGTTTTGCAAGCTGGATCGGTTTTAAGGAGGTCTTGAAAATTCCCTGTTCAGTGATCTCTCTCATTACGAGAGCTACCTCGCGTTCGATCGCGTCGCTGTCTCTTAAGGTACCATGGATATTTTTCATCGGTTCGACGATCTTGGTCTTACCCGACATGGTACTGAAGAGCTTCAGGAGATGTGCCTTGCGTTTGTCTTCGGTCATTGCATACCCCGTATTGGGATTAGGATATACAATACTTCGTTTACTATTTAATGCTATCTTTACGCTTTGTTTGACCAAAAAACCTTTAAATCAATCGTTTATGCAAAATAAATATTGTGATATGAAACCGGTACGACCGGGAAATGTTTACAGGTTCTGTGATACTTTTTACCAGTCCGAACCAGGCCGGCTGATCCACGCGGGATCCGGAATACCATGAGAGTCTTTTTGTCGCCAGTAGTTCAACATGAGTAAAGACTAGTATTTCGTGATCATTATGAGCGATGTTTTTGAGAACGTCATGGAACTTGCCAAGCGCCGCGGGTTCATCTGGCCAACGTCAGAATGTTACGGTGCCGTTGCAGGGTTCATCGATTACGGGCCGCTCGGGGCGATGATGAAGCGGCGGATCGAGAATGTCTGGCGGGAATTTTATGTTATCCGCGAGGGCTACTACGAGATCGAGTGCCCGACCATTGCACAGGAAGCAGTTTTTATCGCTTCCGGCCATGTTGCAGGATTTGCCGACAAGATGTGCCAGTGCCCGCACTGTAAGGAATACCTGCGGGCCGACCATGTTGCGGAAGGCGGCGGGGTCCGGAATGCCTCGACGATGAAAAAAGAAGAACTTGCCGCAGCCCTTGCCAGCTGCAAGTGTCTTTCCTGCGGAGAAGTCCTCGGCAATGTCGAAGTCTTCAACTTCAACCTGATGTTCAAGACCATGATAGGCCCGGGTACCCAGAGGACCGGCTATCTCCGGCCCGAGACCGCACAGGGGATGTTCGTTGATTTCACCCGTCTCCTGCGGTTCTACCGCGACAAGCTTCCCTTTGGTGCAGTCCAGATCGGCAAATCCTACCGGAACGAGATCTCCCCCCGGCAGGGAATGATCCGGCTCCGCGAGTTCACGCAGGCCGAAGCGGAGATCTTTGTCCATCCCGACGAAAAGAACCGCCACCCGACCTTCAGGCGCTACGCGGATTACCGGATGCCGCTCCTGACATACGTCCAGCAGCAGAAATGCGGGGATGCAATCACCCTCTCAATGAGGGAAGCGGTTGACAAGGGCGTTATCGCAAACGAATACCTTGCCTACTATGTTGCCCTGACCCACGAACTGCTGGTCACCATCGGCATCAAACCCGAACGTCTCCGCTTCCGCCAGCACCTCCCGGATGAGCGGGCCCATTACGCAACGGACTGCTGGGACGCCGAGATCTTATCGGACCGGTTCGGCTGGGTCGAGACGGTTGGTCTTGCAGACCGGACAAATTATGACCTGAACGCCCACGCAGGGGCGAGCGGCACGCCGATGACGGTATTCATCCAGTATGCAGAGCCAAAGAAAGTCGCCCGCCGACGGATCATCCCCAACATGGGGGTCCTCGGGAAGCAGTACCGGAACAAAGCGAAAGCTATCTTCGAAGCACTGGGGAATTCAACCCCCACGGAAAACGGTGCCGATGTCGTTGTTGACGGAGAAAAGATCCATATCCCCGCGGATCTCTTCGAGGTCAGGGACGAGATTATCGATGTGCGGGGCGAGGATGTTGTCCCGCACGTGATCGAGCCCTCGTACGGCATTGACCGGATGTGCTATGCCGTGCTCGAACAGGCATACGACGAGGATGTCGCTGACGGCGAAAAACGGATCGTCATGCGCCTCTCCCCGAAAGTCGCCCCGGTCCAAGTCGCGGTATTCCCGCTCATGACCCGCGACGGCCTTGACACCATAGCCGACGATATCACCCGCACCCTGCATAAGAAAGGCATCCAGGCTGAATACGATGACTCGGGCGCCATCGGCCGGCGGTATCGCAGGCAGGATGAGATCGGGACCCCGTTCGCGGTCACGGTCGATTATGATACCAAAGAGAACAACACTGTCACCCTCCGGGATCGGGACAGCATGAAACAGGTCCGTATCGCGATAGATAAATTACCGGAAACCATCGGTGCGCTGGTTGACGGAAGCGTTACGTTTACATCACTGGAATAATATTCACCATTTTTCCGGTAAATAATATTGAATACTGATGGGGGTTGATGCCCCCATACCCCTTTGGGATGAATGCCGCCGCCCCGAAGGGCGCCCCGCGGCGGCCTCAATATCATTTTCATTTAATACCAGCGATTTATTCTGTCGTCTTTTTTTCAGTATTTCAACGGGAGAGAAAATATTGAATGGGGGTCAGGGGGATGCTTCCCTTGGGCTGCCTCCCCCTCTGGGGGAGAGAGGGGGTCACCCACATAATCTACAGATTCTGAAAACCGAATGGTCTGAAAAGTTAACTATCACCTGCACCACAAATCCCTATATTACCCAACGAGACTAAATCTCTCACCAGTAAGATGAGCTGCATCAGTCACCCCCTCATAAAACCGGAGAGCCTCGAATCGCGGGAGTACCAGCTCTCGATAGCAATGAAAGCGCTGGACGCAAACACGATGGTAATCCTGCCGACCGGCCTTGGCAAGACCGCCGTCGCCCTCCTTGTTGCTGCGTCCCGGCTTTACAATGAGAAGGGGAAAGTGCTGATGCTCGCCCCCACAAAACCGCTGGTGGAGCAGCACCTCCGCTATTTTGAGCGGTATCTTCTCCTAACCGGAACAGACAGACCGGAAACAACACCGTTCGTCATGTTCACCGGGGAGGCCCCCCCGGATGAACGTACTGCGGACTGGGAAGGGGCAACGGTTATCCTTGCCACGCCCCAGGTCATCAAAAACGACCTGATTGCCGGCCGCTATACCCTTGCGGATGTCGCGCTCCTTGTCGTGGACGAGTGTCACCGGGCGGTTGGCAATTATGCCTATGTATTCCTGGCGCAGCGTTACCTTGCAACGGCCGCAAAACCGCTCCTTCTTGCAATGACCGCATCGCCCGGAGGGGCTCAGGAGAAGGTTCAGGAGGTCTGCTCGAACCTTGGGATCGAGCATATCGAGAACCGGACGGAGACTGATCCGGATGTCAGCCCGTACGTATTCGATCGTGAACTGGAATACGTAGATATCAGTCTCCCCCCCGAGCTCAAAATTGCAATCCAGATCATCAATGGTCTCATCGAGGAGCGGCTGGCTCTCCTTGCATCGCTCCATTTCACAGTCCCCAAACGGGAGAAACTCTCGATGAAGGAACTGAACGCGATCAATGCCCAGATCCAGCAGAGGATCGCGAACCGGGACCCGGCCGGGTACTCCGCAGCCTCGGTTTATGCAGAATGCATGAAACTGAAACATGCCGTGATGCTGGCCGAATCGCAGGGAAGCGAAGTCCTGAAGGGTTATCTTGCAAAACTGGTTGCCGAAGGGACCGGTCCTGGCGGGAGCAAGGCAAGCCAGAGGCTGGTTGCCGATCATTCGTTCCAGGATCTCTGTGAACGGTCAAAGGAATGGACTGAAGAACTGCACCCGAAGATGGAAAGGACCCTTAATCTTGTCCGGGACCAGCTGGCGAAGTATCCCGACAGCCGCATCATCGTATTTGCAACCTACCGGGACACGGTCCAGCTGCTCGTGGATTACCTGACAAAATACCGTATTGTATCAGAACGTTTTGTCGGGCAGGCAACAAAAGATGCCGAGAAAGGGCTCTCCCAGAAGAAGCAGATCGCGGCACTGGACCGGTTCCGGAAAGGAGAGTTCAAAGTCCTGATAGCAACATCCGTGGGGGAAGAGGGGCTGGATGTCCCGTCAACGGACATGGTGATCTTTTACGAAGCGGTTCCATCGGAGATCCGGTCCATCCAGCGTAAAGGAAGAACCGGGCGGTCCGGGGCAGGAAGGGTTGTCGTCCTCGTCACCAAAGGAACCTCCGACGAGGTCTTCCGTCATGTCAGTGCCTCAAAGGAAAAGATGATGCACAAGAGCATGCGGACACTGGGCAGCGCGATGAATCCCATACAACGACCCGTCATCGCTGAACAGGCAAGCATCGAGGAGTTCACCCCGCAGGGCCCGAAGATCGTCATCGATGACCGCGAGACCTCTTCAAAAGTCGTGGAGGTGCTATCGGGGATGGGTGCTTCAATCCGGATCGAGCGGCTTCCCTCCGGGGACTACGCTATCGGGGACCGGATACTGGTCGAGCGCAAGACCGCACGGGATTTTGTCGATACGCTCATCAACCGCGATCTCCTCGGGCAGGTCAAAGTCATGGCCGAAGCGGTGCCCCGCCCGGTTATGATCATCGAAGGCGGAGATTTGTATACGCAGCGGGACATCCACCCGAACGCGATTAAAGGCGTCCTTGCCGCCCTTACCGTAGATATGGGCGTCACCCTTCTCTTCACCCGCGATGAGCAGGACACCGCCCAGATGCTGATGGTCCTTGCGAAACGGGAGGACGGGGAGCGGGGCGAGCGTAAAGTCCACCCGCATAAAACGCACTCTTCAGTGCGCGAGGAACAGGAGTATATTATTTCAGCGTTTCCTGATATCGGGATGAAGAACGCCCGGCTCCTGCTCGCGCATTTCGGTTCCATCCTGGGGATCGTGAATGCCTCGTTCGAAGAACTGGTTGCGATCAAAGGGATCGGGGAGAAGACGGCGCAGAAGGTCTTTGAGCTGTGCCGGAGGGAATACGGGTAGGTAAACCGGAGATGTATGTTGGGGCTGATGCCCCATTACTCAATAACGATTCATTGGTATGGGCAGGTAAGTGCGTAGCGCAAAACCCGGCGAGGCGTTATCTCGCGTTAGGCAATCCCAATGAGGTATGGGGGTATCAGCCCCCATCATCATTTCCACTATTGCTCCCATTGTTTTATTTTTCACAACCCCCCCACACCTGCTGAAAAATTTTCAATCGACCCTTCACCCCCCGCTCATATTTTTTCGGGCAGGATCTGGTTGATCGGTAAGATCACCCCCGCCGGTAAAAACAGAACACTGTGAGATAATTATCCAACGGTTGGGTAATTATCCAACAATTGGCAGAATATCTGACACCCTTTGATCGCGATTAAAAAATTTCAGGCAAGGGTCGTCTGGTGAAAAAAACCATCCGACATTCAATATCATAATCAACGGGATCCCCCGGAGATGGTACCGGTACAAAATCCCGCCAGAATGCCCCCCGGAACTGACCCCCAAAACAGCCCTTCTTTTAAGTTTCCGTGCTTTACTACCACTTTGAGAGAGAACTGCCAGCTAAAAGGGTCTATTAGCGATTTTTTCCGGGCTTATTTTACCCACATTTAAGGCAAATTGAGCCCATTTCAGGAATATCAAAAAATATATAGCTCCATTTTCTACGAATTCGGCACCTTTTCGGCAACACGAAAAATTCCTCATTTCGGAAAAACGCTCATTTCGGGCCCTGTTTGGCAAAATACGGCATATCTGGATCATGGTCGGGAACCATGTACGCACATCTCCCGAAGGGGGTATCCATGCCCCATTATCCGTCGCAGAGTAATAGTCCGGAATACCAGCCCGGGTTCAGAGTCCTGGTACAAAACCGACAAATTATCCCGGTGAAACGTTTCTGCCAGATTTTTTTAAAATATTTTTCGGGATTGGCAGAATTTTTCTCGGTAAAATTTTTTCGGCACTCTTTGACAAATCCGGAATAATTTTCAAAGAACGATAACAATCGCGATGAAAATGGAAAAAAGAGACAGGATTAAAAAAAAATTTACAGCCGGCACAGAACTTCCAGCGCCTCGGTCCCGCTCTTCACCGCATTCATCAGGGTGAGAACCTGGTTCGGGTCCCGCTCATTCTGGATGCGCAGGCAAAGTGAGTGGATGGTGAATGCGAGTTCCTCCGTGAGCCCACTCTCTTCGCACTCGCAGGAGTCCTCGTCATGGTCTTCGCCACAGGAACAGGTCTCGCCATGTTCGTGGTTATGGGGGTGAGCTGCCGGCTCTGCAGCAGCGGTGCGGGGAGTCGCATCGGCATTCTTTGCAGGCCCGTTCTCGGCACAGACAACGCAGATTGTCTTGCCCTTGACTTCAAAGAGCGGGCATCCGCAGGTCTTGCAGGACTTTTCAAGCATTTTTCCCCCCTTAAGGAGGTACTCTGCCATAATTTCATCTTCTTTTCGTGAAGGCACTGGATCACCGTCTGGTTGATATTCAACCTATATATGCCGGTCACGCATATTAACTACAGGTACCCAGGTAGGTGATACCATGCCCAACCCTGAAAAAACAATGGAAAACTGTATCCTGATGTTGCAGCACGTTCAGGAAGACAGCTCGATACCCAGAAATATCCGGCGCGTAGCTGACGAGACCCGGACGCTGCTCCTGAACAATTCTAAGGCGATGGGTCTGCGCGCCGCGGAAGCTATCTCCAAGATTGATGAAATCTCCAATGATCCCAATATGCCCATTCATGCGCGGACACGGATCTGGGAGCTTGTGTCCCAGCTGGAAACCATTCCACTCGACTGACACGATACTTGCCTTTCACTAAACCATTTTTTTCTTTTACCACGCTTGCCATAACGGGTCTGGAAAGATTTTTACGGTGTACGTATCCGTCCATCCGGCCTGCGCCGCACTGACGATCTCCAGGACGATTCTTACCTTGTTTTGAACACCGGGCCGATATGGAGCAAAAATGGGGTATAACAGGGACGTACCTGATCAATTCCCGGCATTTTTGTAGCGGATACGCCCGGTGTCCCCAAAAAAGTCAGGACCTGCCCGGGGGATCTTCGTTCTGGAGAGCCGGGCAGAAATTACAGATCGAATGGGGGATCTCTTTTTCCTTGTCCCGGATCAGGCAGTAATAGTCCCGCCCCCGCTGTTCCACGGTGTAACCTCCCGGAAACGGCATCCCCACCGGATGACCTGGTTCATCGAGCACGAACATTGTGAATGCAGCCACCAGGTAATAGAAGAGGTGGTTCCTCGGGTTCCGGAAGTACGGGTTGCGCTCATGGATATCATCCTTTGAAAAGCATCCTTCCGGGATCACGTCACAGAACTTCCAGAACAGTTCCTTATCCCGCAGGGGTGCGTTCATACGGGTAAAAACCCCGGACCGGTATTTCCCGATAAGCTGGTGGTGCCTGCCGAACAGCTGTTGGCGAAAAAACGGCAGGATCGATTCGCGGTATGGCGACGGGAGTTTTTCGACCTCGCTGTTGAGCCTTCCGCCAATTATCTGGAGATCGAAAAGGGAGTACGATAACGTTTCCTTTGCAAGCAGGATGCCAAGCATACCTTTTGTCTCTGCACCACGGACGCGGGATACTGCCAACTGTATCTGTAACAGGGCATCGGCAGATCCTTCCCGCTCGCGTGGATCAGACATGGTTACCGGCATATATTTCCCGTGTTTCAATAAAAACCCGGTTACCCGCATGAAATACGCAGGGATATTCCCACGGATCGAACGGTTTTTTTGACAATTATCAGCCAATATCAAAAAAATACGAGATTTTGAGGTTTGATACTGAAACCGGGCGAGTCCCGAGTGTTTAATAGCAGGATACGATCCATATGTTTCTGATTTATGGATATCCTTTCCATCATTCTTATCATCGCGGGTCTTGTCCTGTTCGAGACGATCACCAGCATTGATAACGCCATTATCAATGCCGAAGTCCTCTCAACGATGAGCGAACGGGCAAAACGCTGGTTCCTTGTCTGGGGCCTGCTCTTTGCAGTCTTTGCCATCCGGGGCCTGCTCCCCTGGCTTATCGTCTGGATGTCCACACCGGCTCTCGGTCCGATAGGTGCACTCACGGCCACGTTCTCAAGCGACCCGGTCGTTATAGCGGCCATCGAACAGTCTTCGCCGATTCTTCTTATTGGAGGAGGAACGTTCCTGTTATTCCTCTTCCTCCACTGGCTGTTCCTCGAGACCAAGCATTACGGCCTGAAAAGCGAGAAGTTCTTTGCCGCAAAAGGGGTCTGGTTCTTTGCCATCGTCTCGATACTCCTTGCGGGCATTGTCTGGTTCGCCCTTGGGAAAAACCCGATGATGGCCTTCGGGGCGGTCATGGGATCGACCGCGTTTTTTATCGTTCACGGGTTCCGGCAGAATGCCGAGAAAGCAGAGGAAAAGATGCTGCACAACCCGGGCATGTCGGACATGAGCAAGATCTTTTATCTTGAAGTGATTGACGCAACATTCTCCATTGACGGCGTTGTCGGTGCATTTGCATTCACGATGGCCGTCCCCCTCATTCTTATCGGGAACGGCATCGGGGCATTCGTTGTCCGGGAACTGACCCTGCGCAACGTGGACACGATCAAGAAGTACCAGTATCTCAAGAACGGTGCAATGTACTCGGTGTTATCCCTTGGCGTGATCATGATTGCCGACAGTTTCGGCGTTCATATACCGTTCTGGGTCTCACCGCTGATCACGTTCGGTATTGTCGGGTATTTCCTCTGGAGATCTATACGGGAGATGCCAAAAGGATCCGGGGCTTAAAAGAGCCGGTCCCGGTATCATATTCGCGTTCCGTTGTTTTACCAATACAGGTTCAGTTGAAACGAGTGTGTATCGATCTGATTCGTACCCGGCCATGAAATTCCTGGAGTTTACGAGCGCTCCCCGCCTCACGGCCTCAGTACGGCACGGTGGGGCAGGGAGTTTTCCCAAAGTTCTTTTATTTCGTTACTGATCCACCGCGGGGGCGTCCCTCCGGGGGCGGCGGCATTCATCGCAATAAATGGATTATAAGTTCTCGCTAACATCGTAATCGCCTTTTTCACGGGGAGATTCTCTTTTTCTTTTATTCTGATATCCACTTGTGAGGATTTGGAGTGTGAATCACGCACTCCCTCACCGGACCACCCGGTCAACCATTCATTCAGATTATCTTTAAAAAAACGTATCAACAGTCACGGGCCGGATTCACGGGAATACCAACTCGGTTTTCCTGCCGTGCAGCATTGCGAGTTTCGCTATCGCCAGGTCCTGGATTGCAAGGCCGGTCGAGTCAAAGATGGTGATCTCGTCGGAATGGTTCCGCTTCTTCTTCAAGGTAACCACTTCACCAAGAGTCCCGGCAATCTCATCCTCACGGAAGAGGTTCCGGCTTATCGGGACATTAATTTCACCTGAATGAACCGCCTGGCGGGGATCATCGACAAAGACACGGGCACGCCGGAGCAGGGCCGGATCCAGTTCTTCTTTGCCGGGAGCGTCAGCCCCGATGGCATTGATGTGGGTGCCCTCGTGTACCCATTCGCTCCTGACTATGGGTGAGCGGGAGGGTGTAGTTGTCACGATTACGTCTGCATCGCAGGCTTTTTCGATTGCCACACTTAAACAGTCAAACCGTCCTCCCAGTTTTTTTGCAAAGGCATCGGCATGAGCAGGGTTCCGGCTCCAGACAAGAATTTTTTCAAGGGATACTTCCTCGGCAGTTGCCAGAACCTGTGCCTCCGCCTGCCTGCCCGTCCCCACGACCCCAAGAGTGATCGTTTTTTCCGGTGAAAGGTACTTGCAGGCAATCGCCCCGGCAGCACCGGTCCGGAGATCCGTCAGTTTTGTTGCATTTATCACCGCAGTGGGCTGTCCTGTGGCAAGATCGAGAATGATGGTCAGGGCCATAACGGTAGGAAGGCCATGTGCAGGATTATCCGGATGAACGTTGACGATCTTGACCCCGGCGATTGCAAGCGAGGGAAGATACGCGGGCATAGTACGGAAATCACCGGCGGGCAGGGTCACGTACACCTTGGGAGGCATCTGGACAAGGCCATTCCCGTGATCGGCAAAGGCTGCCTCTATGGCGCGGTTTATCTCACCCTGATCGAGGCTCTTCTCGGTATCGGTGATATATTGCATGAGCGATTATCGATGCTCATGGGATTTCAAGATATGGAATATCCATCTCAACACGATAAAAAAAGATCTTTAAAATATTCAGGTAAGCGGATTACGAGCACGAGGAAAAATTACTCGTTGTCCATTTCCTTGAGGGTCTTGTCGGCAAGTTCCTTCATCCGGGCCGAGATCCGGCTTGATGAAGTGTAATCCACTTCTTTCATGGCATTGGCGATCTCGGTGCCGAGAACGAAGATCGCATACTTGTGTTCCATCTTGCTCTTGTGCTGCTGGGAGGGGGTGATCTTAAGGGCGCTGTACTGGGTGAATTTCAGCTCGGGATTCAGTTCCTCAAAGTAATCCTTCACTTCGTAGAGCATTTGGTGGAGATTGATCAGTTCCTCTTTGTGCATAGGTCCACTCCAGACAGTAACTTGGTCTGGTGCAACTTAAATAAATTTGCGTGGGGGTAAAATTATTGCCCCATCTTCATCAGACGGATCGTCAGGGGCCGTTTGATGATCCCCTTGAAATCGCGGGCTGCCACGTACGAGAGTCCTTTCCAGACAAGGCGGTCCAGGAGTTTCTGGTCTACCGGACGGTCGACCACAAGGCCGGTCGCGTTACTCTCCAGAGTCTCGATGGCTTTCTCCACTTCATCGGACTGAAGTTCTTTCACCACACTCATGTCCTCGGCAAGGAATCGCGCTACATTGTGACCCTTTACGTCATCCATGTGATCCCGGAGACTCAGGGGACCGCCGGAACTGTCACGGACGCGCTTTGCGGCCGGCTGGTGCCGCCCTTTGCGTTCAGTCACATCATCTTCGTCCGGTGTGCGGGGAGATTTGAGATCGGAGGGCATCTCCGCAGACCCCTCAAAGTACTGGTCGCGGACATACTCGACCGGTACCTTATTGCGGAGGGTCTTGATGACTTCCTTCCGTGTCATATCCTCGACACTCTTGCCCTTGGGGGAGAAGGCAACAAAATCGATATCCGCCACCTGGAGGAGTTCCCGCAGGATCAGCTCGCCGCCCCGGTCGCCATCAAAGAAAGCAGTCGTCGTCTTCTTCTCGCAGAGTTCGATCACGGTTCTTGGGATATTGGTCCCTTCGACCGCCACGGCATTCTTGATCCCGTACCGCAGGAGATTGATGACATCGGCCCGGCCCTCAACGATGATGACAGCATCCGAGTCGAGGACATTCGGCCCCGCCGGTACCCGCTCTTCGCCAATGGAGCCGATCTTCTCTATCCTCAGGCTCTGCCTGACATCGTCCAGCAGCTCGTCGCTGTCGATCGCCCCGTCCTCAAACCGCTCGATGAGGATCTCTTTTGCCCGCTCAACGATCAGCTTCCGCTTGCTGACACGGATGTCCTCGATCGATGCCACCGCAACGTGGGCAACGCAGGGACCGACACGGTCGATCATCTCAAGCGAGGCTGCAAGGATGGCGGTCTCTGCCCGGTCAAGCGAGGAAGAGATCAGTATTTCGCCTTTCGTTTCGCCTTTCTTGCTCGTTATCTGGACGTCAATCCGTCCGACACGTCCCGTCCTCTGGAGATCCCGCAGGTCAAGGTCTTCGCCGAGTAACCCTTCAGTCTGCCCGAATATGGCACCGACTACGTCAGGTTTCTCGACCACCCCCTCTGCGGTGAGGCTGATGTGAATAAGGTACTTGGTAGTATCCGGTGAATACAAGTAAACGCACCCCCATGTATCATGCCATGAATGAAATGCCTGATCATAGGTATATGATATATATAATGTGTGAAATTACTTAAAAGGTGGCTTGGGGGCGGACTCCCAAAATCTGGTTTTTTTCTCCCTTATTCAGGATTTTTATTCCGGATAAACAGGTGAGTATTCAGGTGCGTGCCTGCAACCGGTCAAGTACGGCGCATCTGGAGAGACCGGTGATCAGGAGTTTTTTCTGGGACGATGTTGCGCCGGACTGGAGACTGACTGCCGATACCGGGATGTCCAGTGTTTCAGAAACCAGCTGGAGAATCGCACGGTTTGCTTTCCCGTCAACAGCTTCTGCTGATACGCGGCAGCCTATCGTCTTACGCCAAGTATTGTACCCGTCAGGAAAAACGTTCTTCTTTGCCCCTGCGGTCACTTCAATAGCGAGGATGGTTCCCTGCCGGTTTTCCATGAGAGCATCGGCAATGTCTGGCATATGTTCCCCGCGATGAAAGGAAATGTTGCCCGGTTTTAACGCACATGGATCACCAGTGGCTGCTGCCGTTCTTCACCTGTGTTTAAACCCAACCGGGCGTATGCCTGTCGCGCAACCGGGTTGTCCCATGGTTCACATCCAGACGCTTGTCAATCGATCGCCCGGGGACCTATGGATGCGCTTTATCGGCACCATCCGTTTCTATTTCCCGCTATTTAGCACTTCGGTACGGGTCACTGAAAGGAGAGGAGGATATGGCTCATCCGGGATTATACCCGTTTCCGGCAATCCACCGGGATGTTCCCGTCAGGAACTCCCCGTCCCGGAACACGACCTGGCCACCCATGACCACTACCGAGGGAAAGACTGCGGGCATGCCTTCGAATGGTGTCCAGCCGCACCGGGAATGGAGGTTGTCAGGATCGATTGGGACAGGTTCCTTTGGGTATAAGGCAAAATCCCCCCGGTTGCCCGGTATGAAACCCGCTGACGGGATCCCCATCAGGAGCGAGGGGGTGACGGAAGTTTTGAGGATAAGATCAGCAAGAGGTATCCGTTTCTTAAGCACTTCTGCAAGGAGAAGGGGGACCATGGTCTCGACCCCGGGAACTCCGGAGGGAGCGGAGGCGAACGGGACATTCTTCTCGGATTTCGTGTGAGGTGCGTGGTCGGATGCAATGACACTGATCTTTTTCCAACGGGTCCACAGGCTTTTACAGTCCATTTCACTCCGGAGCGGGGGGTTCATCTTCGCAAAGGTATCGGTACTTTCGAACCGGTCACTGGACAGGAAGAGGTGATGGGGAGTGACTTCGACCGTCCCCGGCGCGGCATCGATGGATGCAGAGCTGCTCAGGTGGCAGAAGTGGAGCCGGCAACCCCGGGTATTGCACCGGTTTACCGCTTCGACGGCACGCAGCTCGCCTGCAGGAGAACGGAGGATGTCGTGGGACAGGAGCGTATCATCGTCTCCGGGGGTTACTTCTTCCGCATGGATAGTAGCGAGTGCCCCGAGAGCGCTGATCTGCCCAAGAGCTGTCACGAGCGTAGCTTCATCAACCGCATCGCCATAACTCGACGGGGCAAAAAAGGTTTCCCCAAACGCCGTTGCACCGGCCCCCCACATATCGGAAAACGGGGTCTCGGATGTGACTGCGCTGTTGATGGCAAAATTGCACAGCGAATGCTCACGTGCATCCTCCACCCGGTTCCTGAACGATTCGGGAGTTGTGATGGGAGGTACGGTATTGGGCTGGTCGACCACCACGGTCACTCCGCCGGCAAGGGCGCTCCGGCTTCCCGTTGTCCAGTCCTCTTTGGCCGACTGCGGACCCCCCCGCATGTGCACATGGATATCGACAGCAGCCGGGAGGACAAGAAGACCCGTGCAGTCCAGAGTTTCATCTGCCCGGGCCCCCGCTCCGATGTGGCCGACAATGCCGTCCTGGATCTCGACATCCCCGGTACGCCCGCCGGGGAGTGCGACATTCCTGAGCACGAGGGATGCACGGGGTTTCATGGATCTTCCTTTGTAAGCACAAGGTTAAAGGGATGGTGATCGGGGTGGTCCGGACAATGATCCAGGGGTTTGTCCCTGGCAACAGATAAGTATTCAATACGCGTTGGCCCATAATTCCATATTATAGTACCGGCACAACCGCGGGATCCGACTGATCCGTGCAGGATTGCCGGAAGGGGTTGATACCATGGACAGGATTATCAGACTCACCCTCGCGTTATTTGTTATTATCCTCGTATCGTTCTCCGCGGTATTCATGTATACCGCCTATGTCGGGAACGCTTACCGGAGTTCACTCTCAAGCACCTACACGTATACCTGCACGTTCAGCACGGATTCTCCGTTGTATAACGTGACATTCTTTATACCGGTACCGGCAAACAAAGCAGGCAATTCACCGATGGTCAGCCGGATCAGCGCCCATGACATTCCGGGAATGCCCGAATTGTGGCAGACTACCCTCTTTGATTCCGGGAAGATGACGATGCTCAAGATCACGACACCTTCGATCGTTCCCCCCGCGGGAACAACTAAAGAGAACCCCTACGTCATCCGGTTCGGGACGGAACTGGCGACAAAAGGACCGATTGACACGGCAGACCCCATCCTGGACAGCGCAATGTTCCGCCCGGTACAGAATGTCCAGAAGGCCGATTGCCGGAAGGATTCCCCGGCGGGATCTTCCTGTTTTACCTATATCACGTCGTTTTATGCAGATTATTCATCCAACCCGAATGCTGAGGTGCGATTCACATCAGGGGTCATCGGGGATAACAGCTGGAAGATCTTTGAGCCACAATCGAACGAGTACCGGACCGATATCAGTCTCCTGATGTTCGGGGAGAACCATGGCTGGACATCTGCCCAGGGGTTCCTGGAGCGCGGGATCGGGTCACACGATGCCCCGTTTTCAGGCTCCTGATCCGGCCCCCCGGTCTTTTTGAACCGGAACAACGTTTCCTGACAATAAAAAAAATCGAACATGGAACCCCAGAAGAATCCCCGGCAAAGGGCCGCGATACGGCCCGGTCTCAGCGTAGAGATCATCCAGAAACAGGACCAGAAGAGCGGTACCCGGGTCCAGGGTATCGTGCAGGAGATCCTTACAAATTCCGCATTCCATCCCCACGGGATCAAAGTACGTCTCACCAATGGCAAAGTGGGGAGAGTTGCATCAATCCTCCCGTAAGTCCCGTCAATGGATAGGGAATACGAGAAGTGAGCAGCAAATCTCCGGAAGGAGCGCTGTTTTCTCATTGTTCATAAAACAGTGAGATAATATAACCGGCCATCGCCAAACCTCAAATACAAGGAAGGGAGATCACGATCATCATGAAGATCCTTATTGCAATAGCACCGGAAAAATTCAGGGATGAAGAACTGGCGGAACCCGTTGCCGCACTGCAGAAAGCAGGTGTCGGGTTTGACATCTCCTCTACAAAAAGGGGAACCTGCACCGGGATGATGGGGGCAAAGGCGAATGCAACTCTTACATTCGAAGAGATCGATCCCAAGAAATACGACGGTCTCATAATTGTCGGGGGAGCCGGTGCCCAGATTCACCTCTGGGACGATGAACTTCTCCTCATTCTGGCAAAATATTTTGCCGAATCCCGGAAAGTTGTCGGGGCCATCTGTCTCGCACCGGTGGTTCTTGCCCGGGCTGGTGTCCTCAAAGGGAAAAAAGCAACGTATTTCAACAGCCCGGTCTCATTCCGCGAGATGAAAGCCGGAGGAGCGATCCTCGTAGACAAGCCGGTAGTCAATGACACGCGGGTGATCACGGCAAACGGCCCTGCTGCATCAAAAGAGTTTGCCGAGACATATATCAAGGCACTCACGGCAGTAGAATGGTGATCCGGTACCAGATGAAAACGATACAGGCATGCGATTCCGGATCTTCCGGAATAACGTAACCAGATACGTTTTGGGAACAGAACATTCTTTTTTAATGATCGTTTGAATGAGGCAGAACAGGATGGGAGGAATGGGATTCGAACCCATGAACCACTAAGGACCGGATCTTAAGTCCGGCGGAGTTGGCCAGCTTTCCTATCCTCCCACTGGTTTTGTTAGAGAATCTCACAACGGGGTCTGAAATCCATTGCCGTTCGCCGGCATAATTACCCCGCGCTCTAAACTATTGATCCTTCAGCTCAAAAAACAATTCCATCAGGATTCCGTTTTTTTCTACACGGCTGATTGCAAATAAATTCAACAATGTCACGGTCGGCGCATTCCGGGATAATATCATAAGCGTTCATGGAAGTTCTCCACATAAATGTATTTGGAATAATTATGTATTTTAGGACGCAATTTGAGTCCGGAACAATAACGTTTTTCATACAGACGGTGTTTTTTTAAAGAAATACACAACATATTGTTAAATATTTTATACTAATGACGATAACTACTCTACATGGGTAAGATTATCGATTTCACAAGCAAGTATAGCAACAAGTCGACAGCATCAGGATACAAGAGCGCTATTGAATCATTCCTGCGCTGCATCAACAATTTACCAAAGAAAGATAAGACCGGTAAGAAGATCCCGCATGATTATGAAACCCTGTTCGACCAATATCTGAAAGATAAGAAGCGGGACCGTAATGCTGACTTCACGGTATTTGCCAACTGCTTGAAAGTGGATGCAGTATCAGCACAGTCAGCCCGTCAGGTTATGACCAATGCTAGATACCTTCTGAACGCTCATGGCATCAAACTCAAAGATGTGGTTGTTCAGGACCTAAAGCGTGAGATGAAGGGTGGTGCTGGTACTGTCGATAAAGTCATGACCGCTAAGGTTATCGATGCAGCATTGAAGGAGATGGATGTGCGTGGACGAGCATTGGTTTTGACGTTGGCGTCGTCCGGAGCCAGATTAAATGAGGTACTCTCCTTAAATCTCTCCGATATTGACTTGGAAAGCGACCCGGTGAAGATCACCATACGCGGTGTAAACGCAAAAAATAAACAAAACCGCTATTCCTTCCTATCTGATGAAGCGGCGCAATGTGTACGGGTGTGGCTGAAAAAGAGAGACGATTACCTTAAGACCGCAGTTACCCGCAATAGAGGACTCATCGGCATAGGGAAATCATCTGAAAAAGTTACTGATACAGATTTAGTATTCCCATTCAGTGATAATGCGGCCAACAGTATGTGGGAAACGGCGTTGAAAGCGTCAGGGCAATTCTCTCTCGATCCAACTACAGGGAGAAATCAGTACCGGATCCATTCGTTCAGAAAATTTTTCATTTCGCAGCTTAGCATGGCAGGGCAGAAAGTTCTGGCTGAACATCTCGCAGGACATCTCGGATATTTGGATACATCATACCGACAGGTCAGTTCAGAGCAGGCAGGAGCGGAGTATCGGAAGGTTCAGGATGTCGTGACCATTGGTGTGCCGATGGAATACAAGGAAATCGCAAAAGAACAGGATAAGAAGCTCCGTATGCAGGGAGAGTCCATCGAAGGGTTGCGTGCAATCAATGACCGGCTTCAGAATCAGATGCAATTAATGCAGGAAAAGAATTCAACCCTCCATGACAGATTACAACAGATCGAACAGGCATCCGAGGACCAGAAAAATAACCTCAACAGGATGGTTGACCTTTGGGGTCAGGTCGCAACAATAGCAGCTCGACGTATGAATGATCTTGAATTGAAGGAAGAGGTACAGACTCTGGTGAATAATTATAAAGCCAACCACTCATAGCACGATTCAATAAGCGGGACGGTAAATGATCCGTTTTGCATTGAATTTTACTCGTCACCTGCTCGCTCGCGGAATATTTCTTACAAAATAGGGGGATTTCGAATTGCCAATCCATAATATTACCGAGATTTCTCGGTTTGTGACTTTGGTGGAATGAAAATTTTATCATAATCCAGATTTGCCATCGAACTCCAGGTACGCGGTGTATACGGTTCCTTCTTCCTCATGCGGGTGAACCGTTCAATAATCCTTTCGTGGGGGTTTACACAACCCATTTCCGTGAGAAGATCCTGTGCGATCATAAGCTGATCGGATAAATCACGAATATATTCTATCCTGGTATTGAGTGCTTGTTCTAGGAATTCGCGTGAAACGAGCCATTCTTGCCGATATTCAAACGGCGTCCGGTAAAAGGTTGCCTGACGACCCTTCTCGTTAGCCATTTTGAGAACTTGTTTTTCAATTATCTGATCCTGATAGAGATCGTCCAGTAATCGATAAAATGTAGTTTGGCTTTTAATGAGTTTGCCTTCTCCAACGAACTCTTCCAGAAGACTCTTGACCCTGATCCATCCAACCTCAGATTCTATCAGGTTTCGTCTAGCATCTTCACACCTTACCGTCTCTATCTTCGCAATTAGTTTCCAGACATATTCTTTCGTGTCAGGGTTACGACGACTCTGAAGAAATTTTTGTATTTTCCGGCGAGCTCCCTCCATCCTGAGTTTTTCTGCATTCGTTTTGTCTGATCGCATGAGAAGTAATATTAATTAGTCACATTTAAATTATTTGTTAATACTCACATAAATTTAGTATATAGTACTATTTATGCAAGGAACAATAAATACGGTATTTGTTAGTGGGCGTATCTCTCCGTGGTACCTACTTGGCAATTGATGCCAATATGACGAAAGCAAAAGTCAAGAACTTGACGAAGAGCCACCTTATAGTGTTCGATGGATATGATGGAATAAAATCGACTAATCAGATCAAAATTCCCCCATTCCCTGATAGATCTACCAGGCACTTTGCAAGATCATGGTTCGGAGGGATTGGGTTCAACCGGTATCTGAACACACGCACTCTAACAAAACAACCAATTGGGATATGATGTAAATGGAAAACGAGCGTGAAGAACTTTTTATTTGCAAACCCGATCCGCAGGATTCGGGCGTGTATCGTTGCAGGAAATCTCCTCCATCTGATAAAGTGGAGGTCGGTCGGGAATATCAGAAAGAATCAACGTTGACAGAAAACCCTGACACACCGGTAGCAACTCTTCCACAGAGTCCTATCGAGACATGGACTCGCGTTGTTAGTGGCCAGCAGGGGTCCGAAACACTGAAAGTTCGCAAGATTTCAATGGATGGGAAAGCTCTCTATGAAGTCATTAAGCCAGATGAAGTGTCTGAACCAAAAGCACCGGAAACCCCGCTTAAAGAGACACAAACTAAGCCGGCGGGGATGAAAACCAGATTGTCTAATGTAAATGGGTGTATTATACGCCAGTCCGTCGTATCCAGACGGGCAACATTGCAGCAGGCTAAGTCGACCCCACGAAAGGACACGGAGGGTGAAGCAGGATGATTTCCCTTTCCTCTACTTTTTACAACATATTTTGCCGTTGCACACGAGCTCCCTCTTGTCTCCAGGGTGAGTGTTTGATAATGTCTGATGTAACTGTTAAAAATTACAAATCATATGGCTTTCGGAAAGATGGGTTCATGAACTATTCTGACTGTAAAGATCCGAGTATTTCCGATATATTTTTACAAGGGGTAGAGATACGGACAAATATGGATAATCCCGACGAATGCCAGTCCATAGCCCACCTCATCTATGAACGATTCAAAATTGCGATATCAAAGTGTAGATTACCCCATATAGATTTCCATACAGATTGTCGTACGATTGCTGTATCGATTGTTACAGTAGATTACGATATTGAATGTAATTTACAAACTCTTGTTAGGATTTCAGGAGCACGAACATGAAACAAAAGGAGTACCCGTCACAAAAACGTTATCGTACGAACAATCCTTCGGTGTCCTTCCGACTGAAAAAAGAGGACAAGGAAACCTTGGATGCGATCTTAAAGGCAACGGGCAAACCCATCTCAAAGTGGGTATCTGATTTTCTTCATGACGAGATGGATCTCAATGGAGAAATATCGGAATTGGTGAAAAGAATTCATGAACTTGAAGTAAAGAATAAAGAACTAGCAATTGAACGGAGATTCAATGTTCCTTGTCCTGATTGCGGAAAACCCATGTATTTTTCATCCAAATATTCTAACTGGCCTACAGAGATCTACCCAAAATTGAAAGAGGTATTTGGTAAACTGCATCATAAAATGTGCAAATCCAGGTGATTTCCATACTTTTTTTTAATTGTAATTAACCGAAAATGTAAAATTAAAATTTTAGAGATCGCCCTATCCCTTAAACTGCCGGAAAAATACGGACTGGAAACCGGATCCGGCCCGATCACCGGTTCATCCCCACGCATGTGGGGAACTCAAGGCCAGAGCTGGATCAACATCTCCATCATTCGGTTCATCCCCACGCATGTGGGGAACTCATATCCTGCGGATAGTATCCACGGAGACTGTCCGGTTCATCCCCACGCATGTGGGGAACTCTATATTTTCTCCTGTAATATCATTACTAATTCCGGTTCATCCCCACGCATGTGGGGAACTCTCATTGCCTGCTCATTTTCGGGAGTAGGATTACGGTTCATCCCCACGCATGTGGGGAACTCATGGGGATATTTGAGATCCCAATTTATAATATCGGTTCATCCCCACGCATGTGGGGAACTCTCCGTGTCAATAGCGCGTGCCGTGATCGAGAGCGGTTCATCCCCACGCATGTGGGGAACTCCGCATTCTTTCTTCTCTCTGCGGTTTTGTTGTCGGTTCATCCCCACGCATGTGGGGAACTCGGTCTACTGGTGAGCATCATGCCACGCCACACCGGTTCATCCCCACGCATGTGGGGAACTCTGCACCCGTTTTCTGGATAGTGGCCGAGAGATCGGTTCATCCCCACGCATGTGGGGAACTCGCCTGAAATGCTAGCACTAACGGAAGAGATATCGGTTCATCCCCACGCATGTGGGGAACTCACGCTGATTTTGATTTTTGCCATGTTTTACGTCGGTTCATCCCCACGCATGTGGGGAACTCTCACGATGAGGCAGGACCCGCAGGGTCTTTGACGGTTCATCCCCACGCATGTGGGGAACTCTCATGCACGTCTCCGCCAGTTACGATCAGGTCCGGTTCATCCCCACGCATGTGGGGAACTCCTTTTTTGTCTTTTCTTGCCATTTTCCTACTCCGGTTCATCCCCACGCATGTGGGGAACTCATTGTCAGGGACGAGATCACCGGGGCGTATACCGGTTCATCCCCACGCATGTGGGGAACTCTCCCTACTGCCGGGTGCATTCCCCGGTCTTGCCGGTTCATCCCCACGCATGTGGGGAACTCATCTTCTTCCTTTCCCTTTTTGGCCTCGGTCTCGGTTCATCCCCACGCATGTGGGGAACTCCGCTGTTCAAGGCCGGGTACAAACTGACTGACCGGTTCATCCCCACGCATGTGGGGAACTCCAGCATTGGCGAGTCCGCCAGACTCTCAGGATCGGTTCATCCCCACGCATGTGGGGAACTCTGATAACATTGGCATCCGGGCGACCGAGTTCACGGTTCATCCCCACGCATGTGGGGAACTCTTTTACTGAAAGGCAAAAAGAGCTCCATCGACCGGTTCATCCCCACGCATGTGGGGAACTCTATTGCAGTTACAGTCCCGTTCGGCAATGTTACGGTTCATCCCCACGCATGTGGGGAACTCACAGTGTGGATGAATACCCATCTCCGAAATCCCGGTTCATCCCCACGCATGTGGGGAACTCATCCTGCACGGGTTCAGAAAGATCCTGAAAACCGGTTCATCCCCACGCATGTGGGGAACTCGTCACACCGGCAACGAAGTTGCTCGCAGCGTTCGGTTCATCCCCACGCATGTGGGGAACTCTAGCCGTCTGCCTGGATCGAGTCTTCCAGGAGCGGTTCATCCCCACGCATGTGGGGAACTCAGCAGGATCTCCGTGACGCAAAGCGGGAGTTCCGGTTCATCCCCACGCATGTGGGGAACTCCCCACTTTCCGATCGAGTCCATGCAGGATCGCCGGTTCATCCCCACGCATGTGGGGAACTCCTTAAACCGGCTGCCGGGTAACTCACCGGCACCGGTTCATCCCCACGCATGTGGGGAACTCCTCCTATAATGAAAGAATATCTCGACTGGTATCGGTTCATCCCCACGCATGTGGGGAACTCCCGGGTGCCGCTGGCAACACCTTTCCACATTGCGGTTCATCCCCACGCATGTGGGGAACTCAGCCTTTTGAGATATTGGGGAACAGTGTATACCGGTTCATCCCCACGCATGTGGGGAACTCATATGGACCAGTCCTATGGCGCTGACGGATACCGGTTCATCCCCACGCATGTGGGGAACTCACAATCTCCCATTTTTACACAACTCCAATTTACGGTTCATCCCCACGCATGTGGGGAACTCAAATCGGCAAAGTAACAATCTTCTACGGCTGCCGGTTCATCCCCACGCATGTGGGGAACTCTTATTGCATCCTATCCGATATGACAGGCACCACGGTTCATCCCCACGCATGTGGGGAACTCACATCCGGCGTTTCCGGAAACGTGATATGGAGCGGTTCATCCCCACGCATGTGGGGAACTCACGACCTCGCAAAACTCGAATCCGCCCGGGAGCGGTTCATCCCCACGCATGTGGGGAACTCACGCCTGCGGGAGACGGTTGTTGATCCGGCTCCGGTTCATCCCCACGCATGTGGGGAACTCGCGTGAACCTTACTCCCGTGGCCGGTCCGGTCCGGTTCATCCCCACGCATGTGGGGAACTCTTAAGTTCCCGTCCGGGTTCCGTCGTTGATGCCGGTTCATCCCCACGCATGTGGGGAACTCGGATCGACTGCCTGGACTTCTTCGCCCTCTTTCGGTTCATCCCCACGCATGTGGGGAACTCGCTGGTCGTTTCATCCCGGATCGTGAATCTTACGGTTCATCCCCACGCATGTGGGGAACTCAGCGCTCGACGCAGCGTTCGGAACGGCGAAAGAGGTTCATCCCCACGCATGTGGGGAACTCCACCACGACCTCGCCCGGGGCCAATCCGTCGCCGGTTCATCCCCACGCATGTGGGGAACTCTGGATTTACTGCGGAACAAACAAATTCTCTACCGGTTCATCCCCACGCATGTGGGGAACTCCAAGGCGCTACCAGGGACACACCAGGGGAATACGGTTCATCCCCACGCATGTGGGGAACTCTTGCGGTGGAGATTGGCAGGATGACCGGGGCACGGTTCATCCCCACGCATGTGGGGAACTCAGGGAACGGTGCTTTCATCATTCTACCTTCAGTGGTTCATCCCCACGCATGTGGGGAACTCTAGGTGAAATTGATCCAGTCGCTCTGGGCGGACGGTTCATCCCCACGCATGTGGGGAACTCTTGTGGACCTTCTTGTCGGAAGAGACAAGTTCCGGTTCATCCCCACGCATGTGGGGAACTCATTGTCAGGGACGAGATCACCGGGGCGTATACCGGTTCATCCCCACGCATGTGGGGAACTCTTCGGGTCGTGGTGGAAAGATGTCTGGGATACCGGTTCATCCCCACGCATGTGGGGAACTCTGGTCCGTGGGATCTTATGATCGCCTTTGTACCGGTTCATCCCCACGCATGTGGGGAACTCGTATTACGTCACGGGACTTTCATATGATGCAACGGTTCATCCCCACGCATGTGGGGAACTCGGGGCAGCTTCGCCCTCGTGGGAAAACAGTACCGGTTCATCCCCACGCATGTGGGGAACTCTGAGTCGAGCGTAGCCCAGGCACGCACTATACCGGTTCATCCCCACGCATGTGGGGAACTCGTCCTGTTACTGTTTGGGGGAGTCACCAAGACCGGTTCATCCCCACGCATGTGGGGAACTCTAATTTCCCCCTATTTTGCCACCGTCCCGGCCCGGTTCATCCCCACGCATGTGGGGAACTCACAACGCCGGTGAGATAGGAGATGAACGGAAACGGTTCATCCCCACGCATGTGGGGAACTCCTTACAGAATGTTCCGAAACAAGGGAGTGTGCCGGTTCATCCCCACGCATGTGGGGAACTCTCATTTTTCCCCAGTGTTGTGGTGATTAGTTGCGGTTCATCCCCACGCATGTGGGGAACTCCGGTACCAAGGGATCCTAGATCATCCTCCTCCCGGTTCATCCCCACGCATGTGGGGAACTCCAGAGACCACGGCAGGTACTGAAACAATCGATCGGTTCATCCCCACGCATGTGGGGAACTCTGCGCACAGGCCAAATCGTTCCACGATCTCACCGGTTCATCCCCACGCATGTGGGGAACTCTTTTTTCCCGTCAGTGCGTGGTCGAAATATTGCGGTTCATCCCCACGCATGTGGGGAACTCTCAGATTGGTACGCTCGTCGGGCGGGGTTTACCGGTTCATCCCCACGCATGTGGGGAACTCTGCTGCAATCTGGCGATGATCCAGTCCATTCTCGGTTCATCCCCACGCATGTGGGGAACTCTTGAGTGTATTGACCGGGGTTTCTGCGAGGGTCGGTTCATCCCCACGCATGTGGGGAACTCTCGCCCGATGGCTCGGAAGAGATAATCCGTATCGGTTCATCCCCACGCATGTGGGGAACTCCCGACATACGGGACGTAAGTGGCAATCTGCGTCGGTTCATCCCCACGCATGTGGGGAACTCATTGTGCTGCGGTTCTACCAGAGCGAACCTGTCGGTTCATCCCCACGCATGTGGGGAACTCCCGTGGTGTTGGAGAGTGCCGGCATGAAGGAACGGTTCATCCCCACGCATGTGGGGAACTCGGATCATCGACGCGGAGCAGGCAAACGCCGCCCGGTTCATCCCCACGCATGTGGGGAACTCTAGACATTTACGCGGCCAATTACCTGATCAACCGGTTCATCCCCACGCATGTGGGGAACTCTCGGCGGGAGTAATACCAGATTACCCGATCTACGGTTCATCCCCACGCATGTGGGGAACTCTTCCCCGGAGTTTTCACGGCCACGCCCGGAAGCGGTTCATCCCCACGCATGTGGGGAACTCTCGGTATTCCATTTCAATATGGTTCCCGATAGCGGTTCATCCCCACGCATGTGGGGAACTCGAAAACGTCCATGCCGGAATGAACTACTATACCGGTTCATCCCCACGCATGTGGGGAACTCCCAGGAACCAGTATTGTTTTTCGGAAGATTCCCGGTTCATCCCCACGCATGTGGGGAACTCAGGAAGAGGTAGGCAACCCTTGGCCGGGTTGCCGGTTCATCCCCACGCATGTGGGGAACTCAAGCAGAATACCATGTTTTGTCCACGTGATACCGGTTCATCCCCACGCATGTGGGGAACTCTCATGGCAGAGCACTCGTATATAGGATTGGTACGGTTCATCCCCACGCATGTGGGGAACTCTAAGCCTGCTTTCCACCGTACCGGGGAATCTCCGGTTCATCCCCACGCATGTGGGGAACTCTTGTCAATGGCCTCGAGCGCGGCCTCCGCCTCCGGTTCATCCCCACGCATGTGGGGAACTCAACCCGACAACGGTGCTGATAACACGGTCTCCCGGTTCATCCCCACGCATGTGGGGAACTCGGGTGCTGCCAGATCACCTTATCCGCAAGGGTCGGTTCATCCCCACGCATGTGGGGAACTCAGAGGGAGGCAAAGTTCACTCCTCTTTCGCAACGGTTCATCCCCACGCATGTGGGGAACTCGTGGTGGACCTCCACGGTATCGTGATAGATACCGGTTCATCCCCACGCATGTGGGGAACTCCGCCACGAACTGAAGCTGGTCCTCCGATATCCCGGTTCATCCCCACGCATGTGGGGAACTCTGCATTTTTGAAATAGAGGCAGATTTATTCTCCGGTTCATCCCCACGCATGTGGGGAACTCTCAATCTCGTTATACCCAATCGCGGGTTTGCGCGGTTCATCCCCACGCATGTGGGGAACTCACGGTCCTGAAAAACCTGATAAGTGCCGGCGCCGGTTCATCCCCACGCATGTGGGGAACTCGAAAGAATTCTCCGAAGAAACCACGTATCGCCAGGTTCATCCCCACGCATGTGGGGAACTCAGTTGATTGAAACAAATCAACAACTATGGGAACGGTTCATCCCCACGCATGTGGGGAACTCTGTGCTTGCAGAATACAACAACCTACTCATGCCGGTTCATCCCCACGCATGTGGGGAACTCTCAATGCGAGTAGGTGATTTGCCGGGCGTAAGCGGTTCATCCCCACGCATGTGGGGAACTCTCAAGCTCTCCAGTTATTAGTTCTGTGGGTTTCGGTTCATCCCCACGCATGTGGGGAACTCCCGGAATCATAACATCTATCATTCCCAATGCACGGTTCATCCCCACGCATGTGGGGAACTCGGCATAGCCACGCGGATTTCTCTAAATTTGTCAGGTTCATCCCCACGCATGTGGGGAACTCATACCCGGTATGAAACGGGTATTGTTAGTTACCGGTTCATCCCCACGCATGTGGGGAACTCATTATTTTTAAGGTTCACATCATGAATTTTTTCGGTTCATCCCCACGCATGTGGGGAACTCCTGTGGTTCAACTACGAATACAAGGTTGTTACCGGTTCATCCCCACGCATGTGGGGAACTCTCTTCAATTTTTATATCAAAACAAGGAAGATTACTTCCGGGGATCTACGCAATTTTTAATTTTGACCGGGAAAATTCCCCTCATGTAAGAGTGAATCATGTTCTCGACTTCGGAAGATATACCTCATCTCCCTACATTTCAATCACGTTTCATCGTTAATTAAGTTCTCTGCTTTTATTTTACTGACTGTGGAAGGAACGAAATTAGGGGAACACCATCAAAATCCACGGGTATACGTCGGTTTGCACCAGCCGTAACAAAATCGAAGCCGGACTCGTTATTCGTTCCCCACGCCATAATTGCAGTCCCTTCTTCGATTCCTTCAACGATCTGCGTCCAGATCATTTCACGCACTTTTACAGAGAAATCCCCGATATAGACCCCCGCTTGGACTTCAAGGAGCCAGACAGATAATCTTCCCCGTAAACGGGGTGGAGCGTTCTCAAGTACGATGACCAGCATCGCCTAACCCCTTCTCTTCAGGAATCGCAGGAGGGAGACAATCATCCGGTGTTTCAGGAACCGGCAGGCCACCCGCAGCAAGAACCTCTTCAATTGTGGGAATAATTGTTTTCAGTAACCGTGTTTCGCGGAACTGATCACGGCAGGCCAGCCTCACAGCCCGTTCAGGATCAACCGGGTTTTGTGCCGCGATGCGAAATGCCACGGGAACAACCGTATCAAACTTGAACAAATCTGCAATATCGTACACAAATGCTTGCGGTTTACCGGAATGAATGAACCCGATTGCCGGTGCATATCCTGCGGCAAGGATCGCGGCTTCGCATATTCCGTAAAGGCAGGCTGTTGCTGAACTCAGGCATCGGTTGGGGATATCACCGCTGCCCCACCGGGTATGATCATAGGAACGGCCCGACCATTTCACGCCGTACTTTTGTGAGAGCTGGACATACAGTTCCTTGACCCGTGAACCTTCGACACCCCGTAACTGTTCCACAGAATAGTGCATCGGAACCGGTTGCCTGAACCGAAACTCGTACATCTTTCGAACGACTTTCAACCGTGCCGTCTCATCAAGTGCAAGTTTGGCCTGAAAAAGGAGACGATCTGCCCGGGCTCCGCCGGGTTGCCCGCCGGCATACAACCGGACACCCGCTTCACCAATCCAGACTAGCAGACAGCCGACACGTGCTGCGAGTACCACCGCTGCATGGGAAACCCGGATACCGGGTTCCAGCATAAGACAGGCAACACTTCCGATCGGGATCTGGGTACGAACCCCGTTTTTGTCAACGAGGACGAATGCTCCATCAAGTACATCAAGTTCGCCTCTCTCAAGAAAAACAAGGGAGATCCTTTCTTTGATAGCAATGGGTTTTAAGGGGGGGAGCATAGATCTCCGGATTTATCGCCGTTTGATCATCATCATCCCGCAACCAAATCCCTTCGAAGGCCCGATACCGGTAAAAAGCGCTCGGATAAATGCATCAGGATCGGTAACCGTAAGAAGTCCGGTAAAATCGATGGTGCTGATCATGATCTCATGATTTCTCTTGGCTTTTTTAAATCGGTGCTGGAGATAACCATCCGCCCTGATATCTTCGTCCCGAATGGAAAAGCCATTGGCTTCCCCTTTCTGTGCCAACCAGACAAAACCCGCCTCCTGCACGATATCAGCTTCCCGGGGTAACACATCCTGTTTTTCCTTGAGGTGGGTCTTTGCCTCCATGACAACATCATGCCGGTGTTGTTTGTGTTCCTCATCGCGCTTTGCCCGGATGGGATTTGCCCGCAGGACAAACGAAAAGACCTGATCTTTTTTCACAACAGGAGCATATGGTTTAGGCTCTACGATCCAGATCCCTTTCCGATCATTTGGCACCCGGTCCGAGACACAGAAGAATGCGGGAAGTCCATGCACTGCATCCTGCCGGTAAATGAAATCCCGCTTTCGTTCCGGTCCATCAGTGAACAGATCCCAGACCAGAGAATGCATGTGGTAGGCGCTGTCAACATGCTCCCAGAACTCTTTTTTTTCTGCTGCATCCGATCGCAGCCGTACCCTGCTGATAAGCATCGTCAGCCTCCTTGAGAGATCGTAATCATTACATAATGTTCTTCGCGATCAGAAAACTGCCAGCGTTTTCTACTGGTGGGATCATCGCGACGTATTACGGTGTGATCTCCCTCAAATCCGGATTGTTCAGTGCCTTCCCAAAAAATCCGGAAATTGTTCCTGGAGGTGAGTCGTGAAATAAAAGGATGATCCGGAAACTGAACGGACTTCAGTGCTTCTGCCAGGTTTTCTGCCCGTACTATCTGGGCGTGAACCGGAAGAGAGAGCGGACAGGATTTTCTCCCGAGATAAAGAACAAACTTTGGGTTAGCGAGGTGTGTCTTTATCGTTTCAACTGGATGGGGTGGAGATGCAGTACGGCCCCGCAGACAGATTGTATATACTGCGTCGCACCGGTAATCCCGGGATGAGAGGATCGTATTGAGTTCATCTTTCGGCACCGCGAGTTCGTCTTTTCTCGTGAGAAAATGATATTTCATCTTTCCTTTTCCGGCCGGGGGAACCTGCGCAGTATGATAATCCCTAAGCAGGATACCCGGGCCATCGATTCTGATCGCCATCAGGTACCCCGCTGCAAGTTCTCGTTGCCGCTCTTCCTCATCGCGCCGGATTCCCATAGCAGCAGCGATGAGCCCCATGATTGCAGATTTTGACGGGTGGTCAAATGTCGGGCGGAACTCTCCTACTGCAATGTCGCCCCATGAAGCCATTGAACCGTAAAGGCGAAAGATCAGGAATTCCTGCATATCAATCAGCTACGAACGTAAGGAGTTCGGAAAGTTTCCCCGTGCCGGCAAATGCATTTACCTCATATTTATCCGTCCAGCATTTTCCGTACACATCATCCATCTTTTTTCGCGTATCATTCAGAACTGTTATTGCAGTACCGAGCAGGTTCTTTTCTTTGACCGCTTCAAGATACGCGACCGACAATGAACGCGGCTGCTGGGTGCCTTTCTCCACGAGCAGGTACGATGCATATGCACGAGATGCAAACGAGTTCTGCTTTCCGGACGGTGCAATTTTTACCACCGATTCTACAAGTGCCCGGATAGCGGTCGCTGCAAGTTTTTTGCGATCACTGTTTTTGTCGCCGCCAAGGTTTTCTTCAAGGAGCGTTTTGTTGATGCAGACATACTCGTAGAACAACCCTGATGCAAATTCCGTCTCCCCAAGGTGCCCGGCACCGGCATCATCCTCGCCTTTGTTGAGATCATCAACCGCTGTGAAATAATCGTCCTCAACCGCAACCTCATGCACGGTGACAGCGTGGGCAACCTGTACTGCGGCTTCGACATTATACCGGGTTGCATTTGCAAGCATACGCCCGAACATTGCCACATCCACCGATGAAAGATCCTCTTTTAAGAGAGCGGATAGCTCGTCGGGCTTTGGTTCCCGGTTTTCTTTGAGGAGGATCGCGATCAAGGCCTGGATCGCCGCGATTTCATCGTTCGAATAAAAAACCAGTTGTTCCCCTTTGAGAGAATCCTTGTCAACATTGGTTTTTTTCTCTTTTTCTTTTGGGGCCTTACCCTCGCTTTCAGCCTCCACTGCGTCTTCCTTTTTGGATTTTTTACCGGTTTCTTTGGAGGATTTATCAACAAATACTGACGCGATCTTCCAGGCCCACAGTTTCGCTTTCTCTTCAGGAATGCCATCTGCTTTTTTTGGAACAGCAGCATTTTTGCCCTCCTCAAGCAGTTCTTTGAGGGGCAACCCGGTAATAAGCGCCTCTTTCACTTTCACGCCCATTTCCTTGGTGCGTTTTCCCATGTGATCCTTGAGATGTTCGGTGAAAATATCGGATGTCCGCCAGGCACGCTTCAGGCTCTGCGATGAAATGCGGAGGCGCTGGGTTCCGCCCATTATGGCCGTTTTCGGCCTCCCGAGATCGTCACGGTTCAGGTTCGACGGAGGATACGATACAAGCATATGTAGTTGGATAAATTCAGCCATATTCTTCAGACTCCTTGTTTTTCTTCACTCGGTGCATGTTCATAATAGGCATACGCCCACTCTTTTTTCGTACGTTCGTTCCACCAGTAGATACCGGCTGCGAGACTGACCATGTCAACAGAACCTCCGAGGAGCCGGACAAGACGGATCATCGTTGCGTATAATTTGTCCGGATCTTCAATTTTTAGCAGTTGCCGGAATCTCATGCCGCTTACGCAGGCCTTCTTTCCCGGGCCTCCTTTTGAAGGGGGACTCGCCATCTGGACGGCAAATGATCGCTGGAGATTTCGCTCACGATCCTCAGTTTTATTCTCCTTGACATGCGAAAGCACACCGGCCACGATGGCAAGCCTGTCCATCTGGTCGGGACTTATGGAGCCAAACGGTTCAAGCCGCATTTTTAACCGGTGAAATGCCGGTGTAAATGCAACTTCAAGCGGGTTGTGGCATTGCCTGAGTGCTGCCCGGTCACCCCTCGCAGTATCCAGTTCTTTCCACCATGAAAGAAGTGCAACACACACTTCCGGCTGGGAAAATGTCAGATAAGTTTTTTGTTCCATGTTTTATTACCTCACGATATCACATGCTCCGGAATTTTGCGTTTTTTGTCACTGATTTTTGCAGATTTTTCCGGCTTTTGCAGATCAAGCATATTATATAATTTTTTATCCCAGTTGAGAAATTTTAGGAGATCTTGCCGAGCATCCATAATCCGACAGGGATTCGTTGTAGATATAATTTGGTCAGACTGGGAGTATTGGTCAAAACGGGATAGCGCTTCATTTTTCAGGAGGTTTAACCATTTTGAACGAATTTCTCGTGCATCAAGAGATTTTTGTTGTTGTAATGCAATTTTCAATTCATTAATGGTTTGATAAAAATTTGATTCTGTATCTTGCCAAAATTGGGAATCAACGATCGAGAGATTAACCTTCACTTTTGATTTTTGAGAGAACAGGGCATTTCTAATACATTTTCGTAATTTTAAAATGATCATCTCTGCTGAAGTTATCAGTTGAAAAATGACGGCTTCATAATCTTGTGATAGTTCTGAATTAAGTGTAATGATGGGCATCGTGCTGTCATTCCAGCATAACGCTTTTCTTTGTTTCATCTTGTACCCAAATGCCCAAAGTCGTGTCGAGGATAATCCCAATCCTTTTAAATCCTCTTTCCGCTCTTCCTTGAAGATATGAACAACTTTTGCCGGTCGTATTTTTTCATTCGGATTGTACTGAATCAATCCCAACCAGTTCCTGTAAGAAATGCCGTTTAACTCAGATTCAAAGGGGATGAGAGATCCGTCATCTGAGTTACGCGCCTCAAAATATGGCGTTAAAGTATGGTACCATCCGCCTTTATAGTTAACACCGTAGTTTTTCCTGTAAAAAGTATTGATTATTGAATCGGCAGGGCGCCCACAGATATCGCATACTTCGTGTTTCTGGGTTTGCTCAAATAATATCTTAATCCTCCAAGGCATCCCCCAAAACATCTGGGCCCCGTTTGCATCTTGGAATGTAGTTTTCTCATCATTTTCACTAGTTCTGGTATGCCCCATCCAAGGAAATTTATCTGAATCTGCGTTTTTAGACGTATTTCCATATTGGAAAAATGTTTTATTGTCGACAATATTCAACCAAACAGTTTCCCATAGTGTGCGTCCGAGGACTATGGTTATAAGTGGGCTTCCTCCTCTAAGAGATACGCGATACCCGGGACCACCGGATGGGGCGTGTGCTTGTAACGTATACAATGCAGCAGCACAACAATCTTGACAAATATTTTTTGCTGTACCACGTTTAACAAAAAAATCCCGATCTTCCCGTTTTGTGATGTCACCTGGCATCTCAAGGATGAGTTCTTCAATTGGGAATTCAATTTTTTCTTTTTCTTTTGGATCTATTGCCGATAGATTGAGATCGAGATCCTGCATGAATCTTGGCCCATCACCATCCAGATTAAACGCGGTCGCATATTGCTCAAATGCAGCTTTCAACTCTTCAGATGATGGAGGACTTCTGAATTTCTTCCGCCACTCTGATTCATCTTTGGGAGGGCAGGCTGTCTGTACCAGGCCGATCAGGAACTGAATCAGGGCTCCGTTAAAATCCGGGCGGGGTGCAGCCAGCGCAATAATCGGGTTTGTTGCCATTTCGTCCGTGATCTGGGACGGAGAAATATATTCCGGCTTTTCAGCGGTTTTCCTTTTTACAGGAATCCATCGTTCATGCAGAAGATTGTACATGCCAGCCTCCCTGTTCCGATATCAGCGAAATTCTCCCGGTTTTCTGACAAATCCAACTATCTGGAAAATATGAATACTTTGAATAATTCTTCCCATATCCAAGCCTCATCTTTCAACACCTTAACCATTATGATTTGTTTACTACAAGTCCCGTTCTTGAATCATACCCGACGGTAACCCGTTTGCCTTTCGCATTAAGAGCACTACCTGACCATTCACCGTTGTTCTTAGTCAGCGGTACAAGAACCTGCCAACGACCCTTATCCGGCAGGGTCTGTTTAAATTGTTCAAGAGCTGTCCCCAGCATCCCACCGTACTCAAATTCCTTTGAAAGTTTATGTTCAGAAATGCTGACCAGACTCATCTCCCGGGCAAACTCGGAGGGAGATGACCAGAACGATAGACGAGATCCATCCCACTTGAGAAGGAGTACCGTTACCCGGGGCTCGCCAAGCCGTGTCGGTGTCCAGGCATCGTCCATCCACTGCATCGGTGTACTCCGGTATCCTTCGTCCAGCTTGAGTTCATTCAGGTTCGCCTGGGCACGACCGCCCATATCCGTGCCATCAGATTGAAGTTCAGCCTGCATGAGCGACTCCGGGATTCTTCCCTGTGCATCCTCGCCAAATACCCCTTCAATAAGCAGGCGTGCATCGTCCGGCATCGTAATCTTTTTACGGTCGGCAAGAAGCCGGGCGGTAAGCCAGAGCTGCCCGTGATGGGGATACACATAGGCACCTTTGGGAAACAGGGCAGAATACCATTCAGCCGATGGGATTCCGTCCAAAGAGGGTGTCAAGACAATGAGTCGCGGAGTTCCTCTATTACCACGTTTACTGGAATCGTTATGCCGGTGCAGCCGGCCTGCACGCTGGATGATCAGATCCATCGGAGCTAGATCCGTGATCATGAGATCAAAATCAAGATCAAGCGATTGCTCCACTACCTGTGTGGCGACAAGGATTTGTCCACGCCGTTTTTCAAGAGTGCTATTTTTGTCAAACTTATCCAGCACAGTATGCTCAATCCCTAACCGGTCCCCCATCGCAAACCGGGCGTGGAACAACCTGACATGATCCTGACCAAAGAGGCGGGAGAGTTCACGATACGTTTCGATAGCATCATCAACGGTATTTCTCACCCAACAGGCGCATCGTCCCTCTTTGATAACGTCAGATAATATGGCTTTCACAAAGGACGGATCATTAACGCATTCAACAGCGATCGTCCGATGAGTCTGTTCACAGCGGTCAATGGGAATTTCTGATATTGGCTCGCGGCTCACACAGGTTACAAGGGGATAGTCCGATTTTTGCACCATCGCCGTACCGGCATCTATCCCCAAGCCTTTGCTGAATCCGGTGACCAGATCCTGCCGCTGCTTATGAGGGAGGGTCGCGGAAAGAAGGATTGCACTGCCACCTTGGGCTGCATGGAACTCAAGGAGTGTTTCAAGTACCTTGTGCACGTACGGATCGTAGGCGTGCACCTCGTCTACAACAAGAATATTTCTTGATAATCCCAGCAAACGAAGAGACTGGTGCCGGAGAGGCAGCACACCCATCAGTGCCTGATCGATTGTCCCGACACCGATTTGTGCAAGAAGTGATTTTTTCCGGTTATCTGACAACCACGCAGCACACTGCGCGGAGGCACTCATCTCTCCTTTCCGGTCAGGTTCGATGAAATCATCACTAGTCGGGATAACCGAATTCCGGAATTTCTTCGAAAGGTCGCGTGAACTATGTGCCAATACAAGTGAGGGGTGATCCGCACTCATGAACAAATTCAGGTAAGCTTGCTCCATTCTCCCGTACATCGCATCAGCAGTTGCCATTGTCGGCAGACCAAAGAAGATCCCTTCACCATTTCCTTCCGCTATCAGCCGTTGCGCAAGTACAAGGGCAGCTTCCGTTTTTCCGCTTCCGGTCGCTTCCTCAATGATAAACATACGGGGACTGTGGAATCCGAGTTCACATTCAGAAACATGGGATTGAAGTGGCGTCGGGGATATATTCGGGAACAATGCCCGCATGCCGGTTTTCTCTGATACTCTGGCAGGCAGGATACCTGCATCGCGGACAGCGTCTTCCGCATGGTGAAGTGCATGTATCCAATATTTTTCCAGTGGCATCGGTTCAGTGCAGAAAGGGAAATGCCCACAGTCAGAGCCGATCCAGTCACTGAGTACCGCAAGACCTGCAAGGAGCCATGAAGTCCTGTGGAATCCAGTAAGCGTTCCTTCTGAAAAATCAAGCGTTCTGGGGGAGACTTCTTTCAGAAAAAGTCCGGCGCTGGCTTCCGCAAATGCAATGGCAGAGTTGCGATCTCTTGAATCAAAGAGCATACTCAGCGTCAGATTATTCTTCGGTTTTTCCGGGGGTTTCCCATGATGGCCGGTTACTGCAAAGACCCATGGACGCAATGCATCTCTCCAGTTAAACTGATCATCGGAAAGATTGAGGCCAAACCAGTTCTCAGACCAAGCCCGTTTCCAGAGATCCTCTTCGAATAAGAGACGCCCCATATCATCATGATAAACAGTATACTCGTTTTTGCAGGTTCGCCCCTGTAGTCTCTCCATGATATCCGGACGCAGATTCTGGAACCGCCCGGAGAATTTTCCGATATCATGCAACGCAAGAAGGTGGGAGATGATATCAAGTGCCCGGTTTTTTTCAGCATCATTGGGAGGCATCAAGGTAGGCGAAATGATTTTTTCACAGAGGAAAGGATCCTTCATGAGCAGGGTCCGGCCGACAGCAGCGACATCCAGGCAATGATACACGAGAAGGTGATACTGTAATGGATCTTCTCCGCTGTTGCCTGCGGCTTTTCCCCAATAATTGTAATACGGTTCCAGAATTTCACCATTCATAAGTTATCCCTGATATCCTGCACATCACTCTGTAAAGAAAAAAATTCAAAGCAGTCATAAAATCCCTCTTCGGTGCAATTCAAAATAACAGCTCATGCAGGCACGTGCATCATTGAGCGCGTTGTGCTGATCTTCGTAGGTTTTTCCAAATAACTTGGTATGAAGTTCCGATAATTTCGGGTACTTGTAATAACCGTGTCCTTTTTTCAATCTGCACAATTTTGTAGAAGATTTCATCGTGCATTGTGTCTGTTTCCAAAGAGACCGTAAATGTTCTAATAAAAAACCCGTTCGAATGAATTTTGCATTGACAACGTTGACATCGAAATCTATGTTGTGTCCAACACAAAGATCTGAACACTGAAGAGATCTGTAAAATATTTTCAGGGATTCAGTCAATGGAATTCCCACTGAGATCGCTTTTTCTGTGGTTATTCCATGCACTGCGGAAGCGCTTCTTGGGATCTCAAATGATTCCGGTTTGATTATCTGATCATATTCTGATTCAACAGTGCCATTTTCATTGCATTCGATCCATGCAATTTCAACAAGCCGTGGCCAGTTCGATAAAAGATAACTTGAGGCAGATCTTCTATGGGGAAGTCCGGTTGTTTCCGTATCCAGAAATAAGATCATCGTGAAAACCTGCCTAGATTGAACTACTTGTTCCGAATTCCTGAAATTTTTATAAATTTATTTCTGTTCCTCCCTTCATCCTATCCTCCCATAAATCTAACGAATAGCAGCATGAAAGTGAAAAAATAAGAACAACTACCCTCATCCGAAAAATACCCTCCATTGTTTCCAGATCGCACTCTCGAAAGCGGACCTAAATCGGATCACTATTTTAGGACGAAAACTCTGGCACGTTACAATTAGAAAATCATTTTCATCCTAAACTGTTGTTTACTATACCATTTCTTTAATTCAAATTAAACGATAGATTCCTATCCAGAATAATCTGGACGAATCAAAATTAACCGGCGCTAAAATTAGATGTGAAAATAGAGCATTAAATTCAATTATTTTTTCTTCGCTGCGATCCGGTTCATAACCGTCTCGATATATTGTTCCCCTTCATCAGATTTGAGCCATTCAATAATCTGATCTTTTGGGGTTTTATCGCGGTTATCAAGCCAAAACCGCAGTGCTGTTGTTATAATCTCTGCACGGTTGCTGTATTCTTTCGCAAGAATGATTGCGTCTATTTTTTTGGTGACATCCGGAGGTATCCGATAGCCTGTTGCAACTTTCTTTCCACCTTTCATAGGAAGAGCCATTTAACAGAAATTGAGTCATAAAATCATAAGCGTGCGTCTCCTCATTGTAACTCTATTGAGTTACATTAATATTTTCAGAAATTAATGATCAAACAGGCGATTATATTTGTTGAGCAAAAATAAATCAGTAAAGATTATTTTGTGCATTTTCCTGCTCCTTGTGCTTATACAGGGGGTTCAGGCAGATACTATCAGAATTATGAACAATGGTTTTACACCGAATGAACTCACCATTCTCCCAGGAACTGGGATCACGTGGATAAACGATGATTCCGTCGTTCATAGGTTGGAAGGAACCACAGATACCGGCACAAATCTATTCAGGTCGGGTCTACTCTCACCCGGGCAGACCTGGTCATATACATTCGGTGATAATTTTGGGAGCGTCAATGTCATTGATGTCTTTCATCCTTCAATGCAAGGTGTTATCACTCTTAAAAAGGGGTCGAATTTTGCAGGTTCATTCGGTGATGCAGCAACATCAACTCAGACAACAGTACTAACGACGCAGACTACCATTCCCTCTTCAGTAATGAAGGTTCATATTAGTTATTTGGGGGGGTACAAAGGCACGTATGGTATGGCATCCAATTTACAATCTGTCCGAAGTTCGGGTGACAACACTTATCAAATTTTCAATGCAGCTGGACCAATTCAGGCAAATGTTCAAAAAACCGATGGTTCAAATCGGCATGAGCTTGTTGTTGAAATCTATAAAGACGGGATACTTTTAACGAGAGGATCGACCAACGCAGGTTATGGTCAAGTAACTCTAGGGGTGGATGCAACCACTGGAATAGTTCAAACACCAATAACAAGTCCGAACGTAATTACAGATACACCCACAGTTACCCAGACAACCGTACTAACGACGCAGACACCCATTCCCTCTTCAGTAGTAAAGGTTCATATTAGTTATTTGGGCGGGTTCGAGGGCACGTATGGCTTGGCATCCAATTTACGATCGATTCAGAGTTCGGGAGATCAGGTATATCAGATTACAAATGCAGTTGGACCAATTCAGGTAGATATTCAAAAAACCGATGGTTCGAGTCAAAATGATCTACTTGTTGAAATCTACAAAGATAATTTACTCCTCACACAAGGCTCAACCAAACATCCCTTTGGCCACGTAATCATTACAGTAGATGCAAACACTGGTGTTGCTAACGTATATTTACCAACTCCAACGGTGACATCCACACAGACAACACTTTCGACAACGACTGTAATTACAACAATCATCACACCTCAAGCGACCCAAGGAACAACAATTCCAACGACCGTAACTACAATCGGTTCACCAACTAGTCTTACGACCGTACCAACCACAGCAATGACAACAACAAACACTCCACCCCTTACACCGACTCCTGATTATGATACGAAGATAGCAGCCCTTGAAAAACAAATCGCCGAGCAAAACCAGAAAATAGATGCGCAAGGAACTATTTTGGATAAGATAACCACCTTTTTAAGAAATGTTTTTGGCTGGAAATAAATTTTAAATTACGTCGTAGAATTTTCTAATTAATCTAAATTAAATTCCGGATCCGCCTTCCGGACCGAATTTTTCCGGCGATTTTCCTGCCGGAGATTCTAAAAAATTTTGATTTTTTTACGGTCGTTTAATTGTTATTAAACGAAGTCCTAGCGGATTTCCCGCTAGGACAGATTTTTCGGTATAGATGTTCGAAATTTTTTTAGATTTCCGGAACCGGGAACCGGATCCGGATCTCCGGACCGGCCGGATCACAACAAATTTTGCTCGACATGACAAAGTTGAAAAAAAGATTAAAGATTTTCAAACCATCTCTAATAAAATATTCAACAATTCATTGTGTATTTCTTTAAAAAAGAGAGGATATTCTTTTTCCCGCCGCCCGGGTTAGGGTATATTCCCTTTGTGCACAGTATCAATGAATGCCTGAGGATCTTCATCAAGGATGCGCATCAGATCACCAAGCTTAAAGTATCTTAATTAGCCATCCGCGAACTGTGTCCGTATTGTATGGTGTCTAATCTTGAGGATCTATTTTACAATAGGATTGAATTCTTAAAATGCACCAAATCTTCATTACCGATAAAATATAGTCGGTTTATTCGATTTTAATAGTTAAGGCATGAAGAGAGAGGGCTTTCAAATGTTTTAACAGAGTTTTCAATTTTGTTTACAAATATTTATTTTCGAACCCTTCCAAAATATATTGTGCAAAAATGAGTGACGATTTCGAGTTTTGCCCGTTTCGTATAGAGCAACAGCGATGTAAAGGGGAAAACTGTGGATTTTGGAATACAAATGATGAAAAATGTAATATACGTTTTGTTCATACAGCCAATAACAAGAAATTATAAGATTTCCGCTCAAGACTATCAGCCATGTTGCAAAGAGACACCATTCGTATTGAAATGGCAGGCCATCTTACGGTTGCACTGCATCCTTTTTTGTAAGTTTACGATATATCCACAATGCCACGAGCCCGAGAATAAGGATGCCGAGGAAATTTACGACATAGTCCCCGACACCGTTCCCCCGTATAAGTTTCAGGCTACCCAAGAGTGTGGTCAGAATGGCGGCCGCTGCAAAAATGTAATATTCCTCATACATACTGGAAAAGATGGTATTAAAGATCAAAAATCTTTGGACGGTTTCACACACATGCTATGAAAATCATTCCGGTTCAGGCACTCCCCTTCCCAGGGCCTCTTGAGAGGCACGGATGGGCAGGGAGTTTTTTTAATTTAACTCATTGATCCGCCGAGGGGACGCCCCCGGGGGGAGGGGCGGCGTTTATCGCAATTGAAGATAACCGCGAAAACCCACATACATCCGGATAAGTGCCCGAAAACCTGGACACGATCAGGATTTCAAAAGAGAGGGATATTGTTTTTAAACAATCTCCCGGTATGAGCGGGGTGTTGCCGGATCCATGATTCTTTGTTAAGGCTGGTTTTATGGCATCCGTGTCGTCGCAGGCCGGAAAGATATGTTTTAAAAGATTGGCGGGGTACTGAGTGTGAACGATCGGGACTGATGAGCTGCATATGAGTGAGATACAAGTATCCGGATGGGTGGAACTCGACGGGAGGAGACTTACGTTCTCCGAGATCGATCGTATCTGCAGAACCGAACAGGGAGCCGTTCTCCAATTTGGCGGGGAATTTTTCCTTGCATGGGACGGGTGCAGCGCCCGGGACTGTTACGGGATCATGGAAGGCAGGGGTCAAAAAGGTGTCCTTACCTGTAACGGGAAGAAGATGGGCGACATTGAACCGGTTTTTCCGGCAATGCCGCTTGAGGAGGCGATCGTTACTGCGGTGAAACTTCGCAGCGACGAGGGTGTGACCGCACTCTCGGGAGGTGTCGATTCCACGCTTGTTGCCTTCCTGGCACAGCGGGAATGCGTTGCCGTGGGTATCGAAGGATCGCACGATCTCGCGCAGGCTAAAACTGCTGCAGAATCTCTCGGGCTTTCCTGCTCCTATGTCACGATTACTGAGCCAGAGATCGAAGTGGCACTTCCCGTGGTTGTCAGGACCATCCCGCAAAAGGACCCGGTCAACACGGGCATTGCCCTCACCCAGTATTTTATCACCCGCTGGGCCGGAGAGCACGGGTACAACCGGATCATCACCGGGCAGGGTGCAGACGAGCTCTTCGGGGGATACTCCCGCTACTTGGAATCCGCAGACCTCGAAGCAGATCTGGCCAGGGACTTTCTCGGGCTTGAACAGCAGGCACGCCGCGACCAGGGTATCGCCGCACTCCACGGCACCTATCTTTCCATGCCATACATGGATGCCCGGGTTGTGCGCGCTGCCCGGGCGATCGGGGCCGCGGACAAGGTACGGGATGGCCGTCGTAAGATCCCCTTAAGGACGGTCGCAGAACGGTACATTTCCAAAGATCTCGCAGGGTACGAGAAGAAAGCCATGCAATACGGGAGCGGGGTGTATGGAGTGCTCCGCAAGCTTGCCCGTAAAAACGGTTATAAAACGTCCGTGCAAGATTACATAGACCACATCAGCAGGGTGGACCATGGTCAGTGAAAAAGACGTACAACACATTGCGGAACTTGCCGACATCGGCATCAATCCGGAAGAGCTGGGCACCTTTACGCACCAGTTCAACGCGATTCTGGAATATTTCGATACGCTCGACCGCGTTCAGGGCGACACCACATTCACGCGCGATCTCTATAACGTCCTGCGAGAAGACGTTGTGGAACCATCGCTTCCGCATGAAGAAGTGGTGCGCAATGCACCGGCAAAGGAAGACGGGTTCATCAAAGCCCCGAGGGTGATGTAGTGGCCGGGCAGATCACCTTTGAGCCGGATGACCGGTACAATGCATTCCTGACTACCTGCAGACATGCATCATCTGGCACCGGGAAACTGTCCGGTGTTGCCGTTGCGGTCAAGGATAATATATCAACAACGGGAATCGAGACCACCTGTGCCTCGAAGATCCTGAAAGGGTACGTCCCCCCGTACGATGCCCACGCGGTCGGACTCCTCAGGGCATCCGGGGCGGCCATTGTCGGCAAGACCAACATGGACGAGTTCGGCATGGGTACAACCACGGAGAACTCTGCATTCGGCCCCACCCTCAACCCCTGCGATACCGGCCGCGTGCCGGGCGGTTCAAGCGGAGGCAGTGCGGCGGCAGTTGCCGCAGGCATGGTCCGTATGGCGCTCGGTACCGACACCGGCGGATCGATCCGGTGTCCCGCCGCGTTCTGCGGCATTGTCGGGCTGAAACCCACGTATGGCCGGGTCTCCCGGTACGGCCTGATCGCGTACGCAAACTCGCTCGAACAGATAGGACCCATGGGAAAGACGGTAACTGATGTGTCGGACCTCATGGGGGTCATTGCCGGGTACGATCGCCACGATTCCACGTCGCACGACAAGCCTTACACCCACACGCCCGCTGCTGATATCAGAGGACTCAGGATTGGTATCCCGCAGGAATATTTCGGCGCCGGCGTGGATGCCGGTGTGGCAGCAACCGTAAGGGCAGCAATAGGAAAGCTCGAAGAGCTGGGGGCGGTAACGGTCCCCTGCAGTATCCCCTCCATGGAATACGCCCTTGCCGCGTACTATGTCACCTGCACCTGCGAGGCAAGTTCCAACCTGGCCCGCTTCGACGGGGTCCGGTACGGCCCTGCCGCAGATACGAAAAAGTCATGGCATGACGCGTACCAGGAAGTGCGCAGGGACGGGTTCGGTCCCGAGGTGCGGCGGAGGATCATGCTCGGCACGTTCGCCCTTACCAGCGGATATTATGGGAAATACTATGCAAAAGCCCAGATAGCACGCGAGAATGTCAGGAAAGATTTCAACCGTATCTTTGCCGATGTCGATGTTATCGCCGGCCCGACCATGCCGACCATCGCATTCAGGTTAAAGGAAAAGAGCGACCCGCTCTCGATGTACCTCGCCGACATCCTGACGGTCCCGGCAAACCTTGCCGGGATCCCGGCGATCTCGGTTCCGTGCGGGAAGTCAGAGGGGATGCCGGTCGGACTCCAGATCATGGGACGACCGTTCGAGGACGAACGGGTCATCGACGTTGCCTATACCTACGAGCAGGCGGTGAACTGATCATGGTAGATGCAGAAGGCCAGGTTATCGTAGGACTTGAGGTGCACTGCCAGCTGGACACAAAGAGCAAGCTCTTCTGCGGGTGCTCAACAGACTACCGGAGCGACGGGGCCAACACCCACGTCTGCCCGATCTGCCTCGGCCTGCCCGGGGCCATGCCTGCCCTCAACAAAAAGGCAATCCAGTACGCGATGCGGGTGGCAAAAGCCCTCAACTGCGAGATTCTCCACGAATCGGAATTCTCAAGAAAGAACTACTTCTATCCCGACCTCGACAAGGCGTACCAGATCACCCAGTACGACAAACCACTTGCCGAATGGGGATACCTTGAGATCGAGAGCGACGAAGGCGGGGAAAAAAGGATCCGGATCACCCGCGTCCACGTTGAGGAAGACCCGGGAAGGCTCGTCCACATGGGTAACGTCGAGCGGGGCAAGTACTCGCTCGTGGATTACAACCGGGCGGGCATCCCGCTCATCGAGATCGTATCCGAGCCGGACATGCGGTCCCCAAAGGAAGCACGGAAGTTCCTTAACAAACTCCGCGCAACGCTGGAATACCTCAGTGTCTTTGATTCCGAGAAGGAAGGATCGCTCCGTGTGGACGCGAACATCTCGATAAAAGGCAACGAGAGGGTGGAAGTAAAAAACATCACGTCCTACAAGGGCGTGGAAAAGGCACTCACGTTTGAGGTCACCCGGCAGAAGAATCTCGTCCGCAGGGGCCAGCGGATCGATCGGGAGACACGGCATTTCCTTGAAGGACGGGGTGTGACCCAGTCTGCCCGGAGCAAGGAACTGGAGAACGATTACCGCTATTTCCCCGAGCCCGACCTGCGCCCGCTCCGCGTGAAGTCCTGGGTTGAGGATATTGTTCTCCCCGAGCTTCCGGATGCCCGGCGTGAGCGGTTCATAAAGGAATACGGCTGCTCGCTTAACCATGCCCGGACCCTTACCGGTGAACTCAAACTTGCAAACTTCTTTGAGCAGGTCGTTGCACCGGATAAAGCGGGGCTCTCATCCCCTGCCTCCACCTGGATTGCCGATACCCTGATCGGGGAGCTGAATTACCGCAACATGAATATTGATGCCATCGATGCAGCCGGGTTCACCGGTCTGGTCCGGATCCTCAAAGAGGGAACCATTACGGATAAGAGCGGGGTGGAAGTCCTGCGGGTCATGCTCGACCAGCGGTTCAAAGGCGAGGCCATTGAACCTGCGGCAGGGATTGTCAAGCGGCTGAACCTTGCAAAAACCACGGGCGATACCGGTGTGATAACGACCGCGATCGCGGAGGCCATCCGCGAAAACAATAAGGCACTTGATGATTACCGGAATGGCAAGGCCGGGGCACTCAACTTCCTCGTAGGCCAGGTCATGAAAAAGACCCGGGGGAAAGCCGATCCCGGCGAACTCAACCGGCTGCTCGTGGAAGCGCTCAAAGAGAAGGGGGCGTAACCGGCGTGCACCTCATTGTTGCGGAAAAGAATATCTCGGCACGGCGTATTGCACAGATCCTCAGCGAGGGCAAAAAAGTCACCGAGCACAAGGATGCCGGCGTATCCACGTATAGTTACGGGGACACGGTATCCGTGGGGCTCCGGGGACATGTGGTCGAGATCGATTTCGAGCCGGGATACCAGAACTGGCGAAGCGAGGAGTATACACCAAGAAGCCTCATCGATGCGAAGACCATCAAGGTGCCGACCGAGCGCAGGATCGTCACGCTGCTGCAGAAGCTTGCAAGGAAGGCAGATCGTGTCACGATTGCAACCGATTTTGATACCGAGGGGGAACTTATCGGGAAAGAGGCCTATGAGCTCGTGCGGGCTGTCAACGCCAAAGTACCGGTTGACCGGGCACGATTCTCCGCGATAACGGAACAGGAGCTCCGGCACGCTTTTTCCAACACAACCGAACTCGATTTCTCCCTTGCGGCAGCGGGGGAAGCCCGGCAGTCTATCGACCTGATGTGGGGGGCGTCCTTAACCAGGTTCATCTCCCTTGCTGCCCGCCGGGGCGGGCAGAACATCCTCTCGGTAGGAAGGGTCCAGAGCCCGACCCTCACCATGATCGTGGACAGGGAGAAGGAGATCGATGCCTTTGTCCCGGAGAAATACTGGCAGCTCACGCTCCTGACCGAGAAGTCCGGAGAGCCCGTTGAGACACGGCACACGCACGGCAGGTTCCATGAAAAGGCAGCCGCGGAAGCTGCCCGGGACAACTCAAAGCCGCCGCTCGTTGTTACCGAGGTCAAGGTCGGCAGCAAACAGGACCGGGCACCGTCGCCGTTCGATACCACAACGTATATCGTTGCCGCGGCCCGGCTCGGGTTCTCGGCAGCAAATGCAATGCGGATTGCCGAAGACCTGTACATGAACGGTTTCATCTCGTACCCGAGAACCGACAATACCGTCTACCCGCCCTCTCTCGAGATCGACGGGATCCTAAAGACGATCCGTAACTCCCCGTTCAGAAAGGATGTTGACTGGGTGATGGCAAACCGTCGCGCCGTACCAACGAGGGGCAAAAAATCCTCCACCGATCATCCGCCCATTCACCCGACCGGGGGAGCGACAAAAGAAATGCTGGGCGAGGATGTCTTTAAGATCTACGAGCTCGTTCTCCGCAGGTTCCTTGCTACGCTTGCCCCTGACGCCCAGTGGAAGACCCTCAAGATTCTCTTCAACGCAGGAAGCGAGGAGTACACCACAACGGGCGGGCAGCTCACTGAACCCGGCTGGCATACAGTCTATCCCTTCAGCGAAGCCCGCGAGATGCTCCTCCCCGCGTTCGAGACCGGGGAACACCTGCCCGTAAAGAAAGTGCAGATGGATGAGAAAGAGACCCAGCCACCGGCGAGGTACACCCAGAGCAAACTGATCCAGCAGATGGAAGAACTGGGCCTTGGCACCAAGAGCACCCGGCATGAAGTGATAGCAAAACTCGTCTCCCGCAAGTACGTGGAAGGGAATCCCCTCCGCCCGACCCTTGTCGGCAGGGTGGTCACTGAATCTCTCGAACAGCACGCGGACGCGATCACCAGGCCCGATATGACCCAGACGATCGAGGCGCATATGCAGCTGATCAAGCAGAACCAGAGGACACGGGAGGACGTTATAAGGGAATCCCGCGAGATGCTGCACCATGCCTTCGACCAGCTGGAGGCAAACGAGCAGGTGATAGGAGACGATATCCGGAACCGCACTGCCGAGGAGATGAACCTTGGCAAATGCCCGGTCTGCGGCGGCACCCTCGCAATCAAGCACCTGCGGGGAAACACCCAGTTCATCGGGTGTTCGCGGTATCCCGAATGCAGCTTTAACATCGGACTTCCTATGGCACAATGGGGCTTTGCTGTCCGCACCGATGAGGTATGCGACAAGCACCAGCTCAGCTTTGTCCGCCTTGTAAGGAAAGGGGCACGACCCTGGGATATAGGCTGCCCGCTCTGCCACCACGTCAACTCCAACAGTGAGTCCCTCTCCGAGATCCCCTCCCTTGACGAAACGCTCTTAAAAAAGATCCGGGCACAGCATATCTACACGGTTGCCGAACTGGCGCACAGTACTCCTGAGGTGCTCACAAAGAAACTGGACATTTCAAAGGAGAAATCTGAGCAGCTGATCCAAGATGCCACTACCGTCCTTGCCACGCTCCGGCGCCGTTCCGAGTGCCGCAAGTTCCTGCGCGAGAACCTCATTCCGAGGAAAGGACGCAGCTATTCGAAGATCATGGGCTCCCTTAAAGAATCGGGGATCTCCGAACTCTCGGGACTTGCAAAGGCTGACGTTGCCTGCCTGAAAAAGGCCGGGATCGGGGATGAGGAAGCAGAAGCCCTGCTCGCTGAAGCAAAAAAAGTCTACCATGGCCAGATACTCAAAGAGATCGGTATCCCTGCAGTCAGCTTAAAAAAATATCTTGCGGCAGGGATCCTTGACCCGAAGACATTCTGCACGCATACGCCGGCTGCTCTTGGAGAACAGACCGGCATGTCAACAACAACCGTCCAGAAGCATGTCGAGCTGGTCTGCAGATATCTCAACCGGCCGGTTCCGAAGAAACTCTCAAAACTGGTGATCGAGAAAGGCAAAAAGGAGCTCCTCGCGATCAGGGGGCTCTCGGAAACAACCCTGGAAAAACTGTTCCGGGCCGATATCATCAACGGGGATGCCCTTCTTGCAGCAGATGCAGCAGCACTTTGTGCAGCAACCGGTATTCCCGAACAGAAGATCCGGGATTTCCAGAAACTTTTCCAGAAAAAGAGAGAGAACGCCATCATCCAGATTTGAGCGGATATTGAAAGCGGATATCTTTTTTTATTATTGTTTCAATGCCAGTTCGATTGCAACCCGCAGGTCATTGTCCTTAACAGGCTTGACGATAAACCATCGGGTTTCGTGGATTTGGCCCGTTCGAGAGTCGGACCATCCGGATGCGAAGTAACGCAAACAACGGATACAGGGAGGCTGATCAGGGCAGGTATGAGGATCGGCAGATATTCCCGATTACGGTTGATGGCATCAATATTATTCCCGTTTATCAGGAAGTCAGGTGTGGTGCCGCGAAGGATACCGTTTATGGGGATGGAACGCGAATACTGTACTGATTGTGATGAAGTGGAAAGACTGGGTTCACGTGACCAAACTCGACCCCGACAAGCAGCTGAAACCCGGTGACATTGATGCCATTGCAGCGAGCGGAACTGACGCGCTCATGCTCTCCGGCACCCTCAATGTCACGCAGGAGAATCTTGCCGATCTCTTAAAACAGGTCAAAACCTACGACCTTCCGCTGGTCATGGAGCCCGCCGGGCCGGAAGCGGTGCTTACAAAAGGTATCAATTATGTTTTTGTCCCGAGCGTCATGAACACGAGCGATGTCCAGTGGATCGTCGGCAAGCACCGTGCATGGGTGCAGATGCAGAAAGGGAAGATTCCCTGGGAATATATCGTTCCCGAGGCATACATCGTCCTCAACCCGGACTCCTCCGTGGGGAAAGTGACCCGGGCGGTCTGCGATCTTAAGGCCGAGGAGGTTGCCGCGTACGCGACCGTCGCTGACCGGTACTTCCATTTCCCGATCATCTACCTCGAATACAGCGGGGTGTTCGGTAACCCGGAGGTCGTCAGGGCAGCTTCAGAAGCCATTGATTCTTCCATCCTTTACTATGGCGGTGGGATCAACTCTGCCGAGAAGGCTGCGCAGATGGGGAAGTATGCTGATACGATTGTGGTCGGCAATGCGGTCTACGACCAGGGTGCCAGCGTCCTGAAAGCAACCGTTGACGCGGTCCAGTAATTTTTATGCCCGAGATCGATATCGTCCTTGTCGAACCCCTCTACGAGGGAAATGTCGGGTTCGCCGCACGGGTGATGAAGAACTTCGGCTTCACCCGTCTCGTGCTCATCAATCCCTGCAAACTTGGCAATGAGGCGGATGGACGGGCTTCCCATGCGTACGATGTGCTCCACGGGGCAGAGACCTGCACCATCGAGGATGTTTTTGCCCGGAGCAACATCGTCATCTCGACAACTGGTGCCGTGAGCAAATCGGTCTGCCATGCTATGCGGATGCCGTTCTATTCCCCCAAGGAACTCCGCGAGCGGATCAAGGATGTGGACGGTCGAATCTCGATCCTGTTCGGGCGCGAGAACTGGGGCCTCAACAACGCGGAGGTCAAGAGGAGCGACATGATCTGCACCATCCCGACCCACGATGATTACCCGATCCTCAACCTGTCGCACGCGGTGGGGGTTGTCTGTTACGAGCTCGCAAACCTCCCGCTCCCGGAGATACGGCTCGCGCCGCCGGGGGATATGAATCACCTCTACCGGCATATCGACCGGTACCTGGATGAGATCCATCACCCGGAGTTCAAGCGGGAGAACACGATGACCCTGATCCGCCGGGTTCTCGGGCGGTGCAACCTGACCATCCGGGAGGCTAGCACCCTCCACGGACTCCTGCGCCGGAGCGAGTGGCACATTGATCCGTCACTGCTCGACCGGGACAGGACGGGACAGAAAAACCTGGAAGAGAACGGGGATGAGGAATAGGCATCCGGATCCGGCTTATCCCCACCATATCGCCGGCCGGATCTTCCTTTACAGGTGCCGTGGGATCCCGGCAGCTCATAAGGTGTTCTTGTAAATCGTTCCGGCTTTCATAATCAATCGGATATTACTGCGGTCCGTGATCGCGGAAATATCTTCAGCAGGATTCTTCGCGAGGATCAGGATATCGGCACTGGCCTTCTCGGATATCTCGCCCAGGTTGCCGGACTGGTTCAGCACCTCAGCATTGATCTTTGTCGCCGAGATGATCGTGTCGATTGGCTTCTCGACCCGGGAACGCAGGGCAAATTCATTGCTCTGCTCTTCCCAGAGCGGTCCGAGCAGGTCGGTACCAAACCCTATCTTTACCCCATGCCTGCGGGCAATCTTCACGGCTTCGAGCGCCTGCACTCTCACGGATGCAATTTTATTGATACTCACCTCGGGGAACTGGTATTCGGCGCCTCTCCTGGCGAGCGCATCATACGTGATGACGGTCGGTATCAGGTATGCCCCGCTCTCCTTCATCATGGCGGCCGTCTCCTCGTCGAGAAGGTTGCCATGCTCGATGGTCCGGACACCATGTTTCAGGCATATCTGAATGGCCTTTGCCGAGTACACGTGGGCGGCAACATAAGTACTCTTGGCTTCAGCTTCCCCGGCAATGGCAGATAATTCTTCATTGCTGTACTGGGTGTCGGTGACACGATCCCCCGGGGAGGCAACCCCGCCGGCCGCCATGATCTTGATGAAGGATGCACCTTTCCTGAGCTCCGACCGGCAGGCACGCCTCACCTCGGTGATCCCATCCGCGATCTGCCCGATGCTGGTTGCCGATGACTGCATGGATGCCCCGTATTCGCCATCATAGGTCATGGCCCGGAAATCCCCGTGCCCGCCGGTCTGGCTCAAAGCCCGCCCGCAATAAAAGAGCCTCGATCCCGGTATGACGCCGCTGTTCACTGCCATTGCCAGCCCGAAATCAGCACCGCCCACATCCCGCATGGTGGTGAAACCCCGCTGCAGTGCTTCGGAGAGATTTTTTATTGCACAGCAGGTGATGTACGTAATCGGCAGCTGCGGGGTTGCAAGATCCACCGTTGCCGAGGTCACGTGCACATGGGCATCGATCAGGCCGGGGATAATATATGTCCCTTCCGCGTCGATGACCGTGTCGCGTTCCCCGGCAGTAACAGGAGCATCCGTCAGGGCGATGATCCTGTCGCATTCGACAACAATGTTCTTCTTCTCGTACCGGGATGTGTGGACATTCAGGACCTGGCCGTTTTTGATGATCGTTTTCATGTTACCGTCCAATATTTCGGGTTCACCAGTGTATCGAAACTGCCTGCCGTCAGATCGCCCGCACGGCATATCATGTGGTGCACAGCTCTCCTTGATCAGGGTTCTACAAAAAGCCTTTGAAGGATGCGCCGCAGCTTTCATCTGACAGGTACGACGGGTGGCTGCCCGTTTTTCCCGTCATCAGCAGCACCCCTTATGAGCGATTAGAGCCTATCCTGTTGCCAATGATTCTCGTTGACTGGCAGCTCCTCGACCGCATCGGGCGGGGCCATATAAGGATCGACCCGTACGATCCAAAACTCATCCAGCCCAACTCGCTGGACATCCGGCTCGGGAACCACTTTGTCTGGTACAAACCCGGAAAAGAGGTAATCGATCCCTATGCCAAAGATTCCGTTACCTCCGATGTGGAGGAGGTCCATGCCGATTCATTCGTCCTCAACCCGGGACAGTTCATCCTTGCCGAGACGCTGGAATGCATAGGTCTCCCCGATAACATTGTCGCAACCATAGAAGGGAAGTCCAGTATTGCCCGGCTCGGGGTAACACTCCACCAGACCGGAGGATGGATCGATGCCGGGTTCCGGGGCACGATAACGCTGGAAATGGCGAACGTGAACACGCGCCCGGTCAAGGTATATGCCGGTATGCCGATAGGCCAGCTCGTCTTCTACACAACGGAACGGGCAGAGATGCCCTACGACAAAAAAGGTGATGCAAAGTACCTCGACCAGCGGCAGGCAACACTCTCGCGGTATCATGCGAACAAAATGAGATCCTGATACATTTTTACGGGGCAGGGGACCTGCACCGGTTAAGCACTATAAATACCTAGAAACCTAATTTATGATCAATGATCGGATTCATTCGGAGATGAATTAATGCGACTTCTTCTCATTCATTCAGATTACATAGAATACGAAGCTAAAAAGAAGACAAAGATGGCGGAAGAGTGCTCTGTTCTTTCAGACAGGGAAGAGGAGGCACTCACTGTTTTCTGCGCCGTGGAATCGATCGACGAGGAAGACCTTGAAGGCGTTGTCCTCCAGGGAATCGGGGAAGTGACCAAAACCGCCGGGCAGGTCAATGTTAAAAAGATCGTGATTTATCCGTATGCCCACCTCTCCAGCGATCTTGCATCACCCGAAACCGCAATAACCGTCCTGAACGCTCTCAGGGCGGGTCTTGAAGCGGAGGGCTTCGCTGTCAAGCGTGCCCCCTTCGGCTGGTACAAGTCCTTCAAGCTCTCCTGCAAGGGCCACCCGCTCTCGGAACTCTCGAAGACAATCATCCCGGGAGAGGAAGGGACCGTCAAGAAGGAGAAGAAGGAAGTCACCCACGACTGGTTTGTGCTGACCCCCGACGGGAAGCAGCACGACTACAAGGAATACCTCGACGACTCACCGTTCGGCTGCCTTGTGAAAAAGGAACTGGGTGTAGCAGTCCCGGTCGGCGGCGAACCTGCCCACGTTGACCTGATGCGCTCAAAAGAGCTTGTGGACTACGAGCCCGCAAGCGACGTGGGCTGCCTCCGCTGGATGCCGAAAGGCAAGCTTGTCCGCGACCTGCTCGCCGACTACGTGCTTCATCTCGTGCTGGAATATGGCGGAACCCCGGTCGAGACCCCGGTCATGTACGACCTTGGCGACCGGGCGATCTACGAACACGCAGATAAGTTCGGGGAGCGCCAGTACCGCTTCAAGTCCAACAACCGGAACATGATGCTCCGGTTCGCGGCCTGCTTTGGCATGTTCTCGATCATGCGGGACATGCACATCTCTCCCAACAACCTGCCGATGAAGATGTACGAGCTCTCGACCTACTCCTTCCGCCACGAACAGAAAGGCGAAGTGATCGGCTTGAAACGTCTCCGGTGCTTCACGATGCCCGACATGCACTCGCTCTGCCTCGATATGCCGCAGGCCCTGAAGTGCTTCGAGGAGCAGCTTGCAATGGGCTGGCAGACCGGCAGGGACTTCGAGACAGAGCTCGTTGCCGCATTCCGGTGCACAAAAGACTTCTATGCCCAGCACGAGGCGTGGGTCAAGAAGATCGTGAAAGAATCCAATTGCCCGATGCTCATCGAGCTCCTCTCCGACCGTGTCCACTACTGGGTGGCGAAGATCGACCTTGCCGCCATCGACGGCCAGCTCCGCCCGATCGAGAACCCGACCGTCCAGATCGATGTCGAGAGCTCGACCCGGTTCAACATCAAGTACCACAAGGAAGACGGCACCCCCGTACACCCGCCCATCCTCCACTGCTCCCCCACGGGCAGCGTGGAGCGCGTGATGTGCGCAATCCTCGAGAACATTTCCACGCAGAAAGTCCCCGCCCTCCCTACATGGTTGTCACCCACACAGGTCAGGGTCGTGCCGGTAGCCGAACGCCACGGGGCGTTTGCCGCCGAAGTCTGCAACCAGATCAATGCCGCCCAGATCAGGTGCGATGTCGATGACCGCGAGGAGAGCGTTGGCAAGAAAGTCCGGGAAGCAGGCATGGACTGGGTTCCCTACGTGATCGTTGTCGGTGATGACGAGATCGCTTCAAAGAACCTGACCGTGACCATCCGGAAGAAGTCCCAGCCAAACAAGCCATTCAAGGAGCAGCTGACCACCGAAGCCCTGGTCGCCGCAGTGAAGAAGGATACGGAAGGCAAACCATTCCGCCCGCTCTACACGCCCCGCAAGCTCTCGATGAAAGCCCGGTATATCTGATCTTTTTCTTTTTCCATAGTTTTTTTCGCGGACGGTCTCTGACGTTATCGTTTCGGGAAGTGCCAGCGGATAGCCAACATCAGGGTTGTATTTCAAAAACAGATTTCAATTCATGAAATCCCCGACGGAAAGAACAACGGGATGAGGGATCCGTATATCCGGTAAAACCATTGAAGAACAGAATGAAAAACAGAAGAATCAGATAGAAGAATCAGATGAAAAATCCGCCCGGGAGAAACAGACACGGGTTAAAAAAAACGAACTTCTTCAGGGCAGGTGTTGCCTGAGGCTGTCCCGGAGTTCCTGGAATGAAACGGGCTTATGGAGTACTCCCAGGAGGGGATCCTTTATTTTTGCAATGTGCTCATCGACAGCCGGAGATGCCGAGAAGATGATAACCGGGAGATCCTTCATCTTGCATTCATTCCGAAGTTTTTCCAGGAATTCCCAGCCATTGATCGGCATCATCATGATATCGAGCAGGATGAGAGAGGGGGGATCCTGCCGGATGGATTTGAGGGCATCAAGGCCGTTTGCAATAAGGACCGGTTCGTACCCGAGTTTCCGGATGAGCAGGTCCATCAGGTCGAGGATCGCCTGGTCGTCCTCCACAACAAGGATCTTATGCGTCATATGCAGGTTCCTCCACGGGGCGCTGTTTGGGTAAATGGATCGTGAATGTGCTTCCGAGATTCACGATGGAATCCACGCTGATGAAGCCCCCGTGCATCTGGACATATTTTTTGGCTATTGACAGGGAAAGCCCGATCCGGTCATACTTCCGGCTCATATTCCCGGAATCGGGCAACTGGAACGGCTCGAAGATCTCATCGAGCTGGCTGTTCGTGATACCGATCCCGTTATCCTGGATGGACAGGCGGTGCATGGGATCTGCAGGGGTAGTCGAGTACATTATGCGGATCTTTCTTGGAAACTTGGAGTAATTGATGGCATTGGATAGCATGGATTCGATCACGATCGATATCTTGTTCTCATCAGCTTCGATAGTCAGGTCCGAAGGGATATCCAGCGTGATCTCTGCTTTTGTCACATATCCTCCGGCATCAAGGATCGTTTTAAGCAGGGAATTGACGGAGAAGATTGAGTATTTCAGGGGGATCTTACCGGAATCAAGGATGGACAACTCCAGCATCTGGTTGATTATCTGCCGTTCGCGGTCAACACTCTTTGCGCACCGGTTAAGGATCGCCTTTGTCTCATCCGTGACCCCGTAGGTCTGGGGGTCTTCAGTAAGCAGGTTGAGATAACCCATAATCGGCTGAAGCGGAGTGCGGAGCTCATGGGCAACAGTACTGATAATCCCACGCCGCCGCTCGTTATCCTTCTCAATCGTCTGCTTGAGCCGTTCCCGCTCTGTGATATCCATGAGATTGATCAGGACGGCGGGACTGCCTTTCTGGACAATCCAGGTGAAGAAGAAGGCGGCAAGCCGGGGCTCACCATTCTTCGCGAGAAGGCGAAGCTCGGTCATACCCGGGAGGGGGATCCGTGAATCCGCGGTTTCGGAAAAGAACGGGAATTCATCACGGTCTTCATGGTGAATGAACGAGAAGAGCTCCTGACCGATCAGCTCTTCCTGGTCATAGCCGGAAAATGCCAGAAACGAGGGGTTTACATACACAATCGTATTGTTCTTAATGACAACGATCGATGTGGGGGCATTCTCGGTAACCTGTTTATACTGAAGGTAATTCTCCCGGGCATCCTGTTCAGCACGTTTGCGCTCATCGATGTTGATGACCGAGCAGCTGACCATGTTCCCGGTGATCCGGCTCCAGGAGAGGTTAACCCAGATATTTTTCCCGGCACGGGAGACGAGCATCGTCTCAAAATTCGTTACATCCTCGCTTGAACCCAGAAACTCAAAAAAACGCCTCTGCTCATCTTTCGAGAATAAGAGCTGAGGAAATGTCATCGTGTGGAGTTCATCCGGTGTATATCCCAGAAGTTCTGACAGATACGAGTTCGCCATCCGGATGACAAAACTGTTCTGATCAAAAAGGACAATCCCAAGGAGCGAAGTATCAAAGATACTGCGGTAACGGGCTTCGCTGGTATTGACCTTCTCGATGAAATAGGCTACGACCCCGGCAATACAGATGAAAAGGATGGCCTGCCCGGTGGTCAGGAGAAGAGCCCCGGAATTGGGGAACAGGTAAATGTATGCGAGAATTTCGTATACCACGGCGCAGAAACCGGACAGGTAGAGACCGCGGCGGGGAAAGAAATAGGTTGCATAGAGTATGGGAAAGTAAAAGAGCTGGGAGTATATCGTCTCAACGCGAAGGGAGAGCGAGATGGACGTGATAAAAATACAGGAAATGGTAAGAGAGGCGATGACACACAGGCGGACGATTTCCGTATGGGATATTTTCTTTCCTGCGGCCCTGAAATACCGATCCATAGACATTCCGTTGTTTACGGTCTAAGTTAATAAAACCAGTCTCTTTGGAGATGGTAACAGAAACCCGGCCGGTTTATTAAAGATTGTTCTCTATTACTATTTTCTCTTTGCCTGACACTGCAGGACCACCCGGATACAGGGGATCGGTTCGGCAGGACTGGAAAATAGAAATTATGCCCTGTTCAGATGCAGAGCGGCGAAAGTTTTTCGTTCAGGCGCTCAACCTGCAGGATGGCGGTTCCGATATAGGAGTCCGGGGAGAGGAGAGCATCTATTTCGGCTTTTTTGCAGAACCGGACAATCTCGGGATCGGCACCCAGCACATCTGCGAGAGGTTTTCCCTCGGCAAGCGCCTGCATACTGGCAGCCCGGATCCGCTCATGGGAGTCCTGCCGGCTCATACCTTTTTTGGTGAGTTCGATCATGACCGATTCGGCCATATTGATGCCGTGGAGAAATCCGAGGTTCCTCCGGATTGCCGTTTTGTTGATAACGAGTCCTTCGAGAACAACGGTCATCAGTCGCAGGCAGTGATCGGTAAGGATGGAGGATTCCGGGAAGAGGACCCGCTCGCAGGACGAGTTGGTAAGGTCGCGCTCATCCCAGAGCGTATTGTTCTGGAGCGCCGGTTCAACTGCAGACCGGATGATACGGGCAAGGCCGCAGACCTGTTCGGACTTGATGGGGTTTCTCTTATGCGGCATTGTTGAGGATCCCACCTGTTTTGAACCAAAGGCTTCCTCGACTTCACCGATCTCGGTCCGCTGGAGCGAGCGGATCTCAACGCCGATCTTGTCGAGGGTTGTTGCTACCCCGGCACAGAACATGAAAAATTCAGCGTACCGGTCGCGGGAGATCACCTGGTTCGAGACATCAACCGAGCTCATCACCAGAAATTCCATCATGGAAGACTGGACTTCGATGCCTTTTGGGCCGAGCGCTGCCTGGGTCCCGACAGCACCGGTCATCTGTCCGACAACAACCCGGGGACGCATCTGTTCGAGCCGTTCGATGTGCCGGCCCACTTCACTTGCCCAGATGGCAAACCTGAGGCCGTACGTGGTCGGGACACCGTGCTGGCCATGGGTCCGGCCGATGCAGACGAGATTCTTGTTCTCGACCGCACGTTTGAGGAGAACACCGAGCAGCCTCCGGAGCTTCTCATCGATCAGGTTCAGGGCCTGGCCGAGCTGGAGACCGGTTGCCGTATCAAGGATATCATTGCTCGTGGCACCATAGTGCACCCACCGCCCGGACTCGCCCGTTACTTCAGAGATCGCTTTTACGATTGCCATCATGTCGTGGCTGATCTCGAGTTCGATCGCCTTGGCCCGTTCGAGCGACGCGTTGCGGGCCTTCTCACTGATCTCTACGGCCGCTGCTGCCGGGATCAGGCCGTTGTGGGCCTCGGCCTTTGCCAGTGCTACCTCGACTTTTACTATTGCAGAAAACCGGTTCTTCTCACTCCAGACGGCACGCATCTCCGCTGTGCCGTAACGCTCCTCAATGGGGTGAACTGCCATGGATAGGAATGGGTTGTTTTGGGATATAGTGGTTGAGGATCAAGGGGTTGGTCGTGCAGTTTTTGAAGAGTTTCAGGCATTGATGGTTCTCGACAGTAGTATCGTATCATCGTAATCGACAAAGTTCAGGAGGTACGTGTCCGAATTTGCTGTTGCAAAGACAAGATTACCGGTCATTGCATCATTTTGCCTGATTTTACACGGGAGAACGAACGCATTCTCAACGCCGTACTGGCCGTAATCCTTTTTTTCATTGAAGGAGAACCCTAAATTACGACCGCCAGCGAGATCGCGCAGGGTGGTCGATCCTCCATAAAAATAAAATCCATCCGGCAGATCATTATTTTTCACGGTCGCATTGATTATTACAAACACCTCTCCCGGACCCGTACGTATCTCATTCAGCGTATACCTTTTTTCAACAGAGTGAATCGTTACACTGAGCGGATGATCGGTTGTGGCCAGGCTTTCGAAACTGACAGGCCGGGAAGTTATCATTTTTTGATCCGTGCCGACCAGGTTCAGCCGGTATCTTGCCGAGTCGAAAATCCTGAAGATAATCTGTCCATTGATGGCCTCACCCGGTCCGATTTTTACTGGCATGACGAGGGGCTTTTCAAGAGGCCGATCCATTGTGTCGGGAAAATTTGAGGACTGGTTTACTAACCTGCTGCTCTCGAGATTGAGCAGGGTCATCGAGGATCGGGTAAAGTCGAACCCTTCCCGCACATCATTATTTTTCACGGTGATATCGAGTACCACGAAAATATTCCCATCTCTGGTATGAAGCCCGCCTTCGTTTACTCTTGCTAATTTCCGGGCTGAATTGATTGTTACGGTGACAGGACTCCAGGCCGGGGCCTGGTTTTCCAGAACAACGGGAAGGGAAGTTAATACATTTTTATCCTTATCGACAAGGTTCAATACATTGTCGGTCGAATCGGCAACATCAAAGACAACCTTGCCCGTGACATTCTCGTGTTGTTTGATTCTTGCCGGCTGGAGGAGGGAACTGCCCAGCTCCTTTCGGATACCCGGTTTTGCATTTAATGATTCGGGAATAAATTCCCCGTTCCCGGTATTAAGCAGGGTGAGCGAAGTATTGACAAGATCAAATCCCTCTGGTACATCATTATTTTTTATCGTGAGGTTAATTACCAGGAAACTGCCTCCCCCCAGCGGGGCCAGGTTGTTCAGTTTTGGCAATTTTTCAGCAGAGTTTATCGTTATACTGACCGGTCCGGGGGGTTGCTGATTTCCGGCAGAAGCGGGATTCACCTGGGTGATAACGGGACCGTTTTTTAAAGAATCCGCGGATGTGCAGGCCGCAAAGGATATCATGAGGATTATCAGGATACAATATCCAGCGATAACTGCACCATTTTCCTGTTTCGTCAATTTCAGCAACCTGTCTTCATGTATCCTGAATCCGGGTAAATATGAAAATTATCCGTAAATTCTCTGGGCTTTGTAAAATCCCCTGCTGGTGGCAGACATCTGATCCGTGAAATGGGGAATAGTAAGCCGGAACTGCCAGACAACCTGTTTGTCCGGAGTAACTTCAATAATCCGGTCACCTGCCGTGATCAGGGTATCCCCGTTCGGCAACCGGTCAACATCCCGGACTGGCCAGGAATACCGCTCTTTTATCGGGTATCTCCAGACAACAGCACCATTCGTATCCAGTTCGAGTGCTTCCATCGGTATACCCTGGTTGGCAAGAAGGATATTTCCATTGGGCTGGATCTCCGGATCATGCTGGCTTGTCAGCAGCTTCTCCCCAATGGTCCGTACAGGATTTCCTTTTGGATCCACTTCAACAATGATATTGAAATTCCGCAAGGATATGAGGGTGTTGCCGTTCGCAAGCCGGGTTGCCGCATTGGTATGTGTCCATCCTTCATCGGAGATGGACGCGTAAGGCGCCCGATCAAAGAAGTCGCCGGCATGCCAGGACCAGACCGTATTGCCTTTGGGATCCACTTCTTTTACCTGGGCATCATTTTTTGTATCCGCTGCCCCAAAGGTGACAAGGGTATTCCCGTTCGCAAGCCGCTCGACATCATGGGAGACTTTTGGGTCCAGGTATTTCCATACAATCTTTTTATCGCGGCTGATCTCGTACACGCCCCACCGGGGAATGACGGTCAGGATGTTTCCATTCGGAAGTAATTCAACATCCCATCCCGGGTTGTTATAGGATTTCAGTTCAGCGGGCAGTGGGTATTCCCAGACGATCCCGCCGAGCTGGTTAACCTCGACGATCCGGGGATTGGCGGGATCATGGTTGTCTGCGAGGAGAGTTGTTCCCGGGGAGATCTTCTCCGGAACGGAAATGTCAACGATAAAATCGGGATCCACGGTCCCCCGGTTCAGGATCACGGGTGTCGTGGCCGGAGTGGCACTCCCGGACGGGGCTGAGGATGCAGCAGCGTCGGGGGTTGCTGATATGGCAGTTGCCGATGGAACGGCTGCAGGTGCAGACGGGGATACCGTAGTACTACCGGCCGGGGACGAAGGTTGGGTACACCCGGCTGTGAAAAGGAGCGCGACAATGCACAGCCAAAAAAACAGGATCCGTAAGTTCATAATGGTGGAATGAGTCCAACCGATATTTATACTATACAGATTTATACCGAAGTTTATTCCCTTTGTTCCGGGCTTCAACTTTTGAAATATATCCCCGTGAACTGTGGATTTTTTAAATAATCCACAATGGCTGCACCGGCACGCCGCCGCCCGCAGGTTCCGTTGCCATGCAAGGGTTTTTCCCCGCCCCGGTGACATGCAACTACTATAGTACGGTCCAGGAGTGTGCACCATGGATAAGAAAACTGCATTTGACGTCTTCCAGAAAGAATGTCCCGAGCTTGCCGAGCGGTTCAACAACCTTGTTGAAGTGCAGCGGACCTTAAACGGTCTCGATGCCAAGACAAAGCAGCTGATCAATATCGCCATCCAGACCTCCACCCGGAACGCAGAGGGCGTCCGGATGCATGCCTTCATGGCTCACGAGGCCGGCGCAACAAAAGAGGAGATCGTCGGTGCCGTGGTCATGAACCTGCACCTGACCGGCCTCGTGACCGTGCTCGACTGCCTTCCCGCGGCCCTCGACGGCCTTGATGCGGCAGTCCGCAGGCAGCAGCAGAAAAAGATGACCTGATCCGGTCCGGCATTTTTATTGTAGTACTGATCCGGAGCGGGGGTGTCCCGTGAGAGAGGGCGGCATCCATCATAATTTTAACACACGATATTTCCTTGTACATTTTTGAGAAAGTAAATGCAAACGCGGCTCTGTTGAAATCCTGAAGAGAATCAAGCCGTCGCTCCCCGGGGCTCCGGCACATCATGCTTCCGCCCCCGCACGCGAGAGGCATCCTTCAGTGCCGGGACCGAAGTAACCCGGGTCCACCTTCCGCCCCCGCACGCGAGAGGCATCCCCTGGGAATGATATTCACTCAGATGGTTGAATAAAAACTCAAAAAACGGAAGGAAGGGGGTCAAGGGGATGCACCCCTTGAGCTGCTTCCCCCTCTGGGGGATAGGGGGGGTCACGCTCCTTACATTTAGAAGAGAATAAGCGAATAAAAAGAGAAAGAGGATTTCAACAAAGCCCTTTTTCCGTCAACTCCTGAACGCATATCTGCAAACCGGCTTTTACTTTAAAAATCCCAAGAACATAAATCCAATCACTTCCCACTACGGAGAAGGAAGACTATGACTGAGGAAACGAACGAACGTGAGGGATCCCTCCTCAACAAGGTCCGGCTGGAGGCGCTATCGGATTGCATCTTTGCGTTCGCGATGACACTCCTTGTCATCAGCCTGAGCGTGCCGGATACGGCGACACTGGTACCAACCAATGCCTATGCTCTCCAGGTTCTTGTCAACCTCTATTCCGGTTTCGTGCACTATGCTCTTGCGTTTCTTATCCTCGGGGCCTTCTGGCTCAGCCAGCACATTCAGTTCCATTCAGTACGGGCCCCCGACAGGATATTCACCTGGATAAACCTCGTGACGCTCATGTTTGTCGCACTCCTCCCCTTTTCAGCATCCTTTTCCGGCGCTTTTGCCGGTGTCCCGGTCGGGGCAATGGTATTTGAGTTGAATCTCCTTGTTATCGGCCTCGGCATGTCCCTCCAGTGGTGGTACGCCACGACCGGCAACCGGCTGACAGACCCGGCGCTGGAACCGGCATACATCAGGAAGATCCGTTTCCGGAACCTCGTTGTCCCCGCGGTCTCCATCATTGGCATCCTGTTCGCACTGGCGGGAAACACCTGGAGTTCGGCGATATATATTACGCTGCCTGTCGTCTTTTATTATGTGGAGCACACCTTCGGGTGAAAACAGAACAGGGGAAAACCGGGCCCGGGGAGGAAATGCCTGCTGATCCCCCGTGACCGGCAGGTACCGGTGATTCCCGCTGAACCGGGGGCCGACGTAAAAAAACAAAAGAGTACAGCTAAAAACCCGGCTTAGGTTTTTATCTTAGTACATCTGATAAAAAAATATGAGCGGGTTTGGGGATTATTTTCTGCATCAGGAATATACCAAGATCGCCGGACTGGGGAACAAGTTAGGAGAGATCCGGGACATAATCGATTGGGAGAAATTTCGTCCGATCCTCAACGATATGTATCGGGATAACAAAGAGATCGGAGGCCGACCCCATAACGATGAGATCCTCATGATCAAGATGCTCGTTCTTGCCGGCTGGCATGGCTTATCAGATTATGAGGTAGAACTCCTTGCCATAGACCGGTTATCGTTTCGACATTTTCTCGGGTATCCGGAGAAAATCCCCGATCGATCGACGGTATGGTTATTCCGGGAAAACCTGACGAACCACGGAAAGATCCATCTCATCTGGGATGAACTCCAGCGACAATTGGACGAACAAGGCTATTCGATAAAACGAGGTACCATTCAGGATGCATCGTTCATCACATCCGATCCCGGCCACGCCAAGGCAGATAAGCCCCGGGGAGATGTTGCAAAAACCCGACGAAGCCGGGATGGAACCTGGGCCAGGAAAGGTAACAAATCAGAATTTGGATACAAACTCCATTCACTCATCGACAAAGAATACCAGTTTGTCCGAAGATTCGATACATCAACTGCATCACTTCATGACAACCAGATTGATCTCTCGCAAAAAGGTGAAACGGTATACCGGGACAAAGGATATTTCGGAACCGTCCCTTTCGCCTCCATCGACAAAACAATGAAACGATCGGTTCGTGGTAAACCGATCTCAACGAAAGACAAACGCAGAAACCGGGCGATCAGCAGAACACGGTCTCTCGTTGAACGACCGTTTGCAGTGATCAAACGGGTGTTTCATGCTGGGCATGTGATGGTGACTACACACCTCCGGGTCCATGCTAAAAATCTCTTCGCCTGTTTCTCATACAATCTCTTTAATCTCGTAACTGTTCAAAAAAATCATACGGTCTAGCGGTAGCTTTCAAAAAAGGAAAATTGGGGGAAGTAACACAGAGTGCCTGATAGATTCTGATACTTTTTACAAGTATCAACATGCTCTATTGGTCCGGATTAAAAAGTGGGGGATTTTCGCTATTCTCAAAAGGGTTATCCCCCCGTGAATCCTTTTTCCTAGCATAATGAACATAGTATCGCTTCTTACCGCATTCGTGCCATGGATCGCGTTCAGCCTTGTTGTTGCTGCCCCCCTGGGAAATCCCCTGATGTGTCTGACCCTTGCCTTTATTGCGGGTATTATACTCACTCTCGTGACAAGTTACAAGCAACTTCTCAAGGGTTACATCCTTTCCATTGTCACGATCGTGTTCCTCGTGGTGTTCTTCATCCTGATCATCGGACTAAAACTCTACTGGCTCGCGAACTATATTGCGGTACTCTCAATGCTGACCCTTATGATCGTCTGCTGGGCAACGATTCTGTTCCGGTTCCCCTTTACCCTCCAGTATTCCCGGGAGGGCGTGGAACCCGAGCGGGTGAAAAGCGCGCCATTCATGCATGTAAATTATATCATCACCGCGGTCTGGGGAATTGCATTTACTCTGGGCTTTGCGGTGGATGCCTTCCTTATGATACGGCCTGACCTTGGCCTTGAATTCTGGGACAACCTGAAATGGGTCTTCATGGTAACCGCCATCGTCTTTACCGTGTGGTATCCGGGATACGTCCATAAACAGAGGGCATTGCAGGAGATATCGAAGATAAAATCAGGAGAATAAAACGGGTATAGTCCCATCCGGATACCTTTTTTTTATTGACAGAAGCGGAAATATCATAAAAAAGAAACGTGTGCGGACGCCCCCGGGACTTCTCTTCAGGAATCACCCCGGGAACGATATAACCTGTTTTTTTATCACATTCAGCAATGTAGTAATTTCGAAAAAATAATTTTCATGCGAGAAAGACTGACGGTTCTTTTTACGTTGTCAGGCTGCAGACCGGTCAGACAAGCAGCCGGCCGGATGATATGTGGACGGCATGGCCTCCAAGGATGACCCGGTCGCCCTGCAGGGTGATCTTCACGGTCCCGCCCCGGGCCGAGCACTGGAACCCGTCAAGGTCTGTTTTTTTAAGTTTTTCTCCCCAGTACGGCCCGAGACAGCAGTGGGCCGAGCCGGTAACCGGATCTTCCGTGACCCCGACTGCGGGTGCGAAGAACCGGGAAACGAAATCGAAATGCGGGAGATCTGAGGCTGCCGTGACGATGATCCCCCGGGCGGGGATGGCGGCAAGGGCATTCAGGTCGGGTTCAAGGGAGCAGACATCATCCGCCGAAGGGAGCTCCGCGAGAATATCGAACCGGTTCCGTGCAACATACAACGGATCGATCCCGAGCGCCCGGCCAAGACCCGGTACCGGCCCGGAAGCGGTTGCCGGTTCCGCGGGGAAGTCCATGCTGATCCAGTCCCCGCTCTGCCGGACGGTGAGCGTACCCGATAAGGTCTCAAACGCGATCGCCTTGTCCCGTGGAACCCGGCCGGTTGTCCAGAGCACGAACGCGGCGGCGAGCGTGGCATGGCCGCAGAGCTCAACTTCCTGTGCTGGAGTGAACCACCGCAGGTTCCAGTTCTCTTTTGCCGGGAGCAGAAATGCGGTCTCCGAATGCTTAAGCTCGGCGGCCACCTTCTGCATCCACTCCGCGTCGGGAGGCCCGTCAGGTATACAGACGCCGGCAACGTTCCCGCGGAACGGGGAGCTCGTGAAAGCGTCAACGAGATGCAGTTCAGCTGGCATGAATGAGAGATTGCGTGCCGGTACCTATAAAAATTCGGGTGCGGTCATGATGAACCTGAACCCGGCCGGGCCTGTCACGGTGCCCGGGTGCCTGACCACACCTCTTGCCGGGATCGAAGGGGGAAAAAAGAACAGAATGGTGATAAAAGGGATCAGGATTTCCCGTCGCGATCCCGCTCGGCAAATACCTCTTTTGCCGCAGCCATCCCGTTGAGTGCCGCCGGGAACCCTGCGTACACGGCCATCGTTATGATAATCCCGACAACTTCTTTACGGGTTACCCCGACATTGAGGGCTGCATGAATATGGACCTTCAACTGGGGAGCGGCATTGCCCAGCGCCGTGAGCGCAGCAACAACCGCAATCTGCCGCGAACGGAGGTCCAGATCAGGGCGGCTGTAGACATCCCCGTACGGGAACTCGATGATATATTTTCCAAGATCCGGGGCAATGTCCCTGAGGCTGGCAATCACTGCCTCACCGGCATCACCATCAATTTCCTCTAACGTATCCCATCCGCGTTTATAGCGCTCGCTCGTCATGTCTCACCAGGTCTCTCTTGAACGTGAAACGAGAAAAGCCAAACCCATATTAAAAAGATCCGCAATGGCAAAGAACAGAGGAATCGTTCAGAAAACGTGGGGTTGGTGAGATTTGAACTCACGATCGACGGGTCTCTCCGACATGCATCAGTGCTCCAACGGGTCATCATCTTGAATTCAGCAGACCCATTGTTCATCATCTGCGAGCACGAGAACGCAAAGACCGCTGGAGCCCGTCGCCATTCCGGGCTAGGCCACAACCCCTTGCGCCAGTACCGGGGCATCTCCCCTGCTGACTCAATACAATCGCAGTGTATAAACTTAAGAGTTTTGTTGTTTGCCGCTCGGGGGCCGGGGGCTGCTCCCGGGTCTCGCGTTCCGCTTAATAATAACGGGAACCTGCCCGGGCATATCCGGACGATAACCCGCGGCATGCGACGGAGTGCACCACGGAGATACAAAATCATCATCCATATATTATCCGGTACCCCAACATTTACCAATGGTTGAGGGCAGTTACACGTGCGGAACATCAGCAGTGCCCCTGCTGGGTATGACCATCGGCGAGATGGTCAACAGTATAGCAGCGAAATACCCGGACACCGATGCGGTCGTATCCATGCACCAGGACATCCGGTGGACCTACCGGGAGTTTCTCGCGCAGGTAGACATGGTTGCCCGGGCCCTGATGGGCCTTGGCGTAGAGAAGGGCAACCGCGTAGGCATCTGGGCCATGAACTATGCCGAATGGGTAGTGGTCCAGTTCGCCACCTCCAAGATCGGCGCCATCATGGTGAACATCAACCCCGCGTACCGCACGTACGAGCTCGAGTACGTGCTCAAGCAGTCCGAGATCCAGACCCTGATCATCCAGGGCCGGTTCAAAACCTCGGACTACATGGGTATGTTCTACGAGGCCTGCCCCGAGGCCTACGAGGCAAAGCCCGGCAGGATCTCGTGCGAGAAGTTCCCCTTCTTAAAAAACGCGATCTTCCTTGGCGATATCCCGTACAACGGGATGTACACCTGGGAGGATTTTTTGAAAAAGGCGGACGAGATCTCTGTTGATGAGCTCGTCGAGCGGGGAGAGGGGCTCTCTTTCGATGACCCCATCAATATCCAGTACACGAGCGGTACCACGGGGTTCCCGAAGGGTGTTGTCCTGACCCACCACAATGTCCTCAACAACGGCTTCATCATCGGCGAAGGCATGAGTTTTTCCGAGAAAGACCGGCTCTGCATCCCTGTTCCCTTCTATCATTGTTTCGGCATGGTCCTCAGTAACCTTGCCTGCGTCACTCACGGATCAACGATGGTCCTCCCGGCACCCGCCTTCGATGCCGAAGAAGTCTTAAAGACCGTTGAGAAAGAGCACTGCACGGCACTTCATGGCGTCCCGACCATGTTCATTGCCGAGCTCGCCCACCCGAACTTTTCAAAGTATGACCTCCGCTCCCTGCGGACCGGCATCATGGCCGGCTCTCCCTGCCCGATTGAAGTGATGAAGCAGGTCAACACGCAGATGCACATGAGCGAGATCGTGATCGTGTACGGCCAGACCGAGACAAGCCCCGGTGTCACGATGACGACGACGAAAGACCCTGTTGAGCGCCGGGTCACGACCATCGGCCGGGCCTTCCCGCACACCGAGCTCAAGATCATTGACCCGAACACCGGCAAGATCGTACCCAATGGTGATATCGGTGAGATCTGTGCCCGGGGTTACTGCGTGATGAAGTGTTATTACAACAATCCCTCGGCCACTCATGCCACCCTTGACAAAGACCACTGGAACCACACGGGCGACCTCGGCACCATGGACGAGGAAGGCTACTTCAAGATCGTTGGCCGGCTCAAGGACATGGTCATCCGGGGCGGGGAGAACATCTACCCCCGGGAGATCGAGGAGTTCCTTCACCATCACGAGAAGATCTCCGATGTGTATGTTGTCGGTGTCCCGGACATCAAGTACGGCGAGGAGCTCTGCGCATGGGTGAAGATGAAGCCCGGCCAGACGATGACCGAGCAGGATGTGAAAGACTACTGCAAGGGGAAGATCGCCCACTACAAGATCCCGCGGTACGTCCTGTTCGTCAATGACTTCCCGATCACGATCTCGGGCAAGATCCAGAAGTTCAAGATGCGGGAAGAGTCGATTAAAGTGCTGGGTCTTGAAGAGGCTGACAAGGTCGAGACCGCGTAACGGTATACATCTTTTTTTACCCGGCAGGAATATGCATGAACCGAACGGGTTCATACCGGAACGAGGGTGACCGGAAAAGAGACGGGTATTTGTGAGGGTTTCCCGCCACAGGGCCACGTGAACCCCTGCGAAAAAGATTTGGGGAGGTACTGCCTACACGATGAATAATAGCAGTGCGGTGAACATGCGAACGGTTCTTGTGATCCTGGTGCTGGCCGGCGCAGTAGTCATTGCCGGATGCATGGCTGCATCCCCGGATATCGTATTGCCGAAGATCAGGCTGATGAAGGAGACTTCCCCGGATGTGCAGGACTGCTTCTTCCGGGTCAATGATTCAGCTCACAGTACGAATACGGGTTCGTTTTCTGAGATACGCGTGACGGGGTATGTCAGCAATACCTGCACGGAACCCATGGACAACCTGGCGGTCCGCGGGACATTCTATGACACCAATGGCCGGGAGATTGCTTCAGCGGACACACCGGTCGGGTACCTGGGGTATAACGATGTTGCAGCGTTCAGCCTGTCAGCCGATACCCAGTATCAGGAAGCCTTCACGTACCGGCTGCAGCCGGTGATTTTGGAGCCGGGGAAATTATTCTGATTTTTGTTTCCTGCTTTTTTTAAAAATAATCGGCTCTGTTGAAATCCTTAAGAAAATCAAGCAGTCGCTCCCCGGGGCTCCGGCACATCATGCTTCCGCCCCCGCATGCCAGATGCATCCCCCGGGAATGATAATCACTCAAATGGTTGAATAAAACCTCAAAAAAACGGAAGGAAGGGGGTCAAGGGGATGCTCCCATTGGGCTGCTTCCCCCTATGGGGGAGAGTGGGGGTCACGCTCCTGACATTTAGAAGAGAATACGCGAATAAAAAGAAATAGAGAATTTTAACAGAGCCAAATAATCCACAATCTTGCAGGATCAGTCATTGAATTTTTTATACAGCCGGTTAGCCACGAACTGGAAGAGCAGGATAAAAATGCAGATCATTACGACATCAACGAGAGGATGAAAGAGCGTGGTGCCCGAGTAGGCAGCCTGGATCAGGTCGTTGCCATACGTCAGGGGCGAGAGGTAGACGATGAACTGCCCGGCAGCCGGGATCTGGCTGACGGGGATGAAAACGCCGGAAACGAAGATCAGGGGCAGTCGGACGAGATTCAGCATGGACATGATGTCCCCGGGGCTCTCGGTCGGATATGCAGAGAAGAGCGTTCCCATCGTGGCAAAGCAGAACGATGTGAGGACGAGACCGAGCACGAGCGGCCCGATACTCACGATGGTCGTGCCAAAGAGTACGAGCCCGGCAATGAGCGGGACAAATGCAATCCCGATACTATAGAGAAAACCGCTCAAACTCTCGCCAAGCACCACCGTGTGCAGGGAGATCGGGGCCGAGATGAGCCGATCGAAGGTCTTCATCCTGCGCTCGATGGGGATCGAGACCGGTTCAATGGATGAGGCAGAGAAGAGGATCGTGATCGCGATGAGTCCCGGGATCATTACCGACGGCTCTGCCGGCCGGCCAATGGCGAACGCGAGGAACATGAAGAGCGGGAAGAGCGCTCCCGAAACGATGATGTTGGGCTTGAGGTAATAGATGAGGATATCCTTTTTTGCAATCGCCCACGCTGCGTTCATTTCCGTGCAGAGCTGCCCGCAGGTACTGACCGTATCAGTCAACAGTCTTCACCCCCTTTGTCCGGATATCGAGACCGGTGAGCCGGATAAAGACGTCTTCAAGGCTCGGCCCGAGCGTGGTGATGCTGATCACCCGTGCCCTGCGGGCCGCGGCAAAGGCCATGACCCCGTCGATCACCGATGGTGGATCTTCCGTGATCAGCCGGAACTTGTCGCCCTGCTTGATCACTTCGCTTACCCGGGGAATCTGTTCCAGGTCCTCCGGAAGCACCGGCACCGGGGCATCGAATGCCACCTCCACCGACTGGACGCTCTGGATAGTCTTCTTGAGCCGTTCGGGAGAATCAATGGCCGCGATGCGCCCGCGGTTGATGATGGCGACACGGTCGCAGGCAAGGTTGGCCTCCTCGATGTTATGGGTAGTGAGAAAGACGGTCACACCCTCGCCGTTGAGGTCCCGGATAACGTCCCGGATGATCAGGTTGCTCTGCACGTCGAGACCGGATGTGGGTTCGTCAAGGAACAGGAGGCGGGGACTGTTGATGAGGCCCATGGCGAGCGTGAGCCGCCGCTTCATCCCTTTCGAAAAACCTTTCGTTTTATCGTCCCTGCGTTCCAGGAGCCCGAAGAGTTCGAGGAGTTCCACTGCCTTCTTCTCGCGTTCTTTTTTCCCGACATGGTAGAGTTCCGCGGTGAAGATCAGGTTCTGCCATGCCGTGAGATCGGTATAGATATTGGAGGTCTCGTGAACGATCCCGATCTGGCGCCGGGCCGCAATCGTCTCCCTGACGATATCTTTTCCGAAGATCCTCGCAGTTCCTTCTGTTGGCGGGGAAATTCCCGTCAGGATGCGGATGGTAGTCGTCTTACCCGCACCGTTCGGGCCGAGGAACCCGAACGTCTCCCCTTCATGTACGGAAAAATCAACATGGGAGAGCGCCTGGAGATCCCCGAAGCGTTTTGAGAGCGAGAGAACCTCGATGGCGTACATGACCGATTCTCCGGATGGTTATTCTTCCTGTACGGCAGGGATCCATTTATCCTTATGTGCGCACCCCGGGTTCCATGCATGAATGAACGATCCGGCTGGCCGGAGCCCGGTGGCGGGATGCCGCGTATGAAAACCATGAATCCCCGTTTTACGGCCAGGGTGCGCAGCCGGTCCTCCCATCAATGAGGAGCCGGCAACACCCGGGCGCGTTTCCTGGCAGATGCACAACATCATCACCGGCTGCAGGGATTCCCCTGTGCAGGAGATTTTGTCAGGCCGGTTTCTTTACCAGGCTTGCCGGTCTCATGGCAAGGATGAACGCGATGATGGCAAGGAGGATGAACCCGAACTGGGACGCGTTAACCATGGAGACGTCAAAGACGGTGATGAGCGAGAGCTCGATGGCATCGAGGACCGTATAGATGAGCAGGAAGAAGAGGCCTGCGAAAAACTCGGTCTTATTCCATTTCGCGGCAAGAACAAGTGCGATGAACGCAACCAGCACGTTGAGATATTCAAAGAGAAGGACAGCCAGATCAAGAACAGCAGCAGCCATGCGACAACTTCCTCAGAGCCTAATGCAGTACCGGCACTACTTAATGGTTGGGGAACCCCGCGGGAATGCGATCCGGTAAATGGGTAAAAAAAGTATTCAGAATGTTCTCAGATGACACCGAACCATGCAATGTATGAAACTGATATCATCACGATGAAGAGCACGATCAGGATCTTGTACCCGCAGTTGTGGCAGATGCCGAAGTGGGAGGGGTTTTTCTCGTGGGAGTAGGTGGTTTTGCAGACGCGGCAGGTTTTTGAGACCCCGGCTGGCCTGGCATGGTCATGGTGTTCAAATGCTTCGTGATGAGACATGTCCGGCGTATTGATCGGGAAAATGTAAAATAGTGTCGGATCGGTGTGCAGCCGGCGTCTTTATTGCCGGGCAGGGCCGGTTCGTTCTTATTTCCTGGCGCCCAGTTTCCCGATAAGCCCTGCTACCCGTTCCTTTGCCACCCGTGTCGCATCCTCGTCGCGTTCGATCGCGAGAGTAACGATATCGCCTTCCCGGGTGCCGGGCGGGAGGAGGGTTACCGGGAGGTTCAGCCGGACCGGCTCATCTTCACGGGTGATCAGCACGGCGATCGATCCTTCTATCCGGTCTACGGTGGCCTTCATGTTGTTCTTCCCCCGGATCGCTGGTCGATCAGTACTCCCGTTCCATCCCGGAGAATTGCCGTATCGCCGCTGTTACCAAAGAGCGGTTCGCTCCGTCCCATGAAGAGTGCAGTATCGTTCATCATCCCGGTACCGGTATAAACGGTTACCGAGGAGGCCAGCAGCAGGATTGTTGCCGGGAAGCGGTAGGTATAGGAGCTGGTCCTGTCGGAAAGGGTCCAGCCCGCGATAAGAACCGGACCCGTACCCCGGTTGGTGAGCCGGACCCATTCGCCGTTCAGGTTCAGCCGGTCATCCCCCGGGGCATTGAACTGCGTGGCGCTGATGTAAACCGATGAAGCGTTGCCGATCTGGACGGGAGGCAGGGTGAAGGAAGGGACGGGGACGGTGACCGTTGCCGGTATGGACGGGAGGGTCAGGCTGAGATCCGCAGGAAGGGTGGGCACGGTCACATTCAGCCCGGATACCGAAGCCGGGATCGTGATCGCCGGGTTTCCTGCAGGAACCGTTGTCGCCTGCGGGCCCCACAGGTTCCCGGCGCCGTTTTCGGTCTTCACCGAGTAGGAGATCCCGTCACTGCGGACAAGGACCGTCCCGTCAAGGTCGGTCCGGTACACGGTAATGCCGGCCTTTTTGAGACTTTGCAGGGTCTCGTCGTGAGGATGCCCATACAGGTTGTCCTTCCCGTCCTCAATGATGGCAACTTCCGGGTGGACCCGGGCAAGGAATGCTGCCGATGTCGAGTACCTGCTCCCGTGGTGGCCGACTTTGAGGATCTCGGCGTCGAGAGGATAGCCGGTCTTTGCAAGAGCTGCCTCTGCCTCGCCGCCAAGGTCGCCGGTCATGAGGAGATCAACGGTGCCGTAGGATATGCGGAGCGCCACGGAGTTCTGGTTCGGGTCGTCGCCGAAGCGCTGTGCCGGCGGAGAGAGGACGAGGATGCGGAGCGCCGGGTCGATATCAATGGTCTGCCCCTGCACGGCAACGGTGTAGGGGATGTGCCGGGCATCGATCGTTTCCAGGAACTGCTCGTACACCGGTGACGGGTGGGGCAGGCCGGCATCGAGCACCTGCCCGACCGGGAACCGGGCAAGCACTTTCTGCATCCCGCCGATATGATCGGAGTGCGGGTGGGTAGCAACCAGGAGATCGATCCGGGTCACGCCGAGTTTCTCCAGGTCTGCAACAACCCGGTCGCCCATATCGATCTCGCCGGCATCGATCAGGATGGTTTTGTTGCCAAAAATCAAAAGCTCGGAATCCCCCTGCCCGACATCGAGAAAGTAAACGGACAACTTCCCGGTATTGTCTGATCTGGGCACGCCCGCGGGAGTTCCCGGGAGGGTACCGGTACAACCGGCAACAGCAATACTGAAAAAAAGAATGACCAGGATGATGGCAGCGATTGTTACCGGCTGTCGCATGCACGTTTTCATGGAACAATTCCATCTACGCTGACTGCGCACGTTTCACGAGATCCTCTGCCGCGGATGCCGCGCCGGTAAGGATCTTTTCCTCACCCGGGATCTCGCGGTTGAGCATCAGGACCATGCCATCGCAGATGGTGGTCTCGACTGCCCCGCCGCTGCAGGCGTACACGAGGTTCGAGGTCGCGTTGTGGAGCGGGATGTTGCAGGCTGCACGGGTGGAGACTAGGACAATATCCGCGGGTGCACCGACCGCGAGCGAGCCGGTGCCAAAGCCCAGCGCCTTTGCCCCGTTTGCGGTTGCCATCTGAAGGGCTTCGGCTGCCGGGAGAACCGTCGGGTTGTTCCAGAAGAACTTCTGCAGGAGCGCTGCTGTCTTGGCCTCCTCGAACATGTCGAGGTTGTTGTTGGATGCGCAGCCGTCCGTGCCAAGGCAGGTGTTTGCCCCGGCAGCGGCAAGGGTTGCGTACGGCATGGCCCGGTTGGTTGCAAGCTTCATGTTGCTTGCCGGGTTGTGCGAGACCGAGACCTTGTGCTTCCCGAGAAGCGAGCATTCCGCCTCGTCGAGCCAGCAGCAGTGCGCCGCGATGGTCCGGGGGGTCAGGATCCCGCAGTCATCCAGGTGGGCGGCAGGCCGTTTGCCGTGCCGGGCAACGCAGTCGGTCACTTCCTTCTCTGTCTCGGAGAGGTGGATGTGGATCCCGATCTTCTGCTCCTTTGCAAACTCTGCGCACCATTTCAGACCCTGGGGCGAGACCGTGTAGATGGCATGGGGGCCGACCGCCGTTTTGATCCGGGGATTGTTCATCGTGCGGACGTGGGACGCGAGTTTTTCGGTGGCTTTGCACTCGTTCTCGCGTTTCTCGTCGTTAAAGAGATCGATGAACCCGTAGGACAGGACCGCACGGATCCCTGCCTCGTCAACTGCCCGGGCTGCCTCGTCCATGAAGAAGTACATGTCGTTGAATGCGGTCGTCCCGCTCCGGATCATCTCGATGCAGGCGAGCTTCGTTCCCCAGTACACATCCTTCCCGGTCAGGTGCGCCTCGAGGGGCCAGATCTTCTGCGAGAGCCAGTCCTGCAGGATCATGTCGTCCGCATAACCTCTGAGAAGCGTCATTGCCGCGTGCGTGTGGGTATTGACAAGGCCCGGCAGGGCCAGTGCACCATCCCCGTCGATCACGACATCCGCTTCGCCCTTGTGCTCTGACCGGACCTTCGGGCCAATGCCCCGGATCGTTCCCTTCTCGTCAACAAAAATGTCGGTCTTCTTCCCGTTGCTCACGACATTTGCGATGAGCAGCGAGCGCTTTTTTGTAAAGATCTCGTCCATGGTATCTTCCACATCCTGTATCTTAACCCAGGTTCCTGATGATGGTATTCACTATCTCTCCGGTCCGCTTCCGGTACTGCCGGGAGATCTCAAGCACCTCTTCCCACGTGAGTGGCTCGTCGGTAAGCCCGTTTGCATAATTATCCACCGTGCAGATGGCGGCAAACGGTATGCCGAGTTCCTTTGCAAGTGAAGCTTCGGATGCAAGGGTCATTCCCACGAGATCAGCAATTTTCGATAAGGCTTTGATCTCGGCAGCGGTCTCGAACCGGGGCCCCCGGGTCTGGACGTACGTTCCGCCAAGCCGGGCTGCGGGAACTGCGCGGTGCAGGGTCTCTGAGAGTTCTCTGGACAGTTCCGGCATAACGTGCTCAACCGCGTGGTCATGGATGGAAGGGATATCGGCGAGGCTGATATAATCAGTCGGTATTACGAGCGACCCCGGGGCAATATCCCGGTTCATCGAACCTGACGAGGCGAATGCAACAATGTTGTCAGCACCGGCAATCGCGAGTGCCGCCAGGTTCGCGCGGAAATTGATACGGTGCGGGGGGCGGTTGTGCTGGTGGCGCATCAGCATTACGATATCCCCGGAGAGCACTTCGGCGTTCCCGAACGGGGTACTGACCGTGCGGGCTTCCAGTTCCGGGAGCGTGGAGAAGAGAAGACTCGTTCCCCCGATAATCCCGAGCATCAGGACTCCTGCCTGCGCATTGTGATGTCGTATGGTTCCCTATGGATTCTGCCCTGCATAGTATCCCTTCGCAGGAGAATGATTGGCGGGATCTGCACTAATATTTAGCGAATGCCCGCGGACCCGCCAAACGCAAACGTAATCGCGTGAGCGCCCAAACGCTTTCGCATGGGCACGTTTCTCACGATCAGCGACGAAACGATAAAGAACGGCGACTGCACGGATATCTATTTTGTTCGCACGGAAGAGGCGCTCGGGCAGGACAACCTCAACCCGGACGTTGTCATGGAAGTGACCGCCACAACCCTGCCGGATTCGTGGGCAGTCTTCTCGGGGCTTTCAGATGTTGTCGCCCTGCTTGACGGGATACCGGTCACGGTGGATGCCCTGCCCGAAGGCACGGTCTTTTACAAAAATGATCCGGTCCTCCGTATTACCGGGAAATACCGCGATTTCTGCCGGTACGAGACTGCCATTCTCGGTTTTCTCTGCCACGCATCCGGTATCGCTACCGCCGCAGCCCACATCAAGATTGCCGCCCGGACCCGGCCGGTCTTTTCGTTCGGCTCGCGCCGGCAGCACCCCGCGATCGCCGCCATGATCGAGCGGTCGGCCTGGATCGGCGGGGTTGACGGGGTCTCCAATACCTGTGCCCCGGAAGGGATGCCTGTCGTCGGGACCATGCCCCACGCGTTCGTGATGTGTTACCCGCGACCGGAAGATGCCTGGCGTTCGTTCGCTCGTCATGCCCCAAAAGAGGTACCGCGGATCATGCTCTGCGACACGTACTGCGATGAGAAATCCGAGTCCCTGCGGGCAGCGGAATGCGGGGCAACGGCAGTCCGGCTCGATACCCCCCGGTCGCGCCGGGGCAACATGCGCTCTATCATCGAGGAGGTCCGCTGGGAGCTCGATATGCACGGGCATACCGGCGTGAAGATATTCTTATCCGGGGGAGTGACCCGTGAAGACGTGGCAGCTTACCGGGATATCGTGGATGCGTTCGGGGTCGGCGGGGCGATCGCCAATGCACCGGTCATCGATTTTGCCATGGATATCGTGGAGATCGGGGGACAGGCGAGAGCCAAGCGCGGGAAGCGGAGCGGGGTCAAACAGGTGTATGATCTTCCCGGGGGCGGCCGCAGGACTCTTCCGGCCGCATCGGCGCCCCCCGCCGGTGCGGTGCCTCTCATCACGGGTTTCATCGAAAAGGGCCGGGTTATAACCCTCCCTGATATGCAGGATGCCCGCGCCCGGCTGCAAAAAAAGGTGCCTTCGCTCATGGGATCCGGGGATCCATAACAGGAAAGACGAACAATTCTTTTAACCTATGGCATCCTAGTAGTTAGGAGCGGGCCGGTAGATCAGTGGTAGATCGCTTCCTTGGCATGGAAGAGGCCGCGGGTTCAATTCCCGCCCGGTCCATCCCGTTCTTATACCATTTTGACCGGCAATGCTGCCGGAATGTTCCGGTGCATGGCGATCTCTTCTGATGGAACCGTTTCACGTGGGATCCGTGTCCTGCCAATCCTGGCAGGAACTTAATCCGGGCCCGACAAGAGTTTCGTAATGCTTAAGAAACATGGATTTGATATAGTCGTTGACTGCCGGGACCACTGACGATGATACGGGCAAAACCGCAGATATTATCCATCCCGGCTGACCGCATGGTCCGTGAGGTCTGATGAACACCGGCACTGATTTGTCCCCAGAAACAATGAAAAAGACAACAAAAGGCAGGAGCACAAAGCTCAGCCCGAAGATTGTTGTGGTTGAGGACAGCCGGACCCAGGCAGAGTACCTGGTTCATCTCCTGACCGGGAAAGGCTACGATGTGCTCCTTGCACTCAACGGCCGCGAAGCACTCGACAGGATCCGGATGGAGATGCCGTCTGTCGTGCTGACTGATATCGTCATGCCGGAGATGGACGGGTACGAACTCTGCCGGCAGATCAAGACCGATGTCAGGACTGCCGGAATCCAGGTAATTCTCGTAACGCAGCTCTTTGACGCCGAGGATGTTCTCAGGGGACTTGAAGCCGGTGCAGACAACTTCATCATCAAACCTTATAATCCGGAACAGGTGTATTCCCATATCGAAGCTGCATTCAGGGCCGTCGGCAAGCCGGACCCGGAAGGTCCGCAACCGGACATGGAGTATGTTTTTTCCCACCGCTCCCACCGGATAACATCAGGCCGGTTCCGGATCCTCGATATCCTGCTCTCCACGTATGAATATGCCATCCGGAAAAATATCGAGCTCCAGGAAATGCAGGAAAACCTGAGCGCGACAAATGAGGAACTGACCTCCGCGGTCGAAGATCTCCACACTGCCAACAGGAATCTTGTCGTGGAGAATGCTGAACGGGGCCGGGTCGAGAGGGCGCTTGCTGAAGCCAACAGCAAGCTCAATCTCCTGACCAGCATTACCCGCCACGATATCAACAACCAGATCCTGGCTCTCACGGCATACATAGATCTCGCGGAAATGAGAATTACGGATCCGGTTGTCCTTGACTATATCAAACGCTCAAAAATTGCAGCGCAGATCATCCAGAAGCAGATTGAATTTACCAAAACCTACGAATCAATCGGCGACTCCACCCCGCAATGGCAGGATGCCGGGAAGATCATGGAATCGTTGCGGCCGTACCTGGAGAGTGCGGCAATCGATCTCGAAATCAGGGATCTGTCGTTCGAGCTCTATGCAGATTCTCTTCTTCCCAAAGTCTTCGGGAATCTTATTGACAACTCCATCCGGCATGGCAAGCGGGTGAAGCATATTACCCTGTCCTCAACCCGGAAAGAGAACGGGAATCTGTGCATTGAGTACCGCGATGATGGCGAGGGCGTTGTCGAAAACGACAAGGAGCGGATATTCTCCAAGGGGTTCGGGAAAAATACCGGTCTTGGTCTCTTCTTAAGCCGGGTTATCCTGGGGATCACCGGGATCTCTATCCGGGAAACGGGTATCCCGGGTAAAGGGGCACGGTTCGAGATCATCGTTCCTTCGGATGATTTCCGTATTGCCGGTTCATAATTCCAATATCGTCCAACCGGGAACAGATTCCCGGGCGGGAATTACGGTACTCCAACCTGCCCGTCACATTCTACGGGGGGTTTTGTCCGGGCAGACCGGCGCTCCGGGACCGGCGGGACGTACTTTTTTATAGTTATGGATTAAGGGTAAGTCTGAAGATTATGCGTATCCGTGACCTGATCCTGCCTGAAGACAAGGTCTTTTTTGTGCTTTTTCGAGAAATGGCGGAGAAAATAACCGAGGCTTCGACCACCTTAAACGAGATCACCCACGAGCTCCCGGATGGGACAGAGAAATCCCACAAGGTACGCCAGATCGAACATCTCGGGGACGAAATAACGAAGAAGATCTATGAGCAGCTCAACGAATCCCTCATCACCCCGCTGGAACCGGATGAGATCGCAAGGCTGGCACCGGCGCTTGACGACGTGCTCGACAAGATAGACTGGGTAACCCACCAGCTCTGCAACTACGGTATTCCCGAGACCAATGATGTGCTCAAGGAATACTCCTACCTGATCCAGCTCTCGGCAACCGAGATCACCCATGCTCTCGACACCCTCGCAACACTCAAGGATCCAGAAGGGGTAAAAACCCATACCCTGGAGATCAGCCGGCTCTACAATCTCTCGACCGAACTCCTCTCCCGCGCCATCCTCGAACTGTTCAAGACCAAGGATCTCCTCATGATCATCAAGCTCAAGGATATCTACGAGGGCATGGCAAAAGTGATGGAGAAATGCAATGATGTCGGGCATGCCCTGAACGACATCGCGATGAGCCATACATGACCGGCATGGACCCGCTCATCCTCTTTGGTGTCCTCCTTGCGCTCGCCCTCAACTTCGTCAACGGGCTCAACGATGCCTCGCATTCCATTGCAACCGTGGTTGCCACAAAAGCCCTCCCGCCCATCCGGGCCGTTCTCTACACCGCGGTCTGCAATCTTATCGGCCCGTTCCTCTTCACTACGGCAGTAGCAGCCACCATCGGTACGGCGATCGTCAGCCAGAGCGGCCTTACCCCGCTCTCGATCGTCGTTGCCATGGGAGCGGCCATTATCCTCGTCTTCGTTGCCACCCGGGCAGGCATCCCGCTCTCGAGCAGTCACGCGATGGTGGGGGGTCTCCTCGGGGCCGGTATCGCTGTCGGGGGTCTTGCTGTCGTCATCCTGCCGGGGTGGGACACGTGCGTCCAGGTCATCGTGTACGGTTTTATCGGTGCAGTCACCGGTGCGGTCATTCTCGGTCTTTTCTCGGCATGGTTCCGGGAGGACGTCCGGTTCGGCCTGGAACTCGGCGCCATCTGCGGGGCGGCCCTTATCATACCGGCCCTCATGCTCCTTGGGGTCATCAAGTTGTCCGGCCTGCTTGCGATCGTGCTCTTCATTTTCATCTCTCCCATCCTTGGCATTGTCGGGGCCTTTCTCTTCGATATCCTCATATCCCATGCGTTCAGGCACTCCCGCCAGAACCATATGAAACGGATCTTCCAGCCGCTCCACGTGCTCGCAAGCCTTGTCCAGGCCACGGCCCACGGGGCAAATGACGGGCAGCACGCGGTCGGTATCATCACGGCACTCCTCGTCTCCTCGGGCATCCTCCTCACGTTTGCGGTCCCGACCTGGGTCCTCCTCTCTTCCGCCATCGCGATCGGTCTTGGCACCTGTTTTGGCGGGTGGCAGGTGGTCGACAAGATGGCAAAGGACATCACCAAGATCCGCACGTACCAGGGATTCTGTGCAGCTACCGTGAGCAGCGCTATCCTCGTTACGGTCACCGAGAAGGGTATCCCGGTCTCCTCCACCCATGCCATAAACGGGTCGATCATCGGTGTCGGGGCAACGCGGGGGAAAAATGCCGTGCAGTGGCGGGTTGTCAAGGAGATGATGGAGGCCTGGGTCATCACCATCCCGATTGCTCTCGTCGTCTCCTTTGTCGGGTATTTTATCGTGGCGTTTCTGCTCAGCCTGCTCTAGGGTCCACAATAATTCGCTATATTTTTAAGGGCTTCAGCCGATAACCACTGGGATTGTTATGGGTTTACGGGAGTTGCTGATACCCCAGGATAAGGTTTTTTTTGATCTTTTCGAGAAGCAGGCAGCAGTCAACAAGGAGGCGGCATGGCAGCTCGTTGCGCTGACCGAGGAGTTCACGAACGTCAAGGAGAAACGCCACCAGATCGAGCTGCTGGAGCACAAAGGGGATATAATCACCCACGATATCTACGACCAGCTCAACCGGACGTTCATCACGCCGCTGGACCCGGAAGAGATCTCGCGGCTCGCCTCAGCCCTTGACGAGGTCCTGGATTATATCGATGGCGCTACCGAGAAGATGTACTATTACGGGATTGTCGGCACGGATGCCCACATGGTCGAGCTCGCCAAGCTTATCCACATGTCAACTGTAGAGATCGAGAGCGCAGTCAAGGGGATCCGGTCGATCAAGGATCCAAGATACATCGAGGAGCGCTGCATCGAGGTCAACCGGCTGGAGAACCTTGCTGATGATGTGCTTGCCCATGCGGTCACGGATCTCTTTAAGACAACAGACGCTATTACGATCATCAAGCTCAAGGACATCTACGAGCACCTTGAAACGGCTACGGACTATTGCGAGGATGTGGCAAACGTGCTCTCCGATATCGCGATCCGGCACTCATGACCGGGCATCTTTGAGGGGATTGCATGATCGAAGCAACGTGGGAACTCATCGTAATCATCATAGGCATTGCGCTCGTTTTTGATTTCACGAACGGGTTCCATGACTCCGCGAATTCCATATCAACGGTGGTCTCCACAAAAGTCCTGTCCCCCCGGAACGCGGTAGTCTTTGCAGCCTTTTTTAATTTTGTTGCCGCGTTCGGCTTTGGTGTTGCTGTCGCAAGTACTATCAGCAAGATCATCGAGCTGACTATTGTGCCGGCCGCCGTGATCCCCTATATCGTGCTGGGAGCTCTCACCGGGGCAATTGCATGGAACCTGATCACGTGGCTTTTTGGTCTCCCGACCTCCTCTTCCCATGCTCTTATCGGAGGACTGGCCGGGGCGGGAATCGCTGCTGCCGGTCTTGCCGCAATCAAGTGGTCGACCATCGAACTGGTTGTCACCTTCATGATCCTGTCCCCCCTGATAGGCCTGACCTGCGGGTTCCTGTTCATGGCGCTTATCCTCAACCTTACAAAAAAAGCAAACAAGGAGTCGGCCGAAGGTCATTTCAAGCGGCTTCAGCTCTGCTCCGCTGCCGCGTACAGTTTTTCCCATGGTACTAACGATGCCCAGAAGACCATGGGGATCATCCTGCCGCTCCTCTTCTCGATTGGGTACTTCGGTGCGAGCGTGGATCCCAACAACCTGCCAATGCCCCTGTGGGTTATTCTCGCTTCATACACTGCCATCGCACTTGGGACTCTCTCGGGGGGATGGCGCATCGTCAGGACTATGGGTTACAAGATAACAAGGCTCCGGCCGGTGCACGGGTTTGCTGCAGAGACGGCCGGTGCTGCTACCATCCTTGGGGCATCGGTTGCAGGTATCCCGGTAAGCACGACCCATGTCATCTGTTCGTCCATCATGGGCGTAGGGACCACGATGGGCTCAAGCACGGTCAAGTGGGGCGTTGCCCGGAGTATCATGTTTGCATGGATCCTCACGATTCCCATCAGTGCACTCATCGGGTTTGTTGCGTTTATGGTGATCCGGGTATTTGTAGGATACTGATTTTCAGGGAAAGCCGGCTATTTGAGGGGATGAAGGGAAGGGTATGAAAATACGCCCTGTACGGGTCCGGATTCCCATTTTTTGATCCTGGCTCATCCCGGAAAACGCTGTAAAACCCTCCGTTTCTGTTCCTGTGGAGAATACGCCCGCATTACGCGCATTTTGCCAAAATACAGCCGAAATGCACCTCGTACAATGGCCCTTATCGGCCATAGAATCGATGTTTTTCCGGCAACGTTGTTTTCCCCATACAGGCCCCGGAACGTCCATTGGAACGTGAATATGAGGGTCATATTTTATGGCGGCAATAAAAAAACGGGGAACCCGGGGAAAATGGCCGGATATACGGTTATCCGGAGATGATATGGATATTATCCCGGAGTTTCCGGATTGTTCCAATCTGACTGGTTACTTCCGCTTTCTTCTCGTCCTCAATGATGATTAAAACTTTCCCAATAGTACTGCCAGCGAATAATTCTTCACGCGCCGGCCCCCATCTCCGGTCCAGCCGCCCCCGTTTGCAGCAATCCGCCGCCAGCGGTAACCGGCCGACAATCTGTTTCTAAATATAAGAAGGTTTTATGTCCACCCCCCGCTGAGCACAGATCTATCCGATGCAGAACAATCCGGGACAGAGCATGCACGCTGAGCCAGGGTCACCAATCCACCTGAAGATTCCGTTTTACCGGCAGCATTATGACTTCACGTGCGGCCCCGCTTCACTGATGATGGCGATGAAGTACCTGGATGAAAACCTTCGCCTCGGGAAAGGTATGGAGATCGACGTGTGGAGGGAGGCGACCCTGGGAGTCGTATGCGGAACCAGCCGGTATGGGCTGGCGTACTCTGCGGTGACACGGGGTTTTTCTGCGAGAGTTACCAGCAATACCGGTGGAATTGATTTTGCCAGATGGTGTCTTTCGCGTCTCAACGATCCGGAGATGCAGATGCTCACTGACCTTTTTTACGAGAGAAGGGCCCGGTGCCGGAACCTGGGTGTCCGGGAAAGGCAGGAGAGAATCACTGGCGAAACGATCTCAAAATCCCTGTTTTTGAATCATGTTCCGCTGATAATTACAAATTCCCTGTTTCGCAGCAGGGAAGACCTGCCTCACTGGGTTACCGTGACCGGGATCGATGACCGGTGGATGTACTTCAACGATCCTTTCGATACGAGACCAAAACAGAGTAAAGCCGGGCTTCCTGCGCTGCAGGGATTCATCGGATACCATGGCGACCAGTCCATGGTCGAGGTCTGGAAAGAATAATCCCCGGGGATTACGGACAATGGTCATACCGGTCCCGGTCGGTTCCTCTCGCGCGAGATCTTTGCCATCACGGGCCACACAGTCAACAGTGGATCATGTAAAAATCAGGTGATTCATCATCTGGTGCCACTAACTTTTGATATCCTGCTCCCCTCTTGCGCCACCAGTCCCCCGAGGGGACGGGGCGCATTGCGATTGGACGAGGCCGATACCAGGTAATACGTCGTTATTGCAATCCGGGGAATGCCCCCGTGGCGGGGGTCGGGGTGAAACCGAAGCCCAAAAGAACGTCCAGCATGTTGTTCCATGTATAGCTTCCTTAAAAAAACCTGGAACAAAATTTTGATTGGTGGCTTCAATTGAGGAATCGCCAAAAATTAAGTATCCGTGGTAACTTCTACCGGATCGATGTTCGCATCGATCAGGCAGTTGAAGGATACCGTGTCCAGCCATTTGGCTTTTTCGAACATGTGCATGAAGCAGACGCCGATGACGGTCGCACCGGAATGTTTTTCCAGAACCGCCTTGACCTGCTCTGCCTTAACCGGCACATTGGGCATCGAGAGCCCGCCCATGATGACAATGACTTTTGGTTTCAGTGTCACGGGTCCCATGCGGGCCTGCATGCCAACGTCATCGGCATGGACGATCTTTTTTGCCTTGCTCTCGTCAACGAACGGGACAAAGACCTGTTCGGGCTCAAGCGAGCGGAGGGCGAACCCGAGAAGTTCGACAAACGGGGTGCAGGTGCCCGGGACCCCGTAATAGACGATCTGGTCGCCTTTTTTCAACCCGCATTTCTCAACAAACTCCTTGAACGGGCGCAGGATGCCCGGGACGCCGTGGAATGTTTCTTTGTGAGTCATGACAGATCAACACTCTTGCCGGGAGATGATAAGGATTGCCCGGCTTCCGCCAACGGGTTCAGGCAGCGTAGTGGATGAAACGGGCACGAAGCCCTACCATCCGAAGTGCATGCCCACACCCACTTCCTGCACCGGGCAATACTCCATCAGGGCGAGTTTTGCCGGTAGCGATGTGCAGTGACAGGCATGCAGTGCATTGAGGTGAAGGCGGTTCAGGTACTTTCCCGTCTTTACGAGCCGTTTTGGAGCTGGTGTCAGGAGGTGGAGCCCGCCGATTATATCGGCAACCCTCCGTTCCCTGCAGACTTCGCGTGCATATTCCGTGATATTACAGATCCCCGCATGCGAGCAGCCCGTGATGATGACGAGTCCTTCTGCAGATCGGAACGCGAGGGCCGTATCGTCGAGCAGGTAATCCGGCCCGGTCTTCCCATCCGGGCTGTGAATCATCCGCTTCTCCGGCTCTCCCTGCTCAAAGGGAAATCTCCGCGGGATCTCCCCGAGGAAAACAAGGTCCTCCGTGATCCAGACGGGTTCTTTGGACTGGTGAAGCAGGAACTGCTGCCCTGCCTCCTCCCCGCTCACGGCAGAGCCGTTTTTCCTGCCCTCTTTTTCTTTTTGCCAGAAGCAGCAGGGATGGGCGATAAGCTCTGGTGCCGGAGGCCGCTCTTTGCCAGGCGCTGCAGTGGCAAGGTGCCGGATGAGCGTGGCCAGTCCTCCGGTATGATCGATATGTCCGTGTGAGAGGACGATGAAGTCCAGGTCCCGGAGGCTGATATCCATTTTCCCGGCATTGGCAAGGAACAGCCCGGACAAGCCGGTATCAAACAGGATCTTCGTTCCGGCAGTTTCGATAAGGAACGAGAGCCCGGCCTCGCCACAGAGATCATGGTCCGTGAGAGTTGTATTATCGACAAGGACGGTAAGAGAGAGCCGGGATGTCATGGAAGAGTATCGCTCATGGAAGGGGATGAGACTTTTCCTTTCTGTCTGCATTGCCGGGCCTGGGATGCATGAGGATCTCCCGTCGGTCCGCAGATTGTCAGGGTGCAATGGTTTAAATGATTTATGCGCATATGAGTAAATATCGTACGACAGTTGTACGGTTGGTGACAAATGCCAGAAAATACACAACCCGCACCCCATGAAACCATGAAATCCAAAAACGAGACCCCCACCACACTTCACACCTGCGCCTGTGGTGAAACACACGAGCACCACGAAGATGGCATAAGCCACCGGGATGAATGCACGTCCACCCGGAAATTCGGAAATTCCTGTTGCTGCACGTCTGACATGGATCCGAAAGGTAACCAGCACCGCTGCGGTCACGGGCCCCGGTGCCGGTAAATATAATCTCTTTTTAGCGTGTTAACCGGAGACCATTCCCTGTCATACCACGACGCATCATCCGAAGGATCTCTTGTCCAGAAACGCCCGGTCTAAAAAAGCCATCAGGCAACGTAACACCAAGGGGTTCAACCGGTGAATTCCGGTAAACCTGTTATACTTCCGGGTGCACACTATGATCAGGAACAGCACAATGGCAGCGGATGAAAACAGCGATGTTAACGAGTGTCCCCGCCGGGGAAGGCCACGGCTCAGGCGCACGATCGCCAGTACCTCGGAATCCCGCTGCTACAAACCCTGCTGCTGTCCTGAGAAGGAAGGACAGGGAATCTCGCTGCATCCCGATGAGATCGAGCTGATACGGCTCGTCGATCTCGAAGGGCTCGAACAGGAAGAGGCGGCAGAAAAACTCGGGGTTTCGCGCAAGACCGCATGGCGCGATCTCCATGAAGCCCGGCGCAAGATCGCTGATGCGCTCGTCAACGGGAAAGGCATCGAGATGGCCGGCTGCACAAAAGCAGCGGAAGGCCGGTGCCCGAAATGCCCACGGTAAGTTCCCCCTCTTTTGATGTAACCTCTTGTTGTCCGTTCACCAATGTTTAAGTATTTTCGCTCATATGAGTAATTACCGCTCCTGAAACGAGAAGCACGAGGAAAGGATATGAGCAACGAACCCATGAAAATACCGATCAATTATGCCGAGGCATCGGAAACCCTCAAAAATGTTCTGGGCCTGAAAGGTTCCCCGGTGGCCATAAAATTCGCGACAAGTAAGGAAGAGATTCCCGCAGGTATGGAGGAACTGGACAGAACGATCCGGCATTGCACAATGGTGAACCTTGCCCGGAATGAGTGGAAAACATTCTATGCACCTGCCGGAAAACACGAGTGCAATGGCGGTGCGTGGGCACTGGGACTCAAAGAGATAACTCCGACGTTAAAGACCGGCGATTTTTATTTCAAGCTCGGAAAATATAACAGCGCTGCTGCCTGCAAACGGACCATTGACCGGGTTCCCCATATTGGTACCGGAGATACCTATGCAACGCTGTATGCACCGCTCGAAAAGACGCCATTCACCCCGCACGTCATCATGATTGTGACAACTCCCCGGAACATGCTCAAACTTGCACAGAGCACACTGTTCCGGCTTGGCGGCAGGATTCATGCGGAGTTCTCCGGTATCCAGTCCGTCTGTTCCGATGCAACGGCCCAGACCTACTTGACCGGGCTTGCGAACTTCTCGCTCGGGTGCGACGGCTCGCGGAAATTCTCCGGGATTGCCGATGACGAGATGGTGATGGGGTTCCCGGCCGAGATGCTCCCCGGGATTACCGCAGCGCTGAAGATCGTGGTCGGGGCACCCGGTTCAAAATAGGGATTCCTGGACCGGAGGTCGTGGCGGAAGAATGAACGCCGGTGTGCCGGTGCCAGGGTGACAACCGGGAGATGCACATGCGGAGTTCCCTCCCGCAGAGTTTCTTTTTTTGTACCCGATCCTTAAATCTTTATGCTCATATGTGTAATAATCCCATGAGAGCAATTATGAGGATCTTCAATGCCGAACTTTGACGGGACCGGGCCGCTGAAACGGGGACGGGTAACCGAGCGGGGGCCTGGCCCCTGTCGGACATGCGATACGGGATGCGAGCGCCGCACATTACCTGAAGAACCAGCTGCAGAAGAAGAGAGGCAGGCAGATTAGCAGGGGGAAAGCATCATGTCAAAACCATTTATCAGCGTACACGACCTCTGTATGGATTTCAACGATACGCGGGTTCTGAACAAAGTATCGTTCGAGATCCCGGAAGGGGAAATCATGGGCGTCATAGGGAGGAGCGGCGCAGGCAAGAGCGTGCTGATGCACCTCCTTCGTGGCGTTGAAAAACCACCGACCAAAGGCTCCATCATTTACCATATGGCTGCCTGTGATCGCTGCATGTTCATGGATGTGCAGAGCCGGGCCGGTAAAAAATGTCCCGAGTGCGGCGGGGATCTCGTGGCCGTTGATGTCGATCTCTGGGACGAGAAGAGCAACGGGATGAAGTCCCGGGTCATGAACCGGACCGCTATCATGTTCCAGCGCACGTTCGCGCTCTACGGTGACGACCGGGTGATCGAGAACGTGCTCCACGCACTCGACGATATCCGGTACCCGCAGGAGCATGCCATCAGCCGGGCTGCGGACCTGATCGACCAGGTCAGGCTCTCGCACCGGATGATGCATATCGCCCGCGACCTTTCGGGCGGCGAGAAGCAGCGGGTCGTGCTTGCCCGGCAGCTGGCCAAAAACCCGTCAATGCTCTTTGCCGACGAACCTACCGGAACGCTCGACCCGGCAACTGCCCGGCTGGTGCACGGGATGCTCATCGATGCTGCAAGAAAGAACGGGATGGGCATGGTTGTCACGTCGCACTTCTCGCAGGTGATCGAGGACATGGCAAACCGTGCGATGCTACTCGTGGATGGCGGGATCGCCTCCATCGGCTCACCAAAAACGGTGATTCGTGCATTTGTAAAAGATTACCATGAGATCGAATCCTCCGAGCCCGTGGAACTTGGGGAGAAGATCCTCTCCGCCCGGGACGTGACAAAACGTTATATCTCGGTGGACCGTGGGGTCATAAAAGCCGTGAACATGGTCACGTTCGATGTGGCAAAGAAGGAGATCTTCGGCATCATCGGGAAGAGCGGGGCGGGCAAGACCACCCTCTCCGGGATCATATCGGGTATCATCGAGCCCACGAGCGGGGAGATGAACATCCTGATCGGTGACGACTGGGTGGACATGACAAAGCCCGGCATCGACCAGCGGGGCAGGGCCAAGGAATACATCGGGCTCCTGCACCAGGAATACGATCTCTTCCCCCACCGCACGGTGATTGACAATCTGACCGACTCGATTGGGCTGGATTTCCCTAAAGAGCTCGCGATCAGAAAAGCGATAGTCACGCTTCGGATGGCCGGGTTCACTGAAGAAAAATCAAAGGAGATCCTGAACCGGTACCCGGGCGAACTTTCTGACGGGGAACGGCACCGGGTTGCCCTTGCGCAGGTGCTCATCCGGGAGCCGCGCATCGTGATCCTCGACGAGCCGACCGGCACCATGGACCCCATCACCAAGCAGGACGTGAAGCACTCGATCCTGAATGCCCGCGACGAGATGGACGAGACCTTCATCGTGGTCTCGCACGACATGGATTTCGTCCGCGACATCTGTGACCGGCTTGCCCTCATGAGGGGCGGAAAGATCATTGATATCGGACCGACTGCTGCCATTCTTGCTCTGGTCACGGAAGAAGAGAAGACCCACTGATGACAAGGATACAAAGATTCGTGTCTGTCACATGATGGAAAGCAGATGGCCATGAATAAATATCCCGGGATGCCGGAACTCCTGGAGCAATTTATGGAGGAGCATGGCGCGGAGGAACGGTGGGTCACCGTGCAGGAACTCCGCGACCATGTTAACCTGACCCGGTACCAGTGCAACACGGTCTCCGGCTTTTTGCGGCGACTTGAGTCCGGGCCGTTCGGCCAGTGTCCCTATATTGTTGTCAGGATTGGAACCACTCACAACACCTGCCTTTCGGACCCGCCGAGATGCCGGTACCTGGTGAAACGGAGAAATATGATACCTGCCGGCCTCGCGGGGATTCACCATTCCGGTGTCCAGGCACGGCGTAAAGCCGGCAGCAGTGAATCCGGGTAGCGCACCTTCGTACCACGGTCCTCCTTTTTTGTTGGTAGAAACAGACATGAATCCAATTGGTTCACACCGGAATCATGAAAATCATTATAATGTCATTTTGGGAGGGCTCCCCGCCTCAGGGCCTCAGTACGGCACGGCGGGGCAGTAAGGTTCAACCACTATTTTCCACTAGTTACTTAATCCGCCGCGGGGGCGCCCTTCGGGACGGCGGCATTTCTCGTAACGGGGGGTATGGGGGCATCAGCCCCTATCATAGTAAAATGAGGATTTCGACAGAGCATCTTTTCCGGGTATAACCGGTTAAGGGTAAATACGCCCTGTATGGGCCCGGATTCCCCTTTTCAGATCCCGGCTCATTCCGGAAAACCCCGTAAAACGCACCGTTTCGGTTCGCGTGGAAAATACCCTTAAATAAAGTCCCGATTGCCAAAATACGGCCGGAATGCACCTCGCCGGATGGCCATTAAAGCCATTGTAATCGAGGTTATTTTTCCACATATTTTACCCTATCCGGTCCATGGAACGTCCATTACAACGCGAATATGAGGGTCATATTTTATGGCGGCGATAAAAAAAGAGAATATTTCAGGTTATTTCGTTCCTGACTGCATCGTTTCCATGTCGGCATCCTGCTCATCAAAGTACGTCTCAAGGTACGTGAGCGTCTCGAGGTCGACATCGGCATAGGTATGGGTCCCGATCTCAAACGGGTTGTCCATATCCCGGATCAGGAGCAGCAGGCCGATGAGCATGCTCGCGATCACTGCAAAGATGATCGTGCCTTCAAGAAGGGGATCCATTTTTACAAACAGCAGGATAAGGATCACGCTGGCGGTTGCGATCTCTGCAAGGGCATACGCCGCCGGGATAAAATCGGTCCTGATGATGACTTCGATCCGGTTGGTCATCCTGTCAATCGCACCGAGTTCATTGCGCAGTTTTGCTATCAGCGGGGGGGCGACATTCGCGTAAGCCAGGATCCTGATATCGTTATTGATCTTGTTCATCTCGTGGTTGATATCGTGAAGGTTGAAGTTATTCTCCGTAAAGCACGTGCGGATTTTACGATGCAGGTCCCGTATATGCGATCTCAGCACGCGTGCCGGCGTCTCGTCTGCGAGCGGGAGCACCCGGCTGTCATTGTAGAGTGCCTTGAGAGATGCGGCCAGGTCTCCCCCGACTTTCTCGCTCTCCTTGAAGTCCGTGAAGGTACCCGTGAAGATGATCGCAATGGTGAAGATGGCGCCGGTGATGAATGCGCCGACTACCGGGTTTATGGGGATCGTATCATACCCCATGAGATCGATGATTGTCCTTGGCACAAGGAGGATGAGCATCATGATCACTGCCTTGAACATGATGCCCCATTTCTTTCTGAACTCCATTTCCATGACAGTAGATTTCGCGCTCAACCAATTTAGGGGGATGGGTCTCTCTCCGGATAAGATATCCGTGCTTTGTCGAAACGCACATGAACGGGGTTCACACCCGAAGCATGAAAATCGTACCGACGCGAGTGCTCCCCGCTTCAGGGCCTCGGTACGGCACGGCGGGGCAATTACCATTTTTCAGACATGAGCAGGTAATTGAAGCGCCGCGGGGGCGTCCCTTCGGGGGCGGCGCAGGTTATCGCAAAGGGGTAAGGGGGGTGCAAAGCCCCATCATTATATCAGGGGAGTGTAATGATTTCCATAGGAATTCCTTAAGAGAATCAAGCAGTCGTTCCCCAGGGCTCCGGCACATCATGCTTCCGCCCCCACCGCTGGGGTATCCCCCAGGAATGATATTCACTCAGATGGTTGAATGAAAACTCAGAAAAACGGAAGGAAGGGGGTCAAGGGGATGCTCCCCTTGGGCTGCTTCCCCCTATGGGGGAGAGAGGGGGTCACGCTCCTTACATTTAGAAGAAAATAAGCGAAGAAAAGGAAAGCGAGGATTTCAACAGAGCCGAAAATCATTAAAAAGGTAATCCTGGGAGGGCTCCCCGCCGCAGGGGTATCCCATCAGGATGGCGGTATTCATTGCATCCGGTTCATCCGGTTTTTTAATGCGGCTGTGAACTTTTTTTCATGCCCATTTCTATGCAATTTGTTTTCCATTCCGGAAATACCGGCACTTCCCGCTTATCACGCACTGATCGCACAGGGGCTTCTTCGCATCGCAGGTTGCCCGGCCGTGGGCGATCAGGACGTCCGTGAGATCGCCCCAGGTCTCCTGCAGAAAGAGGGCCATGAGATCGCGCTCGATGACCGCCACGTTGTCGGTATCCGAAAAGCCAATCCGCTGCGAGAGCCGGCGGACATGGGTGTCGACAGCTATCCCCTCGTTCCTGCCGAGCGCGTGGTAAAGAACTATGTTGGCGGTCTTGCGCCCGACACCCGGGATCGCGAGGAGTTCATCCATCGTCTCCGGTACATTCCCCCCGTAATTGTCGAGCAGGGCCTGCGATGCGGCGATGATGTTCTTAGCCTTCGCATGGTAGTAGCCGAGGCTGTGGATAATTTTCTCCACGTCCGGCGTCCGAGCCTTCGAGAGCTCCTGCGGGCCCGGGTACTTCGAGAAGAGCGTGGGCTTTACTTTCAGGACTGCCTTGTCCGTTGTCTGGGCGGAGAGGATCGTGAGAATAAGGACTTCAAACGGCGTGCCCCTGCAGACCGTTGTCGGGGATTCCCGTGCATCAGGATACTCTTTTAAAAGCAGCGAATAGATCTGAGCGGCATCCTGTTTTTTCATGGTCCGATGGGGTAGGGCGGATTCGAACCGCCGTCAAAGCGTCCCAAACGCTCTAGGATGGACCAGGCTACCCTACTACCCCGTGCCATAATAGATGGAACGGGGGTATAAAAATAGGTGGCGGTGATAACGGGCTCAAATCTTATCCCGGAGAAGGGGTGTTTGTCTGATTATCAGGAGCAGGACTCCGGAGGGCTGATTGCTGGTATTTACTGAGTGACCTTGAAAAATGAGGGGGGGCATCCTATAAAAGCACAAATATTATTGCAATATGCCAAAAAGTTTATACATAATGCAAAATATATTGTGCATGAGGACCTATGAAAACCCAGACCCTTAAAATTGGCAGCTTCCTCGCTGTCGGAATTATTGCCGCCGTGATCTGCGTCGGCATGGTCACCGGATTTTCGGTTGCAAAACCGTTGATCTCCGTTGACCCGGTGAGCGATAAGAACACTGGAGACCAGTCTGCACCGGCCCAATCCGCCGGGGTTATCACATTCAACCCCATCGGCGACAAGAAATCAGGTGACACGTTCACTATCACCGGGACCACCAGCCTTCCCGCAGGCACGAACCTTGTATGGCAGATCATTCCGTATTCGGGAACTGTCCCGACAGGGATTGATATGAACGCACAGATTGGCATTATGGCAAACAACCAGGTCACAAAAGGCAGTGCCGCGTCAAACCGGATCTCGCTGGACGTTGATATGCAGGACATGAAACCGGGTAAGTACGTTATCGTTGCGGCCTCCCTTAAAGGAGAAAGGATGAGTCCAGCAACAGGGATTCTCGCAGGATACACATACTTTACTATGAGATAGACGGTATGCACGCAATGAGACGACATTTCATAATTTTTTCCGGAAAACGGGCACAACGGAACCGTTCTACCCACCGACCCGGAGCCGGGTCATCACCAGCGACTATATATGCCGCGATCCGGGAAAAACTTCGTCGGGCGTTCTCATCCATATGGTGGGAGAAACAAATGTAAAAGCCGTCCAGGAATGCCCGGGAAGACTCAACAGAGATCAGGTCCCGGGATCATCTTCCCCACCATACCGATCGCCACCGCGATCATTCTCCCCAACGATTACGCAGATTCCCCTCCGGGGCAGAAGGAACAAAGAACCACCCGGGTGGAAAGCAGAACAAACCAGCTGCCGGTACCGCAGCGGCCTGCGACTCACAGGGAACTGATGTCTTCCTGATTTAAGGCACAATTCCCTTTATCCGAAAGACCCCACTTTCGGTACCTGGTCTATCCTGATAATTTCGATGACGCATCGAGGCGATCCGCCACTTCCGGTCATCACAATTCACACTCTGGTGACCGGAGAGAACCCATGATATTGGATGCAGAATCAAAGCTAAACATTTTTCACGTAATGCACAAAATACATTACATCGTGGCTGTATGAAGAAGAAGTATCTCACCTGTGCCGGTATAATATCGGCGTTAATTCTCGTTGGTATATTCATCGCTATTGCCCTTACGTCAGTTCCCTCCCCATTTCTGCTCCCTGCTACTACTATTGATCCAATCACGGGCATGAATGTTGACGATAATAACATGATGATCCTGACAGGCACGACCACACTTCCCATTGACAGCCAGATTGCCATCAAGGTATCCGCATCACCCCACGATATCGCGGGGGGAAATACTTCCGGAAAAACGACAGCGAACGGTGATGCCCAGATAATTTCCGGAGCCAGAGGAAGCAGCCGTTGGGAGGGGTTCGTGGATATTTCTCAATTGCTGCCTACAGAATATACGATCACACTTGTAACGATTACATACACTGAAAATTTCACAAAAATCGTTGAAAGCAATCCCATTGCAACACAAAAGGTTACTCTGGGGGATGAACACTCGGGTCCGGACAGCATCCGGAAAAAGACCGCTGTAAAAAAACAGTTCATCCGGCTGAACGCCATCGATGAAAGGGAAACCGGCGAGCGTCAGAGAATTACCGGTACTACCAGCCTGCAGCCGGGCACATCCCTGCTGTGGGCGATAACTGAAACCGGCAATGAAACAGGCAGTGGCATCCAGTCCGCCCAAGGGTTTACTGATGTCATCCCGGGCATGGAGGGGATAAACCGGTGGTCGGTCGTATGCGATACCGCCCATATGAAACCAGCCCGCTACCGGATCCGCGTTTCAGAAGATACTGGAAACAACACCCATACGATCACTTCTGATGGACGTATGTCAGCCGTTTCTGATTTCAGCCTGATCCCGCCGGCACCCGGCATAAAAAACACGACTGATGCCATCCGTAACTCGTCCAGGTTTGTCACTATCGATACACTTCCGGATATGCAGATAAACGATATTTACCGGATCACGGGAACAACCAGCCTTCCTGTCGGAGAGGACCTGTTGGTCCAGGTATCTCCATCCTCATTCATGACAGACTATAACTTCACAATCAATCCTAAAGTCAATAACCAGGAGGATGTTTCTTCGGGAGCCACCGGAACGCTCAGCGGAGCCAACAGTATGGTCAAGATAGTAAAAGGAAGTGGTTCTGAAAACCTCTGGTCATTCGAACTACGAACGTACCAGATGGAGTCAGGTATATATGTGGTGAATATCAGTAACGACAAATTCGACTACCCGCGAAGGGAGCCGATCCCCGGTGATGTATCCAGATCAATGAAATTTGGGTTGAAGAGAGGATATCAATGAAATATCTTACCTACCTTGCCGGTACCTTCCTGACCGCCTGCCTGGTTGCAGCATTGATCGGATGGTCCATAGCAGCCGGGAATTTCCTGATCCCCATCATTGCCATCCCGCTGGGATTGATCGTCATCTTGGCATGCCGCCGGAATGTAAAAGAGGTGATCGGGGACGAACGCGTGAATAAAATCCAGTCCAGAGCTGCATTCCGGACACTGGAAGTCCTTGTTATCCTCGGGGCTATCATGTCAGTCATCCTGTACTCCTATATTGTCAGCGACCCGCTCGCCCCGACGATTAAGGGACGGGTATTTACCAATGATAACGGGACAAGTTCAATGATTATTAACATGTACCAGCCGGGCAGTACGGAAACTCCGGAGAATCTCACCCGTTCAACAACGATAAAAGATATCAATGCTATGAATGAGTCCGAAGCAATGGATTACTGCCAGTTCCGGCGTGAAGCATTTTTGGAAAATGAGAGAAAGGGCATCGTAGGAATGACCATCGGTTGCTCGGTTTTTACCCTGCTCGTCACTTTCGGAGCGTTTTATCTTTATTACAATAGAAAGTACTAACCGCAGGCTGTAATGAAGAACAGGATCAAAGTCCTCCGGGCCGAGCGTGACATGACGCAGGAGCAACTCGCAGAGCTCGTGGGAGTTACACGGAACACGATCATCTCTATAGAAAAGGACAAGTATTGTCCGTCCCTCAAGCTTGGATTCCGAATCGCCCGCATATTCGGTGTGGGGATCGACACGGTCTTCACCTATGAAGAGGAGAAGGACGGCCCGTCATCAGAAAATGATGAGTGACCAGGAATTTTCTTCAGATTTATAAAAGAGAAAAATGGGGATCACAGCGGCAGCGGTTTCTTCTTCTCACTCGAAACAATGGTGCCTTTGTATTTCCCCTTGAGAATCGCGTTTGCGAGATTCTTCGGGTCCCGGCCATCGAGGACAACGAGCGGGATACCGCTCCGTTCAACTACGCGGGCAGCGACCACGTCCAGCACATTGTTCGATCCCGCACCGAGCCCCGTACTCCCGACAATATCCAGCAGCTGCTGGGGGGTCAGGGAATCGAACCGCTCTGCATCCGGCACTTTGTTCGGGTCTGCGGAATAGATGCCATCGACCGATGTTGCGTTGATGAAGACCGCGGCCCCGACCCGTTCGGCAAGAACCGCAGCCACGGCATCGGTAGTCTGCCCCGGCGTGATGCCCCCCATGACGATGATCTTGCCGGACTCGCCAAACTTCTTTGCTTCCGAATGGGTCTCGGCAACCTTGGGGTATGCATCCCCGCCGAGTGCCGCGATGAGCATGGTAGCATTCAGGCGGGTGATAAGAATACCGATCTCATCTGAAGTACCCTCATCGATACCCAGCTCGCGGGTAACACTGATATAACGCCGGGCCTCGCCGCCCCCGCCAACCACGACAAAGAGCCGGTGGTGCTTTGCGATCTTCTTCAGCACAGGGACATATTCCCTGATGGTATGGTTCTCCAGTTTCGGGATCAGGATGGAACCGCCCAGCGAGATGACTAGCGTCTTCATTCCATTAGTTTTTGTACCGGAGGCACATAGAGTTTCACTATGTTTTACTGTCCGGTCTGCAAGAGCCAGGAGATCTTTCCGGTTGTCGGCGGCTATGTCGGCCAGATATACCTCTGCAAGGATTGCGGGTACCGCGGATCGTTCGTGCTCGAAATCGATTCTGCTGATGCGTTCCGCGAGCTGGAAAAGGATGATAAAGAACACAAGTGACCAGTCAGCACCGGTCCCGCGGTGTATGAAACCCGCTGAGAGGCAAATAAAATAACGCGGCAACAGGTTGCCCGGTAACAACCGTAGCGTGATTACTGGCGAAATCTCCCCGGGGGATGCCGGGCCATCCGGCAGGCTTCACCGGACCGGGGTCTTTTTAACCTTTTCCGGATTTAAGGGAACCGGAACGCTCCCGGGGGAACCGTCATCTCGAACCGTGCCCCTTTCTGCAGCTCGCCGGTCTCCCGGATCGTTATATCCGTTATGCCGAGAATATCGCGGACAAGGAAGAGGCCAAGGCCGGTATTATGGCCAAACCCCCGCTCGAAGATCCGTTCCTTGTCCTCCGGGGGAACTCCCGGGCCGTCATCCTCAGCGTACAGGATAAGAGTCCCGCCCTCCAGAGTATACCTGAAGGAAAAGGTTGTCATGCCCCGGGCATAGCGGATTGCATTATCAAGGAGGTTGTAGACCACACGCTGGAAAAGCCGGTCCGTGAGAAGTTCGAGGCCGCCGGTCTCATCCACGAGCTGAATGCCGGAACAGTCGAGCTGGCTCCCTGCACCGGCCAGCGCATTCCCGACGCTCTGCCACGAAGGAGCCGCAACACCGAGGTCCTGGTATTCCTGAGTGAAGTCGATCAGCGTGCGGATCTCTTCCGCGGATTCGCGAATCCTGGCGAGCTCTCCCTTCCCGTCCTTCTCTTTGTGGCCTTCCATTGCCAGCTCGACATAAAGAAACAGGGCGGTCAGCTTGTTTTTCACGTCGTGCCTGACGATCCCGGAAAGGAGGTTGAGCTTTCGGTTGGCCTTCTGGAATGCGGTCTCGGCATTTTTCCTCTCCGTCACATCGCGGAACAAAAGAATATAGCCGCCGTCGTGCTCCCCTTCAGGGGGAATGGCAACCGACTGGACCTCGAAGATGCGGGACGAATCCCCGACCGGGAGGGTTATCTCGTTCCCCCGCGGACCGGGTGTTGTGGTTGTCGTGATAAAACGGGCCAGTTCCGGTACAAACCCGGTCAGCTGCCGGCCCACTCCCTGGTCTTCGGTTACACCGAGCAGGGCGGAACCGGCAGGGTTGATGAGCGTGATGAAGCCATGCGCATTGGTTGCAACAACCCCGTCCTTCATCGTCTTAACGAGAAAGGAATGTGTCATAGGCTGCAGGGAGAAAAGCTCGAAGTTGAGCATGGCGGCAATGAGCAGGAAGCCCGAGACTACGAACGTGACCGGAGTCCAGTCAAATCCCGCCTCGGGACCAAGGTCCAGGTAATAGATGAGGGAGGCAAGGAACGGGACAAGACCCGCTGCAAGCACGAGCTCTATCTGGGTCCGGAACAGCGTTCCCACGGTCCGGTAACGGATGGCAAAGAGGAGGAGTGCAGAAAGGACAAGGACAAGGGAGTAGGACGCCGTGATCCAGTAAAGGGGGCCCCGCAAAAAGACCCAGATAAGAGAATTTCTCGGCCCCCCGATGGAGGAATACCCGGAATAAAATAACGTGTGGAGGTCATTGGTAGCCACAAGGCAGACCGAGAGGACCGGGATCACGAAGAGGAGGGCGAGAAACAGGCGGGAAGGCCGGTAGTCCCGCTCGGTGTACCAGAGCGCGAACACCAGGTATGCGACGGGGATCGTTACAACCGCGGGATATGCCAGGAGGTTCATCGAGAGTGTGGTGGCGAGATCCGTTGACGTGAGGGAGATTGCGGACGCAGCCAGCCAGATCATTGCAGCAAGAAAGAGAACAAAGACCGGGATGATGCCCGGGGTGCGGCGGCGTTTCCACGCAAAGAACGTGAACAATGCAAGAAGAGCCGCTGCAATTGCAAGGATGAGGGCGAGGGGGGAGTACTGCCAGGCCATATCAGATCCTTCCCGCAGATCGCCCGTGTGCCATGATAATACTGTTGCAGAATGGGGAAAAAAGTATTGCATGGCCGTATGTCACCAGCGGCCGGGTGCCGGACGGGTCAGAGTCGGGGCCGGCAGGAAACCTGCGCCGCCGGTTCAGCAGGGGCCCGTCATCCGGTGTTCCGGAGATGATACTCTCCCCGGCAACCGTGCGGGGGGGACCGGACCCATATCTTCATGTAAAGAAAGAGCAATCCTCGATCAGGAGATACCCATGCACGAGGCACGCCAGTACAGGAGAACGGAGAATAATTCCGTTACCTGCTCGCTCTGCAACCACCGCTGCGTTATACGCCCGGAAAAACACGGGATATGCGGTGTCCGGAAGAATGCGGGCGGAACCCTGTATGCCACTACCTACGGCAGGATCAGCGCCGAAGCCGTAGATCCGATCGAGAAAAAGCCGCTGTACCATTACCTTCCCGGCACACGCTCGTATTCCCTTGGCAGCATCGGGTGCAATTTCCATTGCCGGCACTGCCAGAACTGGCACATCTCGCGGGCAGAACCGGATGGGGCACACCTGAAGTCGCTCTCCCCGGAAGAAGGGGTGCGGCGGGCAAAGGAGAGCGGCAGTGCAAGCATCTCGTGGACCTACAACGAGCCTACGATCTGGCACGAGTATACGCTCGACATGGGCACGCTCGCACGGGCGGCCGGCCTTGGCACCATCTACGTGACGAACGGGTACATCACGGAAGAAGCCTTAAGGGAGCTTGCGCCGATGCTCGGTGCGTACCGCGTGGATCTCAAGGCGTTCACCGAAGATTTTTACCACAATATCTGCGGGGCGCACCTCCAGCCGGTGCTCGATTCGGCAGTTCTTGCCCGGGAACTGGGCATGCATATCGAGACCGTGACACTCGTCATCCCGGGCCTGAACGACAGTATCGGGGAGCAGTCCTCCCTGATCCGCTGGGTGATCGAACACCTGGGCCCCGAGACCCCGATGCACTTCACGGCATTCCACCCGGACTACCAGATGACCGATCGCGGCGCAACTCCCGTGGCAGCTCTTGAGAAGATTTACCTGAAAGCCCAGGAGCTCGGCCTGCAGTTCCCGTACGTAGGCAATGTGTACAGCCACCGGTACGAGAATACGTACTGCCCGGCGTGCGGCGCAACTCTTATCGAACGGCAGGGATTCTCCAGCCGGATCGTGGGCCTCGACGGGCAGCAGTGTTCAGCCTGCGGGGAAACCATCGGGATCGTGAGGCATGTCGGCTGATCCGGCTCCCGGGACCAGGTTCATAGCTGACCGCATGCTCGGCACGCTCACGAGATATCTCCGGTTCATGGGATACGATACCACGAGCGCAAACCGGCTTGAACCCGGCAACCGGAAGGAGGACACGGTCCTGCTCGACATGGCCGTGAAGGAGAAGCGGATTCTCCTGACCCGGGATGCCGAACTGTCCCGGCGCGGGAAAGACCTGGCAGTTTTCGTACGATCCGAAGAGGTTATGGAACAGGTGCAGCAACTTGTCGATCTCGGGCTCGTGGAGCCCCGGATGGTCCTCTGCCGCTGCTCGCTCTGCAACACCCTGCTGCGCGATGCCACCGTCGAGGAGATCGGGAGATCGGATTATGCACCCAGGGATCGTGAAGGGCTGTCCTTCACCTGGTGCGAGCACTGCGGTAAACTCTACTGGAACGGGTCGCACGGCGTGCATATCTCGGGGATGATTGGGGGAATCCAGAAGGGCCGGTAGCGGGGAGGGTTCAGAGAATGAGCCGGGCAGGAATGGCAGGCATATCCTGTCTGACCAGGTGCTTTTCTCCTGCCCGGCCTTTTCCGAAAACTCCATGAGCTCCCGCTCCAAGATAACGCTACAGGAGTGGGATATCCTTTGAAAAACCAGCAGATCGTCCGATGGTGCGTGGATGTTGCACTGGGCATAACGTTCCTTGTCAGCCTGATTACCGGTCTTACCAAACTCACGGTAGTGTTAAGGATGACCGGGATGGGACAGGTTATCCTGCCGCTTGCAAGGATTTCAGATATTCACGATACGGCCGGCGTACTTCTCGGCCTCCTCGTCTTCATCCACCTGTTCCTGAACCGGCGCTGGTTACTGGTAACAACAAAGCAGATCCTCGCGGGAAACGTGAACGAAGGGTAACGGGGCAGTCTCTCCAGGACTCACCCGTTCTTATCGATACATGCTCTGGTTCAGGTCCCCGTTATTGGAATAGCCCCGCGCTTCCCAGTAGCCCTGGTACGAAGGATCATCGGAGAGCTCGATCTTTTCCACCCATTTTATCCACTTGTACCCCCACTTGTCCTCGGCCACCAGCCCGAAGGGATAACCGCGTTCTTCCGGCATCGTGACATTGTTCATCCGGTACGCCAGCAGGATGTCGCGGTCATAAAAATATGCAAGGGGAAATGAGGTTGTATAGCCATCACGGGCAGTGAAAATTACCGTGTTTGCCCGGGGGTCCGGTTTTGCTTCAGCGAGGATGTCCCGGACAAGCATTCCTTCCCAGAGGATAGTTGCATCCCAGCCTTCCACGCAATGGAGAGTGACCACCTTAGTATAGTGCGGGTATTTCGTGAGGATCTCATCGTACGTGCGAACCACGGTCCTGCCGGTAAGACCGGTCACGGTAAGCCGGTAGTCGGAGATATTGATGTGCTGGGGACCCTCTATGGAATTTTCCCGGAAGTCATGTACTGATGAAAGATCCTTTCCCTGGTACGACCGGACTTCCACGGCACCAAGGGAAGCCGGGCCACCCGGGGCGGATCCATTAATCCCCGCGGGCACCCTGAGCACCACGAACAACGTGGCTGCGATCATCACAAGGAGGAGCAGGATGATGAAGATCGTCCTGTTGTTCATGAAGGAAGATAGACACCTCCGCTTATCAAGACTATGATGGGGGTAACAGAAAGCGGTCTGATGCGGGAGAAAATCCCGGCGGAACAGGGCATCTTCGTAAGGATCCTGAAAACGACTGCCAATACCGGCCAGCGATGATGATGTGCCGGGGTGGAAATGATCTCACCACCGGCCTGACCGGGTGAAGTGAAGGACAAAAAATCCCGGTCAGATCTCTTCTACAAGCACTTTATAGAAATTCTCTGATGCGTTCCGTTCCATCCACGGGCGGTGGCCGCATTTCTCCAGGAGCAAGAACCGGAAATCCTTAAGTTCTTTTGAGAGCGGTTCGTTCACACCTTCGGCCGGGTGGGGATCCCAGTCGCCATGGATTGCAAGCACCGGGCACCTGACGCTTTTTGCCATCTGCAAAAGGATCTGCGTGCGCCGCATCTCCGCGGCCTCGTCCCAGACACTCCTGAAAATATCGTACTGGCAGTGGAACGCCTCGTCTTCCGCGTTCGTGGGATCAAAGGCATCGGCGCGGGTAAGCAGGCATCCAAGCCGGGCGAGGATGGCATTCTTGTTTGTCATCTCCGGCTTGTCAAGCTGGCCGATGAGTGCCTGCGCCTCGGCCTGGTCCTTCTGTTTGAGACGGGTGAGACGGGTTTTGGTTATCGAAGCAGCGTACTGGTCTTCGAACGGCGGGCAGCCTACGAGAATCAGTTTCCTGACAAGAGCGGGATACCGGGCGGCCACGATCCACGAAAGGTATGCTCCCCACGAGAACCCCACGAGGGTTACCGGTACCTTGCCCTGCTCCACGAGAACCCTGCGAAGCTCCTGGACCTGCCCCTCAAGAGTTGTCTCGGTCTGGAGCGGTTCAAGCACGCCCCGTACCGCTGACAGTTCCCGTGCAACCGGTGCCACCTCGCCGGGAGCTCCCGGGCCCCCGTGGATGACCGCAATCGTGTAGGGTCCGGGCCCCCATTTTCGTACCGGGCTCATTCAGATACCCGGTTATCTTGAGAGTATTTATTATTCCGGGTGGGCAGGGGGGAAAAACTGCAAAAATTAATCCTGTCCCCGCGCTTTTCTCATCAGTGCAAGCAGTCCCCCTAGGATCTGTGCAGGTGCCGGGGGATTTCCCCGGATCTTCATATCAACCGGAAAGAGCTTGTCCGCCCCGCCAAGCACGGCATAGGTTCCGGCAAAGATCCCGCCATCGCAGGCATCGTCGCCGACCGCTACAACGAACTTTGGCGAAGGCATGGCATCGTAGGTCTTCTTTGCAGCGATTGCCATGTTGTGCGTGACAGCACCGGTCACGATCAGGACATCCGCGTGACGGGGGGAAGCAACGAACGTGATGCCGAACCGCTCGGCATCGTAATAGGGGTTGTTGAGGTTGTTTATCTCGATCTCGGTGGCATTGTCGCTGCCGCAGTCAAGCTCCCGTATCGCAAGACTTCGCCCGAAAACTGCATCGACCTCACATTTGAGCTGCCGGCCGAGCGCCTCGATCTCCTCGTCACGTGCCGGCATATCGGGCGTCACTTTCTTTTTCAGGAGACAGGATAATGCGTTTACCATCTCATCTCACCTCACAGGTCCGTTCCCGCGTACGACAGGTTCAGGCTTTTGTTGATGACCGGGAAGTCCGGCACGATATTGCCCTGGATTGCGTGTTCAATGGCCAGCCAGTTGCAGAACGAGGCGGTTCTCACCTTGTACCGGTCCACAACTCCGTTGCGGATAAGGATCCAGCAGTGGTTCCCGCCCCGGCAGGATTCCACCATCGAGAGAGCATGTCCGTCCCGGACCGTAAACCCGCCGGCGACCGGTCCTTCAGGCAGGGACGCTGCCAGTTGCTCGATAAGCTTCAGCGAGTCGAAGATCTCGGAGGCCTTGACCGTGAACCTGGACAGGACATCCCCGTCGTTAAGGGGTTTTGGCTGGGGGACAAAGCGATCATAGATGCCATACGGGTGGTCGATACGGACATCCATTTTTCCCCCGGAAGCCCGTGCCGCGGGGCCGGTTAAATTGAGCGGGAGGATAAGGTTCTTTTTTATCACACCCGTAGAGGCGAACCGGTCGATGACCGAGGTTGTAGAGAGAACGATCTTCAGGCCGACCTGGTAGCGTTTCCCGAACTGGCGGACAAACTCCGCGAGATTCTCAACCTGTTGCCGGCTGATATCATGGGAGAGGCCGCCGCAGCAGATCATGCCCCGGAGGAACCGTGAGCCGGTCAGGTGCGCATTCATCCGGAAGACTTCTTCGCGGAGGACCGAGAACTGGCTTGCACCCAGCGGGAACGCCACGTCGACGAGCATCCCTGCCTGGTCCCCGAGATGGGAACAGATCCGTTCAAGCTCGAGGAGGATCGTGCGCAGGTACCAGGCCCGTTCGGGGACGATGGTTCCTGCTATCCGCTCCGCCGCCATGCAGAATGCAGTCGCGTTTGCTACAGACTCGTCCCCGCTGACGGCTTCGGCGATACGCACGCAGTCATCCGGACTTTTTCCTTCCGCCAGCTTCTCGATGCCGCGGTGCTTGTAGAACATGCGGATCTCGAGGTTGAAGACCGTCTCGCCGATCACGCTGAACCGGAAATGTCCCGGCTCGATGATACCCGCGTGCACCGGCCCGACGGGAACCTGGTACACTCCTTCGCCGCTGACTTTCCGGAATACGTATTCATCGCCGGGATCGACTGCCTGTTTTGGCTGGATGGGGATATTTTTTACCGATTTTTTCAGCGGGTGGAACCCGTCCGGGTAGGTTTCGTGCAGGAAGAGGCGCCGTTCATCGAACGCACCCTCAAATTCCACGCCGAAACCGTCCCGGCATTCGCGCTCGAACCAGCAGGCCGAGGGAAATACCCGGGCAATCGAACCGGCGCGTTCATCCACGTTCCGGACAATCACGAGGACACTTGTCTTCCTCTCGAATACGTAAAAGAGCGAGAACCGCGAAGAGGTTGTAAACCCTTCCACGCAGAAGAGTCCGGCAAGGACGCACTTCGCCAGTGACAGGGAGGAAATCAGGTCCGTAAATTCGCTCTCCCCGGCCGTGAGATAATATTCCCCGGCGCATCCGCTCACGATCCGGCCGGGATCCTGTATGCTGCCGACCATCTCCCGGACCGCAGCGAACCCGTCAACTGAACTTTCCGTCATCAGAATCTCAGCTCCTTTACGATCTGGCTGAAGAATGTGATCTCACCGGAAGTGAAGACAAGCCCGAGTATTACGATGAGACCAAGGAGGATAACAATGGGCACTTTCATGCTGAGCGGCGTAGGGTAACGATCGATGTCCGGGGAAACCCCGGGTGGCGATACCTGCGTAAAGGCCACAATCACGAAATATCCCAGCGCCACCGCCGCGATGAAGAGGAGAACGAGAACAACTGCGAGGACCAGGGGCGACACAGAACCCAGGCCGAGCAGGATGAACAGCTTGGAGAAGAAAATGGGGAACGGCGGCATACCGATTATTGCAAGTCCGCCGAGGATAATGCCCCAGGCAGCAAGGGGCTGGAGACGGAATACGTCCCGGATCTCGTCGACTGCATCGCTCGACAGATGACTGCGGTACTGGCGGTGAAGGATGCCTGCCGAGAAGAAGAGAGAGGCTTTCGTAAGTGCATGCGCCATGACGTGGAAGAGTACCCAGAAGATCGCGAGCGGCGTACAGACCGCGATACCGATGAGCAGGAGGCCCATGTTCTCGACACTCGAGAACGCAATGAGCTTCTTGAGGTTCTTCTGCGGGAGCATCGAGATTGCGGCAATCGCTATCGTGAGGACACCAAAGAGCCCGATGAGCGGGGTGATGGTGGTAATCGCCACATTCTGGTGGGCGATCGCGACCATGCGGAGGATCCCGTAGATGCCCACGTTCAGGAGGACCCCGGAGAGGATCGCACTCACGGCCGATGGCGCCTTGGCATGGGCTTCGGGAAGCCAGGTATGGAACGGGAAGATACCGGATTTTGCAGCAAACCCGATGAAGACGAGTGCTGATGCCGCAACCATCATACCCGGCGGAAATGCGGCTGCATGCTCCATAAGTACTGTCCAGTTAAGGGTCCCGTCCCCAAGGGCCGTGCGCGAGGTCTGGAAGAGGAATATGAGGCCCACGAACGAGAAGAGCATAGCGATCGAAGCAACAAAGATGTACTTGATAGCGGCATCGATGTTCTCTCTTGCTGACAGGGTTGCGATAAGGACCGCGGAAGTGATCGTTGTCAGTTCCGCAAAGATCCAGAAGAGGGCCAGGTTGTCCGAACAGAATGCAAGGACAATAATGAGGAGGAGGAGTGCCCACGCAGCATAGAAGAGTTTCAGGCTCCCTTTCTCCAGTTCCCCGCTCTCCAGGAGACCGGCAACATATCCCCGTGCATAAACGGCCGCAAGGCTGAAGATGACCACAGTGATCAGGATCTCGAAAATGCCAAGGTGGTCTATGAAGAAAAACTGGTTGCCGGCCAGGAATGAGGAGACGGGCACGTCACCGGACAGGAGGATGAATACTGTGATGATGGTAAAGAGGATGCCCTGTGCGGTGCAGACAAGGTTCATGCGGCCCGGGGTATGGCTGAAGGCAATGAGCAGGAGTGCTGCGGCCGTGCAGGCGATAAACGCGATCAGGATCATGATCTCTCCTCCTCTTCCCAGAGATGGAAGCGGTGGAGCCTCTTGTGGTAATCCTCGAGCGTGGAGTCGATCCCGACCGTGAGGATCGTGGTCAGCAGCACGACGATGATCAGGTCGATGATGATCAGGAACTCGATGATGAAGGGCAGCTCGGTGACAAACAACCCGAAGAGCAGGACCCCGTTCTCCATCGTGAGGTAGCCAAGCACCTTGGTGATCGCCCGTTTCCGGGAGAACGTCACCATCATGCCCATGAGCATCAGCGAAATGCCAAGGACTGCCCCGAAGAAGAGGAAACTCTTCCCGGCCTCGGTTCCCCCAAGGATATTCCCGAGCGCCATGTATATGACGAGCATCAGTGCCATCGAGATGATAAGGGAGGTGGTAGGGCTGAGGAAATGGAATTCGATATCCCGCCGGATCCTGACCTTCTCCTGGATGGTTGCGATGAAGTAGGGGATGATGATAACCTTGCTTGCAAAGGTGATCACGGCAATGGCAAGCAGTACGGGGATCTCCTCACGCATATAGAGGACAAGAGCGATGAGGACGAGAGTCAGGGACTGGATGGCGTACACGGAGACGAGCGAGAGGAGATTCCGGGTAGAGATGATATAGGCCGCGGTGATGATCACCATGACGAGCAGGATCTTGATGATGGTATGGGCAAGCTCGGTATCGATCATGCGAACACCTCGATGATGATGATCAGGGTCGAGAAGAAGAACGCCATGGCAAAGAGGCTCGGGAGCCGGAAGAACCGCATCTTTGCCATCGAGGATTCAAAGAGCCCGATTATCCCTGCAAGGATGCTGCCCTTGACGACAAAGAGGGCCGCTGCCATCACAAGGCCGGCAAGGGTGAACGTTGTCATGAGCCCGAACGGCACAATCAGGTTGATGAGGAGGGCCATCAGGAGCGTCAGTTTGACTGCCGACGAGAGTTCCATGAGGGCGAGGTTCCTGCCGGACTGATCGAGGAGCATCCCCTCGTGGATCATGGTCAGTTCGAGATGGGTCTCCGGGTTGTCGACCGGGATGCGGGAGGTCTCGACGATAAGGATGATGAAAAGCGAGATCCCGAGGAGGATGAGGACCGGGGTATTGACAGTACCGGCAGCTGCGGAGATGGAGAACATGTCGAAGATGTTGAGGGACTTGAAGACGAAAACCAGTGCAGCAAAGACAATAATTGTTGTCGGTTCGATGATGGCGGAGATACTCATCTCGCGGGAACTGCCCATCCCTCCAAAGGAACTGCCGGCGTCAAGGCCGGCAAGAGCCATGAAAAATTTGGCAAAAGCAAGCAGGTAGAGGAAGAGGATGATGTTCCCGATACCCCCGACCGGTTCCGGTACGAACACGAGCGGGACAAAGAGGGCAGCCACAAGGAGCGCGGCGATGTTGACGACCGGTGTTACCCGCATGATCCTTGAAGAGTTGGGTGAGTAGATGACCTCTTTTTTTAAGAGTTTTGCGAGGGTGTAATATGTCTGGAATACACAGGGGCCGCTTCTTCCCTGCGTGCGGGCTTTCACTTTCTTTACCAGGCTCACAAAGAGCGGGGCAACGGCAACGACAACGAGCGTGTTCAATACAAGGTAGAGGATAAACATCCCGTTCATGCAAACCACCCCAGGTAGACGATGATGGCGATCACCGCAAAGAAGACATAGAGCAGGTAGGTGTCAAGACACCCGTTCTGGAACCGGGATATCGCAGTTGCAGCCCGCATCGATGCGCGGGATACCGGGAGGTACAGGTACTCCTCGAAAACTTTCAGGAGCCGGATCTCTGCCGTCCCCTCCCGGAATATCGTGTTCTTCTCATCAAAGAACGTGCGCTCGTTCTTCAGTCGTGTCCGGTAGATGGCCGAGAAGATGATATCGATGGGTTCCGAGAAGCCGTGGCCGCTGTACTCCGTGGAGGGCTGCTGGGAGAGCGTCCCGCATCCCCAGGTCTCGCTGACCCGGACTTCCCGCGATGCAGTAACATGGAGGACGAGATACGTAAGTCCCGTCATCACGATGAGGAGGAGACCTATGATGAGCATATCCGGCTCCGGTACAGGGAGGCCCACGAGCCCGAAGAGCTGCAGGGCAAAGAGGCCAAGGAAGATACAGGCAGCGGCAAGGATGGCAGGCCCGATCAGCATGAGGGCAGGGACTTCGCGGGCCTTCCTGCTCTCTTCCGACCGGGGCATGGCAAGGAAGATCGATCCAAACGCCTTGACCGAACAGGCGGCCGAGAGTGCGCTCGTGAGAGCGAACAGGGAGAGGCAGATGAACATGACAACCTTGAGCAGGGGATTGAGCAGGGGAGGATCCACGGTTGAGACAGAAGAGAAGAACGAGATGTAGATTAAAATCTCGCTTGCAAACCCGTTCAGGGGCGGGAGGGCAGCCATTGCAGCTGCCCCGACAAAGAAGAGAGCCGAGGTCCAGGGCATGACATGAGAGAGGCCGCCCATGTGCTCGATATCCCTTGTATGGGTTGCATGGACCACCGAGCCGGAGGTGAGGAAGAGCAGGCTCTTGAAGAGGGCATGGTTGAGCGCGTGGAAGAGGGCACCAAGCAGGCTGATCTCTGCCAGGAGCGGCTGGTTGACCGAGGTCAGGACAACCGAGAGACCGATCCCGATGAAGATGATCCCGATATTCTCGATGCTGCTGTAGGCAAGCATTGCCTTGATGTCATGTTCCTTGAGTGCATAGATGATCCCCAGCACGGCGGATGCGGTCCCGGCCGCAAGGATGAGGAGCCCCCACCAGAGATCCGGGGTGAAGACATACAGGAGGAACCGGATGAGCCCGTACACGGCTATTTTGAGCATCACGCCGGACATCAGGGCCGAGATCGGTGACGGGCTCGCGGGGTGGGCATAGGGAAGCCATTTGTGGAACGGGATGATGCCGGCCTTGATCGAGAAACCCAGGAAAAGGCAGATGAAGGCTGCGGTGATAAGGAGCGGGGCGGGTGACTGCGCAAGGGTGAGTGCAAACGAACCGGTCCCGGCAGAGAGGATGATGATCCCAAGAAGCACGAAGAGCGTCGAGAGCTGGGTCATTACAAAGTAAAAAATACCCGCTTTTCGCGTTTCCGGAATCGTATACTCGTACATGACCAGGAAGAAGGAGCTTGCAGCCATCAGTTCCCAGAAGAACAGGAACGAGATGGTGTTTGACGATGCAACAACCAGCACCATGGAAAGGATGAAGAGATTCATGCAGCCACAGAGCAGGTTCCTGCGTGACCCGCCGTCAAGGTGTTCGATATATTCACCCGAATACACCGCAACACAAAGGGATACGACCGCGATGATGAGAATGAAAAACGCAGCAAGGCGATCGATTGCAAACGCAATGGAGAAGAACCCGGATGGCTGGTAGGCGGTCCAGGAGAATCCCTGGGTGGTGATGAGGACAAAGAGCGAGAGGATTGCAAGAAGTATGGAAGCGGCGATCGTGCATAGGAGTGAAGCGGTCCGTGCAGCCCGGCGATCCTTTCCGGCTGTTGCGAGCGGGATGACTATCCCGAGCAGGAGGAGCAGGACTGCGATGATAAACAGTTCAGGGCCCATCAGTCCACCCCCCGCATTCGTTCCGGTCCATTGCATACGGATGTGAAGTGGTAACTGCATAATGCCGGCCGGCTAATCTGCGCAATGGTTGCCCGGGCGCACCGCATGACAGCGACAGGGTGAAAAAACAAAGAATATTGACGGACAGGCATTCAGATCATCGGGGATGTTAATTTTACACGGTTATTTTTTTAACCATATATATTAATATGACCGCAGGAACGAAAAAACGTGTTTATTTCCTGGTTTTTTTCATCATTTTGCAAACTGCGCACACACATGACAAAATAAATACGGATTCTGGCTCACGTTTACCGGATTACAGCAAAAAACAGGGACTTTTCAGGATCTGCGCGCTAAGGAAATTCCGGTGCAGAAACCGGCTTACGGTGATACGGAATAAAAAATTACCATTCTTTCTCTATCTCGTTCCTGATCCGGTCGAGAGTAATGCGACCGATCTTTGTCACCTTCCCGTTCACGATCACCATGGGGATCGGGGGATAGTCCCGCTCGATAATCGTCCGGATATACTGGGGCGCCCCGTCGTCGATAAGGGTTAGTTTGCAGGAGACCCTGTCACCATAGGTCTCGCCGAGCACTTTTTTCAGTTCATTGAACGCATCGATAAGTTTTCCCGAATGCAGACAACCGGAGAGCCCGCAGGTGCGGTTCTCGTCACAGGGAAACGGGGAGCATTCTGATGTTTTAAGGCCGACAACTTCAACAATGACGGTACCTGCCATACCAGTAGAGTTGACCCGGCCAATATTTGAGCATTCGTTATTGGGCAGCGCCGCAAAAAAAAGGAATTATGCGAACCGCTCGAAGCGGTCCTTTTTAACTTTGCAGATCGGGCAGATGTCCGGCGGCTGCTCGCGGGCACAGAGATACCCGCACACCCTGCAACGCCAGACCGGCAGGGAAAAACCCGTTGCAGGAGCAACAGATACCGTCTTTTCTACCGCCTTCTTTTTTCGTTCTGAACGGGGAGGGCGCCGTTCGGGCACCGGTGCTGCCTGTTTTACCCCGTGCGAGATCGCGTCATTGACATAGAGGGCGCAATAGCAGGCACCAAATGCATCGATATCGGGATCCCGGTAATCGCAGGGACAGATGATATCTAGGTCATCCTCCTTCCTGCCGGTAGCCAGACGGCAGGGACATGCCCGGTACCCGTACCGCTGTTCGTTTTTTAAGAGACCCGAAATAAGGTTCTTCGTAAATTCCGGGTCGGGATTGAAGCGGTACCCGCCTCCCTCGGCCTCTTTTTTGAGTGAGAGGTAAACACGTTCAAGTTCACGGTCACTGGTACCGGGCATAATCATGCAGCAAAAGCCTCCCGGATTTCCTGTTCGCGGAAACCGACAATGGATTTTTTGTCATTGATGACGAGCGTCGGGAACGAACCGCTCGGGTTCCATTTCTCAACGGCATCCATTGCATTGTTCTGCTCATCGCCCTCAAGCAGGTCGACATACACAAAACTGAATTCAATGCCGAGCTGCCGCAGCAGATCTTTTGTCTTACCGCACCACCCGCAGGTGGAGAGAGCGTACAACATGACGTTACCCGTGTTTTTCCCGTTCACATGTTCGACAGCCATGATAGCCACGTATCCGTATTAGTGAAAGGAGATTGCGGCATATACTATAAATAACCGGGGATAGTGAAAACCGGAACAGGACTAAAAAAAAGAGGTGATGAGAAAAACCCGTCACTTGTTCTTCATGATGATCTCGACATCCTCAAGGAGGGCCTGGAGATCCTCTTCGTGCTCCACTTCCTGCGAGAGGATCGTGAGGAGCATATTATACGTGACCGGATCCTTGTCCCGGGTCTTTTTCAGGAGTGCGTTATAGGTTTTGATTGCGCACTGCTCGCCCTTGATGTTCTGCTCAAGGACTTTTACGATGAACGGGTCGTCGGGAGCCTCATACCCGCAGTTGGTCAGCTTGAACCACTGCTGGGGGTTGGTGACCGGCGTCCCGCCCAGCTGGATAATCCTTGTTGTGAGAAGGGTTGCATGCGCAAGCTCCTCGGTTGCGTGGAGCGTCAGCTCGGCAATAACCGCTTCTTTGTTGGGTCCCTTGACAATTTTCGACCCGATCCAGTACTGGTAATAGGCAAGCCATTCATCGGAAAATGCCTTGTTGAGCAGGTTTGTGAGATCCTTGACATCCGTATCAACAATTTTTCGTCCTAATGTTCCCATGATAAACACCGTCAATAGATGTTACTGACAGTTGAATATCGACCTTTCACCTTCTTATGCATATCTTAACTGACAGAAGGATCCTGCAGACAAAAAAATACTGGTAATTGGGGTTCCGTCAGGCGATTATAAGAAAGCAAATGGCACCTGCACTATCGTTAATAACTATTCATGCACATTACATATGGAAATCATGAAGGCGGTTCTGGGTCTTGAAGACGGTCAATACGTAGTTGGGGAGGGATTTGGTGTCGAGGGGGAATGTGCCGGCGAACTCGTATTCAATACGCAGATGACCGGCTACATGGAGTCCCTGACGGATCCGAGTTATTTCGGCCAGATCCTGATGTTCACGTTCCCGCTTATCGGGAACTATGGTGTCGATCTGCAGAATTTCCAGAACAGGAAAGTCTGCGCCCTTGGATGTATTACAAAAGAGATCTGCGAGAAACCCGCTGCCCAGCCGTCAATCAGATCCTACTTTGAAGAGAACAACCTCCTTGGCCTCTCCGGTATCGACACCCGTGCCCTGACCATAAAGCTGCGTGTTCACGGGACGATGCGGGCAGCCCTCATTGTCGGGAGTGACGATGGGGAAGCCGCGGTCAGACTCGCACGAAAAACCCCTGCCATCACCGATATCATCCCCATCCCGGAAGTCTCCTGCAAAGAACCGTACCATATCCCGGGAAGCGGGAAACGGATTGCCGTGATCGACCTCGGGATCAAGAAGAACATGATAACAAGCCTCCAAAAACGCGGGGGCGACCTGCACATTTTCCCCTACAATACCACCGCAGACAAGATTCTTGCCTGCAAACCCGATGCCCTCTTTGTCAGCAACGGTCCCGGGGATCCCAAACAGGCAACCGATGCAATCCGGTGCATCCGGGAACTGCTCGGGCAGCTGCCGATCTTCGGTATCTGCATGGGCAACCAGGTTTCAGCACTCGCGCTGGGCGGTAACACGTACAAGCTCAGGTTCGGGCACCGCGGGGCAAACCAGCCGGTCCGGTACAAAGACGGGAGAATTTTCATCACCACCCAGAACCACGGCTTTGCTGTTGATGCCGGATCCCTGCCGGAAGGATCGAAGGTCACGTACACCAATGTCAATGACGGGACCGTTGAGGGGTTCGAGAATGAGGATCTCTCTCTCACAACCGTCCAGTTCCACCCGGAAGCCCATGGGGGACCCCGCGATACGGAAGCGCATTTCTTTGATGCCCTTTTCAGGAGGATTGCATAACATGCCCCGGCGGACTGACATCAAATCCGTCCTTCTTATAGGATCCGGGCCCATCCAGATCGGCCAGGCCGCAGAGTTCGATTTCTCTGGCTCACAGGCATGCAGGTCCCTCCGGGAAGAGGGGATAAAAGTCATCCTCGTCAACTCCAATCCCGCAACGATCATGACCGACCCGGAGATGGCGGACGTCATCTATATCGAGCCGCTCAGGGCCGATATCATTGCAAAGATCATCGAGAAGGAGAAGCCGGACGGGATCCTCTCCGGCATGGGTGGCCAGACCGGGCTGAACCTTACGGCCGAGCTGGCCGAGATGGGGGCCCTCAAGGGGGTGGAGATCCTGGGAACTCCGCTTGAAGCCATCTACAAGGGAGAGGACCGCCAGAAATTCCGTGACCTGATGAGGGAGATAGGCGAGCCGGTCCCGAAGAGTATCATTCTCAATTCCTTAAGCCAGGTGGACGATGCGATCCGGGAGATCGGGCTTCCCGCAGTCGTACGCCCTGCCTACACGCTGGGTGGGGCGGGTGGCGGGATCGGGAAAACCCGCGAGGAACTGATCCGGATCATCGAGCTGGGCCTTTCCCGCTCCCGTATCCACCAGGTCCTCATAGAAGAGAGCGTTATGGGATGGAAGGAGATCGAGTTCGAGGTGATGCGGGACTCGTCCGATACCTGCATCATTGTCTGTGGTATGGAGAATGTCGACCCGATGGGCATCCATACCGGGGAGAGCGTTGTCGTTGCCCCGATTCTCACCCTCCGGGATGATGAGTTCCAGATGATGCGCAGTGCCGCGATTCACATCATCCGCTCGCTCGATGTCCAGGGTGGCTGTAATGTCCAGTTCGCGTTCCTTGACGGGGACTACCGTGTCATCGAAGTGAATCCCCGGGTTTCCCGCTCATCCGCGCTCGCGTCAAAGGCCACGGGCTACCCGATTGCCCGGGTGGCTTCCAAGATCGCCATCGGCCTGCGGCTCGACGAGATCACCAATACGGTGACCGGCTGTACTCCGGCATCTTTCGAGCCCACCATCGATTATATCGTAGTCAAGGTCCCCCGCTGGCCGTTTGACAAGTTCAAGGGCGCAGACAGGACGCTCTCAACCTCCATGAAGAGTACCGGGGAGGTCATGGCGATCGGCAGGACTCTCGAAGAAGCTTTTATGAAAGCCAAGCGGTCGCTGGACACCGATGTACTGACGCATACCAGCCCCAGCGAGATCCGCATGATCCTGTCCCGGCCCACCGATGAGCGGTTCCATTGCCTGTTCGACGCGTTCCGGCTTGGTTTCACTCTCGAGGAGATTGCAAATCTCACTTCCATCACGCCATTCTTCCTCGAAAAGATAAAAAATATCGTGGAAATGGAAAAAGAGCTCGCGCTCCGTTGCGATGCCACGACCGTACCTGCCGCAAAGAAACAGGGTTTCTCAAATGCTGAAATAGAAAAACTGACCGGCAAATCGCAGGACGAGATCGAGAAACTGGCAGGCCTGCCATCCTACAAGATGGTCGACACCTGTGCTGCGGAATTCCCGGCAAGCACCCCGTATTTCTACTCAACCTACGAGCAGGCCTGTGAGATCATACCAAGCGACCGGCAGAAAGTGCTCATCCTCGGGTCCGGACCCATCAGGATCGGCCAGGGGATTGAATTCGACTACTGTACGGTTCACGCGGTCCAGGCCTTGAGAGAGGAAGGCGTGGAGGTCCACATCGTCAACAATAACCCGGAGACGGTCTCTACGGATTTCGATACATCCGACCGGCTTTTCTTCGAGCCCATGCAGCTCGAGGATGTCGTGAACATCCTCAGGAAAGATCATTATTACGGGGTCATGGTCCAGTTCGGGGGACAGAACGCGGTCAACCTCGCGGTTCCCATAGAAAAGGAACTCAAACGACTGAACCTTTCCACCCGCATCCTTGGGACAAGTCCCGATTCCATGGATATTGCCGAGGACCGGGACCGGTTCAGTGTACTCCTGAAAAAACTCGACATTCCCTGCCCTGCAAACACCTCTGCCTATTCAGAGTCCGAGGCGAAAGCAAAAGCAGCGCAGATCGGCTACCCGGTTCTCGTGCGGCCCAGTTACGTGCTTGGCGGGCGGGCAATGGAGATCGTTCATGACGAGCGCGAACTCGAGACCTACATGAAAGAGGCAGTACGGGTCAGCAGGAACCACCCGGTACTGATCGACTCATATCTCCAGAATGCCGTTGAGCTCGACATTGATGCGGTCTGTGATGGCGAGGAGGTCCTCATCGGGGGCATCATGGAGCATATCGAGCAGGCCGGCATCCATTCAGGAGATTCGGCCTGTGTCATCCCCACCCAGTCCCTTCCCCCGCAGATCATCGATACGGTCCGGGTATATACCCGGAAACTTGCCCTGGGGCTCGGCGTAATAGGCCTCGTCAACCTCCAGATGGCCGTCAAGGATAATGTGGTTTATATTCTCGAAGCCAATCCCCGGGCGAGCCGCACCGTTCCATTCGTTTCAAAAGCAACCGGAATCCCCGTGGCAAAAATTGCTGCAAAGGTCATGGTCGGGAAGAAATTGCGCGACCTCGGGTACAAGGAGCGCGAGATTCGGCATGTTGCTGTCAAAGAAGTACTGCTTCCCTTCAACAAACTCAGCGGTGTCGACACCATGCTCGGCCCCGAGATGAAGAGTACCGGGGAGGTCATGGGGATCGATTACGATTTCGGGCTTGCATTCTACAAGGCCTGCATATCCGCAGACAATGAACTCCCGCTCAAGGGCAATATTTTCATGTCGGTGAACATGGAGCAGAAAGATGAAGTGATCCCGATTGCCCGCCAGCTCCGCGACCTCGGCCTTATCCTGTACGGCACTGAAGGAACCGTGGATTACCTGCACGAGGCCGGCATAGAGGCAAACCTGGTCCGGAAAGTCCAGGAAGGGTCCCCGAACGTGCTCGACATGATGCGGCACGGGGAGATCCGTCTCATCATCAATACCCCCCAGGACAAACAGTCCCGGCAGGATCACTACCAGATCATGCGTGCGGCAGTAGACTTCTGCATACCCTATATTACTACATTACAAGCGGCGCGGGCAGCGGCGCTTGCAATTGACGCAATAAAACGCGAGAAAGTAACCCTTGAACCCCTCAGCCATTACCTGAAGTAACACCGACGTAAAATACATTTTTTTCTGTTTTATGCACCCTGGTTGCAGCAATCCGTACATTGAGGCAGGGATCAGGCTACGGCCCCTTGGATCAAAAAAAATTGAATATCCTTATATACCGAAATAACAAAAAAAGATGCATGAAGAAACTACTTGTTGTTCTTGCAATCCTGTTTATCGGGATTCTGCTTGCGGGATGCACATCCCAGCCGGCAAAACCAGTGGCCACCCCGGCACCTACCACGGTTGCGACGCCTGAGCCGACAACTGTTGCACCCACCCCGACACCCACCAAGGTTGTTGTTGTTGTTATCGAGAACAAGACCCCCGTCGTGAACGTTACTGCAACGCCAGCCCCGACCGCTGTACCGGAATACAAGATTACCTTCACACAGGACCTGACCATTGTTCCGGGAACCACACTATACGTCCCGGTTGGCTCGAAAGTGACCTGGGTAAATGCTGACCCCTACAAGCCCCACTCGGTTATGGCAACTGATGCATCTGACGGTGCATGGTTTGGCGGACAGACAACGGCACAGATCCCCAGTGGACAGTCCTTCAGTGTTACCTTCGCCAAGGCAGGTACGTTCGAGTACACCACCGGACCATTCCAGCCCCAGAAAGATGGTATAATATACGTAAAGTAAAAAAATAACCGTTCAGGATTACAACCTGAACAACTTTTTTTAGTTCTTGGATCTGCCGCAACAGAACCGCTGCACCTTTGAATTGCCGGAATGTTTCATGCGGTTATGCCCTTAAAATATAAGGGAAAAACACAAAAACACTACTTCACAAGCTGTGAATGAGGAGTATCCATCATGGGAAAAGGCACTATTGTTCTTGCATATTCCGGGGGACTTGATACCTCCATCTGCATTCCTTTACTGAAAGAGCGGTACGATTATGACCGCGTTGTTACGGTGGCAGTCAACGTTGGCCAGCGTGACGAAGAGATCGATGTTGCAACAAAGAAAGGCGAGAAACTCGCCGACAAGCATTACACGATAGATGTCCGGGAAAAGTTTGTCAAAGAGCATATATTCCCCGCGATCCGGGCAAACGGATCCTACGAGGGTTACCCCATGGGAACGTCCCTTGCCCGGCCCCTGATTGCCGAAGAAGTTGTCAGTATTGCCCGGAAGGAACGCGCAAAGGCGATCGGCCATGGATGTACCGGGAAAGGCAATGACCAGCTCCGGTTCGATTTTATCATCCGCAGCGCAGGTCTTGAAGTAGTAGCCCCCATACGGGAGCTCAACCTTACCCGCGACTGGGAGATCGAATATGCAAAAAAGCACAAGATCCCGGTTCCGGTCAGGAAAGACAAACCCTGGAGCATGGATGAGAACTGCTGGAGCCGGAGTATCGAAGGAGGAAAACTGGAAGACCCGGCATTTTATCCTCCTGAAGAGATCTTCCTCTGGACCGTATCCCCCGAGAAGGCACCAAATAAGCCCGAAAAAATCACTCTCGGGTTCAAGGCCGGGATCCCGGTCTCGCTCAACGGGAAAAAACTTGGCGGGTACGAGCTCATCCAGAAGCTCAACAGCCTTGCCGGCGGCCACGGCATCGGGCGCAATGACATGATAGAGGATCGTATCCTCGGGCTCAAGGCAAGGGAGAACTATGAGCACCCGGCAGCAACCGTCATCCTGACCGCCCACCGCGACCTTGAGAGCCTGACCCTCACCCGGCAGGAACTGGTCTTCAAGCGGATGGTTGACGACAAGTGGTCGGAACTGGCCTACGAGGGTCTCGTCTACGAACCGCTCTATACTGCCCTGAATGCATTCATCAACACCACCCAGGAGCGGGTAAACGGCACGGTGGATCTCGAACTCTACAAGGGAAGTGTCCGCGTCCTTGGCAGGAGCTCGCCGGATGCTCTTTATTCAAACGATCTCGTCTCCTTTGACAGTACTTCCATCGACCAGTGCCACGCTATCGGGGTCTCCCAGTATTTCGGTATCCAGGCCCGGCTCGTCCGGCAGATGCAGAAAAAGAAGAAATAATTTTTTTGGTAATATACTATTTCAGCCCCTGAATCCAAGAAGGATTTACTGAGTGAAAAGTGGTAAAAAATGCATGCCCAGAATATAATGCGAAAAAGTTCATCCGCTTTGGACCGGAAAACACTGACGCTCCAGGGGCGTCGCCCCGCCGCTATGGCGCCCCGTTTGCGATAGTGCTGTATTAGAATCGGAATTTCAGGAAATACAGAGGAATCGCATGCGCCCCCGCCTCCAATGGGGGCAGGGCTGGCGCAAGGGGGGCGGATGATTTTTAGAGCTGGTGGTTTGGGGCTGGATTGGCACGTTACCCGTTTTTGGCTCTGTTGAAATCCTCTTTTTCCATTAATTCGCTTATTTTCTTCTAAATGTAAGGAGTGTGACCCCCTCTCTCCCCCATAGGGGGAAGCAGCCCAAGGGGAGCATCCCCTTGATCCCCCCTTCCGTTTTTTTAAGTTTTATTCAACCATCTAGTGAATATCATTCCTGGGGGATGCCTCTAGCGTGCGGGGGCAGAAGCATGATGTGCAGGAGCCCCCAGGAACGAATACTGGTCTCTTTCAGGGCTTCAACAGATCTGATGAGATCATTGATCCGTCGAGGGAGCGCCCCGAAGGGGGTATAGGATCTCAACCCCCTTCAAAAAATCCAAAAAGCGCAATTTCACGGGTAATTATCTCGTCATTCTGTTTGCTTTCGCTAAGTGTGGAAGGATCGAGCCCCCCTAAAAATCCAATATCAATCCGGGTATCCTGAACGTTTCAACAGGGCCTGAAAGCAGGTACCGGATTACACGGTGACCCTAAAAAACAGTTCTCCCTTTTATCTCCCGCCGGGAAATATGCATAAAACAGAAACTTATAAGGACTGACAATAAAGAATCGGATACTATGTGCGCCAGTTTTTTTTCCCGCTTCATAAAACCCAAACCGTATATTGTGGAGAGTCCGCCCCCTCCCTCAATCACTCACGGTGCCGGCATGAATATCCCGGAATACAAGAACAAACCGTACTTCATTGTTGCCTCCGTGGAGATGGGAAACACTACAACCAAGTGCATCCTGACTGGTGTCAGCCTTGAGACCGGCATGTCCTATGTCATAAACAAGCACGTGAGCATGAGCCGGGATATCCGGCCCCCAAAACCAGGTGAGACAATCTTTGGCGCAACACTCGATGGTACGGAAATTACCCGGGACGCGGTCACCGAACTTGTCCGGGACACCCTGATCAAGTGCCATGAGGAGGCACACCTCAGTATCCAGACCGATCTCGACTTCGTTGTAAGAAGTACGGGTGTTGTTGCGGAGATGGAATCCCCGGACCAGGTGGGAGACTTTGTCATCGCCCTGGCAAACGGATGTCTTAATGCAGGAGTCCCGCCACGGAAGATGACCCCCCCCATGTCGAAAGCCAACCTTTCAGAGAAACTCCAGCCTTTCAGCTTTGCCGACAAGGTGGTCTTTGTGGGTGCCGTAGCCGGGGTCCTTCCCCCGGTCGGATCTACCGGCGTCGAGATGGTGGCCAATGAAATGGAAGGGGAACTCGCCATGGCCGGGATCAAGGAAGGCGCCAAGTGGACACCGGTGGATTTCCGGAACCCCTGTGTCTCGATCGACTTCGGGACCACTCTTGACGGGAGGATCACGAGCGACGTTGATCCCAAAAACCCCAACCCGTTTGCAAAGACCGTGGGCAATTTCTGCGGGCTTGCTGGCGCCATTCCCGATGCAATCGTGCGGGGAACCGGGCTCGTGCAGGAGAGAACCGGGACGGCCCTTGATATTTTCGGGGAGCACAGCGTGACCGGAGGTCTCTTCTCCGGCAGCAACCGCCGGGTTGTCGACGACTATGTCAACCGCTGCCACGAACACATCGATATCCGGAACGTTCCCCCTGACCGGGAGCGGTTCGGCAGGGTCCCGGTGAATGCCAGGCTGGCGCTGGAATCCGGCATAGCCATGATCGGCTGTGACTGCGGGGTCAACAGTGGCGACATGGATAAACTGCTCGCAATCGGGGCCGAGATCCACAAGGATCACGGACTTACCACCCTGAATGAAGTGGTTGACCGGGTCTGTGCCCGGATGGCCCTCCGGCTGATCGATGTTGCCGTTGAGAAGAACCTGGTGCCGCGGAATTCTTCGATCGGGTTCACCGGCAGGGCAGCAATATCCGGAAGGAAACCGGATTATATCCTCGAAGGAATCATAGAGCGCAATCTCTTTGATGATCCTGTTGACCACCTCGTTTTTGTCGATGACGGCCTTGCCCGGGGTGCAGCGCTCATGGGCAGGTGCATGAACTCCCTGGGAAAGCCCAAAAACCCTATCGGTGGAGTGCGGGGCGGACGATGTATTATGAGCCAGCGGATAAAGATAGGTAAATGACAATAGTACAGGACGAGTGAACCATGACAGACGAGGAAAAGCTCTACGATATCCTGATCCCCCCCGGGGTCCCCCAGAAATTGATCATCGAGATTACGCATAAATTCGACGTGAAGGTTGTGGAAAGGCTGGAGAAACTCAAGTTCGCGAATATGGAAGGCGATGAGCGGGAACTCCTGGCATTCCGGGGAAAACTGGACGTGATCCAGCAGGTCGAGAAATATATGCTCGAACAGCTCAGGGCATTTGTTGAAGAAAAATAAGTTTTATTGACACTATCTTTTCATATTATTCTCTTATTTTCACAGGGCGCACTCCCCTTTGCCAAAATTGTGCGTATCTCTTCTGGGTTTCAACAGAGCTGAAAAATAGAATTCTGTTTCTGCAGAAACACCCATGAACGGGGTTCACACCAGAACTATGAAAATCGTATCGACGCGAGCATTCCCCGCCTCAGGGCCTCGGTACGGCACGGCGGGGCAATTACCATTTTTCAGACATGAGCAGGTAATTGAAGCGCCGCGGGGGCATCCCTTCGGGGGCGGCGCAGGTTATCGCAAAGGGGTAAGGGGGCATCAGCCCCAATCATCATATCAAAGGAGTGTAATGATTTCCATGGGAAAGCCTCATAGAATCGATCATGCGCTCCTGGGGGCTTATTATCCCTCGTGTTTCCGCCCACATTGCCCGGGCATCCCCTGTTGCGATAGTGCCGTATTACCTGTTATGGGTCATCGCAATGCGCCCCGTCCCCCTCGGGACTGGTAGCGCAAGCGGGGGGTGATCCTATCATCAAAGGCAGGATTTCAAAAGAAGGATTTTTTCCCCTCACGGGGCAGGCTTGCTTTTTAACAAGCGGACGAGCAGGGCTTTCTGGGCGTGAAGACGGTTTTCAGCCTCGTCCCAGACAAGACTCTGGCCGCCTTCCATAACTTCATCGGTTATTTCCTCTCCCCGGTGCGCCGGAAGGCAGTGGAGTACCCGGGCATCCGGAGACGCATGCTTCATGAGCGGGGCATCAACCGAATAGTTCTTAAACACCCGCATCCGCTCTTCCTTCTCGCCTTCATCGCCCATCGAGATCCAGGTATCCGTTATGATAACCTGGGCATCTTTGACGGCTTTTTCTGGTTCCCGGACCTGGGTCACATTACCGCCGAGGGCTCGAGCCTTTGCCACGATCTCTTCAGCCGGTTCGTACCCCTTTGGCGTAGAAACCGTAACGTTCAGTCCGGTGAGTACTGTCGAGAGGATGAGGGAGTTGCAGACATTGTTCCCGTCCCCGACCCAGGCCACCCTGAGATCGTCCGTTGAACCAAAGTGCTCCTGCATCGTCATAATATCTGCAAGCAGCTGGCAGGGATGCTCCAGATCGGACAACCCGTTGATGACCGGGATGGTTGCATATCTGGCATATTCTTCGATAGTACTGTGCTTGTAGGCCCGGATCATCATGCCGGATACATACCGTGAAGCTGCCCGTGCGGTATCGCGGATCTCCTCTCCCCTGCGGATCTGCATGTCGCGGGCGTTCAGGAAAAGGGCATGGCCCCCCAGCTCATTCATCCCGACTTCGAACGAAATGTGGGTACGGGTCGAGGATTTCTCGAAGATCATTGCAAGGGTTTTTCCGGCAAGCAGGAGATGGGTGGTCCCCGCTTTTTTCTGTCGTTTCAGCTGGTGCGCTTCCGAGAGCAGCTGTTCGAGTTCCAGCTCGTTGATATCAAGGATAGATATGAAGTCCTTTTTCATCGTAGCTCCTTCATGTGGGCGATCCGACGGTTGAGCAGCGTACGGGTACCGATATCGCGCCGGTGAAATACGCTGCCCCGGACCGATGAGGCTGCCTGTTCTGCGGATTCCTCCGCTGCTTCGAGAGTGTCACCCATCCCGACAAAGGCCAGGGTCCGGGAGGACTGGGTTACGAGGTGCTCGCCTTTCTGCTCAACATTGGCATAATAGAGGAGGGCAGGCGGGTATTTCCCCAGGGTCAGGGTCTGTCCTGCATGCGGGGCATCCGGGTATCCCTCCGGTACGAGATACTTGCAGACGGTTGCTTTCTGTTCGAACGTAACCTGAGACTTCGAGAGCGATCCTTCTGCGATCCGGCATACGATCTCGGAGAGATCCGATGTCAGGAGAGAGAGAACATTCATTGCCTCAGGGTCGCCGAACCGGGCATTGAACTCAATTACCTTGGGGCCGTCTGCCGTGTTCATGAACTGCCCGTACAGGATCCCCTTATAGGGTTGGCCGGTCCTCCCCATGGCGGCGACTACTTCCTTCATGATATCAAGCGCCCGGGTATAATCCGTCCTGCTGACAAACGGGAGCATGTGATCCGGCAGTGAATATGATCCCATTCCCCCGGTATTGGGGCCGGTGTCACCTTCATAAGCCCGCTTGTGGTCCTGCACAAGCGGCATGGGCACGAGATGATTGCCGTCAACGAATGCCTGGAGCGTGAACTCCTCGCCGAGCAGCCTCTCTTCGATCACGGCTTCCCCCTTAAGGGATCTGACATAGGCAATTGCCCCGGCCTTGTCGACCTGTTCTCCCATGATGCGGACGCCTTTTCCCCCGGTCAGGCCGATGGGTTTGACAACGAGATCGCCATCGTAGTTCTCGATGAATGCGACTGCGTCCCCGCTCGACTGGAAGATGCGAAACTGGGGACAACCGGCGATCATATGCCGGTTCATCATCTCCCGGCAGAACCCCTTGTCCGTCTCGAGCCGGGCCGCTGCACGGGTAGGGCCGACCGTGGCAATACCGGCAGCTTCGAGATCGTCGACAATCCCTGCTTCGAGCGGAGCTTCCGGGCCAATGAACGCACAATCTGTACCGGTCTCTTTCGCGAACGCAATCACGCGGGAGGTATCCGTCTCCTTTACAAGCAGGATCTTTTTCGCCAGCAGGGCAATGCCGGGATTCTTCTTTGCCATTACTGAAACGATCTCGGTATCCGGGTTGCGGGCAAGGGCAACTGCTATGGCATGTTCCCTTCCTCCCCCGCCCACAACAAGTACTTTCATGATCCTTCCTATTGTACGCCCGTAATAAAAAGTCCTTACTGTTTTATGAGCTCGCTCACTCTTACGAGCGGGATGAGATCCACATCATGTTTTTTGAGCATTGCCGTGGCACCCTGCTCCCGGTCAACAACGGTTACCACCCGGCCCGCGCTGGCCCCGGCCTTCCGGAGCGCGTCGATCCCGTACAGGGCAGATCCGCCCGAGGTTGTGACATCTTCGATAAGGAGAACGTTTTTACCCAGGACGTGACCGATGATTATCTCTTTTTTCCCGTGGTCTTTTCCCGCTGACCTGATGATCGCGTACGGCTTTCCGGCTGCGAGGGCCGTTGCCACGGCAAGGGAGACTCCCCCGACAGCAACGCCGGCCACAACATCAAATTCAAATGATTGCGAGACGGCGCGGGCAATCGCAGACAGAAGATCCGGATTGGTCACTGCGGTTTTCACGTCAATATAATACGGGCTTTTCACACCGGATGCGAGCGTGAATTCCCCGAATTCGATAGCTTTGTACTGGACAAGCATGTCAGCTAAATTGTTCACCATGGAACCTCCTTGACCTTGATGATATACCCGATTATATTGGTGAGCCGGTGAAGGATGGGCGTGAGGATGAGGATCACGATGAAGGCCGCGAGGGTGACCTGCGAGAAGAGCCAGGACGGGTCAGCGATGAGCAGGAGAACAAATGCCCCGATAACAAGATCGTACATATCCGCGAGCGGCCACTTGGATCCCCGCTCTTTCCCCAGCCTCCGCTTGAAGAAACTCTTGACCAGATCCCCCAGGAGTGCGCCGATGGCGAGCAGGGAAACGGAGAGAAGCGTCTGGGCCGGAAGATACGTGAGGTTAAACATCGCCTGTGCCTGGATCTGGAGAAGCCCGATCACTATGCCGGCAAGGATGCCGGCAACGAGCCCCCGCCAGGTCTTCCCGTCGCCAAAAACCCGGCGGCCATCCGAAAAATTCCTGCCGAGATCAATGGGGGTCCCGCCACCACAAAGTGCAGCAACGGGATTGGGAATATACGCCGGCAGCATGATCCAGATGGCTGAGAGCAATGGTATTATGAAGAAGTCAACACTAATAATGTAGCACTCCAATACCTCTAATAAAGAGCAGTAAAAAAGATTAAGGTTACTCAACAACCAAAAAGTATTTGATAATCTTCTACGGGTGGACATCAATGCTGGTAAAAAAGACACGGGGTCTTTGCCCTATATGCAATTCCGTACTGGATGCGGAAATTGTCGAGGAGGAGCAAAAGATCTGGCTGAAACGGACTTGCCCGGAGCACGGGACCTTCCGGCACCTCTACTGGTCGGATGCTCAGATGTATCATCGGTTTGAAGAGTACGATGCTGTGGGTAATGGGATTGCAAACCCTCAGAATCCTGGCGCAGCTCCGAACAGTTGCCCGACGGCCTGCGGCTTGTGCAATAACCACCACTCACAGACCCTTCTTGCCAATATCGATCTGACGAACCGCTGCAACCTGGACTGCGATTTCTGTTTTGCCAATGCACGTGCCTGCGGCTTTGTATACGAGCCGAGTTTTGACCAGGTGGTCAGCATGCTCCAGGTGCTCCGGGACGAAAAACCCGTCCCAACACCGGCAGTCCAGTTCTCCGGTGGCGAACCTACCATGAGGGACGACCTGCCCGAGATCATAAGGAAAGCAAAATCCATGGGCTTCCCGCAGGTCCAGATCGCAACAAACGGTGTCCGGATCTCAAAAGAGCCTGAGTTCCTCCAGCAGCTCAAGGATGCAGGTCTCAACACGGCCTACCTCCACTTTGACGGGGTCTCCGCGGCCACAAACCCGTTCCTGAAAATCCACTTAAAAGCGATCGAGAATTTCAGGAAAGTGGGCATGGGCCTTGTTCTTGTCCCGACCATAATTCGCGGCCGGAACGACCATGAGATCGGGGATATCATCCGCTTTGCCATCGAAAATATCTCTGTTATACGCGGTGTCAATTTCCAGCCGGTTGCGTTCACCGGTGCGGCGAGCGATGACGATCTCCAGAAATCCCGGATCACTATTCCCGATGTTCTCCAGGAGATCGAGAACCAGATGCCGGGTGTCCTGAAAAAGGACGACTTCTACCCGGTTCCCTGCGTGCTTCCCTTCTCTGACCTTGTCGAAGCCTATACCGGCCGGCCCCAGGTCAGGTTCACGGCCCACCAGCACTGCGGTGCAGCTACCTACGTCTTTGTCCAGGAGAACGGTATTATTCCGGTGAACCGTATGGTCGACGTGGACTCTTTCTTCGAAACGATCGAGCATATGGCACAGACCCTCAAGAAAGGCGGGACCCTCAACAAGTACAAGGCGCTCCTCGAGGGTGTGAAAAACATGCACGACTCTGTCAAGAAAGGTGAACAGAGCAATACCACGGAGTTCTGGAAGATGATCGGCAAGACCCTGATCGGGCAGAACTTCGATGCGCTCAGGGAGTTCCACTGGAACGCGCTCTTCATTGGCACCATGCATTTCATGGACAAGTACAACTACGATCTCGAACGGGTCCAGCGCTGCTGCATCCACTATGCCACTCCGGACGGCAAACTTATTCCATTCTGTACCTATAACAGCGGCCCCGTGTACCGCGAGCAGGTCTGGAAGAAGTTTGCAAAGAAGCCGGAAGATAAAAGCTGAATTTTTCTTTGTTCATTCTCTTTTTCCTGTTTTGTAGAAATTTTCGTGGACGTAATTCACACCCGAATCCTGAAATGGTAACATGATTTTTCGAGGGCACCCCGCATCAGGGCTTCTCCGAGGCACGGCGGGGCAATTGCCTGTCTTCAGACATCAGCGAGTAACTGAAGCGCCGTGGGGGCGCCCCTTCGGGGGCGGCGCAGGTCATCGCAAGTTTCCACGGGATTTCGAGTTCAGCTCTTTGGAGGGAACATCCCCTTCGCTATGCCGGGGGTAGAAGGAACTCCCCATCTAAAATTCGCAAAGCGCACACGCACAAATTGGCTCTATTATCCCCGGTGACAAACGGCAATAAAAGTACAGGCCGATGGACTGTACGGCAGCAGGGAACATGACAGAAAAATCTGTTACTGATGAAGAGAACAAAAATCCAGATCCTGCCGGGTCCGGTGAACCGGGAACCGGTCCGGGTTCTCCGGAAGCCAAAGAATAACGGACGGCTGCCGGATATTTACACGAACCGATTAGTATATAATTCCTTTTTTATAAAATAATTTATGATGATGTTCAATGAATTCCGCATCCGGTTCAATGCACTGACAACGAGCCCCGGCCATTCCCCCGGGTGCACGGGACGTTTCACCGGATTTTTGTTTGCGGGGAGATGCCGGGAGGGAGCGGAATGAGCCGGGGGCCGCCTCCGAAAAAAGCGATCGAGTTTGCCATACCGTTTGCACATGCCCGGGGTTTTGTGATCTTCAGCCGGAGGCAGCGCGAGAGTGTCTGCGATCTTATTATCCTGGGCGCGGGCCGGACAACGATCGTCCGCATGGCCCGGACCAAGCATCTCCGCGGATCCCCGGCCGAGATGGAGACGCAGCTTGCCGGTGCAGCGGCCGGACTGCGTACTATTCCCCCGGATCCCGGCCGGGCCTTCGAGATCTGGGCCTGTAATTATTACCGGAGTATCCGGTTCTTCCGGGTCGGGCGTGCCGGGCTTGTGGAGATTGACCGGGACGGGAAACCGATCGATAGCAGGGAGGGCACCGGGGGAACGCCCCACACGTAGGTGGATTGGAAGATGGGGAGTAACTGAAACCCTGCTCCTACGGTGAAATCCCCCCTTTTTGGGATGGTCGAATCCGGACCCGTAAAGGGCTCCGATTCCCTGTTTTGGAGGTTTTCGCAGGACAGTTTCGCTAAAATGCAGGAGTGTTTCGCTGATTTTCCAGACTTGCCCTCATTTTTACGTCGCAGACCGACCGGGTTCAACAGGACAATATGGGACTGTTTGTGCGGAGGATCGGGAGTGAAACGTGTATCAGTTTGTGGATGATGGGCCGGATCCGGGGTCTCCGGGGTATCAAGGGGTCTGACGATCAGGAGTTACCCGAGCTTGCTTTAACTCGAAAGGTCCGCCACTCATCACGTCCGTTTTTTTTCGTGTCGGAGGATCTGTCGGATCTCTTTTTTCAGGTTCGGCATTTCGTTAATGGCAGTATCCCAGAGAATCGTCAGTTTGATCCCGAAATAGGCGTGGGTGAGGACATCGCGGAACCCGGCGATCTTCTTCCAGTCTGTATCCGGGTACCGTTCCCTGAGCTCTGGCGGGAGATTCTTGATCGCCTCTCCTATAACATGGAAGTTCCGGATCACGGCATCCCTCCGCCTCCGGTCATGGGAGAACTCTTAAAACGAGATCCCGCCCGTGTCCTCTTCGATGTTTCCAGTTGCCTCAAGAATATCATCGAGGAACTGGAGCGAAGTCCTACGCATACACGACCTCTCCAAGGATATACGGCCTGAGCCGTTTCTTGATCGCGCCATTCATGACAAGGTCGACCTTGCGCCCGAAGAGGTCTTCGAGATAGAACTTGCATCCCATGTAATTGTTGAAGGTCTCCCCACCTTTCCGGAACATGACGAGCACATCAACGTCACTCTCCGGCCGCTCCTCTCCGCGTGCGAATGAACCGAAGATGCCGATCTTTGAAACACCGAACCGCTTTTTTATTTCCGGTTCGTTTTCACGGAGCAGGGCGAGCGCGTCCATCTGTACATCTGATATCTGAACGGTCTGACTTAAACGTGTGGGTAAACGACGGGGCCGGACAATACCGATGATTTAATCCGGAACTGGATACGGAATCGCAATACTGTTGAATTTCCCGGAATCCGGAAACGTCTCAACAATCCGGATTTTAATCCCGTAGAATTCGATGGGTTTAGAATTCTTCCAGGGCTCAACAGTATTATCTTGACACCCGGCCCTTCGGCCCGGTGAAATTGTCTTTTGTAAAAAAGAATACAACAAAAAAATGTGAAATGAAACTGGGGTTATTTTCTCTTTCCGTGGGATTTCTTGCCCTCGGTCTGCGCTATTACGGGAGCGGTCTTTGATGCGGGAGCAACTGCCTTCTTTTCCTTATTTGACGTGGTTATCACTTCCTTTTCAATGGTTTTTCGTTCATTGTGGTTTTTGCCACGTACTCATGTTCTCTTGGTACCGGGATATACGCTTTGTCCCTGTACAGAAATTTAAACGATTTTGCAGGGGTATTTTTGTGGAAAGGGGACGGGAAACGCACCGGGGATTTGAGGGGGTGGAACCTGGACGACACGAGTTTCTTCTCCGATGGAGACTGGTGCGGGTTACTCATGCCTCCGCTCCAGAATTTATCCCAGAGGGAATCGATCTTTGACTTAAGTTCGGGGGCGAGGCGCATTGATGGGATTCCTGATAGGCATCAGGTAATAAGGACGGGGTATCAGTTTTTCCCGGTTTCTGATGGATGGCCGGACAAAAAGGCTATTGAACACACAGAATAAAGATCTGGACAGGTATGACCTATATCGTCGCAACTCCATCCGGGCGGGGAAGAAAAACCGATGCCAGGCGGATCGTCAGAGCCGCAGCAATATCACCATGCAGTGAGGTGCACGAGTCTTCGCATGTTCCCCCGAGCACCCGAAAAATTGAGGCAATGCTCGCAAATATCATCACCCGCCTTGAACGCATCGAGGAAAAAATTGATGAGAATGTCTATCCTCCCGAATCAGCGATCAAACCGGAATTTGTCAAGCGGATAAAAAAAGCCCAGACCGATATCGCGAAAGGAAATGGTAAGACATACGATTCGATGGACGCTTTTATCCGGGCCATCTCTGAATGACGTACGCTATTGTCGCGAATCCTGAGGTTGAGGAGATTTTCAGGAAGCTGGGGAAGAAGGACGCAGCCCGGTTTGAGCAGATGATCAAAAAACTCCAGGAACTTGGCGAGAACCCGGAGATCGGAAAGCCACTTCACCGGCCAATGCAGGGACTGCGGCGTGTGCATATCGGGCACTATATTCTGACGTATAAATTTGAAAAGAAAAAAGGGCTGATCACTCTTATGGATTATGCACATCACGATGATGTGTATTAGTCATACCTGATTACGCCACCAACTTCCCGGCAAATGCCCTCGCCAGCACAGCCTGCGTCAGCCGCTCGCACCGCCAACCCGCCGCTGCAACTTCGCGATCAATGGCATCCGCACGCTCAAACAGCAGGCCGACACGCTGGACATGCTGCGGAGCATAAAAAGCAGCCGGCGCTGATACGAACCCCCGCCGCACCGGGACAATGTCGCTCACAGATGTATCCTGGCGCACCGGGCTCCCGCATTAACCTGATCGTTTTCCTGCGTGGCACACGCATGCATACACCAGTAGCCTGATATGCTACATCGCACTACCATTGATCATGGAGAGCATTCCCATCCGGATCCGGAAGGAGACAAAAGAGTCGCTCACGAAGTTCCGGACACATCCCCGCGAGACCTATGACGAAGTGATAACACGGCTCATGGAATCCCAGGTTGACGGGCAGATGGTCAGTGAAGAGACGCTTCTCGCCATCGAAGAGGGGCTGTCCGATATCCGGAACAAGAAGACGCGCGAACTCAACGAGTTCTGCGACTCGCACGGGATATAAGTGTACTCCGTCCACCTCTCCCGCAGGGCGCAGAAAGACCTGCTGGATCTCCAAAAAAAAGATGCCCGGCGCATCCGTGAAGCATTAAATGATCTTGCTGCTGAAGAGAACCCGCAGGCATGCGTCAAGAAACTCAAAGGCCACGAGAACGTGCCGCTTTACTCCTGTCGCATCGGTCCATACCGTGCAATCCTCACCATCGACAACGGCATTCTCGTGATCTTTGTCATCACCATTGATAACCGCAGTTCGGTGTACCGGAACATATAACGCTACGCAGCGATAGCCTCATTCCACTGCCGGATCAGGTCGGGCAGTTGCCCGGCAAAGACCCGGTTGGCTTTGCCCCATCCGCATCCCCTTCCCCCACGGTGACCGGGTTCCAATCGCTATATCTACCCCATCCCCCCCAGTATATTTGTATGCAGACACCGGATCCCGCCCGTATCCATGCGGCCCTTGCTGACGCCACATTCCGGGCCTACCGCGAAGCAGTCATCCGCCTCCCACTGGATGTGCTGAACGTGATCGGGGATGCCGCCCGTGCCGAGACGAACCCGGTCGCCCGCGGCGAGTTTGCCAACATCCTTAAAAATATCAGGACCGCCGGGGAACTTGGCGTACCGATGTGCCAGGACACCGGAGTCCCGGTGATTTACCTGACCCTGACGACGGACGTCCCGCTTACGCAGGATCTGTACGATGCGGTCGCCGAAGGCGTCCGCAGGGCAACCAGAGAAGTACCGCTCCGTCCCAATGTTGTCGATCCCCTCACCCGGCATAATACGAATGACAATACCGGCGCAGGAATGCCGGCAATCCACGTGAAGCCCGGCCCAAAATTCACGGTCACCGTTCTGCCCAAGGGGGCCGGGGCCGAGAACATGTCCCGGATCGCCATGCTCCTTCCGTCCCAGAAAGACCAGATCGAGAAATTCGTTGTCGAGACCGTGTACCTTGCAGGGTCAAAGCCGTGCCCGCCGATCATCATCGGCGTCGGGATCGGCAGCACGTTTGACGGGGCTGCTGCGCTCGCCAAGGAAGCCCTCCTTGAGCCGGTCGACACCATGACCGATCAGGAGCAGCATCTCCTGGAAGCGGTGAACCAGCTCGGGATCGGGCCCATGGGTCTTGGCGGGGATTTCACGGCTCTTGCCGTCAGGGTGAAGACTGCCGGTTGCCATACCGCATCGCTGCCGGTGGCAGTCAATATCCAGTGCTGGGCGAACCGGCACGCGACCATGGAGGTGAGATGGTGAAAAAACCTGTCCCGCTCACCACGCCCCTGGGGGACGAGGTACTGCAGCTGAAAGCCGGCGATCAGGTCGAACTCTCGGGTATCGTGTACACTGCCCGGGACGAGGCCCACCTGCGGATGCAGGATGCGGGAATCCCGTTCGACCCGAAGGGTGCCGTTATCTACCACTGCGGGCCGGTTATCCAGGATGGCAACGTCATCGCGGCCGGCCCCACGACATCGGCACGGATGAACGGGATGGAGGGTTTTTTTATCGACAAGGGAGTACGGGCGTTCATCGGCAAAGGGGGTATGGGAGCAATGGTCAGGAACCAGCTTGCGGGAAAGGGTGTTTACCTGGCCTTCACCGGAGGATGTGCAGCCCTCGCATCATCGCACATGACCCTGAAGGGAGTCTTTTACGAAGATCTCGGGATGGCCGAAGCTGTCTGGGCTATTGCGCTCGACCGGCTTCCGCTCGTTGTCGGGATCGATTCACACGGGAATGATATCTTTGATGCAGCCCGGAAGCATTCTGAAGAGATATTCCGGAAATATACCTCCGGATCCTGAATTGATCCAAAGAAGAGGTTTTTTGTAAAGGTTGCCGAATATATACTACGATAGGACTGCCATCACATGAAACTCGCCATCGACGAGACCCGGTGCAAGGGCTGCAATCTCTGTACTAAAGTGTGCCCGTATAAGATATTCCGTGAAGGGAAGCGGCTTAACCGCAAGGGAATTGCGGTCCCGGAACTGGACCGGCCCGAGCGCTGCACCAACTGCCGGCTCCGGAACCTCTATGGCCGGCAGCTTTGCGGTGTCTGCCAGCTCACCTGCCCGGACCAGGCAATCCACTGGACCCCGGAAGAACCCTATGAACTCCACAAGGTGGCGATTGAATATTGACGTCGAGACTTGAGTTCTGGCAGGGAAACACTGCCTGTGCGGAGGGGGCGCTTGCTGCAGGCTGCAATTTCTTTGGAGGATACCCGATCACCCCCTCGACAGAAATCGCCGAGCACATGGCGGCAAAGCTGCCAAAAAAGGGTGGCGTCTTCATCCAGATGGAAGACGAGATTGCCTCGATGGCTTCCATCATCGGTGCAGCATGGACCGGCGCCCGTGCCATGACCGCAACGAGCGGCCCCGGGTTCTCCCTGATGATGGAGAATATCGGGTTTGCCGCCATGACCGAGACCCCCTGCGTTGTCGTGAATGTCCAGCGTGGCGGTCCCTCCACCGGCCAGCCCACGATGTCGGCACAGGGAGACATGATGCAGGTGCGGTTCGGCTCGCATGGCGATTATGCTATCATTGCCCTCTGCCCGGCAACCGTGCAGGAAATGTACGAGCTGACGGTGAAGGCATTCAATCTCGCGGACAAGTACCGTGTCCCGGTATTCCTGATGGCCGACGAGACTATCGGGCACATGCGGGAGAAGATTCTCGTCCCCGATAAGGTCGATCGGGTGGGCAGGAAGCCGTTCGTTCCCGGGACCCCCCCGTTCAGGGCAACAGATCCCGACCTGATCCCCGGCTTCCCGCAGTTTGGTACCGGCGAGCACGTCCACGTGACCGGCCTCACCCACGACGAGCGGGGCTACCCGTGCGCAACGAACCCGAACCTGCACGGGGCCCTTGTCAAACGCCTCGTGGATAAGATCGAGAACGCCCGGTTCGAGATGGCAGACTATGATATCATCAATCCCGATGCAGAGCAGGTCTTTATCGCCTACGGCGCACCGGTCCGCACCGTCATGCAGGTGATGCATGACCGGAAGGACAGCAATGTCGGGTTCCTCCGGATCCGCACGGTCTGGCCCTTTCCTGAAAAGGCCCTCGCGGAGTTCAAAAATGCGAAGCGTTTCCTCATCCCCGAGATGAACCTCGGCCAGATCGCCCGCGAGATCGAGCGGCATGTCTGCGTCCCGGTCCGGAGCATCCCCAAGCTGGGCGGGGAACTCCACACCCCTGCGGAACTGGTTGCCGCACTGGAGGAGAAGCCATGAGCTACGACGAGTGGTTCCGGCAGGACCGGCTCCCCCACATCTTCTGCGCCGGCTGCGGGAACGGGACGATCATCAACTGCACCCTTTCCGCGGTTGACCAGATGAACTGGAAGAAGGAGGAGACGGTCTTTGTCTCCGGTATCGGCTGCTCATCGCGTGCTCCCGGCTACATCCTCACTGACTCGCTCCACACCACCCACGGGCGGGCACTCGCGTTTGCTACCGGGGTCAAGATGGCAAAGCCGGATTTCAACGTGGTCGTCTTCACCGGCGACGGAGACATGGCAGCGATCGGGGGCAACCACTTCATCCATGCCTGCCGGCGCAACATCGACCTCACGGTTGTCTGCATGAACAACCAGATCTACGGGATGACCGGCGGTCAGGGAAGCCCGACAACACCCAAGGGCTGCCTCTCATCAACTACCCCGTTCGGGTGCAATGAGACGCCGTTCGATCTCTGCGAACTTGCCATTGCGGCCGGAGCCAACTATGTCTCGCGCTGGACATCGTATCACGTCAAGGAACTGGAGAAGGCGGTCAAAGCCGGCCTCGAGACCCCCGGGTTCTCGTTCATCGAGGTGCTCGTCCAGTGTCCCACGGCATTCGGGCGGAGGAACAAGTTCCGGCAGGTTATGGACCATGTCGAGTACCTCCGTTCGCACTCGCTCTTAAAAGCCAAGCGCGACCGGCTGATCGACAATGGCGAGCATGTGCCTGAGGACATGTTCGTTGTCGGGGAACTCATGCGCCGCAACCGGCCGGCTCTCGGGGTGAAACGATGAGACACGAGGTCAGGTTCTCGGGATTCGGCGGCCAGGGGATCATCCTCTCTGCGGTCATCATCGGGCGGGCAGCGGTTATGTATGACAACAAGTTCGCGGTCCAGACCCAGGTCTATGGCCCGGAGGCCCGGGGCGGGGCATCGATGAGCCAGGTCATCATCGATGACGACCCGATCCTGTACCCCAAGGTAGCCAACCCCAACATCTACATCATCATGTCGCAGGAGGGCTTCGAGAAGTACGGCACTAAAGCACAGGACCCGGCCGTAATGCTCGTCGACTCGACCCTCGTCCATTCCCGCCCGGAGTGCCGGTGTATCGAGATTCCCGCAACCCGGGAAGCAAAACAGACGCTTAAGAAAGATATCGTTGCAAACATCGTGATGCTTGGTGCGCTCGTTGCTGCAACGCATGTCGTGAGCGAGGAAGCCCTGAAAAAAGCCATTCTCGATTCCGTGCCCAAGGGGACCGAGGATCTCAACCTAAAAGCTATGCAGCTCGGCCTGCAGCTGGGAAAGCAACCATGAAACTACGCGAATACGAGGCAAAGAATGTGATACAAGCGGCCGGGATTCCCGTCCCGGCAGGATTCCTGATACGGTCTGCAGACGAACTCACCCCCCATCTCGCCGAACTGGGTTCGGCGTTTGTCTTAAAGGCACAGGTCGATGTCGGTGGCAGGGGGAAGGCAGGCGGCATCCTCATGGCGGACAAGGCAACCGGCACAACGGTGGCAAAGGAGCTCTTTGGAAAGCAGATCAAGGGCCTGCCCGTGAAGGAAGTCCTTGCCGAGCAGAAACTCGATATCCGGCATGAATATTACCTTTCGATCACGGTCGACCGGTCGAGCAAGCAGCCGCTCATCCTCTTCACTGAGGCTGGCGGGGTCGAGATCGAGATCACGGCGAAAGAGCACCCGGAACTGATCCGGAAAGTCGTGGCAAATCCCCTCATGCGGGATATCCCCCCGTTTATGGTCCGGGAACTCATTGGCACGGCCCCAAAAGAGATTGGCCCGATCATCAACAAACTCTACCAGGTCTTCATCGCGAAAGACGCACTCCTTGCCGAGATCAACCCGCTCGTGACCACGCCCGCGGGCGTGTTTGCGGCTGATGCCAAGATCATTGTCGATGACAATGCCCTTGGCCGCCAGGGTATCAGCGTAAACCGCGACCTTTCGGAACGCGAGCGCGAAGCGGAAAAGAACGGGTTCTCGTATGTCGAGCTGGGTGGTGCAATCGGCGTTATCGGGAATGGTGCCGGACTCACGATGGCAACCCTTGATCTCATCGAATACTATGGCGGGAAAGCGGCGAATTTCCTCGATGTCGGCGGCGGTGCCGAGAGTGAGCGTGTGATGAACGCAGTCCGCCTTGTTGCAAGTGTGCCATCCGTCAAAGTCATCGTCGTGAACCTCCTTGGCGGGATCACGAAATGCGACGAGGTGGCAAAGGGGATCATCGCTGCCGGTATCTCCCAGAAAGTGATAGTCCGGCTTGCCGGGACAAACGAAGCGGAGGGCCGCAGGCTCCTCTCCGAGAAAGGTTATGAGATGCTCGATACGATGGATCTGGTTGTGAAAAAGGCTGTGCAGGTGACCGCATGATTTACGGCGACAGGAATACCGGGATCCTCGTGCAGGGCGCGACCGGGAAACAGGGGGAGTTCCACATCGGCCTCATGAATGCCTATGCAAAGCAGGTCGGTGGCAAAGGTGTTGTTGCCGGTGTGACGCCGGGCAAGGCCGGGCAGCAGGTTCACGGCGTGCCGGTGTACAATACCGTGAAAGATGCGATGAACGGGCACGATATCGGGGCCGCGGTCATCTTTGTTCCCGCCGGTGCGGCTGCCGACGCCATCATGGAAGAGGCCCATGCCGGTATCGACACTATTGTCTGCATCACCGAGCACATCCCCGTGCAGGACACCATGAAAGCGCTTGCGTACGCAAAGATGGAAGGTGCCCGCGTGATTGGCCCGAACTGCCCCGGCCTCCTCTCCCCCGGTGAAGTGAAGATGGGGATCATGCCCTCGGGGCTTTTCTGCCGCGGGAACGTTGGCGTCATCTCCCGCTCGGGCACGCTCACCTACGAAGTGGTGGACGAGCTGACCCGGGCCGGTATCGGCCAGAGCAGCGTTATTGGTATCGGGGGCGACCCGGTGATCGGCCAGACATTCGTTGATGTGCTCGAACTCTTCGAGAACGATCCCCAGACAAAAGCGGTCGTTCTTATCGGAGAAGTCGGGGGCAATCTCGAAGAGGAAGGGGCCAGATCAACGGATCTCCCGATCGTCTCCTATATTGCCGGTGTATCAGCCCCGCCGGATAAGAGGATGGGTCATGCCGGCGCGATCGTTGAAGGCGGCGAAGGCGATGCCCGCTCGAAGATTGCCCGGCTCAAAAAACATGGTGTGCCCGTTGCATCGCGGGTCTCCGAGATCCCGGATATGGTCCGGGAACTCTTCAAGTGCCATTGTTAATATCCTTTTTTTTAAGAAACGGTTTTCCGGCAATTCACGGTTTACGGTGTTCGACATATTCGATAATGGCGCCATCCGGGTGGCGCACGATCATGTTCATCCCGGTTGGCACCTGCTGCGGCGGACTGAGGAGGGTGGCGCCGTGGGCCGTCAGGAACCGGTGATACTCATCGAGAGAGTCGACAAGGAATGTGGCCCGGGTCTGCCGAAACGGCCGGAGTGCATCGTCCGGGCCGGCAAGGATGAGGATATCCTGTACCTGTGCAAGTTCGAGACCGATCGCCGGCATCGGGAGTCTTCGCTCGACCGTTGTTCCGGTCAGGTCCTCGTAAAAGCGGAGTGTTTCGTCAAGGTTACCGGTATATACCCGTATAAGGGTCTTCAGGATCTTCATCAGTAAAACCGGTTGGATGCAATCCGAATAAATGTCACGGGTTCTTGCAGGCCCCGGCAATTCAAAAGATCAGGTAGCTTCCTGGTCACGTGAATCCGCGATCTTCCGGAGCGGGCCGATCAACCGTTACCGGGACTTTTTGGGCTCGATGACCGGGGCTTCGTGCCTGTTGGAGAGCGGAGTCCGTTCTGATCCATTTAAATATTTTAATCACCCACAAATTGACTGACTAGTCAATTGACGAAAAGGAGCATTTCATGTTATACCGAACCGTCCCAAAAACCGGGGATAACCTCTCGATCCTCGGTTTCGGCTGCATGCGGTACCCGTCAAAGGGCCGGGGTATCGATGAGGAGCGCACGATCCGGCAGATCCGGCAGGCCATTGATGGTGGGGTCAATTATTTTGACACGGCACCGGTCTATCACATGGGAAAGAGCGAACTGATTCTCGGGCGGGCGCTTGCCGGGGGCTATCGCGGGAAAGTCCGGATAGCAACCAAGCTCCCGCACTGGTTTGTTTCAGAACCGGCAGACCTGGACCGGATCCTTCACGATCAGCTCGACACCCTTCTGACCGACCATATCGATTACTACCTCCTTCACAACCTCAGTAAAGGGGGGCTGGACCGGCTCCGCCCGCTCGGTGTATTCGGATTTCTCGATGCTGCCAAGAAGGACGGCCGCATCACCAATGCCGGGTTCTCGTTCCATTCCAATGTGCAGGATTTTAAGGAGATTGTCGATGCCTATCCCTGGGACTTCTGCCAGATCCAGTACAATTACCTGGACGAGACGAGCCAGGCCGGTACCGAAGGCCTGAAGTATGCCGCCTCGAAAGGGCTTGCAGTCATCATCATGGAACCCCTGCGGGGCGGGAACCTTACCGGACGGATCCCCGAATCCGTGCAGAAGATCTGGGACGGGGCACCGGTAAAACGATCACCCGCGGAATGGGCGCTCCGCTGGATATGGAACCATCCGGAAGTGACCGTTGTTCTTTCGGGCATGAACGAAGAGGCCCATATCGATGAGAATATCCGGGTTGCCGGAACAGCGGCACCCGGCTCGCTCTCTGCAGAAGAACTTGCCACCGTCAACGCCGCAAGGGATGAGTACAAGCGCCTGATGAAAGTCGGCTGTACGGGGTGCGGGTACTGCATGCCCTGCCCGGCCGGGGTTGATATTCCGGGATGTTTTGCAAAATACAATACCTACAATCTCTTCCCTCATGACAAGGCCATAAAGTTCCATTACATTATGCGGCATGGCGGTCTTGAAGAAGCAAAATCGAATGCCGGGCTCTGCCGCAGCTGCGGGAAGTGCCAGAAAGCCTGTCCTCAGGCTCTCCCGATCCCGGTCCACCTCAAAGAGGTTTCAAAGGAGATGGACGGGATGATCCCCATCGCAATCCCGATCTTCAAAGGCGCTCTCTGGTGCATGAAAAAATTCGGCCGGGTGCGCCGGTTCGTTACAGGTGACCGGTCCCATGCCTGAACCGGGCAGCGACAAACAGGAGGCGATCCTGGACGCGGCCCTCCGGCTTTTTACAAAACGCGGTTTCTTCGGGACACCTACCTCGCTCATATCGAAAGAAGCCGGTGTTGCAACCGGCACGCTCTTCTTTTATTTCAAAACAAAAGAGGAGCTCATCGACACCCTCTATCTCCGGGTCAAGGCCGAAGCCGCACAGGCAATGTGCCGGGACCTGGAAGAAGAACCCGATGCAAAAGCAAAGCTGAACCGCCTTGGCCGTAACGCGATCGCGTGGGGAATGGAGCATCCTGAGAAGATGAAATTCATGGAATATTTTGCCCATTCGCCGTTCGTGTCCTCCACGGCACAGGAAGAAGGTATGTCTAGGTTCCTCTTCCTGATGGACCTGATCGATCAGGGCATCAGGGAGGGGTCGATCCGGGACTGTGACAAAAAGCTCCTCATCTTCATGATGGCTTCCTCGTTCTCCGGCCTTATTGCCCGGATTGCAGCGGCAGAATCCGATGCGGAACGGGAGCGGATCATCGACCAGGGCATGGAATTTATCTGGAGCGGTTTTGCGGCCGACACGGTGAAGGAACAGAAGAACAACAGGAAAAAACCCATAAAAAACGTGATATCATGACATTCATTCTGGAAGTAAAAGACCTTTCAAAGCTGTACGGTGAAGTAACCGCTGTAAACCATGTCTCTCTTGCCGTGAAGGAGGGAGCGCTCTTCGGCCTCTTAGGCCCGAACGGCTCCGGCAAGACCACGATGATCAAGATGCTGACCGGCCAGGCAAGGCCCACCTCTGGTTCGGCAACGGTGCTCGGGCGGGATGTTGAAAAAGACCCGGTCGGGGTCCGGGCGAAGGTGGGAATTATTCCGGAACAGGAGACCCCGCCCAGTTTCCTCACGGCCAGGGAATACCTTGATTTTGTCGGGGCAGTCCGGAAGATCCCCGATATCAGCGAACGTGCTGAATGGTGGTTTGATTTTCTCGAATTCCGGGACAAGAAGAACGTGCTCTGCAAGGATCTCTCCCGGGGCACACGGCAGAAACTGATGTTTGCCCAGGCATTCGTGCACGAGCCGGCGCTCGCCCTTATCGATGAACCCCTGATAAACTTCGACCCCATCATGCAGGATCTTGTCAAGGACTACCTTGCCGGGTACGCAAAGAAAGGAAAGACGATCTTCATCTCGACCCATATCCTCGAAGTTGCCGAGGAAATCTGCTCGGAATTTGCGATCCTGCACAAGGGAAACCTGCTCCATTCTGGCCCGGTAGCCGATCTCACCGCAAGAAACGAACACCTGTCCTCGTTCTTCCTCTCGCTTGTCCGGAAGGATCGCCATGCTTGACCTCTTCAGAAACATGGTCAAAGAGGAGTGGCGGATGCACTCCACCATGTTCGGGAGCCTCTCCTTTGCGCTCTTCCCGGTAATGATCTTCGGGATCGCGTTCATGAGCTCGTTCCTCCTGCCGCTCCTGCGCACAAGCCTTCCGGCCGGCAATATTGCGCTCATGACCCACGCGAGTTTCCTGATGCTCGGGTTCATGGTCGGGGCATTCGGTCTTCTCGGGAACGAGGTGATGAACCGCAGGTTCGGGCAGGCAAGCCTCCTCGCCTACTCCGCCCGGAGCCTGCCGCTCTCGGGACAGTTCATCTTCCTCAATTTCGTGGTCAAGGACCTCATTTATTATTTCTTCCTCTGGGTTTTCCCGTTTGGCCTCGGGTACATCCTTGCCTCCCCGTTCATTGGCGTGCCTCTTGCCGGAGCCCTGCTCCTCCTCCTGACCCTGACCCTCTCGTTCCTCTTTGGCCTCTGCGTAGTCTTCTTCCTCTCGACGGTTTATGCCCGGTCGCGGGCACTGCTCTGGATCATCGTGCTCATCCTCGGGGCCGGCTGTGGTGCTATCGTTGCAGCCACCGGTACAAACCCGGCGCTCTTCTTCCCGCCGCTGCTGCTCTATCTCTCGTTCTCGTGGCAGACATTCATTCTCACCTGTATCGCCCTCGCCGTCCTGTTTGCGGTATCGGTCGCCCTGTTCGACCCGCTGGAGACCGTCCGGAGCAGGGAGGTTAAGAATTCCTTTACCCCGCTCCTTTCGAAGTTCTCTTTCCTGCCCAACCCCCCTCTTGCCGCAAAGGATATGATCGACCTGTACCGGAGCGGGAGCGTTATCGGCCAGACCCTCTTCTCGTTCATCATCCCGCTCGCGGTGATCTGGTTCTTCCTCTCCCTGCTTGGCCCGTACTTCCCGCCGCACGGCCTCATCTTCATGTTTGCCATTGTCGCGGGTGTCATTGCCTCTACGATGTACACGTGGGTCACGATGTTTGATTCATTCGGGTCATACGCCTGCCTGCCGGTAGCGGTCAGCACGCTCATATCAGGAAAAGTCACCACCTTCTCGCTGCTCCAGGTTGTGCCAGCAGTCTTCATCGCGGTAGTAGCAATCATATCCGGGGAAACTGCCAATCTCGTTCCTGCGGTTGTGCTCTGCCTTGCCATCTCGTTCTACGCAGCCGGCGTGATGGTCTGGCTGACCGGCCTCTCCCCGAACGTGCTGGTCTATGATGTAAAAGTACTCATCGTTTACCTTGTCCTTGTCGGACTTGCCCTCACGATCTTTACCTCTGTTGCGTTTGCCAGCCCTCTTTTAGCCCTCACTTCTGTAATCCTCCTCGTGCCGGCATGGCTGTTTATCCGGAAAGCGAGAGTGAAATGGGATGCCGTCGATCCTGCGGGTTTCTGAATCACTCATTTTTCTCACTTTTTTAAAAATCTGTTTGCAGCGTCCTGAAATCCGGGGTCTTACCTTACGTCAGCTGCCTTACGGATTGCTCATATTAAAAATCGGATATCATTTTAAGAATAATTACTGGAGCAAGAGTGCAGCCGGCCCAAGCATTCATGAAGCCGCAGCCGACATATTCACGACAAGGTAAGGAATTGTTGCCACAGACCGAATCAACCAGACACAAAACAAAACCGTACAGCAGAGGAATACCAGTCGCTTCACGCAACACCGGCCGGAAAATCCGGGGGCCGGCCATGACCCGCGGGAGGAAACCGCTCATGGCCCTTTGCGAGGCCGTGCTGATCGCAGGGAAGCGGGGCGGGACACAGGCTTTCATGCACGAGCCGGGCACCATCTGCAACTTCGTGATCTACTGCCAGGACTTCATGGCCCTTGTCCGGATCAAACGGATCACCCGTATCCACTGCTCGCACGCATGGATCGAGTGTGAGGCGGCCGATGCGCTCACTATGCTCCGGGCAATCGCACCCGGGCCGGGATCTCCCGCGAGCTCCGGGTCTTCCTGCCCCGGGGGGCATTCCGGTTCATCCGGGCCACGGATCTCGGGCTGACCGGGATCTCCCGTGACGGTTCGGTGATGCCGGAAAAACCCGGGCCGGCAGCCCGGGCACAGCCGGCAATCCCAGCCCAGAACGGGCCGGCAGGTATACCCCCGGTCCGGGCACCCCTTCCGTAATCCTCCGTCGGAGAAAAACCCCCGGGAAAGGGTATGGGCGGGGAAGGATCGACCCTCCGTAAAATACCCGGATTGGCAATCGGAGCCCGTATAACAGACTTTATCCGGACGCCTGTTTTAGGGTTCCCGAAAATAGATCGAATTGGGGGAAAAACGGTACAATGAGCCCGGATTCCTGCCCGCAAAAGGCCCGGATTTGTTTTTCCCCGCCGACGAATATAAAATGTTTAATTAGCATCAATTGGGCGCAGAAAGTCCCCCGCGATCGTACTGCGGATTGGGGGAATAAGCCGGCGATCTGATGATCCGGGCGGTTTCGGGCATTGATCCCTGATCAATATTTCAGGAAATTGTGCGTGCAGCATCCCGACCGGGTTTTACTTTCGTGTGAACGGCCGGAGGGGTTGTCCCCGATCCCATCCCCCGGCCCCCCGGGTTCATTCCCCGCGTGGCGCACTGAACGGATTGCGGGCGGCCCTGATAATACGCCCCCTGTCCCCATAAAAATGAAAGGTTTCAAACACCATTCCTGCCCAGCGAGGCCCCGACAAGGCGGCCGAGCGACCCCCACCGGGGGTGGGCTTGCTCATATAATCGAAAAGTCTTGCGAAATTATTCCGGGACAGGACAGGGCATTCTCACCAGCTCTATTGTTTTAATGCGGGATTATGCATCAGATAATGGTTCGTGTGAAGAGATACGTCACTTCTTATTCAGAACCGTATCCCGGAATGTTTCAAGGGTGATAGTTTTTGGTTTGAAGAACCCGGCCTTTTCCAATACCGCCGGAATACGGTACTTTGTCAGGTTCTTATCGGAGGTCAGGAAATAGTCAGACCCATACGCCATTGCATATGCCAGGTGAGTACGGTCCGTAGGCTCGTGGATCATGCGGGTATCGATCTCTTCTTCCCCCATCTGGTAGCAGAGAATCCGCACATAATCGTTGGGGAAATGGATCGCAATGTTCCAGTCATCAAGTGACTGGTTCAGCCAGGTAAGATATTCAACTGCATTCTCTTTTTCATGTATCTGGGCAAGCGTCTCGCCAAGTACCGAAATGGAAGTCCTTATCTGGCAACCGACATTGATGGCATGTTCGATCACGGTTATGAGCTGGGGGTGATCAATGCACTGGAAGAATATGGTAGTATCGAGAAAAAGAGATGCATTCATGGGATAATTGCTTTGAGCCGCTTCATCGTTGCCCGGAATTCTTCTTCACTGATTGCCGACGATATCTTTCCCCGGGTAACTGCACCCCCGTACGGGAGCAGGCCTCTCTGGTACGGTTTCCCGATCACATCTTCCGGTTTGAATTTTTTTGGGGGCATTTTCACCAGCTCTTTTGTTTTAATGTGGGATTATGCATCAGATAATGGTTTGTATGGGGAGGATACCAGCGTCTCCTCCGGCGGTGAAACCGAACTGTTCTGCAACCCTGCCGGGATGTCGAGACCGGATATTCTCTGGATGAAGTTTTAGTTGCGGGTACATCCCTAATTTAATATGAAAATGCCCCAGACATTTTCATTTTGTATGCTTGAGGCCCTTCGGCATCGTGTCCGTTTTCATGGGCAGGTTTCCGGTCTTATTTTTTTATTCCAAGAATATTTTATGCAGGTATCGCTCTCACTCCTCGCCACTCCCGGCCAATCAACGTTATTTCATAAACATTTGATCAGGGTAAAAAGAAAACCTTTTACTAATACGGGAAACAATTTAATTCCCAATGTACAACAGGATCCGTTCTTCTCCCCACTTTTCCCTCCTGCCCGGCTCCCAGCTGCCCGCTCCGGTGGCAGCCCCGGCTGCGGCAGGGCTCGCAGCGTTTCTGAAACCCGCGAAGCGGAGAAAAAATCCCACCCCGGCGTCATTGCCGGTCCCCGGCGTCCCCGGCGTCATTGCCGGTCCCCGGCGTCATTGCCGGTCCCCGGCGTCATTGCCGGTCCCCGGCGTCATTGCCGGTCCCCGGCGTCATTGCCGGTCCCCGGCGTCATTGCCGGTCCCCGGCGTCATTGCCGGTCCCCGGCGTCATTGCCGGTCCCCGGCGTCATTGCCGGTCCCCGGCGTCATTGCCGGTCCCCGGCGTCATTGCCGGTCCCCGGCGTCATTGCCGGTCCCCGGCGTCATTGCCGGTCCCCGGCGTCATTGCCGGTCCCCGGCGTCATTGCCGGTCCCCGGCGTCATTGCCGGTCCCCGGCGTCATTGCCGGTCCCCGGCGTCATTGCCGGTCCCCGGCGTCATTGCCGGTCCCCGGCCGGTGTGCCGGACTCATCCTGACAATACAACAATAAATCAGACGACCGGTTATGGAACGGACCCTGCGGGTTCGTCTATCAGGAAGATCCGCCAAACACTTTCTCATGGGGTGTGGGGGATATGACAATGTCCGGTTTCAGGTTCCGAGCGGGGGCCGGTATTCTGCTGCTCTGCCTCGTACTCATGATTATCCCGGTAATGGCAGATGCCCCGGTCGCCGGTTTCACATCAGATGTTACCTCAGGGAGCGCCCCGCTCCCGGTTCAATTTACTGATACGTCGACTAACATACCGACTTCGTGGGCATGGGATTTCGGCGATGATCCTGGCAACGTATACGTAGCAGACAATGGAGCTAATGCGATTAAGGAGATCTTTGCTAACGGCACAATCGTAACACTGGGCAGTGGATTCAGTCAGCCATATGGTGTTGCTGTTGATGATCAGGGCAACGTATACGTTGCAGACTCCAATAATAAAGCGGTTAAGAAAATCTTTGTTAACGGCACGATCGTCACGCTGGCCAGTGGATTAAGTTCTCAATATGGTATTGCTGTTGATCATCAGGGTAACGTATACGTTGCAATCACCACAAATACGGCGATTACAAAGATCTATCCTGACGGGGCAATCGCAACGGTGGGCAGTGGATTTAAAACGCCATATGGTGTTACTGCTGATGCTCAGGGCAATGTATATGTTGCAGACATGGGGAATAAAGCGGTTAAGAAAATTTATACCAACGGGACGATCGTTACGGTGGGTAGTGGATATAAGTCTCCACAAAGTGTTGCTGTTGATCATCAGGGCAACGTATATGTAACAGACCTGGGGAATAAGGCGATTTATAAGATCTCTATTGATGGGACAATTGTCACGGTGGGTAGTGGATTTAAGACACCTAGTAGAGTTTCTGTTGATTATCAAGGTAATTTATATATCGTAGACAGTGGGTATAAGGCAGTTTATAAGATCTATCCGAACGGGACAGTCGTAACGCTGGCCGGATTCAATCAGCCAATGGGTGTTGCCGTTAAACCCGCAGACAGCATTGTGCAGAACCCTGTCCATACGTATACCACGCCAGGCACGTACACGGTTTCACTGACCTCAATAAATGCCGACGGGAGCAATACCGCGACAGTGAGTGATTATATCTCGGTCGCAGCGGCAGCATCAGCTCCCTCACCCGGCTTTACAGCAAACGTGACTGCCGGAGGCACTCCCATGACCGTGCAGTTCACGGACGCGTCGGCCAACAGCCCGACCGCGTGGCTCTGGGACTTCGGGGACAGTACGACCTCAACCGAACAGAACCCGTCACATACGTATTCAACGGTCGGCACATACACCGTCAACCTCACGGCCACGAATACCCTCGGCAGCAGTTCCCTTGTGAAAACCGAATACATCAGCCTGATGGCTCCCCCGGTTGCCGCGTTCACGTCCGATATCACCTCCGGCGTGATCCCCCTCACGGTCCGGTTCACGGACCAGTCGACCGGGTCGCCGACGTTGTGGGAATGGGACTTCGGGGACCGGGACAGCACCAATGCAACGAAACAGAACCCGGTCCACACGTACCAGTCTGCCGGTACATTTACGATCAATCTCACCGCCTCCAATCCCGGCGGGAACAATACCCTGACAAAGAGCGGGTACCTGACGATCTCTTCCCTGGATAAACCGGTGGCCGGCTTCACCGCCAATGTCACTTCCGGGCCCTATCCCCTTGCCGTCGGTTTCACGGACCAGTCAGCCGGGTCGCCGATCGCGTGGGCCTGGGACTTCGGGGACGGCAGCATGTCAGTCGTCCAGAACGCGTCCCATACGTACACTGCGGCAGGAACCTACACGGTCAATCTCACAGCCACGAATTTCGCCGGCGGTAACTCATCGGCAAGGACCGGCTACATCACGGTCTCCGCACCGGTCATACCGGTAGCATCGTTCACGGCAACCCACCGGAGCGGCCTTACGCCCCTCACCGTTCAGTTCACCGACACCTCGCTGTACGGCCCGACCGCATGGCTCTGGGACTTCGGAGACGGCAACATCACGAACGCAACCTTGCAGAACCCGGTCCACACGTATACAACGGGCGGCACCTACACGGTCAACCTGACGGCAACGAATGTCCATGGCGGTGACAGCGAGCTCAAAACGGGTTACATCACCGCAATGAGCGGAAGCAGCGTTCTGCCGGATTATAATAACATCTATATCCTGACTGCAAACGACAACGGCATCGCGTACGATATCTTCGGCGACAACACCTACGCGGTTAAGTTTGAAGGAGCAGGAAGGAGACTGAATACACTCCACCTCTCCACCACAGACGTTGCAACCACCGCCGGGGAGGTCACGACCACGGACAGCCAGTCCGGCACATTCTATGTAACTGACACCGGCGGCAAGCATTACGAGGATGCAGTGATCCTGATGCTCGCGGTGAATGGCACGGTACCGGATGATTTCTCGGTCCATATCACATCGAGCGGGTACAACTGGACACCGAATCCCACCCCGAACACTGCTCCTGATATCGGCACGGTCGTGTATAGGCCGGCCGCTGTCGATGAGACCTTCACAAAAGCTGATCTCGTCTATGGCCCGCAGATCTGGAAGCCGACCGGCGATGCGAACTACCCCATCCGTGACGGCCAGGACATGAGCGACGTGGCAAACACGTACCGGATCATGTTCATTGATACGCATGTCGGGGTTCTGGGTTCCGGTTTCGAATCGCTCACCAGCCAGGGCGCAACAAAGGTAAATTATACGATCAATGGCCTGACCACCACCGCGGTCTTTAATGCCTACGCGTACTGCAACAAGTCGAATAACGGCAATAATATGATTGCATGGGGCAACCGGTTGTCCGGATCAGGAGCAAGCGGTTACACGGTAATCCCGCCGGCCGCGAAAATTGCCCCGGTAGCAGGGTTCAGTGCCGATGTCCAGACCGGCCCCGCCCCGCTGACCGTCCGGTTCTCTGACACGTCAGCGAACACCCCGACCTCATGGTCCTGGGACTTCAACAACGATGGCGTAGTTGACGCCACCACGCAGAACGCCACATACACCTACGCAACCGCCGGGACGTACACGGTCAATCTCACAGCCACGAACGCCAAAGGCAGCAACTCGCTCGTGAAGTCCGGGTACATCACGGCCGAAAACGCCATCACCGGCGGCGTCCTCCCGGCATACACCGGCATCTACGTCAAACCCGCCAACGATGCCGGCGTCCGATGGGACTATGTCAAAAACGGCACGTATTACATCAACTCGAACAGCGGCGGCTTAAACGCGGTCCATATCTCGACCGATCCCACCGTCACGGCCGGGCAGGTCACGGTCTCGACGGACAAGTCCGGGACCTTCTATGTCACGAATACCGGCGGACGGGGCGGGTACCAGGACGAGGTAGTCCTGCTGCTTGCGGTCAACGGGACCCTGCCGGACGATTTCGCGGTCCGGATCAAGACCAGCGGGTACACGTGGATACCCAATGTTACCGCAAACACGGCACCCCCGACCGGAGCCTACACGTACCAGGCAACGGCCCTTGACGAGACGTTCACGAACAACGATTTCATCTACGGCCCGCAGAGCTGGAAACCGCAGGGAAGCAACGCGATCTACCCGATATTCTATGGCGAAGACCTGACGAGTCCCGCAAACCAGTACCGGCTCGCGTTCATCGATACCCGTGCAGGAGTGCTCGGATCCAACCATGCGGATTACGCAACCCTGACCAAGAGCGGGGCCGTGAAAGTCGAGTACACGTTCACCAACCTCTCGAACAACTACGCCGCGTTCAACCTCTATGCCTGGAACAACGGCACCACGCAGGGCCAGGGCATGGGCTGGACCAATGCAAATACCGGCACCGGCAGCAGCGGCTACTCGGTCAACGGCATACCGGTCACGGTCATCGCCCCGGTCACTTCGTTCAGCACCGACAAGACCTCGGGAACGGCTCCGCTCGCGGTGATGTTCAACGACACATCATCCAACGCCCCGACAAGCTGGGCCTGGGACTTCAACAACGACGGCACGATTGACGCGACCACGCAGAACGCTACGTATACCTATGCATCGGCCGGCACCTACACGGTGAACCTGACGGTGACGAACGCGGCCGGCAGCAACACGGTCTCGCAGGCCGGGTATGTCACGGTCAGTGCAGCAACGATCGCGCCGGTCTCATCCTTCTCATCGGACGTGACGACCGGTACCGCCCCGCTGACGGTCACGTTCACGGACAAGTCCGCGAACACACCGGTTGCCTGGCTCTGGGACTTCGGTGATAACAGCGCGGTGAATGCAACCGTGCAGAACCCGGTTCACTCGTACGCGAGCGCCGGGACCTATGCCGTCAACCTCACGACAACGAACTCTGCGGGCACGAACAGCACGGTGCAGGCCGGGTACATCACCGTAACCGCTGCCGGCCCCAGCCCGCTCGCCCCGGTCGCGGCTTTCAACGGCACACCGAGGGTCAGCACGACCGTACCCCTGGCGGTCAAATTCACCGATGCATCGACCCTCTCGCCGACTTCGTGGAAATGGGAGTTCGGCGACGGAAGCACGTCGACCGAGCAGAACCCGTCACACACGTACACGGCGCTCGGGACGTACATGGTCAACCTGACGACGACCAACTCGTACGGGTCGAGTACCAGTTCAAGATCCGGGTTCATCAACATACTGACGCAGCAGCCGATTCCCAGTTACAATGCCGCCAACATCTATGTGGCAAATGACGAAGGAGTAAAGTTCGACACCAACGGTTCCAGTATGACCTATATCCCCAACACCTATGGTTCCACCATGGTCGGGGGCTTTAATTCCCTGCATATAACCAACACTCCCACCGCTGCCGGCTCAAATGGCGGGTTTTATTCCACGACCAACCAGTCCGGCACGTTCTGGTACAGCTTCACCGGCGGGCAGGCTACCCAGCGTGAAGGGATCCTGATGCTTGCGGTCAACGGGACGGTTCCCGACGATTTCAAGGTCCACATCCGGTCAAGCGGGTATACCTGGCCGTTGAGTGATGATGGCATCACGACCTATGACGATTATCTCAGTAATGCCGGTTCTCCGGGAGATGCCAGTTACGTGGATGGCACACTGGACGAAACGTTCACGAAGGCAGACTTTATCTACGGTCCCCAGATCTGGAGACCGACCAGCCAGGAAAATTATCCCATCTATTACGGCCAGAACATGAGTGATTCCGGCAATACGTTCCAGATCATGTTCATCGATCTCAATACCGGGGCACTGAAGGGCGGGACCGATAATGGAGCGATTAAAGTAGAATACAGTTTCAACAACCTGACGAGTCTGGCGGCGTTCAATATCTATGGCTGGTACCAGAGAAGCAACCACGGTACCGGAATTACCGCGACCAATGGTTTTACCAGTGACACGGTCGGGCCGAGCAGTTTCGCGGTAATGGGTATCCCGGCAGCGCCGGTGGCGAATTTCACGTCAACCTCGGCAACAACAGATATCACGTCGCCGGTCCAGTTCACGGATACTTCGGCAAACGTCCCGCAGTCCTGGTACTGGGAGTTCGGCGATGGCAGTACATCGACCGTGCAGAACCCGTCGCACACGTACACAACCTATGGGACGTACACGGTGAACCTGACGGTCACGAACCTGAAAGGTTCCAATAAGATCACCAAAACAAATTACATCTCCAAGCTGAGCACGAGCCCGCCGGTGACCGCGTTCACGGCAAGTGTAACCTCCGGCGTGTCCCCGCTGGCGGTCCAGTTCACGGATGCATCGAGCGGTACGGTCACCTCATGGCTCTGGGACTTCGGTGACGGTACAACGGCAACCACGCAGAACGCAGCCCACTGGTATGCTCCGGGAACCTACACGGTGAACCTGACGGCAACGAACGGCAATGGCAGTAACAGTTCGGTGAAGAGTAATCTCGTTACGGTTTCATCGAACGGCAGGTACAACCAGATTGATAATCCGGGGTTCGAGACTGGGAGTTTTACTAACTGGACGGTTACTGGTGGCCAGTCATCGATTGTAACTACAACCAAACATAGCGGGACATATTCGGCATACCTCTACACATCTGGGTCAAACGTAGATATGCAACAATATGTAGATCTCACTAACGTGTCAACACTGTCATTTTGGGCAAACAGCGCTTCCACAAGTTCACGGGTTAGTGTATATGTAGATACTACCCAAGTATACTCCAGTTCTATTTCCACTACAAATAAGTGGCTGCAATATTCCATCTCCCTCCCATCATCCTGCTCGGGAGTTCACCTTGTGAAATTCGAAGATGTTTATGTTAGGACATACAAGCTCTACCTTGATGACATCACCGCCGTCCGCCACCCTGTTGCCTCCTTCGCGGCAGCCCCGGTGAGCGGCCAGGCCCCGCTGGCGGTCCAGTTCAACGACACTTCCATCGATACCCCGACTTCGTGGTCCTGGGACTTCGGCGACAGCTCGACCTCCACGGTCCAGAACGCGACCCACACGTACACGGCAGCCGGTACCTACTCGGTGAAGCTGACGGCTACCAATGACGGCGGCAGCGACACGACAACCAAGACCGCGTATGTCACGGTATCAGCCCCGGCGGCAGTGACGCCGGTTGCGGCGTTCAGCGCTGACAAGACCACGGGTACGGCTCCGCTTGCGGTGATGTTCAACGATACCTCGTCCAACAGCCCGGCCACGTGGCTCTGGGACTTCGGCGATGGTTCGACCGCGACAACGCAGAATGTTACGCACACGTTCACGACCGCAGGGACCTATACTGTCAACCTGACGGCTACGAACTCCGCCGGCAGCAACAGTAAGAAGATCGCGGATTACATCACGGTGACGGCTGCGGCTGCGTTCCCGCCGGTCTCGGCATTCTCGGCCAACATAACGGCCGGTCCCGCACCGCTGGCAGTGATGTTCCACGACGATTCCACGAACGAGCCAACCGCGTGGCTCTGGGACTTTGGCGACGGCAGCACATCGGCAGTCCAGGACGTGCTCCATACCTACACGCTGGCGGGCAACTACACGGTGAACCTGACGGTGGCAAACCCGGCCGGCAGTTCCTTCCACGCGGTCCAGAAGTTCATCACGGTGAGTTCCGCGTCCGTCACACCGACCCCGACCGTGACCCCGACGCCGACTCCCACGACAACGGTGCCGGCAACGGCAGCACCAGTTGCAGCGTTCAGCGCGAACAAGACCGAAGGCGACAAGCCGCTTGTGGTGAAGTTCACGGACAAATCAACGAACACGCCGACTGCGTGGGCCTGGGACTTCGGCGACAGCAGCACGTCCATGGACCAGAACCCGGTCCACACGTTCGCGTCGACCGGCACCTACACGGTGAGCCTGAAGGCAGCAAACGCAGCCGGCAACAGCACGGCGACAAAGAGCGGGTACATCTCGGTGATTGCGCCGGTGGTCCAGAGCAACACGTTTGCGGTCAGCAACGTCACGACAACAACCACAGCCGGCGTCCAGAACGTCACCATCGACACAACGGGCGGCAATGTCACGAAGAGCGGCAACACGGTCACGATAGTCAACACAACGAGCTGGTCGTCGCTTGCGATCACGCTTGCGGCCAACACCAGCCAGAGCAGTGCAGGCACGGTCAACGGCACGGTCGAGACGGTGAAAGCCACTACCGAACCGGTGACGGCGCCTATCCCATCGGTGGGAACGCCGACCGTCCAGATCCAGCTGAACATGAACCAGATGCCGGGCACGACCGCAGCCATCACGCAGACGATCACAAAGGATCCCGATGCAGCGGCCCAGACCTCGTTCTCGCTGTTCGCGAGCTCGGCAGGCAAGCAGATCGATGATATCGCCTATACATTAAACGTCCAGAAGACGAACCTGGCAAACGCCGGCGACGGCGGTATCATCCAGTCCGCAACCTTAACCATGACCGTCAGCAGGACCTGGGTCGATGAGCATGGCGGTGTCAGCCACCTCGCGGTCCTCCGCCATCCGGAAACCGGTGCCGACCAGATCCTGACGCCCACGGTATCCGGCCCTGACGCATCCGGCATCTACACCTTAACCATCATCTCGCCGGACGGTCTCTCGGTCTTCTCGCTCGCCTCGGTCTCGGCAGTCACCTCGTCAGGCACAACATCTTCCGTCAGTTACGTTGACGGCGGTTCGGACGCAGGAAGTTACAAGTCCGTTACTTCCACGTCGAAATCCACGTCCCAGCTCGCTCCCCCGGACCCGTCCGCCAACCCGTGGACAACGCAGACCGTGAACGGCCCGACCCATATCGCGAAGATCGAGCTCCAGCCCGCAACAACGTTCAGCAAGGACCTGTTCATCTTAACCGAGAAACCCGACTCGCTGCCAAAGGAGATCCCCTCCCCGGGCGTACCGGTGTACGAGCTCCATAAGATCGACCTGTACCATGCAACAAGCGACGATGTCAACCAGGCAAAGGTCGAGTTTACCGTCAGCCCGTCGTACCTGGAGAGCCAGAAGATGACGTACCGCGATGTCCAGCTCTACCGGTACCATGACAAGACCTGGGAGAAGCTGCCCACCGAGTACATCGGCATGAAAGACGGTGCTCACCTCTACCGGGCAACCACGACCGGCTTCTCGTACTTTGCAACGGTGCTCGTGAAAGATGCTACCATCCTCACGGCAATGACAACACCGACAACGGCCCCGGCAATCCAGCAGCAGGTAACGCAGAAACCGGTAGCCGAGACTTCGTTCAAGGCCCCGGTCACTACCCCGGCAGCTGCACGGACGCAGGCCGCACCGGTCAGCACGGCACAGGAACCGGCGTTCCCGCTGCCGATGGTAATCGGCGCCATCGCAGGAATCGTCGTCCTCTCGCTCGCCATTGTCACGGCCAGGAAATGGTATGTCCGGAAACAGAACCCGACACTCTTCCGGGACGAGCCGTTCTTCGGGAAGCGGAAGTAACCTGCCGAACCCCTGCCTTTTTTTACCTTCCTTCTTGTTCAGGAGGTAAAATGCCTTCCGGCATGGGCAGGAATGAGGGAAGTGTTTCCCTGAACAAAAACCGCGGATAATCCACGAGAATTATGGTACAATGATGGAACATACGGTTGTGCCCGGACCCCGGAACGTCAGCAGGAAGGGAGATACGATGATCAGAAGACCCCCCCGGTGCCTGCTCACAGACAGGCAGATCGAGATATTGCGTTATCGCCGACAGGGGATGACGTTCCGGCAGATTGCCGGCATTATTCATACGACTGCATCCAATGCCGGGATGGTAGATGTCAGTGCACGGAAAAAGATCCAGCAGGCAAAAGAAGCCCTTGAGTTTTTCCGGACCCTGGAGTCCCACCCACTCTGTACCTTAAAAGCAGGCACCAGTCTCATCGATGCGGTCTGCCTCATCTTTTTAAAAGCCGACAAAACCGGAATTCCCGTGCCGGTCAGTCCCGCCAGTCTCTTCAACTGGATCTCTGCTGAGCACCCGGACCGTATCCAGGACCAGGTTATCCAGGACGATATTGAGATCTACCTGCGGGACAATGGAGAGCTTTTTTCTGATCGGACATACAGCCGGTCCGGCTGATGCCTCATTGGTATCCGCGCATTTCCGCCGGTGGCACTCTTTGGCATAAAGCCCGGTGGCCATCTGATCAGGTTCGTATGCGTGTCTTTTAATTTATCTCCAGACTTGGAGTGTTTGTTTTAAAAGGGTTGCACCTGCCGGAACGTTCATTGGTTCTTACGGAAAACATTCCCGTTAAGATAATACAGTTCTGACGATGAGATCCCAGAAAACCGGCCCCCTCCTGCAAGCGTTTATCGTCTTTCCCTCCCAACCGTTAGGATCCCTATCATGTCGGCCACTCAGTTTTTCCCGATTCCCCCGGAACTTTTCGCTCTTGCCTGCGATACCGTAAGCAGGAGAGTTTCCCGGCTCCCGTTCCTGCGCAGCGGGGTCATGGTGAATGGCGAGCTGCTGGGTGTTGCCATGGAATGCCTCAATGCGGAGTTCAAGAAGACTCTTGCCCTTACAACCCCCCAGAATGCACTCGAACGCCCGGAGGACGGGCTGGACCGGTGTATCGAAGAGCGTCTCCATCTCCCGGGAAAGACAACGGTCCCGGTTATCGCCGAGATCCTGATTGCTGCCGGAATTGCTGAATATGCCGGGATCCTTGACCGGCGATATCCCCACCCCCGCAAAGGAATACGATTACTCGGTTCGTGGACCTGGCATATCGCATCCCCGGCCCCTTCTGTGAACCTTCCCGGATCCGGTGAGGACGGCAACAGTTCGCCATTCTCCTGGATGAGTCTCTGCCCGGTCTGCCGGACCGGCATCCTGAACCGGGTTGTGGGAAAACAACTCTTCGGGATCCCGCATACCGAGTTTTATATCGAATGCTCCCACTGTGGGGCAAAGTTCATACCCGTTGGAACCCAGTTCCGCCTGGTCTCGATTGCCAATATCCGTGATCCCCTATGGAAAAAGAATCTTGACCAGTCGTTCCCCCCGGAAACCTGGGCGGCAATTGCGCGCGGAACGAGCCCCGGGGGAAATCCCCTGAAGAGAAAACCGGAAACGAAACCCGCGGGCCAACCTGCAGTTGCCCCGTCCTTCGCGCTGACGCAACTCATGGACGGTTCTTTTGCGGTTCCATTCCAGGGAAAGACCCTCTATTTCCGGCCGGCAAAAATTACCTTTTCCGGGAGTGTAAAAGAAGACCTCTTTGCCCGGTCAAAGATCATTCTTTCCGACCTGCTGGAGAACGCGGCCTATGAGCACCTCCGTTCCCCGGTGAATGCGAAGTACTCCCGGTACCTTTCCATGAATACCGGGCTTTTCCTTGGCCAGCTTAAGGAACGGCATGACCCGTTTTACCGGGAGTTCCTCAACATATACGGGGACGAAAAATTTGGTACATTCAGGCTTGACGATAGCCGGGATTCAGAAAAAAGAGGTGTGCTGATCGTGGTTGTCAGGAAGGGATTGTATCACGTGGCGGATTGCCCGGAAAGTATCCGCAAGCTGGTAAACGACACCTTCGGGCGTCTCCTCCCGGATGACTGCCTGCTCGGCCATGACAGCACGCGATGCCGGATAAATGCTGTGCTTTGTAACAACAAGGCGGATGCAGGCCTGTACACGTATGCCTGCGAGAACGGGGATGAGCGGGAGAAAATTATCTGCAGTATCAATGCATGTCTCACTGCCTGACTATCCTGATAACCTGCAGTACGGCAGTCGACACCGATCAGAGAATTTTTCTTATCTGATGAGAACATTATAGATATCTAGTCCGGATATCGCGAAACGGAGTCCATCGATGAAATGCCCACACTGCGGGATGAATATCAGAGATAATATCGTCGAATGCGGCTATTGCGGCGGTAAAATAGCAAAGCGTCCGGAAAAACCGTCAGCTGCGCCCGCCCGGAGTGCTGTAACGGGGGGCGTGAAGTCAACGGGGGCATCGCAGAAACAGAACGCAGCCGATGACGCGGAGATGGAAGATGAAGATGGCGGGGGCCTTTCCGGGTACCTGCAACCCGGGGAGCAGGTTTTAGTTGGCTCCCTCAATGTATCGGTAAAAAAATTCTTTTTCCACGCATACCTGACCAACCAGCGTGTTTTTCTCATCGATACGCAGGAAAAAAAGCTTAAGGTCACGGCAAAGGACGTCCCGCGCGATACGATTGCAGGAAGTATTGTTGAATTTTCAGAGAATTCCGATCCCGTTCTTGTTCTTTCCATCCGTTCTGCCGACGATGAGATCAAGACCATGAAACTGGTCTTTGCTCAGAACGGTACAGACCGATCCCGTGAAATCGATGAATGGATTGCCCTGCTGCAGGAAGCAGAACCCCCGAAAAAATCCCGGAAACCTCCCGTGGAAGAGCCTGCTGAACCAGAAGCCCCCGAAGAGGAACCGGAGGAGTATGAAGAAGAACCTCCTGCTCCTGTCAGGCCGGTAAAACCCCCCGTGCGGCAGGAGCTCTACCCGGCCAGGAAGCCGGTCAAGGATCACGAGAGACAACCCCCGGTCAAACGTATCCTCTCTCCTTACAGGATCCCGGAGGAGGAACCAGAGCCCGTGCCCGAACCGGAAGTTGTGGTGCCCCAGCGGCGGTCCCAGCCCCAGATCAGGCAGGTCGCAGAACCGGTAAGACGCTCGGTCATATCTTCCAGTAATGATCAGGATAACTCCCCCGTAAGAGAGCCTGCAGCACCCCAGGTACGAAAACCTGAAGTCCAGTCCGCGATGAAAGTGGCAATGAAGGGTGCGGTAAGGCCCCTCACTCATCCGGCATCTCAACCGGTCAGGAGGATGGTGGCGCAACCCGTCCAGGCCCCTGAACCGGAACACGAGTTCGAGCCGGAACCCGAAGTAGTACGGCCGCCGGTACGCCGCCCGGTTACCCGCGAGGTCCCGGCAGAACGTCAGCAACCGGAAGAACAACCTGCTGATGGCCCCCAGTTCTGTCATAACTGCGGCAAAAAACTCCCGCAGTCAGCGAATTTCTGTCCCGGCTGTGGTACAAATCTGGGTCCGCACCGGACCCTGCCGCATACCCGCCCCCCGGCAACGCAGTCCGACAAAAGGATGACCCGGACCGATCCTCCCGTCCACGAACAGCGGGCACACCGCGAGAGCGGGGATTCTGATGAAGAGGATGAGATCGGCGAAGTCCCGGTCCCGACAAAACCCCCGGTCAAGAAAGCGCCAAAAGGCAGCGAGATGACCATCCTCCATAAGTTCCTCCGGCGATAATTCTTTTATTTTTCCCTTTTTTCTGCACGATCACGAGTGCATCACGTATGTCCTGGATAAAGAGAAAAGCCGTGCAGTTTTCACTATGCCAATGATTCCCGGAGAGAGAACATATCACTCCAGGTAATAAAATAGCGGAAACAATTGTGCTTTTAGAAATCGTTATATCAATACCAGTCCCCATTATTATTACGAAGTGTCACGAGGTAATCGATGAAGAGAAATATTCAGATTGAAGCATTGGACCAGATACCCCTTGAAAAACAGCGGATCGAGCTCGTTGAACGTAAATGTCTTGGTCACCCGGACAGTCTTGCCGATGGTATTGCCGAATCGATCAGCCAGGCACTCTGCAAGACTTACCTTGACGAGTTCGGATTTGTCCTTCACCACAACACCGATCAGGGCGAAGTTGTTGCCGGAGAATCGGCACCCAAGTTTGGCGGCGGAAGGATGATCCGCCCGATCTATGTCCTTATTGACGGGCGGGCCACCAAGCAGTTCGAGGGTGTCACCCTCCCCACCGATGCTGTTGCCGTGGAAGCAGCCCACAAATATATCCATAAGATCCTTCCGGAACTCAACCTTAACCGGGACCTGATGATTGACTGCCGTCTCGGAACCGGGTCAACTGATCTCCGTGACGTCTTCAAGCCCAGCCAGGGAAAAGTCCCAAGATCAAACGACACCTCCTTCGGTGTCGGTCACGCCCCCTTCTCTGAAGTGGAGACTATCATCAAGAACAGCGCCGATTACATAGACACGAAACTCCGGAAAAAGTATCCCGCCATCGGCCAGGATATCAAGATCATGGGACTGCGGGACGGGAACACCATCACCCTCACGATTGCCTGTGCTATCGTTGACCGCTACTGTAAGGATATCCGGGAATACTCGGAGTACATGAGCCTGCTCAACGAGGAGATCACGGCCATTGCAAAGAAGAGCACCAAGCGCAAGGTTGTCGTCCACGTCAACACCGCAGACGACATCAAGAAGAAGAGCGTGTTTTTGACGGTTACCGGTACCTCAGCCGAGATGGGCGACGACGGATCTGTCGGCCGCGGCAACCGGTGCAACGGACTCATTACCCCCAACCGCCCGATGAGCATGGAAGCCACCAGCGGTAAGAACCCGATCAACCACATCGGTAAGATCTACAATCTCCTCTCCACCCAGGTTGCCCGTGAATGTATCACCAGGGTTGATGGTATCGAAGAGATGTATGTCCGGCTGCTCTCCCAGATAGGAAAGCCGATCGACCAGCCGCTCGTGGCAAGCATCCAGGTGCTGCCAAAGTCCGGCGTTACCCTCAAGGAGATCAATGCTGATATTCTTGAGATCGTTGACAGCCAGCTCGCGAATGTTACCCACATCACCGAGAAGGTCATCGAAGGCAAGCTCAAGACCTTCTGATACAACGATGGCGAAATCTGCAAAGACTATAAAAAAACCTGCCAACCCTTCCTCTTTTTCTGATGTAGTGCGACTGGCAATCCCCAACAAGGGACGGATTGCGGCTCCTATCATGGACCTTGTCGAGAAGAGCGGGCTCCACCTGGCCGAGAACGGTGAGCGGAGACTGATTGCCCGGACTCTCGATCCTCATGTCGAGATCCTCTTCGCCCGGCCGGTGGATATCCCTGAGTACGTTGCAACGGGAGCTGCGGATCTCGGTATCACGGGTCACGATATGGTTGTGGAACGTGAAGCAGATGTGGAAGAGCTTCTCGACCTCCAGTTTGGCAAGGCAAAACTGGTGCTCGCTGTTCGCGAGGATTCGGACATTACCTCGGTAAAACAGCTTAGCGGTCTCAAGGTTGCAACGGAGTTCCAGGTGATCACCCGGAATTACTTTAAAAAACACCGGGTGAATGTGGAAGTCGTTCTTGTAGGCGGTGCCTGCGAAGCAACACCCCATCTGGGTATTGCAGACGCAATCATCGATCTCTCCAGTTCGGGAACAACCCTCAAGACCAACCGCCTCCGGGTTATCGATGAGGTACTGGTCACTTCCACCCATCTCATCGCAAACCGGGCCTCGCTTAAGGCAAAGAAAGAGAAGATCGACGAGATCCACCTGGCACTGGAGAGCGTAATCCGGGCCCGTGGCCAGTGCTACCTGATGATGAACGTGAAACGGGCATCGCTTGATACGGTGAAACGTGTGCTGCCGGGCCTCTCCGGTCCGACCGTGATGGACGTAGCCTCAAACGAGGATCTCGTTGCCGTGCATGCAGTTGTGAACGAAGAGCGGGTATATACCCTCATCAATTCCCTCAAGCGGGCAGGCGCAAAGGATATCCTCGTCATGGCCATCCAACGGATGATCCGCTGATCCACCATGAGAATATTTCCTGCAGTTGACATCCTTGGGGGACGATGCGTCCAGCTCGTCCAGGGTAAACGTGAGAGCGCGACTGCATACGGCAACCCGCTGGACTGTGCCACCCGGTGGCTGGACGAAGGGGCGGATGCCCTTCATGTCATTAACCTCGACGGGGCGTTTGGCAGCGCCCGAAAAAATGCAGGCCTGATTGCCGACATCATCAAAAAAACCGGCGTGGAGATCGAACTGGGCGGTGGAATCCGTTCACTTGAAGACGCTAAGCACTGGCTGGATACCGGTGTGTCCCGGATCATCATCTCCACGCTGGCAACCCAGAAACCGGACAGTATCCGCGTCCTTGCCGATGAGTTCGGAAGCGACCGGATCATGGCGGGGGTTGATGCGAAAGGCGGCCAGATCGCTGTCCATGGCTGGCAGGAAACTGCCGGGGGCTATCTTGACTGGGCAAAACGGTTCGAGGAACTGGGGGCCGGCTCCCTGCTCTACACGAACGTGGATGTCGAGGGGCTCCAGCAGGGAGTCCGGTTTGAGCCGGTCAGGAATCTGATCGATCACGTGACCATCCCGGTCGTTGTTGCCGGCGGAGTGTCATCCCGGTCCGACGTGAACGGGCTGAAGGAGGCCGGGGCGTACGGGGCAGTCCTTGGATCATCCCTGTACAGCGGAAAGATATCCTTAAAAGATGCACTGGAGGAATGCCTATGAGAATGGTGGAAGTCAGGCGGGAAACAAAGGAAACAACGATCGCAATCCGGCTCGATCCGGATGGTGCAGGAAAGGTAATGGCGGACAGCGGTGTGCCGTTCTTTGATCATATGCTTAATGCAATGGCGAGACACGGGGGGTTCGATATGACCCTTGCGGCAAAGGGGGATCTCCACGTGGACTGCCACCATACGGTTGAAGATATCGGGATCGTGCTCGGCGATGCCATAAAGCAGGCAATTGGCGAAGGAAAGGGTATGAAGCGTTTTTCCCATGCGATCATTCCCATGGACGAGTCGCTTGCACAGGTAACGCTCGATTGCGGGGGACGGAGTTATCTGGTCTGGACCGGTTCATTCGGCAACAAAGCGGTTGGCGGGATCCCGTCAGATCTCTTTGAGCATTTCTTTTACTCGCTCTGCACCCGGGCCGGAATAACTGCTCATATCAGTTTCTCGGGCCGGAACGATCACCACAAGTGCGAAGCCGTATTCAAAGCCTTCGGGATTGCCCTTGGGGAAGCACTCTCGATAACCGGGGATAAGAAAACGGTCCGCAGCACAAAAGGGAAGTTTTGATCTGTCCGACATGAACGGATGATGTGAAGATAATTAATAAGATTTATTCTTGTTTTATTGGGTAACCCTTGTATCGGGTTGGTTACCAAGATGGGGGCTGATGCCCCCATACCCCCAAATATGATGAACGCCGCCGCCCCCGAAGGGACGCCCCCGCGGCGGTTCAGGAAGTGGATATCCCCATAAACCAACCTGCCCAGCGAGGCCCCGACGAGGCGGTCGAGCGACCCCCGAAGGGGGTGGGTAGAATCCTAAAATCTATTAGGAAAAAGCCATTCGATTTTCAGGGTTCGTGTGACTAGCATTATGGATTATTGAATGCATATGCTCCATATGCATACTTACCATTAATCCAATATCCAAATGCAACTCTCTCTATTTTTGGATGCATCATCCAAGTCCAATGGGGGGTGCTTCCTTTCCAACAATAAAATGCGCTCTTTGCAATAGATTTTGGTGAACCATTTGCAGAGACCATACAACAATTTTCAAGGACGGTTCCACTGTGGAATAACCGCCTTTCGTGAGCCATACGTTTACTCCAACTAATAGCGTGATATTCTAATGATGGATCAAATATTACTAACGGTAAACCTCGTTTCTTTCGTTCATAATTTACCAAACTGATGATGGTTTTATTTATTGAATTAGCAGGAACAGGGTCTCTAAATTGCTTCCTAGATTTCTTGGAATGTAGGCGGTATGGATAAATTTCCCTCCATATCTTTTGGAAAAAACGTTTAATCCTTGAAACTATTCCCATAAATCACCACACTCAATTTAATCGATTGGTTTCCTTGTGGCGTTTTTTTAAGATTATGGAGGATTACTATTAACCCCCTTTTACTCGTTCTCCTTTCGACGACCGTGTATCTGAATTTGTAGGGTTAATAGTTATTCTCTATGGTTAAACTACGTGATAGATGGAGGAAAAGGTTTTTGTTTATTATATGATGAAAATTCGAGTAAAAAATATTTGCGGGAAGGGATTGCAGGATGGTCATTGGAAATGAACAACGAGGACAATTTTATTAAAAAAATTCACACGAAAACGTGATTGATAACATTACGAAAAGAATACTTACAAATCTGCGAGAAAAAAGAGTTGATCAGTTGGACTTTGCTGCCAGGTCAACATCTTCTTTCTTGATGGTCTTTCTGCCAGCGTGCTCGGCAAGCTTGTTGGCTTCCTTTGTCAGCTGGGCGATGTACTTCTCAGCCTTTACAACAAGGGCTTCTGCTGCATCGCTTCCTACTCTTTCGGCTCCGTTCTTCTTTGCAATCCTTACAACTGCGGCGATTGGTAAATCTGCCATGTTTCTAACCTCAAAAAGAAAGTATATTGGTATATTTAAATACTTTTTGGGAAAATACGATAATTTACTCAGTATTACGATATTGGAGGGCATCCTGCAAAGCAAGTAAAGAACGGGGTTCAGAATTTCGCAGAATATTTTTAAAACGAATTTAAAGACCCTTTTCAAAAAAAGAAGGCATATATAGCGTTTTAAATTATTCCAACAAAGATGCTGCGAGCAATAGCGCATTCGTGTAATTTGGTGAGGCGCGCGAAGTATCCACGAAAATTCTGCTGATATTTACTACGGGCGCGCCATGACCAAAACCGCCCCCAAGGAACGTGAGGGTCCGGAAGACAAGGTTGCCGGAAATCCCATCCGGTGCGATGATCAGTCCGCAGTCCTGAATGGCATCCTCAATCAGGATCTCACAGTGCTCTGCCCCGGCAATCCGGGCAACCAGCTCAGCATCAGCCATGCTGGCATCCACCTGCCTGTGCCTGCCGACATCCCCCAGTCGTCCTCCTGAGAGCACGCCCACCTTTTCCTTAAGGCCGAATTTTTTTGCGATAACCCGCCCTTTTTTTATCAGTTCCACTTTCTCGGGAACCGTCCATCCTTCGTCGACACCGACCGGGGTGAGAAGGAATTTTGTCCCGTGGACGGTTTCGAGCAGCGCGATGCGTTCGAGGTGATCCACCCCTTCTGCTTTCTTAAGCGCTTTTAAGGTTGTATTCGCTGGCAGCGTTCCTCTCACGGCAGCATCGATCTTCCCTGCCATCAGGTCGTTGATCATTGCCTCTTCGGGATGCGGATCTTCTTTGATACGGACTGCATTATTAACCGTTTTTTGCCCGATACAGCCCGGCCTGCAGTAACAGATCGTTTCGAACGGACCGCTTACCGTTTCCGCACTCCCGAGGACTTTTTCCGGATCCTCTGCAATACCGATCCCGATACGTTTCAGTGCGGCAGGCATGCAATGTCCTCTTCCGCGAGGTGCATGATCCCGTTGTTGACGAAGTCGAAAACCTGCGTCTCGTTGCCGTCATACCGGATCCGCAGTTCCCTGCTGTTGTTGACGGTGCCGATCTCTTTTGCCGTAATACCGACTTCATGGAAAACCCGGATCAGTTCTGCAACATGCGCCTTGTTTGCAGTCAGGATGAATCCCATGCCGGGGTACATCCGTACCCACAGCTCGAACGTTATGTTGTTCGCTGCAAGAGGAGGTTTTGGAATCAGGTCGAGATCGATCTCCGCACCCTTGCCGCTCACTTCCAGGAGCATGCCGAGCGTACCGATGATGCCGGGGTTGCTGATATCTTTTCCCGCGGTGACCAGGTGTTTTCTCCCGATCGTTTCGAGCACGGCGATCTGCGCCCTGACCTGGGCGGCAGATTTCATGGTCACGGAATCCCAGTTGAGCGCACAGGACGGGTGGACACGGCCGGAAAGATCGATCGCCGCAACCACGCAGTCGCCTTCCTGCGCAGTGTGGCTGTAAATGATGGAATCGAGCCGGGCGGAGCCCAGAATGGAAACATCGATAACACTGTACGGGGCGTCCGGGTGGAGATGCCCTCCGACGATCGGGACACCGAACTGGGCTGATGCGTCGTGCATGCCTTTGACCACCAGTTCCTGTACCGTGGATTTTGATATGGAAAAGATATCCACCATCGCGATCGGCCGTCCTCCCATGGCAGCAATATCATGGATGTTGACAAGGACCGAGCAGTATCCTGCCCAGTACGGGTCTGCCTCCATGAGTTTGCTCCAGATGCCGTCCGCTGCAAGGAGAAGCGCCTCACCATTGTGTTCGATAACTGCTGCATCCTCACCAAATGAGGCGACAACATGCGGGGCATCGATCTTCAGCGCCCTGACCATCTCGCCGATGGTATGCTTTCTCCTGACACCCTCGTATTCCCTGACAACTTTTGCTATCGTCTCTGTCGAGCAGCTCTGGACCACGACATCACCTGAACATTGTCTAAAATAATTGCGTCTATGCTATTTTCGCGTCATCAGAGATAATTTATTTGTTCTGACTCCGATAGCAGGACTCTCGCATCTGCAGGAGTGATTTTATCTGATCCACGGTCAACGTGTTGGTATGGACTGGGCAGAAAAATACCGGCCTGCACACCTTGCTGACATCGTTGGCAACGCGACAGCAGTCCGGCAGGTAGCCGAGTGGGCGAAGAACTGGACGCGAAAATCAAAGCCCCTGCTCATCTACGGAAAACCCGGAATTGGCAAGACCTCAGTTGCCCATGCCCTTGCCAATGATATGAACTGGGAGATGATCGAGCTCAATGCGAGTGACCAGCGGACTGCCGCAGTCATAGAACGGATTGCCGGCGCTGGCAGTACTACGGCAAGCCTTACCGGCGCTTCCCGGAAGCTTATCATTCTCGACGAGGCCGACAACCTGCAGGGAACCTCGGATCGTGGTGGTGCAAAGGCGATCATTGAATGCATCCGGGAAACCCGGCAGCCGATGGTCCTGATAGCCAACGATCTCTACGGCCTTTCACCTGAAATCCGCGCCCGCTGTGACCCGGTCCAGTTCAAGGCACTTCCGGCCCGTTCGATTGCCCCGCGGCTCAAATATCTGTGTGCAGCCGAAAAGATTGCCTGCAGCGATGCAGCAGTCCATGCCATTGCCGAGAGTGCTGAAGGGGATATCCGGTCTGCGGTTAACATGCTCTATGCCTCTTCAATCGGGCGTACCAGTCTCGAGGATTCCGGGGTTCATACTTCGCAGAAGGATGAACGTGTCTCGATCTTCTCGCTGATTACGGCCCTGTTCGATAAAACACCTGACAGCGAACTGATGCGTCTTTCGTACGATGTCGATGATACGCCGGAAACTATCGAACAATGGGTCGAAGGAAGCGTTCACCAGATGCCCGACGCGCAGGCAACCGGGCTGGCATACCGCCATCTTGCCCGGGCAGATGAGTATCTTGGCTATACGTACCGGCGGCAGTATCACACTCTCTGGCGGTACGCTACGGCGATCATGCTCCTCGGGACTGCCGATGCCGCGGGGGGAAAAGGTATCCATGCCCGGATCATGCCGCCGGAACGCTGGCAGCGGATGTCGACAGCAAAGAAGCAGAAAGCGATCCGGGTGGCAACCCTGAACAAGGTATCCGGCCTGATGCATATCCCCCAGAATACCCTGCGGGAGAGTTATCTTGGCACGGTCTCGATGCTCGTTGAACGGGATCCCGCCGGTTATGCCCGGGAGATGGCGTTTGACGCCGATCAGCTTAATTTCTTCTTAAATGATCGCGCCCGGTCCCTTGAAGTAATAAAAACCCTGGCCCTGGAAGAGAAAGAGAAGGAAAAAGATCTCAGGGAGCAGAAGGAGCAGAAAAAACCAAAAAAGGAAAAAATGCCAAAACAGGAAAGCCTTCCGGCCACACCGGTACCGGCCGTCCCACCAGAACCGGCGGAGCCAGCGTTAGTTCCTGAGAAAAAAAGCCCGGCAAAAACCCAGTCAACCCTTTTTGACGGGTTCTGATCGCGTCACATACCGGTGGAGCATAACCCCGCAGTCTATTTTCTCTCCCCCGTCCCCATAGGTTTCGAACCCCAGGTGGTACACGATAAGATCGGAGCCGGCTCTCCTTGCAAGGGAGATAAGGGGCGGGATCATCTCGATCGCCGGGCGGATCGCGTAGATGACATCTGCCCGCTCGTAAAGGGAGAATGCAGGATCGAACACGTCATCAACCGTAACCGGGATCGGGCTGTCGGGAATTGTTTTAATATCGGTGGCGCGGGAAAGTATTCCTGCGCTGTTGAGAATCTCTGCCGCCGTGGTATTATGCCCGATACCCACTTCAATGGCGCGGGTGTAACGGCTGGCTATATACTCGCCGATGGAATTCTCAATATGTTTATAGGAGCCCATTCCAACAGAATATAGCGATGCATATCCATATCTTTTGGGATTCGGGGTCCCCCGAGGGTCTCCAGATGCCGGTTGCCCGTAAGATCTCTGCAGTGCTCGGTGTCCCGTCATCGGTTTCAGAGAACCACGTCCGCATGATGGGATATGTGGTTGGTCGCAGGCAGATCGATGCACAGGCACTCCTTGACAGTGTCCAGACCTATAAACACCGGCACGGGATAAGCGATCCGGTGCTCCTTGTCGTCAACCAGGATCTTTTCAGGAATGGCAACAGTTTTGTTTTTGGCCTTGCCCGCCAGGTTGTTGGTGCAGCGGTTGTCTCGACTGCCCGCCTGGGTAATGAATATTACGGGCGACCTGCGGATGACGACGACCTGATTGACAGGATAACCAAGGAAGGTGCGCACGAAGTCGGGCACCTGCTGGGACTCGATCATTGCGAGAACGGCGAATGTATCATGTTCAGACCGGACACGCTTGACGAACTGGACCGGAAGAAAAAGATGCTCTGCCCGGCCTGTTCTGCCAGCCTGGCAGAACATCTTGCCGGGGAATAACGGTTTTTGTTTTTAGAGCGCCTCATAGAAACAATCCGTCGCTCCCGGGAGCTTCAAAATCCGGTTCATGCTCCGGATTATTTTTTTAACCCGTTTCCTGTTCGCCGTTGTATCATCCCATGAGCGCAAAACGGATATGCTGAAACCTGCAACAGTCCCGTATCCCCTCGGATAACGTACGGGAAGTGTGGCATGGGCCAAAAAGGACGCTGCTGTGCGATTCTGGATCCTTCCGGCAAAAGACATGACAACCCCGGACATCCCGAGTGTGCCTCCCGTCTGGCCCAGGTCTGTTCGGGAATTCCCCCGGATGTTCCCTCCCATACTGCAGAACCTGCATCCCCGGAAGACATTCTCCGGGTACATGACCCCCATTATGTTGAATGGCTCAGGCAGCGATGCAGGGACCTTCGCGGCCCCGGCTACATCGATGCAGACACCTACATCACACCGGATTCTTACGATATCGCCCTGAATGCAGCAGGGGCAGTTATTGCAGCAGTAGATCAGTCACGTTCCGGAGTGCATTGTTTTGCCCTGGTGCGCCCGCCGGGACACCATGCCGAATACAACCGTGCCATGGGGTTCTGTCTGTTCAATAATGTCGCGGTTGCTGCGGCATATGCCCTGATGCATGTTCCGCGGGTTGCCGTAGTGGACTGGGATGTCCACCACGGGAACGGCACCCAGCATGCATTCTATGGAACGGACCGGGTTCTGTTCTGTTCCGTGCACCAGGAATATTTTTTTCCCTATTCAGGCCGTGTTGGAGAGACGGGAATCGGTGACGGAGAAGGCTACACGATCAATGCACCGCTTATGGCAGGCTCAACGATTGCAGATTATTCAGCAGTATTCCGGGAAATTTTTCTTCCCGCGCTCGTACGTTTCCGGCCGGATGTCCTGATCGTGTCTGCCGGCCAGGATATTCTCCGGGATGATCCGCTCGGCGGCATGAATCTTCTGCCGGAAGATCTCCGTGTCCTGACCGGCATGGTGAAATCTGCTGTGGAATGCCCGCTTGCACTGGCGCTGGAAGGGGGGTACGGGCCCTCCCACGGGGCAGCAGTCTCGGGTATTTTTTCAGCTCTTATGGCCGATTGCGATCTGCCACCCGATACGGAACCGTCCGTTCACACCCGGGATATCATATCCTGCCTTAAGGACCTGCATCGTCTCACCTGATCAGATCTATTATTTAGACGGACGGATCTCAAGTGCCATGTTGCTGATCCTCTCGTAGGTCTTTTTCAACTGGATAACCGGCCAGAGCTCGTAGAGCAATATTGTCACGGGTTCCCACATGGCTGCCCACCCGATGATCAGCATGGTGTCGGCAAGCAGCTGGGCGATCAACTGGCTGCTGTACGAGGAGATCAGAAACCGGACAAAGAGGGCGATTGCGAGAAACCCGAGACCTATCAGCATGGCAGTCCTGCCATACCGGAACCGGGAACGAAACTTCTGGTCCGCAACGAGCATCTTGTACCGGAAATGGTTGTGGATAGCGGGGGCGATCTTTTTGGCCTCTTCACTGGCGGTGAGTTCCGCTGGCAGGTAAAAAATAATCTTGAACTGGGTTTTTGCCGGAAAATCATTGACAATATTTACAATGTACTTTTCAGCCTCCGAATCGAGTTCCTTCTCGTGGAATGGAGCGGGATCGAACGTATTGAACATCTGGACGATCGACGATAATTTTATCTCGATCAGAATTGTGTTGCCCTCTTTTTTATAGAGTGAGTCGATCTCGCCCATCCTGATGCTCCCATGTTGTTATTGGAAAAGGAATGCGATAAACCTGCCCTCATCCCGGTCATATGTCCCGCCGATACACCCCTTCCCGTGAATACTATTGTCATCGGGATGACCGCAGGGAACTCTTGATCGATTCGAGTGCTTCTTGTATGATCTCCTGCGCATCCTCGCTTTCCATACGGTAGAGTCGCTGGAGAGGCCGGAGTGCATCCGGTTCCCCGATCCGCCCCAGTGCCCAGGCGGCCTTGAGCCTCACCCGGGCATCGTCATCCCAGAGAGTGTCGATGAGTGGTGCAACAGCTGCGGGATTCCCGATTCGTCCCAGAGCCTCCGCTGCTTTCCAGCGGTTCATCTCATCATCATCAAGAAGTAGCCCAATAAAATGTGCCAGTCTTTCATCGTGGCGTATGTTTTCAGGATCGTCCTTTCCGTTTCCGGAAGAAAAATCCGGGAGTCCTTCCATACTATATCGGGAGCGGTTTTCTTAAAAAAGAGTATGTAATGCGGGTATAACCGAAAATCACTCTTTTTCCTTGACATACTGGATGCCTGAAGGCTCCTTGTAGTCGGTCTTGATGACAATGGTATTGGATATCCGGTTAAAAACCCTGAGCTTCGTATTCGGCATACCAAGCCAGCCGATCAGGCAGTCAAGGACGAGAATGGGAACAAATGTCTTCCCGAGACTTTCAATGGCTGCTTTCCCGTAGTGGATTTTTGTACCATCCCTGTTGACCACTTTCAGGTTCATCACCATCTTGCCGATTGACTGTCCCCTGAACCCTTCCATGATAGTCCAGTACAGGAAGAAGAAGATAGTCTGGAATCCCAGTGCGAACGGATCCCAGTGGGGAATATCCCAGTAGAATGGCAGAACCCAGATCGGTTCAAGAAGACCGTGAACGATATTCAGAAAGAGCGTGATGAGGATGATATCAATGAGCCAGGCCCAGAACCGCGAGGACCATTTTGCCAGGTAGAGTGTCTTTTCCGGTGGGACCGGGCTGATACATACCGGCTCGGTTATCTGAGGTTCATCTGACATGTGTGCATTGTATTTACCGTTAAAGGGAATGAAGGTTACTCCATGGAACGGGAGACCGTCCTGCATTGGATCCGGAATACACCATCGCGTTCTGACAAACTTATTTGGCCAACAAAGAGCAATGTAAGAAAAACGGTGCATAGACCGGATAGGGATTTCTATGGTAGATGCAGTCATCACTGAACATGCAGGAACGCGGCATGGAAGTATTACCCGGTTCTACCAGTACGGTAGCGGCGGAATACGTGTACTGGACGACCGGAAAACTCTCCGGCGTCTGTATCTCTTCGATCATGCGTCCAATATGATGACAGAGAATGATCCTGTCCGCAGGGATAAGATCCTCCGGCGTTTTGTCTTTGACCGGTACGGGATGCTCGAAGAGACATTTTCCTTTGGCGAGCGGCCCCGGACCTTCCGGTTCGAGCAGGGGGCTTCCCGGATCGCCGTCCGGGAAGGCGGCGATTACGGCGCAGTCGGGAAAATGTTCACGTTCGAGGATAACGGCGTATCGGAAACCGGGTGGGGGAGAAACGGGGAGATAGAGCGTGTCTATATTTTTGAGCCCGGTAATGATACCATCGTGGAGCGGGTCGGGGGCTGGTTCGGGGATATTGATCGGACGATCGTCTTTGAAGGTATTGATGCAGCAGTGTTCCGCGAACCGGAATCGTTTCTCCAGTTCCTGGTATTCACCGAATGGCATCCCCAGGAAGTGGCTGATACGATAGAAAGAGCTGCGGCTGAGATCCGGCGCGGCGGAGATGCATCATCCCCCGTCCCCCACAGCAGGTATGCCTACACGGGTTCCCGGCATGCTTCCGCAGATCCGGGGGAAGTACGGGGACAGGAACCGGTCCCGCGTATGCCGGCACTGCAACGGGACGAACGGCCGGCCCGGATTTCCCGGGGCGGCAAGGCGGAATCCGGTATCGATTTCATTCCTGATGCAGATTCGCCGGCACAGGCTGCACCCAGGGGCCCTGCGTCCCGGCGGAGTGACAGCATCCCTATTGAGGAACGCCGGCAGCAGCGCGACCGGGATGTCCAGGATCGTTATACAAGTGTGAGAAGCGATGAGATTGCGCTCCAGGAGCGGTTCGAGCGTGCACGCGGTGAGCGGGGCGAGTTATCAAAAGGGAAGAGTGTTGAGATCCCTCTTGAAGAACGGTTCGGGAGTTCGCGTCAGGACCGGGAGCCTCTTTCAAAAGGGAAGAGTGTTGAGATCCCCTTTGAGGAACGGTTCGGGAGTTCGCGTGGTGAACGGGAGAAGCTCTCTATGGGAAAAAGTGTCGAGATCCCTCTTGAAGAGCGTTTTGAGAATGCACGCCAGGACCGGAAGAAACTTGAACGGGGAAAGAGTGCCGATATCCCCTACAGTGAACGCAGGGGCGACGGGAACCGGTAAATCCCGATCATTCCTTTTTTCCTGCCAGGAAGATGGCGACTGCACCAAGAACGGGTACCAGTCCTGCAGCGGCTTTTTGCGTGGGAGGAATGGTGGTTCCTGGAACGGCGGCTGCCGGTGCAGTGGTCGTTGTAAGGTACAGATGGCTGCTTTTGGAACCTGCAAGATTACAATTTGCCGTTACTTCGATATCATCACCCGGTTTTGTCTGGAGGGGATACGTGTAGGTGAAGGTATCTGCTGACGGCTGGCTGGTGTACGGGGTATCCTTTATTGTTTTTCCATTGACCGTTATCACAACCTCCCGGATATAATGGGTTGTGGGATCTGCGACCGGGTGGCTGATCGTTACGGAAAGTTCCGAGGCCTGTTCGTTATACGATAAGATCACGGCTGACGGGGGTGTGGCGGCAGCGGGCGTTATGAGAAGACAGCCTGCTGCAACAAGAGCGATGATGGCCACGATACTATACCATACCTGTTCGTTGTATCGGATCCTGACGGGTGTTCTTTGCATGGGATAACCTGTACCTGGGAATTTATCCGGGAGGTCTTAAATCTTCCACCCGAATTAATTCATCTCCCGGAAAACCAGTACTATTCGGAGCCCTTTACGGGCTTCGTTTGCCAAATGCACGATTCATACTTCCGGCTGGAGTGGAAATGATGTCCACGCCCACGGAGAAAACGGCATTTATGGAGTATTTTTAAAAAGGGGCAATTATAACCCCACTTCAACCTGCAAAATAGCGGCCTTCCAGCGCCCCCGTTTTTCCGGCAGTACATCAGGCACGATACATGAAGGAAAACCCTGTTTTCCGGATCGATCTCAGCAATATAGCCGACCCCCCACCAGGATCCGGGAACAATCTCACTTTTTTCGCGATTTTCCGGCAGCTGGTTTTTGTTCCGGATGCCCGGTAATGACCGGATCCATGGAGATAAAAAGCGTGGACGACAGATTCGCTGTACCTTCACCGGAGAAGATGGGTGAAGCTCCGCCCGTTGAGACTGCAGGAGAAATGAACCGGAAGAATTCCCCCGAGTATTGCTCGTAACTGAACCCTTCTGCCTCGATCACCCGTTTCCATTTATCCTCCATGGACAGGATGCCCATGAAGGAGATCATCAGGTACATCGAGATCAGGAACGGGTCGAGATCGGCCCGGATCGTGCCGTCATCGATGCCCTCCTGGACAGCATCCCGCAGGATCATCCGGCAGGTGCCATACCCTTTTCCGATCTCTGCGGTACACGGGTTATCTTTGGAAAAACGTTCAGTCCCGTAAAAGTGGATCAGTCGCTGGTAATCCGGATGTTCCTGCGAAAACCGGTAATAGGCCTGGCCCATCAGGCCTACTTTGACAATGCCCGGGACACGGGTATTCATACACTCCTCATATTTTTCCTGCAGGATCCGGACACCACGGAGCACGATGGCAGCGAAGAGTGCCTCCTTATTTTTAAAATACAGATAGAGTGTGGCCTTGTTCAGCTCGACCTCGCGGGCAATTTCATCCATGGAGACATCCTCATACCCCCGGGAGAAGAAGAGGCGCTCGGCTGCATCGAGGATCTCTTTCTTCCGCTGCTCCTTCTCCCGTTGCTTCCGCTCGTTTATTCCCATTCAGATGCCCCCGTTGATAACCCGCGTTTGTACAATAACCGGGAGTTGCAGGGATTAAAGGATTTGGCCTGCACAGCCCGGTTTTCTCTCATATATTTCGCATCTTCGCGTGTGACAGAATTATACAAAGAATTCCGGCTCCTTCCGCTCTTTGTACAACGTATTCAAACGCAACGAAGCGTCCTTAACCAGGCCGGGTTTTATCGTTCTCGCATGCCTGGGACAGTGTTTGATACAGGCACAACATGTGATGCATTGTTCCGTATCGATTACCGTACTGTTCTCCGGATCGATGGCCCCGACCGGGCATCCCTCTGCACAGATCCCGCACCCGGTACACGCATCGCTGACTGCAATAAAATCAACATTCCAAAACACCGTACCTCTCCGATAAGGATGACACGGCTCCTGCCGGTATGGATGACAGCCGGGGATTTTTACTTCAGATATCTGGTCAGCTGATGAAAGAGACCGGAGTTTTTCTTGAATTTTTTGCCCGAACAATTTTGCATGGGTCAGGTCACCCGCATCAGGACGACCCAGAGCAGTTGGTGTGTCGGCAGTGGAAAAGGAGTGTTCCCCGATAAACGCTGCACCGGCGAGAGGTTTGCATCCACGCCGGGTCAGCAGATCCTTGAGTTCAAGCAGGGCATCTTCATACGCGCGATTGCCATAGACAACAACACAGACCACCGGCGTATTCTGTGCCTGTATCGCATGCAGCCATTCGCTTACAAGTGCCGGCACTCTCCCCATATACACCGGCACACCAACAATGAGTAATTCATGATCCGATGTCCGGAGTGGTTGTATTCTCGCAGCCGGCCGGGTAATATCCAGCTCTTCCACGGTGCCGGGATGTATGCCGCGAGCAATTTCAAGAACAACCGACTTTGTTGTCCCTGTCGGGGAAAAATAAACCAGTTTTAATGATGATATTTTCATCTGATCTTCTCCTTAACGCTGTTGACATTCTCCGGATAATAACCCTGATTCGATTCGCCTTTGTTGATCTCATGAATGATCCGGTTACCCATAGGACTCACACCACAACTATAACTCTTGGTTAAATTATAACTATTGGTTAGTTTGTAACCAATGGAGTTAATTATTGGCTGCATGCGGCGTGGCGGGGTGAGGCTTGTGGGGCTTGTGGTGATTGGGTTGACCCGGACTCTTTTTTGATTGGCGGACCACAACCCCCCTTTCCTTTTTACTATCCGGTTACCATGTAAATGAGATATCATGACACAGTACGGGTTCATTGGCACCGGTTCGATGGGGAGTATGCTGATCCGGAAAATTATCGGGAGTGGTCTTGTTACACCGGGCGGGATCTCCGCCAGTTCAAAGTCCGGGATATCGGCACGGGCACTTGCCGGAACGACCGGCATCACTGCGGAAGCATCCAACCGCTCTGTAGCGGGAAACGCCGATGTTCTTTTTATCTGTGTAAAACCGCTTGAGGTCCGGGGTGTTCTCGATGAGGTCCGGGACGTGCTGAAACCCGATGCCCTGCTTGTCTCTATTGCAGGGTGTGTCAGCCTTGAAAACCTCCGGGACTGGGCCGGGGAGAATGTCCACGGTGTCCGGGTCATCCCGAGCGTGACGGCTGAAGAGAATGCCGGGATCTCGCTGGTGGCGTGGGGCCACGGCGTAACACCGGGAGATAAAAATCTCGTGCTCGGTCTTCTGAATGCCATAAGTACAGCCGTGGAGATCGATGAGCAGGATTTTGATCTCTATACGAACCTGACCAGCTGCGGCCCGGCCCTGATCGTGGCGATGATGCGGGAGTTTGCCGGGGCCGCTTCCCGGACCGGCACCATCCCCCCGAAACTCGCGGAATACCTTGTGAAGGAGACGATGGTCGGGACTGCACGGATCCTTGAGGGCGGACAGGAAACGTTCGACAATGTCATCGGGAGAGTGGCAACGAAAGGCGGCAGCACGGAGGAGGGCGTAAAAGTACTCGAGACCCGGCTCCCGGATGTGATGGATGAGGTTCTCCTGGCCCTGGATGCAAAGCGCCGGGTTGTTGCGGAGAAGGTTGCCGGGGAGTGAATTTTATATGGCATTATGTTCGCTGTCGGGCTTGAGGCGGTTGGGCGGACCCGGGGCCGGATGGGGAGAGGGCCGTCGTCAATTGCCGGAACCGTAGGCACTGATTAATGGCCGGTGCGGATGGGACGGAACGAGACGCATGCCAGCCCCCACCGAAACAGGTCAGATAACTATCGAATGGATTGTATCTAGACCGGAGTGACTGGGGCTTGCGGGGGATTTCGATATCTGGGATCAAGCTCGGCGGCTCTCCGTGAAGATTCCGCTGCCTCTTGCGGTTTTCCCCAATCCCTGAGCGTCATTGACTTCACGGACCAGGCACCCGCATCATCCGGATTAATCTCAAGGGCCTTGTCATAGTTTTTAATCGCTTCATCATAGCGTTTCATATTGTGAAGGGCAACCCCCTTCGCTATCCAGGCTTCAGAAAAATTCTGGTCGATCGCGAGGGCTGCATCAAAAAATGCAAGTGAGTCGTTGTAACGGGCGTATTGAGTCGAGTACTTCAGCCCTTTGATGAACTGTTCCTTTGCCTCGGGCGAGGTTGTTGATATCTCGTCGGTTTTGAATGCAACTGCAATTGCCGATCCCCCATATTGTACCGACGGATCTCCGGGATTCGGGGGGGATGGACCGGTCATGGGCGGTAAATTTGCTGTCGGAGAAACGCAACCGGCAATCACGCAGAGAGAAACAAAGACGATGGTGAAAAAAATCATCCGTCTCATGATGGAGTATCGGGATGCAGAATGATTATATTTTGCGTTTTCGTTCATTCTGGTTTCTTTATCAAACGTGCCAGACTCCACCATCGCCGCAGCGTGTGGTGCGGACCCATCCTCTCTTTGGATTGACGGACCCGGGACCGGATAGGTACCGAGGCCGTCGTCAATTGCCGGTACTAGTGGCACTGATACGAGGTACGGAATGGGTCGGAGAGAGAGGCAGGAGAAGACCATCATCTTTTATCAAAACCATGATATCGGCTGGAGAGATACGGGAAATCCTGCGGAAGTGTCTGCCGGAGATCCGTGAAAAATACGGCGTGACATCTATCGGTATTTTCGGATCCTACGCACGCGGAGAAGCAGCCCCTTCCAGCGATATCGATATCATTGTCGAATTCGATCGCCCGATCGGGTGGGAACTGGTTGACCTCGCAGATTACCTTGAATCCATCCTCCACCACAAGGTCGATCTTGTCATACGAAGATCCCTCCACCCGCTCATCCGGGACACTATCCTGGCTGAGGTACAGTACGCATGACCGCCCGATCCCCCGCAGTTTCGAGATGAACAAGGATCAACCTCTGTTACCAGAGAATGCCCCTATTGCCGGGAACTATTCAAAAACTGCCCTGGCCTGATACATTTATTAATAGTTCGTCGCCCATTTTACCATAGGTACAATTATGCGATCCAACCGGCAGGATATCCTTTCCTCATTGGAAAAACTCAAAGGGGAAGTAACACAGGAATATTCTGTCAAGACCCTCGGGTTGTTCGGCTCAGTTGCCCGGAGTGAGGAGACTGACGAGAGCGATATCGATCTCCTGGTCGAGTTCTCAAAGCCGGTGGGTTTTGTCACCTTCATGCGGCTTGAACATTTTCTTTCCGAGCGTCTCGGGACCCGGGTGGATCTGGTCACCTCGGATTCCTTAAAGCCGGTGATCCGACAGGATGTGCTTGCCGAGGTCATCTATGTCTAAACGCGAGGTGAAACTCTACCTTGTGGATATTGATGATGCGATCTCGGCAATCCGGTCGTACACTGAGGGTATGACGTACGAGCAGCTGCTCGGCGACCGGAAAACCCGCGAAGCGATCATCCTCAATTTTGTGGTAATCGGGGAAGCAATCAAGAAAATTTCCCCGGAGATCATTGAACCGTACCCTCACGTCCCCTGGAAAGAATTTGCGGGATTGCGGGATAAGATGGTCCACGGGTATTTCTCGATAAGTCCCGTGATCCTGTGGGAGACGATCCAGAACGATCTTTCTTCCCTTTCAACTGCCGTCAAGGAACTGCTTCGGGGATACTAGGGGATCCCTATGGAGTATTCCATCCTGATTCACCAGGCAGAGGAAGGCGGGTTCTGGTCTGAAGTGCCGGCCTTACCGGGCTGCCACTCGCAGGGGGAGACTGTCGAAGAGACGATTGCGAACACGAAAGAAGCGATCGAGCTTATGATCTCCTGCCTCAGGGAAGATAACCGGGAGATCCCGGTTGAAGAGAAGTTCACGGTCCACCGGGTTTGTGTGGATACTATTACGGAATGATATCAGGATTCATTTTCTGTCAGCTGCATGCAGTGCGGCGGGGCCGGGCTTGTACCGATTTGGCGGACCCGGCGCCGGATCTAGTACCGGACTCGTCATCGAACGCCGGTACTGATATCCGGACCTCAAATCCGGGCCCCGGCCGGAACCCCGGATGTCCAAAACTCCATCCGGCCCTGACTTTTACCCTCCAAACGTTGCTACATATTACCTCTCTTATTCCCGTCGGAGAAATACCAATTATTCCGGCCCGGTTCCTGTGTTTTTGCGAATTATTGCCTCTGGATTTTGGGGGCAGAGGCAAAAGAGGTACAACCGGCCCCGTAACGGGCTCCGTTGTTCCGGCATCCCCCCGGGGGCCTCCAGGTCTCCCGGGAGGCGCTCTCCGATGGAGGTATCCCAGAGATCCCGGGCCGTGTGGCCGGGGGGGTTTACGCCAGGGCCGGACCAATCCGGAATTTTTTTCATGCACACGGTCCGGGAAAAATCCGGCGCAACCGGAGTGAAAGCAGCAGGGGAATTTTTTTCGCAGCGGGAACGAATTGCACTGGACCGGTCCGGCCGGGTTTCATTGCCGGCTCACCGTCTCCCTTGCCGGTCGCGTGCGGCGGGGCCGGGGTTGTGGGGGTTGGGCGGACCCGGGGCCGGATCGGTACCGGACCCGTCGTCAAACGCCGGAACCGGGGCACTGATAAGCGCCGGTGTGAGGGGTTGAATCCTATTAAAAATGTAATACCTGAAAAACCGGGGAAAAAGAATCAATAATATCCATATTTTTTATGAGCCTGCTCAATTGGAAGAATTTCTTGGACAATCACCAGTTTTTCCTTTTTGTCAATATCGTAAAATGCAGTATAACTTCGGGAAATGTGAAGCCGGTAAATTACAACCCCTCCTCGTAAAACCAATTTTTCCTTATCGCCCTGGCTTCCCGGGAATGGATCTTTTTCAAGCCGTTTCAAGGCAGTCTTGATGATCCTTCGTGTCTTCTCCGGCAGGCGGTTGATCTCATCAGACAACTCATGCCAGAGCACAAGGGAGAATGTCAATCCTTAATCTCCGAAAGCGAGACGTACCCCTCTTTCTTCCGGCTGCTCCATGACCTGACATCTTCCTCGAGCCTGCGCCTCTTCCGGTCCTCGATCATCTCTGCCAGGAGATCTGTATAGGTCTGGCCGGCTGCCCGCATTTCAGCTAGGTCCTTCCACACCGGTTCTGTTACGGGTATTCGTTTTACTGCAGACATGATCAGATTGTAAGCATTGTAAGTATGAATATTTTTGGCGGGTTTTCCTATATATGGTGGGGCCGGGCACTTTCCGGTAACTCGCCCCCATCCCGATTAAAGAGGGTAAGACCTCTCATCAAATTTTTTCCGGGACCCCTCAGCCCCTCTTTGAAAAATTTATGAAGCTCCCCCTTCAAAAATATTTTTAGAAATCCGGGACGGGATCGTGATCGACAGCCTTCCGTGACAGTTGCATGCGATGTGGCGGGGCCGGGCTTGTACCGATCGGCAGACCCGGGGCCGGATTTAGTACCGGACCCGTCGTCAGGCGCCGGAACTCAATCCGGACCTCAAATCCGGCACCGGGAGAAACCCGGACGTGCTCTAACTCAGGTTCTCCCTGGCCTCTGCCATCCAAACGTTGCTACATATTACCTCCCTTATTCCCGTCGGAGAAACACCAGTTATTCCGGGACAATTACCGTGTTTTTCCGAATTATTGCCTCTGCGAAAAAGGAGGGGGGGTAAAACTGGTACAACCGGCCCCGTTACGGGCTCCGTTATACCGGACCCCCCCGGGGCCTCCAGGTCTCATGGGAGGCGCTCTCCGATGGAGGCATTCCGGAGATCCCGGGCCGGACCAATCCGGAAATTCTTTTACACGCACACGATCCGGCAAAAAAATCCGGCGCAACCGGAGGTAAAGCGGCCCGGAACATTTTTGCCGGTAACTTCCGGAGCGGACAAAAGGGTCCGGCTCGTCCGGTCCTTCCGGAAAAATGCCGGGGCGGTTCCCGCTGGAGCCCGGGACATTTTTTTTTAGCCGCGGGAACGAATTGCGCCGGGCCGGTCCGGCCGGGTTTCATTGCCGGCTCTCCTTATCCCGTGTCGCGCTAGCGTTGGGGCGGGGCGGGGCCGGGTTTATAGTGATTGGGCGGACCTGAAGCCGGTTTAGTACTGGACCCGTCGTCAGGCGCTGGGGCGAAGGGCACTGAGAAGGTATTCCTTCACACCGATGCATCGGCTTTGCACCTAAAGAACTGTTCGACCATATTTTGGGTTGCAGGTTCCCAACTTTAAGTGCAACTTTAATACTAAACAATCCGGACTCAGATTATGGTACGTGGATTCTCTATGACAAATGTTTCCGGTTTTTGGGAAATTGCATTCGGACTAGGAATTCTTCTTGTTGGTTCATTTATCTGGAACCTGAATCATGGTGGCGTTGTGAATGCGATAATCTCATTATCAACAAGCCTTTTCGGTATCGTGATTGATATTGTCATTATAGGCATTATTTTTGTAAAGGTCTATCACTTCGTATATCCGTATAGAATGTTCATCGAATAGATAAGAAAAAGAAGTCCCGTGGTGGTCTAGTGTAAAGTGACCACATCTATTTTATTCGACGGATGGGATGCATTCTAAAATTTGAGTGGATAAATCCTCGAGTTTTTTGTATAATTCATTAAAAAATTCCTCGGTAAGGGTTTGTTCCACTCGTGTATTTGTCTGTGAATCAAAATATGAGAGTGCCTCCATTTTTTCACCATAATTAATGATCAATGTTCCATGAGCAAAGGCATTGCGCATCTTAATTATGTAGTTGATTTGATTGAACATTTCTTGTCGTGATTTACCTGTGAACGAAGGAAAATCTGTAGGATATTTTTCCATAATCGATTGAAGGACTTTCTTTTTTTGGATAAAGGAAAAAATTGGAGTGTCGATAATAAAATCATGAAATTGTTCTCGCTTATTTATGTCAGTGTTATCCTTAAAGAAAAAAGATGAAATTGCCTCACTTAATGTATTGTCGATTTCGGTGCATCCAGAAATAAAATCTCCGCGATGTATTTTTAAAAATCTACCCCGTTCATCAAGGAAAGAACGACCTTCATCAGAAATTTGGTCCTCGGTAACACCATCAGGGGCTTTTACTTTAACAGTCGGATAATTAATAATTTCAATTCCTGTTCCAAGTATGGACATTCGATTCATGATGCAGTTTCTTATGTTGAAAATGATGAATTTTTTGTACAGAATTACCAAAATTTATGCTGTTAAAATTAAATCACTGCGCGCCGCTTCTTCGTAATGATTATATAGAGTTAATTGATTAAAAGAAGTCCAATTTGCGGTTTTTCAAAAAAGGGGAGCGAAACGCCTATTAAGTGCGCGAGGTTCACCTGAGATTAAGCGAGTTTGAAGAACTCGCTTGATGATCGATATGAAAAAACAAGAAACAGATGAAAAAGAAATTTGTAAAAAATGTAATACTATAATGAAAGTAATTTCTAAATCCCGTCGAATCCTTGACCCGGAGGAGATGGGTGATATGTCTGATGGTGTTGAGTCAGACTACGAAGCGGCCCTTGAAGGTGGAGACTCATCTGATTTTGAGATCAATCAGATCACATACAAATGTCCGAAGTGTCGCAATATAAAAATCATTGAGGAAATGTAAAGCGATATTGTTCTTTCGTCCAAATATGGATTGAAAGATAAAGAACTTTATTTTCTTTTTAATTCTATTGGACGTCCTCTCGTGAATAATTGTTGAAATTCAATAAGATTTAATTTGACCATGATTGATGCAATTGCAGATGCAAATTGTGGGCTATGAAGACAACAAATTTCTTGTGTAAGAATATATAGCCCGAGCCCCCGAGGATTATTTCTATAAGAACCCAAACGGTGCCAATTGTAATCATTGAAAACGTTGCTAAGAATCCCATTAATCAGATTATACGGAAATTCAAAATGGGCGTCCCCCCAATCAACAGAACAATATCCATTCTCGTGTATTATTGCATGAATAGGTGAACCGTTTCCGCTCAATGGTTCGCACTCAATTTCCATAATAATTCTTCATAGCTTTCTAAAAGCATAAACTTTGACTTATCCCAAATTTGGCTGACGGCCCCAATACCGGATCGCTAATGAGGCCGTCGTCGCATCTATGGTATTGGTCGGGAATTGGCGGTGATAGGGATGATGTTGAGGATTTTACCATCTAATTTATACCGGCATATCTCTGCCTTTGCTGGTGAACGAACTGGTGGTTGTAGATATCGCCGTCCTAAACTCCATTGGATTTCTTTTGAACCCTTAATCACCCTAAAAAAATTTCATCAAGCTTAGTATTTAAGAATCTCAATATCACATACTAAAATGTATATGGCAGTTGAGGATTTCTTAATATTTGGAATTCCTGCAAGTTTATTGATCTCTCTTGCCAGCGCATTAATCGCAATCCTTGCCATTTATTATGCCAATAAATCAACAAAAATTTCACATGACCAATATATTTTAGCTCAAAAATTGATTGAAAGACCAAGAGTGTTAGAAAATATTCAGACACTGATCAATCCTTTGATACTGGAGTTGGAAAATGAAATTTCCTCTATAGATAATAAGGACTTAGCTTGGATTGACCCTAATGAAGTTGGAAATCTGTATGCCCGACCATTAATTTTTCCAATTTCCCAATCAAAAATTTTTTTCAGGCGTTTTCAAGATATTTTTTATACCCCCGATCTTTTAAGAGATCCGAGACTTAGTATTTTAGTTGACTCTGCTATAGAAGGCATTCAAGAGAGATGCAGTCTCTATCAAGAATTAGAAAATTCATTAAATCAATTCACAAATGAAATTGAAGGATCACATTTTGATAATAGGATTGCTGATCTTCTAATTGATACAGATTATCGAATCACTGCGCTTCAACCGGAACCGGTTAGAATGTCAGAAAATCTCGGTTCTATTTCCATCGGTGTTCTTGAACGGAACACAATAACGAGAAGTAGAGTTAATTCATTGATCAAGAGTTTGATCATTTCGACTCTTTTCAAACCCCTAGAGGAAAATGACCTTCGATTAATTTGGGTCGGTGAAACGGATTTATCAACAAGATTATATGGAAAAATTTTATCTCATACAATTAGCGATCCCATTCCCACTTCTGATGAAACTAGACAGTTTGTTGAGAATACTCTTGCGTCGCTGAGGGGTCTTAATGTTACGACTCTTATAACGCTTGAATCACTAAAAAGGGTTTATCGAGAGATATATTCGTATAAAGAAAGTGAACTAAACCCCCCACAAGGAATGATATAAAATAATCATTGAATAACATCATTTATTTTCTGGCGCGATAACACACACCTAATGACAAGATGCCCATATTGCGGAAACGAAATATTTTGTCTTGATATTTATTGTCCATTCTGTAAAAAACCATTGAAAAATTACTTTTTTATCCCAACATTCTTGTTAGAGAATTTCCGGCTTTTCACAATAATTGGTGTAATTGGAGCAATGATTGCGCTAATACCAAGCTTGGGAACTCAAATTCTTGGTGCATATTGGATCAGTGATCAAACTAGTTCCCTTCCGCTGTTTCTTTCAATAATGATTTTTTTTGGAGCATATTTCATAGCGATTGTTTTCGCATCATTATTTGTCCTAATCTTTCAGTGTAGAGATAATGAAATTGTTTTGAAAAAAATCACTATCCCTTATGTTAACACCTACACTTTTTACAGAGGCGATTATCAACGGCTCATATTATTATTCTGTTTAGTTCCGCTATTGTTTGGTATAATTTCATTTTTGATCCCGCTATTGATTTTTATCCAAAATATTTATTCGTGGTTTTTTGCGTTTTTTGTAATTCTTGTCCTTCTTCCGTCAGCTGCTTTCGCAATTTTAGCCTGGCTTCAAGCGAAAAATGTTGCTCAAATTTCATCAGAGATGGGAAGATACAAAAAAATAAGTTACGTATTACTTTCAATAATGGTGATTGAATGCTTAATACTGATTAATCTTTTTTTCCCTATAACGTATGGAGATGACCATATTTTTTCGAATAATATCAAAATAGAACCGAGTCAAGATTATTTTTCACCTCAAATCTCTTCTGATAAAGGATTACGATTAGAGATTGCAAATTTTTCCGGTCGCGAATCGTTAATTAGTATGCATAATTGGTCTGCCAGTTATGGATATTTTATTTGGGTTAGCCCAACTACGCCGGAAGTAAGAATATTAGGTAATCCCGTCAACAACACTAATTTAACGGTAGAGAATAGCGAAAATCCCCCACTTTTTAATCCGGACCAATAGAGCATGTTGATACTTGTAAAAAGTATCAGAATCTATCAGGCACTCTGTGTTACTTCCCCCAATTTTCCTTTTTTGAAAGCTACCGCTAGACCGTATGATTTTTTTGAACAGTTACGAGATTAAAGAGATTGTATGAGAAACAGGCGAAGAGATTTTTAGCATGGACCCGGAGGTGTGTAGTCACCATCACATGCCCAGCATGAAACACCCGTTTGATCACTGCAAACGGTCGTTCAACGAGAGACCGTGTTCTGCTGATCGCCCGGTTTCTGCGTTTGTCTTTCGTTGAGATCGGTTTACCACGAACCGATCGTTTCATTGTTTTGTCGATGGAGGCGAAAGGGACGGTTCCGAAATATCCTTTGTCCCGGTATACCGTTTCACCTTTTTGCGAGAGATCAATCTGGTTGTCATGAAGTGATGCAGTTGATGTATCGAATCTTCGGACAAACTGGTATTCTTTGTCGATGAGTGAATGGAGTTTGTATCCAAATTCTGATTTGTTACCTTTCCTGGCCCAGGTTCCATCCCGGCTTCGTCGGGTTTTTGCAACATCTCCCCGGGGCTTATCTGCCTTGGCGTGGCCGGGATCGGATGTGATGAACGATGCATCCTGAATGGTACCTCGTTTTATCGAATAGCCTTGTTCGTCCAATTGTCGCTGGAGTTCATCCCAGATGAGATGGATCTTTCCGTGGTTCGTCAGGTTTTCCCGGAATAACCATACCGTCGATCGATCGGGGATTTTCTCCGGATACCCGAGAAAATGTCGAAACGATAACCGGTCTATGGCAAGGAGTTCTACCTCATAATCTGATAAGCCATGCCAGCCGGCAAGAACGAGCATCTTGATCATGAGGATCTCATCGTTATGGGGTCGGCCTCCGATCTCTTTGTTATCCCGATACATATCGTTGAGGATCGGACGAAATTTCTCCCAATCGATTATGTCCCGGATCTCTCCTAACTTGTTCCCCAGTCCGGCGATCTTGGTATATTCCTGATGCAGAAAATAATCCCCAAACCCGCTCATATTTTTTTATCAGATGTACTAAGATAAAAACCTAAGCCGGGTTTTTAGCTGTACTCTTCAGATAAAAGATCAATCCATGAATATTCAGAAATTGAAATTTTCAAACGATTAAGATATATTTCAACTGTTTGATGAAAGAACGTTATCTGTTTTTGTTCGTTTTGAGGAACCTTTGTTTTTTTCTGAAAATCTTCAAGTTCTTTTTTCAATCCAGATAATTGCTCTTTGATATCATGATCTTGAAGAAGACGAGCACGGGATAACCACCGAGGATCTAATGATGCATCTGTTATTGTATTAATATGACATAGTTTTCGTTTTTTCCCGTAAGGAATGTGTTTTTCAACTATTTTGTCACGTGTTTCCTTATTGAGTGTATTAGGGAGATGATTTTCTTCTAATAATGAACCGAAAGCACGGAGTAATGTATCAACAAGACCGCGCTCACCAGAATTATCGTCCTTATTGATAACGTTAAAAATTGTACCGTTTATTAATAAAGAGATTGTCCGGGTTTTGTTATCCAAAGAAAATGATGGTACCCTAATCTCCTCCTCATTTTCTTCGGGAATGATAAGCCCAGTTTCAGAAATTTTCTCGTAATCGATTCCAATATGAATTGGCTCATTTCCTAAAATCACTAAATGCGAGCGAAGGCTTTCAGTCATTTGCCAGATCCAGTAGGAACAAACGTCAATGAATTGATTATAAAAGGAATAACTGTGGATGAAAATTTTTCCAGAAACGGGTCTTGCCTCAATCCAGATTGGCTGATAATACTTTTCAACAATATGTTCAAAAGGATGGAAAAATGTCCCTTCTGGAACATAAATTGGCTCTGAAGGATCTAGAGAATATCGGGTTACTGTTACCCAACGAGGAGGATTTCCTGCACTAACTGCATGAATATCGGTTTTTTTTGCAGATTCAATTCTCAATCTCTGGCCAGAACCGGGAGGGATCACAATATCTGCTTCTCCACTGCCTTGCCATATCTCTCTCGGGACATGAGATCTGAGATAGAATTCGAATTTATCGAGAGTTGAAAACGAATGTATTCTATGATATGAAGATACCTCGTCAAAATGTCCCACAAATTTCCATAACTTAAGACAATCGCAATCATCATACCGTGAGAGGACATCTAAATTTTCTGAGGTAAGGCTAAGTGCCCGGACATTTTTATGTTCACTCGCATATTTGATGTAAATCGATCGCCCAATACTTCCAAAGATCGTGATATAAAAAATATTTTGAAATCGAGGATCTTTACGATCATTAAGCCACGAAATAACTCTTTCATAACGCTTGTTTATTGCATTCGTTCGTTTTTTGTCAGACCAAAATTCGGGAGTGTAGATTTGTTTGTATGAATTGGCATCGTCGCAGATCAATTGTATGTAGGCAATTTTGTCAGTATCAATTTCATAAAACCTTTCAACAAATCCATCAATTTTTTCCAAAGGAAAAAGTTCAATTTCAACAGATTTGAATCCTAATAATTCAAGACTAATTTGTGTTGCTTTCCAGTAAGAATGTGTAATAGCAGATGTCAACTGTTTGATTTTTCTTTCTTTTTTTGCCACCATCAATATGTAATGACGGATGGCTCCGACTACTGCTGCAGGATTTGTGAGAATTATGTTATTATTTATTTTCACCAATGGACGACTAAAAAGAGGATTATCATTGAAATCCTCTTTGAGAAGATCGGGAGATCCAATACGCGAAATAAAGGGATCGATTATCCTCTCATCAAAGCCATATGGAGAAAATAATTTGTGAATATCATCAGGGCTGAATATTACTGCGTTCTGTAACCGGGCAAACTCAACTTGTCCCGGTATATTGATCTCACCCCATAGCTGAACTTTGCCAACTAAATACCTAGGATGCCCAGCCCGGATTGATACCTCATTACTTAATAAGAGCAGCGCGAGAGCTTGAGGAATTATTTTATTTTTAAGGAGATCCTCTGGAAATCCCTCTGGAAATATAAGGGATAGTAATATGGTTCGTAATATGTGCCCGCCATCCGCAGAAAATCCGGAATATACAGTATTATTTCCATTTACAAATTCGATATTTTCTGTTAGAAGGTCTTCTGGAGGATCTTCATATCGTATACTGAGTTCTCCCTTTGCAGGAAAAAAATCTGAAAACAATTGCCGAAGATCAAAAACGGTAACCGTATTATTTCCACTCATTTTTATGGAGCATGCTATTTGAGTGGCAATCGCCAATCTTTTCATGCTCGAATGATTATTTGGATAAATCTGTAATCCAGCTAACGCTGATATTAACTCAATCTGCTTGAACTTTGAAAATTCTGATAATATGGATTTCTGATTTTTTACCGGAAAAAGAGGGCCATTTCGTGGAGAGGGATCCTTAAAACAGCAGTCTTGGGGTAGTTTCCCGCTTCCGCACGGACATTTATAGATATGATCAGCGATTTCTGAATGTTTTGGCATTTCACTCGATTTGACATTTAATTGAATTATTCAACTTAAGAATTTTAAAATTTTATTCCATTTTTCCATTTTAATCGTAAATAATTAAGTTAGTATTACGTTCTTCTGTATCCCACGGATATCACCATTACTTGATATCCCCCTCACCCCCACCAGCACCTTATATATTGATCGCATCCCAACTTTCTTCGGTACAAACACAATAAACCCATCCCAACCCCGGGTCAACAACTCGCGATGATCATTAGTAAGTCAGGATGGATCGATAAAGATTCGGGTTTACATCCAGCTCCGGCCCCCTCATCGAGGGACAGCCACCCCGATGCCCCTCATACCTCCAAACCCGCATTTCCTTAGCATACCCCCCAAATCCAGAAATACGCCCTAAAGCCCGAACCTCTGCTGGAACTATTATATACTCTCCGGTTATTCTCAGCGCAAAACCGCCGGTTGAACAAGCCGGGACAATAGCACGTTTTCCCGGAAAACTCCCCAAAAAAGTGCCGAAACTATCCGGTCGTGATCCTAAGGATAAGGGGAAACGGAGCCCGTTGCGGGCACGGATTCCCCATTTTCCTAAAAAAGGGGGGTTCACCCCCTATCCCCTCAAGAAAGCGAACTCATGTATCACCCCCCGGCGGTGATCCCCCCGGGGAGGGGGATCTCTTATGTTCATCCTCTCGCACAGGGGAAGGAGCCGGCTCTCCGGCCCCGTCATGCAGGAACGGTACCCCATCAGCCCGGATCTCGATGACCCGGTCGTCCAGGATACGGAAGTACTGCCAAGAGTCCCACGGCGAGAGCAGCCACAGCTCGCGGGCTGTGACCGATGTCAGCGGTACCCGGCGGAGCCCGTGGATATCCGCTTTGAACTTCGCGGCACAATCCTCAGGACTGAGGATACGCAGCGGAGAACGCCGGATCCGGACAAAGACCGAGATCCAGGCACAGAAGAGAATGAACGCGGTCCGTGATTCCCTGATCAGGTCCCGGTCCATGACAGTCCCGCGTTCCGCTGCGTTCCTGATTGCCTGCCGGATCGCAACGATCGGCACCGGCCCGCGTGTCATACCTGGCACCTCCGGCGCCGGCTTTTCGCTGGCTGTTCCGGTGTCCCGCTTTTTGCGGCTGGTGGGGAAAGTATTGCGATTGTCCGAACCGTAAGTTCGCGTCGCAGGGGCTTTGTCCGCACCGTCACGTTGTAGTGGTGCCAGTGCGTCCGCTTCACGCTGATGCGGTACACCGCATCCCCCCACTCCCGGACCGTTCTTGCAACTGCCTGCGGGAGGAGATAGAGCGGGATCTCGTTCTCGGTCCTGGACCTTCGCTTTGTCATCGGGACCTCCCCCCTGCATCCGGAATATCGGATGACACGTTCGCGATCTTTTCCAGCCTGCGTTCAAGCGCATCGATCTGCTGCCGGAGTTCGGCAACATGGAGGAATTGTTCGTCGTTCATCCGGTCCTGCCGCTCCATGAGAGAACAGACAAAACCCCGGAACGCGGATTCGAATTGCTGGTACGTTACTTCCGCATCAGGATCTTTGAGGTTTTGCAATGTTCGTCTCCGGATTCTTTTCTTCTCGTCCGGTGTGAATGCTGATACGGTGCCGTGCAGCTCCGTCTTCCGGAAGACTGCCCTCACCGGCCGGGGCACCGGCTCATCCTCTTCCATGTTTCTCCTCCCCCATTCCAGTTCCTCGCTTTCCGGTCCGGGACAACCTGAACCGGATATACTCAAGTCACGCTGCGAGACGTCGCGGGAAGGTCCGCAAGAGCCTTCGCTCTTCTCCGGGGTCATTCACACTCCCTTAAACAGGATGCAGTCAGGAAACAGTCATCAGGAACCGGGCTCACCTGGCGCCCGGCAAAAAAATGTCGTTCACTAGCCAGTCTTTCGTCTATCTTATCACCTCAGGGATAACCCTGTTCGTACGGTAATGGATCACGACCCGCGGGAGAGAGGCTGCTGATGTCTTTCTCAAATAAAGCCGGTATCCATACTAATATATTAATTTTATTATATTAATTATTTCCCCCCGGGCTATATCTATTAAAAATTGATTTTTCCGGCTCAACCCCGGGGGAGAGCCACGCTGCCGGGACCGTAAAAAGGCAATGGAGAAGAATCCAAACAGGAAATCCAGGATATTAAAAGCAGTGAGCAGCGCGAAATCCGGGTACGGGAAAAACGCAACCAGCATTATCTGAATACCGGAGGATTAATCTGGACTGCAGGGATGAGGAGAAACCCCAGGAAATCTTCGGGCATTATTCGTAAAACCGGATACCGGCCGGCAAATCAATCGCTGAAAAATAAAAAATATCTTGTTGATGTTACGGGTAATCCAGGAGCACCCGGAGCTTCGTCTCGATATGCGCTGAGAGCGGGTAATAGCCCTGTGTGGTGAACGAACCCTCACCCAGCGAGACCGCTTCTTCCAGATCATCTTCCGAAATCCCGTGCTTCTCATGATCCACTATTTCGTGGAAGAATAGTTTCCCCGCCCCGGGCACGATCCGGCACAGGGTTGTCCTGTCATGCTCCGTCCGGATATAGAAGTAGGACGATCCGATAAGCGAACGGTGATACTCCTGGAGCTGCTCCATGATCTCATCATACGCCGGAACCGATGCATCCGGCATGATATACCGCGGCAAGGGTTCGATACTGACGGTTTTCTTTACGCTTGGCATTTTTTCCCCCCGTTTCCACTATCCCAGACATGGTGTTCAAGTCTGAGGTACGAAGGCAATTTCTTTCCTGATATATATATAATTTTCCACTGAACCCGATCTCCGGAAATCCGGAAACCCCATGGGGATCGCAAACAGTCGGGCAGATTGTTATTTACTATAACGGCAGAAATTCTTTACACTCATCATGATCCCATGGCTCAATTCCAATTTCAGGCATTTCAAACCCACAGCAGCAATCGCGATCAATGCCACGCGGCATATGAACAAAATTGAACGGAGAAAATTATTTTCCCCGGATATTGAGCCTATGCGAACTGCCGAAGGGAGATGGTTCGAGGCGATCGTGTATGAGATGTTCCTGGACATCTCAAAAAAATCCGATACGATAAAGTACCTCGCCATGAAAGGGGCCGATGCCCCGGACCCGCGGGAGAATGTGAAGATCGGGCAGAACGGGTTATTTTACTCAAAGTACGGCGACATCACGATCAGGGGCAACGGGCAGGATCTTGCCGAGTTCGACATGCTGCTGGTGGATTCGGACAACCATGTTGCATTTGCCGAAGTGGTCACCTCTCCCTCGGACCTCAGGGAATTCGAAGTGGAGATCGCGTACAAGAAAAAACTGCTCGGATACCTTTACGGCCAGAAGATCACGCCGTTCCTGCTCGTGTCATCCTTTGACCTTTCGAATTATACCGTTGTGAAACGTCTTACAAAAGATAAGACCAACGCAATCATCCACACCAGTTCCTGCGAGCAGATCAAATCGCTTGTCAAGCATTACCGCCCGCGGATCATCTATAACCTGCCGGAGAACCATCCCAAACTGATCAGGGCAACGGAAATCCCGATGAAAAACCCGTTCGACTATAAACGTTACCACGATGAAGTAAAAAACCGGCTGTTCACCGACATCAACCGGGGGCAAGGAAAGATCCATCCCGCGATCACGGACCAGACCGGCGAGCTCGTGAAAAAGGTTCTCTACGGCGGCCTGTTCCCCCCGGCAGTCAAGGCGATCTGTGATACCTGGGGGATGACCGTCCGGGGAAAGACGATCACGCCGGAAGATTTCCCGAAGTTATACTCAAAAGCGGTCATCGCAACGGACATGCCGGGCTATGAGCTGATCATTTACCTGCGTTCAAAACAGAAGAAAGAATATCACAAGATGATCCAGATGAAGGACGGGCATTTCAAATTCGAACGCCCGACCCCGCCCAAGGTAGGTTTCTTCCTCTGGCTTGAGTCCATCCAGCCCACGCTGGGTGCACGGATCACGATGCAGGTACTTGATGCCTTTACCATCAGGGAACGATCCCGGGAATAATAAAAAAAAGGGTTTCCGGCAGCCCGTTCTTTTGGCTGCGGAAGGATCAATCGTGCGTAATGCCGCAGTGTGGTGATCCCCGGCATAGTATGGACGTTATTCTCATCCCGGGGAATGCCGGCTGACTATACCTCCGTTTCTCCGGTCCGGATCCGGATCGCTCTCTCAACCGGGATGACAAAGATCTTGCCATCGCCAATCTTGCCGGTCCTTGCGGATTCCGAGATCGTGCTGATGAGGGAGTCGACATCGCTGTCCCTGACCACGATCTCGATCTGGATCTTGGGGAGGAGATCAACGATCATAAGACCGCCGCGATACTCAAGGGAAATCCCCTTCTGCTCCCCGCGTCCCTTGACCTCCGTGATGGTCATGCCGTTGAATCCCTTGTCTTCAAGGGCTTTTTTGACAAACTCGAATCGTTCCGGTTTGATGACTGCTTTTACCATTTTCATAACTGATTCCTCCTGTTCAGCACCGCTCCCCGTGTTGGGAGATATCGAGGCCGACATACTCTTCTTCTTCCGTGACCCGCAGGCCGATCGTTTTGTCGATGACGACCGCAAGGATATACGTAACTACGAAGGCGTAGATGACTGCTGCTAATGCACCCGCTGCGTTGGCAACAAACTGGTGCACGTTGCCTTCAATCAGGCCGGATGCACCGTTGACTGCTGCCACGGCAAAGATACCCGTTGCGAGGGCCCCCCAGAGACCGCCCATGCCGTGGATTGCCCATGCATCGAGCGTCTCATCCATGCCGGACCGGATGCGCCAGAGCATGATCCCGTAGCAGAATATGCTGCCCACAGCACCGATCAGGATCGCGGCCATCGGCGTCACGTACCCCGCTCCCGGCGTGATCGCAACCAGCCCCGCCACTGCCCCGCTCACGAACCCGAGCGAACTCGGTTTGCCGTTGATCCAGCTGACCAGCATCCAGGCAATAGCACCTGCCGCTGCCGCAGTGTTCGTTGTCACGAACGCATTGGCGGCAAGCCCGTTCGCTGCAATAGCGCTTCCGGCATTGAACCCGAACCAGCCGAACCAGAGAAGCGCAGCACCAAGAATGGTCAGCGGGATATTATTCGGTTCCATGGAATACTTTCCAAAGCCGACCCGTTTCCCGATCACCAGGGCTAGTGCCAGCGCTGCAAACCCTGAACTGATGTGCACTACAGTACCGCCGGCGAAATCCAGCGCACCGAACTGTGCTGCCCAGCCGCCGCCCCATACCCAGTGGGCGAGCGGGTCGTACACGATCGTTGTCCAGATAAGGGCAAACACAAGGTAGGCACTGAACTTGACACGCTCGGCAATACCGGAAGTCACGATCGCCATCGTCACCGTTGCAAAGACCAGCTGGAATACCATGTAGAGTAAACCGGGAATTGCCGGACTATACGGGCCGGGATCCATCCCGACATTGTTGAGGCCCAGGTACTGCAGGTTGCCGATGAACCCGTTGAGAGAACTTGCCGGATCATTGCCGAACGCAAGCGAGTACCCGATCACTACCCACTGGATACTTACCAGTGCAAAGGCGACGAACGACAGGGTAATCATGGAGATCAGATTTTTCCTGCGAACGAGCCCCCCATAAAAGAATCCTACGCCCGGCGTCATGATCATAACGAGCGCCGTTGAAGCGAGGATCCATGCAGTTGCTCCAGAATCAATTGCCATTCACTTCACCTGTAATCAAATGTGCATTGTTCTTCTGATTCATAAAGTCAGTCCCCGGACCGGAATCCGGCAGCAGGACAACACGGTCAGAAAACCCAAGCCGGATGAAAAGTCCGGGGTCAGGGTTCCAGCCGGGTTGCCTGAGCTTGACCCAGGCAGGGACTGGTTATGTATGTTGGTACTGTTGTTGGAAGGAAGTTGTATTCCATCTTTTATAAATTTATGCATAGCTCAACTCACAGATCATGCACCTGGAACCAGCAGGAACCAGGTAAAAAAAGGAGATTTACCGGGATGTTCCCCTGCGTTTTTGACGGGCGCAGCAGGCGAATCGCGTAAAAAATTATAAAGACTCTATGGATACAACGAGTGCCCGGAAAAATTATGCCCGTTCACCATGCTGACAGATATCCAGTCCGACATATTCCTCGTCTTCCGTAACACGCAATCCCAGGGTACGATCGATAACCGTCGCGATAATCCATGTGGCGATGAAGGCATAGCCGAGCGCCGCAAATGCCCCGACAGCATTCGCCACGAACTGGGAGGAATTTCCTTCCATCCATCCGGTAAATCCCCCGATGGCAGCTGCGGCAAAGATACCGGTCGCCAGCGTTCCCCACAACCCGCCCATGCCATGGATCGCCCATGCATCGAGGCTCTCGTCCAGGCTTTTCCGTATGCGGACAAGCATCATGTAATAGCACAATACCCCGGCAACTGCCCCGATGAGCACGGCAACAAGGGGCGTGACAAACCCGGCGCAGGGTGTGATCGCCACCATGCCGGCAATGGCCCCGCTTACCATGGAGAGCGAACTGGGCTTGCCCCGGTACCAGCTCGCAAACATCCATGAGAGCGCACCGGCAGCTGCTGCAGAATTCGTGTTGACAAATGCTACAATGGCGCTGCTGTTGAGCGCAAGGGCACTTCCCGCATTGAACCCGAACCAGCCGAACCAGAGAAGCGCAGCACCAAGAAGTGCAATCGGGATATTATGCGGTTCAAGCGCATGCTCCCCAAACCCGGCACGTTTCCCGATCACCATCGCAAGAGCGAGTGCGGCAAACCCCGAACAGATCTCGACAACCGTTCCCCCGGCAAAATCGATGAGCCCCATCTGCTGGGCCCAGCCTCCCCCCCATGCCCAGTGGGCGAGCGGGCAGTACACGACGGTCAGCCAGACAAGGCTGAATACAATAAAAGACGAGAGCTTGATCCGTTCCGCAACTGCCGATGTGACGATCGTAATAGTCACGGCAGCAAAGAAGAGCTGGAACATCATGAACACGAGCGGAGGGAATGTACCCGTGCCGGCATCGGCACTCACACCGGCAAGACCCAGGTAATCCAGGTTCCCGATCACCCCTCCCACATCATGCCCGAAGACAAGCGTGTATCCGATGAGTATCCACTGGATACTCGCGAGCGCCAGGCACACGAAGGAGAGCGCAATCATCGAGATAAAATTCTTCTTCCGTACCAGTCCGCCATAGAAAAGGCCGACTCCCGGGGTCATCAGCATGACCAGTATTGCCGAGACCAGCAGCCAGCAGGTAACTCCTGTATCCATTGCCATTGTAATCACCGTTATCTTGTTTTATCTGCGGCGATCGATCTGTTGCTCATCATATCGGGCGCGGAAACGACACCGGGTGCCGTATACCATTCGCAGGAACTACTCATGAATTCCTCACGCAAGCCCGCTGATAACGTTACAGAACGACCGGTCGACCGTTACGGGATTACAAGTCCAAACATCGACGATTGTTCTCTGATGTATAAAAAATTTTAAAATTAGTAGGTAGCCAGGTACCTTTCCAGTTCCCACGGGTGGACCGCGAGCCGGAAGGCATCGGTTTCCATCTCGGCAATACGGGTGAGGTTGGTCACCACATGCTCGCCAAGTGTGTTGCAGATCACCTCATCCTTGAGAAGCGCTGCGTTTGCTTCCGCAAGGCTGGCTGGCAACATATCGACTTTTAACCTCTTGCGGTCTTTCGCATTGAGGTGGTAGATGTTGGTGTTGGTCGATTCCGGCGGCATGATCTTGTTCTTGATACCGTCCATACCTGCTGCGAGCATACAGGCAAAGGTGAGGTACGGGTTGCACATCGGGTCAGGGCTGCGGAACTCGGCGCGGGTGCTGTTGCCACGGGCAGCGGGAACGCGGACAAGGGCAGAGCGGTTGGCCGCACTCCAGGCGAGGTAGCAGGGTGCTTCGAAGCCGGGGACCAGGCGCTTGTACGAGTTGATGGTCGGGTTGGCCACGCGGGTGATTGCCTTCGCGTGCTTGAGAAGACCCCCGATGTAATACATACAGGTGTCGGAGAGCTGCAGTTCTGCGTTTGCGTCAAAGAACGCATTCTTGCCGTTCCTGGAGAGCGAGCCGTGGGTATGCATACCGCTGCCGTTGATGCCGGCGATCGGCTTTGCCATGAATGAGGCGTGGAGGCCGTACTGCAGGGCAATGGACTTGGTTGCAAACTTAAAGGTAATAACCCGGTCCGCAGTTGTCAGGGCATCGCCGTACTTGAAGTCAATCTCATGCTGGCTGTCGGCAACTTCGTGATGTGAAGCTTCGATTTCAAAGCCCATCTCGCTTAACGCAAGGACAACATCCCTCCTGACATCTTCAGCTGAATCCGTAGGTGCAAGATCAAAGTATGCCCCGTGGTCTTCAAATTCCGTGGTGGGCACGCCGTCATACATCTTGAACAGGAAAAATTCAAGTTCGGGTCCGGTATTGAATGTATATCCCATCTTGGCTGCTTCAGCCATTGTTTTGCGCAGGATATAGCGGGGATCTCCATCAAAAGATTTGTTGCCGTACGTCTGGACATCGCAGATGAACCGGGCGACCTTTCCTTCCTGGGGTCTCCACGGGAGAACCGCATAGGTGGCCGGATCAGGCTTTAATATCATGTCAGATTCTTCGATCCTGGCAAATCCTTCAATGGAAGAACCGTCAAACCAGATACCTTCCGTGAGCGCCTTCTCAGCCTGGATGACAGGGATCGAGACGTTTTTAGGCATCCCCTGAATATCCGTGAACTGAAGACGGATGAATTTGACCCCATCCGCCTCAATTTTCTTGAGCATCTTCGTTACGTCTGCTGACATAATGGAAGAAAGGTTCCACCCAATCGTATTTATATCTATTTCACGTACATTATTGAGCGAATGCTCATATTCAATTTCAAGAAATGTTTACTCTAATGGATCAACGTTCTCTGTGATAATATGTGTGGTATAATTGGTGTAATTGACCGGCGCCGCCAGTGCATGGACGGTACCAAGATAAAAGAAGCACTTGCTTCCATGGATGAGCGGGGCAGTGGCGAAGGTGCGGGATATGTCGCATATGGCATTTATCCGGATTATAAGGACTACTATGCCCTCCATGTCTTCTTCGACAACATCCGCGAGAACAAGATCCCGCTGGACAACCTGCTGGAGAAATGGGGGACGATCATTCATGATGAACAGATCAAGACCTGTGAACAGCCCAATATCCGCAAGGTCCACACACCCTGGCGCTATTTCTTCCGGCCGGACAGGAGCCTGATGCCCAAGAGTATCACACCTGATGAGGACATTGTCACCCACCTTGTCATGAAAGTGAACAGCGAGCGGAACGGTACGCTCATATTCTCCTCCGGAAAAAACCTCGGCGTCTTCAAAGCAGCCGGCTGGCCGGAGGATGTCGCGAACTTCTACCGGATCCAGGATTACGAAGGCTACCTCTGGCTCGCCCACAACCGGTACCCGACAAATACTGCCGGCTGGTGGGGCGGGGCTCATCCATTTAACCTCCTCAACTGGAGCGTTGTCCATAACGGGGAGATCACATCATACGGTACCAACCGGCGCTATATCGAGAGTTACGGGTACAAATGCACGATGTACACCGATACCGAGGTTGTCGCATACCTCGTCGATCTGCTGGTCAGGAAACACGGGCTCTCCGAGAAGATGGCAGTACGGGCACTCGCACCCCCGTTCTGGGAGGAGATCGACCGCATGCCGCCAAAGGAGCAGGAGCTCAACCGGGCCATCCGGCTGACCTATGGATCGGCACTCATGAACGGGCCTTTTGCTATCTGCGTTGCAAATGAGAATACTCTTGTCGGGTTCACCGATCGCATCAAGCTCCGCCCGCTGGTATCCGGCGAGAGTGGCGATCGGCTCTTCATCTCCAGCGAGGAAGCCGCTATCCGGAGGATAGACCCGGATGTCGGCAACATCGCTATGCCCAAAGCCGGCGAGCCGGTGATCGGGAGGATCTACTCATGAGTATCGGGAGTACACCGCTCAGGTTCCAGGTCAGGATTGACCCGGAGCGCTGCATGTCCTGCGGGCGGTGCATCGAGAACTGCTCGTACGGCGTGTACCGGAAAGAAGGCGACACTATCCGCATCAATTCCCGTAACTGTGTGGCCTGCCACCGCTGCCTGGCTTTTTGCCCTCGGGATGCTATCGATATTGAGGAGAAACCTAATGACTACCGCAGCCACCCGGTCTGGACCCGCGAGATCCGCGAGGCGGTCTTCAACCAGGCAAAGACCGGCAAGATCATTTCCGGGGGCATGGGCAATGCCCTGCCATACCCGATAATATTCGACCGGCTCGTCCTCGATGCCTGCCAGGTAACCAACCCGAGCATCGACCCGCTCCGGGAGCCAATGGAGCTTCGCACCTACATAGGCAAGAAGCCGTCTTCGCTCTCAATCCGGGAACGGCCCGGAAAGGATGTTGAGCTTCTCACTAAACTCACACCCAACCTCCAGATCGAGACCCCGATCATGATCGGGCATATGAGTTACGGGGCGATCAGCCTGCCGGCACAGCAGGCCATGGCAAAAGCGGTCCACCGTATCGGTACGTTCATGGGGACAGGAGAGGGCGGGCTCCACCAGTCACTCTACCCGTACCAGAAGAACATGATCGTCCAGGTCGCATCGGGAAGGTTCGGTGTTGACATCGACTATCTCGAACGCGGGGCCGCGATCGAGATCAAGATCGGCCAGGGCGCAAAACCGGGTATCGGCGGCCACCTTCCCGGGGAGAAAGTCTGCGCCGATGTTGCCTGTACCCGCATGATCCCGGAAGGCAGCGATGCGATCAGCCCGGCGCCTCACCACGATATTTACAGCATCGAGGATCTCAAACAGCTGGTCCATGGACTCAAGGAAGCCACGGAATGGAAGAAGCCGGTCTTTGTAAAGATCGCCGCGGTCCATAATTCCGCTGCCATTGCCGCGGGGATAGCCCGCTCAGGGGCGGACGCTGTTGTTGTCGACGGCTTCCGAGGGGGAACCGGTTCAGCACCCGTGGTCTTCCGCGACCATGTCGGCATCCCGATAGAAGCGGCAATTGCAAGCGTTGATGCAAAACTGCGCCAGCAGGGGATCCGGAATGAAGTATCCATCATAGCGAGCGGGGGCATCCGGCAGAGTGCGGACGTGGCAAAGATCATCTGCCTCGGTGCCGATGCCGTCTATATCGGGACTTCAGCGCTCGTGGCTATGGGGTGCCGGGTCTGCGGGACCTGCAACCGGGGCCAGTGTGCCTGGGGTATTGCCACCCAGAAACCCGAACTGACGAAGAGGCTGGATCCTGAAACCAACTCAGTGCAGGTCGAGAACCTGATCCATGGCTGGACACTCGAACTTGGCGAACTGATGGGTGCAGCCGGTATCAACAGCATCGAAAGCTTACGGGGCAACCGGGACCGGCTCCGGGGCTACATGCTGGACGAGGGATTGCTGAACGTGCTTGATGTGAAGACGGTGGGGGCCTGAACGATGAGCACGCTTACGATTGATGCAAAAGACCTTCATTATACGCCGCTGAACCAGCAGATACGGGCTGCCGTTGCTGCCGGTACAAAAGAAATCATTATCGACAACGTTCTCGGCCAGCGGTTTATCGGGGATGGGTTGCGCGGGGAGGGTGTGACTATTACCGTGAACGGGGTCCCGGGAGGAGACCTCGCCATGTTCATGAGCGGCCCGACCATCATCGTTCACGGCAACGCGGACCATGCACCCGGCAACACCATGGACAAGGGTAAAGTGATCATTCATGGCAGTGCCGGCGATGCCGTAGCCCACAGCATGCGGGGCGGCAGGGTGTATGTCCGGGACAACATCGGCTACCGGGGCGGCATCCACATGAAGAAGTACCAGGAAAAACGCCCCATCCTCGTAGTAGGCGGCAGTGCCCGGGCATTCCTTGGCGAATCCATGGCGGGCGGGCTTGTCATTGTGCTGGGGCTTGGGGATATGAAGCCGATCTCGGAGCAGGGCGTTGGCAGCGGCATCCACGGCGGCGAAATCTTTGTCCGGGGCCCGGTTGACAATCTCTATCTCGGGAGCGGGACGAAACAGGCACCGGTCACGGAAGAACAGAAAGCAATGATCCGCCCGATTATCGAAGATTTCGCAAAATCGTTCGGGATCGATGCAGCACCCCTGCTTGCATCCGAATACACGCGAATCGCAGCGATCAGCGCACGGCCGTTTGCGAGCAAGTATACCCTGGAGTGAGAGCGATGGCACAAAAAAGTTATCTCGATTTGAAAGCCGAGGTCTGGGATTGCGGAAAATGTTCCGGTTGCGGTGCCTGTGTGGCAGTCTGCCCGGCTGATGCAATTTCATTCAAAGAGGGGGAGATGGTAACAAGCCCTGCAAGTAACGGTTACTGCAAGCAGGCAACGGACTCAGTCCCGTGCGGGGCGTGTTACGCCGTGTGTCCCCGGACCGGCACCCAGCCATCTGAGACCCTTGGGAAATATCTCGAACTCGTATCGGCAAAAGCTGCCATCGACATTCCCCGCAGGCAGAGTGGCGGGGCAGTCACGGCAATCCTCGCAAATGCACTCGATGAAGGACTCATAGATGCAATCGTCACGGTAACTGAAGACCACTGGACCCTCAGGCCTTCATCGGTTGTTATTTCAAAATCCGATGTTCTCATCCGGCAGGCGGGAAGTCGTTACAGCTGGTGGGTCCCGCTTCTCGCCGCCCTCAAACATGCAGTCATTGAGCGCAAATACAAACGGATCGCAGTCATCGGCGTTCCCTGTGTTGTCCAGGCCGTGGCTCGTATGAGGGAGAGCGACAACGACCTCCTCAAACCGTTTGGCAAATCGATACGCCTGGTTGTAGGTCTTTTCTGCACGGAAACGTTCGATTATGCAGCTCTCGTCCAGGGCAAACTCCGTACGGATTACAAGCTGGAACCCCACGAGATCCGGAAGCTGGATGTCAAGGGGAAACTGGAGATCCTCAAGACGGATGGCAGTACGCAGGCAGTTCCCCTTGCAGAACTGGAGAGTTGTATCAGGACGGGATGCCATTACTGTACCGATCTCACCGCGGTACTCTCGGATATTTCAGCAGGAGCGATCGGGAGTAAGCCGGGTTCAACTACGCTCCTCATCCGCACCTCCACCGGTAAAGGATTCATCGACAATGCAGTGCAGAACAAAAAGCTTATTCTCTCGGGTGACGCTGACGCAAAGGCGATCGAGAAACTTGCATCGGCAAAGATCAAAAAGAACACAAAGAAATAATCTGTTTTTTGGCTCTGCCGGAGTCCTGTTTTTATTATTTTTTTTGCTCTGTCGAAATCCTCATGAACGGGGTTCACACCAGAACTATGAAAATCGTATCGACGCGAGCGTTCCCCGCCTCAGGGCCTCTTCGAGGCACGGCGGGGCAATTACCATTTTTCAGACATGAGCAGGTAATTGAAGCGCCGCGGGGGCGTCCCTTCGGGGGCGGCGCAGGTTATCGCAAAGGGGTAAGGGGGGTGCAAAGCCCCATCATCATATCAAGGGACTGTAATGATTTTCATGGGGAATTACACAGTCAACTAATAATAATTATGAAATTATCTCTTTCAACGATTTTTATTAATCGGCTTCCCATTCTACAACTATATTTGATTTGAGGCAATTACATTAAGAATTGCTAAAGCATAGCTTGTTTCGTATTGTTCTTCTTCATAAACACTAGTATATTTTATTCTGAGTGTTAAATTTGCAAGAGCCATCGAAGTTTTCTTCGCATCAGCAAATTCTTCTGAAATCGCAGGATCAAATACTTGTTTAAAAAAAGATAGTGAATTTCCGTTATAAATTGGACAACTCTCAAGATCGATTGTCATTTGAGGTGTCGATTTTGGAATCTTATAATCAGTTTTAATGATAGAAATTGGAGGCCAACCAAGATTTAATTTATTTTTATCATTAGTGCGAAACGTTTCGATTGATTTTATTATCATCGGGCCTAATCCGTCGTTTTTTACGCTTAAAGAGATCTCTCCAAGTAGATTGTTAACATGAATATGGGCAATTGGTTTCACAGATATCCTATCATGTTTGCGTTGAATCCAAAGCGAAATTATTGTTAGAGCGATAGAGATGATTGAAATTATTACTGCACAAAATGCAATTATATTTGAAGGTTCATTAAAAAAAGTTGTAAGAAAAATTTCGAATCCAACCATAATCACAATAAGTCATTTACTATCATAGGTGTTTTGATTCATTTTTACACGTTATTTTTTAAATAACACACTATTGACTGTTAGTAAATCAAAAAAATATTGATTTGTCTTCTACTTTTGTGGCAGAACGCGATTTATTGAATTTGAGAAAGATAGTCTAAATCCTTGGAAGTTGTAGTTAAAATCTCTATTAATGATGGCTTTTCATCATCAGGTTCGTGAATATGGATTGTTTTAAGGTATAGTAAATAATTTATACTAGCTTTTATGCGTAAAATTATGGAGAGATACAATCTATCTTTATCATCATAATCGGACTTAACAATTTTATCCATTATAGATTCCAATTTTGAAATTTCTTCTTTTATATCGTTATTGAGTAAAAAATCTTCTATTATTATTAAACTTTCCAGATCTGCTATCTTTTCAGATTTGTTAACTTGTTTAATTATAGTATCAATCATCTCTTTGATACTGTTTGACTTAAATCGCAATAGATTTTGATTCCGCTGTCTTTCTCGTTTTGCCGTCTTAATGTCATTAAATTTTGTTAGACCAAATCCGAGAAAGACGCCAATAGCAGTGCCGAGAATTGATAAAAGAGCTATAGTTATATCATCGGTCATAAGTAAAAATTGTTGAATGTAATATAGTAGATTTGCTATACACTGTGACTTATTCTATATGAGCCTAGAGAGGTCTAATTTCCAATCTCACTTATTCTATGATTTTCACTTCGTTATCCGACGTTATTTTTCTATTCTCATCACACTTATTCTAAATGAGCCGAGAGCGGAGGGGGCCGGCCCTGCCGGGGGCGGCGGCATCTATCGCAAGGGAGGTAGGGGGGTGCGAAGCCTCATCATGATACCCTGATATGGCAAACGACATTTACCGAAAATCCGCCCGTCAGACATCTGATCAGGAGAGGGATCTCACTTCTTTTGCCTGATCCGGACAAATGGCGAACATCGCGAAAAGAAGCTTCCGATAAAATCTGCAAATTCCGGGTGCCAGCAATCGGCGCCTTCGTCAACATGCCAGCCATTTGCGAACGCCTGGCGCACATGTTTGCCGAGACTGACCTGCTGGAGGGCCGGTGAGTTGAGCAGATCTTTTGCCCGGGTATATTCACGGGGCACTTCCATCTCGTACCGGGCCTGGCTGATATAGGGTCCGGGAAGAACGGAGCTGATATATTTCTCGCGGAACTTATCGGCATTTGTCCGGTTCCAGAGAGGGGGGCCGGAATGCGTGCGGACCTTTGGCAGTTCGGCAACGAGCAGTTCAAATAAGAACATGCAGCGCTCCGGTTTCATGACGTAATGAGCATGGTGGACAGAAAAGCCATTCCGCTCCAGTTCCTCGCAGATCCCTGCCGTGCTCCTCTTGAGCTGGGGGACAATAACTTCCTCGATATACGGGGGTGTCGGAAATGTGATCGCGTACAGGTACGTGCCACGATCAGTTACGAGAGCACCAAGCTCTTCCTGCGAAATACATGGGGAGGCCGGCAGGGTAAAGAAGTCGCTGGAAGGGGATTCAAGGTAGCCCCGTGCAAGTTCAACGAATTCAGCCATACGATCGGGGGAGACTGCGGCTGCCACATTCCGCCGGGGATCCACCGGATCAATCACGATAAGAGGTTCGTCGAACTCCTTTTTTGCATGGTTTTCAGGATCGATAAGGGTTTTTGGCCGCCATTCCGCCGCAGCTTTTAAAAGCCCGGTAAACCCGCCGTAATTGAGCACGAGGAGTTCGCAGAGATAGCCGGAAAAACCTTCGGTCATCTGGTCTGAACCATAGATTCCCCCGGCTTTTGCAAATCGTTTCAGAAGGAGGACATCATCGATAAGACCGTTGATCTTATCCGTGATGTACCGCGTGTGGAATGGTGTACGGTCAACAGCACTCTGGATCTTCTCCGCGCTGCTGACATTATAACAGGGAACAAGATCCACATCCACGTCATCAATGGTTGCGTTGATGTAGGGATGCTCCGCATATTTCTCATGGTAAGTGCCTGTGAAACGGGCAGCTATGCTGCGGGCCAGGGCGAGACCTTCTGCCTCCAGCGCCTCCCGCGGCAGTGACGGATCAAACAGCATGAACACATCAAGGTCACGATCTCCCCGTAACCAGGTGTGGCGTGCTATGGAGCCCACCACCATTCCTTCAGCCTTGCCGCTTCCGGCAATTGCTTCAAGCAGTTTTTTCCCAAGATTACAGACGTGCTCCCGCTCCGCTGCAGTCGGGCGGAGCCCGGAGAGGACCATCTCTTCCAGGGGGAGCCGGTTCACCATTTCACCTCAAGCAGATCCTCGTAAACGGGCCCTCCGGGGGTCAGGGTGCTCTTCTTGAGTTTCAGGCTGCTTACCTGGCAGCTTCCATAGGTCTTTCCTTCAAGTTTCCGGAGGGCAATGAAGAGAGAAGGATCTGCAACCTTAACCCGTGCAACAGTAGCGTGGGGCGTGAACCTGCGGGTCTCGGGTTCAATATCCAATGGGCCAAGCGCCGTATCGATAGCAAGGAGGAGCTGCTGACCATTGCCTGCATCCTCAATTGAACTCCAGACAGTACGGGGACGCTCGCGGTTATTCACGGTCACTTCCCCGGCACTGATGGCAAACGGCCTGAACGGGATACTCCGCAGGGCTTCCCTGATTGCCGGTAATTGTTGTGCATTCACTTCCCCAAGGAATTTTGCGGTTATGTGGATGAGATCCGGATTGACAAAAGTAAGCCGGGCAGAACACGTACGGAGAGTATCCTGTGCTTCGGCAAGCCGGCTTCTTATTTCCCCGGATAACTCCAGTGCAACAAACACCCTGACCATTACGGTACTATTGTCCCATTCATCTACTAATGATAATCGCTCTTTTCTACGGCAAGCCGGCATGTACGAACCAAGATTTTTTTATTCACGTACGGCTAATTGGATAGATGACAGAGTTGGGGTGTTTTTGTGCCAAAGAATCCGGAACTGATCGTCTATACGCTTGAATTTTGCCCGCATTGCGACACATTGAAGGGTTTTTTGAAAAAGGAGGGCTATACGTTCACAGAACGCGATCTCTCCACGGCCGAATCACTTACCGAACTCCGGCTCAACGGGGTCTTCGTCAATGAAGCTCCTGTGCTCCAGAAAGGTTCGGATTTCTATACAACTGCAGATCTTTTTCCCGCAGGCAACTTTGACGGAGCGCAGATAAAAAAACTGATATCAGGTGGATGATGGCGCACCGGGAAACCAAGCAACTGACGTTTGAGGGAATGACCGTTCCGGCCCTCCCGTACGTCCGGACAACGGACGGGCATATTATTGACTGGGACCGCAACCGTATTGTCCGCCAGATCGTTGAGGAGACAAAGCTCGTCGAGACGTTCTATGGTTATGAAGGTGCAACCGAGGCCGTTGCGCAGGACATTGCTCTCGAGGTAGAGAACCGTATCAAAAATATGGGGCTCAAGTCACTTTCCGGTCCCCTCATCCGTGAAATCGTTAATATCACCCTGCTGGAGCGCGGCATGGTGCAATACCGGAACGTCTCAACCCGGGTCGGTACTCCGGTTTTCGACGCACACCTCATCGATGTAGGCAGGGGTTTCGAAGCGCACGATAACGCCAACCTGCAGGAGAATGCCGAGACTTCGCACAAAAAGAAAGCCGACAAGATCTCCAAAGAGCAGTATCTCCTCCAGCTCCCGCCGGATCTTGCCGATCATCACCTCTCGGGCGAGATGCATATCCACGACCTCGAATATTTCGGTACCCGCCCGTTCTGCCAGGACTGGGATCTGCGCTATTTCTTTTACTATGGCCTGATGCCGGATGGAAATGGTACTAAAGCCTCTGTTGCAGGCCCTGCAAAACGTGCGGAAGTTGCCATCCTCCATGCCGTCAAGGCACTCGGGTCAGCCCAGACAAACTTTGCCGGGGGCCAGGGCTACTATAATTTCCTCACCTTCCTCGCTCCATTCATGGAAGGGATGCCCTATGAAGAGATCAAACAGATGGTCCAGATGTTTGTCTACGAGATGACGCAGATGATGGTTGCCCGTGGCGGCCAGCTCGTCTTCTCTTCGATCCAGTTATCCCCCGGCGTACCCACGCTCTGGCAGAACAAACCCTGCGTTTACAAAGGCAAGGTCTGGGACGGGAAATCAGCACCATCCAGGACGTATGGTGAATTTGAGCGGGAGGTCCGTCTTCTCTTCAAGGCACTCATGGAAGTGATGCTCGAAGGGGATTACTGGGGCAAGCCGTTCAATTTCCCCAAGCCGGAGATCTCCATCGAGCCTGACTTCATGACCGAACGCGAGGAGTTCAATAAAAAGAACCCCGACCTGCCCACCTACAGGGAACTCTATCTGATGACCTTCGAGCTTGCCTCGAAGTTCGGCACACCGTATTACGACAACCAGCTTCCCGCTTACCGGGGTGCAGGCAAGGGCATCTCCTGCTACCAGTGCTGCGCTTACCAGTTCTCGACTGTTGCCGATGAAGACTCGGATTTTGACAGGAAACTCATTTTTGATGAGGGCAAACATTTCTCCATGGGCTCGTGGCAGGTGGTTTCAGTGAACTGCCCGCGGGCAGCCTATAACGCAGAGGGCGACGATGCACGCCTCTTCTCTGAACTCAAGAAACTCATGGACGTGGCAGTCGAGATCTTCAAGATCAAGCGCCGCTGGATGGACCTGATCCGGGCAAACAGCCGCATGCCGTTTGCCATGCAGCGCCCCAAGGATCCCAATACCGGGGAGCGGGGAGCGATTGCAGTAGATCTCGAAGGACTTGTCTATACAATAGGTGTTGTTGGCGTCAACGAGATGGTCCAGCACCATACCGGTAAACAGCTCCACGAGTCAAGAGAAGCGTTCCGCCTCGCCATCCGGGCAATGACCGAGATGGAACTTTATGGAAGAGAACTGAGCAAGAAATTTAACATGACCATTGCCCTTGCCCGCACCCCGGCCGAGACAACCGGGCAGCGCTTCGCGGTTGCTGATCTGCTCGACCGGCGCTACCATGACTTTGCCAGGGCGATCATCAAGGGCGATATCGAAGAAGGTCTTGCGAAACTGGGCAAGAGCCGGGATCTCCCGATCTATTACACGAACGGTACCCACGTTGCGCCGGGTGCAGATATCCCGCTGACCAAACGGATGGAGATCGAGCATGTCTTCTTCCCCATTGTTGATGGGGGCAACATCTTCCATATATGGCTTGGGGAAGCACGGCCGGATCCACGGGGTCTCATGGATATGGCGATGAACCTCTGCCGCAACACCCAGATCGGGTATTTTGCATTCACCCGCGATATCACGGTCTCGCTCCGCCAGTTCCACGAGATGCGGGACAATAAAAAGGCAATCTCGAACTGGGTCCCGGCGGATCTGCCGATCAGGGCGTAAGTCCGGAACGGGGAGCCGGGGATTAAACCCTTTTTTCAGGTCAGGGAGTGATGACAGGATATGGGAAATAAGTTCTGTACCGCGTGCGGTGCCGCACTCTCAGAGGGAGTGAAATTCTGTGAGCATTGCGGGAACCCGGCAGACCAGGATGACCTGTACCCTGAACCGCCGGTATTATTACCCGCAGAATCTCCTGAAGCATTGCCACAACCCGATCCGGGGGTTTCAAAGAAGATTCCGGTCTCCGTTATCGGGGGAATTGTTGTAGTTCTTGTCATCTTCGCAGTACTGGCGGTAATCTTTCTGCCGGGCTTTTCATCAGAACAAATACTCACGAAGCCGGGACAGCCAGTACCTGAGGTATCTGAGGTGCCTGAGATGACAACGCCCCTGCCGGTTACAGAAACCACTGCACCGGTTACGACGATCCCGACCAGGGTCCCGGATCCGTTTCCCGGCGCCCTTAAGATCAAAGACAATTTCCCGTTTGGATCCGGAGAGTTTGCCAGTGAGGGCACGATATACCGGGTCTGGCTGAACGATACCTATCAGTGGCACAATGATATGGGAGAATAGCGAAAATCCCCCACTTTTTAATCCGGACCAATAGAGCATGTTGATACTTGTAAAAAGTATCAGAATCTATCAGGCACTCTGTGTTACTTCCCCCAATTTTCCTTTTTTGAAAGCTACCGCTAGACCGTATGATTTTTTTGAACAGTTACGAGATTAAAGAGATTGTATGAGAAACAGGCGAAGAGATTTTTAGCATGGACCCGGAGGTGTGTAGTCACCATCACATGCCCAGCATGAAACACCCGTTTGATCACTGCAAACGGTCGTTCAACGAGAGACCGTGTTCTGCTGATCGCCCGGTTTCTGCGTTTGTCTTTCGTTGAGATCGGTTTACCACGAACCGATCGTTTCATTGTTTTGTCGATGGAGGCGAAAGGGACGGTTCCGAAATATCCTTTGTCCCGGTATACCGTTTCACCTTTTTGCGAGAGATCAATCTGGTTGTCATGAAGTGATGCAGTTGATGTATCGAATCTTCGGACAAACTGGTATTCTTTGTCGATGAGTGAATGGAGTTTGTATCCAAATTCTGATTTGTTACCTTTCCTGGCCCAGGTTCCATCCCGGCTTCGTCGGGTTTTTGCAACATCTCCCCGGGGCTTATCTGCCTTGGCGTGGCCGGGATCGGATGTGATGAACGATGCATCCTGAATGGTACCTCGTTTTATCGAATAGCCTTGTTCGTCCAATTGTCGCTGGAGTTCATCCCAGATGAGATGGATCTTTCCGTGGTTCGTCAGGTTTTCCCGGAATAACCATACCGTCGATCGATCGGGGATTTTCTCCGGATACCCGAGAAAATGTCGAAACGATAACCGGTCTATGGCAAGGAGTTCTACCTCATAATCTGATAAGCCATGCCAGCCGGCAAGAACGAGCATCTTGATCATGAGGATCTCATCGTTATGGGGTCGGCCTCCGATCTCTTTGTTATCCCGATACATATCGTTGAGGATCGGACGAAATTTCTCCCAATCGATTATGTCCCGGATCTCTCCTAACTTGTTCCCCAGTCCGGCGATCTTGGTATATTCCTGATGCAGAAAATAATCCCCAAACCCGCTCATATTTTTTTATCAGATGTACTAAGATAAAAACCTAAGCCGGGTTTTTAGCTGTACTCATGGATAATAAATATTATATCCAGCTCCCAAAAGAAGGAAAAAAATACCTGTTCATCTTCGTCAACGTCTATAACAACGGGACAACGAGAGTCTGGCCACCGACCTCCGACACCATCAGGGTGTATTACGATGGCACATGGTACTCCCCGGACACGGTTCATTTCCTCCCGAACAAGGCCTACGATCGCAGGGAAACCCCCATAGAGGTAAAGGAGATACAGTATTACCCCAAGTTATTCGGTTCGGAGTATGTGGAGGATTACGGATATTCGCATGGCAGCCAGACGGCGTTCCTTTACCCGGGAAAGAGCAATGCAATTGACGGCTACATTATCTACGAGGTCCCGGTATCACTGACCCCTGACAAGACTTATGTCCGTATTGCATTCAACGGGAAAGATACGGCCGTCTGGAAACTGGGATAACAGGTTGGGAACACCGGTTATTCCAATCGGAACTTCACCGGGCAGGGAAAACCAGGACCGGTCCTGATTTACGGGCTGCGGAAATGCTTGTTTTATACACGAGGGGATGGTACTAAAATCAACTGCCGGGAATTCGATCCCCACGGTTCGAAACGTGGCAGTGCATAGCCGGGCGGCACGGTCTTTTCCTCATAATAATAGTGTTCCGGGCTCTGTTGAAATCCTTAAGAAGATCAAACAGTCGCTCCCCGGAGCCCCGGCACATCATGCTTCCACCCCTGCACGCTTGAGGCATCCCCCGGGAATGATATTCACTCAGATGGTTGAATAAAAACTCAAAAAAAACGAAAGGAAGGGGGTCAGGGGGATGGTCCCCTTGGGCTGCTTCCCCCTATGGGGAGAGAGGGGTCACGCTCCTACATTTAGAAGAGAATACGCGAATAAAAGGGAAAAAAAGGATTTCAACAGAACCGTATTCCGCAGAATTCCAAAAAAGAAATAGTTCCCGCCCTGTATCAGGGTGAATCTGCCTTTTTCAGGGAGATATCCATCACACCCAGGTGTACCCGGTAAAAACTGTGGATCCGATCAACCGGATAGTCCAGCATGATTGTGGTAATCCGGTCGTCAACACAGATCCTTACGCAATTTGTGTCAATATCAGCAAAGGCAGCAGTTTTTGTATCCGGTGGAAGAGCTGCCGTGATGAATACCTGGTCGCCGGCTTCAACAACTTCGTACGGGATCTCCCCATTGTCAGCAGGCATACCCCTCCGGATGACTTCCGGGTCATCAGAGGGATGGCGGGTGATGATGGTGTATCCCACGATACGGGCATGCTGGCTCTCGGGCATGTTCCTGACAAGATCTTCAACAATCTTTGACAGGTTGTTGAATATGTCATCGTAGGGACCGTTCGGATTATTCTGCATGAACACCTCGAAGTATGTACCGGTCATCCTCCCGTGCCACGATCCCTGACCGTTCGCATCGTTTCAGGATATCCGCAAGATCCTTTCCGGGGAGCGTGGTTGCCTGTTCAAGCTCGGCCAGTGTCAGGGATTCGTGGGAAAGAGCGATGATTACGGTTATTTCTCGTTCGCTCCGGAATAAATCCTTATGGTTGTGGGCAATATCATTTATCCTTATCTCGATGTCATGGTTGATCTCCTCGAGGTTTGAGAGGAGCTGGTCATGGGAGCGGATCATCCGACCGAGCATAGCAACAGACTTTTTCAGCCGTTCATTCTTTTCATCATCGTGAGCGTTTATGGCGCTGATGATCCGGATCTCTTTGAGACTGACATCAACGAGGATGTCATTTGCAAGATAGTAGTATTTTCTGCGCCGTTCATCTATCTGGCAGGCCAGGATGGTCTCCTTCTCCATCATCTGGAGATGGTCAATGACCGCTTTGGGCGAGAGCATGAGCGTGTCAGATATCTCGGTAACAAAGCAGGGTTTCTGCCGCAGCAACTCGATTATACGTCTCCGGTTACGGTTCCCGAGAATATCGAGCAGACGGGCAACCTCAGCAGCTTCACTCATCCTTACGTAATGTTAGCGAAATGACTATATAGGATTTTTTCCCTCACCTTCATTCGTCAGGCAGCGACAACAAAAAGAAGGTGAATACCATTACGGGTTACGGAATTTTCCGGGAGGAATAAGGAGGACAAACCGTACCCCGGTCTCAGGGTCACCGGTTTCACTGATAGTGATTCCGGTGAAGGTCAGGAGCTCCCGGATAAGGAAGAGCCCCTGCCAGGTTTTCGGAGATTCCTCGAAGATGAAGATCTTTACTTTATCCGAAAAGGGTATACCCGACCCGTTATCCTCGTACACCAGCGCAAGGTTCTCCCGATCCCGTTCGGCATACAGCCGGATATGTGACAGGCGTTTGCCACCGTAATTGAAAGAGTTCAGGAGCAGGGTTAAAAATATCCGTGGCAGGAACGGGTCAGCAAAAATTTCGAGATCTCCCAAATCCACCTGGATATCCACATCGTTATCCGGAAGCTGCTCGACGGCATTATAAAAAGACTGCTGTACCGTTTGCCATTTTGGTGATGTAATCCCCCGATCCTGCATGCTGCGCATGAACGAGATCTGGTTCCGGATCAATTCAACGGATATAATGGTCTTATCAAAAAACGCCTGTATCGCTTCAGGTGTGGTCATGAGCTGCGCCCGTTCAAGCGATTCCATGATCACCGAGAGATGATCGAGGATATCGTGCCGTGTGATACTGAAGAGGAGGTTCGTTTTAAGATGAATTGCCTCTTCAGTCAGATCCTCGGCAATACCCAGCATGAAGCGTTCGGTCTTCGTTGAACTGAAGATAGGTACGATGATCATATGGATGATCCGGTCACCATGTCCCCTGAGGGAGACGGTCCTCGTACTCATGGCGATCCTGTTAAGACGCGCTTCGCAGTCCTCTTTCTCGATAAAGGCTACCATCCCTTTGGAGAAGAGTTCGCGATCGGTCTTTCCGATTATTTCGCCAGCAGGCCTTCCGAACAGGACCTCGCTTGCCTTGTTCCAGTAAACGTACCTGCCGTCGTCCACATTCTTCATGAAAACCGCTACCGGCAGCTGGTCGATCATCTCCTGTTTGAAGATCTCGTCATCTTTCACTTTCAGGAAGGCCGATTTCAATGAATCAACCATCGAATTGATACTCTGTTCAAGGATCTGGAATTCCCGGACCTCTGAACTACCGATACGGTGGTCGAGATCGCCTGCTGCAATTTTTTCCACATCGGTAACAATACTGGTTACCGGACGGGTCAGTCTCCCCGATACGATAAATGCGAGACTACACCCGAGAATGATCGCTGACAGGGAAATGAGAAGATGGAAGAGGATGAGGTTGTTGAGGGATTTCTCCATCATGCCCGTGTTATAGGTGATCTCGACAATCCGGCTCGGGTCTGATCCGTATTTCTCATCTTTGAGCTCGATGAACAGGTACCGTATGGTCCGGGAGGAACCGGGGATTGAAACTTCAAGGGTAGAACGCGTGCTTATCGTCTCATCGAGATATCCCCGTACCTCCTGCTCGGGACGGCTGCCATTGCTGACATACCTGCCAAGCGAATTGAATACCCGGTACTGTTCCACGTACGGATCCGCAAAAACGATATTATGGATGTTCTTGTGTTCATCCAGCTTTGCATTCATCGAATCGAATGACGGCCCCGCCAGTCCCAGTTCGAGTACATACCGGTGATCCGCTGTTGGCATATACGCGAATTTCCGGTACTGGCCGGCCCCGAGGAGTTCGTGAACAACGCGATCGGGAAAGAATCCCTGGGAGTTCCGTATTTTGGTGAGATATTCGTAAAAGTACGGGATCTGCCTGAAATCCATGCCGAGTTCCGGCATGTAGGTCGTTGCAACGATAACCCCATACTCGTTAATGACATAGATGTCAAAATCTTCACCAAGACCAGCCTTTAGTCCTGTCAGGTTCATGGTTGCAGGATTATGGCCGGAACGTTCGTAATCGTCATTGACAGCAACGAGACCCTTCTGCATCCGGTCATTAACACTGTCATCGAGAATATTCTCAGCAGTGTCCGTCAGGTGAAGTGCTTCGCCAATATTCTGTTCGGTCTGGAACTGGAGGTAATGAGCTTCATCTTCAAAATTGTTTTTCGTAACAACATAATCGTTTGCGGTGAGGAGCACCCCGATACAGATAACGGGGATGAGCATGAAGAGGAGGATATAGCGGGACAGCGACCAGCTTTTCTTTGGGGGGATGTCCTTTGGAGTCATGAGATTGCCGGGATGAGATGCATGACCGTATTTTAACAGAACAGTACCTGGTATCGGTCTCTGCCCGGGTAGTCCTCATAAAGTACACATTTCCTGAAGTCAGGAATGAGTATTTTCAGCAGCCATGCAGCAGGGATTGAACGGAACCATTCGTTAAAAACACAATATCTGGGTTTTCAAACTCATTCTGATATCAGTTGAGTGAGATAAAAACGCTATCGTTTATTTCCGAAATTCAACGTAAATCCGGTTCAGAATCGGAATTATTGGGAAAAAATGAGTGTCAGCTAACAGTCACTGCAGTGCTTCAACAATCGCTTCCTTGACTTTTTCATCAGGCTCTGCTTCCCGGGCAGCCCGCAGAGCTCCACTCGCTTTATCCCCGCCAATCGCTCCGAGGGCCCGGACCGCCATCATCCGCACATACCGGTTCTCGTCTTTTAAGAGGATAATCATCGGTTCAATTGCATCGGAATCGCCTACTTCGCGAAGGCCTTTTGCAGCCATGTACCGAACGTGGTCCCGGTTATCCTTGAGTCCCTGGATAAGGGGCTTGACTGCTTTCTCATCAGCAATCTTTCCAAGAGCTTCTGCTGCACGGTAACGCGTCTCCCACTTGGGCTCCTTCATGGCAGTCGAGAGGGGTTCAATGGCAGCCTGGCCGATCGCTGACAGGGCAAGTGTTGCCTGTTCCCGTACGGATTTGTCAAAATCGCCGAGGGCCGCAATGAGCGGCTGGATAGCCCGGGGATTCTTTGCTTTCCCCAGCAGGTATGCTGCATATTGGCGCACATTGGGATCGGTACTGTCAAGCAGGCGCTGGATCAGCCCGTCAAGCCCCAGTTTCTCCATTTCATCGGCACCCTCGGGTTTTTCCGGGATGTTTAGTTCGGTCATAGTATCTCCATGAATTATCTCCTGTTTTCTTATATAAGGCATGCCACTACCGTTCTCGGGAAAGCCGGAGCAACCTTGCTGTAATTGGCATTTTTAGTAAATTCCCATGCTGCCGGCGGTTATGTCAAACAACTGGGCCACGGCAAGTACTTCTTTTGCAACAGACGGCGGAAGGTCTTCCCGGATGAGGATCCTCCTGTACGTATCCCTCAGTGATGAAACGCTTTCACCAAGCCCTGCATGATCCTGAGGATCCTCCTGATTGGACATCTGACGGACGGAAGAAGCACGCATTCTTGTAATATGGCTTCCGACAACAAAGATCAGCTCCTCGACTACTATTGTGTTAATCCCGTGCGATCGCAGATCCGTGTTCAACCGGGAAGCCCGGTCCAGCACATCCTGTGCCGGGTCCGGTACTGCAGCAGGGCGATTATGTCCGCGTCCGGCCCGACGGCTCAACCGACCGGGTGCACTGACGTTTATGGAAGCGAAATGAACCGGCTGGAAAGCCTGTTCGATACCGGCATTATTCTGTGCAAAGAGCGCTTGTTCAAGATCATTACGCATAATGGCGATCTCCGTAAATTTTTCCTGTGCTTTGGCAGTCTCATATCCATGTTCCGTTAAAGGAAGAAATTCTCAATCTCCCAGGCGACCCCTAGGTCCAAATCCGTAAGGATGCAGACAGGATCAGGGAACTCTGTTCATGAGATCAGCAGCGGCCTTATTATATTCGTGAAATTCCCCGGGTTCGATCATGGAACCTCCGGGTTATACCATCCGGCTGAAATATCGTGGGAATTTCCCGGATTCTAAAATAACTGCCAATATTTTCGCAGTTTACGCTTTATTTTTATATTTCCGGCGATTATGCATTGTATATGAAATACAAAGTCATCGCACTTCTTGCACTCGTGATCATTGCCATTGCCGCAACCGGCTGCATGGGGCTTCCCGCCACGTCCACCAGCCAGAGTGCATCGGTAAAAGAGGTAGTCTATTCAAGCGAGAGCTACGGGAAAACATCATCCGATGCCCGCGTAGCAATGGTTGCCGGCAATGCCGCTCCCGTTGCAGCACCCACGCATGCCCTGACACAGTCCGGCTCGGGATCGGCAGGAGTCGAGACAAAGATAATCAAGACCGCGTATCTCTCGCTGGAAGTAAAGGATGTGACGGGAGCCGTCGAGAGCCTCAAGGGAATTGCCGCTGCAGAGGGCGGGTACATATCATCGACCAATGTTCAGAAGAACTACAACAACCTCCTGACCGGGACGGTCATCCTGCGAATTCCCCAGGCTGCATTCGAAAATACCCTTACCGGAGTAAAAGCGCTGGGAACCATCAAGTCCGCATCCACGCAGGGAGAGGATGTCACCGAGGAATATGTCGATCTCCAGGCCCAGAGAACCTCGTACCAGAACCAGCTCGCGCAGTACAATGCTATCATGAAGCAGAGTACCAAGGTTGAGGATATCATCAAGGTCCAGGAACAGATCGACCGTGTCCAGACCGAGCTCAACCGGCTCGATGGAAAGCTGAAGTATCTCAACAGCCGCGTGGATTACTCGACCATTACGGTTAACCTCCAGGAACCTGAGCCGGTCGGAGGCGAGAGCGGGCATAGCTTCATCTCTACCATCAACGAGGGAATAGCCGGGTTCTTCGGCATGATCGATACCATCATTGTCCTCATCTTCACCCTGCTCCCGCTCATCATCGTCGCCGTGGCAGGCTACGGGGTTTACCGGTGGCACAAGGGAAAAAAACCGGTTAAGGAAATTAACGAGATAAAAGAGAAATAATTTTTTTTATTTTCCCTGTTTTTTCTGTTCTTCGAGAAGGATCCTGATACGGATCAGCTCATCGAGAATTTTCTGGTCGGCCGTCACAGGCAGTGCTTTTTCTCCACCGGTCCCGTCACCATGCAGTGCAGTCACGCGGACCATCGACCGGATAAATTCCCGGAGATCCTCAGCTTTTTCAACCCCTTCGATCTTTATTTCTGAAGCCACCTGGCCGGAATACCCCGCAGTCTGGATGGCAAGCGTGGAGATGCCAAGGGCCCTCATCACCGGACCCTGGCGGACATCGAGGTTGGTAATCCGGTTGTAAGGCACAATTCCCGTGGTCCTGAACCATATGCCGCGCTTCCAGCTCATCTCGTCCTCGCGGAGCTCGTACCACATGCTCTCGTAATACAGGTGTATCCAGGCAAGGCAGATTACCACAATGGCGACAATGATAATGCTGCAGAGGATGAGGATGCCGGAACTCATCTCACTTGCAAGGATGAGCGGAAAAACCGAGCAGCAGAGGATCAGCAGCAGGAACAGGATACCGTTCACCATCAGGCTTGTTTTAAGCGCTGCGGCAGGTTTGAACGGTATGTTCATCGGAAATGCAGGGTTGGATCTCATGGTACCGGAACAATATCCGTGCCATAAATAAAAAAAGAAGCGCTCCGGCCTATCAGGTGGCCTTCGTCGTGGTCACTACCGTAGCATTTGTTGCGGAGGTTGTTTTCTGTGCAGTTGCAGCGGCAGTTGTCGTGGCGGTGGCAGCCGATGCACTGGTGACCGGGGTTTTTGCAATGCCGGTTGTTACATCCACTGCAAGAGACACTTTGCCAAACCCTGCATTGGTAGACCCTTTCGTGAGCAGTTTCCCGTCTTTGTAGATCTCGACCACGAGGTCATGCCGGGTTGAGCCATCAGTCTTCTCGATATCTGCCTTGATTGCCCCGGTGGCGTTCTCGATAAGGTAAACCTTGTCACCGGAACCCCGGACTGACTGAAGACCGGCTGGCAGGCCATACGTGCCTTTGTAACCACCAAGATAACTGATATGCAACTGCACTCCCGTCGGGGGAATTGCCGCCTGGGTGGTTTCTACGCTTACCGGGGTCCAGGTGGTCTGTGATGAGGAGGTAGTCTGCCCCTGGGGGGTTGTCGTGACCGGCGCGGGTGAAGCGGACGATGAATTCGTGCCGGCAGTGCCGGAAGAGGATGATGAGAGGAAACCGCCGGCCGAGATCATGGGATAGACAACCAACACACCGGCAGCAATCACGGCAAGAATGATCACAACCGCCACAATGGTAAGGATTATCTTCTTTTTGGGCAGGCCCCCGCCACCGCGACGTTGTTTTGCCGGCGGGGGTGATGATGGAGCGGGAGAATCGCTCTTAGGAGTGGCAGAACGCGCTTTTGATGAGAAGAGCCGGGGTATAAAACCCTGTTTCTGAGGTTTCTTTGAAGTGGCGGGTGGCGGGGATTTGCGGGGGATGGGGATGGATCCCTGGTCAGCGGTACCGGATGAAGCACGTACCGGAGGACGAACAGGTAAGTCCTGGGGAGCAATCCGGACCGCATCCAGAGCCGGGGATGTATCGGGTCTCTCCGGTGCCATCGCGGCCGGCGGTGACTGGGGGGGTGCTACATAGGTACTTGCGGGGGCCGGGGCTGCATAGGGGGATGGTGCGGGCGGGACGATCGGGGCACCACAGCGGTTACAGAATGCTGAATCAACAGATACCCGGTTGCCGCAGCGGTTACAGAAAAAATTCCCCGGTACCGTGGTATCGTCACGGGTATTGGGGATCGGAGCGGGAATCCCTGATTGGGTATCACGCGGTACTGCTCCGGGGGGCGCATTCTCAACAATTCGTTTTTTCGGGGTGATCAGGCTGCCATTCCGGGGCGACACCGGGGATTCGGGAATTTTCTGTGAACCGGATGGAGGGGCACGGGCGATATAATACCCGAGAAGCTGTACCCATTCATCCCGCTCCTTGAGACGATTCCCGCCGGCATCGCGGGAGAAGGTTAGAACCATCTGCCGGGTCTCGTTGCGATCACCGGTAACATAAATCGTGAGAGTCGGATCGCGGATCGCATTCTCTCCGGGGAGTATCTGCCGGATAGTGGAAAGCAGTATATCCTTGGGAGGAAGCACATTCCTGGCCTGGTCGACGAGAATAATCCGCTGGTCGGTCAGGACACCTTCGAACGGGATCGACTTGACATTGACCCCCTCCGTCCGTAGAAGGATTTTTTCATTATTGCGAAAAACTGGATCACCCATAAAAATCCCACGTAACTATCTCTCTGCTACTGGTTGTCACTCTCCCCACAAAAAGATATTTATTAAAAAATAAATTTATTTTCCACCGATATTTTTAAAAAAGGGGAATATCCAGCGTATTAATTGAAAACCGGTAAAAAGGAGATCTGTTGATTATTTGAGGAACGTCAGTGAATCCGGGAACGCACCCTGACGGGCAAGCACATCGCGGAGTTGATTTGAAGCAAGCATCTGGGACTTGATCTCCGAAGAGATAGTGATACCGCATTCCAGGGCATGGGGGTCATCGGGTACACAGTCGCATAACTCACCGGAAAGACCCTTGTCGAATATGTATTTGATAATATGGTTCTGGATAAAGGTGAGATCGGTCATCATCTGCTGTCCGGGCACTTTTGAGGAGGCAAAAGAGAAGCGGATTGCATCCTCGAGCGGGTGGGGGAATCCCTCTACCGATAACTTGACGAAACATTCGATCTCAAAGTGTTCGTTCTCAATCTTCTTGATCGCCGAGTGTTCGATGCTCATCATCAGTACCCGTTCGGCAGGGATCAGGTGGATATGGTGATCCTTGTCAAGCATTGCAATGCTGTTTTTTGCCATATTCATTCACCGTTGCAAAGTCTCTGGCGGGTGAAGTTATAGTGTTTTTGTAAGGAGAAGGCATAACCTGGACCATCCACCAATCATTTAAACCCCATTCACTATCGTGTACGATATGGCAGAAGGGGTCAGACCAGCCATTATTCTCCTGATACTCATAACAGCAATGGCAATCTCACCGGGCTGCCTCTCAACCGTTTTTGGGGCTCCACCGGTATACAACACGCCGGTTATCGTGACACCGTCACCGGAGACCCCGGCAACAATTCAGCCGGTTGCTGAGATGGCACTTGTTCCGGATGATCTTCCACGATCATATTCCATGAAAGACCGGTCAATAATCTCGTATGACGAGACCGGCCAGATTACCCGCGAACTGGGATGGATGGGGGGATACCGGGTCGTGTATCTCCGGCTGGATCACGAGAGCGACGATATCACCGGGATCCGGCAGGTGATCGGGATATATCCACCTGAAAGCATAAACAGGGTCTATAAAATCGAGAGAGAGGCCCTGCTCGGACAGGCAAACGGCGCGAGACTGTACGAGATTCCCTTCCCAAAAATAGGGAGCAACAGTATTGCCATCCGGGTGATCGAACCGGGAGATCCCCGGGATCTTGTTGTGTATTCCATTCTGTTTACGAAAAATAATGTCTGTGAACAGATAACGATGGGCGGCACTGCAACAGATTACGAGACGCTCAAAAGTATTGCGATACGGGCAGCAGACAAGATCCGCTGATTTTTTGGACTTCCTGCAGAAATCTCTTTTTAACCTGTCATCTGGATGCAGGAAACACGGTTTTACCTCAACGCGGTTTCAAAATCACGGGAAGGATGAAGGAATGGACCACCGTGGATCATGTCGCGATAGGGTTAGTAGCATGAAAAGGATACATTATCTGTTCATCCCGCACCCGCGGGAGAGGGTAAAGGAACTGCCATGACATTCAACTGCCGCCAGTGCGGGACCTGCTGCATGCATCTCGGGGACTATATCGTGATCGAGCGCCAGACCGGGCAGTTCACGTTTGAATGTGAATGTGTCTCGACCGGAACGGCATTCACTGCCGAAGTGGATGAGGACAAGCACCGGATTTTTTCAGATTTCTCGTTCCCGCAGGCACACGAGGCAGCCTGCCCCTTCCTGAGACCGGATGGGAATCTTGTCCGGTGCACGATTCACCGGGACAGCCCGGCACAATGTAAATTCTACCGGTGTGTTGCGATGCGGATTTTTGATCCCGATGGAAAGATTCTTGGATATATTACCGGTGCACTGGCCCTGCACTCAGAAGATCTGCAGCTCCGTTCGGTATGGGAAGATATCGAACGGGGAAGACCAAAATCTGATGAGGATGCCGAGATATGGATCGGGTCACTTCTCCAAAAAAAAGGGTACCGGGTAGAATAACCATTTTTTATCGAGCGGGAACATGTTTCCCCCCGCTTCACGGGGCATATTAAACCTATCACGACGGTAACCAGATCGATGCAGTCCTACGACCCGCGGATAAAAAAATGATTAAAAGAAGTTACTGGGGGGAACCTGGGTGACATGGACACTGGTCGCGTTCACCAGGAAATACAATGCAAGCAGGATGAGCAGGAGAAGCGGGATCATGACGGCGATGATCATGACAAGGATTGCTTTTCCCGAGCTGATCTCCTGGAGCTCGCGGATGCCAAGGATCTCAAGGACAAGCGCCCAGAGAGAGAAGAAGAACCCGACAACCGGTATCCAGCCAAAGAGAAGGCTCGGGGTCATCCCGTAGAGGACGGCCCTCATCGTAGGCAGAAATCCCTTGCGGCCCCCGAGAACAAAAACCCAGAGATGGATCCATGCACTGATGATCAGTGCCCAGACAAGACCGCCGATAAGGACAATCACGAAGACAACAACCGGCAGGAAATTGCCGGATGCAGGAAGGTAATTCCCTAACATCCCGAGAACGCCGACACCGAGAACCGTAATCACCGAAGTAAGGAGCGCGTCGATGGCGAGAAGGGCGAGGAAACAGGTGAGGACGGTCCCCGGGGTATCATCCCGGAATGCCCTGAAGGTCTCCACGGGATTTAAGAGAAATCCTTTTATTTTTACGATAATCGTATCCGGCATTGAGGAATCATTCAGCAGGATACTATATAAGAATCAGTATTTTCCCGGTCAGCCATGATACCGGAAGTCCATGAGCATTTGGGGTTTCCCGGAACCTGAAACCGTAGTGTGATCCTTTTCACGGGGCACAGCAAAGTCAGCGCCACCGGGGCCGGCAGCACGGATAACCCGTGTCAAATATCGGATCTTTAAACAACCCTTTTTTTATACAGTATCCCTTGAAAAAATACGATCCGTCCGTAGTGCCGGGTGGGATGATGCATGATTACTTCATGTCATACGCCATATAATACAATGGTGATTCGTTCAATAGAATCAAAAAAAACCATCTGGGTTTTTCCGGTCACCAGGACGAATTATGGAAAAAATCACCTATGAAACCCCCGAAGTCTTTGTGCCTTCCCCCACCCACATCGACATCCTCCAGGCAGTTGCTGACAAACAGGGCTGCCACATAAGTCATGTAGTTCACACGCTGCAGTCTGCCCACAGCGAGAGCAGTGTCCGGTCTGCGGTCCGGGTTCTTCTCTCCAAACGCTACCTTGACGGGGGAAAGTCGAGTAGTGAGATCGTACTCCGGCTCACATCCAGAGGACGTCTTCTCCTCCAGCCGGCAGCAACCTGTTAACCTTTTTTCAACAGTTTTCAATCTTTCGGGAACGGTATCATAGCCCGGCATCGGGTAGTCCGCAAGGTATGCCAAATCACAATTGGTGAGGTATTCATTCTGGTTCGTGTGAGGGTTTGCATGCAGATATGCATCGTTGTTGTGCCGGGTTCAGTGGCCGCGGATTTGCGGGCCATCCAGTACCCGCCACGTAATAATCCGGACCTCGCTCCACTACAGGGGCAGGGGGGACCGAATCGACCGGTAAAAGCGGAATAAAGTTCATGTGATTGAGAAAATTTGCTCTGTAGAAACAGACATGAATCCAATCGGTTCACACCGGAATCATGAAAATCGTTATAATGTCATTTCGGGAGGGCTCCCCGCCCCAGGGGCTATCAGAGGCACGGCGGAGCAATTACCTGCTTTCTGATATTATTAGGTAATTGAAACGCCGCGGGGGTGCCCCGTCGGGGGCGGCGGCGTCAATCATTAAAGGGGGTATGGGGGTCGCAACCCCCATTATCATATCTTAAGAATGAGTAGTTTCATAGGAAATAATTCAGAAAATTCGACGCTCTCGGGAGCTTCGCCCCCGCTGCTGCGGCGCCCCCACCGGGGATGACAACGTATTACCTGTAACTTAACCAGAGACCGTCGCACTGCGTCCCGTCGCCCAACGGGAGACAAATTGGCGCAAGAGGGGGGTCATCGAGTAATGTGACCAACCTTTTCTACAGAGCAAGAAAATTCCAAAAAATGTAAGTGACGCCCAGGTCGGAATTCGAATCCGAGTCGATTGCGTGACAGGCAATCATGATAGGCCACTACACTACCTGGGCATTTTTATACAGTAATCCCGCCTCCCAGATTCGAACCGGGGACATCGCGGTAGCTGCGCAGTTACCTCAATCGGTAAACCATACTACAGCCGCGCACTCTACCAAGCTGAGTTAAGGCGGGGCACTGCGCTACTAATGTATGGCAAGTTTCCTATTAAACATATCGTAAGACTTCCGGTTTTCGCCCCGTAAAATCCATGGATTCGGAAGTGGTGCAGCGATTATTTAAATAATCCGCATACCCATTAAGATTGTATGACTGCTCGCAAGGATGTTGCGGGGGATCGTCTTCTTCACCGATAGCCACGCTCATGAAGAAGTAACTGTTTTTGACACCACATTACGTGACGGAGAACAGACCCCTGGTATTGCATTTACATTTGAACAGAAACTTGAGATTGCCCGCCAGCTCTCCGCAATCGGCGTACATGCTATAGAGGCAGGGTTCCCTGCATCCTCGAAAGCCGAGAAAGAGACAGTAGCTGCTATTAAAAATCTCGGTCTTGATTCTGTGATCTGCGGGCTCGCCCGCTCAGTGAAAGCCGATGTGGACGCCTGTCTTGACTGCAACGTCGACATGGTGCACGTCTTTATCCCGACTTCGGATATCCAGCGGGAGAACACGATCAACAAGAGCCGCAGGGAAGTGCTCGAGATTACTGCCGATATCATCGGCTATATCCGGAAGCGCTCCGAGCTCTGCATGTTCTCCGCTATGGACGCCACGCGGACGGACTGGGACTATCTTATAGAGGTATTCCGGACCGCAGCTGATGCCGGGGCCACGATCATCAACGTGCCGGATACGGTAGGAGTCATCTCGCCATCCGCGATGAAGACCCTGATCACCCGCATCAACAAAGAGGTCCGGTGCCCGATCGATGTCCACTGCCACAACGACTTCGGTCTCGCGGTCGCCAATACGATCGCGGCGGTCGAGGCTGGCGCCTCGCAGGTACAGGTAACCGTCAACGGTCTTGGCGAGCGGGCCGGCAATGCCGACCTTGCCCAGACCGTGATGATCATGGAGTCGATGTACCGGATAAAGACCGGGATAGAAAAGGCACGCCTCGTCGAAACCTCCCGCCTGGTATCACGGTTCTCCGGCATCGGCATCCCGCCCACCCAGCCGGTTGTAGGAGAGAATGTCTTCTCTCACGAGAGCGGCATTCACTCCCATGGCGTACTCCAGAACTCTGCCACGTTCGAACCGGGCATCATGACCCCGGAGATGGTAGGCCACCGCCGCAGGCTCACCCTCGGCAAGCATGTGGGCCGGCATGCAGTACAGCAGATGCTCAAGGATGTCCACATCGATCCGGATGGCGCCCAGCTGGACGCTATCGTCGAGAAGGTCAAGGCTGTAGCAAACAAGGGAAAACGGGTCACCGACGCCGACCTGTACGAGATCGCCGAAGGTGCAATGGGCATCGAGTTCAACCACAAGATGCTTGAGCTCCAGGATATTGCCATCATGACCGGCAACCACGCAATCCCGACCGCCAGTGTCCGGGCGATGGTGAACGGGAAGGAGCACGTCTTCTCTGCAGTGGGGAATGGTCCTGTTGATGCAGCACTGAACGCCATCCTTGGGATCACCCCCTCGAAACTCCAGCTCAAGGAATTCAGCATCGAGGCAATCTCCGGGGGCTCGGATGCGATGTGCCACGTGACCATCGCGGTTGAGGACGAGCAGGGGAAGATCTTTGACGCAAGCGGAAGCGGTGACGATATCGTCCTCTCCTCGGTCGAAGCGCTCGTCAATGCTATCAACCTGATCAACCGGGCGTAATACCCCGGCTCGTTCCTTTTTTCCTGCTGCAGCGGGCAAACGGGAGAGGGAACAACGGTTTGCGACGGGTCAGCAAAGACCGGCTTTTTTACAAACGGTAAAAATCCCGATGCGGACAAGCCGTATTTTTTTCCCGGAGCAAAAAGGTTACAATTTCTTCAGGTTGGAATTCCTGATCTGTACCAGGATACCCAGCGCCGTCTCGTACCCGCAGAGCGAAGCCCGAACGGAGAGCTTTTCGATCACTTCATCGGTAGAAGCAAGGTAACGCTTCGTGAATCCGCCGTTCCGGTCCGCCGAATCGAGGAGATTATCAATCCGGTCGCAGAGCTTGACCAGCGTTGCCTCAGGAGGCGCATCAATGATCCGCTCGAGACTGTCGGAGAGCCGGGCCCCTTTCTTGGGAATCGTGTTCTTTTTCGTCATGGCATCGACAATCGCAGCAATATCTTTCCGGTCATCGGCAGGAAGCGCGAGCTTGTCAATGAGAGCATCGGTCTTCAGGATCCACTCGGGAGAACAATCCTCGTAGACATCGTGGAGCCATGCCGCAATGATCGCAACATGCGACCCGTTGAACGTGCCGACAAGCCCGGCTACCCGGGCCGGGTGGGTTATGTAGGGGGTTCTCCGGTCTTTCCGCAGCTGTCCCTTGTGGGCGCGGGAAGCATGATCCGCAGCAGTCTTGATGACAAGGAGCCGGCGGGCCGGGTCCACTGCAAGGAAGTCTGCCAAAGGACGCATAACAGGACTGGGATCCGGAATACGATGAGTGTTTGGGTTGATCGTGGGCCGCAATGAAAAAAGTTATGCCGCAGTCGGGGAGCCCTTGCCCTCGATTGCCGCCTTGAGCTGTGCCTGCATCTGCTCGAACTTGGACTGGAGCATCTTCTCCTGCTTCTCAAGGGACTTGATCCGGAGTTCGAGGGTCTCGACCTTCTCGGTCAGTTTTGCTACAATTACTTCTTTCTTCTTCTGCATCATGACCGTGCCGACCGTCATGTACATGACAGCGTCTTCGGCAGAATCGCTGATCTCTTCCTCTGCCCTCTTCGCCTCTCGGACGGCCATCTCGTACTGGGCCTTCTGCTGGAGGATGGTCTGGAGCTGCTGCTGGATCTGCTGGAGCATGGCAAGCTGGTTCTGCATCTTGGGTGAAATGTTGTTCATATCAAACTCCTGTATCACTATCAGTCGCCATCGATAAAAAGGGTTATTCCCGCGATGCACCGGCCTCCCTGTGACCGGGACCCTCCCCCACCTGCTGCATCTCGTCAGCAACGTTGACGAGGCGCAGGTACATGTTAAGGGCTGCCCGGAGCGAGGGTGTGTCGTCAGATTCGACAGCAAGGACGAGGGTGTTGTCACCATCCAGCCGGCACTGGATCCTGGACCGCGGGTTCACTTCATCTGCAAGCTCGGGTTCAAGCGACCGGAGAATCCTGCCTGCATGGGGGGTTGTGAAACGGAAAGTCACTTCATGCTGCGACATAGGGTACCCTCGGGCAGAAAACGGCAAAATAAAAATGGGTATTCCCGGGCAGGAAGCCCGGTATGGCAATGCACGGGATTAGCGGGCTTTGAGTTCCTTGATCGCCGCGCCGCGCTCTTTGAAGAGAATCCGGTGCCCACAGTAGGGACACCGGACATTGACGTCGATCTCAACCTTCTGTTTACACCGTGCGCATTTGTATGTGCTAGCCATCGTAACGTATCCGCTTATTTCCTGATCTGTTCGGTAGTACGGTCGATCGCGCGCTGTGCGATCTTCATTGCCGGGGTAATCGGCTGGTATGCGCCTCCGGCAAATTTGAATCCGCACTTGCGGCATTCCCAGATACCCGTGCCCTGGCGGGATACGGTTTCCATATCACACTTGGGGCAGCGGTGGAGTGCCCGGGAAATCTTCTCGATATCACATACTCGCTTGCGCACAAATCGTCCGTAACGGCAGCCGAAACGTCCTGCACTGCCGGTGACTTTTCCTTTTGCCTTATGAGTTGATGAACTTGCCATGATGGGTAACCCCAATTTTGTCTTCTCTTATTTGTCCCCGGAACTAATATAGTTGATTGAGGATCTTGACCTGTCCTTCACCCTTGGTGAGCTTGTTGATGAGATCATAGAACTCGATCTGGATCCCGGCCGGGATACGCACAACGCAGACCCAGGACCCGTCTTTGAGCCATTCATCCTTTTCCATCGTCGAACCTGCAGCAATGTCACCATAAGCCTTGGCAGCGAAGTCCCCGGGGATCTTGATGGCAAGCCGGAGTTCTTCAAACCGGATCGGGAGAAGGGGGCGCAGGGCTTTGACCGTTTCCTTGACCTGTTCATCGAGATGCTTGAACGGATCGATATTCACCCGTGCCTCATCCATGGCCATCTCGATCCGGTGCGGCGGGTGCGGATGACCGGTCTGGGGGTTGACAGAGTTCCTTGAAATGAACGTGATAACCTGACGGCGTTTCTCCTCAACCATGTGCTTGCGCTGATCGGCGGTGAGGTGAATCTCTCCTTTCTCAATGATCTTCCGGGCAACCGTATCAAAATCGGTTGTATGGAAGACCTTCATCAGCACCTCGTCAGAAGCGCGGGTAGCCTTGGAGGCATTGCCAAAGACGTTGAGAGCCGCAACCACATCCTCAATATTGACTGCCTGTCCCTGCCTGACGAGTGCGGCCTGGTCCGGGTCAACGAGGATCTCGAACTTCTCCCCGAAACTTTCCAGCCGCGCTACCACAGCCCGGTCAAGCGGAATCATGGGAGATCACGGCTTGAACTGCTCGACAAAGGCGGCCACTTCTTCCCGGCTCATCTTGCGGAAGACCGGGTTCTCCTTGCCGATCACACCGATCTCGACCTGGTCGACATCGAACTTGCCTTCCGTGGCGGAGTGAAGTGCCTTGAGTCCGAGAAGGATAACATCCTTGATTTCGGCTTCGGCACTGTACTCCTCTTCAAAGACTTTCATGGCGGCAGGCCGGCCAATTCCGATACCGGTTGCCTTGTACTCGAGAAGCGTGCCCGAAGGATCGGTCTCGAAAAGCCTGCATTCGCCATCGCTGACACCAGCGATGAGGAGAGCGGTGCCATACGGGCGGATGCCCCCGTACTGGGTGAGCGACTGCATATGGTCGCAGAGTTTCTTGGAGAGGGCTTCGACCTCGATCGGCTCGTCGTACGAGACGCGGTTGATCTGGCACTCCACCCGGGCCCGGTCAACGAGTGCCCGGGCATCGCCGACAAGACCGGAGGATGCAACCCCGATGTGCTCGTCGATCTTGAAGATCTTCTCAATGGAGGATGCCTCAAGGAGTTTTGAACTGACACGCTTGTCGACAATGAGGACAACGCCGTCTTTTGCCTTGATACCGACTGCGGTTGTTCCGCGCTTTACTGCTTCACGGGCGTACTCTACCTGGTAGAGCCTTCCGTCGGGCGAAAAAACAGTAATCGCCCGGTCGTATCCCATCTGGTATTGTGGTTGCATTATAATTTCTCCAGATCCTCTTTTGTTAAGAACAATCGGTTTGTATTTTTAAATCCCTTTTCAATTACATCAACCTTCTGACCGTCACAATGGCAGGCTGTGTAAGTAATTCCGCCAATCTCGTACTCCCGGAGAGGTGCCTGAATTTCCTGAATAGATTCCGGAGAAGCAGGCGTTTCGCATGGAGGTTCTGTTGTAGGTTCCAAGGCAGGTTGTTCTGCAGATACAACAGGTGTTGGAGACATCATCCGGATGCGCTCCCTCAGGCTTTCCATGGTGCCCGAAATGGCAAGGATACGGAGGGCAAGCTTCGTCTCGCGGCAACCGGTGACGGTCGAAAGCGCAATGGAGAGCTCCCGCTCGGTCCCGCGCCGGCACCGGATGAAAACAAAGTCACCTTCGGCAGCGACAACTGCAGGAGTGATCACCGCCGCCACACTGTCACCGCAGAGAGAGGTGACGGCATCGGATATCGCGAAATAGAGCTCTTTCTGGTCAATGGGAGTGCCTGCAGGCAGGACACGGGCGAGGATATAGCGTCGGTTCTCCCGCAGGGTGGGTGGACGGACGGTCATCCGATCACCCGCACTGCTGCCGGGGCAGGGGTCTCGAGAATCCCGATGCCGCCAAGGGCCCGGGCCACATCATCCGTGTCCATGCCGAGAAGGGAGCAGAGACCCGTGATCTCCCGGGTGGACCGCATGTCGAGAATTGACCGGGCATGCGACGAGAGTGTCAGCGGGAACTCAAAACGCTGTTCCAGGACAAGGATATCCAGGTAGCGGTGGATCGCCCGCTGCCTTGCTATACCCCTGGTGGAGATGATGACCGAAAGATCAAGGTCAATTGCCACCCGGTTATCAGCCGCCATCCTGGCAGCAACGTGATCGAATGCCATCTTATCGGCAGACTGGATCCCGCGGAGGATATGCACACCCTTGAGACCGAGCGCTGCCCGGTTGAACCCGTTGTCACCGGCCTGGACCGAGATGACAGCATCCGTAGCCCGGGCCTGTTTGACCCGTGCGATTACGTCCCGCATTGCACGGTCACGGATGCAGCGACCGGCGTAGACGGTTATACCCACATATTCGCACGAAGGTGCATCCATGGCAACGATACTGTCAAAGCCAAGGGCCTTTGCTTCAAGTGCCATCCTGCGGACAGACGAGTCACCGGACGGGTGCACAAAAACTGCTGCATCGGTGATCTTCATGAAAGGAGACTTCGTAAAAAGAGAATAAGATTATTTGCCCTGGTTTGCATGCGAGCGGATGCTGGGGCGGGTCTTCTCGGTACCTTTGCCTCTTGTCAGCATACCCCGGCCCTTGAGACCGGCCTGGGTCTTGCCGCGCTCGGCACGGCCGCGGTGAGTCGGGCTTGCAAGCCACTTCAGGTTCTTGTCTGCCCGGATAGAGGGGTGGTGACCGTCGACGAGGATGACCTCGTAGTATTTCAGTTTCCCGTCCTGCCCTACCCAGTAGGAGTTGAGCACTTCCATGTTGGGGAATTTCTTGGATGCGCGCTCTTCGGCAATGCGCTGGATGCTCTTGCCGGCGGTGAGGCGGTTCTTGCCCATGCGGGCTGACCGGCGTGCGCGGACATACCGGGATGCCCGGCGGCCTCCGCGGCGTACCTGGACACGTGCAACGGCAATACCCTGCTTTGCCTTGTACCCGAGCGAGCGTGCGCGGTCGATACGGGTCGGCCGTTCGATACGGACAACGCTGCCCTCACGGCGCCATTCCTGCATACGGTTCCAGAGGAGCTCCTTGACCCCGCTGTCTGCCGGTACTTTCCATGCCTCCCTGACGAAGGCGTACATTGATTTTACCATGGTATTCTCCTAAGGTTCGGCCCAAAGAGGGCTACATTCCTTTGACACGGGACTTTATCCCGCATTCTCATATACTTGGATTGGAGGGGTAATAAAAGAGAGGGGCGGAAGAACACTCAGTCGGGTATGACCGTTGTTACAGATCCTGCCCATACCTCAAATTCCCGTGAAACCCCACAATCGGTATTTATCCTGTAATGGCCAGGAATCAGATCAGCCGTATTCACCCGCTGGACAGGCCGAGATTCACCGATCTGCAAAGAAGTATCAGTCGATAGTGATGGTATGGGTTTTTTTAGTGGTTCCCATATCCCAACCTGGCGATAAAGGGCATATGACATTGGTATTCGGCAATCCAGAATTCCTGGTCCCTTATTCTCAACATGGAATTCCATTACCTCTCCTTGGATATAGATATCTGAATCCATTTGGATACAGTCCGGATAAACGCTTTCATTTTGAGGTATTTTTGCTCCATACAATCTAAGTAAAGAATGAGTAGTTGGGATTATGGCGGGATTTGTTGGAGTCGAATTTCCGGGGTATTGAGCCATGTCTGTTATGCATCCCGCCGCCAGCAGCATCACCAGCATCACGATGCACAACACAACCGTTACACATAATGATATTATCCACCTGTCAGGAATAAGCGGACGTGCAGTCATGCGATAGAGAAAAACTGTATTACACGATAAATATATTGTGAAATTATATTGCGATTATCATTAATTTCAACCTGCCATTGGATGATGGATCATCTCATAAAATTGCAAAGCCCGCCGCCGCCCCGAAGGGCGCCCCACGGCGGCCTCAATTGCCATTTCCCCTGATTGGCAGGTAAGTGCGTAGCGCAAAACCCGACGAGGCGTTTTGCGCGTAAAGCATCGTAAAGGGGGAGCCACAGCGGCGGGGGCGAAGCCCCCATGAGCGTTACTTAGTTCATTTCCCCTTCTTCTTCTCGACAACCCGGATATTCTCGATACGGGTCACGGGATACTGCCCGTCCTTGTCCTTCTCAGCGGACTTGACCATGTCCCACACGGTCAATAAAGCAACCGAAACACCGGTCAAAGCCTCCATCTCAACCCCGGTCCTGCCGGTCATCTTTACAACAACAGTTGCCTCGATATACCCCTCATGGTCGGTAAAATCCACCGCGATCGAACTGATCGGGATGGGGTGGCACATCGGGATGATAGTTGCGGTGTTCTTCACGGCAAGCGTGGCGGCAACGCGGGCAGTTGCAAGCACGTTCCCCTTCACGACCGTCCCCTCGCGGATGGCGGCGAGAGTCTCGGGCCGGAGATAGATCTTCCCGCTGGCCGTTGCCTCCCGGGCTACGTCCCCCTTGCCGCTGATATCCACCATAGCTGCGCGATCATTGTGTATGTGGGTAAACTCGACCATGCACTCAACCTTTCCTGAATAGTACTGCGGGAATCTTATCAACGATATCGGAAGCAATGAGCCCCCTGCCACGCTCATCTGCCACAGCCTGCCCGGCTCTGCCATTGACATACGCAGCAATGCAGGCTGCATCGAAGGCCGGGAGCTGGCAGAGCAGGGCACCGGCAATACCGGCAAGGACATCCCCGGTCCCCCCGACCGTCATCCCGGGATCTCCCGTGCAGTTGAACCGCACCCGGTTTCCATCCGTGATGATATCGGTGTGCCCCTTGAGGAGAATCGTTCCGGGTATACCGGCACCCCTCACCGCCATGGCCCGCCCAAAGGTATCCTCCGGGAGGGTAATTCCGGTGATCCGGGTAAACTCCCCGGCATGGGGGGTATAGATTGTATCCCCGGAGGCAACAGGCAGGGGAAGCCGGAGGGCATCGGCATCGAAAACCGCTTTTTTGCAGTACGGAGCAACAGCCCGGACTACGGCATGGCTCTCCGTGCCAATGCCGTTCCCGCAGACTACCACGTCAGCCTTCTCTGCGAGCGCGATCAGCCGCTCCGTATGCTCTTCCCCAATCCGGTCTCCCGTTAACCGCTCGAAGATGAGGTCCGGCACCGGTTCGAAAACAGGGGATGCTATCCGGACAATGTCAGCCCCGGCCCGGAGAGCTCCCAGCCCGGCAAGGAACGGGGCTCCCTGGTACGGCCCACCCCCAATAACCAGGACGTTACCTCCAACACCCTTATGCGCTCCCGGGTTCCGCGGGCGCAGGAGCGTGAGGTCCCCGGGCCCTGTGCAGCATTCCGCTTCCGCCGGGATGCCGATATCAGCGACCATGGATCCCGCCATCTTGGCACGGTGGAAAGCACAGATCCAATCAACGCGTATACCTGGTGTCGGCACATCAGCGGCGACAATCTTTGCATGCGACTCGTTGGCCATCGCGATACAGGTGGCAAACGGCTCCCGGATACCGCAGGTGATGCCGGTACCAAGCAGGGCATCGACAATGACGTCAGCTTTATCGAAGAGGGGGAACAACTGGGCGAGATCATCCCGGCTGGTGAACGGGTGGAGCCCCACGCGGCAGTGGCGCAGGGCAGCAACCTGGTGATCGCAGGCCGGGCTCCGGGCACCGATGTCAAGGTAGCAGACATCCGTTTCCATCCCGCGCTGGAGGTGGCGGGCGGCCACCATGCCATCGCCCCCGTTATTGCCTTTCCCGCAGAGCACAAGCACCCGGCCCGGATTCATCGTTAAGACCTCCTCCGCAAGCGCCCTTCCTGCACTCTCCATCAGCTGGAGCTCGGTGACACCGAGCGCTATTGCATTCCGGTCAACGGCCCGCATCCGGGCAGGGGTTATAAGCCCGGTCTCTAAAAATCCACTCATCTGTTCGGGTTGCATTCGTAAGTACAATTCATGTGTATGGACATGCCAAAATAATATGCAATGGGTTTTAGCGATGATGTAAAAGCAGCCGCAGAACAGATCCTCTCGGCACCGGAAATTACCATCATCTCCCACATCGATGCCGATGGCATTGCCAGCGAGACTGTCCTGTCGCAGGCCATATCACGGCAGGGTATTTCTGTCCGATCGGTTTTTGTGCGCCAGCTCGAGCCCCTCACCATGCCGCAGGTTCCCTCGGACCCGTCCCTGAAGATCTTCTCGGATCTTGGCGCCGGCCAGCAGAACCTGCTCGCGGAGCGGGGGCTTTTGGAAAAGGACGTGATCATTGTCGACCACCACGTCAGCCAGCCCTGCAATATATCCTACACGCAGGTCAACTGCCTGCCATATGGCCATACCCGCATGAGTGCTGCCGGAGTCTGCTACCTCATAGCAAAGGAAATGGATGAGGCAAACGCAGACCTTGCCAAGCTTGCCATCATCGGCAACGTCGGCGACATGATGGCACGGGAAAAATGCGGGCTTGTCGGCCCGGCCCGGGATATCATTGTTGAGGACGGGATCCGTAGCGGCAACGTCGAAGTGCACAGGAAAGATCTCAATTGTTACGGCACTGCCACCCGCCCGCTCCACCTCTCGCTGGCATATAACGACGACCCGTTCATCAAAGGGATCAGCAACAATCCCGAAGGGGCCCGCCAGTTTTTGAAAAGACTCGGGATCCGCCAGCAGACCGAGAGCGGGAGGTGGTATGTCTGGGAAGAGATCCCGCTCGAGGAGAAGCGCATAATCATCTCTGCGCTTGCCGAACAGCTCATCGCCAACGGCGACCCGGTGGACCGGCTCCTTGCGGAGACCTACGGTTTCCCGGGCGAGATCCCACGGACACCCCTGCGGAATGCACAGGAATACGCAACCATGCTCAATGCCTGCGGGCGGTGGTCGAAACCCCAGACCGGCGGCGCGATCCTCCGGGGCGACCGCGGGGCTGCATACCGCGATGCCGAGCATATGCTCAACAATCACCGGGCCATTATCCGGAACCTGCTCCAGTACATTATAGATACCGGGGTTAAGGAACTCGAAAACCTGCAGTGGCTTCATGTTGGCGGACGATATCCCGACACCATTGTAGGCATCGGGGCCGGGATGGCTCTCTCGAAACTGAACAGTAAAAAACCCATCCTGATCATGTGCGAGGTGCCGGAGGATCCGAACCTCACGAAGGTCTCTATGCGGACCACGGAGCGGGTCGTGGAGAAAGGTATCGACCTCCAGCAGGCCCTGAGCGATGCATCGGCAGAGTACGGCGGCGGGGGCGGCGGGCATAAGATCGCGGCGGGAGCGTATATCCCGAAAACGGCAGAAGAGGAGTTTGTCAATCGTGTCAACAGGATACTCGGAGAACAGTTCGCTGCGGCGGGTCCAGACCATCGCTGATTACCAGTTCGGCGGAAATGCGGGAACGGCCCTCTTTCCCGAGGGTTGCGGGTTTTTGCTCTCGACCACCGGGCGTATCCGCCAGATCCTGTATGGGGGGGTGCGCCTCGCAACAGTCCGGGCTTCTGACGGCCGGCTGACGCTGGGCATCGAAGGTGCAAAACGGCTCATGGCCTGCCTGCCGGCCCCGGCCTACCGGGTCGTCATCCGGGACGATGTTGCATCATTTGTCGCAAAGGGAATGAATGCATTTGCAAAGCACGTGGTAGCAGCAGACCCGGCAATCCGCGCGGGCGATGATGTTCTCGTTGTCGCGGGCGATGGCCGGCTTATCGCCTGCGGCGGTGCTGTGGTTTCGGGCGCCGAGATGCTTGCATTTAATTATGGAGTAGCCGTAAAAGTACGGCAGGGTAGTGAAAAAGATGCTTCCGGGAAACATCAATCCACGCCAGATGAAGGCGATGATGAAGAAGCTCGGCATGAACGTCGAGCAGATTGAAGACGTGCAGAGTATTGTTATCAGGACACCCAAGGGCAACTGGGTCTTCGATTCTGCCGAAGTTTCGGCGATGACCATGCAGGGCACCACCAGTTACCAGATCACGGGCGAGCCCCGGTTCATACCGGCGGAGATAGAGATCCCGGCAGAGGATATTACGATGGTGGCCGCCCAGGCAAACGTACCCGTGGAGAAAGCAAAGGAGGCCCTTGTTGCAACAAAGGGCGATATTGCTGAAGCTATCATGCGGCTTGCGCAGTGATGATCGAAGCGGGCGATCGTGTCCTTCTCGTCGGGGAAGGCAGGGAATTTTTTGTTAAGGCCGGTCCGGGAAAACTCGGCACCGACAAGGGCCAGCTCGACCTCGAATCCATTGTCGGGAAAGCCGGCGGGGATGTGGTCACCACCCATAACGGTTCGGCGTTCACCGTCCGTATCCCGCGGCCAACGGATTTCTTCACGTACGGCAAGCGTTCGGGTGCACCCATGCTGCCAAAAGATATCGGCCTCGTTATTGCCTATACGGGCATGAACCATAACGATGACGTCCTCGATGCCGGCACGGGCAGCGGGATTGCAGCTATCTACTTCGGGGGCGTGGCAAAGACCGTGAAGACCTACGAGATCCGCCCGGAATTCTCAGCCCTCGCAATGAAGAACATCACCGAGTCGAAACTCACCAATGTCGAAGCGGTGGCAAAGGATTTCCTCGACGCGGAGGGTTCGTTCGATGTGATCCACCTCGACCTCCAGATCCAGACGGAGCACGTGACCCACGCGTTCTCCCTGCTGCGCTCCGGCGGGTATCTCGCGTGCTACACGCCATTCCTGGAGCAGATGGCAATCGTCGTAGACGCTGCCACTCCACTGTTCCGCGAAGTGCACACGCACGAGTTGATCGAACGTGAGATGACCCGGTCGAAAAGGGGAACCCGGCCGTCTACTTCGGTGAGTCACTCGGGATATGTGACGATTGCGAGGAAATGAAAAAAGTGATTTTTTCTGAAACGGTCCATTATCCGCAAATATTGATCATCATCTAATATTTTTTTCCTTTGCTTTTGTAATTTATATCAGTAAAAATGCGATACTCCTACAAGAATAATTGCATGAAAAAACCGAATCTTACTCATAATTAACACCTGAACATAAAATAACGGTCAATTCACCCCTGCCGTCTCTTGTTCACAAACCACACAACTGCCATCGTTGTGATGGCAAGTACCGGCAAAATCCCGGAGAGCGGTACTGAAGGTGTTGGAGGAATCGGGGTAGTATTCACAGTGACCGGGCTTAGGGATGGCAGAATGGTTGTTGTTCCCGGAGCAATGCTTGTCTGCGACACCGCAGGCAGGGCCCCCGGCTCTCCAGATAAAATCGTGAAATAGTTGGAGAATACGTTGATATTATTTGGAGAGCGATTTGCCCAAATTTGAACAATATAACTATCACTTTCAATGAAATATCTGAAATCATGGGTGCGGATAGGTTGGACAGTCCTGATAGTCTCCCAAAGGACAGGAGATAGGTTGAAGGAGTAGATATTCACTCCGCCATATCCCGGCTCAACAGGTATGTACGCAACAATATACGAACCTCCCCGTCGCCCGGGTGTAAATTGCCCGTTGTAGCCTTGGACAAGCAGAATATCCCCTACCGGCAGATTCGTTGTCCCGTTTACGAAAAATATATCGCTGACGGAATGATTCCCAATAGGATCAATCGTGATGAAATACTGTATATCGGATGAAGCGTTTGCTGTCACCGGAGTGATCAGTGCAAGACCAAGAACCAAAGCCCAAACTTGAAGCACATTCATCAATTCATACCTCTTTCATTGTGACAAATCCATTGTCCGGCCGGATCGGGAATGAACGGTTACCACAGGAATGGATTCATCAGATTGGTAAACCGGGGTGAGCTGATCCCTCGCATTTAGAATTAAAAAAACGTAACATATATTTGTTGTTAAAATATTTGATTTTATAACTCTGTTTAATAAAATTGGGAAGGCATTTCCAATTATCAAGATTAACGGTCCTATTCTCAATTATCTGATTATTCCCCAGTCAATGCCGGGAGCAGAATGTACTGCACGGATCTTCCGTGATATGCATGGCCATATTCTGATTCGTACAGGTTACACAAATCTCAAAATATGCGATTCCCCTACGCGCAAAACGCCTCGCCGGGTTTTGCGCTACTCACTTACCCGCATTAAAAATAAACCGCCATTGAACCGCCGCGGGGGCGTCCCTTCGGGGGCGGCGGCGTTCATCACAATCGGTTCAGGGAGTCCACTCACTCATGAAGCGACACATATTCTGAATCGGGGCGGTTCTCCCACATATCGAGGTCTTCTTCCAACTGGATCTTTCTGACCTGCTCGATCATGTCCTCAAGGAGATTATCATAAGTCTGGCCGGCCCCTTTCATGGCTCTGAGCTTCTGCCAGACAGGTATTGACACCCGCAGTCGCCTTCTCATATGCATTATCATGAATTTGCATACGATATTTTAAACAATTATTGAAAATACAAACCGAAATATAAACAAACAGCAATTTAAACCAAAACTCCCGACAATGATCAATGGATCAAAAAGAACACGTCCACATCATCAGCGCCGGTGAGGACATCCATATCGCGTACCCTGCGATATTCCGCACCCTTAATACCATCACCCGCACATACGTCCTTGCGGACAGCACCTGTTACGAAAACTCGTCCAATCCGGATATTGAAAAACAACGGCTCACTGTCAGGAAAGCGGTCGAAGCCGTGAAAGAGATCTCCGCCTCGCTCTCCATCCCGTTCTCCCGCGAAACGGTCTTCCCACCGGCTTACCCGTCCGTCCGCAGCATTCTGACAAAGATTCACGGTGAATATCCCGGGGCACGGTTCACGTTCGATCTCTCGGACGGATCGAAACCGCTCTGCATGGCGCTCTTCTCGTTTGCGCCGTGGCTCAGCGGGGAAGTATATTCCGCGTTTGATGAGAAAACGCCACGAAATGTCCCGCTGCCGGAACGACCGGTGCGGAGCATGATGGATAATCCAAATTACCAGACCATCCTTGCCCTGCTCCTCCGCATAAACCCCGAGAACCCGGAGGCCGGAACGCACAACTGGGTGTCGCGGGAGTACATCTACAAACAGCTCTGGTCCGTCTATGTCCCGACCCGTACGAAAAAAGCAAAACCGGGGGATCCCACGGTCCCGCCCGTCAAGTACAAAAACGGGAGGAAGCCGGCAGCGGAACTGACGCACGGGACACTATCGACCCTGATGCGGACGCTTGAAGAAACCGGGCTTGTTCTTGAACGGGTATCGGACGATGCAAAGCGTGAGAAGCAGTACCGGATTACCGAACGTGGCGGGATCACATTCCGGTTTTATGCTGATCCGGCAACAAATACGCTTGTCCGCACTATGCTCCAGAAACAATAAACCGATCCGTTTTTGCACCAGGGTCTGCTGAAAACCTTTCAGGCAGGATACGAGAGTGTTGGTAAACCTGCCGTTTGTAGGTTAATTATCCTACAGTAGGATAATTATCTAACAGTAAACCTTTTTCTTCGGTGTGACTGTTCAGCCTATTGTGCCAAGGGTTGCTTGAAAAATTTTGAGCAGGGATACGGGGATGGCTGGAATTTTTATGCCGGAGATCGATTGCAGTGCGGAATCGATCAACTGGTACTGATTCCTGAGAGATACAGGTACCCCTGCCGGAAAAAGAAAACTATTAGTCACACAACAGTCAACGGTGATCTGCAAGTGGCGACAGAGTCTGCCACCATGTAGTATATCCCGATAAAAAGACGTCTGTTTTGCAGGAAACGCCAGGGGTTAGAAGCATGGCGGCGGATCGATAATAATCACCGAAGGAGGCTTCAGGAATACCATGTCACAACAACTCGGGGGACAACCCATCATCATTGTCAGGGAAGGAACTACGAAGAGCAGCGGGCAGGATGCCCAGAACAGCAATATTGCCGCAGCAAAGGCTGTGGCAGCGGCAGTCCGCTCAACACTCGGTCCACGGGGAATGGACAAGATGCTCATCGACGGGATAGGGGAAATCACCATCACGAACGACGGGGTCACCATATTAAAAGAGATGGATATCGAACACCCGGCAGCCAAGATGATTGTCGAGGTAGCCAAGACCCAGGATGCTGAAGTAGGCGATGGTACCACGACATCGGTCATCATTGCCGGCGAACTGCTGAAGAATGCCGAGGGGCTTCTCGCCCAGAGCGTTCACCCGACCGTTATTGCCGAAGGCTACCGGATGGCCGCGGCAAAGGCACTTGTTATTCTCGACGGGATCGCCATTACCGTGAAGCCGACGGATATGGCAATGCTCAAAAAGATTGCCGGCACCGCGCTGACCGGCAAGAATGCCGAGGTTTCCCGGGATCTTCTCAGCGATATTATTGTCAGGGCAGTAACCTCGGTTATGGATCCTGACGGCAAAGCGGATCTCGCCCATATCAATGTGGAGAAGAAAGTCGGTTCATCTACGGATGACACCGAACTTGTCGAAGGCATGGTCATCGACAAGGAACGTGCCCACCCGTCCATGCCTGAATCAGTGAAGAATGCGAAGATCCTGATCCTCAATACAGCCCTCGAGTTCAAGAAGACTGACGTGAATGCGAAGATCAATATGACCACGCCGGAACAGGTGCAGGCATTCCTCGACGAGGAGGAGCATATGGTCCGTGGAATGGTGGACAAGGTTGTGGCAAGCGGGGCAACCGTAGTCTTCTGCCAGAAAGGAATCGACGATGTTGCACAGCACTACCTTGCAAAGGCCGGCATTCTCGCCACCCGCAGGGTCAAGAAGAGCGACGGGGATAACCTTGCCCGGGCAACGGGGGCAACCATCGTCAACAGTATCGATACCATCACCTCAAAGGATCTCGGAACTGCCGGGCTTGTCGAGGAACGGAAAGTCTCCGGCGGCGAGATGATCTTCGTCTCGAAATGCAGGAACCCAAAAGCGGTTTCTATCATCGTCAGGGGCGGAACGGAGCACGTGGTCGACGAACTCGAACGCGCCATCCACGACGCGCTCATGGTCGTATCCGTAGTGGTGGAAGGAAAGAAGATCGTTGCCGGCGGCGGGGCACCCGAGACTGAACTCTCGCTCCGTCTCCGTGAATATGCAGCCAGTGTCGGCGGTCGTGTCCAGCTGGCTATCGAGGCATTTGCCGCAGCAATGGAAGTCATCCCACGGACGCTCGCAGAGAATGCCGGGCTTGATGCAATTGACATGCTCGTGGATATGCGGGCAGTACACGAATCCGGGAAAAAGACATACGGTGTTGACGCCGATGCCAAGAAACCGTCAGACATGCTCAAGGCCGGCGTTGTCGAACCCCTGAGGGTCAAGACACAGGCAATCTCAAGCGCAGCCGAAGCTGCCGTCATGATCCTGCGGATTGATGATGTCATCGCCGCCTCAAAGTCCGCTGCACCCGGTGGCGGGATGCCACCCGGCGGAATGGGCGGCATGCCCCCGGGCATGGGCGGATATTAACTTTTTTTTTTAAGTGAGACGCAGAGTCTGGTTTTTTACGACAACGGGTATATTACCGGTTTCCTGCTAGTTACGTTACCGCAACATCACATCACGCATACCACCGGTCAGTTTTTGCACGATCCGGATTGTGTTCTCATACGGAAAATGAGCCACACGTACCGGGACAGAGCGCAATACAACACCCGCTAATACGGAAAAACCTGAAAAACAATGAATAAAAAAAGAGGGCTTGTCCTTACGTTTCCACAATCGCATGCGAATTCTTGTCGCCCCTGCCAATACCCTTGTACACAAAGCCTTCCCGGATATAGGCATCGGGATCGGCCATGTTGCGCCCATCGATAATGACCGGGTGCTTCCTGCCGGAGAGGTTCCTGAGCACTTTCGGGTCCAGGGTCCGGTACTGGTGGTGACCGGCAAAGATCACGATCGCATCGGCATCCTGCAGGGCCTCCTCGACAAAGGGAACAACCGGTACACCAGGATATTCGGCAACATACGGGTCATGCACGCAGACAACCGCTCCTTCCTTCAGTAAAAGATCCCGGAAGGGTTCGGAAGGGGTGTTCCGGGTATCATCCGTATTGGAGAGGAATGCCCAGCCGAGCAGGGCGACTTTTGCACCTTCCGGTGAAACACCGGCGCGCTTCAGGCCATCGATGGTGAGCCGGAACATATGGACGGGCATGAAATCGTTGATCCGCCGGGCAAGCACGTAGAGCGAGGGCTCACCGGGAGGGTAATCAAGCAGGTCTTTTCCCAGCACCTGGACCCCCCGTTCAAGGTGATACGTGTCCTTGGTCAGGCAATGACCGCCGACACCGGCTCCCGGCCAGAGCATGGCACGCGTGATCCCATCTCCCTTGAGACTGTCGATGCCGGTCCGGACATCGTAGACATTGATCCCCATTGCCTCGCAGTAGAGCGCCAGTTCGTTGATGGCCGCTATCTGGAGGTCCCGGAACGTATTCTCGGCGGTCTTGGTCACTTCCGCTGCCGTGGAAGACATAGGGATGACTTTTCCCGTCGTGAGGACCGGTGAGTAGAGCTCGGCAGCCCTTCTTGTGCTCACTTCATCGATACCCCCGACAATCCGGTCGTGCTCCCGAATGTTCCGGAGGAGCCGGCCTACCATCACCCGCTCGGGTGCATGCGCAAGGGCAAAATCGACACCTGCAAGAAGACCCGATTCCTGTTCAAGAATCTCCCGGGCAAGGCCGGTCGTGGTCCCGGGCGTTACCGTGGATTCCAGCACCACGAGCATTCCCGGAGAGAGGTAGCTCCCCACATTCCGGATCCCGTCCTTTAAAGCCGAGAAATCCGGCAGGAGATCTTCCTTGTTCAGAAACGGCGTCTGGATCGAGAGCGTAACCGCGTCCAGCTTACGGATCTTCGAAAAGTCAGAAGTGCACGAGAATTTTTTTGCTGCAACAACTTTTGATAAGAGTTCCTCAAGGCCCGGCTCCTCGCCTTTGAGCGGGCTCTCGCCCCGGTTCAGCATTGCGATCTTGTAACCCGACGAAGGGGAATCCCGCTGGAAGCCATAGACCCGGTCAAAAACCGGCGAATCTGCAAACAGGGCTGCTGCCGGTATCCCGACATACCCCATACCGATAACACCTATCTTCTTAATCGGCCCGCGTTTCCTGATGTGATCTGACAGCATTATAATCCCCCTTGCCCGGGCTGTTTCAGAGCCCCGCTAAAATGGTCTCGCACACCCGCAGGTTTTCCACGGCCTGTTCCGGCGTGACCGGGAACGGTTTTTTATTCCGGACACAGTCAATAAAGGTTCCCAGTTCCCGTTTCAGGGGTTCAAGCTTGTTGACCATCACTTTTTCAATGATATTCTCCTGAACATACCGCTCAGCCTCGAACTGGTACTGCCCCGGCTTGCGGTAGATGGTGATCTCCTGGGTCATGAAATCGCCTTCGATGGTGAACTCTTCTTCCTCGATATAGATCATCCGGATCTTCTTCGAGGACTTACGGCTTGCCGAAAGGGCAACGGGCATCGTCCCGCATTTCGCGAGAACACTGCAGACGTCGACATTCCCTGCACTGTGAATATCCGACGGCGTCCCGAAGAGGCTGAGGAGGACATCGATGTCGTGGATCATCAGGTCCTCGACCACCGTGCTGCCGCTTACCCTCGCAGATGCAGGATTGTGCCGTTTCATCTCGACATACAACGGTTTGTCCACGATCTTCCGGATTTCCTGGACGATCGGGTTGAACCGCTCGATGTGCCCCACGCCAACTGTGATCCCTGCAGGCTTATGAGAAAGGAGAGAGATCGCTTCAGCAGATGATGCACAGATCGGTTTCTCGATAAGAACCGATGTACCGGATTCGAAAACCTGCCGCACGACATCCACGTGGAACGGTGTCGGGACACAGACGCTGACCGCATCGCAGGCGTCGAGAAGGGCGCGAAGAGTGGGGCAGGCATCTGCCCCGTGCTGACGGGCAATCTCTTCTGCAGAGCCGGCTCTGACATCAAAGACGCCGACTGAACCCACGCTTTTCAGCTCGGAGTAGACGCGGACGTGGTTCCTTCCCATCATACCGGTACCGATAACCCCGACATCCATTCATCTCACCTTGTTGATGGTCTCACAGATATATGCAAGTTCTTTCTGATCAAGCAGCGGGTGGACCGGCAGGCTCAGGACCGATTCAGAAAGCCTGGTCGAGACCGGGCACGGATCGGGCCCGTTTGCCGTATCGTAGAGCGGCTGACGGTGGATGGGAATCGGGTAGTGGATAGCTGAACCAATCCCCTTCGACTTCAGGTAGTCGGCAAATTCCTGCCTTTTCATCGGGAATTCTTCGGTGAGCCGGATTACATACTGGTGATACACCGGATTTGTTCCTTCCATGACCTTCGGGGTGACAAGGCCCTTCACGGAGAGATTCGCATTGAAATATTCAGCATTCTTCCTCCTGCGGAGGTTGAACTTGTCGAGTTTTTTCAACTGAACGAGGCCGATGGCAGCAGCCAGATCGGTCATCCGGTAGTTATAGCCAAGCCGGGTGTGAAGATACTTCTCTTTCTGGCCGTGATTGATGGTCAGGCGCAGCCGGTCGGCCAGTGCCCGGCTGTTCGTCGTAACCATCCCGCCCTCGCCGGTAATCATGTTCTTCGTGGCATAGAACGAGAAGCAGCCAAGATCCCCGAGCCCCCCCACTTTTTCGCCATGGTAAATCGCCCCATGGGCCTGTGCCGCATCCTCAATGAGCTTCAGGTTGCGGGACTCGCAGACCTTTTTTACTGCATCGACATCGAACGGCTGGCCGAACAGGTGGACACCAATTACCGCCCGGGTCTTGTCCGTTATGCGTTCCTCGATCCGGGCAGGATCGATATTATAGGTGTCACCGTTGACATCCACAAAAACGGGTTTTGCCCCGCACATCGAGACGGTGGTTGCCGTTGCAATGAAGGAGAAGGCGGGTACGATCACTTCATCACCGGGACCGATGTCGATGGCGAGAAGGGCAGCATGAAGTGCCGCGGTACCGTTGTTGATGGCGATTGCGTGCGTGGTACTGCAATAATCAGCAAACTTTTGTTCGAACTGCGCAACACGTTCACCGGCAGCAAGCATTCCGGATTCGAGGACTTCTGTTACCGCTAATATCTCTTCCTGACCGATGGCCGGCCGTGCAATGGGTATTGTGTCCACGGGCATTACCTCACAAAAATTACTGGATCGTATAAAAAGGTGAGTAGCCATCCAATAATATCATTCCTGCCGGTGCTTGTTCGCGGGAAAATGTTCCGGCAGGGCCAGGATACCGTTGGCCGGGCCGGGTGAAGGATAGATAATTAGGGCAGGAAATACAAGATATCCTGTACACACCAGAGGGAGGAGTGGGAACGCAGCATATCATTTCCATTGGCGATTTTGACCGGGATGAGATCGACCGCCTGCTGGATCACGCAGGACAGATTGACAGGAAACAGTTTGATCCGGATGCACTTGTCGGTAAGATTCTTGCCGTCCTCTTCTTTGAACCCAGCACGCGAACGCGGATGTCCTTCGAATCCGCCATGGCGCGTCTTGGCGGCACTTCCCTCTCGGTCGGGAGCGTCGACGCATGCTCCATGGCAAAGGGTGAGACCCTTGCCGATACCATCAGGGTTGTGAGCGGATACGCGGATGCAATCGTCATCCGGCATCCCAAGGAAGGAGCGGCACGGCTTGCTGCAGAGTTCTCAACCGTCCCGGTCATCAACGCCGGAGACGGTGCAGGCCAGCACCCGTCCCAGACGCTCCTCGACCTGTATACCATCCGCCAGTCAATGCCCATTGACGGTATCGATGTGGCGCTTGTCGGGGACCTCCGGTACGGGCGGACCGCCCATTCGCTTGCCTCGGCCCTCTCCCTCTACAATGCCCGGCTGCACACGGTCTCCCCCACCGGTCTTGAACTTCCGGCAACGCTTGCTGCAGATCTCCGTGACAGGGGAATGGAGATTATTGAACACGATGACATCAGTGAAATTATCCCCGATGTCGATGTGCTCTATGTCACCCGTATCCAGCGGGAACGATTCCCTGACTCGGCATCATACTTCAATGTCTCCTCCAGTTACCGTATCACTCCGGAACTCCTCTCTGACGCCCGCAAACACCTGATCATCCTCCACCCCCTCCCGCGGGTTGACGAGATAGATCCCCGGGTAGACGCATCCCCTCATGCAAAATACTTTGACCAGTCCAGGAACGGCGTTCCCATGCGGATGGCAATGCTCCTCCAGGTGATGCGATGAAAACAAGCGAGGCTGCCGAGAACGAAGGGCTCCTTGTGCGGAGGATCAAGAACGGTACCGTGATCGATCATATTGACGGTGGTGAGGCTCTCAATGTGGTCAAGATTCTTGGCATCACCGGAGCAACCCAGGAAGCCCTCTCGATTGCAACGAACGTTCAGAGCAGGAACATGGGACGAAAGGACATTGTCAAGCTCACCAACCGCGAACTCTCCAAGGAGGAGGTCAACCGCATAGCACTCATCTCCCCCCACGCCACAATCAATATCATCCGGAATTTCAAGGTCTGGGAGAAGAAAGGTGTTGAGATCCCGGGCATCATTGAAGGGATCGTCCGCTGCCCCAACCCCGGGTGCATCTCCAATACCAACGAACCCATTACCAGCAAGTTTGAGGTCACACCGAAAGGACTGCACTGCAGATACTGCGACTGGGTCATAACAAAAGACCTGACAAGTCATATCATCTGACCCGCCAGGATCTCTTTTTACGTTGGCGATTGGCCCCGGTTTGAACGCAGGCGTTTCGCAGGGTACATTGTATCCGCTACAAATACTGAAGGCATTATAATTGATTTCATAAAAAAGGGTGATGGGATTAAATATCATGACGTAAATAGTGTTCCACGGTAATCACCATGAGATCGAAAGTACTTTTCTTATTTGCAGGACTACTAATCCTCCTGACCCTGGCAATTCCCGGGGTCATGGCTGCGGACAGCGCACAAGCGGGATATATCGTCGTAGGATTAAGTCCCGTGGCACAGTTTGATGCACATTACCGGTTCTCAACGATCCCATGCAGAGTGGACTTCGTTGACAACTCTCTCGGGTCAACCCCGCTCAGTTATTCCTGGAATTTCGGGGATGGGGCGACTTCGACGGAACAGAACCCCAGCCACCTGTATAATGCACGCGGGACCTACACGGTAACCCTTACCGTAAAGAATGCCTATGGTTCCAGCACCGCAATCAAGAAGGATTTCATTTCAATCGGGATGGCACCAACACCTGATTTCACCGCAAGTCCGACATCAGGCAATGTCCCGCTCGCCGTGAAATTCACGGATCTGACCAAGGGTCAGGTCACAGCCTGGCAGTGGGATTTCGGTGACGGGATCTCATCCTCTGAACAGAACCCGGTCCACACGTACCGCAATCCCGGTATCTACAACGTCATCCTTACCGTAACCAACGATTATGGCATCTCGGATGTAACGAAGACCAAATACATCAATGCAATCGGCGGCCTCCAGTCAAAATTCCTGGCAAGCCCGAACACCGGCAAAGCCCCCCTTCCCGTGAAGTTCACTGACAGGTCTCTTGGGAGCCCCACATCCTGGAACTGGGATTTCGGGGATGGAGCAACTTCAACTGACCAGAATCCCAGCCATACATTCACTACCGGCGCAGCGTACGATGTAAAGCTCACAATCACCCGGGGCAGTGACTCGGATACTTCCAAGCAGGTTGTAAACGTGGGTGGCGTTCCTGTTGCGGATTTTGCCGGCACACCGGTTTCCGCCAACCAGATGGATACCATCAAGTTCACCGATAAATCTACCAATTCACCCACATCATGGGCCTGGAACTTTGGGGATGCAGCAACTTCAACTGACCAGAACCCGAATCATGTCTACCAGCTGAAAGGAGTCTATACGGTCTCGCTCACCGCCAGGAATGACAACGGAAAGGATACTGAGACAAAACTGAGTTATATCAATATCGGTATGTCCCCGAAAGCCGATTTCATACCGACCTATGCACCTTACGAACAATACAATGTGCCGATGAAGGTGAACTTCATCGACCAGTCGATCAATAACCCGACATCCTGGTCCTGGAATTTCGGGGATGGAACAACTTCAACTGACCAGAACCCCTCGCACGCATATACCAGCGAAGGGACATATACGGTTTCTCTCACCGTGAAAAACGCCTTTGGAACGGATACGAGAACCAGGACGAATCTCATCACCGTAGGAAAGGGGGCAGCGGTTGATTTCGTTGCCGATAAGACGGTTGTCGGCGTAGGAAGAATTGTTACGTTCACGGACCTCTCCAAGAATTCCCCCACCGACTGGGTCTGGGAGTTTGGCGACGGGACTGTCGGGACCGGTTCAAAGCCCGACCACTCATACCGTGCCACCGGTGTCTACGATGTTACCCTGACGGCATCCAACCCGTCGGTGACCAACTCTGCGACCAAGAAGGCGTACATTACCGTCCTGAACATCCCGCGGGCAGACTTTGTTGCTGACAAGACCCGGGGCGGCACTCCCCTGTCGGTCCAGTTTAACGATGCCTCCACGGGAAGCCCGACTGCCTGGAAGTGGGACTTCGGTGACGGATCAACCTCCGCAGATCAGAACCCCCGGCATACCTATACAACACTCGGGACGTACACGGTAACACTGACGGCCTCGAATGTCAACGGACAGGATACAACGGCGAAACCCGGCTATATCATCACTACCCTTGCGCCAGTGGCAGACTTCACTGCTGATCGTCAGCAGGGAAAAGCCCCGTTCATTGTCCAGTTCAAGGATATCTCTACCGGAAACCCGACGAAATGGTCCTGGGACTTCGGTGACGGAACCTCCTCATCCGAACAGAACCCACGCCACATTTACTTAAAAGAAGGCGCGTATGATGTCGCACTGACCGCAACCAACGGGTACGGCAGCGATACCGCATTCAAGACCGGTAACGCTCCTGCAGTTTCCCAGATGATAGTAACTACTACCCCTGAAGTTACCCCGCAGAGTACCGTAGTTGCACCTCCAGTGACCACGGCTGCAGCCACATCAGCGCCGGTAGCACCGACCAAGTCGCCACTGCCCCCAGTAATTGCAGTCGCGGCCCTTGCAATCGCACTTCTTGCAGCAGTCAGTATAACCAGGAAATAACTTTTTTTCCCCCGATCGCGGGATTGAGTATCTTAAAAAGCCAGAACGGTTTATCCAAAAGTATCTGGTTAGTTTTAAAAGAATACTACAATTCTTAATACCCTTTGTCAAGTAATTCTTATCCGGAGAAGACAGCAATGGTCGCACTGACAAAGGAGATCAGTGAGTCGCTGACCGGGACAAAGACCGTGTTCCTGGCGACATCATCGAAGAACCGCGTGCCAAACGTAGTCCCGATCGGGGCATTCAAGCTCCTCGACGGTGAAACCCTGCTCATATCGGACCAGTACTTCCACAAGACCATGCAGAACATGGTGGAGAACCCGGTGGTGGCCATTTCCTGGTGGGGAGAGAAGGGCGGCTTCCAGATCAAGGGACCGGTGACCATCCACAAAAACGACGAGATCTTCCGGCAGGATGTGGCGTGGATGAAGGAAGTCAGGCCCCACCTCTCACCGAAGTCCGCGGTCGTCATGAAGGTCACCGAGGTCTACCACGTGAAGCCCGGTGCCGATGCCGGGAAGAAGATACTCTGAATTAATTTCAATTGTTTTAAAGATTCAAATTTGGCGGTTTGGACCTTAACAGCCAGATTTTCTTTTTTGAATTAATCCACAGTCAACCATGTATTATTTAAAAAGAAGAGAGCAGTTCAGTGCAGTATATGACCGTGGATATCAATCTCACCACGGTAGATGCGGGTACTGGATATCCAGCGTCCGTCCTCAGCAAGAACGCAGCTGATCTGGTGAATATCAACTTTTTTTGCCCCTTTCTGTCTGCGGAGTTTGTTTATCTCGACAGCAACAGGGATGGTCTCCTCAGAGACGACAATCGCATCGAAATCCGCGTCAATGGCCGGGCCGTAACGGTCGATGAGGGGCTCGATCTGCCAGCGTGCCGGGAACCGGCTGCTGGTAATGAACACTTCGAGCTCTGTTTTTCTTACCTGAAACGGGCGGATGGGATGAACTTTGCGGCTGGCGAAGGTGTCCGTAGTGAGCCCGATGGTAACCTGGCCATCAGCTCCCGCGATCTCGAATGATCGGCCGAGAAGCTGTTTGTGACCGTCATGGAGCGGATCGAACGTACCCCCGACCATAACCTTCATACTCTTTGATTCTTAATTTCCTATGTTATTATGCATATGGATGTTAAGGTCTCCGGCGTGCCGCTTTTTCAGGCGGCAAACGCTACGGTCATCGGTGATGTCACCATCGGCAGTCAGGTGGGAATCTGGTTCGGGGCAGTCATCCGGGCTGACAAGGACAGGATCGTGATCGGGGACCGGTCCAACATCCAGGACAACTGTGTGGTGCACACGAGTAAAGGGTTCCCCACCCTTATCGGGAATGATGTCTCGGTCGGCCATGGGGCCATCCTCCACGGGTGTATCCTTGGCGACCAGGTCCTCGTCGGGATGGGAGCGATCGTCCTCAATGGCGCAAAGGTGGGAAAAGGATCCCTTATCGGTGCGGGAGCGGTTGTTACCGAGGGGATGGAAGTTCCCGAAGGATCAGTAGTTGTCGGTATCCCTGCAAAAAACATCAAACAGACGACCCCGGGTCAGAAAGAGCACATCCAAAAAAACGCAACATCCTACGTAGAACTTGCAGGGGAGTATGCCCGCCATGAGTAGCGTTGTCGTCATCGGTGCAGGAATCACCGGTATCCAGGCAGCTCTCGATATTGCCGGCCACGGGATCCATGTCCATCTTGTCGAACGGGAGCCCACCATCGGGGGTCACATGGCACAGCTCGACAAGACATTCCCCACAAACGACTGCTCGATGTGCATCCTCTCCCCGAAGATGGTCGATGTGGCACGCCACCCCTTCATCACGGTCCATACCTGTACCGAAGTAGAAAGTATCAGCGGGGAGGTCGGCCATTTTCAGGTAGTCTTAAAAAAACATCCCCGTTACATTGACGAGTCTGCCTGTACCGGTTGCGGGGACTGCATCGAGATCTGCCCGGTCGAGGTATACAACCGTTTCGATGCCGGAATCGGGGTTCGCAAAGCTATTTACAAACCCCACCAGCAGGTTGTGCCGGATTATGTTATCAAAGATCCGGAGCACTGCATTGAATGCGGTCTCTGTTACGATGCCTGCGGCCCCGGCGCGGTCCTGCGAAAAGACGAAGAGAAAACAACAGAGCTCGAAGCTGCCAGTATCCTGGTAACAACCGGGTATGCAGTATTTGACGCCGGCATGAAAGCCCAGTTCGGTCACCTCCTCCTGCCGGACGTTATCACGAGCCTCGAACTCGAGCGGATGATCAATGCGAGCGGGCCAACGGGCGGAAAATTGAAGCGGCTCAGCGACGGGAAAGTGCCTGAGTCCATCATCTTCATCCAGTGCGTGGGTTCAAGGGACATTACCATCGGCCGGCCCTGGTGCTCCTGCGTCTGCTGCATGCAGGCCCTGAAGAACGCGATGCTCATCAAGGAGAAGAACCCGCAGATGGAGATAACCATCTGTTACATGGATATCCGCTCCTATGGCAAAGGATACGAGGAGTACTTTGAACGGGCAAAAGCTCTCGGGATCCGCTTCCTGCGGGGCATGCCATCCGATGTGCTTGCAGACCGCAAAGGTATGAGCCTCCAGGTGGAGAATTCGGAGACTTCTGAGGTCCAGATCCTTCACCCGGATCTCGTGGTCCTCTCAGTTGGTATCGGACCATCTGACAAGACATCCTGGATCGCTGAAAAACTAGGTATTCCTGTCGAAGAGTCCGGGTTCATCCGTTCTGTAAACGATGCGGTGGATACGGTTGCAACGATCCGCCCGGGAATCTACGTTGCCGGGACCACAACCGCACCCCGTGACATTCCCGACAGCGTGGCTTCAGGGGGAGCTGCTGCCATGCGGGCTTATATCGATGCAGTAAGGACGCGATCCACGTGAAGGACGCGCCTGCAACGCTCTGGTGGGATACTGCATCGTCGAGCATCCGGTACATTGACCAGACACTCCTGCCCGGAGAATTTGCCATAGTGGAGTGCACAACCGTCGACCGGCTCGCAACAGCGATCCGCAGGCTCGAGATCCGCGGAGCGCCTGCACTGGGAGTTGCGGGCGCATATGGCGTGGCTCTGGCGGCAGCAACCTGCACTAAGATCGATTTCGGGGAATTTCTGGCGGAGGTCTCTGCCGCAGCCAACATGCTCCGCTCCACCCGGCCTACCGCGATCAATCTTGCATGGGGAATCGACCGGGTCCTGGGGAAAATATCCCCGGTGACCGATCTCCGCTCTGCCCGTGAAACAGCGATTCGGGAAGCACAGGCCATTGCACGCGAGGATACCGGTTGCTGCCATGCTATCGGGAGACACGGCGCTGCTCTCCTCCCCGACACCTGCACGGTACTCACGCACTGCAATGCCGGCGCCCTTGCCTGCTCATCGTGGGGAACGGCTCTGGGCGTGATCCGCTCGGCAGTTCAGGCAGGAAAGGACGTGAAAGTCATCTCCTGCGAGACGCGCCCCCTCCTCCAGGGGGCACGGCTTACAGCGTGGGAGCTGTCAGAGGACGGGATCGATGTTACCACAATCACCGATTCAATGGCGGCTCACTTCATGAGAGCCGGAGCAATCGATGCTGTTATTGTCGGGGCTGACCGGATCACGGAAGATGCCGTTTTCAACAAGATCGGGACGTACATGCATGCGGTCTGCGCCCGCCACCACGGCATCCCCTTCTACGTGGCCGCACCGCTCTCGACGTTTGACAGGGACAAGACCGAGCGGGATGTCATCATCGAAGAACGCGGACGGGAGGAAGTGACGACCATGGGAAACCGGGTCTTTGTTCCCGAAAAGGCACACGTGAGAAACCCTGCCTTCGACGCAACACCTATGGATCTTATTACTGCCATCGTGACGGAGCACGGGGTTGTCAAACCCCCGCTGGATATCCGGTCACTTTTATCCCGCACCAGCACAATATGATCCTGAATTAACTCTGGCGATCATGGATTTCGACTTAACTACCTGGAACCACCTGATGTATCTCATCGGTGAAGTGACCGTTATCGTGATAGTCGGGGCTATCATAGTAGCATTCGTCCTTGTCGTAATCTCGCTGTATTCCATCAGGAAAGGCAGGCTCTACTTCCCGCAGGTCATCAAGGCAGGGCTTGTCTTCCTCGAAGGCCTGATGAAAGCCATGTTCCGGCTGCTCGGCATCGAGGACCGGGAGATGTTTGCCTTCTTCATCAAGCTCCACAACTCCATGAATACCGCCGAGTTCGAGAAGATCCCTGTCGCGGAGCGGGCAATTTTTATGCCCCAGTGCCTGCGTTCCTCCAATTGTCCGGCCCACCTGACGCCGGAAGGTCTCAAGTGCCGCAGCTGTGGCCAGTGCAGTGTCGGGGAGGCCCGGGCCATGCTTGAGCGGCTCGGCTACCGGATCTTTATCGTTCCCGGTTCATCGTTCATAAAAAGGATGGTCAAAAAGTACCGCCCGAAAGCTATCATCGGCGTGGGATGCCTTGCAGAAGTCAAGGAAGGTATTGACATGGCCGACAAAATGGGTCTTGTCGTGATGGGAGTGGTGACTCTCAAAGAAGGGTGCGTTGAAACCATCGTGAACTGGCCGGATGTCTATGAAGTTGCAACCCTGGGAATCGACCCTGCCTCAATTCCCGAGGACCTTCATATTCTTGCCGATTAGGTTCCCGCTTTTTATCCTGCCGTGAACGATGATCGTGTCCTGGCTGGTCACATCCCCGACACTGACACCGGTGCGCAGGATTACCCTGCCACCTGCCTTGACGGAGTGCACCATGGCATGATCCAGGATTACGACATCTCCGGATGCGATGATAGGTCCCTTGACCCGGCTCTGGCTCCCGATGACTGCGTTCGAACAGGCGATATCGAGCGCAACACTGGAGCGGGGACCGAGCTCGAGATTTCCCGTGACGAAGAGTCTCCCCCAGAAATGCGTGTGAGGGGGAACAACAAAGTCACCATCGATCTTGACGTTCCCTTCGAAATATGAACCTTTTTTGGCGTAAAACGTATTCCCTTTCTGGATTACCGTTGGCATAGGTCTCTTATGGTACCTGTTGAACGATCAGGGGATAAACTTGTTGCTCTCCTCACGGTAGCCGAACGGGTATTCATTTAAGAAATATTGCCGAGAGTGTAAAGACAAGAAGGGAGGCGAACATGCCGTATTTCAGGAAGGATGAAGCCTTTGAGTCCCGCATGCAGGCAGGAGTTTCGCAGGAAAGGGCACGGGCTGCGGCACCTATGAGGACTGCATCGACAACGAGGATTCCGGCGATATACCAGGCACCCCACCAGGCATAGGGAATGAAACTCGCGATCGCGGCAAGGACTGCGAAGACAAATGCGATACGGGAGGTTCTCCGGATCCCGATCCGTATCGGGAGAGTCGATGCCCCGCAGGCCGCATCGCCATCAACATCCTCGGCATCTTTCAGGAGTTCCCGGACCATCATGGCAAGGAACGTCATGAGGGCTACAGGGACCATATGGACAAGTCCGGTAACGCCGGCGAATGCCCCGCCGAAGAGGAACATGCTCCCCGACAGGTAGGCTACGGCAACATTCCCGAAAAGCGGGGTTGCCTTGAGCCGGGCCGCGTAAGCAATGAGCAGGATGGAGTTGATAACCGCAATACCGATACAGAGCGGCGTTGTGAGGAGGCTTACTGCAATACCGGCAAGGAAAAGGAGAAGAGAGTACCAGAGTGCAGCGGTGCGCGGGACCTGCCCCGAAGGAATCGGCCGGTCGCTCCGGTTGACGGCATCGATCTCTGCATCGAAATAATCGTTGATAACATTACCGGCAGCAGTGATGAGCGCGACAACGACCACCAGGAGCAGGGACGCAGGAGTTACCGTCCCTGTCGCGATCAGGTACGCGATTACGGCGGCAAGGCCGGCAACAAATGCATTCGCCGGGCGCGTGATTTTGAAATATCCCTGCAGGCTCATTGGTTTACACTCCGGCAGACTTGCACATAAAATGCACGAAAAGTGATGACGGGCGAGGGGGGATTTGAACCCCCGGCATTCAGCTTAGGAGGCTGACGCTATGTCCGGGCTAAGCCACTCGCCCTGCTCATATCCATTGCAGGGGAATATGTATAAGTTTTGCGCGCGGCAACATCTTTCCGCAATGGATTTACAGGAGTCAAGGGAAGGGAGTACATCGTTTTTCGTCCCGGTACAGGACGATACGCAACAGTTTCCCCCGGGGTCTGCCCCGATCTTCTTCAACCGGCGGATGGAGCTCAACCGGGATATCTCGGTCCTTCTCCTCTCGATCCTGGAACCTTCAGATTACCTCGATGCCATGGGAGCTACCGGCATCCGGGGGATGCGGGTGGCCAATGAATGCGGTATCCCGACCACCATCAATGACCGCGACCCGGCAGCCGTGGACCTGATCCGGCAGAATATCGAACGGACAGACCTTCCTGTCACCATCACCTGCCGTGACGTCAATGCCCTCCTCTCCGAGCAATCCTATGATGCGGTTGACCTCGACCCGTTTGGCACGCCGGCCTGGATCATTGATGCCGCCATAAGGGGATGCCGCAGGTTTCTCTTCGTGACTGCAACGGACACGGCACCGCTCTGCGGGGCACACTTAAAGGCCGGTATACGGCGGTATGGCGCCCTCCCGAGGAACACGGAATACCACAGCGAGGTAGGCCTCCGCATCCTCCTCGGGTTCGTTGTCCGCGAGACCGTGAAGTACGATCGCGGGATCGAACCGGTCTTCTGTTATGCCCGCGAACATTTCGTCCGGCTCCACCTCCGGATTCTCCGGGGCGCAAATGCTGCGGACGAGTCTCTTGCACAGCTCGGGTTCATCCTCCAGTGCCCGTCCTGCCCGTACCGGGAAGAACAACAGGTCAGGTTCCCACGAACCACAACATGCCCCCACTGCGGCAGGGAACTTCAGCCCATTGGCCCGGTCTGGCTCGGCAGTATCCGGAGAGAGGGGATCGCAGAAAGCCTCAGCCAGCTTGCAGAAAACCGCGAACTGGGATCAAAAAAGGATCTGGTGAAACTGCTCGATACCTGCAGCAGGGAGCTCCCCACGTCAAGTTTCTACGATTACCACGTACTGGCAAAACGGCTGGGTTGTTCACCGCCGGATATCAATACCGTGCTTGAAAAAATAAGGGCTGCGGGATACCCTGCAACCCGTACCCACTTCTCCGGGTACGGGATCAAGACTGAAGCGCCGCTTCCGGTCATTCTCGACGCGATCAGCGCTCGGCAATGATCGTCAGGAGATCTGAATCAATAAGCCGGTGAGTGAGCCCGACACGCTGGCCGGGGTGCTTGACGGATTTTCCCCAGACCCGGGCGTACCGGAATTTCTGGACAAAGTCCCGGTGGAGCTTGGTACAGACATCCTCAACGCTGCTGCCTTTCCGGATAATGAGCGGTTCTTCAAGGTCAGCTTCTTCCCCGTGGGGCTTGAGATAGACCCGGATGAATCCCAGGCAATCATAAATTGCGTCTTTGGTCTCTTCGAGATGGTAGCCCGCGGCAGCGGAGATCATGAGCGGCGGATTTCCAAACCGTTCGGCAATGTCGTGTTCGATCTCCAGGTACCGTTCCTTGTCCACGAGGTCGACCTTGTTGACGGCAATAAATGCCGGGATATAAACGCGGTTGCCCTGGACGGCATCGATAAGATCGTCCTGCGTTGCATTGCCGCGGATCAGGATGTCGGCGTTCATCATCTTGCTCTCGGCAAGGATCGACCGCACTTCCTCGATATCGAGGTCGAGCGTTCCCACCGCATTGAGCCGGATACCGCCATGCGAGGACTTCTTGATGGTAATATCCGGCTTCGGGACATTGATCCTGATACCGGCATCGTAGAGTTCCTTGATGAGCACATCGAAGTGCCGCTCGTTGAAGACATCCACGAGGATGATGACGATGTCGGCCCCGCGGACAACGGCGATCACTTCCTTGCCACGGCCCTTACCCATCGCAGCGCCGGCAATAAGTCCCGGGATATCGAGGAGCTGGATCTTCGCACCCTTGTGTTCGAGAGCACCGGGTACCACGGTGAGGGTCGTGAACGCATAAGCACCGACAGCACTTTCCGTACCGGTCAGCTTGTTTAAGAGCGTGCTCTTACCGGTTGACGGGAACCCGACAAGAACGGCAGTGGCATCACCGGATTTTTTTACCGAGTAGCCTTCGCCGCCGCCCCCGGCTTTCATTGCGCGGTTGACCGCCTCGTCCTTGAGCCGGGCGATCTTGGCCTTGACCCTGCCGATATGCTTCGACGTAGCCTTGTTATAGGGAGTCTTGACTAACTCGTCCTCAAGCTCCTTGATCTGTTCCTCAAGACTACTCATTCCTATATTATTCGCCGCACGTCCGAGATATAGTTGTTCCTGCCGGAACCAGGGACAGGTTTCATGGGCCGGAACTTGTCCGGTTTGGATTTTGCATGCCGGATAGCAGATAAGATTATACCAGATCCGTGGGAAGTGATGCATATTATACCGGAATGTGAGTTGCATGATCTCAGTCCTGTATGTGGATGATGAACCCGAACTCCTTGAGATCGGCAAGTTATTCCTTGAACAGACCCACGAATTTTCTGTCGATACCGTAGTATCTGCACCTGAAGCCCTGGTACGGCTGCAGGAAAAAAAGTTTGACGCGGTCCTGTCCGACTACCAGATGCCGGAAATGGACGGGATACGGTTCCTCCAGACACTGAGGGGCCGGGGGGATACCATCCCGTTTATTATTTTCACCGGACGGGGCCGGGAAGAAGTCATCATAGAGGCGCTCAACAGCGGTGTGGATTTCTATCTCCAGAAAGGTGGGGATCCGACATCCCAGTTTGCAGAACTGAGAAATATCATAATAAAATCCGTGCAGCAGAAACGTGCAGAAAAGGCACAGCGCCAGTCAGAAAAACGGGTTTATGACATCCTCAGCCACCTGCCGGAAGCCACATTCGCCATCGATCGCGCCGGGCGGGTGATCGCGTGGAATATGGCGATCGAGAGGATGACCGGTGTACGTGCTGCCGATATACTCGAAAAAAACGATCGGGAGTACGCAATCCCGTTCTATGGTATCAGGAGACCGCTCCTGATCGACCTGATCGATGAGCCCGATACCGTGCTCAATGACTGGAATTACAGGAATATCCAGCGTGACGGTCCCGCGCTCATTGCGGAGACATCAGATGCCCACCCCCATGGAACTGCGATGGTCATCTGGGCCAAGGTGACCCCCGTCTATGATGAAAAGGGAAACCGTGCAGGGGCTATCGAGACCTTAAGGGACATCACGGAACAGAGAAAAACCCTGGATGATCTGAGGGCGGCCTATGAACAGATCACTGCTGCCGAAGAAGAGATGAGGGCCCAGTATGAGGAACTAAAATTCGGTCAGAATGCACTCAGAGAGAGCGAGCGGAAGCTGCAGGGTATCGTGCAGGGCTCGCCCATCCCCCAGTTCGTCATCGACAACAACCACCGGGTGATCAGCTGGAACTCTGCACTTGAGCGGTACAGCGGCGTAAAGGCCGGTGAGGTTCTCGGAACCAATCAGCAGTGGAGGGCATTCTATTCAGAGATGCGCCCCTGCATGGCAGACCTCCTCGTTGATGGTACTATTGACAGGATCCCTGAATGGTACCCGGGGAAGTTCAGCAAATCAAAATACGTAGAGGGGGCCTTCGAAGCAACCGACTTCTTCCCGAGAATGGGTACCCGGGGGATATGGCTGTATTTTACCGCTTCGGCACTCAGGGATTCAAAAGGCACTATCATCGGTGCAGTGGAGACGCTTGAAGATATCACCGAAATCAAAGTAAAGGAAGAAGCACTCCGCGCAAGCGAGGAACAGTACCGGAATGTTGTCGAGACGCAGACGGAATTTATCTGCCGGTTCAGACCTGACGGCACTCATGTCTTTGTAAACGAGGCCTATTGCAGGTACTTCGGGAAAAAATGTCCGGATTTAATCGGGGAAAAGTTCCGGCCGGATATTCCACCGGAAGATCAGGCCGGCATCCGCGGGCATTTCGCTTCACTCACCCGTGACCACCCGGTCTCGGCCATCGATCACCGCATCATTATGCCGGACGGGAGTCTGCGCTGGCAGCGCTGGGTGGACAGGGCAATATTTGACGGGAGCGGCACCCTGATCGAATACCAGACCGTGGGAAGGGATATTACCGATATCAAAGAAGCAGAATTTGCGCTCCGGGAGAGCGAGGAGCAGTACAGTGCTCTCTTCCACAAAAACCACTCAGTCTCCATTCTTATCGATCCGGATACCGGGATTATCGTCGATGCAAACGCCGCCGCCTGTACCTATTATGGTTACCGGTACGAACAGATCACGAAGATGGGAATTTTCGAGATCAACAGGCTCAATAAAAAGAAAGTACTGCACGATCTCGCACGGGCGAAAAACCAGAAGGAGAAACATTTCAACTCCATCCATTACCTTGCCAGCGGAGAGCAGCGGTTCGTTGAGGTGTATTCCGGCCCGATCAAGGGGAAAGGAAAACTTCTCCTCTATTCAGTAATCCACGACATCACCGACCGGAGACAGGCTGAACAGGCACTGAGGGACAGCGAGAACAAATTAAGCGCAATTGTCCGGGGCTCTCCTATCCCGCAGTTCGTTATTGATAAAAACCATACGGTGATCCAGTGGAACAAAGCACTGGAATCCTACAGCGGGATCCCGGCAAAGGATGTGATCGGTACCAATCAGCAGTGGAGGGCATTCTATCCCGAAGAGCGCCCCTGCATGGCTGACCTGCTCGTTGAGGGCCGGATAGAGAAGATTCCCCGGTGGTATACCGGCAAATACAGGAAATCCCTCCTGATCGAGGATGCATATGAGGCAACCGACTTCTTCCCCCACATGGGAAAGACCGGGACATGGCTCCATTTCACTGCTGCACCCATACGGGATGCTCAGGGGGTCGTCATCGGTGCAGTGGAGACGCTGGATGATATCACCGACCGGAAAAATGCCGAGAATAATCTCCGGGAAAGCGAGGAAAAATACCGTACAATCCTGAATAACATCCAGGATACGTTCTATCGTTCGGACAGGGACGGGAACCTCGTCATGATGAGCCCCTCCGGGGCAAGGTTACTGGGATTTGATTCTACGGATGAGTTAATGGGCTGGAACATTGCCGAAAAGCTCTATGCAGACCCGGCTGACCGGACCAGGTTTCTCGAAGCAATGAAAAAAACCGGGTCCGTTGAAGATTATCCGGTGGATCTCAAACGAAAAGATGGTTCTGTTGTCACCGTATCCACCAACAGTCATTTTTATTCTGATGCATCGGGCAACCTTCTCGGGGTTGAAGGAATTTTCCGGGACATAACGGAACACAGACATGCAGAAGAGTCCCTGAAAGCCTCGGAAAACCTCTACCGGACCATCTTTGAAAACACCGGTGCGGCAAGTATCATCATTGCGCCGGATACGACGATACTCCTCGCTAACACCCGGTGGGAGAAACTCACCGGGATTAAAAAAGAAGAACAGGAGAATAAAAAGAGCTGGACGGAATTTATCGATAAGGACGATGTGGAGCGGATGCGGCAATACCATTATGCCCGGAGGAAAGACCCGGCTCTTGCACCACGCATTTACGAGTGCAGACTCATCGACGCTTCCACAAATATTCATTACTGCGTTGTCAATGTCGATGTAATTTCAGGTTCTTCCAACAGTGTTGCATCCATGGTCGATATCACGGACTTCAAACAGGCAGAGAAGAGACTGGCCCGGAAGATCGAAGAGCTCGGCCGGTCCAATGCCGAACTGGAGCAGTTCGCCTACATCGCCTCCCACGACCTGCAGGAACCCCTCCGCATGATTGCAAGTTACCTGCAGCTAATCGAGCGGAGGTACAAAGGCCAGCTCGATGATAATGCGGATGAATTTATTAATTATGCCGTTGATGGGGCAAAACGGCTCCAGAATATGATCAACGGCCTTCTTGACTTTTCCCGGGTCCAGACAAAAGGGATGCCGTTTGCCAGCGTTGATCTCGAAAAGATCCTGAAAGATACCCTCAATAATGAAAAAATTGCCATCAGGGAGAGCCAGGCAGTCATAACCCATGATCCCCTGCCGGGGGTCTGGGCTGATGCCGGCCAGATAATGCGTGTCTTCCAGAACCTTATCGACAATGCGATAAAATTCCGTGGCAGCGAACCGGTAAAAATACACATCTCCGCACGGCAGGGGGGTGATTTCTGGATATTTTCCGTATCAGACAACGGGATAGGCTTTGATCCGGAATACGGGGGAAAACTATTTACACTCTTCCGCCGATTGCACGGTGTTGACTATCCGGGAACAGGCATCGGGCTCGCGGTCTGCAAGCGGATAGTAGAGAGACATGGTGGAAAAATCTGGGTGGAATCTGTTCCACACAAAGGATCGACATTCCATTTCTCGATCCCGGTACGAGGTGAAGGATCCGATGAACGACAATAATCCCTCCAGACTGGTTGAAATCCTGCTCGTGGAAGACAATCCCGGAGACATCAGGCTGACGCAGGAAGGTCTCAGGGAGACCAAGATGCTGAATAACCTCCAGGTGGCGATGGATGGCGTAGAAGCGCTCGATATCCTGTTAAAACGGGGAAAACATGCGAATGCATCACGTCCCGATCTTATCCTCCTCGATCTAAATCTCCCGAAAATTGACGGGCGGGAGTTGCTCAGACGGATAAAAAGCGATGAGAACCTCAAACGCATTCCTGTCGTCATCCTGACCAGCTCGCGGGCTGAAGAGGACATTCTCAAGACGTACAACCTCCACGCAAACTGCTATATTACCAAACCCGTGGATTTCAACCAGTTCCTGAATGTAATCCGGAGTATCGATGATTTCTGGCTGGGAATTGTAAAACTGCCGCAATGATGAGGAGCTATGACAGGCACCCCGATACGTGTACTGGTAATTGAAGACAATGACGGTGACGCACGGCTTATAGAGGAGATGCTGAGCGAGAGCCCGTTCATATCCTTTACGCTCGTGCGGGCAAATTCCCTTTCCACAGGCCTGCCATTGCTCAATGCAAAGGATTTCGATGTCCTTCTCCTCGACCTCGGGCTTCCGGAAAGCCAGGGCCTGGAAACTCTCCGGCGGGTGATTGCCCATGAGGATTCAGTTCCCGTTGTTATCATTACCGGCCTGGATAATGAGATGCTGGGGATACGGGGCGTCCATGAAGGTGCACAGGATTACCTGATAAAAGGACAGAACACCGGTTTTATTTTACGGCGTTCAATCTGCCACGCCATCATGCGCATCCAGGTGAGGCAGGCCCTGACAGAAAGCGAAGCCCGGTACCGGGCCATGTTCTCGAACATGAATGACGGGGTTGCAATCTATACCGCTTCTCCTGATTTCGAGGACTTTATTATCCGGGATATCAACCATGCCGGGGAAATGATTGAACGGGTGAAAAAAGAAGAGATTATCGGGCACAGCATTCTCGAAGTGTTTCCCGGCGTTAAAGAGTTCGGGCTGTTTGCTGTATTCCAGCGGGTTGCAAAAACCGGGATTGCAGAGTCACATCCGGTCTCGATGTACCGGGACAACCGGATTTCAGGCTGGCGGGAGAATTTTATCTACAAACTCCCCTCCGGCGAAATTGTCGCAATCTACGAGGATGTTACCGAAAGAAAACAGGCGGAGGACGCACTGAAACAGACGAATAAAAAACTCAACCTTATGAGCAACGTGACACGTCATGATATCCTGAACCAGATCACCGTCTTATCCGGTTACCTCGAACTGCTGAAACAGCGCCTGTCGGACAAGCGCGATCTCGATTATATCCATCAGGGAGAGATCGCAGTCAGGAACATCGAGCGGCAGATTTTATTTACCAAGGCATACCAGGAGATCGGCGTAACAAACCCGGAGTGGCAGGATGCTGGCAGGATTATCCGCCAGGCGGTAAGCCAGTTATCTTTAGGCCCGGTAACGGTTGAGATCGATCTGGATGCCTACGAGGTTTATGCCGATCCGCTCCTGGTGAAAGTCTTTTACAATCTTGCACAAAATTCGCTCTACCATGGGGAGAAGAACACTCAAATCCGGTTTTACCAGGATCTGCAACCCGATCACCTCACTCTTGTCTGCGAGGACGACGGTGTGGGTATCCCGCAAAACGAGAAGGAGCGTATCTTTGAACGCGGGTTTGGCAAACACAGCGGATTCGGCCTGTTTCTTGTACGGGAGATCCTCTCAATCACCGGCCTCACGATCAAAGAGACGGGAGAACCGGGCAAAGGAGCACGGTTCGAGATTCATGTCCCGAACGGGGCATTCCGGCTTGTCTCTTCGCAGGGTCAGAGCGGCATACTCCCGTCCGGGAGATGAGGTTTTTCTCTACAGACATCTTTAAGTAAAAATATCACCCAATTTACTGGGCAACTGCTGCTATAGTGTAGTCCGGCCAATCATGCGAGCCTCTCACGCTCGCGACTGGGGTTCGAATCCCCATAGCAGCATCTTCTTCTGAGGGTGAGATTCTCTTTTCGGAAAAACATTGAGCAGTAGCGAAAGCGCTGTCAACCATTCTTTTATTTTACACGGTATACTGTGAAAAAAGTAATATGCTTAATTAATAATTTTTCTCAATTCTTCTACACTCAACACATTATTTCGAAACCTATGAATCATGCGATGACAATTTGCACAAACAGGTACAAGATCATTTTTTGGATCTACTTCCATTTCCTTTTCATAGGTACTGATCGGTTTGACATGATGAATCTCAATAAAGCCTTGACCTCTTTGTTTATACATCCGAGAGAAATCAAATCCACATACTGAACATTGCGTGCCATGATATTTGATGGCCGCCTTCCGATTGTTTGGATCGCGTTCATAATGTTTCCCGTAATAATACGCTGACCCTCCTTCTTTTGCCCGTTGCTCTTCTTCGAAAGTTTCCAAATCCAAGTCAACATCTTCATTGATTTGAGGATATGCCGATAATTTCCTTTTCTCAATCTCTTTTGATAGTAACTTCCATTCAGATTCGGTTACGGGAAAATTGGTTCCATTATGCTGTCGTATTATTGAAAGGTCAGATAACTCACGTATTGTTTTAAGCTCCGATTCAAACAATGGGGGCTCCAACACGGTCATATAGCCTAAATCAACTAATAACACCTTATTATCTGCGTTATCGATATTTTTTCGATTTAACCAAGGTTCATTGGGATCTACCTCTTGCATTTGAGGGTCGGAGATAATCTCAGCCGTTGCATAAATTCCTCGATTCTGCCCCGCCACCCATAATAGAGCCAAATCACCATTTTTAATCTTTTTTTTATGTTGTCGTATGGGCCAAATCGAATTCATTTTCGATAAATCATCTAAATCTCTAATGAGATCATAATATTTTGGATTCGATTGAAATATCCATACATTCATTTTCCTTTCGGACTTTAGTGATTTTTCACTTGATCGAAAAATATCTGGATGGCTTTCAATTGCCTTCACTAACTCGGGGCGCAATTTCCAAAAGTAATGATTCCCATTTTCTTCTTTCCAAGCCCAAAATGGAACATGCCACCATCGAGGCTTTCCGTCTTTATTTAATGGGGGTTGGATCGTTGTTTTTGTAATTACACGTTTACTAAACCAGCTTATTAGTGAATTAATCGGACCATGGTGTGTATAATTAGTCTTTGATACAATGTCAGAAGCTCTAATTTCGTGATATGGATTTTCATATACAATTTTTAAAATCTCTAAATCTTTTTCTGTGGTAACTTCTCTGTTTGTAAGTAAATCAATCCAATCTTCAGCACTTATATCAAGAGGGTCTTTATAAAACATGAAATTTCAGCCCCATATTATACTAATAGTGATTTTGTTATAATTCAATTATATCTTGATTCTCGTTTCCATTGATTAATTCGATTGAATTTGGTTATCCAGAATTGTTTTGTTACCGATTTTTCAGGGGCGAGATTATCTAAGCGCATTCCAACATTATTTGCAAGATTTGTTAATTCATCTTCAAGTGACCAGACCGTGAGTTGCGCCCCTCCCATGAGCAATCCAACGATCCTCCCCGATCCGCAACGAGTCGCCCAACCGCCTCACCGGAGCTTCACCGGGCAACCTCCGGCTTCGTGCAGACAGGTAAATACGTAGCGCAAAACCCGACGAGGCGTTTTGCGCGTATGGCCTCGTATCGTTCCGGAAAATTACCGGAAAAAAAGTTAAAGAAAATATTTTCGTAAAAATTTTCCCGTTCACGGAAAAAATTTCAAAAATAATTCCGGAAAAAAACCGGAATCTTTCCGGCACACAACCCATACCAGAAGACTCCGCCAGGACCGGAAAAAGGGCCGTTTTCCACCCCACCCGCCGTCGTTACACCCTGCCCGGAAGACCCCTAACTCCTCCCCCGAATCCGGGCCTTTTACGAGCCCGTATTGCCAATCCGGGGGATCGATCCACGGGTCAGGTTGCAGAAAATGACGACTTCCGGCACACTTTTCCCAAAATCCCTCTTTACGGGCGATTCAGGACAAACGGGGCATTTTGGTGCCGATTGAGAAACGCATATAGACGCATTTGGTGGGCAGTTCTCAGTGAGAACGGGGGTAAGTAGGCTCAGATCGAAAAGAACCCCTGTTTTGGACCCCCGCTTTAGGGGTCCCGAAAGCCCCCGGTCGTATACTCCCGGGGGAGTTTCACGCCGGAATTACTACCGGTGCGTTCGTTGACCATGCATTCCTGATGGCGAAATTCCCTGCATTATTTTTCAGGCAGGACGACCCAGAGAGATCCTCCATGGCAGCATATCGTCACTGACAGTTCGATTCTTTACTATTTTTTCATTGAGCGACAGCCAGAATATTTCACCGGCGCAACGTGTTTTAAAAAATAACCATGACCAGCATGGACAATCCCGGTCCTGACGTCGGAGAAGTTATCTATTAATAGGTTCTTCCGGCCAATTCATTACATGAAAAAGAGTGAGGACAGCTCATTAAAAATCCAGAATATCGTCTCTGCCGGGTCGGTTGCAGAATCAATTGACCTGGAACGTATTGGAAATACTATCCCAAACTGTACATACACCAAAAAGAAGTTCCCCGGCGCGGTACTCCATATACAAAACCCGAAATCCGCGGCCCTTATTTTTTCATCGGGAAGGGTTGTTCTGACAGGTCACCACAGGTCCGAAGATATTCCCCTGGCATTACAAAACCTTCTGCAAAGCCTCAGAGTGGCAGGAATACCCTGCAGGGAGAATCCGCAGCTCAACGTCACCAACATAGTCTGCACGTATGATCTTGGATTTCCCCTCAATCTGCTCAGGATTACGAGTGCATTAATGGATACAGAGCAGGTTGAATATGAACCGGAAGCTTTTCCCGGACTGGTTTGCCGGATTTCCGATCCAAAGATCGTATTTCTTCTCTTCTCATCGGGAAAAATCGTCATTACCGGTGGAAAGATTATCGATGATGTTAAAGCAGGGCTTAATATTCTCATGGAAAAACTGAGTGTTGTCGACTCCAAAATTCAGAGAATTGAAACTTTCTGATTTTAAAGATCGCCATCAATTGTGGGTAATTTAAGGAATGGCGCTGCAGAATTCCCCGTGTGCTTTTGCGTTCAAAGGGTCAATTATGGATATACCATTTTTCTTTGTGCCCGTGATTACCGAAACCATCCTGCTTATGGATTCATATACTGCAAACGCATAATTCACATCCGGTGAACTTTTCGTGTCCAATGAAGAGATGCTCAAAGAGACAACAAACCAGCTGCGGGAATTCCTTGTAACCAAGAATGTTATGGGCGAGCCGGTAGCTTTTGGCGAGAAAGTGGTGATCCCGATAGCCCGCTACGGGTTCGGGTTCGGCGCCGGCGGGAGCCATGCAAAGGACGGGGGAAGCCAGGGCGCCGGTGGCGGCGGCGGCATCGAGCCGGTTGCACTCATCGTCCTCCACCGTGATGTGAAAGGTGCAGAGGGCATCCAGGTCATGTCTCTTAAAAAGGACAGCGTCATTGCACAGGCCATCTCTGCAATCGGGGAGACGATCGCACCCCAGGTAATAAGCGCCATCAAATCCTTAAACGAAAAAGGAAATGCCTCCGGGGCAGACAAGAAAGAAGAGCGCTGATCCCCCGCTCCCGACATTTTATGGATGTACTCCTCCTGCCGGCATTGCTGCTGCTCTGCCTGCTTATCCTGATCCTTATCCCGGTGATCATCCTGTACGCGATTCCGGTGCGATCCGTGCTGAAGTTTACGACAAAGGATGGCACCCTCCGGGAGACCGTCACGGTCACGTGGTGCTTAATCGGCATTGAGATTGCGCATGACCCGGTGGGAACAAAGGCAGGGGTGCTTGTCGGCAGCCATATCCTTTACACGTTTTTCTTTGACCGGGAACATGGGCCTGCTCCCCGTGCGGGAGAACCGGAAACACCGGTACGGTTGCAAGCCGCCCAAAAGAAGAGCATCCGCCTTTCCTACAAACTGATACAACCGCTCGAATCGCTGGGATCGGTCTTATGGCAGGAGAGCAGGTTCGAGGGAGCAACAGGAAGGATCACGCTCGGGCTGGGCGACCCCGCACAGACAGGTCTGTGCTATGGGTATTACTGGGCATCCCGGTTCGTGCTCGAAGCCCTGCGCATCCATATTGAGATCGAGCCGGTCTTCGATCGCGAAGTCTTCTCGTGCGACATGGATATCCGGATGAGCCTGCGTCATCCCCTGCGGGTCATCATCGCTGCAGTCCGGCTGGCGCTGAACCCGGCAGTGAGGGACGTTGCCTCCGTGTTCCGGCAGAGGACACCGGGAGCAGCTGCTGCATGACGGGAACACTACGGCTGCAGGAGCCGGTTATTATCGGTGACCGGAAGATCTGGCCCGTTGTTGCAGAGGTGTGCATCATCATGGAACATGGCATGACTGCCATGGTCAACCCCGTTGCCCTTATTATGGAAGAGAATGGTCATTTTACCGGTGCAGTACTTGGGGATACTCCCCTGGAAACCATTCTGGACCGTCTCATTGCAGGCGAACCGGATAAAAATTGAGAAGGCTTGATGCCCGTTAACGATCGGATTTGAAACAATCCAGTCAATTCAGTTTTTAACAGATCCTGAAGTCACAGGTTTCATGGTCATTGCAGTTACGGCAGACACCGAGAATAATTTCACACGCTGAACAGCGGGGTTTCTTCTCCAGATCACAATTATCACAATCGGGTTCTTCGGAGTCCTCACAAATATTCTCAAGACCGTCAGGAGGTTCATTCGTTCCCCGGTTTTTCCTGAATTGTTCCACGCACGCGTTGCACAGGGCATTGAGGCAGGACTCACATTCTTCTGCCAGAGGATCACACCCCCAGTTCTGATAGGTCATGATGGTACCTACAGTTGATACCGTGCATACAAAAAATTTTGGCCGGTTGAATAAACGATTTCCCGTATACTTCACTCATGCTGAAAAATAGTTCCGGAACAGGAAAATAAGAAGAAGGGGATCGTCGGACGATCCGTCACATTGCCCGGAACCGCTTGACAACAAGCTCCCCGATACCCTTCTTCTTGATCTCGACCTTGATCTTCGTATCCTTATAGGTGATTTCGTGAATACCGGTTTTTCCGGAGGCCACGAGACGTTCCAGGGCGAGCTTGTCCGTCCTGAGCATCCGCTTGAAATCATCGCCTTCGTAGGTCACTTTTACCATTGTTCTCCTCCAAACCTGATATGGAGGACAATTGGCCGGAATCCTTATCAATCTTGTGCGATGCGTGTTCTGACCGATTCGTACAATCCGGATACCAAATAACCCTCAATTTTAGCGTTTTTATGAGGAAACATTAAATATTGTATCCCAGCATAACCCTATATGAAGAGTTATGAGCAGGGAGAAGATCAAGGTTCCCGGAAAAGTGTACGAGGAGTTAGTCGCCCTCCAGCGTGAGATCCACTTCACGCAGGATCACCAGGATACCATCAAAAAGGCAGAAGACCGCGGGTACATGAACGCCGCCAACTGGATCCGACAGAACGAGCAGGCATACAAGATCGGGTTTGCGTGGGGATTTGAATCAACGGGTGAAGAGCCGCAGGGTACGCTCCGCGAGATTCCGACACGGGAGATGCCGGCACAGAAGCGGACTATCACCCGGCCCGAGAAACAGGTGCTTGAGGCGCGGCCCTCGAACGAGGCACGCCCTATAAAGAGATCTTCCTCCGGCTCGAAATCGGGTTCAAAGAGCAGCGGCGGGTTCTTTGCCGGTATCAAAAACTGGCTCGGGAAATATTTCTAATCCCTCTTCTTTTTGCATTATTTCATCCGGCAGCTGTTGCGGATTCCCAAAAGTGATAATTTCTCTGACGTACAGATGGTGAGTATGCCAACTTGTGCGGATTGTCTCAGTTATCAGCCGCGATCCAAAGACGCGGGAGAATGCAGGATCAACGGCCCCGTTCCACCGGATCGGGACAGTGACCGGTGCCCGTCCCGCACATTTATTCAAAAGCCGGGCAAATAACTGGTAAGGACGATATCCATGCCACGCGATCTTGACGAGAAAGATATTGCCATCTTAAAGAAGCTTGCGCCGGAATGCGGGGAACTCACCTGTTCGGGATCGGGACATATGTTCCATTCGATCCTCCCTCCTGTCTCCAACCATTTCTCCGAGGACAGTAATGATTTCATCGGGCGAATCAGCCGGCTCAGCGATGACGAGCTGACCTATATTACGGATATGATAACAAAAGGGGAAGAGAGCCTGGGCTGCCTCCCGGTCGAGGACGTTGAGGCGCTCGTCCACCACGTCCATGACCGTCTCTCCCCGGAGATTGCCAAAAAAGTGATCGATGCCTACGAATCCGGGTATTCCTGCGAGCACTGATATACGGACATTCTGCTGTATGGAAGATATTGCCCACATCATTGCCGGCCTCAGCAGTGCAACGGCAAAGCAGCGCATGGCGGCAGCCGCAGCTCTTGGGAAACTGAAAAACCCTGATGCTGCCGGACCTCTCGGGGCAGCTCTTGCTGACCGGAGCATACCGGTCCGGTCGGAAGTTGTCCTTGCCCTTGGACGCCTTGAGGATTCTGCAGCGGTTCCGTTCCTCATCAGGGCTCTTGACGACCCCGAACCATCCATCCGGGCAGCGGCAGTTGCCGGTCTCGGAAGGATACGGGATCCTGCTGCTGCCGGATCCCTGATCATCTGCCTGAAGGATCGTGACCCGGGGGTCAGGATCGGGGCAGCGCAGGTGCTGGGCAGACTGGGGGTACGGCGTGCACTCGGACCCCTCGCGGAACTTTGCAACGACCCGTTCTCAGACGTTAGGGATACAGCCGCAGCTGCAATTAAACGACTCAATAAATGAGAAATGCGGGTATCCCACCCGCATCCACTCCACCGAAGATTTATCATACTGCCTTGTCAACCATATCACATCAAAACCGGAGATTACAGTATGGCTGAACAACACTCACCTGTTGAATTAGTTATCAGGTTTTTTTCGATAGTACCGATGATCCTCTATATGATCGTAGCAATCATGCTCACGATCATTGCGTTCTTCTCGGTCTATGATGCAGCCCAGCTGATCATCCAGATGGTCGCCACCCGGAATTTTGCCGACGGGCTCGTCGGTGTCATCTACTCCCTCCTCCTCACCATCACGATCATCGTCCTCTTCGAGACGGTTACCGTCTATTTCAAAACCAAGCACGTGGAAGTCCGGGCCCTGCTCATTGCCGGGCTCACGGGCATGGTCCGGCACATCCTCGTCTATAACGTGGGATCCGTTAGTCCCGATATGCTCTTTGCCACTGTCGCGCTCCTTGCAGTCCTGATCGCCGGGATCGTCCTCGTCAAGCCGGAGCAGCTTCCGTAATTTTTTTTCCTTTTTTTAAAGCATGCAGGTTATTATGGAGGGATGCACAACTTCCTCCGGGGAATAGTGTCATGCCGGTTATCATCGATGCGCAGGACCTGAAGAAGACCTACGGGAGCGTAGTCGCGGTTGACGGTATCAGTTTTACGGTAAATACCGGAGAGATCTTCGGGTTCCTCGGCCCGAATGGCGCCGGCAAGACCACGACCATGAAGATGATCACCTGCATCTCGCCCCGGACCTCCGGCACCCTCATGGTCTTTGGCATGGACCCGGACGTGAGCCCGGCAGAGATCAAACAGCGGCTGGGTGTTGTCCCGCAGGAGACCAACCTTGACCCGGATTTCTCCTGCTACGGCAACCTTTTCAGCTACTCGCGTTATTTCGATATTCCTCCGGATGTTGCCCGGAAAAAATCCGATGAACTGCTGGAGTTCGTCCAGCTCCATGAGAAGCGGGACGTGTCCATAGAAAAACTCTCCGGGGGGATGAAACGCCGCCTCATTCTTGCCCGGTCTCTCGTCAACAGCCCCGATCTCCTCGTGCTTGACGAACCTACTATCGGTCTCGATCCACAGGCCCGCCACCTGATCTGGGAGAAACTCCGGTTCCTTCGGGCACAGGGAAAGACCATTGTCCTCACCACCCATTACCTCGACGAAGCGGCCCGGCTCTGTGACCGGCTCGTGATCATGGACAACGGCAGGATCCTCGAGGAAGGTGCACCTGCGGATCTGGTCCGCAGGCATGTTGGCGAAGAGATTGTGGAAGTTGAGAAGACGCCCGGGATACTCGCCTGCCTTGCCGATATGCAGATAGCATATGAAACGTTTGGCGATACCGTCCAGATCGCAACCGGATCCGCCCGTGACGTGGCACGGCTCCTCTTCGACCGCTGCCAGCCAAAGAAGATGCTCACCCGCCCGGCCGAGCTCGAAGACGTGTTCCTCAAACTGACCGGCCGGAAACTGCGGGAGTAACCATGACACCGCATTTTTCCTTCCCCCGGATAACGCGGCGTGTTTGGAGAGTCTGGCACCGGAACCTTGAGGTCTTTTTCAGGACATGGAAAGTGAACTTCTTTCCCCCGTTTATCGAAGCCTTCCTTTACCTCTTTGCCATCGGCCTTGGCATCGGGACATATGTTGGCGCCATCAATGGCATTCCTTACGTGAATTATATTGCACCGTCGATTCTTGCCATCTCGGTGATGAATTCGGCCTTCTTCGAATGCACGTACGGTTCCTATGTCCGGATGTATTACCAGAAAAGTTTCGATGCCATGATCGCAACGCCCCTGTCGATCGAAGACGTGATCGCCGGGGAGATCCTCTGGGGAGCCACAAGGTCCGTGATGTATGTTGCGATCATGCTCCCGGTCCTCGCGGCATTTGGCGTCATCTCCCTTCCGGCATCCCTCCTTGCCATCCCGCTGGCGTTTCTCGGGGGGCTGTTGTTTGCCGGCCTTGGCATGTGTTTTACCGCCATCACGCCCGGGATCGACACGCTCAATTACCCGGCGTTCCTCTTCATCACCCCCATGACACTCTTTTCCGGGACGTTTTTCCCTCTTTCACTCCTCCCTCCGGTGCTCCAGTACGTGGCGTTTGCGGTTCTTCCCCTGACGCACATCGTTGCGATCATGCGGATGTTCACGCTCCAGGCGTTCTCGTGGATGATTCTCATCCACCTCGCATGGATCCTCATCGTCACCGCCATTGTCTGCATCCTCTCGATCAACCTGATGAAAAAACGCCTTATCGTTTGACCGGGATATCACGACCGGTCAGGACGGCCGGGTTATCAGGAGTACGTACAGTACTTCGTCCTCGACAGGTTCCCGGGTATGGATCGAAACCCGGTAGCCGGAGCGCCCGAAGATGTCACTGACTTCGGAAAGGCCGGTCAGTGACGAGATGAGGAGAAGTATCCTCCCGCCCGGTGCAAGGACACTCCCCACGCCCGCGGCAAAGCGCACGATGGCATCCCGCCCGGTTGTCCCCCCGTCCAATGCATATTCCAGCCAGTCATCGATCCGTTCTTCCGGCTGCGTAGGGAGGTAGGGGGGGTTGAAGAGGATGAGATCGAATGATCCGCGGATACCAGAAAAAAGATCGCTCTGGATTACCTCGAGGCCCTTTGCCCGTGCACAGGCTGTGGCATGCGGGTTGATATCCGTTGCAAGGGTCCGGGCAGTGGGCGGGAGACCGGCTGCAATGATACCCGAACCCGTCCCGATCTCCAGTACCCGATCTGAAGGCCTGATCTCACAAAGTGCAGCCCGGAGGAGAAGGAACGTATCGGCTTCAGGGGCATAAACCTGTGCGGGATCGTGCAACATGGTCCCTTGAAGATACGGCGGGGCGGGCAAAAAGGGATTGCCTGCCGTAACCGGTTAATGCCCGGGAGTATGAACGGTAGTTGTCAAAAAAGATCGGCATTGAATAAACTCACCGGTAGTTTATCATCGGGAATTTAACTTCCAGAACGGGATCAGGAAACCGTGGCGGCAGCTGCGCGATGAAATGCAGGATACCGCATCTGCCATCGGACCCTGATAAGTTTGAGTGGCGGGATTCCAGCAGGAATATCAAAAATGGCTCCGATATATGTAAGAAAAGGGAGCCAAAGGCACAATGCGGACACTGGTTGAACACGCAAAAAAGGGGACGGTCACACTCCTGATGCAACTGACCGCGGAGGCTGAGGGCGTTGACCCGGAACTCCTCTGCGGACATATTGCAGCCGGCAGGGCCGTGATCATGCAGCGCGGGACGTGTTTCGTTGGTATTGGTAAGGGTCTCCGGACCAAGATCAATGTCAATCTGGGCACTTCCACGGGGAAAATATGTATTGAGGACGAACTGGAGAAAGCCCGTATCGCCGAAACGTTCGGTGGCGATACCATCAGCGACCTCTCGATGGGCGGGGACATTAACGCCATCCGGGCAGCAATCCTAGCCCACACAACCCTTCCGCTCACCACCGTTCCCATTTACCAGACCGTGGTGGAGCACGGCCTTAAGAATATGACCGCAGACGATATTCTTGGCACGCTCCGCATGCAGGCAAAGCAGGGCATCAGCTCCTGCGTCCTCCACTGCGTCAGCCGCGCCATGCTGGATCTCTATAAAAAGAAGAAGCGGATCCTCGGGATTGTCTCGAAAGGCGGTTCGATAACCAGTGCGTTCATGCTCAAAAACCAGTGCGAGAACCCGTACATCGAGCACTTCGATGAGGTTCTCTCGATCTGCAGGAAACACGATATGGTCCTCTCGCTGGGGAACACTGCAAGGAGCGGCTGTATCCACGACCGCCGGGACCCCATGCAGCGCGAGGAGATCCGCAATAACGCACTGCTGGCAAAGAGGGCCCATGAATCGGGAGTCCAGGTCATCATCGAGGGCTGCGGCGGACATATCCGCAGCGACCGGATTGCCCGGTATATCCGGGAGTACCGGAAAGCATCCCCGTTCCCCCTCTTTGTTGCCGGCCCCCTGCCAACGGATATCGGTGCCGGGTACGATCATATCGCCGGGGCAGTTGGCGGGAGTGCGGCAAGCGCTGCCGGTGCAGATTACCTCTGCTACATCACGCCGGCCGAACATCTCGGGCTTCCCGGGCCGGCGGCCGTCAAAGAGGGTCTCATGGCATTCAGGATAGCCGCACATATCGGGGATACCGTGAAGTACGGCCGGGATAAAGAGGATAAAAAAGTTGCACGGCTCCGGGCCGCACTTGACCGCGAAGGTCAGATCCGCTGTGCCATGGATCCCTCCCGGGCGCGGGAACTCTCCGACGGAGAGAAGGAATGCACGATGTGCGGCGAGTTCTGCGCAATAAAGATCATGCGGGAATTCTAGATCTTCCTGCCACCGTTTTTCAGCCGGTTATAGTATCGTGGAAAATTCCGCGCTTGGCATCGCCACCGTACTTCCGGTAGTTTGTGGTCACTGCTGAAGGGGAGGTATTGGCATAACAATAGGCGCACAGGTGCATACAGGTGGAGTACTGCCCGATATCTTTCGAGACAATGCAGCTGCACGCATTCCGCTGCCCCGGGTCTTTCAGGCAACGGGCAAAGACAGGTGGATCCATGCTCCCGGTTAGTGCCTGCTGGCTTCCCGGGCAAAGGAACTCCGCGAGGACCGGGTCATATGAAAATTCCCGGGCAATAAGGGAATAACTGATGCATTGCCCTTTTGAGATCCCGTGCCGGGACAGGTCGTCTTTCTCCCCACACGCAGAGATCTCAAGGCCCCATTTGTGGTTGAGTTCTGCCAGACCCTTACAGAACTCAGATCGCTCATTATCCGTGAATTCCCGGACACCGGAAAAACTCTGACCCTGCAGGTTCCGCTGCACTTTCCGGTACTTTGCGATATCCACAAAACTGAAAACAAGGCGCTTGGTATATGGCGAGATGCGATCCCCGATATACCGGATCTTTTCAAGCAGGTCATCCACGTGGATCCGGTCAGAGAGAAGAAGCGGATCGAACCTCCAGACGACCCGTCCTTTTCCAATCCGTTCGGACAGGCTGGTGAAGGTCCTGATCCGCTCGTCAACAGGGGGAACACGGGGCTCAAGCCCTTCGGCATCGTAATCGTTGAGCGTGTAGAGGAAGTAATAGCCATAACCACTCCGGTCAAGAATGTCAAGATGAGACAGGAACGGCCGGGGGTTCTTCGACCAGAAGACAAAGAGCCGGGTTTTTACAAATGAGACATAGACCGGCTTTCCTCCAAACGGGCTCTTCCACTTCACGTATCCTGCCTTAAGCCGGGCTATGAACCAGTCGCCGTAGAATGCCGGGATATCGGTCGACCGGCTGGCAGAAACTATCAGCGGGGCGATGGCGTCGACTGTCTGCCAGCCCGGGGCTGTGCCGGGGTCGGCAATTTCCAGCGGGATATGCTCCCAACCTTTCCATCGCATTTCCTCATCACCCGTACCGGTTGTTGTGCATGGGCATGCCAGTATCATGCAATATTTGCAATCGTGGCAAAATCCTCCAGATAGAGGGCTTCGGGACGACTCGTGAGGATCTCGTCGGGGAGTTCTGATAGCACCCGCTCCACCCAGACGGGAGAGAGCATGCTGCCGGTGGAACCCCGCAGGCAGTTCCTGACGGTCTTTCTCCGGTGGGAGAAGAGCGCACGGACCACATCGGCATACAGCCGGCGGTCCCTGACAAAGAAGATGGGCTCCCGGGGAACGATCCGTACAACGGTCGAGTTGACTTCAGGCCTGGGCGAAAAGGACTGGGGGGGCAACCGGAAACACGGTTTAACCGCTGCATAGGTCTGGACCATGATAGAGAGCCGACCGCACTCCTTGGTTCCCGCACGGGCAACCATCCGGTCGGCAAACTCGCTCTGGTACATCAGCACCGCCTCTTCAAACCCGATATCGAGCAAACGGAACGTGATGTTCGAGGATGCCGAGTACGGGAGGTTAGAGACACAGCGATCGAACGGGGGTATGGGACATCGTGTCGCATCACCGTGCTGGAGCGTGAACTGCCCCGAAGATAATTCACGGGAAAAGGTATTGGAGAGCACTTCACAGAGTATGCCGTCGAGTTCGATGGCATGCACCCGCGCACCCCGTTCGAGCAGGGCACGGGTAAGTGCCCCGTTCCCCGGCCCGATCTCAAGCACTTTTTTGCCATTCACTTCCGTAAGATCAGCAATCCGGTTGATGGCATTCTGGTCTATGAGGAAGTGCTGATCGTGGTGCGCTTTCATTTCGAGGTGAAGACGTGATACTTGACGTCCTTGTCCTGGAGTTCCTCGAGGATCCGGGCCTGGATCATCTTCTCCGGGTGAGGGATCGACTTGATCCGGGCGGAGATATCGGCGAGGTTTGCAAACGGTTTTTTATTGCGCTCTTCGAGTATCTCCCACATCAGTTTCTTGCCGATACCCGGGAGGAGATGAAGCATGTGAAGTTTGGGCGTTATCGAGATGGCCTTATTGAAGAACAGGACAAAATCCTGCTCCCTGTCCGTTACAACCTTCTCGATAACAAACGGGAGTTCACCTTTTGCCGTCTGGGTCAGCTCCTCGTACCCGACACGGCGCTTGACCCGCTCTACTTTCTGCCGCTCTGCATCCCCGATATAGACGTTCTCCTGGATCTCGATCTGGATGCCGGTCTTGGGCACGAGTTCAAGCAGCTTGAATTGTTCGATACCCATGGCCTGGACAATCGGCTCTCTCTTAAAAGGGGGGCGGGGATCGTCGGGATGCCCTTTGAGGAGCACATCCAGTACGATCGCATTTACCTCTTTTTTCTCCGCCTTCATCTGCCACATCTCAGAAGTGTGTCATTACGATTTCGATAATCTTATCGAGTTCTTCCGGCGAGAGCGTATACCGCTCTTTTGCAAAGATAGCCCGCACTTCATCGCGGGTTTTCGGCATGATGTTCGCGATGCGGTAAGCAATCTCCGGTTTCATCTTCTCCATTTTGGAGAGTTCAGAAACAAGATCCCGTGCTTTTTCAGGGGCGGTCTTTGCAAGCTGATTGGCATGCTCAATACTTCGCCGGAACTCGTAGGTCATTTCCTTTTCGGCTGCAATCCGTTCAGATTCCACTCCCAAAAGGACGGTGCGCAGTTCCGGAAGCGTCACCTTCTCTTCGCTAATTATACCCTTAATTTTCATGCCAATCACCTGACAGAGAATTTACTTTTGTGCTTTTAGATGTTGTGGTCTGGCGATGACGATCTTATCGGCGTCACCGTCACGGATGGTGAGCATCCATGCCCGGCCGCGCTGGCCGATTACCGTTCCGGTCTTGCCGTGGAAGCGGCGGTGGGGCATACCCTTCTGGATGCTGGGTTCAACAACCACGTGAACCCGGTCGCCAATCTCAAATCTCTGGATAACGGAGGTTACCGGGGGCAGCCCGCGCTTTCTTAAATCTTTCTTGAATTTATACCGTGTTTTCTTTCTTGGACCATTGTGGTGTGCCATTTTATTCTCCCTCCTGTGCTCCTTCAACCTGTGTAACGTCGAGGCTGGTGACGTGAGCCGCTTTTTTCAGGATCTCGGCAAGACTCGGTTGAGTTCTGCCGGAGTCACCGGATACGAGTTCTTTTATGTAGAGGCCGGCTTCGCCCAGGACTTCAACAACAAATTTGTCGTCCTGTTCCCCCACACACTCAATATCCAGAACCCTTCGCTCCCGGATTTTGTCGGCTCTCCGGTGAGCGACCCTTTCGGGCGTGCGCTGGTATATTGTGACGCCCTGCAAGGTTTTTACGGCTTTTGCGAACTCTTCCGCAGGTACTGCGCCTTCAACCTCGACCAGGATCCTGTATTTTTTATGCGCTTTGTTTGATTTAAGGGTTTCCACCTCTGCACGATCCGCCCAGCGCTTTATCGCAACGGAAACCCGCCCGTCAGCGGTCCGGTTGATCTCTTTTTCCAGTTCTGCAAGGTCGATGGAGCGCTTCTTTGGCGAGACCACTTCGAGAATGAACGGCCGGCCGGTACCGATCATGCGGGCATCGATGTCCTCCCGGCCCGCGCCATGCAGCACGGCATTCACGGCATCGAACATGGCAATGACCGGCCGGCCGATCAGCTCCTCGACCGAGTCAAGATATTGTGCACCGGTAAAGTTGCACTTCTCGCAGCCTGCCCCTTTGCAGGCCCTGCAGTCCCAGTGGGTCTGGGGGATGCCCCGCTCGAACTTCTGGTAACGCCCGTAAAAGAAGGCAGAATTGATCTGGACTTCAACCGTGCCCTTGGCAGCATCGAGGATGAGAACCAGCTCGGGCTTCTTGAAATCAACAACCTTGCCGATCCGGGCAGAGACCGCTTTTCCCACTTCACGGTTCACTTCGGATTTGAAGGGTTCGGGCTCGGCAAGCGAGAGATCACTCCAGACCATCTCCTCGTTCTCGGCGATCAGCGGAGGAACGCGGCAGCCCACAAGGAGTGTCGAAAACTCAATGCCCTTTGTGGCTTCGATTACCCGGTCCGCCCAGAGCCCGACATCATCAAAGAAGTTCCCGCACACCCAGCAGGTGCCGGTGAATTTTTTATACGGCTGGTTCTCGGCAATTGCGAGCGCAATCTTCAGCCCGCGTCCCCGCTCATCATTCGAGAGCCCATGGGAGCGTTTGCCAAAGAACCGCCCGAGGCAGTGATCGCAGCACTCGCCATAGGCAAGGATAGCCTTTACTTGTTCTTGAAGTTCCATTTCAGCACCTTCTCCGGTCCAGTTCATTGTGCAGTACGGTTATAGTGTGATCCGCGTGAAGGCACTTTGGCCCCACCGAGTATCGCGGGCAGTCCCGGATAAGCTCTTCCTCGATCTCCGTAAAATTCAGGTGATCGGAAAGGAGGTATGCATCCGGGAGATCTTTTACTTCCCGCACATCGGTTCCTGTCTCATCGAGCACGGCAAACCTGCGTTCGGCAAGCAGCCGCTCAAGTCCCCCTTTCCGGATAAAGACACCCTGGGCTGCCTCCCGGAACTCGTTCCCGCAGGGGATGTCGATGACCTTCTTTATCAGGGCACCGGCACTCCGCTCATCCGGGGAGAGGGAGCAGACGGTTGCTCCGGAGAACTTCACAGTCTTTGGTCCTTTTGGTTCCCCGCAGAGGACAAGATAGCAGTCCACGTCCCTGCGGAGATCATGCGAGAGGAAGAGCGAGGCGTTCACGCACCGGCAGAGGACATCCATGCGTCCCCCACTCCCGGGTAAATCATTGAGCGAGAATCCCCCGTCAGTCCGGGCAAGATGCCCGATAATTGCAAACGCAGTCATCTCACTGCATTCCCGAGAAGCGCTTCATTAAGCGCTGCATATTGAATTTTCCGCCGCTTGCACCCCGCAGCCCCTTGAGCGTGCGCTGCATCATCTTGTAATATTTCAGAAGCTCGCGGACCTCATCAGGAGTTGCACCGGCTCCCTGGGCAATCCGCTGCATGCGGGAGCTGTTGATGAGGGCCGGGTCATCGAGTTCGCCGGGTGTCATTGAGTCCATGATAATCCGGTACCTGACCATCTTGGTACTGGTGACATCGTATACCCCTTCCGGCAGCTGCATGTTCCCGAGCGGGAGCATTCCCATGATCTGTTTCAAGGGGCCCATCTTGTTGAGCGCTTCGAGCTGTTTGTACATGTCACGGAGGGTGAACTTGCCCTTCATCATCGCGTTGACATCCATGTCATCCGCTTTGATGGCCTCGTTTGCCTTCTCCATGAGGGCTTTTAAGTCCCCCATACCAAGAAGCCGGGAGATGAAGCCGTCGGGATCGAACCGTTCGAGATCCTCGATCGTCTCACCATTGCCTACGAATGCAATACCGCTCTTTGTCTCGGCTACTGCGGAGATGGCGCCACCGCCTTTTGCGGTACCGTCCATCTTTGTTATGATGACCCCGTCAATACCGATTGCCTCGTGGAATCGCCGGGCCTGCTCGCTCGCCTGCTGGCCGAGTGCAGCATCGATCACGAGCCAGCGGTGGGTTGCTTTCGTCAGCTGGTTTAACTCGATGATCTCCTGGATGAGATCCGCTTCGAGCGCATGCCGGCCCTGGGTATCGATGATGATGAGTTCCTGGTCTTTTAATGCCTCAAGCCCCTCGCGGGTGATCTTTATCGCATCTTTTTCCTGAGGGTTGCCAAAGCAGGGAACATGGATCTTGGTGCAGAGCGTGGAGATCTGGTCGAATGCACCGGGCCGGAATGTATCCGCACAGATGACCCCGACTTTCATGCCTTTTTTCTGGAAGTAGCGGGCGAGCTTTCCGGTTGTCGTGGTCTTGCCGCTCCCCTGCAGGCCGGCCATGAGGATCGTCTGGGGCTCCAGCCTGACGTCCGTTGAGGCCCAGACAAGACGGACAAGCTCCTGGTACACGATCCGCAGCACATGCTCGCGGACATTCATGCCTTTTGGGGGCTCCTCCTCAAGGGAGCGGGTGCGGATCGCCTTGGAGAGCTCCATCACGAGCTTGACATTGACATCGGAGGAGAGCAGGGCACGCTGGAGATCCTTGACGAGTTCGTCGACCGCAGCCCGGTCAACTACCGTCTTGCCTGCCAGTTTCTTGAGCGCATCTTTCAGGGATGAGGAAAGGCCGTCGAGCATCAGGAAGCACCATCAAGGAGTTCATCCACTACTTTTGCCGGTTCAAAGGGCATAATATCATCGTATGACTGGCCGACCCCGAGGAACATGAGAGGTTTTCCTATGGTGTGGGCAATAGAGATGGCTGCTCCGCCGCGGGAGTCCATGTCCGCCTTCGTGAGAACAACGGCATCTGCCCCTATGGTCTTATCGAATTCGAAGGCGCGGGTCACAGCATCGTTGCCGGCAACCGCTTCGTCTACGTACACGACGAGATCGGGCTTCATCACCCGTTTTATCTTTTCGAGCTGGCTCATCAGGTTTGCCTTGTTGTGGAACCTGCCGGCAGTATCCGCAAGAACCACATCGATCTTATGGGAGTTTGCATACTGCACGGCATCGAAGAGGACCGCCGACGGGTCTGCTCCTTCCTGGTGCTGGATGACCTTGATCCCGATCCGTTCCGCATGGACGCTGATCTGCTCGATTGCACCGGCCCGGTAGGTATCGCCGGCGCCAATGACAACCGTGAATCCCTGCTTCTTTAAAAACGACCCGATCTTTGCCACCGTGGTGGTCTTGCCGGTCCCGTTAACACCGGTAAAGAGTATCTTCACGGGTTTTTGGTGGTTTCGGATATAGCCGGTAAGATCGAAACCGCTCCCGAGCACTTCCAGGAGTGCCGTCTTTAAGGCGTTTACAACGAGATTATCTACGGACTCGCCAATTTTCCGGTGTTTTCCGACAAGGCCTTTTTTGACGTGCGATATGATCGCATCCGTTGCCGGCAGGGCAACATCACTCTCAAGAAGGGTCATCTCCAGCTCATCAAGGGCTTCAGCCACATCCTTTTCTGAAACGATCAGTTCCCGGTCCTTGATGAGGACTTTGACTTTCTCGACAAAGGAGGGTTTTGCATCGGCAGAGGGCTTATCTTCCGGTACCGGTACTGAAGGTGATGCCCCCGCCAGGGCTCCCTGCGTTTCGGGGGCTTCAGGCTTCTCTGCTGCTGCCTGAATACTCCCGCTCAGCCGGCTCCGTGCAGCCTGCAGTTTCTCGCGTAGACCCCCGAACATAGATAAAAGAGCCCCTTATTCCTGCATCTGTTCTGAAGCCATGGCCTGCTGGTAACCGGACTCGATACGCTTGTTGATCTCGTTCATCTGGCTCCTCAGGCGGTCGATCGTCTCGGCCACTTTCTTTGCAGAGGCTTCCATCTCGATGACCCGCTCTTTCAAGAACTCGACAGCATCCTTGTTCGGGCGCTCGACAATAACGTCCGCACCGATTGCAAGCAGAACTTTCTCGGGATCGACAACCTTTGCCCGGACACTCGCCCCGCCACCGATCTGGAGAAGGACGGTCCCGTCCTCTGTTGTGAGCATGTCTTCCAGGGACTCGATGGCTGCAAGGGCTTCCATTCGTCCGTTCTCAAGAAGCTGCAGCTGCTGTACAAAAATCTCTGCCTGCTGCCCGTATTCCTGCAGGTATTGCTGGAGCGTCATCAGTTCACGCTGGTCCATGGGTTGCGATGTAGTTGCCAAAATCTGCCACTCCTCGTATGGATTGTACTAATCAATCCTGACTCCTGATATGTATGTTCTTCATCATCATAAAAACATCATTGTGGCAGGAAACCCTTCCGTATCTGACGGGCCATGAGCAAACGCTGCAGAGGGAAAAGGGAAGCGCAACGCCGGCCATCCATCATTATGCTCGTCGTGTTTATTACAGTTCATACCCAATATACCAGTACGGACCGTAAAGTCTGAGGAGGCGTATGATGGATTTCAAGAACAAGGTATTAATTATCGGGTATGGGGCCGTGTGCAAATGCATGCTCCCCATCCTGCTCCGGCATGTCAATATTCCTTTGGAGAAAATTACCATCATCGACTTCAAGGACAAATCGGCAGATCTCAAAGCATGGACCGCCGGGGGACTATGCTTTGTCAAAAAGATGATCCTTCCAAAAAACTTAACCGAGATCCTCTCGGAATACCTCTCACCGGGCGGTCTTCTGATCGATGTTGCCTGGAACATTGACTGCTGTGAGGTGGCGCAATGGTGCCATGACAACAACGTCCTGTATGTCAACACATCCGTGGAGGCATGGGATCCGGATGCAACATCTGAAACTGCGAGCCCCTATGAAAAGACCCTGTATTACCGCCAGATGAAACTCATGGACCTGACAAGGGACTGGAAAGATGCCCCGACCTGTGTCGTTGACCACGGGGCGAATCCCGGCCTTATCTCCCACTTTGCCAAGCAGGGCCTTGTGGATATTGCAGAGCGGATGATTGCTGACGGGATTGCAAAAGACCCGGAACTGATCAGACACCTGATACAGGAACGGGATTTTGCCCGGCTTGCCATGGAAACGGGCATCAGGGTTATCCATTGCGCGGAACACGATACCCAGATCTCCCGCTCTCCCAAGAAAGTAGGCGAGTTTGTCGGGACATGGTGCATTGAGGGCCTCCGCGAAGAGGGTATAGCCCCTGCTGAGATCGGCTGGGGCACTCACGAGAAAACCCTTCCCCCCCTTGCCATTATTCCTCCGGTCGGGCCGAAAAACGGTATCCTCATCCCCAAGATGGGCATCAACACGTGGGTGCGATCCTGGATTCCCAACCAGGAGATCATCGGCATGGTCATCCGTCACGGGGAGGCATTCGGTATCTCTGAACGCTGGACCGTCTGGAAGGATGGCAAACCAATCTACCGCCCGACAGTCCATTACGCATACATGCCATGCGATGCCACGATTGCATCCATCCAGGAACTGCGCGCACGGAACTACGTGATCCAGCCAAAGCTCCGGATCATGAGTGACCGGGAGATAGTCTCCGGAGCGGATATTCTCGGGGCGCTCCTGATGGGCCATCCCTACAAGTCCTGGTGGACCGGCAGTATCCTCCCGATTGACGAGGCCAAGAAGCTCGCACCGGGACAGAATGCAACCACAATTCAGGTTGGCCTCGGTATCGTAAGTGCGGTCATGTGGATGATCGAACACCCGCGCCAGGGCTTCTGCCTTCCCGATGACCTGCCACACGAGTATGTTCTCCAGATCGCAAAACCCTACCTCGGGGAATTCTGGTCAGGCCCATCAGACTGGACCCCCCTGAAAAACCGTGTGGTCTATTTCAAGGAAAATCCGGAGAACAATTATGACCACGAAGATATCTGGCAATTCAAAAACTTCATATTCGTGCAATAAATCAATCATATAATGACAAAAGTCGCGGTTGATAACAAGAAGAGGCGGAAGAAGAAAGCAGCTGAAGAGACGCCGGTCCATCATATCGGAACCATCAGCAAAAAACTCTTACAGAACCTTGCTGCAGAGCACGGTACTCCTATTTTCGTGATCGATCATCAGAAACTCCGGGACAATTACCGGGAGTTCAAGCAGCACATGCCGGATGTGCAGGTCTATTTTGCCGTCAAGGCAAATTCCAACAGGGAGATCGTAAAGACGTTGTATGACATCGGCTGCAGCTTCGATGTGGCATCGATGCCGGAGTTCATGATCGTGTACGAGAACATCAAACACATGCCCAAGAAAGAGCAGCAGGCATACATCTGGGACAAGATCATCTACGCCAATACCATCAAACCCATCGAGACGCTGGAGGCTCTCGATAAATACAAACCGCTCGTCACCTTCGACAACCATCACGAGATCCTGAAGATCCGCGACCATGCCCCGCACGCGGGGCTTGTCCTGCGACTGCAGGTGCCGAATACCGGTTCCATGGTGGAACTCTCGTCGAAGTTCGGCGCCCACCCCGGCGAAGCAGTCGACCTGATTATTGAAGCATTTGACAACGGCCTCATTGTCGAAGGACTCAGTTTCCATGTCGGCAGCCAGTGCACCAACTTCGAGAATTATATCCAGGCCCTCCAGATCTCGGCGAATATCATCAAAGAGGTTGAAACCCGTACCGGACGCAAGATCCGCATTCTCGATATCGGGGGCGGCTTCCCGGTGAAGTACCATCCCGGCATCCGTTCCATACGCACGCTTGCCAAGAAACTGAATGCCGAGATCAAGCGCCTCTTCCCAAAAGATATGCAGATCCTTGCCGAACCCGGCCGGTTCCTTGTGGCCAATACCTGCACGGTTGTTGCCAAAGTGGTGGGAAAAGCAGTCCGCGACGGCAAGCCCTGTTACTACATCAACGACGGGGTCTACCACACGTATTCAGGGCAGGTCTTCGACCACGTCAATTATCCCGTTCTCCCCTTCAAGCGAGGCGAGACACAGATCTCGGCGGTCTTCGGGCCGACCTGCGATGCATTCGATACCATTACTCTCTCAGCCGAGTTGCCGGATCTCGACATCGGCGACCTTGTCTATTCCGAGAACATCGGGGCGTACTCCCACGCCTCATCCACCTACTTCAACGGGTTCCCGCCCGCAAAAGTGGTGCATATCAACCAGTAATTTTATCATTTTTTACCGGTTTTTTTACCGGTCCTCTTTTCCACGCCGTAGACAAAACTCATATAATGAAACATCCATAACAGAATCCTACATGAAATACGGCATTTCTCTCTTGTTATCAGTACTCCTTGTGATACTTATTGTGTCTGCCGGCTGTAGCGATTCCGAACCAGCTGCATCGTCTTCTCCCGGCAAACCCGCCACGACCGGCACGAGTGCCGGTGGTGTGAATGTCGAATTCAACTATATGAATTCCCTTGTTCCCTCTACCTACGTCCAGCTCGATGATCTCAAATTGAATTTCATCGAATTCAATGTCATCAACCCCACGGGCAGCACAAAGACGGTCATCGTGGAATCGGAGGTCCCCGGCTTTACCGAGAAGGCGGTAAACACAATTGACGTTCCTGCCCGCGGGAACGTAACAATCGGGCAGGCCCCGTCACTCCGCGTCAGTGCTATCCCCACGGAGATGACACCCGCAACGCTCCACGTCAAGGTCTCCCTTGCAGACGGGACACGCATCGATGAGCAGACCGTCCCCATCAAGATCTATGCAAAGGACACGATGGTCTGGCAGGTCTTTGACGGCGAACAATGGAACGACATGTCACCGTACATCGGTGCATGGGTGACCCCGCATGCAGCAGGGATCGACCCGCTCGTGCGCAAGGCTGCCGAGTACCATCCCCAGAAGTCGATCAACGGGTACCAGTGCGGGGACAGCTGCACCGATGCAATGTGGCAGGAAGATACGAATGAACAGGTGAAGGCGATCTTTACCGCGCTCAAGAACGATTACCGGATCACATACATCAACTCACCCATTGCCTTCGCAAAGCAGTCCGACAATCCCCAGCGCGTCCGGCTGCCGGCAGAGTCCCTTACATCAAAATCTGCCAACTGTATCGATGGCACGGTCCTGTACGCATCGGCCCTTGAATCGATCGGCATGACGCCCCATCTCATCCTCATACCCGGCCACGCGTTCGTCTGTTATGAGACAAAGCAAAACTCACCCAATTCTCTTTCCTGCCTCGAGACAACGATGACCGGTACGTCGACGTTCGAAGAAGCGGTCCAGGAGGGGAACCAGAAATACTTAACCGAGATAAACAACGGGGATTTCAATTCGGGCGCCTCACAGGATCTTTCTGTTGCCGTCCTGAGGAAGGAAGGCATCAGCCCGATGCAGTGAACGGGTGTGACTACAGAACATGCGGGGCTCCATCAGGACTCCCCCGCCCCTGTTTTTTTATCCACAGGACAGGATTCATTTTTAGTTGCCGGCGAAACGGTCCGGCCAGCTCTCCGGGGATATCGAACAGGTACAGGGAACTGATATAGCCGATGAAATCAGGAACGGAATACGTCTGCCCGCCGTGTACCGGTATATCACAACTGACCCTGCCAACGGGAGCCGATATTCTTAAAAAAACAGAATGTGCAACCTGGAGGTTTCCCGGTAAGGGATGCTTCACCGGTCATGAAAAACAGGTGTTTCACGGAATGTTGGACCGGCATGCCGGGCAGTTGAGGGCATAGTCACGGATGCCCTCGTTCCAGGGTTTGAAACCGATACATACGGCCGGTTTGGTGTCATGGATCCGGCAGTAGACCTTTCCGTCACCGGCCCGGTAATAGAACGGGCAGTGCGTAAGTGTCCTGCCCTGCGGGTCTACCCAGTAATCAATGCGGGTCACATGCTCGAGGTCTGCAAGACTGATAGCCATGCCGGTCTGCCGACGGCCTCCCCTGAGCCGGATACCAACATGCTGCAGGATATCCTGGCGATCATTCCGGATCCAGGGAATGAGATCCGCCGGTATCCCCTTCTGGCCCCACCCCCATTTCTCGCAACACTTCCCGCACTGCAGGCAATCCTGGACGGTTGTCATGTCATCACCGGTCTTTCCACTAAGTATAGATCACGAGGACGTAAAGCAGTTTTTCCAGGATCCGGAACGGGGACCACCGTCCCCGGCAACCACTCCATGATAACGATCATGTTACTGGCTGGTGCGATCATACTTTACCGGAGATGTGGGGACCGGACATGATAGTCAAAGGGAAAATGATATCACCTTTCCGGGTTTTTACTCCATGTGGTTTTAAACAGTATGACTATTTCCAGAAAAAAACTTGCCGGCACATGCATATTTCTCGGTGCTGCTCTTTTTCTTCTTGGCGTTGTTGTTGCGGAACTGCTATATCCCCATTATTCGCAAACAAAGGCAATCAGCGATCTCGGGGTGGGCACTACAGCACTCATCTTCAATGCATCTATTGTTATCTTCGGCATTCTCGTTATAGCAGGAGTCCAGATTCTCTCGCGAGAGGGAGGGAACCGATATTTTTCCGGTCTGCTGGCCCTGACAGGAACCGGTGCGCTCTGTACCGGCATGTTTCCGGAAACAACGGGGACACCCCATATAATCGCTGCCGTGACCGTCTTTCTCTTTGGCGGAATTTCTGCCATGTACTCAATGAAGGTCTTCCGGCCTCCGTGGGGTTGGATCTCCCTTATCCTTGGCAGCGTCTCGCTCGCAGCACTTATCCTCCTTGCAGTAAAAATCTTCCTCGGCCTTGGATTTGGCGGCATGGAGAGGATGGCAGCTTACCCGCTGATCCTCTGGGCACTCGGGACCGGCGGTTACCTGATGGCTGACAGGCACGGTGAGCAGGAGACTGGGGATCCGGGAATGCTGTGAGCGGACAGATACATTACACAATTGTATGCCCGGGTAATTCCCGGCCACATATTTTCCCTCGTTTTATAGAAACTTATTTTTAAAATACCCGTCAATATCCCCCCGTGAAGGATCAGGGATATCATCTCCTCTACATCGATGATGAGGCCGACCTTCTGGAGATTGGCCGGCTTTTCCTGGAAAAATCCGGCACCCTCATCGTCGATACAGCCATATCAGCAGATGAGGCTCTGGAAAAACTCTCAAACACCAGGTACGATGCGATCATCTCTGATTACCAGATGCCGGAAATGGACGGGATCGCCCTCCTGGCCGAAGTGAGGAAACAGTACGGGAATATCCCATTCATCCTTTTCACCGGGAAAGGACGGGAAGAGGTGGTTATCCAGGCAATCAACAATGGCGCCGACTTTTACCTCCAGAAAGGAGGGGACCCGAAAGCCCAGTTTGCGGAACTGGAGCACAAGGTTCGTCAGGCAATCCGCAGGGCAAACGCCGAACATGACGTGACTGTACGGGAGCAGCAGTTTGCGGGGATGGCAGCGAATATTCCCGGTGTTGTGTTCCGGTTCATTGCCGGAAACAAAGGGGAGATCATGTTCCAGTACATAAGCGAACGGTCCCGGGATATCCTGGGACTCGACAACGATCCCACCGGATTTTATGACCGGTTCATTGCCGGTCTTGATCCAGAACACCGGGAGTCCCTGAACACGGCATTCGGGGAAGCCCGCCGGAAAAGAAGTCCTCTCAATTTTGAGGGATGGTTCAATAAAACCACCGGGGAAGTTATCTGGATTGTCGGCTTTGCAAGTCCGTTTGAGGAACAGGAAGGAATTGTCTTTGACGGGGTCCTGTTCAACCGGACCGACAAGAAACGATCTGAACAGGCACTCCGGGAGTCCGAGAGCACGTACCGCTCTCTTTTCACCTATACCGAAGCTGCAACAATCATTATCGAGAAGGACACGACAATCGTGCTTGCCAATGATGCGTTCATCCGGCTCTACGGCGGCACCCGTGAAGAGATCGAAGGAAAGATGAAGTGGACCGTGTTTGTTGCACCGGAAGACCGGGAGCGGATGGTCGGATACCACACGCATCGCAGGAACTACCCTGAACTCCCGGTGCCAAACATTTACGAGTTCCATTTCCTCAACAAGACCGGGGGAAAACGCCGGATCCGTCTACACATCGGGATGATCCAGGAGACCACCCGCAGTGTGGCCTCCCTCATCGATATTACCGAGATCCTTGAGGCACAGGAATTCATCAGGGAGAGCGAGGAGCGGTTCCGGAAACTCTCCGAGATGACAGTCGAAGGCATTGTCATCCATGAGAATGGCATCATTCTTGACATGAACCCGCAGTTCGCCGTAATGTTCAGGTACGCCCCTGAGGAACTTACCGGGAGGTACGGTTTCGACTTCCTGGTGAGCGAGCCCTCGAAAAGCGCAATCCTCGCATGGATAAATCACGGGGGAAATGGCAGCATCACCATCGGGGGAATCCGGAAAGACAAAACCCGGTTCTCCGGAGAAGTCTCCACCCGGGACATTGTCTGGAAAGCCAGGGACTGCAAGGTCGTCACGATCACGGATGTTACGGAGCGGATACGGGCCAGAGAGGAGATCCTCAAAAAACGCGACGAACTTGCCATAGCATACGACAAGCTTGCCACCCAGGAAGAAGAGCTCCGGCAGCAGTACGAGACACTTTCGCGAAGCGAACGGGATCTGGGAGAGCGGGAAGCTGCCTACCGCACCATATTTGAGCAGTCGCCGTCACCGGTCATACTGACGCGGCTGAACGGTGAATATGTTGAAGTGAATGACCGATTCTGCACGATGGTGGGAACCCCGAGGGAAGAACTCATTGGAAAAAAACCCGGTGAGATCTGGAGGATCGATCAAAATGCAGAAAACACCAGCAGGTCTGCATTCGACGCTGCTGGAGGCATACTCGACAGATTCGAGACCAGGCTCATCCTTTCGGGCAACAGGACGATTTCCTGTCTCATCTCGACCCGGGTCATCCAGTACCATAATGAGCCTCACATCCTGGCCCTCATCGAGGATAATACCGAGAGGAAACGGGCAGATGAAGAACTCCGGGCGGCATTCACCAGGCTGAGCGCATCGGAAGAGGATCTCAGGGCCAATTACCGGAAACTTGCCGAGAACCAGCAGAAGGTACAGGCAAGCGAACGCAGGTTTGCCGATATCATCAATTTCCTGCCGGATGCAACCTTTGCCATCAACACGAGCGGAGAAGTGATCGCTTGGAACCAGGCAATCGAAGAGATGACCGGTGTGCCTGCCGGCTCGATACTCGGCAAAGCCGATCATGAATATGCCCTCTCATTTTATGGCGAACGCCGCCCGCTCCTCATCGACCTGATCTTCAAAGAAGACGAGGAGATCAAGAAAAAATATCCCTCTGTCCAGAAGAAAGGTGACCAGTTTATCTCGGAAATCTTCATCCAGCGCCTTTATAGCAGCAAAGGAGCGTACCTCTGGTTTATTGCATCCCCGCTTTACGATGCGGACGGGAAGATTACCGGGGCCATCGAGTCGATCAGGGACGTCTCGGAGCGTCGCAGGGCCCTGGATGCTCTTGCCGAGAGCGAAGAACGGTTCCGGCAACTGGCCGATGCTGCCCAGGAAGCGATTGTCATTCATGAAGATGGCATCATCCGTGACCTCAACAGGAGAGCCTCAGAACTCTTCGGGTATACCCTGGACCAGCTGATCGGGAAGCACATCTTCACGCTTGCAGCCCCCGGCACGGGTGACCTTATCAAAGAACAGATGGTAACACCCTCGGAACTCCCGTACGAGGCGCAGGGCCAGAAGAGCGATGGCACAACATTCTGGGGAGAATTACGGACCCGGAACATCGTCTTTGGCGATCGTTCCCTCCGGATCACCACGCTCTGGGATATCACCGGCCGCAAGAAAGCCGAATGGGCGCTCGTGCAGGAGCGGATCTTCTCGGATGCAGTCATGAACAGTGTACCGGGCATGCTCTATCTCTATGACGATGACGGCAATCTTGTACGCTGGAATAAGACCCACGAGACCATGACCGGGTATTCGGCAGATGAGCTTTCCCGGATCCATGTCCTTGACTGGTTCCGGTGGAGTGAGCATGAAACCGCAATCATCAGGACGGAAGTGGAGAAGGCAATCCGGGGCGGATATGGATTTGCCGAAGCGCAGCTCCAGGTCAAATCGGGAGCCAGAATTCCCATGTACTTCACGGCGGTCCGTGTATTCATCGACGATAAACTTTACTTTGTCGGTATCGGGATTGACATTTCGGACCGAAAGCGGGCCGAGACTGCAATCAGGAACGCCAACAAAAAACTCAATATCCTCTCATCCATTACAAGGCACGATATCCTCAACAAGCTGACGGCGCTCACCGGCTACCTGGACCTGGCCCGGGAACAAAAGATGGTTCCACTCCTTGAGAAGTATATCCACGAATCCAGTGATGCTGCCGAAGCAATCCGGCGACAGATCGAGTTCACCCGCTATTACCAGGATATCGGGATGCAGGAGCCGCAGTGGAAAGTCCTCCCCAGTGTGATCCGGTCGGCCCTGGCACAGATCCAGACAGAGGGTCTGGAAATCTCGGTCGGGTGCGATGGGATCAGTATCTTTGCCGACCCCTTAATCGAGAAGGTGTTTTACAATCTTGTGGAGAACTCGCTCCGGCATGGAGAGACCGTGACGAAAATTGCATTCCTGGCAACACAGCGCGGCAGCGAACTGGTTATCCTTTATACGGATAACGGGACGGGGATCCACCCGGAACACAAAGATCACCTGTTCCAGAAAGGGTTTGGCAAGAACACCGGTCTCGGGCTCTTCCTTTCACGGGAGATTCTTGCGATCACCGACATCACCATCGAGGAACACGGGACGCCGGGGAAAGGGGTAAGGTTCGAGATCACGGTACCTGAGAGGGGTTACCGAATCGGACCAGACACCTGATCGTCGCGGGAGAGGGCCACGGTCAGAGATCGCGCCATCCGGAAGCCGGGATAAGAATCTCGAATCGTGCCCCTTTTCCAGGGGTACCAGTCTCGATAAGCCGGATGCCGGTCACTGCCAGAACATCGCGGGAAAGTGCCAGCCCAAGACCGGAGTTCTTTCCGCACCCGTACCGGAAGATCCGTTCCTTATCCTTGTCAGAAACACCAATACCATTGTCTTCGATTACAATCCGGAGCTCCCGGTTTTGCACTATTCCGGCGGAGATATTGATAGCAGTAATGTGTTCCCCATGCCGGACTGCATTCTCAAGGATATTATAGAATACTTTGACAACCAGCGGATCGGCAAAGATCTCGACCGGGATGATAGATTTCGTTATCGTGATACCTGTAAGGGAAAGATCGCTTTTTGCCAGCTCGACAATTTCGTCCAGAGACTGCCAGTGCGGGTGGTGGAGACCGATATCCTGGTACTCGCGGGTGAACTGGAGCTGGTGACCGATCTTTTCCACAATGTCTATGCACGAGCGGAGGTATAACGAATCGTCTTCCTCACTGCATTTCTTCTCCTGCAGGAGCAGGAGGTAGCCGTCAAGGGCGGTAATGAGATTGCTGATATCATGGCGGGTGAGCTGGGTAAGGAGCGAGATCTTCTCGTTCGCCGTGGCAAGGGCTTTCTCAGTCGCTTTCCTGTCGGTTATGTCCCGGAGGATGAATATAAACCCGGCAGGTTCTCCTTCCGGGTCCCTTACAAGAGATCCGGAGATGCTGATTATTTTATGGAGCTCCGGATCGAGAAGGACTTCAAAGTCCAGGACGGTACCGGTATCCAGGAGGGACTGGCAAAGAGAATCATACGATGCTGCGGGAAGGTATTTCCCAAGCGGGCGGCCCTGGAGATCTTTTCCTGAAACCCCGAGAATACGGACTGCTGAAATATTTTCCGTGAGGACCCGGCCGTCAGTGTCAGCCAGGATCAGGCCGTCCGGCATCATACGGATGAGATCGGGGACTGCTGTCTCCGGGCTGAGCGTGAAGAGGCCGTACCGGATGATAGCGTATACGATGATCTCTGAGAGGAGGACGATCCCGATAAAGACCAGGTTGGGTATATGAAACCCGAGAGGGGGAAGGAAAATCCCTGACAGGGCACCAAAAAAGACCACCGTGGAAACAGCAACGGTGACCAGGCGGTTCTGCCTGCGGTGTTTTCCCGGGGGCGCGTTCCTCCACGCCATAAAACAGACCAGGATGGCGCTGGCCATGAGGAGGACAATATAAAGCGAGACTACCAGATTGAGAAGACTTCCCGGGGTGGGGAGGTAACAAAAAGGGGTTTCAATCCCGGGTTCGATGGTATAGATACCACTCGTAAATATCCCAAGAAGCGAGAAGAGTGTCGCCGGGATGTAGAGAAAACAGATGAGCATCCAGCTCTTCTCGGGTTTTGAGAATGGGTGACCGGTGAACGTGAGCACAAAGTGGAAGATCAGCGCTATGCCAAACGGCCAGAGTGAACTCACTTTCAGCCAGAAGAAGAACTCGTCATACGTGCCGGGATACCAGACAAGAAATTCCCCGAGTGCCCAGTAGGTTGCTACGATCATAGAGGCAAAAAAGAGACGGTTGACCTCGGATTTTGGATTTTTTGTGTACACAAAAATACCAAGGCCGAAGGTAATGAATGCGGATATCAGGCAGAATGCTATGAGCAGGGTTATGGCAATCATGGTCAGAAGACCGGTCTTCCCGGGTACTGTCAGCCGGGCCGGGGACAGCGAAGGGTTCCCACAGGAACGGTTACTCAGAACTCTGTCGGGGAACAAGAAAACCCTTATTATTTTTATCGGGGGATGATTCATCGAAAACCGGGCACGGTCTGACGCGATTTCCGGTCGTGCAGGCAGATCCAGAAAAAACGGAGAGACTCTCGCAGATTGTGCATATCTGGTGAGAGAAACGATTCGGGATTCCCACAATTAAATAGAAGTGAATGGAATGGTACGTTATAGGATCCCGGTGAGTCGTTTATGCCTGTCATTTACCTGTACATCCTCGATACTATGGCGGACTGGGAGCCGGCATTCGTCCTTTCCGAACTGCATTCCGGCCGGTTCCTGAAAGATCCAAGCCTGCGGTATACTGTACAACTCTGCGGCCGTACAAAGGCCATGATCACGAGCATGGGAGGCCTGCCTCTCGTGCCCGGCGTCCTGTTTGAGGAGATTGTACCTGGCCGGGATGATCTGGTTCTCCTGCCGGGTGCGGAGCACTGGCTCGATCCGGACCAGAAGCCGGTGATCGAAAAAGTCCGCCGGATGCTTGACGGAGGAGTTGCGGTTGCCGCCATCTGCGGGGCAACGCTTGCTCTTGCAGAGGCCGGCCTGCTCGATTCCCGACCCCACACGAGCAACGACCTTGGGGCACTCAGGCAGTTCTGCCCCGGTTACAAAGGCGAATCGCATTACGTAAATGAGCCGGCAGTGACGGATGGCAACCTGATCACGGCAGGCGGGCTTGCCCCAATAGAGTTTGCGTATCATGTGTTCCGGAAGCTGGGCGTGATGAACGACGATTCGCTTGAGGCCTGGTACCAGCTCTTTTCAACCCGGAAACCGGAATACTTCTTCTCCCTGATGCAGTCCCTGCCGGGTAAGCCAGAGGTGCCCTGATCGCTTTTTTTTACAAGGGCAAGTTTTATCTTTTTACCCGGATAGTAGTCATGTGTAGGGAGGGAGAGGACATGGAGACCATGATTGGAAGGGTAACCCATTATTTCCCGAGGGTTAGTGTCGCCGCAGTCGTCCGTGACGAACACCTGGTAAAAGGCGATCGTATCCACATCCACGGCCCGCACGAGGACGTATACCAGACCGTGACATCTATCGAACTCGATCACATCCCCATCCGTGAAGCGGATATGGGGCAGGACATCGGCATCAAGGTAGCCCACCGGGTACACGAAGGGGACCTGGTGTTTAAGGAGAGTTAAGGCAGTTTTTTTAATATAGTGCCCGTTACCGCTTCTCCTCCACCATCGCCGCTTTAACTGCCGCTCCTGTTGGCTGCCCTGCGACATGGACAGCAGCCATTGGGTGACAGGTATTGAGAAAGGATTCGAAAATCCGGTTAATCATTGCCCAAAAAGTGGTATGGGAAAGCCACATATTTCCCGGCTTCAGATTACTATTTTCCTGAACAGGTACGCTCCGAGCAGGGTCATTATCACCGTGAAGATGCCGATGACCGCGAGACTGACGACAGGGTTGATCTGCGAGACCCCGGTGAGTCCGTAACGGATCCCCTCCACCCCGTACGTGAGAGGATCAAGCATGGTGATCGGCCCGAGCCAGCCGGGCAGCGAGCTGATGGGGAAGAGTGCGCCCGAGAGACCAAATATCGGGAATATGACGAAGTTCATGATGAGCTGGAAACCACTCATGTCGTCCATCCGCGATGCGATGGCGATACCAAAGGCCGTGAACCCGATCCCGATAAGGATCATGAACCCGACAGCGACAAGAAAACCGGGTATCGTTTTTACCGAGAGGCCTATCAGGAGCGACAGGACAAGGATCATCAGCCCCTGTAAAACCGCAGTCGTGGCTCCTCCGGCGACCTGTCCGAGCATGATCTCAAGCCGGGTAACGGGAGCGACAAGCGTCTCTTTCAAAAACCCGAACTGCTTGTCCCAGATGATCTGGATACCCGAAAAGACCGAGGTGAAGAGCACGCTCATCGCAACCATGCCCGGGATGAGGAACTGGATGTAGTTCTCATTAAGCCCCGAAAGGCTGACCACCGAGTTCAGCCCGAAGCCGAGGAAGAGGAGGAAGAAGAGCGGCATCGCAATGCTCCCGACAATCCGGCTCTTTGACCGTATATACCGCTTCATGTTCCGGAGCCAGATGGTATAGATAATGTCCATGGTCTAGTGCCTCATCAGTTTCATATGCTGCCGCATGATCTCTGTGCTGCTTGCTTCCTGGTCACGGATGGTCTTACCGGTGAAGAAGAGGAACACGTCTTCCAGGGTCGGCTTGTGGACCGAGATCGAAGTGATTGGGATCTGAGCTCCGACAAGGATGGTAACAATCGTGCTGATATTCTGTTCAGCGTTCCGGAGGCTGATGACAACGCTGTCATCGTGCGTGTCCATGCGGCTGATCCAGGGCTGGCGGAGGATTGCAGTTATCGCAGCAGGGTCCGGCGAGGTTATGGTTATGACATCACCGCCGATCCCGTCCTTGAGGTTCCGGGGAGTGTCGAGCGCGATGATCTTGCCGTGATCGATGATGGCAACGCGGTTGCAGAGCCGGTCTGCCTCCTCCATGTAATGCGTGGTGAGTATGATCGTGATCCCCTTCTCACGGCTCAGGGTCGCGATATATTCCCATAGGTGGTTTCGGGTCTGGGGGTCAAGTCCGAGTGTGGGTTCATCGAGAAAAAGAACCGAGGGGTGGTGGAGCAGTCCCCGGGCAATCTCTAGGCGTCGACGCATCCCGCCCGAGAAGGTCTTGACAATGTCATCTTTTCGTTCAACGAGCCCGACGAGAGCCAGGAGCTCGTGGATGCGCTGGTTCCTCGTATCCGTGGGGATGCGATAGAGCCTGCCATGGAAATCCATGTTCTCCCATGCCGTGAGTTCTTCGTCAAGACTCTGGTCCTGGAAGACGATGCCAATCGATCTCCTGACCGCGTCCTCGTCCCGCTCAACGTCAATGCCGTTGATGGTGGCACTCCCTTCGGTTGGCCTGAGCATGGTGGCAAGCATTGAGAGGGTTGTCGTTTTGCCGGCACCGTTGGGCCCGAGGAGGCCGAAGATCTCTCCCTGCCCGATCTCGAAAGATATATGATCCACGGCAACGAGATCGCCGAATCGCCGGGTGAGGTTTTCTACATGTACTGCGGTTGTCATGATTGCATTATCGTGTGTAAGTTTTCCCGACAGTGTTCGAGCACTGCAGTGATCTTTTCATCTGTTCCCGGGGGCATCTCCCCCGGGTGTCTGAAATAACCGGGGCCGGTTCCCCGGTTCACTCCACCTCAACTTTTGCCTTTGCATCGAACGGGTTCGTCCGCATCGCGAGACTGAACAGGTACGGGTACGAGCGCTGTAAATACTCCATGTACTTCACCCACTCAGGCACCAGCCGGGAATACACCCGTTCCATGTCGCCTATGAGGTGCGCGATATCAGCTGGCGGGAGCCGCAAGAGATCGTCGCGGGCTTTGAGTTCTTCGTTGAGGTGCGTGACTGCAAGGATCAGGTCGGTGAATGACTCGTGCTCGAAAACCATCGGGTTCTCAACAATCCGAAGGATAAAGTCCTCGTTTTTCATAAGGAACTCCCGCAGGGCCGGAAGGTCGAGACGGCCGGGATCAATCGCGCACTTCTGTGTCTCGATGCCGGCAAGAACTTTACGGAACTCTTCTGCATTCCAGCCGGTGCGACCCCCTCCCGGCGCCGGCAGGGCCCTGTAACACGGGTCAGCCTTCGCAAACCGGGCGAGAAGCGGGGTACCGGCACGGGAGAAGAAGATCCCGATCACCATGTTCAGCTTCTCCAGCCGCTGATTCCGTTCCCGTGACTCCAGCATCTCTTCGATGATCAGGGTCACGCAGAGAACTTCCACCGGGAGGAAGGCGAGATCCCCAAGTAAATAGATGAAGAGGTGTTGTGAATCCTGGAAAATCAGGAAATGGATCGTCATCAGGAACAGGGTAAGGGTGATGAGTCCGATACCGACTATCACTTTCCAGCGTGTCTCTTCCTTCATACTGAATTATCCGGCATGATAGACAATAAAAAAGCCGGTCGTTCACCTGCCGGAAGAAACAACAGAAATGTACCGGCAGACTGCTGCCGGAAAAGAGATTAAAGAAAAAGAAATTGTTCACTTGAACTTATACAGCCTTGATGGCATCTACCTTGATGTAGCGGCGTTTCAGGTTGTGCTTGCTGCCGATGACCGCAAACGTGCGCTCCTCGGCCTGCCTCTCGTTGGGTGCCACAATCACTTTCGTGTACGGCATCCAGTCCTCGCCCATCAAAAATGTGCCTTTCACTTCAAACTTCTGATCTACCATTCGTCCTCACTCCAGAAATCCAAATACGTCTTCTACCCTGCCCAGTTCAAACCCGCTCGTTGCATTGCCGGCTATGTACCCGCTCTCGTTCACGAGCAGACCGGTGCCGACGAGATTGCTGCCCATGTTGATGGTACCGGTCCCGACCGGCACCTTGGCAACAGTTTCGAGCCGTGCAAGTTCTGCCCCGGAAGCCCGCGGGTGCACGATGACACCCTTGTTGGTTGCAACTCCTGCCATCCCGACGGTTTTGACTCCGCCAAGAGTCAGGGATACCAGTTCAACACCAAGGAACTCCGCGATTGCCTTGCCCATTTCGGAAGGCATATCCGGGTGAACTGCAGCAAAAGTATCGTTTGCAAGGATCACGTTCCCCGCGGCATTCATGTGCTCCGTTAAGAGCAGCACTTCGCGGTACTCAGCCAGTAATCCGACTTCCTCTTCAGTAGCAAGCCCGGACACCACGACACCCCGGCTGTTGCCGGCAACCAGGGAGCCGATAATTGAACTTCCCTGGATCGTGGTCTCGACAAGCTGTACCTTGAGAGCGTCCCGTACTGCTGTTTTGAACTCCTCCGGAGAATCCGGGGGAATAATGGCGATATCCCCGACAACCCGGGCAAACACCCCGATGTTCGGATCGCCTGCGAACGTGATCGTGCGTTCCATCTTACGATTCCGGTGCAAGTTCTGCCTGAACCTGCCCGTCCTCCATCTTCATGGCGCGAACCCGGATCTTTGACGGCGGCTTGGAGCTGCCCCGGGCCCAGACCTTCTCGTTGATGGCCTGGTCGAGTTTGACATCCTCGCTCTTCATGTGCTTTGCAAGGTAGTTCCTGATATCCTTGATAGCGCCGTTGCTCCGCTTCCAGCGGGGCATCCGCCGGGCTTCCCTTAAGGGGATAATATATACGTGCTCCTGCATCTTTTCTGCCATGGCTTACACCTTCAGCGTGCTCTTGCGCCAGTTGCGCCGTTTCGGGTGCGCAACCACGGAGCGTTTGGTCCTGACCATTACCCACTGGGGCACGCGGCGGTTCTGGTCGCATGCCTTTGCCAGCCGGATTTTCCTGCCTTTGCTTAATTTGCTCATGTTCTCACCTGATAAAATTATCTTTCCTGCCCACGACCAGCGACTGGTCGTGATGTGCCGGGAACAGGGAGGACGGGTCCAGCCCGCGGGCACGGAATGCCTCCCTGATCTCTGACTCGTAATCGCCGTTTTGGATCGTCCCGGTCTCGCCATACTGGACAACGAGAAACCGGTTCACCAGCCGGTCGACTTCGGGCTTGACATACCCGAGGAGGGGTCGCACGTACGAACACCCGGTCCGGTTGCCAAGACTCTGGACTGCTTCGCGGGTGAGCATCGGGACGCGGTCATTGAATCGTGTACCGTCCCCGACCACGTTATATTCACCCGCAAGAGACTCGACAGCCGTCTGGTGCACTCTGTTGATTGCATCGTTCGGGTACCCGCACGATATTACCAGATCAACCATCTCGTCCAACAACCCTTCCTTAAATACTCTCTTTTTTAGGGGAAACCCCAGTGCACAGGCCGCAGCCTCCAATGTCGGGATCTGGCGGAGGGGGTCGAACACAAACGTGTTGAGTTCGACCTCGTAATACGTACCCAGCATTATTGCTGCAAGGGAACTGTCCTTTCCACCGCTGTAGAGCACTCCAATCTTCATTATCTTCTGGTTATGGAGTAATCCCGCTTTGCAGGCGCGAGCTGCCTGAGCAGCTCCTTGAACTGTGCATCAGTTATCTTCTGCTTGAGCCTGCCACTCTGGGCAAGTGCCACAAGCTGCTGCTCGACCGCACCGGCAAATTCCGGCTTGGTAAGCTTGATGGTATTCAGCCGTTCCCGTGCATCGGGCTCGAGAACCTGCATGAGTATCATCTGGATCTGAGACTTCTGCCGCTGCTGGCGTTCGAGCTCTTCCTGCATACCCTGCTGGTCGCCAGCCTGCTGCTGCAGCTGTGCCATCCTGCGTCTGCGGATTTCTGCTAGCTCGTCGTCTCCCATGATTCACCTCACTGGGGTGCTTCAGTCTTCTCGGACTTCTTCTTGGAAGTCTTCTTCTCGGCCTTTGCGCCGTCAGCGCCTTCTGCTGCTGCCGCCTTGTCGCCGCCCTTGGCCTTCTTCTCCTTCTTGCCGTCTGCCTTCTTGGCTTCGGGTTCGGCTACGGGCTTGACACGCTTGGGCACGGGTGCCGGCGGGTTCGTCTTGACTTCCTGCGAGAGGTTGTCAAGGAACTTCATGCCTTCAGGGGATATCCGGCGTCCGGTCTTGTCGTGGATGATAAGGCCGGCTGCTTCAAGCTGCTGGAGGGCTTTTCGGAGCACAGACCCGCTTCCCTTGCGGAATGCGTTCGGTCTTGAGCCGCGGTTCTTGTTGCCGCCGTAGAAACTCCGCATCCGTTCGACACCCAGGGGGCCGTCGACATAGACGCGTCTCAATACTGCTGCTGCCCGGGTGAACCACCAGTCGGGGTCTTCGGGGGGCATCTCTTTGTGTACCCCGGTCTTCGCAAAGGCAGCCCATGCGGGCGGAACGATCTCCTTCCGCTTCTTGAGCTCCTCGGCGGTCCGTCTGATGATATGGTCCGCGGGGACGTCATATACTGTTGTCATCTAATACCTCACTGTTGATAATGAAATAACAGTCTTTACATATATGCGAGGAGGGTTCTTATACGTTTCCAAGGAGAGAACCTCTGACGGAAAAGCGAAAAGGGATGAGGGGATGAGACCTCGTTTTCATCCTTACCGGTAAATGTACTGCAACAATCTTACTTTTTTGGGGCTGCCCTTTTCTTATCAGCGAGCACCATGGTCCGGCCCCGGACTTCGACGAGCTGCGCTTTCGCCTGCTGCGCCACTGCATCGGGATCGACGTCGGTATTCTGGAGCCACTTCACTTTGATCATCTTTCGCTTCTTCAGTTGTGCCACGATCTCCTCAATCATGGTATCAGTGCAGCCCTGTTTGCCGATCCAGACGGTCGGCTTGAGGTCCTGCATGGAATTGTCAGCTTGTTTTTCCATCTGGTCTCACCACGCGGTATCGTGTTCTCCGGTTGCAGGTCCTGCAGGTGACAACAACGTTGCCACGGTGCACCCGCACCCGCATGTTCTGTCCCGGGACAAGGTAGGCATAACAGTGATGGCAGTACTGGCGGCGGAGATCCCGGTCAATCCGGATTCTCTGGCGCATTGCGATCTTCCGGGCAAGTTCCACGTAGCGGTTGGACCGTTCCGGGTGGGTATGAAATTCCTGCCGGGCCTGCCCGAAGAGCACCCAGATACGTTCCCGGGCAATCTTTTTGGATGCCGGGTTCTTGGATCGCACCTTCATACATTCATCACCGGGATCTTTGTGTGCATACTATCAGTGTCTTGGATATAAAAAGCGCCGCTGTGAATAACCGAATGGCTGGCATGTGTCTTCGAAAGATATGAAAACCCATCCGTCCAGATGAAGGGGGCAGGTCAGCCCCAAATCAGACCTGAAAACAAAAAGTCCAAAAAAGAGTGTTCGATTCCAGATTCTGTTTCCGGGCATCACATACGATTACGATTATTTTCGATAGCTTTATTCCTATCAGGTTCCTCCAAAAAGCGAGAACGGCCATGGGATAACCCGTGTTGGTGCAGCTGATATTCCTGATATTGCCTGAGAAGAATCTTCCAGGTTTGAATTACCACAAAAACCGGCATATAAGTGTGGTAGTGCAGGATTAAAGATTGTGCCATTCCCCGGACAACAATCAATATATGAAATATTGAGACGGTATATTACTCCTGCATTGGAGGGCGTCAGGTGAAACGGCATTCCATAATTCTGTGCTGTAATATTTATCTGGTTAAACCCGTCATGAAGGGAAACCGGAAATGTGTACACCTGAGGTGCACTCCAAGGTTGAGTATACGGCATGCTCAGTACTGTCGGAATACTGCTTCCGGAACCAATCAATTGATTGTTCAAATAAAAGGAAAATGTATCATCTGCCGAAATTTTCATCGTTGCATTGACTACCGGCCAGCAACAGGAATTGTTGAAGCTGAAGTTACGCCGAAAAACGAAACGCCCGTCGTTCGGCTGAGCAACGGCAGTATTATAACGCCAGATCCATCTTGGGGTGGGTGAACCAGTCATACTGCTCGTAACCGGACCCCATACATTTGATGATGGGAAGTTGGCGGGTACTGCCGGATACCAAATGCTCCAAGGGGTGGCGGGATATGATGTCACGGAGGTATTAGCATCACTGACAATTGTCATATTCCGATCGGTACAGTTGCAGGCACAATTATATGCCAACACTGGCGGCACAACCGCAATTACAGCCAACAGCACGAGAAAACTGATAAGATATAAATTTATTTTCATATTTGCGGCTATTTAGATTTTAGATTCATAAATGTTCCCATATTTATTTAGTACTTGCGTTTGGGATCGCATTCGTGTCGAAATGGTCATAAATCAAGAAAAGACGGTGGAGAATACGATAAAGCCAATTAATGTATCCGCACTTTCCGTCCCACAATCTCAAGCCGGTCCTCGCAGAAGAGCCGGATCGCTTCCGGGAACGCGATATGCTCCTGTTCGAGAATCCTTTCCGCAAGCGAGTCCTCATCATCCCCATCAAGCACCGGGACGCACCGCTGGAGAATTATCGGGCCGCCGTCAAGGCTCTCGTCCACGAAATGGACGGTGCAGCCGGCAACTTTCACCCCATACTGCACCGCCTGGCGCTGGGCATGGAGGCCGGTAAAGCTGGGCAGGAGGGCCGGGTGGATGTTCACCATCTTTCCCGGGAATGCCCGGACTATCGGCGACCCGAGGATCCGCATGTAGCCGGCAAGGACAAAGAGATCCGCATTGAGATCCTGCATGGCAGACAGGAGTGCACGTTCGTACGCCTCACGCGAGGGAAACGTTGCATAATCGATGACAATCCGGGGAATCCCGGCCTTCTCTGCCCGCTCGATGGCGTACGCCTTTGGGTTATCCGTGATGAGCGCTACGCAGGTGGCTGGAACGAGACCGGCCCCGATAGCATCCACTACTGCCTGGAAATTCGAGCCCCGTCCTGATGCAATCACTGCAATGCGTTTTTTCATCTCCAGTCCCCCTGATTCCCTTTGCGGGTGATTCCGCCTTAACGGTTCCCGTTCCCATTACCTTTCTGGGTTTCGGGATGGATGACAATCTTAACCTTGACGATCCGGTGGCCGTGCATCTGGATGACAACAAGCGTGACGTTCCCGTTCCCGTTCGCAACCTCCACTTTCTCACCCGGGTGGAGCGGCAGGTGACCGAGCCGGTCGATAACAAGGCCGCCGATGGTCTCGTATGATTCATCGAGGGGAAGGTTGAGACCGTGCCGCTCATTGATATCCTCGACCCACATCTTGGCATCCACGACAAATACACCCGGAGAAATTTCCTGGACCTCGGGTTCTTCCTTGTCGTACTCGTCAAGAATATCGCCGACAAGTTCCTCAAGGATATCCTCTACGGTCACGATCCCGACAAAACTGCTGTACTCATCGATGACAACCGCTATCTGGACACGGCGGACCTGCAGTTCCTTTAACAGGTCATCGATCTTCTTGGTCTCCGGGACAAAGGTGGGATCGTACATGACTTCCTTGATGGTCGAATCCTTACGGTGGGAGACCATGGCCGAGAAGACATCCTTGACATTGAGGATACCGGTGATGTTGTCGATCCGGTCGTGGTACACGGGAATCCGCGAGAAGCCGGTATCATTGAAAACACGGATCGCTTCCTCGAAACTGAGCGTGTCCTCTATCAGCATGACATCGACCCTGGGGGTCATGATCTCGCGGGCAGTGGTGTCACCGAATTCGAGCACCGAATAAAGCATGTCCTGCTCGTCCTGTTCGATGGTTCCTTCCTCTTTGCCCACGTCGATCCATTCCTTGATCTCTTCCTCGGTTACAGCCGGCTCGGCAACGTCTTTCCCGATCCCAAGGGAAGGGCTGACACGTTCCACGAGCCAGATTACGGGCGTCAGGATCCGGGACAGGAAGAGGATTATGGGGGCAATCATCAGGGCAAAGGAGTCAGATGCCCTAGCTGCATAGATCTTGGGGCCGATCTCGCCGAAGATGAGGAGAACGATAACCACAAACCCGGTGGCAATCCCGACACCGATGTCGCCAAACATCTGGATGGCGATTGCGGTAGCTATCGATGCCGCGGCAATATTGACGATGGTGTTACCAACGAGGATCGTGATAAGGAGGTGTTCGGGCGACTCTTTGAGCGCCGCAACCGCAGCAGATCCCGGGCGCCCCTCGTTCACGAGGGTCCTGACTTTGGCCCGTGTAATAGAGATGAGCGCAACTTCCGAGCTGGAGAAGAACGCGGAGAGGAGGATGCAGGCAATAAAAAGAACTATTTCAAGAGCGTCCTGTATCATTGTATTTCACAACGTGCTGGTGCACGCAATAACTTCGACTGAAAGTGTACCACTATATTCGGAAGGCAATGAGATAAACCCAGCGCTCATTCCATGCACTCCTGCATGAAGGCACGGTCCCGGGCGAGCACCGCGATCTTCTCGTCCGATGAGAGGGGCCGGCCGAAGTTCAGATCCTCGATCTCGAGCGTGAGACTGCCTTCATAGCTATGCTCCTTTAAGGATTCCATGACGGTCGCCATTGCCGGGCTCCGGTCAAGCGGCAGGTGCAGGGTTTTCCCGTTCACCCTGCTGATATGCACGTTTGCGAGCCGGTCGTGGCAGAGCTCGATATACCGCAATGGCTCCTCATCAGACTTTGCAAGGGCATGGGAAACATCAAGGGTGAAATACAACCAGGGTTCTGCATCGAGAAGCTCCCGCATTCGTTCTGGGGTGCAGAGCAGGGAATTTACCGCCGGTTCCATGTTCTCCATGCTGATCTTCAGGGAATTGTCAAGGGCGGTCCTGCGGACAGTCTCGATATACCGGTCGAAACGGACAAAATCTGCGCTGCCGGGAGGTCGTTTTGCCGTCCGCCGTCCCGGGTGAAGAGTAAGGACGCGGGCACCGAGCTCTTCGGCGATGGCAATCGAACGGAGCGCATAACCAAGGGAAACCTCCGCCACTTCCGGGTTGATGGAGCAGGGATTGAGGTCGAGGATCGGGGCATGGACGGTCAGGAGCGACAACACGGGGTGGGCTTTTTTACTGGCAAGCACTTCCTTAACCGGTAAGTCGCGGAGCCAGAAATGCGGGGTTTCAAGCCAGAACTCAAGGGCGTTGAGACCGGACCGGGAAACAAACGAGAAGATCTCCTCAATAGTGTACTCGTGAAAGAACATGCTTGCAACAGAGTAAGCCACCATAGTAGTACTACTTGATATGCGGTTTTAGCCTAATAATGGTTGATGGACTGGTTCAACACCCCGGAGGAACCGGTCGGGGGAAAGACCGCACCCCTGCGGGTCTCCGAGCTTTCGGCAATCATATCGGGTCTCCTGGATGATCCCCGGCTGCAGGACATCCGTGTCCGGGGTGAGATCACCAACTACAAGCACCACGGGAGGGGCCACAGGTACTTCTCCCTGTCGGAGAAAGGCGGGGGCAGTAATGCAGCGGTCATCAAGTGCGTGATGTGGCGTTCGGATGCCGACCGGCTCCCGTTCGATCCGGAAGAGGGCATGGAAGTGGTTGTGTCCGGATCGGTCACCCTCTACGCCCCGCATGGCGCCTACCAGCTGCAGGTAAAAGGGATGGAGAAGGCCGGCCTTGGCGAGAAGTACCTGCTTGTCGAGAAGTGGAAGAAGGAACTGAACGCTGAAGGACTCTTCTCCCAGGATCGCAAGCGGGAACTACCGGCATTCCCGCAAACAATCGGGGTTGTCACATCAGAGACCGGTGCGGTCATTCACGACATCAGGAACGTGGTGGAACGGCGGTGTCCTGTTGAGATAATCATATCACCGACCGCGGTGCAGGGCGAGGGAGCGCACCGTGAAATTGCCCGGGCGATAACGAGAGTTGCAGGCCGGGCCGATGTTGTGATCGTGGCCCGTGGCGGCGGGAGTTTTGAAGATCTCTTCGAGTTCAACCACCCGGATGTTGTCCGGGCCATAGCAGCCTGCCCGGTGCCGGTCGTGAGCGCCATCGGCCACGAGGTGGATGTGACTCTGGCCGATCTCGCGGCGGATGTGCGGGCACCGACTCCTTCAGCGGCAGCCGAACTGGTTGTCCCGGACCGGAATGTCCTTCTCCTCCGGTTGCAGGAGCAGAACATCCGCCTCGGGATTGCCCTTCAGGGACGGCTGGCATGGGCCCGCGAAGAGGTGGAGGGGCTCCGGGACCGGCTCCGCCCGCAACGGTTCATGCAGAAGATCGCGGAGCGGAAGCAGGGTACTGCTGACCTTTCCGAACGGCTTGAACGGGCGGCAGGTACCAGGATCGGGCGGGAACACCTCATTCTCTCCGAATTGAGAGCCGCCCTTGAAGGAAGGAACCCGCGTTCAGTCCTTGCCCGGGGCTACTGTGTTGCGGAAAGGGACGGGAAACTCCTGAATAGTACGAAGACCCTTTCAAAGGATGAGAGACTGATTTTGAGATTTTACGATGGCAGCAGCCAGGTGATCGTGGAGCGTGTGGATCATGACAGAAACCTATGAGACGAAGATCGAACAGCTGAGGACCATTATCGGGAAGATCGAAGACGGGAACACGAGCCTTGACGAGAGCATGAAACTCTACGAGCAGGGAGCGGTTCTCATAAAACAGTGCGAGGCTATTCTGGCCGGGGCGGAACTGAAGATAACAACCCTCAGCCGGGACGCGTAGCGGTCAGGGTAACGATCATCTCTTTTCCAAGCGCCAGGTTCTTTACGAGCTCCCGGGGCAGGGTCAGGGCAACGGCATCCGAACGTATCCCGATCGTGCGCCCGCAGACAAAGGTACTCCTGCGCCAGACCATGTCGGCCGGATGATTCAGCATCATCTGGGATGACCCGCAGGATCTGACTTCGGCAGCAATTCCGCCGCATTCGAGCCGGGTTAAAAGGACCGCATCATCATGCACGAGAACGTTTCTGAATTCTTGGGATAGCCCGGCGCATCCACGGTCTGCACCGATCCCGATAATGCAGTTGCCATTCTCCGTGAGGTGATCCTCGCGGGTCACTTCAAAGGTTGTCGGGTGGGTGCCAAGGACAAGCGGGTGTCCCCGGCATCGGATGATCTCAGTCGCCTCCATGCTTTATCATGTGAGGGTTTCCATTCATATTCAATGTTTATCACCCATCCCTGCCCGGAGTGCAACGATGATACCGAACACGAAGTTGTCGCCGAGTCCCGCGACCTCCTGATCCGGTGCACAACCTGCGGCCATCACCAGCGGATCCCAAAGGAGCGCGAGCCGCAGGTCCTTATGATCAAGACGATCGTCTCCCGCGAAGGGACCTCGAAGGTCTGCGGGATCGAATTCGCCGCAGAAGACGAGTGCAGTGTCGACGACCACCTCGTGGCCGAATGCGGGGATGATGCATTTGGTGTCGAGGTCACTTCCATCGAATGCGGGGACAAGCGCCCGAAACGGGCGATAGCGTCCGATATCACCGCGCTCTGGACCCGGGCCATCGAGCAGGTAGTTGTCAAGATCTCGATCCACGATGGCAGGAGAACAATTCCCGTGTACATGGAATGCGACGGGGAAGCAGCGTTTGTTGTCGGGGAGATGTATGTGGTCTCGGGAAAGCGGTTCAAGATCTCCCACCTCAAGCTCCGGGACGGCCCGCTGATGCGAAAAGAGGGCTGGAAGACCGTGGCCCACCGGGTAAAGCGGATCTACGGAACCCGGTTATAGATATTTTTTCAGCACGCTCTCCAGCTGTTCGCTCTGGACAACGCCTTCGAACCGCTCCCTGACGGTACCATCTTTCAGTACGAGTATCGTCGGTGTGGCAGTCAGCTGGTATTCTTTGATATACTGCGGGTTTTTCACCGCATCGATCTCCTCAATTCGGACCGCGAGTGTTTTTGAGACTTCCGCGTTGATAGGGGCCTGCTCCATGCAACCCATGCATCCCGGCTGGTAAAAACAGAGAACCTGCAGTGCCATGAGACTGATTGGACCGGGCGATATTAAAAAAGAATTGGTTGTACAATCAGCGCTTCGCATTGATCGATGCAACCTTGATGTCGATTCGCGGGTACCCGAAGTCTACCGTGGCTCCTGCATCAGTCTTCCGGGTAATTTCTGCAACGCGGAAGTTAAGGGATGCTGTATCATTCTGCGATGCCAGGGGATTATTCGATACTCCCATTGCAAGGACAGCCCCGACCTGGATATTGGTCAGGTTGACATTATTCCGCGTCAGCTGGTCCGCGGTCCAGAACTGGGTCATGGAGTCATCAGCCGGAAGCGTAATCGTCTTTCTGTCATTGGCTTTCATCCCGACAATGCCGGAACTGATTGCAGTATATTCCTTTGAGAAAAATGCAAACTGGTTGCCCCACCCACTCCCGACGGTATATACCTGGACGGGATAGACAGGATCGATATATGACTGGTTTGCGGAGAGTGACAACTGCTTGGAAAAGATCATAGCACCGCCCTTTCCCACCGCATTCTTGAAGACCGCCTCATCAGTAGTGACAATCGGGCTTCCGCTTGCATCATAGAGGGTATAATCAAGCAGGACGGTATCTCCCGGTTTTGCTATCGCGAAGCTGCTTATCCAGCTTGAACCCATCGCTGATACTACCATCAGTACGACAAACAATACCCCGACAATGATAACGATTATTTTATTCCAGTTTTTTTTCGAGGCTTCTTTTCTTTTCTTTTCTCCCATGCTTTCTTTTCCTCCTTACTACATCGTAAGCCCGGTGTCATAAACTATTCCGCTTTATTCCGGGATTTTGAGGAAAGTTTATTATTGATAAATATTAACTTTGGGTTAACCCATTCCCGATGTGACGGGTACATCCAGAAAGGAGGGAAAAGTTATGGTATGGAGAAGATATCCATTCGAGTCTATGTGGCGCGAGATGGAAGAGATGAGACAGGAACTTGATAACCTGTTCCAGGCTACTGCATCCGGCCCCGGCTCCTCCCTGCCGGGGGAGTCGGCGATCGCATGCTTCCTGCAATTCGCGGCGAGTTCCGGATCGATGAGCGGGAACATGATGACGAAGTGATCGTTGTCGCGGATCTCCCGGGATCTGCAAAAGAGGCCGTCTCGCTCCAGCTCCTGAACCCGCGGGCACTGGAGATCTCCTGCGAACGGACCAATGAGTCGGAGGAGAAAGGCAAGGACTACTATGTCCGGGAACGCGTGGCCGGATCCATGCGGCGGATCGTAGCGCTTCCCACCGGTGTCTCTGAAGAATATTCCAAAGCCTCGTTCAGGAACGGGGTTCTCGAAGTCCACCTGAAAAAGACAACAGTGCCGGAGCGCGCAAAGATCGAGATAGAATAGGAAAAACCTGTTCAAACCTTTATCTCTTTTTTGGTTTTACCGATCCCTTTTATGGTCAGGCACCATTATTTTTATTGATGGATAAAAAGAAGGTCAAGGACTACATGACCTACGATGTCGTCAGTGTAGATATCAATGGCACCGCAAAGGACGTCATCGAGAAGATACAGAAAACACACCATGACGGGTTCCCGGTGGTGGAGGGTTCGGTTGTTGTCGGATATATATCAGCGCGGGACCTGTTGTTTGTGCAGGCTGCAACACCTATCAGCGAGGTGATGTCCGACAACCTGATCGTTGCCGATCCCGATATGGATATCAACGATGCTGCCCGGGTGATCTTCCGGTCCGGTATCCAGAAGCTCCCGGTTGTCGATGAGAAGAATCACCTTCTCGGTATTATCTCCAACTCGGATGTGATACGATCACAGATAGAGCATGTTTCACCGGAAAAAGTCTTCAATTTCATCACAACCCTCAAGAAACTCTATGGTGTGGATCCCTCGCTCGACCGGGGGACAGTGCCGGTCAAGGACCTCCTGCCCACCCAGTCGAAGATCTACGAGGATGAACTGGAGGGACGGATTTACGAGATCAAGAAGGGGCTCGCGGAACCGATCATCGTGGTAAAGAGGCCCAACAAGATCATCCTTGTCGATGGCCACCACCGGGCGGTTGCGGCAAAGCGGATGGGAATCACCGCACTTGATGCCTATATCATCGAGATCAAAGAAGATATCGAACTTGGCCTGGAGCGGACGGCTCGTGCAATGAATCTCAGGACTCTTGACGATATCCAGGTTCTCGATTATGCCCGCCATCCGCTGGTGGCGATCACCCACCGGCTCGTAAAAAGAGGATAATTTCTGGGGGGGTTAAGACCCCTCGCACCGTACATCGAATTTTTCGTTGAGCACGTGCTCCTTTACGATTGTCCCATCCGTGATCACGACTTCCGGCCAGAGCCGGGTCTTGGAGTGGACTACGACATGGTCGCGCAGGACAACCCGGGGCCCGATCACGGTATCGTTCTCGATACTGCAATGCTCGCCAATATGCGTATCATTGTCCATGATACTGCCCGAGACGGTAGTATTTGCACCGATAATCACCCGGTCGTAAAGCGAAGAAGAGAAGATCTTCACGTTATTCCGGAGAATGCATTTCTCGCCGATAGTCGTGTACGGCCCGATAAGAACATTATCGCCAATAGTGGTGCCAGAGCCTATCGCTACCGGGCCGATCACCTTGGTGTTCTTCCCGAGGGTGATCGAGCCGCCGAGCTGGACCGGGCCGTGCACCTGTGCGCCGTGCATGGAGAGATCACCGATGATATCAGTAAACTCGATCTCCTGCAGTTTCCACCGCTCGGCCTGCCGGAGGGAGTGGGGGCTCCCGACATCCGTCCAGTTCCCCCGGGCAAACCAGCCCTTGAGGATATGTCCCTCACCCATCAGTTTGGGAAACAGATCGCGGGCAAAATCGTACTTGGTATCTGCAGGGATATGATCGAATACCGCCGGGCTGCAGACATACATCCCGGTACTTGCAAGGTTCGAGAAGATCTCCCCGGGTGCAGGTTTCTCCTTGAACCGCCGGATTTCGTACCCGACATCCATCTCGGCAATACCGTATTCTCCCGGGTCGTCGATGGAGATCAGGCCTATGCTGACCATAGCCTTCTCTTTCTGGTGAGCGCGGTAGAACTCAAGCACATTGAGATCAGTGACATGGTCGCCTCCGACAACAAGGAAATCCTGCCCATCGAGATGCTTCTGGGCATTTTTAACGCTGCCGGCGGTACCGAGTTTCGTGGTCTCGTGGACGTAGGTGATCTCGGCCCCGAAAAGCGAGCCGTCGCCGAGCGCTTCCTCAATGGCCGTTCCCATGTAGCCAAGGGTCAGGACAACTTCCCGGAACCCCATGTTCGTGAGGTGTGCGACAAGATGCTGGATGGACGGGCGGTTAACTATCGGGATACAGGGTTTTGGCCGTTCGAATGTCAGGGGACGGAGGCGGGTGCCTTCACCCCCGCACATAATACACACCTTCATACCCATGATATCGCTCTGGCGGGCTTTTAAGGTTAGTGATTTCTCCGGTTCACTGCTCTTTTATGGTAGAGAGAACACACATGTACAAAAGGACGATTACCGTTATGCCAGATGAAGAGTACCGGATCATCCCGGTAATAAAGGGGCGGGTCCAGTGCCTTCCTGACAAGAAAGAGCCTCTCGAGAACTGCAGTTTCTGCGTGCACTGCCGGGAGTTTCTGGTGGATGGGAAATATGTCAAGTCCCCGTCGCTGGCTTACTGCACGAAATGCCGGATCACGGAAAAAGTGGATCTCTCAAAAGCCGAGGCTGTGAAATGCGCAGACCGGCAGCGTGGCGGTTTCCACAGTATCACTAATATCATCAGCTGATTTTTCCTTCTTTTTTCAAAGTGACCGTCTTCACGACTTCAGCAGCGAGACAATACGGTCCATATCCACATGCTTCTCAAAGATCTCTGCAAGCAGGTCATACGGGTCAGCCGCAGACGGTGGAATGGGGATGAAGGCAAGTCCCTTATGGGTATACAGGTACGAGAGAAGAGCATTAGCTGCCGAAGGATTCTGGAATAAGCCGTGCAGGTAGGTTCCAAAGACAAGACCGTCATCGCTCGCGAGACCATCGCCATGCAGGGCCTCGCGGCTTCTTTTCGCGGACGTTGTTCCCATATGTATCTCGTAGCCCGTGACTTCGCCAACGGCCGAAAGGATCGGGGGAAGATTGCAGGCAGTCCGGGTTACCCGGGTGGTCTTCTTTTCATACGAGATGAAGTGCGTGACACAGTCAAGCAGCCCGAGGCCTTCGTACGTACCTTCTGCAGATTCGAAACCTGCATCGATGAGACTTGTCCCGAGCATCTGGTAACCCCCGCAGATCCCGATGATCGGGACTTTTCGTTCCCGCGCCCGGTGCAGTTCACCCATCATGCCGGATGTGCGGAGAACCTGCAGGTCCTCGATCGTGTTCTTGGTACCCGGGATGATCACGCAGTCATACCCTTCAAGGGATTCACCGGGCAGGACATACTCCACTGAGGCATGCTGTTCGAGGAGTTCAAAATCCGTGAAATTGGCAATCCGGGGAAGCCGGATCACCGCGATCCGCACTCCGGCTGTACCGGGTTTCTTATCTCCGAGAGAGAGAGAGTCCTCGCTCGGAAGCGGGAGAGAGAAATAAGGAACCACCCCCAGTACAGGAACCCCGCAGAGATCCTCGATCTGCCGGATGCCCGGGGTAAATATTGACGGGTCTCCCCGGAACTTATTGATGATGATCCCCCGGACCAGTGGCCGTATTTCATCCGGGAGGAGGGTGATTGTCCCGTAAACCTGGGCAAACACCCCGCCCCTCTCGATATCGGCTACGAGAACCAGCGGGATTTTCAGGCGCTTTGCAAGCAGGGTGTTGGCAATGTCCCGATCATAGAGGTTGAGCTCTGCAGCACCCCCTGCCCCTTCCACAACTACCTGCCCGTACGCGGATTCGAGGCGCCGATAGGATTCCAGGGCTTTTTCCAGCAGAAACGGGGTTTCCCGGTAATATTCCCCGATAGGGACATCCTTCCATGGCCGGCCGTTGAGGACAACCTGGGATGTGGAGTCTCCCTTGGGTTTGAGAAGGACCGGGTTCATGTCCGTATGGGGCTCGACCTTTGCTGCAGATGCCTGCATGGCCTGCGCCATCCCGATCTCCCCGCCATCCGGGGTGACATAGGAGTTCAGGCTCATGTTCTGGGACTTGAAGGGTGCAACCGTGATTCCACGGCGGACCAGGCAGCGGCAGATAGCAGCAACGGTTACACTCTTGCCTGCGTGCGAGGAAGTACCGACAACAAAGAGCGACATGGCGTTTGTAGTACTGTATGCCCGGATCTTTAAAACAGATGCCCTTTTTTTTACTGCGGGGTTCCTGAAAGATCTTTACAAAGGTGGGAAACAAAAACTGACCGATACAAAAAAACAAAAGAAAATCTGTGCAGGTTATTCTCCGGCAATGCCAAGTAATAAATAAAGAGAACCTTAAAAATAGTGGTAATGATTGGTGGGATTTGCCCGACGTGTGGTCTACCGAAAGAATTGTGTATCTGTGAGGAGGTAGCAAAGGAACAGCAGCGGATCAATGTCAAAGTCAACAAACGCCGGTACGGGAAAGAAGTAACCGTTATCGAAGGACTTGATCCGACTGATATCGATCTTGAAGATCTTTCAAAATTCATGAAAGGAAAACTTGCCTGTGGCGGAACAGTGAAAGGCAATTCCATTGAATTGCAGGGAAACCACCGGGAACGGGTAAAGGATCTCCTTTCCCACAAAGGCTACAATATGGAAAATATCTCGTGATTCATCTCTTTTTTGGCAGTTCTGCCAGAATTTTCATTTCGAGAGATTCACTTCGTTTACCGAAGTGTTTTTTAACCCGGTGTTATCTGTTCAGGGAAAGGATCTCCGGTTTCAGATGACGAACCGGAAGGTGATCCAGGCAATCAGGACCATGAGTGCGGAGTATTTGAGACCGGCAGTAACCCGTCCTTCCCCCATCTGTCCTGCAACGAGACCCGAGAAGAATCCCTGCAGTATTGCTGCATGGGAGAAGAGCCGCTTGTAGGCGAACATATCGATCTTCCCCATGAACCCGGATGCCCCTGCTGCTGCAGCAGCAGCTCCTGCGGTTGCCATAGTTGAAAGGAACGAAGAGACAAGGATGGCGATGACAAACAGGAAGACCGCGAACGAGACAAGGACGATGATGACATAGATGAGCATGTTGTTGCTGCGCTCGGTCTGGAGGTTGACCACCTCGAACGTATCTTTTGCCGCCGCCCGCAGTACTTCGCTCACGTCGCCGCCGGCTTTGCTCGCTTTTGCGATCAGGTCAACCGAGCGGTCGGCCATCGTTGTCCCCAGTCCCTTCCCAAAGCGGTACAGTGCATCAACGAATGTAACGCCCCAGGACATCTCGTTGTCCAGCTTCCTGATATGTGGGGTGAGTGTCCCGTATTCTGCAGAGGCAACGAGGTGGACGGCGTTTGGCAGGGTCATGCCGGAATCGTTCATACCGGCAAGGTCCCGGAAAAAGTTCGGCAGGGCATTTTCCAGGTTCCTGACCCGGACCTGCTCCCGCAGGTCGAGAAGCGCCACGGGAACAATTGCAACGAGCATGGCAAAGATCGCAAGATCATCGACCGATGTGGATTTGTAGAGAACGACCATCTTGTACGTTCCTATCAGGGAGAACAGGCCCCCGATAAAGAGGATGAGCGAGAGGGGAATGCAGACGATGAGAATATTGACAGGTTTCTCGGTCAGCACCCGGAGGGGATGCTTGAGAAAACGCCCGAATCCTTCACGGCTTAATCGTTCATGCTCAAGTTTCTGGATTATTTCGCTGTGCTCCTTTTCTGCAGATTCCAGTTCAGCAGCCTTCATCTGCGGCGGAGTTTCCGGGCCGTGGCTTTTTATGTGGTTGAAGATATCCGAAAAACCCATATCAGGACTCCGGTGTCATGGTGCTGATCATGACGACAAATGCAATGCTTCCCAGCGGGATCATGATGTAAATAACGGCATAGAGGAACAGGGGACGGTTATCACTGGACAGGACGGACATGATGGACTGGAGAATGATCAAAAACAGTGTCCCGGCAACCATCGCCGTTACATACGATTCCGCGATAAGGGCCAGCATGTCGAGGAACTGTTTCTGGGTCTGGCGGTTCTCAAGGGCATACTGGTCTGCCTTGGTCCGGAAATAATCGGTCAGGTTGCCCCCGCTCGATATACTGGCCATTGCTCCCTGTAAAAATTCCTTCATCCGCTTGCTCGGGGTGCTTGCCGACACGAGCCGGATGGCATCGATGAGGTCGCGGCCGAAGATATCGATCTCCCGGGCAATGTACCGGGATTCCACCGAACACTCCCCGTAGATCGGGCTGTCACCCAGTAACCGGAATATCTCTGCCGGCGTAATCCCCGCCGTTGACATGGAAGTGATATAATTTATCGCGTACGGCAGGCTTGCATCGATGTTCCTGCGCCGGTTACCAGCCTCGATACCCGGGTACATGAGAAACGCGGCATACGTGAGCCCGCCAAAGATGAGGAGGGAGAGGATGGTTATCACAACGGTCCCGATAACAAGGCTGTACGGTGAGAGCATCAGGAACTGCGCAGGAACTGCGCCTTTGTACTTGATCAGCAGAGGGAGCTTCAGCAGGTACGTGAGAAGGCCTGTCAGGACTGCTGCAACGAGCCCGACAAGGATAGAACTGACGAGGGCAGTAGAGATGTAAACTTCAAACGGTGTCCTGAACCGGGCGGAGATGAGGTCGTTTCTGAGCTGGGAATACTCTTCCCGCCTGCCCTTCATCCGCTTGCTTAAGAGGTTGAAGCAGAACCGCTCGTAACTATTCATAGAGGTCTTTCCTCACGTTCTCGATGACCTCCTCCGGGTCGCGGTGATAGGAGATGAGGATCTTTGCAACATCCTTGTAGTGCCGGATCTTCTTGATCCGCATCCATTCGAGCACTTCCTGCCTGCGCCTCAGTTCTTCCTGCATCCGGCCTTCTGTCCACCCTTTCGCTTCCATGATCTCTTCGAGAAGGTAGGATTTCCCGGAGTAGGTGTGCTCGTCAGTTGCGGACCGCCACTTGAAGACTTCGTTCGTGATCAGCTCGTTCGTTCTTGGATCAATGTCCAGGATCTCGACGATCTGCTTGTTCCGCCGGATACGCTTGCCGCCGACCCGTGCCTGGACCTGGACACAGATGAAATCCAGTGCCGAGAGCATGTTCCGCGGCACGTCCATGGGGGGATTCTCGATACGGTGCACCACGCTTGCAACAGAATCCGCGTGGGTGGTCGAGTAGGTGACGTGGCCGGTACTCATGGCCTGGAAAAGGGTCTGGCATTCCTTGCCACGGACCTCGCCCACGATGATGTACTCCGGACGCTGGCGCATCGCAGCCCGGAGGAGCTCGTACATATTGATCTCCCCCCTGCCCGCAGTATCGAACGAATCCCGGGTAACGCTCGGGATCCAGTTCGGGTGCGGGAGTTTCACCTCGCGGGTATCCTCAAGCGAGACAATCTTTGCCATGGGGGGGATAAAAAGAGAGATCGCGTTGAGAGCGGTGGTCTTGCCCGAGGCGGTTCCCCCGGCAAAGATGGCAGACTTGCCGTTCTCCACCGTCAGCCAGATATAGGCAATGGCCAGCGGCGAGAAGGTATGCCATTCGATAAGATCCGTGGGAGTGATGGGTTCATCCTTGAATTTACGGATGGTGAACGTTGACCCGTGCGCCGTCACTTCTGTCCCGAGGGTCATCTGGATACGGGAACCGTCCTGCATGGTGGCATCGAGGATCGGTTCTGCTATCGAGATATATTTCCCCGAACGCTGGGCCAGCTTGGTAACAAAGGAATCGAGCTCCTCTGCCGAAGGGTACGATAGGGTGGTCTTCATCGACTCGTAGCTGGAATGGAAGGCAAAGATCGGGGTATGGACGCCATCGCAGGAGATATCCTCGATATACTTGTCGTGCATGATCGCATCGATCAGGCCGTCGCCGAGAAAATCCTTGTACATGTTGTAATGGATCTTCTCCCGCTGCAGGGGGGAGAGGCGGATCCCGTAGTCATGGATGATGTCCACCGTTGCCATCCGGAGCCTTTTTTTCGCGTCTTCCTTCGAGATATCCTTGGTATTGATATCAAGCGTCTCAAAGAGCCGTTCCTTGATCTCCCGGAGAAGTTCTTTTTCGGGATCGGTTAAGGCCGGTTCGAGAACATGGTACGTATACTCGTGGGTGGAGTGGTCGTAGGTAACCCGGATGTATGCATACGGTTCGTTGACCGGGTAGAGTTCCATCTCTTCAATGTCCGCACGATCGTCAAATGCCAGATCAACCATCGGACCGTGTTTTGCCGGATCGTATTCCTCCTGGTCCTGACGGATAGCCTTGAAGAGCGTCCCGATGCTGAACCGCTTTGGCTCTGCTGCCGGTCCCGGTTCCCCGGTAAAGAAGTCACGCTCGATATCGAGATCCTTGAAACCTGCCGCTGAAAAGTTCTTCTTCCAGAGTTCATCGATTGCCGGGGGGAGTGTTGTTTCGGATCCCTCGAACGCGTTAATGCGGTCGTGGAGCCGGAGTTCATCGACACTGAAACTTGCACCCTTGGGTAGGATCAGGCCGGAGAGATCCGAGATCTGGTCGACCGTGATGATCTTCTCGGCCGCATCGGACGGGGTATCATCCCGGGCGGATTTTTCGTCCTTTGCTTTTTTTCCGGCCGTGTTTTTCAGTACCGGTGTTTCTTTTTCATCTAAGGCGATCCCGGTCACGTCTTCTGCCGGAGAGGCGATCGTTTCAGAGGCAGGCTGCGGTTCCGGACCAGGTAACGGGAATTTTTCAGAGAAGACCGTTACCATAGTATCGCTACCGGAAGGAGAACTTACGGAAGCGGGTTCTTTTTCCCGGCTGACATCTTCGGGGATCTCTTCGAACAGGTCATCGAGGCTTGCAACGACTTCCCCGTCAGGTTTCTCCGGGGATATTGGAGCGGGCGATGCAGGAACCCCGGTTTTGCCGGCTTTATTCAGTTTCTTCATGAGGAGGGAGAAATCGCCGGTAGTGCCCTCCCGGCCCGGAGCAGGAGTATCTGCCGGGATAACGGGCTTCGCTTCCCCGTTTTTTACCGCGCCGGTCTTTTTCCTGAGCGGGTTTGCCTCGCCCGGCGAATCCTCATCATCCTTGTTCATCCAGAACCTCCCCGCTTAATCGCATGAAATCCAATTTCCCCTCCATGCTGGAGGGCATTCTCCTGCAACTAAATGATAATTTGTCTCTGAGTATATCTATTCTCTGCCAGATCAGCGAACGGGAACAATTTCTTTACCTGGTTCCGGGGTGATCTTCATTACCTGGTGACCACCCGGGAGATCGTTCTGACCGGGCCCGGGCATAGATGAAGGTAGTTACATGCCGGGAGTTGATCCATCTGGGGGCAACGTGCCCCTGACAATCCTGAACGAAAGTATTTAGGGACCGGTCACACAGTTAGAGACAACACAGCTTCCGGAAGGAGCATTCAGTGAGAGAGATGCATAAAAAGATCAGGAATATTCCTGATAAAACCGATGATGGCGGAAAGAATACCATTGGGAACCGTGACGGAGCTGTACCTCCCGGCCCCACTGATTTTGATCTGGACATGGAGACTCTCGAGTCCATGGATCTTGAGAAAGTCACGGACAAGATCCGAAAAGACTGCAGGACCGTGGTACAGCAACTCGATCTCGAACAGCTCATGGAACGCTGAATTCTTTTTTAAGGGAACTTTTCGATCGCCGGGGGATTATTGTTTTTCCGAAAGAGCTCCGGACGGGATCGCCGGTGCCATACTCTTTGGCTCTCCCGCAGGAGATCCGCAATTGTGGGTATAATTCGGGCAAATAGCGGGATATCGGGCGAAATCTGCCAGAATATCGGAAATGACACAAAAGATATTTTAAACTCACGGACATAACACGATACTAAAAAAGCCCGAAACGAGCCGGTACCTGAAGGGAACTTTTACATCACAGACGGGGGATTCATGGTCAAGGTCTATACAATTGCTTCCGGAAAAGGGGGGACCGGCAAGACCGTGGTCTCAGTCAATCTCGGGACATTGCTTGCCTCATTCGGGAAAGAGACCTACCTCATGGACGCAGATATCGGGATGGCCAACATTGGCCTTGTTCTCGGGCTTCAGGACGCTCCCGTAACCCTGCACGAGGTGCTGGCAGGGAAGGCGACGATTGGCGATGCCATTTACGAGGGGCCGGCAGGTCTCAAGGTGATCCCGAGCGGAATCTCGCTTTCGGGGTTCCAGCAGGCAGATCCCGAACGTATCCGGGATGTCCTCTCTGAGATCGTCAGACGCTGCGAGTTCCTGTTGATCGATGCCCCGGCCGGGATCAGCAGGGACGGGATTGTGCCGCTCGCGGTTGCCGATGAAGTCATCCTTGTCGTCAACCCTGAACTTTCCTCGATTGTCGATGCCCTCAAGACCAGGATCCTGACCGAAGTTGTCGGGGGACACGTCAGAGGTGCGATCATCAACCGGGTTGACCCGGAGAAGGCCGATGTCATTACCCGGAAGATGGAGAAAGTGCTCGGGGTAAAAGTGCTCGGGATCATACCGGAAGATCCCAATATCCGGCGCTCAACGTCCTCAAAAGTACCCATTGTCATCAAGTACCCGGCATCACCGGCCTCAAAAGCTATCCGGAGGATAGCTTCGGATATGGCCGGCATATCATACACGGAGGAGGAACCGGTAGTGGCAAAGGAAAAGTTCATCGACCGGTTCACAAAAGCCCTTTTTAAGAAAAAGCCAAAGGCATAGACCCCGGGTTATTGTACCTGCGATTCCGTGCTGTAGCCCCATGCGGCGAGCCCCCGCACAGGTTCAGGGTTTTATCAATAAGGTGCGAGGGGTAACGGTTGATCTCCGGTTCTGCAGAGCACGGATCTTCCGTAATGCCGTTCCCTGCTGCAGGCAGCCGGGGAAGATAGCAATGCCCGTGATCTATCAGGACAGGAAAAAAGGAGTGCAGGAAAAGATCAAAGTTTCCGTGCCATCTTGATCTGGTCAAGAGTCTTCTCACGGATATGCATCAGGATGCCAAGGAGATCATTGTGCTCATCCTTGATGGGACGCACGATGATGGCAACTTTCCGGGTCTTGTTGGTCCGGGTGACAAGAGCAGTATTGAATTCATACATCACGACGAGCATCTGTTTGACCACTTCCGGCACGGGATCTTTAAGTTCCTCGCTGGTCTGATCGTTGATGATCATCATGGTATCCCGCCAGTGATGCATCAGAATCTGGTCTTCGGGAAGATCCAGGATCCGTGTCGAATACGGGTTGAAATAAATGATCCTTCCCCGGGGATCGAGAATCAGGATAGCCTCAAGTGCACCAACGATCTTTTTTGGCTCACCAATCGGGTAGGCATCAAGATACCGTTTCCGGAACCCGTGGTTGTAGAGGGCAAGTTCCACGTTGGAACTCAGTTCCTTGTCCGTGAATGGTTTGAGAATGTACCCGAGCGGCTGGGCTCCCTTGGCACGTTCGAGCAGGGATTCATCGTACAGGGCTGTCAAGAAGATGATCGGGTTATGGAAGAGCTGGAAGATGTACCTGGCTGCAGATATCCCGTCCAGCTGCCCTTTGAGGTTGATATCCATGATAATAAGATCGGGTTCAAGTTCCGCTGCCAGACGGATCGCATCTTCTCCCGAATCCACTTTCCCGACAACAGCATATCCTTTGCGTTCCAGCATCGTGGTTATCAGGTTGGCGATGATCTCGTCATCTTCGACTATGAGTATTCGTGGTATCGGAGGCATGGGTCAACCTTGGGCTGCGATAGTATCGTGTTAAAATAGGTACATGAAATATTTAAAACAGGGCATCCGTTTATCCGACCCGGAAAATAAAAATACGGGTATCTTCCTGCCCCAACCGGCACATGGACGGGCCGGGACACGGATCCCGAACACGTCTCAACTGCCGGCATGGAGCCATTCCCCGCAAGACAGACGGTTTCTCCGGCATTGCCAGACAATTCCAGGTTCACCGTATACGCTCTTCATGAAAGGAACGGTCATAACCGGCAGGACAAAAAGCAGGGTATTTATTGCAGACGAATGAGCCGTCTGGCACAGGGATATAAAAAAAGAGAGCTGCCGGTTAAACTGCTACCGTCTGGACCGCATGGGCATCATCGAACGTGATCCGGAAGGAGAAGACCGTGCCGGCACGGTCCTGCACAATGCAGTCGTATTCCCCATGCCCAAGGCGGAACCTGACAGTCCCGTCACCGGTCGTGATATCGCTGCCCAGAACCCGTCCCTCATAACGGAGAGAGACACGGAACCCGTTCCGGGGTTCTTCGTTCTGTTTCACGACCAGGGTGAGAATTCCAATCCCGTCAGGTTTTTTACCGATTTCAGGGATCACGTGGGCCAGGTTCTTTTTCAGGTGCGATTTTTCAAATATCCTGCATCCCATGACTATCGCAGTGATAAGATCAGCCGGGATCTCATACAGGGTGAACATCTCCCTGCCGGTCAGGCGTACAATCGCCTTATCGCCATAGAGCTCCCCGTCCTCATCCGTAGATACTGCCCCTTCCGGTTCACCTGCCAGCACCGAGAGGTAAAACACCCGTTCATCCTCTTTTGCCACGGCAAGACCGTTCATCTGCCCTGCCCCGGTAATACGGAGCAGTTCCGGCAGGAGATACCTGCCATGGTCCGGAGACCCGCTGATCAACTGATCGAGCTCTTTTGAGATCTTCAAAAAATCCCCTCATGCACAGGATGCCGGCAGGTGCTGCAGCAGGCACCGTCTCCCTGTAATGGGAAATATTCGCAGGCCCGTGACTTTATAGTTATGCGATCAGCCACAGCTCCGCGTCCATCGCCATACATAAGTGTTCCAAAAAAAAATGATATACGGAACATATGGAACTATTCTACCCGATGGTGATCTCGGCGGTTGCGGTCCTTGCCACCCTGGTCTATACCTCGTACCTGGACATCAGGGACCGCCGGGTGCCGTTCATCCACTGGCTCCCCATGCTTGCCATCGGGATTGTCTGCACCGGCTGGCTCATCTGGCAGAAGACCGCGAACTTAAGCCTTCTTTTTGGCTATCTCGCGCTTGTCGCAAGCTTCCTGTATGCAGACTATCTCGACAACCGGGGCAGGACAGATTCCCTTGGCCTTACCGGGTATTACAAAAAATCCGCCATCTGGTACTACCTTGCCGGAGTGCTCATCCTTGTCGCCCTGTCATGGTTTGTCCTTGCACCTTCGGTCAACATCCAGCTGGTTCCCTGGTACGCGATGCTTGCCGGGATCTTCCTGTATGTCAGTTACCGGGAATACCGGGGCACGCCACCGGTGAAGGCCCGCAAGGGCAAAAAGAGACCGGAGATCAATGTATCCGAAGCCATCGAACGCTGGTACTTCGTCCTGATCATCCTGATCTTTGCGATCACCGGCCTGCTCCAGTTCCTCTCGCCGGGCGGCTGGGGATCGCCGGCGCTTCTCGTTCTCCTTCCCGCCGTTTTCTGCGGGGTCTTTTACATCTTCGGAAGGATGCACCTCTTTGGCGGGGCGGATGCCTGGGCACTCATCTTCATCTCGTTTGCAGTCCCTACCTTCCCGTTCACCCCGCTTCTCGGGAATCCCCCGCTGGGATTTTTGTCCTTCTCGGTGCTGATCAACGCCCTGATCCTCAACCTCGCGGCCCCGGTCGCGATCTTCGTACTCAACCTCGTGCGGGGCAACCGGGCTCCCCTGATGTATATGTTCTTCGGCTTCCCGGTTCAGGGCGACAGAATCCAGGAGTCCTGGGGATTTGTGATGGAGGACTTCGATGAGAAGGACGGGAAGATCAGCCGGAAATTCATCGGTTTTTCCGATTCCCTCCGCAGGATGTATGCCGGGACCAACCGGGTGTACACAAAGGATCTCCGGGAGCACCCGGGCGAATTTACGAAGGAACTCTCGATTTACAAAAAAGCCGGCACGGTCTGGATCTCGTATGCGGTTCCCTTCATCATCCCGATCACGGCCGGTTTCATCACGGCAATCATCTTTGGAGACTTCCTCCTTGCAATCATGCAGTTCTTAACCTGAGGTAATACCATGCTGAACCTGAAATTTGCAGACGGGCTCATCCCGGTGATCGTGCAGGATGCACAGAGCCGGGAAGTGCTCATGATGGCGTACGCGAATATCGAGGCGGTCCGGCTCACGCAGGAGACCGGGTTTGCCCACTATTACAGCCGGAGCAGGAAGAAACTCTGGAAAAAAGGCGAGGAGAGCGGCCACTTCCAGAAAGTTTTGAGGATCCTCACAGACTGCGACGAGGACTGCCTTATTTACGAGGTGGAGCAGACCGGGGCTGCCTGCCACACGGGATACATGTCCTGCTTCTACCGCACCCTGGACGGGGCGGTTATCGGGATGAAGGTCTTCGATCCCGCGAAGGTCTACAAAAAGCCCGGCCACTGACCGGGGATTCCTTTTTTGTGCCGGGGTTCCCGGCCCGGGAGTTCCACTTTCGATATCCCCATTAACCGGAGCTGTCATATGTATGGCTGAGAGGGTGAAGACGCTGGCAGTTCCTCCGGAAAATCCTATCACGGTCGTGCGGATCCATTACGTGAAAGAAGGCTCTGAACCGCAGTTCGAGGCTGAATTAAAGAAACTCATGGAGGTCTTTTCCGCCATTCCCGCAAACCTCGGGATCACGATATTCCGGCCAGGAAAGCACCACGACGGGGTATACCGGGTGGTGTACAAGTTCGCATCCCGTGATGAACTCGACCGGTGGCATGCCTCGCCAACCTATCTTGCATGGCTCGAAACCGAGCGGGGGCTCACGATCGCCCCGCCCCGCATGGAAGTGCTCACGGGCCTTGAGACCTGGTTCACCCTTCCCGGGCAGCACGTGGTAAAATCCCCGAAACGGTACAAGCAGGCAATAATCTCGTGGATAGCAGTCTTTCCGCTCACCTACGTCATCGCACTCTGCATAAACCCCTTCGTGGGATCGCAGGATCTGGTTGTACAGAAATTCATTGCAGCCACCATCCTGATACCCATCCTTGCCTGGGCCGCGATGCCGGCGCTGACAAGGGTGTTTGCCGGGTGGCTGTACGAACCCGAGGACCTGCCGGTTCAGGGAGAGCGGGAGCCATTCCGCTGAAGGGGGCCAGGTCCGGGCAGAATCTTTTAACGCTTATACCCGCAACCTTGGTACAGGTGAGGTCAGACTGAAGAAGAAAGAGAAGATCGAGATGCCTCCCTTACGGCCGTACGAGATGCCGGACATACCGGCGGTTGCGCTGGATATCGAACCGGAGCCTTCCGAGTACGCGATCCCGGCAGTGGGGCTGACCCGCGAGGAGCTTCGTGAGCTTGCGCACCCGGTCGAGATGCCGCCGCTGCGGGACGACGAACTGCCGGACACTGTCGTCACGATCATCCGGGCAGAGCCGGATGAACTGCTTGACGACCCGTCGTGGGGAATCGGCAGGCCGGCTCCCGATATCGTCATCCGGAAAGGACGGCTGCTGCGCCCGTGGGATGACGAGCCGGAAGACGACAGCTGACCCGGGCGTCACGTTGCCTGCCAGACCGCAAGCGACTGCTCCCCGGGGGGCCGTGCGGGGATTGCGGGGGGCAGATCGAATGTTTTTTCCACAAGGTCGAGCAGGCAGAAGAATGCGGCTGCTTCGACCGGATCCCGGAAGAGGGCAAGCTCCGCATCCGTCCGTTTTTCAAGGAGGTCTGTTATGTACTTCCCGTATACCTTCTCGTGGATCTTCAGCGCCCGGGTGGTCCTCTTCCACCGCAGGATGATCCCGTCCAGTTCCGTCCGTTTCATGCTATCACTTCCGGAGCCATGGGCCCGGGGGGACATTGAAGGGTTGGCAGGGGGAGGGTGAAAGTGAGAACCGGCGTACAGGCCCGTAAGAACAGATATGCATAAACTGTTCCCGGACAGAAGTGTTGATGACAACTTCCCGGTACCACGGGCAGCAGGCATATCTCACCATGCATGAACAGACGCACGACCAGGCATTCACCGGACTCGAAGCTGCGATAGTCCTCATCGCGTTCGTCGTCGTTGCGGCCGTGTTCTCGTACGTTGTTCTCAATACGGGGTTCTTCGTTACCCAGAAGAGCCAGGATGTCATTTACGCTGCCGTGGGCCAGTCCGACTCGGCTTTGGGACCGATCGGCGGGGTCTATGGTGTGACGGACCCGGTCTCCGGGCAACTCGTCAGGATCAACTTCTCCTGCAGGCTCGCATTCGGGAACACCCCGGTCGATTTCGGGAGCATGACGATTGTGTACAATAATGCCACCATGCTTGAGACGCTCCAGAGGGATCCTGCCATCTACAACCCGGCCGGGTGCCAGGCGAACTCGGGGACATGGGCGGTATACCAGCGGGTTAATTCCCAGTCGAACGACAACCAGCTCAGGTCGGGGGAGGAGTTCATGCTCAGTGCCTGCCCCACGCAACTTCCTGTCAAGGATGATACCATCCACCTTGAGATCCGGCCACCGAACGGGGTTGCCATGGACATCACCCGGTCGGTCGGGAGCCTGTCAGGATCGGTCACCCGCCTGCACTGAACGGCTTGTTAAAAAAAATACCTGCCGGGGGATCAGACCGTTCCTTCCTGGATCTGGATGATCAGGGCCCCGAGTTCCTCGACCATAGCGGGGAAGTCAGAACCGCCCGCCATGACCGGCTTTGCCTGTGCAAATTCCCCGACATTGAGGTCAATGGCCTGTCCCCGGATAATGAACCGGAATATCTTTTTTGGCCGTATGGCAAAGAGGATGATCCCGATAACCCCGATAATGCAGAGCAGGATCCCGATCATCTGGATGCTGCTGCCAATGACCGGGAGGGTCGAAAGGAGGGATCCGGCAAGGCTCGCAGCAATACCTGCCACGAGGGCAACCACTGAACCCGCGAGGAGAATGAAGTTGTACCGGGTACCCTGGACGATGTCAAGCCCCCGGATCTCGCTTATCGCGATCTGCTGGAAGAGCGAGGCCTGGTCCTGTACAAAGAAATTCTTAACGGAAGAATAGACAACTACCCGTTTGCTGGTCACGGAAAGATTGATCCGTGCCTTTACGGGAGAGAACATCTTGAACCCGAAATATTCCTTGATGAGCCGTTCACCCTGAGCAAAACCAACGAAATTCTGAATATCGGCCATACTGTTTCACTTCCAACGAAGTGTGGGGGGTTTTGGGTATTACGGCTTTCTCTTTTCCATGGACCGGCCTGCCATTTCCCACTACAAAGTTCATATACCCGGCAGTAGAGGGTATCTTAGGGACATACCTATGGAAGAATTCCAGGCACCAGTCTGCAGTCATGACAATATCCCGATGACCCGGGTATGGTCGGATGGTCACGGGAACGCCCTGTACCAGTGCCCGGCATGCGGGCGGAAGACCGACGTGCGGGAGAACGGAGACCGGCGCTGACTGGCCTGTCGGAACAGGGAGAGCCAGAATACCGGGCAGGGGACCTTTTTTACCAACCTCGAGTGCATCTTCGATAAACCTGATATCCGGCAAGGGTCCAGATCCTGAACGTTCCCACGGCAAAACCGACACCACAATGCTCAGTTCGCAATGGTTCTTTTAAAAAACAAAACGGGCAGGCTGCAATGCTGATAACCGGTACCCGTTCACGTGTACCTGTTATGTTCCTGATGACCTGAAATTATAATCGAAGAGCGGGGGAAGCGGGGGGAGTGTATATATCGATACTCCGGTAATTTTTGGAGAGCCGGTTGTGTAGCTCCCGATAATGACAGAATCGGTGATGTTCCATGCACGATCATCATTCATGGTCTTGTTCGCATCCGAGCTCCAGAGATAATAGAAGGCCCCGATAAACTGGATGCAGATCGACACAACAATCAGGCCACCGACAACTGCAACGGCAATCCATTGTTTCGTTCCCTGGTGCCCGGCCTTTCCTGTGCCAAACCAGTCTTCCAGGAAATACCCGGTAAACAGGCACAAGATCGGGATGAGGCCGGTCAAATACCGGGGTCCAAAACAGAATGCAGCTGATGCTGACAACGTATTCCAGAAGCTGTACATAAGGATCTCAAGAAGAACTGCCAGCCCGGATACAAGCAGAAGTGTCCTGATATGAGAATCCCTGTTGGAATAAATCAGATAAAACCCGGCGAGGGATAGCAGAAGAACCGGACAGAAGATAAACAGTCCCCCGTTTGGCGAGAGAAGAAGTCCCAGCAGATGCCCGACAAAACCCCCATTCACTGCAAAAAGGGAGAGGTTGTCTGCATACCCTCCAAACACGCTCCCGAAAATGGAATAATTGTAATACAAAAAGGGAAGTCCCCCCAGAATTCCCCCGATCAGGTAATAGTGAATCTTTGTCCTCTGGTACCACACCATATAGAAAATTACCGGGATCAGGAGGAGGGAATCGGGCGGACGGTTAAAGACAAAGAGTCCGGAAAGTATCCCCATGAGGAGAAGGTAGACCAGAGATTCCTTCTTTTCATTTCGTATGATGAGGTAGAGCAGTGCGGAAAGGAGCAGTTCAACGGTACCCTGTTGCCAGAGGGCCTGGCTGCTGATCGACCAGGTACTGGTTGCAAAGGCAAAGATGATTGTCGTAAGGAGGGCAATTCTCTTTGAGAACAGCTCTTTTCCTGAAAGATATACAAGGACTCCGGCAAGGGCAGCAATAACGGCAGCTGCAGTCTTTGCAAGAAGGAAGAACTCATTGAAGGTAAAAGTAACACCAAAGAGGTTGCACAGGACATACGATATCGCATATACCGGCGTGGCAAGAACCGGTGTAACGATCGGGAAAAGCGAGACATAATGCCCCTGCACGAGCGGGAACGCGTACGAGTAATGCGGACTGGAGATAAACGGGGTGGCATAATCCAGATACGGGGTATGGGTTGTCAGCAGCGCTACCGGGAGGAGCGATGCCGGGGCAACATCACCGCTGATCGTTCCAAAACCGGAGACGGTGTTATATACAAGAAAAAGGAGGAGAAACAGGAGAATGAAATCGTAACGTCTGATGATGACGGGCAGGGTATCCGTGAATCTTACAGGAGATTGCACGGCAGCCGTTTCCGGGTCTTGCGATTGATTTGAAGTTTTTTTATGTTTCTGTTTCATTAATGCATCCCGTATATTATAAATCCATTATTTTCACTAATATAGAACTGTAGCGGATTTTAATGCAGGCAGATCACCCGGATTTAATCCGATTCCGCCCGGTCCAGAGAGATTCCTGCTGAAATGAATGAGACACAGAATCCGGGCAACCCGACTGAGATCTTTTAACGGGTTGTCGTGGAGCACGACCCGGTAGTTATTGCCGGAATTTAAAAAAATCACTACATTGCCGGGAAACGAAGATCCTTCTCCCGTCATTCCCGGACAGGATACCGGAGATGATCCTTTAACATATACCGGACAATAAATCAGGACTATGGAAAAAGGCTGCAATTTTTTTATCCTGCTCCTGTTACTATCCGGTTTCATTGCCAGTACTGGCTGTACATCGTTACAATCTCCCGAAGATAAACCGGCAATTACTCCGGCTGCACCGGCACCGGCGAATATAACCATAAAAATAATGGCGACGAATGCAACAACGGCAGTGACGACAAAGACGACTCCCGCAACAAAGAAAAATATTACCACTGCGACGCCGACAGCACAGCCTGATCCCATGGACGTGTCACAGGTCCGGTTTGTCCGCTATTCTGACAACGATTTTAGTCTGGAGTACCCGTCGGCGTGGACGGTCACGAATTCCACGTATGCCGCGAACAGCTGTGTCAGTTCGGCAGTTAAACGGTGTTACCAGAAAGAGATCAAAACCATAGGCCCGTTCGATTTCAACGATGACAGCCGGCTGAAGAAGATCTCCCGGATCATCACATTCACCAGTGCGGACCATCGTCAGAAAGTTGTAGCCTTCACGTCGGATTTCCTGGATAACACCAACGGGAATTACGTGCTGAACCCGTCGATTGAGTGGTGCAAGGATCTCGTGACCGCAAATTTTGTGGATGTCCCGGGTTCCGCTGTGGGCGATTACCAGTATTCCCAGAGCGGGAGTACCATGACGTCAGTGTATACCGTGACCATGCCGAAAGGATCTGCAGCATATCCCCTGGCGTACGCGATGAAAAATTTCGTGACCATTCACCACCGGTATTATTTTGCATTTATTTCAGATACGGATAATCTGGAAAAATACCACAACCTGCGGGACCGGATCTTCTCGTCAATAACACCGGAATGACGCAAATGACCGGGTACCACAGTTTTTCCGGTCCCCTGCTTCTTCCTGATCGGTGCCAGCTCAGTCTACCGGCACCATGAGCACATTCCATTCAGGAACTGGTATGAAACCGGGGGGAAAACGGACAGGATTTGACCCACGACAGGCTCATGGAGCGCTCACCGGTCCGGAGAAAAAATTACAGCGGGGATTTCTGGACCCGGGGCAGAGAACAGAGGTTTCCGAACTGGTTGATGCTGTACAACCTGAGGATTGCCTCATCGGTCAGGGATTTTTGCCCGATACCGATCCTGCTCAACTTGTCACGGATTATTTTTATCTTCTTTTCAGTGTGTTGCATAGAGTTGATGCTTACTTGGCGGGTGATCCGATAAAGAGATGTATTGGGATGATCCCTCAAAAAGGAGGAACTGCCGGGGACAGAAAAACAGGGGTTATTTTATAATAACAGATTTCACTGGTGAATGATGAGGTTCTGTAGTGGTGAAACATGAAGGTCCTGTCCGTTATCGTGAACCGATCCTTCGGAGATGTCCCGTCCGGGTTCCGGTTCCCAATCATTCCGCTTCCCCCTGGAGAGAGCGCTTACCTGGAAAAGAGCGGATATCCTTCTCCCTGGAAAAAGCGGACACCCCTGGACCGGCAGCAACACTGAACGAGGCACCATGAAACTTCTCTCGCAGATAGATGAGATCCCTCCGGCAAAAACCCTGATTGTAGCAACGCTCCAGTGGTTCATCATCCTCATGCCTTCGGCCCTGATATACGGCATGATGGTTGCACCCATGCTGTATACCGAACCGGCACTCCAGATGCAGGTGATCCAGGCGGTCTTTGTCGTAAGCGGCATCTTCCAGATCCTCCAGGTGTTCATCGGGCACCGCCTGCCAATCGGCGTGGGTCCCACGGCCATCATCATCATCGGTGTTGGTGCCGGGCTTGCCTATACCACGAACGCGATCTTCACCGCGATGATCCTCTGCGGTCTTGCCATCTGCGGTCTTGCAGTTGTCAAGGCTCACCATCTCTTAAAAAAACTCTTCACGTTCAACATCATCGTCACCGTGCTCCTGATGGGATGCTTTGCGGTCACACCCATGATCCTCGGCCTGATCATCCCCTCCTCCCCGGTTGCGAACCCGACCGATTACCTGGTCTTTGCCATCCTCTTCACACTCTTCATCATCGGTCTTTCCGGGTTTCTCAGGGGAATGGCAAAACAGCTCCTGCTGCCGTTTGCCATGATCCTCGGCGTGGTCCTGTACGTGCTGGTATTCCCATTCCAGGTCCCGGCCATCAGCAGCGCCCCGTTCGGGCTCTTTTCCGGCATTGTTCCCACGGGATTCGAGTTCAGTCTCCCGCTTCTCGTTGCATTCCTCTTCTGTTTTTTTACGGTCCTTGTCATCGACTTTTCCGCGGTCGAATCCATGGAACTCACGCTCAGACCGGAGGGTATGGACCGCCGGTTCCGGGCCGGGATGGCGGTGACGGGGCTCTCCAGCGTTGCTGCCGGCCTTGCCGGGACCATCGGCTGTGCCAACTCCAACTTCTCGATGAACGTTGTCCTCGCGAGCCGGCAGGGATCCCGGTACCCGCTCGCGTGCGCCGGCATCCTCTTCCTGATCATCGGGTTTTCCCCGGTCATTGTCTCGACCCTGATGGCGATTCCCACGGTTGTTATCGCGTGTCTCTTCATCTACCTGCTCGGGGGAATGTTTGCCGCAACGCTCAGCCTTGCAAAGAAACGGAGCGGGGGCATCGGGTATAATTCCGGGCTTGTTATCGGCGTTGCCCTCATCTTTGCCACGCTCATCGCATTCCTCCCGGTCACCACGAAGACCCTGATGGGTAACAGGATCGAACCGGTCCTTGCCAATTCATTTATCGTGGGGATCTTCTCCGCCCTTGTTATCGAACATATCTTTTTCCGGGGACAGGCGGAACAGGAGATACAGCGTGAGGAAGAGAAGGAGGCAACCGGCGGGCAGGGGGAGCAGGTTCAGCCGGAGAAGGGTGCCGGGTGAGAGCGGGGCAGATCAGAAGATGACCCCACATATTCCAAGTCCGTAGGATATATCCTCAGGCTGTACGCTGGGCCGGGCATATGGAGATGGCGGAGTTTTCCTGAGTATCTTTTCAAGGTATCCGTAAAAAATGAGACTTATCTGAAGGATGAATACAACCGTCAGAAAATGAATAAACTGTTTTTATTGTACGTGTCTGTATTTACAAAATATTCTGAGATTAAAATAACTATATTTATTATTATATACGGTTCATTTTGAAATTAAATAATTTTAACGGGTGTGTTTAATATTCAGGGAAAATTATTATGCGGGATTTTAATCATTTTTTCATTTCTTCTGATTTCCGGAGTGTCTGCGGCACCATTCCAGACCATAGCGAAAGGTGACCAGGTCTTCATCGGGGAATCCGGGCTGAACATCACCGGGGCGGTGGGAGCCGGTAATTCGATCTTGTGGTATGCATCCGGTGCACAGGCCGGGACAGATGCGCCATCAAAAATCATCCCGGTTTCCAATCGCGCCAGTTTCACAACTTCCCCTTCGGATTTCTCCGGATATACCGGCACATGGTATGACGGCACCGGAACTGACGTTGCCTTCACGGTAGTCGATCCCGCCATCAACATCGCAGTCTGGGATATCGACCAAAACAAGGACGTGAGTGGGACTACCGTTCCGGCCGGGCACCGGCTCATCTTCCGGGTCGACACGAATGCGTACCCGGCTGCAGGCCGGCTCTTTGTCAGCCAGTCCAATGGATACGTTGGGATCAATCTTACCGACGACAAGGGAAACCCGATCTCGGGGGTTTACAACCTCTCCCCGCCCGAGGCGAACAGCAAGTCCTATGACCTGACAAAGAAATTCCTTGTAAACAGTGAACCGTGGTACTGGGGGAATGTCAACGAGAAGTTCTGGAATACTACCGCTATGGAGAGCGGTGCACGGTTATATCCTGACGGAACCTATACGGTCGGCACCAGGCTGTTCCTCAACAATATCTCGGACAATTACAAGAACGATGGCGCGGATTACCGGGGTAAAACATACCAGGTGACAACCGTTACCATTGCTACAACACCGCAAGCGAGTGAGCCGGTCGCAGGGTTCAGCGCCGATAAAACATCAGGAACCGCACCTCTGACCGTCCAGTTCACGGACTCCTCGACCAATTCCCCGACCGAAGGGATCTGGGACTTCGGCGATGGCGATACTACGAATGCAACGACCAGAAACCCGGTCCACACCTTCAAGACCGCAGGAAAATACACCATCAACCTCACGGTAGCTAATGCAGCGGGCAGCAATTCGACCCTGAAATCGAATTACATCACGGTCAGCGCGCCTGCAACTCCTGCCGTCCCGTTCCAGACCATAGTAAAAGGCGATCAGGTCTTCATCGGCGAGTCCGGGCTGAACGTCACCGGAGTAGTAGAATCCGGTCACTACATTTCGTGGTATGCCTCAGGGGCAACGGTTGGAGAAACTTCACCATCGAAAACCATCTATATTTCCGACAATGCCAATTTCACGGTCAACCCGACAGATTTCGACGGATATACCGGGACATGGTATACCGGTAAGGATCTATTAAGCCAGAACGAGGTTGCCTTCACGGTAGTCGATCCCGCTATCAATATCGCGGTCTGGGATATCGACCAGAACAAGGACGTGAGCGGGACTACCGTTCCGGCCGGGCACCGGCTCATCTTCAAGATAGACACGAATGCGTACCCGGCTGCAAGCCGGCTCTTTGTGAACCAGTCCGATGGATATGTCGGGATCAATCTTACTGATGAGAAGGGGACCCATATCCTGGGAGTCTACAACCGGTCCCCCTCCGAGCCGAACAGCAAATCCTATGACATTTCCAAGCGGTTCCTTGTGAACAATGAGCCGTGGTACTGGGGGAATCCCAACGAAAAGTTCTGGAATACTACTGCCATGGTGAGCGGTGCACGGTTGTATCCCGACGGTACCTACACGGTCGGCACCAGGCTGTTCCTCAACAATATCTCGGACAATTACAAGAACAATGGCGCAGATTACCGGGGAAAAACATACCAGGTAACAACCGTTACCATTGCACCGGCGGTAACCGCACCTGTAGCCGCATTCTCAACAGATGTAACAAATGATATTGCACCATTAACGGTCCAGTTTACGGATAAATCAACGAATACTCCGACCGGATGGGCATGGTTCTTTGGTGATGAACCGTACACACAGGCATGGACGCAGCAGACCGCAAGTGCCGGGTGGGCGCAAAGATCCGAACACAAGAGCGTGGCGATGGCCGATGGCAGCATCGTCATTATGGGGGGTTATGATGGTACTGTCAGCAAAAATGATGTGTGGAGATCCACCAATAACGGTACCTCATGGACGCAGGTCAATGCAAGCCCCGGATGGTCGGCAAGACACAGTCACAGCAGTGTGGTGATGCCGGACAACAGTATCATACTGACAGGTGGATGGGATGGCAATTTCAGAAACGATGTGTGGCGGTCGACAGATAATGGTGTGACCTGGACACTGGTAACTGCGAATGCCGGTTGGACCGCACGAGCGGGTCACAACATCGTCGTACTTCCTGATGGCACCCTTGTGCTCATGGGGGGAAATACCGCTGGAGGTTATAAAAATGATGTCTGGCAGTCGACAAATAATGGTCTCACCTGGACACAACGGACAGCGAGTGCAGCATGGAACGCACGGGAAGATCCCGGCAGCGTGGCAATGCCTGACGGCAGCATTGTTCTCATGGGGGGGCAGGACAGCAGCGGCTACCGGAACGATGTCTGGCGGTCTACCGATAACGGCGCAAGCTGGACACAAATAAACGCAAGTGCTGGCTGGGCGGGACGTTGGCGTCATAATACGGTTGTAATGCCCGAAAGCAGCATTGTTCTCATGGGAGGGAGGGCCGGGAGTACTTTGTATAATGATGTCTGGAGGTCGACGGATAATGGTTCCACATGGACACGTTTAACGTCAACTGCCGGATGGACCGGCAGATCCGGTTCAAGCAGTGTCGTGATACGTGATGGCAGCATCGTACTGACCGGCGGGGATACCACTAACGCCCATCTGAATGACGTCTGGCGGTTCAAGTCTGCCGGATCTTCCGCACAGAATCCGACGCATACCTACACCACTGCAGGTACCTACCCTGTCACATTGCAGGCATTCAATGATGGGGGGTTCAACAGCACGCGGAAGGCCGGGTATATTTCTGTAACAGAATCTTCCGTTCCTGCCCCGGTCGCCGGCTTCACGGCGTCCCAAACGATCGGGATTGCCCCGATGACCGTGAAGTTCAACGATACATCAACCGGTTCTCCGACATCATGGAACTGGTCATTCGGCAACGGGATGTGGTTCAACACTACCAATGTCCTCCTACGGAATGCCACCAACGTTTATACGTCCCCGGGAACATACACGGTCCGCCTCATTGTAGCCAGCAATGCCGGAGCCAATACAACAACCCGGACGGATTACATTGTTGTCCGGGGTCCAAAACCAGTAACGGACTTCTCGGCAGATATCACCTCGGGTTTAGCCCCATTGACGGTCTCGTTTACCGACAGATCATCAAATACCCCCACGGGATGGACGTGGTTCTTCGGTGACGAGAATTATACGGCACCGTGGACACAGCAGACTGCGAATGCCGGGTGGTCCGGACGATCCGGTCAGAGCAGTGTCGTGATGCCAGATGGCAGTATCGTGCTGATTGGCGGACACAGTAGCATCGATGGCGTTAATACCTTTGATGTATGGCAGTCGAAAAACAATGGTGCAACCTGGGTACAGCTGATACCAAGTTCAGGAGCAACTGCAAGATACGGTCAAAGCAGCGTAGTGATGCCGGATGGCAGTATTGTGCTGATGGGCGGGTGGAATGGCAACGGCTGGAAGATGAATGACGTATGGCGTTCGACGGATAACGGTGCGACGTGGACGCAGATGACGGATCATGCCGAGTGGCTGGCACGTGTTGGTCAAAGCAGTGTCGTGATGCCGGATGGCAGCATTGTGCTGATGGGAGGTCATGACGGCTGGGGATATAGAAATGATGTATGGCGTTCGACCGATAACGGCGCAACGTGGATCCAGATGACTACGGGTGCCGGGTGGTCTGGAAGATATCTGCACAGCAGTGTAGCGATGCCGGATGGCAGTATTGTGCTGATGGGAGGTCAAGACGACAGTTACGGTGTGAAGAATGATGTCTGGCGATCCACGGATAATGGTGCAACATGGACCCAGATGACTACGGGTGCCGGGTGGTCGGCGAGATGGCAGCACAGCAGTGTAGCGATGCCGGATGGCAGTATTGTGCTGATGGGAGGTCAAGACCAAAGTGATATGCCAAAGAATGATACGTGGCGGTCTACGGATAACGGTGTAACGTGGACACCGGTTAATGTAAGTTCCGGATGGACAGCAAGATACGGTCATAGTAGCGTAGTGATGCCAGATGGGAGCATTGTTATGATGGGTGGTTGGGACAACAGCGGCTATAAGAATGATGTCTGGCGCTTCAATCCGGCCGGCTCGTCAGCACAGAACCCGTCACACACCTACACTGTTGTCGGCACGTATCCCGTTGCACTGCAGGCATACAATGCCAATGGCTTCAACAGCACGGAGAAGGTTGGGTACATCCGGGTAAACAGCAGCGGATCGGGATCTGTCCCCTTCCAGACCATCGCAAAAGGCGCCCCGGTATTTATCGGTGAATCCGGTCTGAATGTGACCGGTGCGGTAGAATCCGGTAGCTACATCTCGTGGTATGCATCCGGTGCGCAGGTCGGCGGCACCCCCTCGAAGACCATTACCGTTGCCGACAGCACGAACTTCTTCGTCAACCCGACAGATTTCTCCGGATTTACCGGCATATGGTATGCTGGCAGGAGTACCGATGGTGCATTCACGGTCGTGGACCCGACCATCAGTGTCGCAGTCTGGGATATCGACCAGGACAAAGATGTGAGCGGGACTACCGTTCCGGCAGGTCACCGGCTCATCTTCCGGATAGATACCAACGCGTATCCCGTCACATCACGACCATTTGTCAACTCATCCGCCGGGTATATGGGGATCAATCTTACCGATCATTCCGGGAGCCATATCACGGGAGTCTACAATATCTCCCCCTCCGAAGCGAACAGCAAATCCTATGACCTGACGAAGAAATTCCTCGTGAACAACCTGCCGTGGTACTGGGGTAATGCCAATGAAAAGTTCTGGAATACCTCGGCATCTGAGAACGGTGCCAGGTTGTATCCCGACGGGACCTATTCGATTGGCGTCCGTCTGTTCCTCAACAATATCACGGACAATTACAGGAACGGCGGCGCGGATTACCGGGGAAAAACCTACCAGGTAACAACCGTTACGATTGGGCCGGCAGCAATTGCCCCGGTCGCGGATTTCCAGGTCAATACGACGAGCGGAAAAGCTCCGCTGACCGTCCGGTTCAATGACACGTCGACCGGTTCGCCGATATCGTGGAACTGGTCGTTCGGTGACGGATCTTTCAGTATTCTCCAGAATCCCGCCCATACCTATGCCATTCCGGGAACCTACTCTGTTAACCTTTCAGCAACCAACGCCGCCGGAGAAGGAAACCTCTCAAGGGCCGGCCTGATAACGGTGGTCGAGGAAGGCGTGGATAGCGCCCGCCAGCAACTGCTGATGAACACCACACTGCTTCTTAAAGGAGAGAGCGTCCAGATAACCGAAGAAGGCCGGGCCAATGCCGATTATTACCTGATCATTGAAAACGCAAGTGTCGCAAACACCCTCCTGCTGACAGAAAATTATCCGGCAATCGTCCCGAACCAGAATAAAGTCAATACCAGCCCCGCAGCATCGCAGGAGATCCGAAATTCCCTGAAGGAATGGTCCTCCATAACAGGCCCCATTACAGCGACAGATGGGACAATGGCAATCATTACAACGAACAATACCGGTAAACGGTCAATTGAATTTACCACGTCTTCCTCTACGAAAGATTATACGTTCTTTTTCATGCTGTTCAGGAAGTCAGATGTGATTCCTGGATTTTATGAGATGGTTGACCAGGCACACGTTACGGTTAGATCCTCTCTCCCGCCGGGCACAGATCCCGGTGAGACACGGGTAACATCAACCCAGACCGGGAAATCCGAATATGCGGTGTACGGGGACGGCGTAGTCTGGACCGATACACGGAGTGGTTATCCGGAGATCTACCTGCTCAACAGGACAACGGGAACCGAATCGAGGATAACCCACACAGATTCCGGAAAAACAACCCCGATTCTTGCCCGGAATCTCATTGTCTGGGTGGATTACCGCGATAGTCAGCCGGCAATCTACGGGTATGCTCTTAATAGTCAGACTGAGTTCCGGATTGAATCCGGTTACAGCCCATCAATAGACAGGAACCGTCTGGTCTACCGTAATGTTAGTAATTCTGCCAATGGAATATACCTGTATAATCTGACAACCGGACAGGAGAATCTTCTCAACTTCGACGGATACACAGATTATCCGAAAATTTCCGGTGATAGCGTAGTCTGGACACTCCAGAATCCCAGTAACGGATTGCAGCAGTTCGAACTCTTTAACCTTACAACGGGTACCAAAACCCTGCTGCCGGTTACCAGGACCGGATGGTCGTATTCCCTGAACGGCAACCGTCTGGCATATGTTCGGGATAACCAGATCTATATCTATAATATATCAACCCGGACTGAGTCTCAGATTACGCATACCGTGTCGAACAAAGGAGATGTCACACTCTCCGGCAGGTTCATTGCCTGGATCGATACCCGAAACGGACATGAAGATATTTACCAGACCGATCTCCAGTCCCTGAAAGAAGAACCGGCATGTCTGGATCCCGCCACCCAGTATGAGCCACAGATCTTCAGTGATGAATTGTTCTGGTTGGATTTCCGTTTCGGGAAACCGGAAATTTTAAGTACCGTGATGAGTGTTTGCAACCCGGTATCAGCGCCGGTTGCCAGTTTCACGGCATCCAGGACTTCCGGGATGGTCCCGATGACCGTCCAGTTCAATGATACTTCTACGGGTACTCCGGCCGCGTGGCTCTGGAATTTCGGTGACGGTGACACAACAAACTCCTCTGTTCAGAACCCGGTGCACACCTATGCAACAACAGGCAGCTATGCCGTATCCCTGACGGTTCAGAATAGTAACGGGAGCAACACCGCAACACAACCCGGTTATATCTCCGTAAGCGAGATCGGTCCTGCGTGTACCGTTCCCGACCAGTATGCAACCATCCAGGCAGCAGTGAACGCGGCAACTGCCGGGGATACGATCACGGTAAGAAGCGGGATCTATAACGAGCAGGTAGTGATAGCCAAACCTGTATCCCTGTCAGGCATCCCGGCCAGTGGTCCGAACCGCCCGGTGATAAACGGTACCGGAAGTGGAATTCCGGTTACCATAACCGCGAACCATGTCAATCTCACGGGTTTCATTGTAGCCAATTCAAATGATGCCGGGGTTCTCCTGAAGGCAAACAACGCACTGCTGGAAGATATCAAAGTCCAGAACAATGCCGGGGATGGAATCAGGTTCGATACCGGCTCTTCCTATAATACCCTCAAAAACGTCAACACCAGTCTGAACCAGGGCAGCGGGATGGTCTTCCTGTCATCGGCCAATAACAATACCCTTGTGAACTGCATGGCAGTTGCGAACCGGTGGCACGGGATGTACCTGTGGTACGTGGCGAATAACAATGTCATTTACAATATAACCGTTGACAAGAATAATTACGGGATAACCGACCAGGGAAATAACGGCAACACGTTCACCCGCATAACTGCAACGCACAACACTGAGTACGGCATTGAGTTTGACGAGGGTGCTTACAACAACATTCTCACGGACAGTACCCTTTCAGATAACCAGGCCCGGGGAGTTTTCCTGTTCAACGGCCCTCACGATAACGTCATAACAAACAACACCATCACGGGTAACAACGGCTGGGCCGGGATCAATGTTAACCTGAATGCAAACAACAATGTCATTTACAACAATTATTTCAATAACGCACGGAATTATCTGGACCAGTCAGATTCAGCATCGCCGTCCGTGAACATCTGGAATGTTACCCCGACGCGCAGGACCAATATTATCGGGGGTCCCGTTACCGCCGGTAATTACTGGGCGGATCCCTGGAACACAGGCTTCTCGCAGACGAACGCAGATGCCAACACTGACGGCATCTGCGATGCACAGTTTACTCTGGGCGGGCAGAACCATGACTGGTCGCCCCTGCACACGTACACCCCGGTAATACCAGCAGCATCTTTCTTTGCAGATAGTGTCTCGGGAGCGCCCCCGCTTACCATACGGTTCACGGACACATCAACCGGTTTCCCCACGGCATGGCTCTGGGACTTCGGTGATGGAAGCAGTATGAACGCGACCATGAAGAACCCGGTCCATACGTTCGCCAGTATCGGGACCTACACGGTCAACCTGACGGCAGCGAACTCCGCCGGCAGCAACAGCCAGAAGATCACGAATTACATCACGGTAACAGCAGGAGCGGTCCCGCCGGTCCCGGCATTCTCTGCCAATACAACAGCCGGCACTGCCCCGCTGACGGTTTTGTTCCACGATGATTCCACCAATGAGCCCACCGAATGGCTCTGGGACTTCGGCGACGGAAGCACATCGAATGTCCAGGATGTCCTGCACACCTACACGACGGTCGGGACCTATGCGGTCAACCTGACGGTAACGAACGCAGCCGGCGGTAGCAGCCACCGGGTCACGAATTACATCACCGTCAATGCAGCACCCTCGCCAACTCCAACACCAACAGTAACACCGACACCTACGCCAGCGCCATCCGCACTAAGACCGGTTGCTGCATTCAGTGCCGATAAAACACTGGGCGACAAGCCGCTCACGGTGAAATTCACCGACCTGTCCATAAACAGCCCAACCGGATATACCTGGTATTTCGGTGACGAGAATTTCACCGGCCCGTGGGTGCAGATGACGTCGGGCGCCGAATGGCCGGCACGTTCCATGTTCAGCAGCGTAGCACTCCCTGACAGGAGCATCCTGCTGATGGGTGGGGAAGATAATGCCAACAATTTCAGGAATGACACGTGGAGGTCAACGGACAACGGTGCTACGTGGGTATTGATGAATGAGAGTTCCGGGTGGACAAAACGATCCCGTCACAGCAGCGTTGTATTGGCCGATGGCAGCATCCTGCTGACGGGCGGTTATGGGAGTGACGGGAAGTTCAGGAATGATACATGGAGGTCAACGGACAAGGGCGCTACCTGGACTCAGATGACTGCAAATGCAGGATGGCCGGCACGGTACTTCCACAGCAGCGTTGTATTGGCCGATGGCAGCATCCTGCTGATGGGCGGTTATGCGAGTGACTGGAGTTTCAGGAATGACGTATGGCGGTCAACGGACAACGGTGCAACCTGGACACAGGCGACAGCGAGCGCAGCCTGGTCACAGAGACAGGGGCACAGCAGCGTTGTGCTGCCGGATAACAGTATCGTCCTGATGAGCGGTTATGGTCCCAGCGGCCTGAAGAATGATACCTGGAGATCATCAGATAATGGCGCTACCTGGACCCAGATGACTGCAAATGCCGGATGGCCGGCACGATCCGATCAAACCTGCGTGGCGCTGCCCGATGGCAGTATGGTACTGATGGGAGGGCATGACGGTACCAGACAAGGCGATACATGGCGGTCAACGGATAAGGGCGCAACATGGGTACGGGTGAACGCCGGTGGCAGTTGGGCTGCCAGAGCCTATCATAACAGCGTGGCGACACGCGATGGCAGCATTCTGCTGATGGGGGGAGATAGCTCCATGGCGTTGAAAGACGTGTGGAGATTATCACCGGCCGGTTCATCTGCGCAGAACCCTTCGCATACCTATACTATACCGGGAACGTATCAGGTAGCCCTGCAGGCATACAACGCAGCAGGCAGTTCCAGCACGGTGAAACCGAACTTTATCACGGTAAATGCAGGACCACTGACGCCGGTGGTGCTGACACCGGTAGCTTCCTTCAGGTCCAACAGGACTGACGGCGACAAGCCGCTCGTGGTGAAATTCATGGATACATCGTCGAACCTGCCGACGAGCTGGTCCTGGGACTTCGGCGACGGGATCACCTCGAACGCCCAGCACCCGGTCCATTCGTTCCTTACCACGGGTAACTACACGGTCAACCTGACGGCAGCGAACAGTGCGGGCAGCAGCACGGTCTCGAAGGCCGGGTATATCACGGTGCTGGTACCGGTTGTCGAGCAGAACACGTTTGTCATCCATGATGTCCAGACGGTGACGGTCGGGACCGTCCAGAATGTCACCATCAATACCGGCACCAATGTCACGACCTCCGGTAACGTGGTCACCATCAGCAACTCGAGCAGCTGGTCGTCCCTCGCGATCACCATGAAGGATGCGCCGGTAACCGGCGGGGCAACGCTCAACGGCACGGTCAATGCGGTCAGGGCCGTGACCGAACCGGTCACCGCCCCGATCGAATCGGCAGGCTCGCCAACGGTCCAGATCGCGATCAACATGACCGAGATGCCGGGCACTACTGCAGCCATCACCCAGACCATCACCAAGGATCCGGATACAACGGCCCAGACTTCGTTCAGCCTCTTTGCTAGCTCGGAAGGAAAGCAGATCGACGATATCGCCTACACCTTAAACATCGTAAAGACCAACCTCGCGAATTCCGGTGACGGGGGGATTATCCAGTCCGCCACCCTGACCATGACCATCAGCAAGTCCTGGGTTGACGAGCATGGCGGCGTCAGCTGCCTTGCGGTCCTCCGCAGGGCCGATGACGGCACAACCCAGATCCTCATCCCCACGGTGACCGGCCCCGATGCAAACGACGACTACCAGGTCGTCGTCATCTCGCCCAAGGGTCTCTCGGTCTTCTCGCTCGCATCCGTCTCGGCAGTCACCTCTTCAGGCACCACCTCCTCCGTCAGTTATGTTGACGGCGGTTCGGACTCGGGAAGTTACAAGTCCGTCTCTTCCACGTCGAAATCTACCGCACTGCTCGCTCCTGTGGACCCGAGCGCCAATCCGTGGACAACCCAGACGGTCAACGGGCCGACCCACATAACCAAAGTCGAGCTCCAGCCGATCGGGTCATTCAGCAAGGACCTGTTCATCCTTACCGAAAAGCCGGACTCGCTGCCGGCCGACATCCCGTCACCTTCCGCACCGGTCTACGAGCTCCATAAGATTGATGTCTACCACGCGACAAGCGACGACGTCAACCAGGCAAAGATCGAGTTCACCGTCAGCCCGTCATACCTGGACAGCCAGAAGATGACGTACCGCGATGTCCAGCTCTTCCGGTACCACGACAAGACGTGGGAGAAACTGCCCACCGAGTACATCGGCATGAAAGACGGTGCCCACCTCTACCGGGCAACCACCACCGGCTTCTCGTACTTCGCAACCGTGCTCGTGAAAGACGCGACCATTGTTGCTGCAACAACTGCACCCACTTCCGCAGTTCAGGCATCCGCAACACCAGCTGCCGCATCGGTTCAGGGCACGGTCGCATCGACCGTTGCACGGACACAGGCTGCACCACCGGTAACCGATACGCCGAAACCATCCGGGATGGCAATCCCGTTCTACGTCTTCGGCATCGCCGCGATCATCATCCTTGGGGCGGGCGGGTTTATCGTAAGGAAATGGTGGATTCGCAAGCAGAACCCGGCACTGTTCCGGGACGAACCGTTCTTCGGGCGCAGGCGTTAGTCGGCCCGAACCCATCCGGGGCCGTCCCAGCCCCGGATTACCCCTCCCGGATACATTCCGGTGCCGAATTTGCGAGAAAAGGAGCTGATTATTTTCGGATTCCCCCTTAAATTCCCCGGATTGCCGCAAAAACGGATAAATTGAGCCCGGAAAAGTGCGCTTTTATTCGCTTCCGGTTGCGCGATCTCATAGAAAACGGGCTCCCCATGCTATCCGGGGTTCCGCTAAAAATCACCCTGTAAAAATCCGCCCGCATTCGCATTACAGCAGCCGTTCGGGTTGTCCAGCACCAGAATTCTGGGGGAAATTCCGACACGATTCAAAGCCCGCTATTTTGCAGGTTTGAAATCCATGATAATCAGGTATTTTCGGAAAATTGTCCCGATTTGGGGAGTTTTTGGATGGCGCGGACACCATTTCGTGTGGAGACCGGAAACAGGATCCTCATTTTACCCAACGGAGCCCTATACGGGCCCGGAATAGTGCAAGTACCCAATGTCTCCCTGGACCGGCCCTCCGAACACTATACGGGCGGAGCAACGGCTGGTCCGGGCATTATGCGGTCTGCCGGGGGCGTCTTCCCGGGACTATCGCGGTGTTGCCGGGATCTGAAGATGATTCCGGGAGATCCACTGCAGCATACCGGGAAGAAAGAATATGCGGTATTTATTATAGTGATAATTCATCATCTCTGGTATGCAGGAACCGGGCTGCTATGAAAATTATCCGGCCGCGATTGTAATCGGATCAAATCTGTTATCGATCCTGATCTACGTAATCGGCGCCATTATCCTCTTCCGGTTTGGCATCATCTGGGTCATCTGTTATATCATTTTTATTCTCATCCAGGAATTCCGGCTGATCCGCGGGCATTGCGTGGACTGTTACTATCACGGCAAAACCTGTGCCTTTGGCAAAGGCCGGTTGAGTGCCTGTTTTTTCAGGAAGGGAAACAATGAGAAATTCAGCCGGATGACGATCACGTGGAAAGATATTGTCCCTGATTTTCTCGCGTTCATGATCCCTGTACTTGCAGGGATACTGCTCCTGGTACAGGCATTTTCCTGGACCGTACTCATTCTTATCATCGCACTCTTCCTCCTGGGTTTCCTCGGTAATGCTCTTGTGAGAGGAAAACTGGCCTGCAGGTACTGCATGCAGAGGAAGATCGGTTGCCCGGCCGATCGCCTGTTCAATAAAACAAAAAACCCATAGTCATTCGCAGGACCATCTTCCGGAGCACCGGAAAGTCCGGGAAAACTCAGCCACGGTATGTAATGAGTTTACATAGTCTGCGTGTCTGCCCGGGAGATCGCGGGCGATGGTACAGAGAATAAAAGAAATGATTAATGCGAGGGAACGCCACCGGTGAGATATGCAGAAAAGCATAGCTCTCTTTTTCATTTCTCTTGTCTGTATAACATTCATTCTTATCGCGGGCTGTACCACGCCGGAAAACAGCCCGTCGGCCGGGACAACACCGGCAGCCGTTGCAGCGGTCACGCCCCGGATCAATGCAACCCCGGACTCTGCCAATACATCAACCGGTTCCGCAGCATCGCAACCAGCCCCGGGCACACCGGGTCTGGTAACAACGGCTCCGCCGGTAAACCAGAAAACGCTCCTCAACGAGTCGTTCTCCCTGATAACGGGAGACAGGAACAGTGCAAAGATCTATTCTTTCAAGGAGCTGGGACGCGATCTGCTGGAACCCGGTGACACCTTCATCATCTCGGTGGACTCGGCAAAACCGCTCAACATCCTTGTCACGGATGCAAACGGGAAAGGCAATTTCAATGGCGTTACGCCAAAATGGGAGAAACAGCCCACGTCCAAGACCACGAATACGAAGATGTACGGGTGGAGCTATCCCGGCATCTGGACTGCACTGAAATCAGACGAGGTCTTTCACCGCAACCTGGTGCTGAAGATCGAGCGTGAAGGTTCGTATTATATTATTTTTGATCCCCAGAACATCGTGGAACAGGTTTCGGAACTGGGTATCTGGCAGAGAACCTATAACAATTTCAATGTCCACGCCGGCGTAGACCAGGTAGTGCATCCCCTGTCAGCGGATATCCTGCCAAAATCCCCGTATATCATCGACGATACGTTTGCGGTGTACGATGCCTACCGTGACGGTTTCAAGGTATATCCCCTGGAAGACTACGGGCTCGAATACCAGAATCCCGGGGACACGTTCCGGTTATCCATTAATTCGGAGAAACCGGTCAACGTCCTTGTACTGAATTCCGAGGAAAAAGTGCAGTTTGACGGTATCACGCCGGTGTACGAGATGCAGCCTGAAAAAGGTGACCGGGAGGCTCATTACGGGTACACGTACACGGGAATATCCCCGCTGGTAAAAGAGGATAAGGTTACCCGGAAGGATATCACGTTCACCATCAAGAAGACCGGCAAATATTACATCATCATTGACCAGCGGTTTGCCGATCCGCTCTCAAAGACCATCTCCTTTTTCAAAGGAGCAATAACATTATCTAAAATTTAGTTTTCTTTTTTTACCCGGGGTAAAAACTGTAGTATCGCGAATGATAATAACGTTTTCCCGGGAGAGGGAAATGACTGATAATTCAAATATGGATCATGAAAATCGTTCAGTTTTTTGAGATTCTCGCTGGCTGGGACCATAATCATCTGGCGGGAGAACCCGCGAGAGCAGGTTTTGGCATTCCGCCGTTCGCTGGAAGTAAACGAGGGGACGTCAGTACTTTTCCTGAGTGGGGATCGCCAGGTGCCCGTGATATTTCTTGCCGTAACACCCGCAATACGTGAAAAAAGTGTTGCGGCCGGATGCCGGAGATCATCGTTTCTTCCTGATACCGGCCCAGATCACGCACAGTATTCCAATCCCGAGAACGGGCAATACCGGGGGAAGGGGAGTTTTCGTTGGTGTGGCCGGGACATTGACGATAATAACCACCGGGGCAGGTTCCGGCGTGGGGGTCGGGGCGGTCGAGAATACGGCCGGGACGTTGTTCACTTCGGGGATCGATACCCCGGTACCGATGGTCGCGGACTCTGACATCGCATGGCATGTGCCGTCATAGTAATACGGGTAGCCTTCCGGACAGCAATTGCCGTTACTCGTTGAGTATTGTTTATATCCATACCGGCAGGCATGGCAGGCGCCATCGTAATACTGGGGAGTATCCCCGGGACAACAGCTGCCGGAATAACTGTCATACACGCTGCCGTAACGGCACTGGTGGCACGTGCCGTCATAATAATACGGGTAGCCTTCCGGACAACAGGTGCCGGAGTGACTGTCGTATACGCTGCCGTAACGGCACTGGTGGCAGTGGCCGTCGTAATAATACGGGTAGCCTTCGGGGCAGCACTGTCCGTCGCTCGTGGAGTAGGTGTAGTACCCCGGGCTGCACGAGCTGCTGTCATACCCGGTCACCGGGGCTACGGCAGCAAGGACAAGAAGAATGGACCCGACCGCCAGCATGAACCGGATTGTTCTCAAACGTAATGCACTCATTCAAACACCCGCCATGTAGTTTGTAATGATTTGACTGGCGGGCGATAAACGTTTGGATTTGCCGGGGGAGTGCCGGAGGCAGGCCGCGATCTGGCACGGGGCAATAAAGGGTACAGACCGAAGTGTCGGGAGAACAACCCGGTTCAGGTCAATTTGTGCCGGCTGTCCTGCCTGTCCCCGTGAGACCAACGAGTATTTATTACAGAAAATGTATACTATACTTTACAAATTGTATATCTATCGATACGCAACCAGAGGAGCCAAAAAAGAGGAGAAGGCATTACCGGAGCCTCTTATGGAAGTGATATGATGACAAACTGGCAGGAATGCAGGAGTCTTACCATCTTTGATAAAAGCCGGATGGATACGCTGACCGACGGGGTCTTTGCGATCGCGATGACGCTGCTGATAACGGGCCTGGATATTCCCCGGCTCGGGGGGATTATTACCGGTAGTAGCGTTGATACGGTGATTCTGAATATTGTTCCCGATTTTATCCATTACCTCATCGCATTCGTCCTTCTCGCAAACTTCTGGTGGGCACATCACCTGAGATCCCACTATCTCCAGGGAGTCAACCAGAAGATCATCTTTCTCAATATGGTGACACTGCTCTTTGTCGGGCTGATCCCGTTTTCCACGAACCTTGTCGGCGATTTTCCCCTGAACACGCATGCCGCCCTCATCTTCGAGATCAACCTCTTATGCCTGGGACTCTTATCCGTCCTGCAATGGAACACCGTTATCGCAAACAAAATGTGTCTTAAAAAGAGTGCTGACCAGAAAATGATGGCCATCGGGAAGGAAGATTCCTATATATTCCCCATACTGTCGTTCATCGCAATTGTCCTGTCCCTGGTATCGGTCCCATGGAGCGTGTTCATTTACCTGATTGCCCCGGTGTATATCATCGCGGTACAATGGAAGGATGCGAAATCCGCTCATACAAACCTGAAAGTTACCTGATTCCGCACCGTTTTTTCACATAGGGAACCAGGACAGGATTCACCCGGGGGGTATGCAGCGGACCCCCCTCGACGGGGAGTGCGGGGTATTGCCGGGAAGGCGTGGGCAATTTCCCAAAATCATTAAAGAAAATTACGAAGATCGTCAATGCTCCGGGCGATTTTTCCATCAAGTGCTCCCAGGATAAGCGGGTTATCGAGATTCTCCATCAGACACCGGGAATCGGTTTTCAGGCCGATACACTCTTTTTTATTGGCATATGCGATGCCTAATTCAACGCAGGCACCTTCATCGGGTACTCTCCCGTCAAGGATCAGGAGGAGAATATCGGATTTCTGGATTTCCCTGACATCCAGCTCAAATATTTTTTTGATTGCATCATCTTCCGGTTCTCCCCGGGAAATCAAATCGGATAATGTGTGACCATCTCTCTGGGGAAGGAAGGTTTCATAGCCCAGATCATTCAGAGATTTTTCCACGTTTTCATTAAAATCCAGTTCGGCCTGTGAAAACAGCGGACCCGCGATATACACCCTTTTTTTCATGCAGAATTTTCCTTCCTTATCGGATCTATTATAACAAAACAGTTTTACTATTCAAATTATCTCTTTACGGTCCGGAACTATTCTGCCGTCCCCCCTTGGAGGGAGACTGGGGGGTGATGATGTGGATGGGCCGGGTTCCGGGGAAAACGGGGAGGGGATGACTCCAACCAACCGGATCCGGCCACTGCATTTGAAGTGAAGTATTGGAGGATACGGTTCAGAGATGGAATATATGACTCATGATCGCATTACAATCCTGCGCAAGATTTGCAGGAATTTCCCCAATCTCTCCTTCAACAAGATCCTTGGAAACAGTTGCAATCTTATCGAATTTTATTACCGATGAAACCTTGAGCCCGGTATCTGAAAATGCGGGAGAATCCTCCGAAATGGAAAGATCGGAGCCGGTCAGCTGCGTCGGGACACGGGATGAAACAAATGCGACAATAACATCCTGGAGAGTTTCATGGATAACCAGAGCGGGACGGAGTTTTGCGGCAGTCAGGTCCGTGAACGGGAAATGGACCAGGACAATTTTTCCCTTCATCGGTACCTGACTTTGAGGTCTGCAATAGAATAGAGATCGGGTTCATCATCCAGGAATCCGGAGAGCGAATGCTCGGAGACCGCATAGAGCAGATCCCTCTTTTTTTCTGGTTTGTTCACCGGTTTGCCGGGGGATTTTTTCCCGTGATGATCCTTTGGCAACCGGGATGCGGCTTCGGCAGTCATCATATTCTTCTCGATGTCCGGATCCATAAGGGTTTTGGTGGGGGTTTATCGACGGCCGGCTGCAGGATAGGGGTCCGAACGGGAGTTCCTGCCCGGCAGGGATTTGAGAGGATGCAATACGAAAGGACGTTACCGGAGGCTGTTCCGGAAAAAAGGGTTCCTTTCCATTCTCACCCCATAGCCCGAAAAACCCTGACGTTCGCCACCCCGGCTGACCCCTGTGAACATGGTCACCGGGTGGGCATCCTCCGGAGTAAAATTGACAGAATCCCTGCGAAATACCGGGAACTGACACGCATTTTTTCGATACTGAGGTGGTTCCGGGCCGGGAAGTATTTCCGGCATATCGGTCACCGAAGGAGAACAAGGCCTCCGGGTCAGTGAGAATCCCCATGCAAAATGTTCGCCTCTTCCGCATAGTCCGGGTGGGTCTCTTCTCTGATGGCGATGGCGATAATCAGGATCACGATCCCGAATACGACCGAGATGATGAATGCAAGATCGAATCCTGCCGAGAGAGTCTCCAGACGGAGACCGGACGGCGACCGCTTGGTAACATCATAGTCTTTTGCAATAAAAATGGCCCCCGCGATGAAGATCGCATTGAAGGTCGCGATCCCGAGAGGTGTGGGCACTTTCCGCTCAAGGTTCGTAAGGCCCGAGACCATCCCGGCTTTTGCTTTTCCAACCATCATCATGATCATGGTCGTGGCCGGGGTGAAGATCAGTCCCAGCCCGAGGCCTATCAGGGCAAGGGCAGCTACGACAAAGCCGGTCGAGGTGTGGAATGCGAGCCGGGTCATCATGACATAACCGAGGATGAGAGGGATGCATGCAAGGATGGAGAGCCGGCGCGGCCCGAACCGTTTATAGGTCGCACCCGCCGCGAGGCCGGCGAGCACCATGGGAACCGAGAGCGCGGTCATGACAAGGCCGGTGGAAGAGGGAGAATAATTATGAACATACTCGAGATAAAACGGCAGGAGATAGCAGATGCCGGAGAAACTGAAACCAACCAGGAGGAGGAGAAGGTTTGCCAGAAAGAAGTTCCGGTTCCGGAAGAGACTGAGATCGAGGATCGGGTCAGCAATCCACCGTTCGTGGCGGACGAACCAGAGCAGGGTGACTGCCGCAAGGAGCGCGATTGCGAGGATGACGGGGGATGTCCAGCCCAGGGTCGGGCCTTCCGATACCACAAAGACGAGCGACGCGAGCCCGGCAAAGATAAGGCCGGCGCCGGCCCGGTCGAACGTGCCGGAGGCAGCCGGTGGCTGCGATGCGGGGATGACCTTTGCCCCGAGGAGGAGGGCAAAGATCCCGATCGGTACGTTGACGAGGAAGATCCAGTGCCAGGAGAGGTACTGGCTCAGGATGCCGCCAAGGGGGGATGCAATTGCCGTGCCGAGGGCGGCAAAGGCCGCGACGATGCTCATCGCTTTCGCCTTCCAGTCGCCCGGGAAATACGCGGTGACCATGGCAGGAGATACCGACAGCATCATTGCCCCGCCCACGGCCTGGAACATCCGGGAAGCGATGAGCGAGCCAAATCCGAACGCGATCTCCGGCAGGATAGCGCAGCAGAAGGATCCGAGCGTGAAGATAAGAAAACCCGACAGGAAGATCTTCCGGTATCCCATCGTATCCGCAATCCTGCCAAAGACAAGGAGGCAGCCCGTGATGACAAGCAGGTACGAAGTGGTGACCCAGCTCACGGTCGTTGTGGTGAGATCGAAGGATTCGGAGATTGACGGCAGCGCGATATTCACGATATTGCTGTCGAGGCTCGACATGAAGGCCGCAAGCGAGAGGGAGAGGAGGAGAAGGCCGAATCCCTCCTGCTTCATGAAGGAATCCGGCGTGTCCATGTGATACGGTTGCCGGGAAGATACATGAGGATTGCGGAACGGTGGACCTCCCCTCATTCCCAGCTCAGATCGAACGGGGTGGGGGACCCTCCGTTAGAACGACAATGTTCAATCAAACCCTGATTTGAAAATGTTCATCGCGATCATGATCGCGTTTGAAAACCGCTCGCAGATCAACCAGACTTTGATTTTCATTTTTTCATCAAACCCTGATTTTATTTTTTCAACCAGACTTTGACTGAAAAATTCCAGGCGAACCCTGGTTGAAAAATGCTGTCAGTGAACCCGCTTCCGTCGCAGACTGCCCGATCCGGCTGATACAGATGTAGTTAACTTTTCGCAACCGAACCTTGATTGAAATTTTTCCGGCAGACTTTGACTGAGAATTTTTGCTCTGTAGAAAACCTCAATCCAAACAAATTGTATGAACCTGTCAAGGTTAGCGAGAATGATTTTGCAAGAGATTTCCTTCTTCTGAATCTGAAATAATCGAGATTTCAGGTCAGCCCCGAACCTTCGTTTGAGAACCGAGAACTTGGTTTCAACCAGGAACCGTTTTCGGTAACGGGTTGAATCAAAATTGTCGGTCATTTCTTTACGATATTTTCCCCAGACATGTTCGGTATTTTTCCAGATTCTGGTAGGAATAACCGAATCAGCATTCAGAGATTCCCGGATCATTCGGTGCATTTTTTCAGAATCGTATCCTCTGTCCATGAGATAACACTCCGATCTCCGAGATTTGTGGCATCTCTTGAGAAGAATGAAAGCATGTTGAGAATCGTGGACCCGGCTTTTCGATATCGTGAATCCAGTAATTACCTGCTGATCAGTATCGACAGCAATCGAAGTTTTTAGGAAATGTTTCCGGATTTTTCCGGTTCTTACGGAGTAATAGTGACTGGAATATCCGCTGGTGAACCCGGACGAATCGATGGCTGTGATAGAGATTGTACCGTCCTCTGAGTAGAATAATTTCAGAGTATTTTTGAAGAGAAGATCGAAGTACAAGGATTTGATACGACAGAGAAATTTTTGGAGCGTTGTGAAGTGAGGGATAGTTGTAAGCCCGAGTACTGCTCGGATACGATCCATCTCTTCGAGGTTCCATATGACTGTACGATAATCTTCTTTCCGGTATTCTTTGAAGAGAAGTAACGTCAGAAGTTGATGCTGGGTGTAATCTCTCCTCGAATATTTGCAGGAATACGGGGAAATCCTGGAAGATTGTACTATTGAAAATGCATGTTTGATAAAACGGATAAACCGGCCTGACGATTTCTTTATTGTCTCCTTATCGTTACTGAACATAACAATATGAGGAGACACCGTACCTTAGATCTTTCGGTCGATTTTGACTCTTTTTCATTATCAAGAAAATGATTTCTACAGAGCAAGAATTTTTCATCAAACCTTGGTTGAAAATGTTTCATCGCGATCACGATCGCGTTTGAAAACCGCTCATGGATCAACCGGACCTTGATTGAAAAATAGTAACCGGGCTTTGATTCAGCATGAGTGCCCGGGAGAAATCTTCAGGAACGTTCTGACATTTTTAGGGTGTCGCCCGTATTTGGGGGTGAGAGAGCAGATCATCAACCGATGATATGGCTTTCACACGGCCCTGCCGGATGTCGCGGTCGCTCTTTTTGATTGCCTGCATGGCTGTCGGGTTGCTCAGGATCTCGACAGTATCAATGAGGGCTTCGAGATCTTCCCGCTTCACCATATCCTCCCGGATTTTTTTGATCTCCTGGTAGACCTGATCAATCGTGACACCAGAGCTCATGATCATACTTGTGCAGTTCTTATTATAATCATTAGGGAATGGAACTATTGTTCATCAATGATAACATCAACATGGATCCCGATGAAGGGGGGGCCGCCTGACCGATCCCGCCATACAGCCGGTCTTCAGATACTCAAGAAAAGCAACTTCATGCTGATTGAGCTGAGTGAACAGGAATTCCTTTCCGGATATTATTAAGAAACAGAGAGTTCTGATCCTGGTATTCATTGGGTGTGAGCGTGATGATGTCAAGAGCTATCCGGTATTTCCGGATCGTGCTGAGCTCAGCATCTTTTGTTGAGCGTGCCCGTGCAAAAATATCCATGCCGGAAAAATCATCGGATATCACGGCAATGTCGATATCACTTCCTGGTTGAAGTGCCCCGGAACTGGAAGAACCGAACAGGATCAGATCACTGATATGGATTCCTGTGGACTCAAGAGTTTTTTTGAAAAAATTTACCGCTTCGATGACTTTTGCATCAACCATGTCAGGATCTCCGGTCTCCCAATCATGCCCGGACGATATCAATCAGACGATTGACAATCCGTTCCATCACATCATCCTTCAGATGGCCTGCGATATACTGAATAATTTTCTTATCTGCAGTAAATATCCGGGTCGGTCTGACATTGCTCTCCTGCCGGAGCGACCCTGCGGAGAAATCATCTTCGCCAATGAGAACTGCGTAGCGGTCTGATACAAGCCGGCTCGTAATCTGGCAGAGAATAACATCTTCACCGTCAGGTGTTGCAAGAACCAGTGCCGGGCGTTTCTTCGCATTACTCAGATCAGAAAAAGGGAAGAGGACGACAACGATGTCGCCTTTCACAGGTTCGCCCATGCTTCGTCTTCCTCGGGACGCAGCCAGTCCTTCTTTAAGGAAGATTCGCTGGCGAGTGCGGTATCCGGAACGGCACCTTTCTTCTTTTTCATCCGGATGAAATCAAGGATCTCGCGATAGTGCTGGCGTGGCACCTGGTGAAGTTCCCTGATTATCTGATCTTCGACTTCCATCGACTCTCATCCGAATTTGTCTATACATTCCATTAATCAAGAAAGATTATCAGGTTATCTCTCAGCCCGGCTAAAGGGCAACCAACCCCCCTACCTCCCCCACCACAAAAAGATCGACCAGGGGGGTGACCCCCCTTCCGGCATGGGGCCGGGCTGGCTGTGATGAACAGGATTTACGACGAGGAGGGGACAGGTTTTGGGGAAAACGGGGTGGGGGGGTGAGGGGGGTGGCAGAGGCTGAGGGATTGGGGGGGCCAGGGACCCCTCCGGAGTGCCCCGGGGCAACGGAGCCCGTATAAGGCCCGGTTGTACCTCTTTTGCCTCACTACCCTTTTTGGCAGAGGCAATAATTCGAAAAATCACGGTAATTCTTCCGGAACAATTCGCCATTCTCTGGCGGGAATCGATGAGGTAATATGTAGCAATGATACAAGGACGGGTAGCGAGAGCGAATGTGCTCCAGGAAGGGCTGCTCATGTTTGCGGGGGGAAGGAAAGTCAAGGCGATTACAAAATAAGATAATATAACGAAATGAAACAAAATTAAACAATGAGGGGCTAGAAAGAAAAGGATCAAATTATTGTTTGTTGATTTTTATCGAAATGCGACATGCGCCCACGCGAATAATTATTATTTGTAATTCCTGCATATCTTGCCCAATTTAATAGAATCTTAACAATCCACTTGACAGTTTGTTTTGAGAGCCGGATATTAATTATCCTTTCAAATTCTAAACATAAATCGTCATAAGAAATATCTGGCTTTTCTTCTAATAATTTTTCAATAATTTCGTACGATTTAAAATTTTTCGCTTGTGTGGAAAAAATAATACTTCGTGCATCAACGTTATTAACAAAATCAATCAAAATTTGTTTTAACTCAATAGATGATGTTTTTCTTTCAATGAAATCGAGATCTTCCAGCATACATAGGGCTTTTTTTAGAGTACTTTCCTTAATCCCTTGTGTGTTAAAGGGTACATTGGAATTTGCAGCTTCAAACAATCTCATTGCCACTTTTTCTATAGCAGACACTTGGATTGAGGGCGTTCGAAAACCAGTCTTCCTTCGAGGGATGATTATATTCGGTCGTTTAATTTCCCTGTCGACTAAAATAGGACGGACCGTTCTTTCTCTTTTATCAAATATTGCAAGGTCTGCAAAATCGATCCATGTGAGTAAAATCGAACTGTATTTATCCCATGTATTTGAACTAGCCACGATGTAGGGACACAATTCTCTAAGTGAATCGGATATATCGCGAAGGGTTAATTGATCTTTTCGGTCAATTTGATCGACAATATGAGAAACTAAACGATTATATTTTATTTTTTCTTTGATTAGGGGTTTTAAAGCGAGATTTAGATTTATTGCGTCATCCGGTAATTTTACATTCAATATTATTTCGTTATTTTCAATTTTAGCTAATCCAAGCAATCGTATGTCCCTGGCAACATTGTAGTAGGAATACTGTTTGAGATTTGCTTTTTTCATAAATTCTGGAATCAACATTTTTCCAGAATTCGGACTTAAAATTTGAATTGTTTTAATGATACTACCGGGTGTCATCCGTAATAGATAATTTTCTTGAAACAGCAAATGCCCAGTATTAAGATAATCTCGGAAATTATCCATATAAATATCATATTTTGGCCCAATTTTAACTAATAGGCGTAAATCTACAAGATTTCGGACTATTGCAGGATCAAAATCATCACTGCTTAACTCTTGGAAACTAATTGGAGCAACTTTTGCTATCCGATGTAAAGCATCCAACTCTTGAGGATTAAGTTTCTCAATATCGTCTTGGAAAAGATCTTCAATATTTAAGAGACGAGTAGCAATTTCTTCTTGGGTTGATCCATTTTCTATCTGTGATTTCACATGCGAGCATAATTTTTTCAATCGCCAAGGGAAACCTTGTGAGAAATCGGATAAGAAAAAAATTAAATCTTTAGTCAATTTACGTTTAGGCTTTAACTCGCCTTCTAATAGGGTAAGTAACTCATTGGTATCTTGATCATTAAAAGGACGCAGTAAAATGGGTTTACTGGAATTTCGGATGTAATTTTGAATTTCATATGGAAATTCATTAATCGATCCGACGAGATCTGTTTTCCAAGAAAAACCAAGAATTATATTCGTCTGAGCGTCAGTAATTTGAAAGAATAAATCACGAATGCGATTTAAAGCATCTGGGATAAAAAAAACATTTTCGAATTGGTCAAAAATAATTACCATTACTTTTTTTTGTTTCTCCAATTCGTGTCCAATCGTAATTAATTTAGAGACACCGCTATCAAATCCAGAAATTTTATAGGGATTGGTTGTTTTTTTTACAATTCCGGAAAAGTCACCAAACGAGTTAAGACTGTATTCAACAGCTTTCAAAACAAATTGTGAAGACGATGCAGTTCGAGAATCAATTGTTATACCAAAATTCCCGGAATTTTTCAGTAATTCCACCGTTGTGAGAGCTAAGGAGCTTTTCCCCCACCCTGAATTTCCTTCGAATAACAATCCTCTCGATGAGACTTCTTTATTAATGACTTGATTAAAAAAAGATAAAATTTCAGTTTTTTCTTTTTTTCTTCCAACAAGAAAATCTGGAGATGCTGGAAACTGATACTCAAAACATGAGGAACTTCCTTGCACCTTTACAATCTGTTCATCAGGAATTACTTGGGTGCTTTGACTAAATTCCGGTTTTTTCTCCCGAGTGGAAAAAATCTGAAAATTTGATAGTTCAGAATTTATCTTTTTTAAATATTCAATTGTTTTTGGATCATTAATCAAATTTCCTTTGGAATCAATGAGTGCTAACGATGAGGGTGTACCTTCACCTTTTCGTAAGATATATTGAACCCAAAAGAGGCCAATGTCGGTATACATTATATTCCAATCACCAATTTCAAAAGTGATTTTATCTATAGAATTTGTGATAACATCATGAGAAACAGTTAATTTTGCTTCAATTATTGTTTTTAAAACATCATTTTCGTCAAGAACTCTGATGTTGAATTTATTATTCTCTTTGCATTTAGTATTGTAAAATCCTCTAACATGGCTGTTTATACCCGGGATTGCAATAAAAAGGCCTTGGCAATGATTATCTTCTACCCACATCGACATGTATTTTCCAAAAAAAGCAAGAAATTTTGGAGAATCTATTTCTTTGTCATAACATTTGCATTCAGCATAAAGTTTGACATCATTGATCAGAGTTCTTCCTTCAATATCAATTTCCATTCCTGCATAATTGACATGGGGTTTATTTTCAATTTTATATCCGGAATGAGCTAATACATCCGCCATCAAAGATTCAAAAAGATGACCTCGTGCATTGGCTTGAGCATTAGGAGTGTCACCATCAGCAAATATTTTCAATTTACCCATATTGGCCCCTAAATATACAATTCTCAGGTTTAGATTTAAGGCATTTCGGTTTTCATATGAGATCCTTTTACAAATTCCAAATCGAATCCCGCTCCACTCCCCTCACCCTTATAAACCTGTCCGTATTATATCTACCCTATCAACGATCTGAGGTCGTTGATCAGGATAACCGGCGTGGCGGCTTGCAAGGCGCTTTACCGGTTCGCGGAAACGGCGGGCGCCCGCTTTGTTCCCGTTGAAAATAGCATAGCATACAAGAGCATACCATAGAAGACCATACAAGAGGATATCATATGATTTTAGTGCCAGATACGAGCGTCCTCATCGACGGACGCATTACATCCATGATAAAAGCCGGTGAATACAAGGGTGCAACAATAATCGTCCCGGAAGCAGTTATTGCAGAACTGGAAGCCCAGGCAAATAACGGACGCGAGATAGGGTTCTCGGGCTTAAACGAACTGCAGCAGCTGTGCAAAATGGCCGAAGAGAAAACCATTGAACTCAAATTCTCCGGTATCCGCCCATCGCTTGAACAGGTAAAACTCGCAAGCGGCGGGGAGATCGACGCGATGATCCGAAGCATCGCGATAGAGAATTCTGCACGGTTCATCACGAGCGACAACGTGCAGGCCGAGGTGGCACGGGCAAAAGGGCTCGATGTCATATACCTGAAAGCCCAGGTAACCGATTTTGTCCCGCTCGCCATCGACCAGTTCTTTGACGAGCACACGATTGCCGTGTACCTCAAGGAACGTATATCGCCGAGGGCCAGGAAAGGGACCATCAACGACATGAAACTCGTGAAGATCCGCGAGGCCCCGACAAGCGAGTACGAGCTCCGGATGATGGCCCAGGAGATCCTGGAGCGGGCCAAGCGCGACCCCGACGGCTTCATCGAAGTCGAGAAGCGGGGCATCACTATTGTCCAGATCGGATCCATGCGGATCGCTATTGCACGCCGGCCATTCTCCGACGGCATGGAGATCACCGCCGTCCGCCCCATCGTGGACGTGACGCTTGCCGACTACACCAAGTCCGATATCATCACGAAGAGGATCACGAGCGACAAACGGGGCATGATCATCGTCGGCTCGCCCGGCTCCGGCAAGACCACGCTCGCCCAGAGCCTTGCCACCTACCTCTCGGACAGCGGGTTTATTGTCAAGACCATGGAAGCTCCCCGCGAGCTCCAGGTCCCGGACCAGATCACCCAGTACACGATGCTCGACGGGAGCATGTCCAACACGGCCGATGTCCTCCTGCTCGTCCGGCCCGACTTCGTCATCTTCGACGAGCTCAGGAAGAGCGAGGATTTCAGTGTCTTTGCCGACATGCGCCTCGCAGGCCTCGGCATGGTCGGGGTTATCCACGCGAACGGCGTCCAGGACGCAGTCCAGCGCTTTTCCGACCGGGTCGACTTCTCCGTCCTCCCGCAGATCGTCAACACGATTATATTCCTCAAGCAGGGCGTCATCACGAAAATTTATGACGTGGGCTTCACCATCAAGGTTCCCGAGGGCATGGCAAACGAGATGCACCTCCGGCCCGTCACCACCATCACCGACCACGAGACCGGCGAACTGGTAGTCGACGTCTTCCGGTACGATGGCGAGACCATCGTGATGCCCATCCTGACACCGCAGGCCCCGGCACCGGCAGCCAAACCCGCTCCCGCCTCCCGGGTCCAGCAGGTAGGCACTCCCGTAAATGCGGCACCGGCAACCCGGACACCCGCACCGGCCCCGGAGCCGGTCAAGAAGGAGAGCGACGACCGTCCCGGCTGGAGACTCACCGAGAAGGAGATCCAGCGCGAGATCGGGCGTTACACCGAGGGCTTTGTGGACGTCCAGATGGTCTCCGATACAAAAGCGGTTGTTTACATCGATGACAAGGACGTTCCCGCAGCCATAGGAAAGGGCGGCAAGAACGTCTCGGGCATTGTGAACAAGCTCGGCATCGGGATCGACATCAAGCCCCGGTCGGAGTTCGACCGGCAGCAGGCACAGCCGGCCAAGGCCGAGGAAGATATCAACCTCGGCGGCGGCATCAGGATTCACACCGACAAGAAGCAGCTCGCGATCCTCGCCCCCTCAGAAAGCGGCAAGATCGTCGACGTCTTTGCCGGCAAGGAGTACCTCTTCACGGCCACCGTGAACGAGCAGGGCGAGATCCACCTGGCCAAGAACTCGAGCATTGCCCAGGAAATGATCCGGCGCTACACGAACAACGAAGTCATCAAGCTGAGGCCGGTATAACCCGGCACACCGGTTTTTTAAGAGATAAGAGAAGGTGAACTGGTTTTGAGCGAATTCAATCTCCCACAATTCGAAGAAGAAGCACATGAGCGGTGGGCCCATGCTTTTGAGTCCAACCCCTCGAAACTCGAAAAGTATTACCTGAATGTCGCGTTCCCCTACCCGAGCGGGGCCATGCACGTAGGGCACGGCCGTACCTACATCGTGCCGGACGTGATCGCACGGTTCTGGCGCATGCGGGGAAGGCAGGTGCTCTTCCCCATGGCGTTCCACGTCACGGGCGCTCCCGTGGTCGGCATCTCGAAACGGATCGCAAAGAAGGACGAGAAGACCATCAAGCTCTACCGCGATCTCTACCGCGTGCCGCAGAATGTGCTCGAAGAGTTCACCGACCCGCTGACCATCGTCAAGCACTTTGCTGCCGAGTACCAGCGGGTCATGACCGACTGCGGTCTCTCGATTGACTGGCGCAGGCGGTTCATCACGGTCGACCCCACGTACTCGAAGTTCATCGAATGGCAGTGGAAGCACCTCTACGATGCAGGCCACGTCATCAAGGGCGCCCACCCGGTGCGGTACTGCACGGTGGACGAGAACCCGGTCGGCGACCACGACCTCCTCGAAGGCGACAAGGCTGAAGTGATCAAGTTCACGATGGTCATGTTCCGGTTCGGGGACGCATTCATCCCGTGCGCAACACTCCGTCCCGAGACCATCCACGGCGTCACCAACCTCTGGGCGAACCCCGGGGTCACGTACGTGAAGGCCCTTGTCGACGGCAAGCCCTGGATCATCTCAAAAGAAGCAGCCGAGAAGCTTGCCCTCCAGGATCACACGGTCGAGATAAAGGAAGAGATCAAAGGAACGGATCTCATTGACAGGAAAGTCAGCCACCCGCTCTGCGGCGAGATCACCATCCTCCCGGCAGATTTCGTGGACCCCGACATGGCAAGCGGCCTCGTCATGAGCGTCCCCGCCCACGCACCCTTCGACTACATTGCTCTCCGCGACCTCCAGCAGGCCGGGAAATACACGCAGATCAAGCCCATCCCTCTCATAAAGGTCGAGGGCTACGGGCAGATCCCGGCAGCAGAAGCCGTTGAGAAGGCCGGCATAAAAAGCCAGATGGACAGCCGGATGGACGCCCTTACGCAGGAGATCTACTCCGCCGAGTTCTCGAAAGGAAAACTCTTCGAGAAGTACGGGGGCAAGCCAGTCCGGGTAGCCCGCGACGAAGTAGCCGAGCTGATGATCGAAAAGTACGACTCGAAAGTGATGTACGAGTTCGACATGCGCCCGGTCGTCTGCCGCTGCGGCAACAAAGTCAAGGTCAAGATCCTCCATGACCAGTGGTTCCTGAAGTACAGCGACCCGGAGTGGAAGCAGCAGGTCAAGGACCAGCTCAGGGAGATGGCGCTCGTTCCCCCCGAAGTTCGGGTAGAATTCGACCGGACCGTTGACTGGCTCAAGGACTGGGCCTGCACACGGCGTGTCGGCCTTGGCACCCGCTTCCCGTGGGACAAGCAGCAGCTCATCGAGCCCCTCTCGGACTCGACCGTGTACATGGCGTACTACACCATCGCCCATAAGATCCGGGAGATTGACTCAAAACTCCTCACCCCCGAAGTCTTCGATTACATCTTCCTTGGCAAAAAGTCACCCGACCTTCCCGAGAAGAAGAAACTCGACGCCATGCGGGAGGAGTTCCTGTACTGGTACCCGTACGACTTCCGTTTCTCGGCAAAAGATCTCATATCAAACCACCTCACCTTCCAGATCTTCCACCATGCAACGGTCTTCGAGGGCCACAAGGAACTGCTCCCGAAAGGCATGGTAGTCTTCGGCATGGGCCTCCTGAACGGTGCCAAGATGTCGTCCTCCAAGGGAAACGTATTCCTCCTGGAGGACGCAGTCAGGGAGTTCGGCGGCGATACCGTCCGCATGTTCCTGATGGGCAGCGCCGAACCCTGGCAGGACTTTGACTGGAGGAACGAGCTCGTCCTCTCGACAAAGAAGCAGATCGAGCGGTTCTACAACACCGTCATGGAGATAAAGGATGCCGGCGGCGAACCGCACGACATCGACCGCTGGCTCGCGAGCCGGCTCCAGGCCCATATCACCCGGACAACGGAAGCCCTCGACAGGTTCCAGACCCGGCAGGCGCTGCAGGAGGCCTACTTCGGGATCGAGACCGATCTCAAGTGGTACCGCAGGCGCCTCCCGAAGGACTGCGACGGCAGCAGGGAACTCCATACCCTCTGCTCGATCTGGACCCGGCTCCTTGCCCCGTTCATCCCCTTCACGGCCGAACACCTCTGGAAGGAACTTGCCGGGGAAGGCCTCGCATCGTTTGCCCCCTGGCCGGTTGCAGACAAAAAACTCGTCAACGAAAAGGCCGAGCTTGCCGAGGAACTCCTGGCAAGGACCGTCGAGGATGTAGATTCGATCCGGAAACTGATCCAGATTACCCCCAAGGCGATCACGATTGCCCTTGCTCCCGAATGGAAGCACCAGGTCTTCCGGACGATCGCGGCATCGGAGGACAGGAACACGGTCGTCAAGGAGATCATGAAAGACGAGAACATGAGGAAACGCGGCAGGGAGGCAACCGATGCCGCCAGGCAGTGCACCACCCTCATCCACCGCCTGCCCCCGCACGTGGTCGAGCCCCTTCTCCGCGAGCCCATCAGCGAGAAGGCGATCTTCGAGTCAGCCCGCCCGTTCCTCGAACAGGAGTTCGGGGTGCCGGTCCACATCGTCGAGGCGGAAGGAAGCGGCCATGTCAAGGCTCTCACAGCCCTCCCGTTCAAGCCGTCGATTATTATCGAATAATTCTCTTTTTTTCCTTTTTCCGGTTAATCCTGTAATCCCAGTACTTCACTAATTTTTAGCCACAACTAAAGGAAACAGTAAGATCTAAATAGTCGGCTGGCGCCGAATATGGTCAATAAACGGCAAATTGCCCGCCGAATAAAGAAAGAGATCCGAGCAGAAGATTGTTCCGAAATTGCAGTTGAAGCAATCAACCGGCACATCACCATTTCCATCAACGAAACACTAAAACAAAAGACACTCATCCAGTCACTTGTCGGGATGTCAGCAAACAAACTCTCAGTACATTCCATCAATCAAACCGTAGAAAAAGTTCCGTGTGAAACATCGGTCAGATACCATTTGTCTAAGGTGAATCTGGACTCCATTCTGGAATTAGAATCAAAGATCCTCACCTATTCAAACGATCAGATACTTATTCCCGGAAAATCGTATCATTTTGCCATAGATTTCACCAACGATCCTTATTACGGCGAGATTGTTGACGCGAACAAAGATTACGTCGTTAAAAGTAAAATGAAGGATTCTACGACAACATTTTACTCGTACGTTTCGCTCTAAATATCGACAAAAGGCCAACGACTGACCCTCGCAGTTTTCCCGGTAAAGAAAGGAGTATCAAAGGTCGAGTACATTCTGAAATTCCTGGCTATCATCAATGATGCAAAAGTGAATATCGAGATACTCTGTCTTGATCGGGGGTTTTACTCACACGAGGTGTTCTCGTTTCTCCAGGAGGAGAACATCCCGCACATTGTTCCGGTGAGAAAACACGGCCAGAAACTCAAGAAGATTCTCCGGGGGAATCATGCCCGGTATACCCATTATACGATGAGGGGGACCTCCGGACCTCTTGATCTTGCTCTCGCAATTGATGTTCAGTACCTTCAGGGACGGAATAAGAAATTCGGGAATGTGAATCTCGGTTACATCGTATACGGTATTAACTGGAACCCTCGAAGGGTCTATCAGGTCTACAAGAACCGGTTCGCTATCGAATCTTCATACCGTATCCGGAATGTTGTGAAAGCTAAAACTTCTTCCAGAAACGTTGTGCTCCGGTACCTCTTGACGATAATCTCGTTCCTTCTCAAGAATATCCGGGTGACTATTCAATGGATGTTCTTCTCAAAGGTTCAACGAGGGCCGAGAACGATCGACGAAGATTTATTCCGGTTTGATCTCTTCCGGCTGCTCGTTTGGGAAGGACTCCGGAATAAACTCATATTTGTCTCGGTTGGTTCTGTTCTTCGTTGTCTCGGTTGATCGGTGGTTGGTAAGAGTTGTTGAATATCCGAGGTTCATGGAGGAAAATTTAGAGAAGTACTGAATCCGGGAAACCCGCCACCCTGCCTGGACTTTCCGGGCATTACGGGAACTTTTTATCATATCGAAGAAAACTATCCGGATTCTTTTCGGCATAATTATAATTAATTAAACATTAAACTGGACATTTCATTCAGGGAGAGTTGTTCATTGTCGGGTGCCCGTGTGCGAACAGGAATGAGAAGTTCTCAAAACTGCCTGATCGAGTTTTGCATTGTGTCCGGTGTTCTCCTCATCGTTATCCTTCCCGCAATAGTCGGATTGGCATCTGCTGCTTCGGTCCCGATAATAACCGTGCTCTCTCCCTCCGGGGGCCCGGTCACCGGAGGTACGGTTGTTACCATAACGGGATCCGGGTTTACCGGTACAAAGGATGTCCTGTTCGGGGGGAAATCGGTGAACGGCCTGAACATTATCAATGACAGCCAGCTCACGGTCATAACACCGCAACATCCCGAAGAGAGAGTTCTCATCTCGATCATCACCGCTGAGGGGGTTCCTGGCTTCATGGAACCATTCACCATGTTCCAGTATTCATATGAAAAATTTCCTCTCCCGAGACTGTCCGGTATCTCGCCCTCATCGGGCCCAGCCAGCGGAGGAACAGTCAGGATCACGGGATCCGGGTTTACCGGTACAAAAGAAGTCCTGTTCGGAAAGCAACCTGGGGCAGTTCTGGACATTGTCGATGACAGCCATCTCACCGTATCTGCCCCGTTCTCTTTTTTTCCCGGATCCGTCCCGGTCTCAATCCGGAATGCCCGGGGGTTCGCGGGATCCCTGGATCCCGTTATCATGTATACTTATGATTACCCACTCCCGGAGCTGACCGGTATCTCCCCCTCATCAGGTTCCATTGCCGGGGGTACTGTTGTTACCCTGACAGGATCCGGGTTTGCCGGCACAGAGAACGTCCAGTTCGGGGAGAAATACGGGACAGGCCTGAATGTTATCGATAACTGGCAGCTCACCATCCTCACGCCGCCCTCTTCTGAAGGGATAGTTGGCATATCCGTCAGCAATCCTGCCGGCACCGGAAGATCTTCAGGAGCAGCCACCATGTTCCATTATGAAGTTCCGGTCCCGAAACTGACCGGCATCTCGCCCTCCTCCGGCTCCATGGACGGGGGGACGGCAGTCACCCTCACCGGGTCCGGGTTTAACGGAACCAGGACCGTCCTCATAGGGGGAAAACCCGTTACCGGCTTTAACATAATCAACGACAGCCAGCTCAGTATCATCACGCCACCATCTTCTCTTGGACCATTCCCGGTCTCTATCACGAATGCCTACGGGGAGGGAGGCTCACTCGGACCATCAACCTCGTTCCAGTATGTTCTCTCTCAAGCCACAACAACCACTGCAATAAAAACTGCCGCACCGGCCCAGGGCAGTTCCCATGAAGGGGATACCCGTCCGGCAGTATCTTTCCCTGCAACATCTCCGGTCCCGGCCGCTGCAACGGCCTCGGCCGCATCAGGGACACGGAAGACACCGGGATTCGAAGCGATTGCCGGCCTCTCTGCACTTGGTGCCGTAGTCCTGCTCGGAAAAATATGCCCATGATCATCCCATGCCCTGCCGTCCAGGCTGGCGATAATCATCGAATAATACTCTTTTTTGGTCTGTTCTGTTCCTGAGCATTTTGCAAAGGCTTTTGTCCGGGTAATCTGCATTCAGCCCGGCAGAAAATCGTACTCTCTCCCTGGAATCCGGACCCGCAGTCTTTTGGGAGAAAAACCCCTGGGACACCTGAATAAAAAACGCGGTATTTATAACCTATCTTGCTGAAAGAAAACTGAAAGGAATTACTGCGCTCCTATCTCGACGGCCTTGTGCGGTATTTTTCTCTACTCACAAGACCCGGGTGTTCGATCCATGAGCTGTCGTTCGTTACCTTCCTGCCTCATCATTTCGGTGTTATTATTCCTCCTTATCCTGTGCATTGTCCCGGTCTCCGGCGTGACCGTATACCTGCCGGACCGGGATGCTGTTCCAGCCCTTCTTGCCGGTTCATCTGCCGGCAGCACATTTCCCGCATTCCAACTGGACCGGATGTCCGGAACCTGGTCGGCATTCCAATCGAACGGCAGGACCGGAATCACCGTTGCCGGTGACGGCAGTGTCATCTTCTCCGCTCCCGCCGGCTCATTTGGCATGCAGTGTAACGGAATCGGCCGTAACGGGGCTCTTTCCTCCGCCAGTATCGGTACGATCCGGGCAGACCGGGACCAGCTTACTATCGGTCGCGGCACAGCAACGGAGTGGTATATCTCCGGCAGCCACGGGATCGAGCAGGGGATGACCATTCCGGACAGACCTGAAGGAGAGGGTCCGCTCGTGGTCTCATATGCACTTTTTGGCAGTCTTCATCCGATCGCCAAAGGAGACCAGTCTGTTCTGTTCTTTGATAATACCGGGCCGGTCATGCAGTACGGGGGACTTCGTGCAGAGGATGCAACCGGCCGAGTACTGCCGGCATTCCTGAAACTCTCCGGAAACTCGCTTACGTGGGAGATTGATGACCATAATGCAGTTTACCCGGTGACGATCGACCCGTATATAGCCACCCAGATGGCAGCCCTTACTGCATCGGATGCTGCTTCACACACCAAATACGGGTGGTCCGTTTCGATCTGGAATGACACTGCCATGGTCGGGGCAAATGAGGCCGATTACGGGGGCCTTTCCAAAGCCGGGAAAGCGTATATCTATAAAAACAGCGGGGGAACCTGGAGCCAGGTAGGTTCACCGCTCAATGCATCGGATGCATATCCGGATTCTTATTTCGGGTGGTCTGTATCTATCTGGAATGACACCGCCATGGTCGGGGCATACCAGGCCAGACATGGGGAACTATCCAACCGGGGGGAAGTATATGTTTTCAAAAACAATGGCGGTACCTGGTCTGAAGTCTGTCCCCCTCTTACAGCATCGGATGCTTTTGACGGGGGCCATTTCGGATCTGCCGTATCAATCTATAATGACACCGCTATCATCGGGTCATATCAGGCCGGAACTCCGGGTCAGTCCGGGCAGGCATACATCTTCAAGAACAGCGGGGGAACCTGGAGCCAGGTGGGGTTACCCCTTGTTGCCTCTGATGCCGCTTCGTCCGACCATTTCGGATACTCCGCCTCGATCTGGAATGACACTGCTATTGTCGGGGCTCACGATGCCAACAGTTCTGCCGGGAAAGCATACATCTTCAAGAACAGCGGGGGGACCTGGAGCCAGGTAGGTTCACCGCTCGAAGCATCGGATGTTGAGTCGAGTTCAGATTTCGGATGGTCCGTTTCGATCTCCAATTACACTGCCATTATCGGTGCATATTATGCCAATAACAGAGCCGGGAAAGCCTACATCTTCAAGAACAGCGGGGGAACCTGGAGCCAGGTAGGTTCCCCCCTCATCGCATCCGACGATGCTTCATATTCCGAGTTTGGGTATTCCGCTTCGATCTGGAATGACACCGCCATTGTCGGGGCACGACGGATGTATTCGGGTACCGGTTATGGGAAAGCGTATATTTTCAAAAACAGCGGGGGAACCTGGAGCGAGATCGTAAATTTCAATGCATCGGATGCGGTTTCAGGTGACTGGTTCGGGGCATCCGTCTCAATCTTCAAGAATACCACCAGCATCGGCGCATATAACGTCAATTCCGAGGCCGGGAAAGCATATGTCTTCAATATAACGGAAACATTTCTGCCGGTAGCATCGTTTACGAGTGCCAATGTATCAGTTGTTGCGAACAGCACCACTCAGGGATGGGCAGGTTTCAGTCCCTTTACGATGCAGTTCACCGACACTTCCACGAATACTCCGACGACATGGGCATGGGCACGGAACAACCTGACCGATACCACATGGAGGGTATTCAACACATCACAGAACGCGCAGGATACTTTCTGGATCGGGAACTGGAGTGTCAATCTCACCGCCACAAATCCTACCGGAAGCAGTATTTCGTCGCAGACCTTGTGGGTGAATGTAAGTCCGCTGGCACCGGTTGCATCATTTACCAGCGCCAATGTTTCTGTTGTCACGAACAGCACCACTCAGGGATGGGCAGGTTTCAGTCCCTTTACGATGCAGTTCACCGACACTTCCGCGAATGCTCCGACGACATGGGCATGGGCACGGAACAACCTCACCTCCACATCATGGACGGCATTCAACACGTCGCAGAATGCCCGGGACAGTTTCTGGATCGGGAACTGGACGGTCAATCTCACCGCCACAAATCCTACCGGAAGCAGTATTTCGTCGCAGACCCTGTGGGTGAATGTAAGCCAGGCAGCACCGACCGTAACCGGCATTACGCCATCCTCCGGGCAGAACACCACATCCATCAGCATCACGAACCTGGCGGGGACAGGATTTTACGGTGTACCGGCCGTTAACCTTACCCGTGCAGGGTACAGCAATATCACGGCAACCAGTGTGAGCCAGGTTTCCGCAAGCCAGCTTACGTGTTCTTTCAATCTCGCCAACACAGATCCCGGAACCTGGAACGTCAACGTGACGAACCCGGACGGCCAGCAGGCCGCCCTCTTAAACGGGTTCACTATCACCAATACTACTCCGGCTCCCACGGTCACCTCCATCACGCCATCATCAGGAAAGAACTCGACGTCCGTCAGCATTACGAACCTGGCAGGCTCCGGGTTTTACGGGACACCGACCGTGAAACTTACCCGGCTGGGTTATAGTAATATCATGGCAACCGGAGTCACCGTGGTCTCATCAGGCAAGATCACCTGCACGTTTGACCTGTCGGACAAGATGTCCGGAACGTGGAGCATCAACGTAGTAAACCCGGACAACCAGGCGGCCACCCTCCCGAACGGGTTCACCATCACCAATTCATCGGCCCCGACACCCACGCCGACCCCCACACCCAACCCGACCCCGACCTCATCCGGCAGTGGCGATGTCGGGAATGTCCAGCGCCAGTCAACCTCTTCAGGGAGCGGCGTATCGATAGCGAACGGGGCACCGGCAGGCCAGACGGTGACGTATTCGTTCGGGGAACCGGCCGTAGATTATCCGGTCTCGATCGAGAGCATAGCGTTTACGCCAGACCAGACAATCGGCCAGTCCCAGTGCCTGGTTACCCGGACGAGCCCGACAGCCGGATTCACCGTCCCGGACCGGCCGGCGGTGTACGAGAGCATCCAGATCACCTGGATCAACCCGAATGTCATGTCAGATGCAACGATCCAGTTCAGCGTGAAGGGATCATGGATGAGGGAGCATAATGCCGGGCCCCAGGATATCGTCATGATGCGGCAGCATGACCTGGTCTGGGCGGAGATCCCGACAGTCTTCGATCATCTTTCAAACGATATTTACTATTTCCGGTCAACAACACCGGGCTTCTCGAACTTCGCAGTATCGGTCCGGAAGAATGTGACGGCCATATCGGTTGTAAACATCACGACAGTTCCGGCACCATCCCCGGCCGTAATCAATACGGCAGCTGCAACCATGACCACAACCACGAAGAGTACTCCCACCAGTACCATGGTCCGGCAGACTTCCCCGACACCCACACCGGTCCCGGTACCTGCGGCAGAACCCGGAACCGGCATACCCGTGCTGTACATCATCGCGGGTATCGTGATCATAATCCTCGCGATTGCGGGATTCTTCATCGGAAGGCGCTGGTGGTGGGCACGGCAGAACCCGGCGCTGTTCCAAAAGTACGACTAAACCGGTTGCGCCAGCTGCAGCAGGGATTGTAAGGCCGGCAATCATTATTGAATACCCTTTTTTCGTTAGCAGGCGATGCCAGTTTCCGGGCCGCCGGATTACTATTACTCCTGAGTTCACATATTGGCGGTCACGTGCAAATATTGCAGGGGACATATTACCTCATTTTATTATAGTCCCCGGATTAGTGGCATCAGTTACTATGATGGCAGAGAAAATTATTCCGGATTGCACCCGTTTCCGGCTTCCGGTTGAAAGTGATGTATATACTACCAGGATCGCCTGCGAACAGAGAGAGAAATCCTGTTCATGTACCCCGATCATTGACGCGGAGAAAAGCAACGAGGCCCTTAAGATGGTGGCGCTGATCCGCAACCACACCGGTTCCGGATTCATGGCATTCACCGCAGAATGAACGGTTCTTACAAGAGAACATGACGACACGTAACTCAGGCATCCGAAGTTCCCGTCATAACGGTGCTCACCGGTGCCGGCTGTCCTGGCCTTACCGGAAGAAACACGCACGTCCTGCGCCGGTGGATCCGCCGGCAGAACCCGGCAGGGTTGAAGCGTCCGACTAAAAAAGAGCGGAGAAGTGCAGGGACCGTATCAGTCCATCCATTCAGGCCGTCCATTATTACCGGTTACGATTTTATTCTTTATTTTCGGGAGGCTCAAAAACCTCCGTCTTCGTATGTGCAGTATCGTGGCTTTTGGATTCGCCCGCGGTAAAATGGTGCCCGCAGGTTGGGCAGACAACATTCTCCTGCCGGTAGCTCTCTTCCTCCCGGAGCTCCTTCTCGGTCTCCTCGAAAAAGCCGGCCGCGAGCACGGCAGTCGGCAGGGCAAAAATGGCAACACCCACGATCAGAACGATCCCCCCTATCACCCTGCCCAGTGCGGTGACCGGGTACATGTCGCCATACCCCACGGTGGCAAGCGTGACAAGCGCCCACCACATTGCATGCGGGATACTGGCAAAGAGTACCGGCTGGGCATCGTGTTCAGCATAGTACATCAGGGTGCTGGCAACGAGAATGGCAATGAGCAGGATCGAGAGCGTGATGACGAGCTGCTCTTTTTTCTTATTGATGACCCGCCCGAACGTCCTGACAGCCTCCGAGTAGCGGCCCAGTTTCAGGACACGGATAATCCGGAAGAGACGGATGATCCGGAGGAACCGGAGGTCAATGGGGAAGATGAACGGCAGGTAGAAGGGAGCGATGGCCAGCAGATCGATGAGGGCAAACGGTGTCGTGGCATACCGTATCCGCCCGGTTACGGGATTTTTATATAAGGGGCTTGTCGTGCAGACCCAGAGCCGGAGAATGTATTCCACGGTAAAGGCTGCAAACGAGATGACATCGATGGTAGTGAAAAACCAGAAATACTGGGCATACAGCCACGGGACCGTCTCCAGAACAACAATGGCAACGTTGAGAACGATCAGGAAGATCATGAAGTAATTGAAGAGCCGGGCGGGGGTATTGCCGTCCACCTCCTCTTCCATTACATGAAAGACCGACTTCTTGAGGGATTCGTAGGTTGTGATCGTTTCACCTCTTCCTGCCGGAGGGGCCGGTTGTTGCAGGCGATCCCGCCACATCACGGGAATCTGTAACAGGTTCTGTGGATCCACCGGGTTAAAACCCGGTGAGGGATGAGCGGAAAACGGGTTATTCCACCGGATCTCCCTTATACCCGTGGGATGCGAGGATGGTTATGACGTTTGCCACCCATTCATGGTCATCAGTATGCCCGACCCCCTTCACGTGGGCATGGATATGCGACTCGTGACCATGAGCTTCCTGTGCGCCCGGTCCATGGGAATGCATAACAGCATCATGCTGCGATGCAAACGGGTGGGGAAGGTGGGCTATCTTCTCGTTCCAGATCTTCTGCAGGAGCTCGTCGTGGGTCCGGAGTTCGTTGATACCGATGATCTTTCCCCGGACTTCCCCGCTTTCGGGATGATGGATCAGCATCCGGTAACAGAGGAACTCCCGGCAGATCGTGGGCCGTGTCGGGTAGATGGCACAGGCAAATCCATGGCCTTCCTTGCTCCTGCGCATGAACGTGCAGCCCTTGTGATCTGACGGTATTTTTCCTCCATCGGATTCCTCGAATTCTTCTTCAATCTCATCTGCGAATTCCGGCTGCACGTGAACCGGGAAGAGTTCATCCGTTATGCCGTACCGGCAGAAATAATCCCGCCCGGACACCTGCCGCTCGATCCGGATAAATTCCCCGAAACTCTGGCAGCATTTCCCGCACCAGTTACAATCAAAGGTCGCCATACCGATTATCGATCTCATCCGGAATAGATTATAAAAATTATGAATTGATTCTCGCACAAAAAGAGAGAGTTCAACAGTCATTCTTACCCGGACCCGTATATCCGGGATTCAAATAAAAACACTTTTTATACATGCGACTAAATTTTGGTGTAGTGATGTATCTGGCTTGAATGGAGATGTTTTTTTAATCGTGGCATGTCAGGTGCGGGTACAGCGCAGGGTATTATGGGCTTCTCTTTTTCTTTTAGTCCTGCTTTCGTTAGCGATCCTTCCGGCGGCTGAAGCTGCTCCTGTTCCCGGTTTCACCGCCAACGTAACGACCGGCCCTGCTGCCCTCGAGGTCCAGTTCACGGATACCTCCGATTGTTCAAGCCCGACACAATGGGACTGGGATTTTGGGGATGGTAATTCATATTCCACCTCATATCTGGTAGTCTCGAATCCCCTTCACCGGTACCTTGTCCCGGGCAAGTACCCGGTCACCCTGAACATTACGAATGCATCGGGAAGCAGTACTCTGACAAAGCCGGCGTATATTACCGTGAACTGGGGTACCGGGGCGCATCCTGTTGCCAGTTTTACAACAAACACAACTTCCGGTCTCGCGCCTCTCACGGTCCTGTTAACGGACACTTCCGAAGGATTTGATACGACTTCCTGGAACTGGTCGCTGGGAAGCCAGGGGTGGAGGAATATGTCGTCATCTGCTGCACTATCCGGCAACCGTTGGCCACCCTTTACCAATGAATTTTACTTCGCGGGAACCTATCCTGTCACCCTGACCACAACCAATACTTCAGGTTCCGGCACATCTGCAGTGACATATATCACGGTATCGAATCCTCCCCCTGTCGCAGGTTTTTCCGGAGTGCCCACATCAGGTTCTGCCCCGCTCACGGTATTTTTCTTTGACTCCTCATCGAACACTCCCACCGGCTGGGCCTGGTTCTTCGGCGATGAGAAGTACAGCCAGCCATGGACGGAAGTGAACCATAATGCCGCATGGGTCCCACGGAGGAGCGCCAGCACGGTCACGATGCCGGACGGGAGTATTGTCCTCATGGGGGGGTGGGACGGTGGCACGGTATATTACAATGATACCTGGCGATCCATGGATAACGGTCTCTCCTGGACACGGATGATCGCCACTGCGCCTTGGCCGGCACGGGCTGCCCATCGCAGTGTTGCGATGCCGGACGGGAGCATTGTCCTCATGGGAGGGAAATATGGCGGCGGCGACCTGAACGACGTGTGGCGATCCACCGATTACGGCGCTACATGGACCCTCATGACCGCGAGCGCAGGCTGGCTGCCGCGGGAGAGCCATGCCAGCGTTATTATTCCCGGAGGCAGGATCCTGCTCATGGGCGGCTATACCGGCGGCCTCACGAACGATACCTGGCAGTCTGCAGATAACGGTGCAACATGGTCGCTGGTGACGGCAAGTTCCGGCTGGACAACGCGGCTCGGGCACAGCAGTGTCGCGATGCCGGATGGCAGCATCCTCCTCATGGCCGGGAACGACGAATCTCCCAGGAACGATGTCTGGCGATCCACTAACGGGGGTGCAACGTGGAATAAGGTTAATTCCAGTGCAGGATGGTCGCCGCGAGACTACCAGAGCGTGGTTACGATGCCGGACGGAAGCGTCGTCCTCATGGGCGGAACTGATGGCACCGGCTGGATGAACGATGTCTGGCGTTCGACTGACAACGGGGCCACCTGGACGGCGGTGAATGCAAGTGCCGGGTGGGCAGCACGGGAGGGACATTCCGGCGTTGTTGAGCGGGATGGCAGCATCCTCCTCATGGGCGGTTCTGCAGGAGGTACAAACACGAACGACGTCTGGCGGTTCAACCCCACCGGTTCATCGTTGCAGAACCCCACGCATGCCTATATATCGGCCGGGATCTATAACGTAGCCCTCCAGGCATTCAACTCCATGGGATTCAACAGCACCCGGAATTCCGGGTATATCACCGTAACGGGAGGGTCATCGTCAGCTCCGGTCGCCGGCTTCATCGCATCCCCTGTTTCCGGTATCGCACCCCTCTCAGTCACGTTCACGGATTACTCAATCAACACGCCGACCGCATGGAACTGGTCGTTCGGGGACGGGACGTTCAGCACAATGCATAACCCCACCCATATCTACCCGACCGCCGGCACGTTCACCGTTACCCTGAACGCAACAAATTCGGGGGGAAGCGGGATCACAACCAGATCCAGTTACATTGCAGCGGACTTTGCCTCGGCAGCGATGTTCCGCAATAACAGCCGGCACGGGGGGGTGTTCGATGACGGGGGCACACGGCCAAATCCGAACCTCAGGTGGAAGACAACAACCGGTGCATCGATCGGTTCCAGCCCGGTGATTGCCAACGGCATCCTGTACATCGGGAGCGATGACGGGAAGATCTATGCCGTAAATGCATCGAACGGCGGGCCGGTCTGGAATACCTCGATCGGGTTCAATATTGTATCGGTCCCGGCAGTTGCTGACGGGAATGTCTATGTCGGCAGCTGGGACAAGAACGTCTATGCGCTGAACGCGGTAACGGGAACCCCGCTCTGGGCACTCACAACGGGGGCTTATGTCACGTCCAGCCCTGCTGTCGCAAACGGTATCGTGTATATCGGAAGCCACGACGGCAAAATCTTTGCTCTCAATGCAACAAACGGGATCCCGTTCTGGGTATATCCCACCGGTGCCGATGTTGAGTCCAGCCCCGCAGTCTCTGACGGGGTCGTGTACGTGGGAAGCGACGATACCAAGATCTATGCCCTCAATGCCACAACGGGAGCAACCCTCTGGACAACCACGACCGCGGGTGCAGTGATCTCCAGCCCGGCAATTGCCAATGGCATTGTCTATGTCGGCAGTTACAATGACAAGATGTATGCCCTGGACGCCAGTACCGGGACCATCCTCTGGGATTACACGATGTCCGGGTGTGTCGATTCATCACCGGCAGTCTCCGGGGGAGTTGTGTACGTTGGAAGTGATGACAAAAATCTCTATGCCCTCAATGCCCTGACCGGCGCAAAACTCTGGAGTTTTACTACCGCCGGTACTATCTACTCCTCCCCCGCGGTTGCCAATGGCAGGGTGTATGTCGGGAGCACCGACGGCAGTATGTATGTGCTGGATAGCGCCACGGGGTCGGAACTCTGGCATTATACGGCCCTGGACAAGATCTGGTCCAGCCCGGCAGTTGCTGACGGTCTTGTGTTTTTCGGGAGCGATGACAAGTCCGTTTATGCACTCGGGGGATCATCAGCGCCGGTAGCAGATTTCTCGGGCGCTCCCCTGACCGGTCCTGCGTCACTCTCGGTCTCCTTTGCGGATGCTTCTACGGGTTCCCCTGCGTCATGGTACTGGACATTCGGGGACGGCACGACCAGCACGCTCGGCAACCCCGTGCACACGTACTCGACCCCGGGAACCTACACGGTATCCCTGAGCGCTTCGAATGCTTACGGGAGCAGCACAAAGACCAGGACAGATTATGTCACGGTTACTACCCCCCTGCCACCTTCATGGGGATCTGACAGTTCCGGCACCGCTGCAGCCCCGGCAGCGCCTGCGGTCCCGGCTGCTGCGCCGGTCGTATTACCGGTTGTAGCGCCGGTGGTAGCACCGGTCGTTGCTCCGGTTGTTGCACCGCCGGTCGTAATAGCTCCGGTTGTGGCTCCGGTTGTAGTTCCTGCCCAGCAACAACCCATGCTGGCCCCGGTACAGGAAGTACCGGCCCAGCAGGCCGAAGTGCCCGCCCCGGAAACCCAGCCGGTCGAAGGGCTGACCGGGGTTACGGTTGCCGAGAGTTACCCGGTCGGTTATGCAGGAATGAACTATAATACCGCCGGGGACGATATTGTCAGTATCGACCTTTCTTCCGCCAGGGATGCCGGTGCAACGGTGAACGTCTATTCCGACCGCCTGACCAGCTACCAGCACCATTCTCCCGGGGTCCTGGTCACGTTCTGGGGTGACAAATTCCAGTCAAAGGACGGGAAAATTGTCGGAAAAGTTACCCGGGCCGAGCTCCAGACCGACCCGCTCACGGTCAATGTATCGAGCGGGAAAGTGGCCGGCTCCGTCCAGGCAGTCCTGTTCTCCATCGGCGAACCGGTCAAAATTGAAAATATCATCACCGGTGAGATCCCGGTCACCACCGCCGCGACATACAATACCCTCTTCGCACAGGACAACCAGTCTGTTGCCGGTATTGCCTATCTCATGAAATTCGAGCGCGGGAACCTCACCTCCACAGGTGCGGCAAACGTCACGATGACCGTCCCCTCGTCGTGGGTCGACCAGCACGGCGGAAAAGGGGCGGTACGGATCACCCGTACGAGCGACCAGACCGGCATGACCGAGCTGCTTGCCACAACCTATTCCGGAACCGACTCCGAAGGCAACATGATCTTCACGGGTGATTCCCCGCACGGGACCTCACTCTTCGGTCTTGTCACCGCACAGGCAACAACCGCCGAACAGAAGGCGAACCCGAACTCGACCTACATACCCGCGTCCAAGCCGGCCATGATCACTAACGTCGGCATGTTCGGCTGGCTCATTGATCTTGTCCAGAACAACCCGGTGATGATCGTTGTCGTGATCCTCCTGCTTGGAGTTATCCTTTACTTCGGCTGGTGGAAACGGCGGTTGTGATCGCTGGATTCTGAAAACAGCCATTAATAGAGAGATTATCAGCTCATTGTTACATAAATATAAAAAAAATGAATGATCCAAAAACATCTTCAGATATGATTTTACAGCTGATTTCGGCAGTATACTATAACTATTAAAAATTAAAATAAAAACATTTTTTATCTTTCAAAAGAATTTTCCAGTAGTGATGTATCTGACGTAACCGGGGTTGTCTTTTATCGTGGCATATCAGGTACAGGTACATCGCAGGGTATTGTTCACATCCCTTTTTCTCCTGCTCCTCCTTCAGATAACTATTCTTCCGGTACTGGCTGATGTTCCGGCATCTGGATTTTCCGGTACTCCAACAACCGGCACTGCCCCGTTGGCAGTCACGTTCTCGGATTCCTCGACCGGCAGCCCAACCGGCTGGGCGTGGTTCTTCGGTGATGAGAAATACAACCAGTCGTGGACACTGGCAAACGCAAGCACCGGGTGGGCAGCACGAATCGGTCATACCAGCGTTGTTCTGCCGGATGGCACCATTGTCCTGATGGGTGGTGTTTTCAGCGGTGGCAGTACGAAAGACGTATGGAAGTCAACCAATAACGGCGTCACCTGGGTGAATATTACTAATAATCCCGGGTGGGCGGCAAGACAGGCCCACACCAGCGTTGTGCTGCCGGATGGTAGCATTGTACTGATGGGCGGTTTTACCAATGCCAACAAGAATGACGTGTGGAGGTCAACAGATGGCGGCGTGACCTGGACACAGCTCACCGCAAGCGCCGGGTGGTCGCCAAGATCCGGTCATACCAGCGTTGTGCTGCCGGATGGCAGCATTGTGCTGATGGGGGGTCAGGCTGTCAGCAAAATGAACGACGTGTGGAGGTCAACAGATGGCGGTGCGACCTGGACACAGCTCACCGCAAGCGCCGGGTGGTCGCCAAGATCTGTTCATACCAGTGTCGTGATGCCGGACGGCAGCATCATCCTGATGGGAGGTAGTGATGGTAACGATAAGAATGATGTCTGGCGTTCGGCAGATAATGGAGCTACGTGGACACAGGTCAACCCAAGCGCGGGATGGTCGCCAAGAACTGATCATACAAGCGTTACAATGCCGGACGGCAGCATCATCCTGATGGGGGGAAAGAACGGCACCATCAGTTATAAGAATGATGTGTGGAGGTCGGTGGATAACGGCGCCGTTTGGGCGCAGATCAATACCAGTGCCGGCTGGACCGGAAGATCCCGCACGAGCAGTGTTGCAATGCCTGACGGCAGTATCGCACTGATGGGAGGGGGTACTGACCTTGTCATGAAGAATGATGTCTGGCGCTTCCAGCCGGCCGGTTCGCTCGCGCAGAACCCGTCGCACACGTACACCGAATCAGGGAATTACACTGTTGCACTGCAATCGCATAACAACGGCGGGTTCAACAGCACGCACAAGACGGGATTTATCACAGTAACAGCTAATCAGCCCCCGGTTGCGTCGAATGTCCTGCTTTCCAGCACCTCGGGTTTCAACCGGACTTCGGACAACCTGACCCTGAAATGGACAGTTTCCGATCCCAACGGTAACCGGGTCCGGAATATCACGAACTGGTTCCGGAACGGGACATCCATCATGGCCCTCAACATGCCGTTTGAGGGAGGTTCGAACAGCACGTTCACCAGGGATTACTCTGGGGCCGGGAACAACGGTGCCGTGAACGGGGCAACATGGAACGCTACCGGGGGTCCCGATGGGTCCGGGGCGTACTCTTTTGACGGGAACGATTATATCAACATGAGCACCTTCAGTCCTGCAGATCCCCACCATGTAACACTGACAGCCTGGATTAATACCAGCCAGGCCCCTGCCGGGCCGTATTATAATGGCTATATCCTGGTTAAAGGAAACGACAATTCTGCCAATTCCTATGGCCTGTCCCTCCACGCAGATTCAGGAAACATGGCAAATGCAGGGGTCCAGATGGTAGTATTCACCGGGACATCGTACTGGGTTACTTCACCGGCAGGTGCCGTATCCGCTAACAGATGGCATCATGTTGCCGGCGTTATCAACGGCCAGAACACGAAGCTGTATCTCGACGGAAACCTGATCGATAACGATACCTTCTCCGGAACCATCAGTCCTGCGTCCTCGCAGGTGTGGGTTGGGGCACAGAACCGGCCCGGATACAATTACTATTACAAGGGCCTCATCGACGGGGTGGCGCTGTATAACCGCTCGCTGTCCCAGGAGCAGATCCTGACCCTGGCACAGAACCGGACCGATCTCATCGTCAGCCAGGAACTTGTTGCCGGCGACAGATGGCAGGGTTCGGTCACCCCCAACGATGGAACACAGGACGGGAATGAAACCTTCAGCAACCTTGTGAATATCTCAGGTTCCGTCCCGGTCGCCAGCTTCACTTCAAATATCACTTCCGGCGCTGCTCCTCTTGCGGTGCAGTTCAACGATACCTCCACCAACTCACCGATTGCGTGGAACTGGTCGTTCGGTGACGGCAGCCTCTCGACACTCCGGAACCCGGCTCATACCTACTCATCAGCGGGAACCTACACGGTCTCGCTGAATGCGTCAAATGCCGGAGGATCGAATGTCTCGACACGGATGAATTACATAGCCGTCTCCGTTCCAAAACCGGCCCCCGCGTTCTCAGCCAACATAACCTCGGGGACAGCACCCCTTCCGGTCTCTTTTACCGATTCCTCGACCGGCAGTCCCTCAGGCTGGGCCTGGTTCTTTGGCGATGAGTCCTACAACCAGTCATGGGTGCAGGTGAGCGAGAGCGCCGGGTGGGCCGAGCGGGAAGGACACAGTGTTGTCGTGATGCAGGACGGGACGCTCATCCTGACAGGAGGCATTGGCGGAGGCGGCTTTTCGAACGATACCTGGAGATCTGACGATAACGGCAATACATGGACGCTCGTCAATGAATATGGTCCCTGGTCTCCCCGCCAGTGGCACAGCATGGTCGTTGTCCCGGGAAACATCATCGTGCTGATGGGTGGGGAGGACAGCAGCGGGCGCAGGAATGATGTCTGGCAATCGGCCGATTATGGCGCAAGCTGGACACTCGTCAACGCAAGCGCCGGGTGGTCAGAACGGGAATGCCATAACACGAGAGTATTGTCGGACAAAGAGATCGTTCTTACCGGGGGCTATGACGGCGTCGGCTATACGAATGATACCTGGACATCGACGGATAACGGTGCAACCTGGACCCTCATCAATGCCAGTTCCGGATGGAGTGCCCGACACAATCATGCCATGGTCGTACTGCCGGATAACAGCCTTGTCCTTTTCGGGGGAGAGGACAGCATGGGCTATACGAATGATACCTGGACATCGACAGACGATGGCGTTACCTGGATACGCATGGCCAGGAATGCTGCGTGGATGGCCCGGGGGCGCCTGGGGAGCGTGGCAATGCCTGACGGGAGCATTATCGTTCTGGGAGGTGAGGATACCAGCGATCGCATGAATGATGTGTGGAGGTCGGCTGACCACGGTAAAACCTGGACGCTTGTCAACGCGAGTGCCGGGTGGTCGCCACGGCAGGGGCTGCGGGCCGTTGAGATGCCGGACGGCAGCATCATTATCGTGGGCGGCTATGACGGGGGTCTTTTAAATGACGTCTGGCGTTTCCAGCCTGCCGGGTCCTCGCTGCAGAACCCGTCGCATACCTACTCTGCGGCCGGGAACTACACGGTAGCGCTGAAAGCATTCAATGCCGGCGGGTTCAACAGTACCCGGAAGACCGGGTTCATTACCGTTCTATCGGGAAACAACCCACCGGTCGTGTTCAATACCGCTCTGGCAAGCACTTCCGGGTTCAACCGGACTTCGGATAACCTGATGATGACGTGGGGGGTCTCCGATCCGGATGGCAACCCGGTACAGAACATCACGAACTGGTACCGGAACGGGACATCGGTAAGTTCCCTGAACCTGCCGTTTGCGGGAGGATCAACCGGCTCATTCACCCGGGACTATTCCGGGTATGGAAATAACGGCACAGTACACGGGGCATTGTGGAACGCCACCGGAGGTTACACCGGATTCGGGGCATACGAATTCAACGGCGTTAACACTTTTATCGGGGGCAGTAATGTCGGGACGGGTTTTCCGGTTGGAAGTGCCCCAAGAACGATAACTGCATGGATAAAAAGTTCTGATACCGCAGGTACGGACAGGAACATCCTCCATTATGGGACGAATGAAAATGCCCCGACAAACTTCCACCTGTTCATTACCGGTGACGGAAAGGCAGCGGTCGGAAATGGCTGGGGTTATGGCATTGTCAGTAGTTCAATACCCGTTGATGATGAACACTGGCACTATGTTGCGGGAGTGTATGACGGGCCTGTGTCGAACCTCTTGCGGATCTATGTCGATGGAGCGGAAAATAGTAATCGTACCTCATCAACAATCCCGGATACCGGAACAGGAAGTAACTGGAAGATTGGAGATTTCATTGGGGGTTTCGGACCGTTCCAAGGAACTATCGATGATATACAAATCTATAACCGGGCGCTTTCTGCAGATCAGATCCATGCACTTTACCTGAACCGGACTGACCTGATTGTTTCACAGGAGCTGAAGTCCGGAGATTCCTGGCAGGGTTCAGTAACTCCGAACGACGGGACCGCTGATGGGAATACTGTTCTGAGTAACCCGTTGAATATCACCGGATCTGCCCCGGTTGCCGGGTTTACTGCCAATACAACTTCCGGTACCGCACCGCTCACAGTAGCGTTCAGCGACACCTCCACCAATGCGCCGACCGCATGGAGCTGGTCCTTCGGGAACGGGGCATGGTATAACACCACAACCAATTCGCTCCGGAATGCAAGTTACACCTATACGGCTCCCGGGACGTACACCGTCAACCTGACGGTTATGAATGCCGGCGGATCGAATGTCTCGATACGGACGAATTACATCACCGTCACCGTTCCAAAACCCATTCCGACATTCTCGGCCAATGTCACTTCAGGAACCGCACCGCTGCCGGTACAGTTCACTGACTCCTCGACCGGCAGTCCCACCGGCCGGGCCTGGTTCTTCGGCGATGAGAATTATTCTCAGCCATGGACCCAGGTGAACGCAAGCCCCGGATGGTCAGCTCGGCAACTATCCTCCAGCGTCGTGATGCCTGATGGCACCATCGTCATCATGGGGGGTGACGACGGCACCGGTGCCAGGAACGATGTCTGGAACTCAACGGATAATGGTGCAACATGGACCCAGGTAAAACCGAACGACGGCAGCGGTTGGTCCGGAAGAATTGATCACAGCAGCGTGGTGATGCCTGACGGCAGCATCGTCATGATGGGCGGCTTTGATGGCAGCGCCCCAAAGAATGACGTATGGCGGTCAACAGATACCGGCACCACATGGACGCGGATAAATGCAAGTGCCGGCTGGCCGGCAAGAAGAGGACAGAGCAGCGTGGTGATGCCTGACGGCAGCATCGTGCTGATGGGCGGGTACTATCCTGGATCCACTACGTATAATGATGTCTGGAGATCGACTGACAGCGGGACAATGTGGTCGCAGGTAACCTCAGGTGCCGGGTGGTCACCAAGACAAGGTCATAGCAGTGTGGTAATGCCGGATGGTAGCATTGTCATCATGGGGGGTACCACGTTTAGTTTTACGTGTAATAATGAAGTCTGGAGATCGGCTGATTACGGCGCCACATGGACGCGGATAAATGCAAGCGCCGGGTGGTCGCCAAGATATTATACCCGGGGCGTAGTGATGCCTGACGGCAGCATTCTTCTGACGGGGGGTGCTGATAACTCTGTTGTCTATCAGGATGTGTGGCGATCGGTGGATAGCGGGGCAACCTGGACTCCGGTGAACACGAGCCCGGGTTGGACCGGGGGAAGATCCGGTCACAATACCGTTGAGATGCCAAACGGCAGTGTTGTGCTGATCGGTGGCTGGAGTGGCAGCCTGAACAATAATGTGTGGAGGTTTACACCCACCGGTTCATCTGCACAAAACCCGTTGCATACATACAGCGCTGCAGGGAACTTCACGGTAGCACTCCAGGTACGCAATGCCGGCGGGTTCAACAGTACCCGGAAGACCGGGTATATCAGCGTAACCGGTGGAACTCCCCTGCCGGCTGCCGTATTTACCGCGTCACCCCTCTACGGGCTCACTCCTCTGACCGTCCTGTTCAATGACACGTCGGCCGGTTCGCCAACAGCATGGTTATGGGATTTCGGGGACGGGAACACCACCAACAGCACCGTCCAGAACCCTGTACATACCTATTCAGTTCTCGGCAGGCATAATGTGACGCTCTTGGTAACGAACAGCGCCGGGTCGAATTCTACGACGGTGTCGGATTATATCAAGGTCTCGGATCTCCGGGCCAATTTCACGTGGAGCTGCAATGCCACCGTCCCGTACCGGGTCGATTTCCGCAACACCTCAACAACGAGTTTCCCGCCCATCGAATCGCTCTGGTGGGATTTCGGGGACGGGGCTGTCGATTTACCGGAAACGGCCAACCCGATGCACACGTATACCGGTGCAACGCCGTTCATCGTGAACCTCCAGGTCTGGGATCACATGAACGGCGGTGACAGTATCAATAAAACAGTCACTCCCTGCATGACAGGAACCGTACCGGTTGCAGATTTCTATGGCATACCGGCAGCAGGTACCGCACCGCTGACGGTTATTTTCACCGATACATCAACCAATTCCCCGACTGCATGGAACTGGACTTTCGGTGACGGATCAACCGTCAACTCTACCGTAAAGAGCCCGGTCCACACGTACAGTTCTGCCGGTACCTATACCGTATCCCTGAATGCAACCAATGCAGTTGGCAGCAATACATTCACACGGACGAATTTCATCTCGGTCAGTTCCGGAAGTCTGGCACCTGTTGCAGATTTCTACGGCATACCGGCAGCAGGTACCGCGCCGCTGACGGTTATTTTCACCGATACATCAACCAATTCCCCGACTGCATGGAACTGGACTTTCGGTGATGGTTCAACTGTCAACTCTACCGTTAAGAACCCGGTGCACACGTACAGCACTGCCGGTACCTACACCGTATCACTGAATGCAACCAATGCAATTGGCAGCAATACATTCACGCGGACGAATTATATCTCGGTCAGTTCCGGTAGTCTGGCACCCGTTGCAGATTTCTATGGCATACCGGCAGCAGGTACCCCGCCGCTAACGGTTATTTTCACCGATACATCAACCAATTCCCCGACTGCATGGAACTGGACTTTCGGTGACGGATCAACCGTCAACTCTACCGTAAAGAGCCCGGTCCACACGTACAGTTCTGCCGGTACCTACACCGTATCCCTGAATGCAACCAATGCAGTTGGCAGCAATACATTCACGCGGACGAATTATATCTCGGTCAGTTCCGGGGCGATGACTCCTGCTGCGTCCTTCTCGGGATCGCCCACATCGGGCAGTCCGCCACTGACCGTGCGTTTCACCGATACCTCAACCGGTATTCCGACCTCCTGGTACTGGACATTTGGTGACGGCGGCACCAGCACGCTGCAGTCTCCGTCGTACGCCTACAGTTCGGCCGGTACTTACACGGTTATCCTGAACGCTACGAATGCCGCGGGGAGCAGCACCTATACCCGCACCGGCTATATCACGGTCTCGTCCTCGTCATCCTATTATACCGTTGCTCCGGTCATCACCAGGGGGGCATCAGTATATATAGGTGAACAGGGCCTCATCGTGACCCGTGCCCTGAACCAGGGATCACCTAACGACGGGAATATCGACGGGGTACCGGTCAATACCACCATCGGCTGGTGGCCGTCATCGTCAACGATCGATGCCAGCCCGCCCACGAAAACAATCGACCTGTCGGCACGGTACACGAGCCTTTTTATCGATCCCGCGGATTTTGCAGGATATACCGGCACGTGGTATGCACTGAATGGAACACAGACCGCACAGGGAGTCGGGAACTCTTCCGTATTCACCGTAGTCGATCCCTCGCTTGGTCTTGGTGTATGGGACTTCACGATAGCAACCAATGTCGCGGGATCATCCGTGCCCCGCAGTGACTGCCTCGGGTTCCGGGTGTACACAACCATGACGGAAGCGCTGGATGGCACTCGCCGCTCTCCGGTCTATAACGACGTACAGGACGGGTATATCGATATCGTGGTGAAAAGCCCGTCGGGAACTCCCCTGACGGTTCTTGCGGACAAGAGCGGGGCCAGCCACACCCTCCTCCGGCAGAACGTCTCATTCCAGCCATGGACATGGGGCAATGTTCCATCAGCGCCGGGCAACTGGTCCGTTGGATTCCAGTCAGGCCCCGGCTATTACGAGTACCCTGCCGGGACGTACACGGTCTGGGCCGAATCAGGGCTCAACAACATGCGGAACAATTACCGGAGTGGCGGGGTTGACTATACCGGCAAGACCGTCTCACCGGTCTCCACGGTAACCATCACGGACCCGGTCGTGGTGACCACGACCCCAACCGTCACCCCGCCATTATGGGGATCAGACAACTCCGCGGGTAACGGTCCCGCTGCAGCCCCGGCAGCCGCACCGGCTGCTGCACCACAGGGACCGGCAGTTGCACCGGTCGTAGCCCCGGTTGTTGCACCAGTGGTAGTTCCACCGGTTGTTGCACCGCCGGTCGTAGTAGCTCCGGTTGTGGCACCAGCCCAGCCACAACAGCCGGCACTACTTGCTCCCCCACAGGAAGCCCCGGCCGTTCCCGTTCCTGATACCCAGCCGGTTGAGGGACTGGCAGGAGTTACCGTTGTCCAGGACTACCAGGTCGGAGTTACGGGAATGACATATAATGCCGGCGGGAATGATAATATGCTCAACCTTGACCTTGGATCCGCGAGAGATGCAGGAGCCCAGATCACTACATCTCCGACCCTGGTGACCGTCATCCTGCGCCATTCGCCCGGTGTTGTCATCAATTTCCGGGGAGACCGGTTCACTTACAAGAACGGGAAGATCGAAGGGAAAGTAACCAGTGCTGATTTCGAGACCGATCCGGTCGCCGTCAATGTCTCTTCAGGACGGGTTGCCGGGTCCATCCACGCCGTCCTGCTCTCCATCACCGAACCGGTCAAAGTCGACGCGGTCATCACCGGGGACATTCCGCTGGAAACGGCAGAGAGGTACAATGCAGTCCTTGCAAAGAACAAGCAGTCCGTTGCCGGTATTGCCTATCTCATGAAATTCGAGCGCGGGAACCTCACCACCACCGGTGCGGCAAACGTGACGATGACCGTCCCCGCATCATGGGTGAACCAGCATGGCGGAAAGGATGCGGTCCGGATCACACGGATCAGTGATGAAACGGGAATGACCGAAATCCTGGCTACAAAATTCATCGGAACCGACTCGGGGGGCAACATGATCTTCCTGGGAGACTCTCCGCACGGGACATCACTCTTCGGCCTTGTTACCGCCCAGGCAACTACTGCCGAACAGAAAGAGCATCCCAATGCCACATACATCCCTGCATCGAAACCGGCCATGATCACCAACGTCGGAATGTTCGGCTGGCTCATCGATCTTGTCCAGAACAACCCGATCATGATCGTTATCATTATCGCGGTTCTTGCAGCAATCATATATTTAGGATGGTGGAGGAGACGACTCTGAACTCTGGCGGGGATATGCTGGCATGACCGCCATTGAATCCTTAAAACAATCCCGGGATATCCACGGGCTCATCCGGTTGCTGGATCACAAGAATCCTGATACCCAGTGGAAGGCTGCGGATGCACTGGGCTCGCTCGGGGAAGCTGCCTGCGACCCGCTCATCAGGATCCTCGAATTTCCCAAGATGCATGTCCGTCTCGGTGCCATCGAAGCCCTCGGGGACATCCAGTGCCCAAGGTCCGTTGAACCCGTAATACGGAGGCTTAAGGAAGACAAGGACAACGAGATCAGGTTTGTTGCTGCACTGGCTCTGGGGCAGATCGGGGACCCGCGGGCACTCGCCTCCCTGGAAGAAGCCCTGCAGGACCCGGACCGTTATGTGCGGTACGGGGCGGTGATGTCCCTTGAGATGCTGAGCTGGACACCGGATGACGAGACCACTCTCGCATACATGCTCATTGCCCAGCAGGAATGGGAAACGCTGCGCGGGATGAAAGAGGCGGCAACAGGCCCTCTCATAAAGATCCTTAAGGACCCAAACCCGAAAACCCGGCAGAAGATCGTGGAACTCCTCGGGGAGATCGGAGGCCCGGATGCAACGAAAGCCTGCGAAGGAGCGCTCATGGACCGTGATCCCGGGGTCCGATGGAGGGCCGTACTTGCCTGCGGCAACTGCGGGGTTCCCCGTCATATTATCCCCCAGATCCTCGCAAACCGTCCCCGTACAACCCCCAGTGCCCTCGGGGCCGCAGTCCTGAACCTTTTCTTCTTCGGTCTCGGGTACAATTATATCGGAAAATGGTGGGGCTTTCCGGTCTTTATGTTCTATATGACCAACATGGTCTTTCTCCAGCTCTATACGGGGCTGTGGTTCCCGTATATCTTCGTCTACCCGTTCACCGCGATCAGTGCAGTCCATACCTACTACACGGTAAAGCGCATGCCGGATATGTGAGGTGATCCTGATGTCGTTCTTTGACCTGTTCAAGCCAAAAAAACCTGATGTGGAGGAATTGAAAAGAAGAAAAGATATCCACGGGTTGATCCGTGCCCTCCGGTTCCGGGACATCAGTGTGCAGCTGGAAGCAGCACAGGCTCTCGGGACCCTTGGCCCGGATGCTCTCAAATACCTCCATCGTGCACTTGGATCCAGGAACAAGACCGTAAAACTCGGTATCATCGGGGCGCTCACCGAGATCCGGAGTACGGAAAGCATTCCCCCGCTGATCGCTGCCCTCTCGGACGAGAACAGCGAAGTGCAATGGCAGGCAGCTATCGCACTGGGCGAGATCGGCGATCCTGAGGCAACCGGGCCCCTGGTATCTGCAATGGGTGCCCCCGATAAATATGTCCGTTTCGGGGCGGCGATATCGCTCTCCAGGATCGGCTGGAAACCGCAGGATCCTCACGAACGGGCAACGTATCTCTCAGCTATGGAAGAGTGGAAGGCCATCCGGGAGATCGGAAAACCTGCGGTACCGGCACTCGTGGGGCTTCTCCGGGACCGGGACGCGGGAGTCCGTCTGAAAGCAGTCGAGCTCCTGGGAGCAACCGGGGACAGAAGTGCGACACCGGCACTCATGCAGTCACTCGGGGACGAGAACCGGGAAGTGCGCTGGGGTGCGGCGCTGGCTGCACCGCGCTGTGCCATTCCCATGAAGTCCCTGCCAAGGGGTCTTGCCAGACGCCCCCAGACCGTAAAAAATCCATGGATTGCCGGGTTCCTCAACTTCCTCCTCCCGGGTCTCGGGTACGGGTACATCGGTAAATGGTGGGGAACCATGATCTTCCAGATCGACGTTATGGTAACGGTCTGGCTCTTCAAGTTCGAAGGGGATACCAACTCATATGCCCTGCTCCTCCCGGTCTACATCCTGCTCGGGGCACATGCCTGGTATATCACGGCGAAGATGCCAAAAGATCCCCCGTGACCCTGATGTGTACCATGAAACATCTTAAAACGTCCACGGTCCCCCAAACTGATGCAGAATTTCCTGTAATCGAAGAGTTGCTGGCCGGGAACGAGCGGTTCCGGCAAAATGAATTCCAGGAACAGTACGACCGCTATTCCACGATAGCCAGGCAGCAGCACCCGAAGGTGCTCTGGATCGGGTGTTCTGACTCCCGGATCCAGAGCGGGCATATTACCAATGCCCAGCCGGGGATGCTTTTTATTCACCGCAATATCGGGAACATCATCCCGGTACAGGACTGGAATTTCGCATCAGTGCTCGAATATGCCATCATCCACCTCAATATTCAGGATATTGTCATCTGCGGCCACTCGGACTGCGGAGCGATAAAAGCACTTGATGGTGATATAGACAGCCCGTTTATCCAGGTCTGGCTGAACAACGCGCTCGAGGCAAAAGAGCGGGTCGATGCAACACTGGCCTCTCCCGCTACGCCGGAAGAACGCAAGAACCGCCTGCGCTGTATCGAACAGGAAAACGTCCGGCTCCAGATTGAACATCTCCAGAAGTATCCCCTGGCAAAAAAGGCCCTTGCCGGAAAGAAACTCCAAATCCACGGGCTCTATTACCATCTTGATACAGGTCTTCTCGAAAAGATCCAGTGACCTGCCAGGAACGGCCGGTGCATCCCCTTCCACAAACAAGATATACCGGGGGAAGAAACCCTACGGATACTATCATGAAAAGCGTGTGGGTTCAGCTGATCGCAGCAGGAATCGTATTCGCAGCATGTGCAATAGGAACAGCCGCAGGGACCAGCCTTGGCTCCGACTGGACCGAGAGACCGGTATCAGACGACAGCCCGTTCTCAGGAGTCCAGATATCGGCCGATGGCGGCACGGTCTTTGCCGGGGGAAACCATATGCTGGTCCGAAGCTGGGACGGCAAATCCCACTTTGGCGGACAATCCGGGATCATTGCAGCCATGAGCCCTGATGGCAATTACGTTGTTACTGCGCTGGGCAGATCCGTAACCCTGCTGAATAACAAGGGCGAACCGCTCTGGGAACGGATATTGCCTGCCACGGCCCGGGCCGTGGCCATATCCCGCGACGGGACGCTGATCGTTGCAGCCGATGAGAAAGGGTATTACAGCTCGTGGGCGAGGAACGGGGACTTTTACGGGCGTGTCACGGACGACCCGGCAAAGAAGATCGCGATCTCCAGAACCGGGGATCTCGTTGTGGCGACCACGGAAGGAGGGCTTCGTTTCTATGACGGCGCACTGAATGTGAAGTGGGCAGACAACAGGAGCGGGAGCATCGATACCTATATCGCTATCTCTTCGGACGGGTCAACGGTCATCACTGCCGGGGGAACACGCCTCTCATCCCATACCTCGAACGGGACACTCAACTGGATGAACGATGTCACGAAAGACACTATCATCGACATGGCCTGTTCCGAGGACGGTTCGGCCATCATTGTCGGAGGGCAGGACAATGCCGTAACGGCGATCGACCGGTACGGGAAAACCCACTGGACGTATTCTACGGGGAGCAAGTGGGCCAATTCAGTCGGGGTCTCGACAGATGCCTCGGTTATTGCCGTCGGGGCCAGCGATGGGACCGTGTACGTGCTCGATCACGGGGGATCTCTCCTGGCGAAAAGAAGCACGGGGGGAATCATCCAGCCGCGGTCGCTTGCCGTAAGCCGTGACGGGACACGGATAGTTGTCTCTGACCAGTACCGGTTGAACGGCCTTGAGGTGATTGGCAATACCGCGCCGGAGGGCCTGGTGACCTATACTTCCACACCCCTCAACCCGGTCTCCCGGTATACCACGGAGACAACAATCCCCACGGTGAACCCGGTCCTGACGCTCACGACAACAGGGCAGACGCCGGTTACACCGGCAGCGACCCAGAAATCGCCCACCGGTCTTTTTGTTGTGATTCTCGCGGTTGCGGGAATTGCCCTGGTAATGGCACGAGGGAAAAGATAACCGGAATGAAAGGCGGATCTTCAGGGGGTGCGGGGACCCTTTAGAAGAACCTGACCCGTACCGGGCCTGAGGTAAAGAGCCCGGGCGGTATTTTGACCCGGTCACCATACGCGGTCGTAAGGAGGGTTAAAAACCGGTCGTCTTCGGCAATGATATACTCATATTTTCCATCCATGGACTCGACCGTCATCTTAAATTCGTTCCAGTCCATGCCGGATTTTTTTGTATCAAGGAGAGTGAGCCTGATCGCGGTGATACGCGGGTTTGCGATGGCAACATTGCCCGGCGTTTCATGAAGCACCTGTTCGGGCGGCATTGTTTCGTACCGTTTCCCGAAGCCGAAAGATACTGCCAGCTGGTCGCCCACCACCCCCAGGAATCCTTTCCCTTCGGCCTTTGCTTTGGCATTCGCTTCGGCTATGGCTGCATTCAGCATGGGTTGCGTCAGCCGGGCGAGGATCATGCGCTGGCCGGTGACCACGATCGTATAGGTATCAAAGGCAGCACCGAACATCTTCATCTTCCTGGCATTCGGGATAACGCCGAGAACTTCTTCCCAGCGGTCCGGAACCTGCGGGGATACCCGGGGCATTACCTGTGCCGGGGGAGCGGATGTGCCTGCCGGTGCCCCACACATCCCGCAGAATTTTGTATTCTCTTTAACGGGTGCACTGCACGAACCGCAGACCTTTCCTGCCGTCGCAGCCGTCACTGCAGCTCCCGACGGAACCGGGCGGGCGGCAACGGCGGCCTTGCCACAGATGCCACAGAATTTCTCAGAACCCGCGAGCGGGCTGCCGCATGAGGCACAGGTATAACCGGCCGTAACTTCGGAAGGGGCAGTCTTTGCCGCCGGGGACTGGCCGGCCGGAGCCCCGCAGATGCCACAGAATTTTGCATCGGGATTTGCCGGAGCACCACAGGAAGGGCAGGCCAGCAGCGGGATTTGGGGTGCCGGGAACGAGACCACCGGCGCTTCAACAGGAGCCGGCGGGGCGCTGCCGGCTTTTGAGCCGCAGTTCCCGCAGAACTTGTCATCCGGAAGGAGAATACTGTTGCAGGTGCCGCAGATGGAATTCTTTGGTGGACTTGCCACGGCACTTTCCGGGGAATCGGTTTCTTCTGCCTGCGATGCTCCGCAAAACCGGCAGAATTTTGCCTGGGCTGCAACACGTTTCCCGCATTCAGGGCAATAAGGCATAATGGATCACGTACCAATGAGTTTTCTCACAGAAATTTATCAGCCTTGCCTTAGGATCCCCTTGCAGGTCCGGAGTAGGAAGAAGTGGTCACTTTTGCCACCATGGCTCCATGATCTGACTACAGGTATTCAGAAACACGACAAAAACACACGCTGATAATGGAATCTTAAACGGTGACATTCCCGATCAGAGTTTTGCTGCCGCCACTGCAGGGGCGTATTTTTTTACCAGTGCACGGACCTGCGGGAAATTCTCTTCCGTACAATACAAAACAACCGGGCTTATCAGGTATTTCGAGCGGAAAACAAGGGATCGCACTGCCGGGTAACCGGATATATACCGGACATCCTGCCAGGCAAGGACATTACATTCCTGCGACATGGCGATCAGGCCGGTACCGGTCCCGCCCATCGACCCCAGCACAACCGATCCTGCCGTTGATGCACGGTCGAGCGTCCGTGTTGTTTTCCCTGCGCTATGGGCAACTCCGTTGCTGCTGATAAAAAAATCAGTCTCCAGACCGCCGCCGGTGACAAGCTGGAGGACTGCCATGATGATCAGCATCAGGACCGCGAGGCCGAGCGCGATAACAAGGAACAGGAGGAGCATATCCCGCGACCCCGTTCCAAGCGAGAAGAGTCCGCCCAAAACAATCCCGATCAGGAACGGGATCCCGATACACTGGAGCACCAGGTACGGGTTGGTAATGAGGGGGATTTTCCGGGACCAGACAAGACCCTCTTCCGGGACAGCTGGCGAGGGGATCGTATCATGAGAGAGATTATCAGTCTCACGAGAGAGACGCGCCCCGCAGGCAGTACAGAATGAGGTCCCGGCACTCACGCTGCCCCCGCACGCCTCACAGGTGATCATGGGAGGGGGATTATCCCTCAACGGGAGTCTTGGCCCGCTTTACCCGCTCTTTGGTGGAAAATCCGGTAACGGCATCAAGGTATTTCCGGAAACGCTTGTTGGTATCGATGATCACGTCATCAGCTGCACTGAGATCAGATTCAGTATCGATGATTACAGACTTCCCCCCGGCTCCGATCGTGACATCAAGGCGCTTGAGCGCACCGGATTTGATCCGGAAACCCCTAGCAGTCTTCTCCGGTTCCACGCCAAAACAAGTCTTAAGCTCTGCTGCCGCTCTTGTTTCAAGGTCTTTTGTCAGCCCGCGCTTGATAGGATATTCTTGCATACTCTTTTTTAGGTAGTGGGTATATGTTAATTTAATGACGGCAGACTTCTCAAGCAGCGATCTCAAGATTTTTTCAAAACCGCTTCCTACAAACGGGGCAGCGGTCCTCATGGGCTTTCCCGGCAGTGGGCTTGTGGGAACCATCGCGCTCCAGTATATGGTTGACCAGATGGATTTTGAGCTGATCGGATCTATCACGTCCAAATTCTTCCCTCCTCTCGCCATGATGAACCGGGGCCTGATCAATGATCCTGTCCGGGTCTATGCGAAAAACGACGACAAAATTAATATCGCTGCCATTGTTGCCGATGTCCCGATCGCCCCGATGATCTGTTACGAGATCTCAAACGGCATCCTTGAATGGGTGAATCAGTACCAGCCAAAGGAAGTTCTGACGATCGCCGGGATCATCACCAATGAACCGGAAAAACGGGTCTTTGGCGTTGCCACAACTCCTGCCGCCCTCACCCGGATCGAAGAGCACACGATGGTCCTTCCCATCGGGAGCATCTCGGGGATTGCATCGAGCATCCTGACGGAATGTAAAGTCCGGAACATCCCGGCCGTGGGACTTCTTGGAGAGACAGTCAATGCTCCGGATCCGCGGGCTTCGGCAGCAACCATCGAAGTGCTCAACAAGATGTACAACCTTGCCCTTGATATCCAGCCCCTGATTGAACAGGCAGTAGAGATCGAGCAGAGCATGGGAAAACTGGCCGAGGAAGTCCAGCAGTCGGCGGACACAACACCGAAAAAAGATCTTCCAATGTACGGGTGACCTGAAATGAAGTGTGCAGCATTAACCAGTATCTCCCCCGATGTGATAAGGGATCTCAAGACCGGCAGGCCAAAAACCATAGAACTCCAGAGTACCCACAATGTTGTAACGATCGCGAGCGTTGAGCCGGGCCCGGAAACCCACATCTTCATGACATCGGTTGACACGGAAGACCTTGCGCCCGGGGATGCAGGGATCTGCGTCTATGTACTTGCTACGAGTATCAGCATGAAGCGAATCGTGGAGTTCTCCCATGGGTTATTTTACGAGGAGCGGGAGCGGATGTCCGCACGGGTGCAGCTGAAATACTGCGCTTCCTCGGTTGTCAAGGAAGTGTTCAAGGAAGGGATCTGCAAGCCAATCGCCGTTGAGGTCCTCAAGAACTCCTGCTACCACGCCGGATAAAAAATCTATTTTTATCGTCTGCGCAATACGACAACCCCCATACCGATCCCCCAAAGGATGACGGCAAGATCGACCGGGGAGGCTTTCGGCGTATCCGTTGGCCACGGGGTCGGTATCTTAAGCGTTGTTGTCTTGCGGGCAACCGTCGCCTGAGTAGTGATGATCGGGGTGACTACGGGGACGGTTGCAACGAGCGTGGTCTGCGGGACGGTCGTTACTGTCGTTGTTGCCAGGGAGGAGAGCGTTGCATAAACGCTCGTCTGGTTTCCGGAGGTAACGGCAATGCTGTCTGACCAGTCAGAATACCCGGTCATCTGGATGAGAAGGGTATAATTCCCCGCACTAAGACTGGAGATAGTCAGGGGTGTTATGCCCTGGTAGACCGAGTCCATATGGATCGATGCCAGTGACGGGTAGGAGCTCACATAGATACTGCCACAGGCAGTTGTATCAGCCGTTGTGGTAACGGTTGTCACTTCCGTTGTCGCGGTGGTAGTTACTTCGGTGGTCACGGTTGTAGCGACATCGGTAGTCACTTCTGTTGTGACCGCTGCAGTCGCTGCAGTCGTTGCGACAGTAGTTGTTTCCGTTGTTACAGCGGTTGTCGCTGCTGTTGTCACGTCAGTTGTTGTCGCGGTCGCTGCTGCGGTTGTCGCTGTTGCTGCCATGGTAGTTGTGGCTGCGGTCGTCTCTGCAGCAGTCGTTGTTGCAGTTGTAGCAGTAGTTCCTGAAGTATCATCAGCTGATGCCGGCGCTGCAAAAAGGACAAGAACGAGAATGATGCAGAGAATGGCGTTTTTCATGGGATCCCTCTCAGAGATGACAAATTAATGTAAAGTTAAGTTTACATTTTGTACTATCTGGTTCTCCAAATGTGCCATATATAATGCGTATATGGGGCGAGTTATGGCATTACCATGGCCGGAGAAGGATACTCATCTGAAGTTAAACGAAGAAACCGGGATCAGCAACAAAACAAAGATGAAAATATGTAAAAAAGGGGAATTGCCTGAAAAATCAGTCTTTGCGCAGGATAACAAAGCCAACACCGATGGCTCCGAGAATCACCAGCAGCCCGACCGGTGATGCCTGCGTTGGCGTGGAAGTTGGCCAGGGTGTCGGGATTTTTGTCGGGGTCTTCTTCGTAGTCTTTACCGTTGCCGGTTCATTGGTGAGCTGAGGTAAGGCGGTTGTACTTGTTGTCTCAACTGAAGCGGTGGTGAGGTACGCATAGACATACGAGGTACCGCCGGGAGTTACAATAACCTGGGTGGTATAGTCACTATAATCGGGTTTCTGCATCCGGATGAAATACGAACCGGGTAGCTGGCCATCGAGTGAGAACGGTGTTGTGCCTATCTTCGATGCATTGAGATAAACAACCGCACCGGCGGGACTGGACTTGAAATTGATGGTGCCGTTTGTTGCATAGCGGATCTCAAACCCATCGGTCAACGTATACGATTGTCCATCCGGATTGGTAAGGATGACATCCCGGTATCCCGCGGGTTTTCCGGTAATGTCAAAGGTACACGTCATCAGTGTAGCGGACGAGAAAGAAGAACTGCTGGTTGAGATATTTGTCTGCCCGGATTTGACAAGAACGATCGTTGCCCCGGAAACAAAGCCGGTTCCCGTTAACCCGGTGATGCTGACTACACTCGTATTGTAACCATACGTAGGAGTGATCGCGGTGATGGTCGGGGCGGACGTTGTCGTAGTTCCCGTTGCAATAAATGTCACCGGAGTAAGAGAACCACTGGTTACGGTCAATATGTTCGTCCCAGCGGTTGTTCCAAGTGTCCAGCCTCCGGCGGTTGCGATACCGTTTGTTCCCGTAGTTGCCGATGCACCCGTTGCAGTTCCGCCGCCGGAGGTCACCGCAAATGTGACACTGACACCGCTCACCGGGTTATTATTTGCATCTCTCACGATGACGCTTGGCAGGGTAGATACTGATGTGCCAACCGTTGCTGACTGGCTGTCGCCGGAATACTTTACCAGCTGCGTTGCTGTCCCGGCGGTCCCGGTTGCCGTGAATGTCAACGGTGAGCCGATGAGGGAGGTATTGGTTACGGTCAGGGTATTCATGCCGGGGGTTGTGCCCAGGGTCCAGCTGCCGACCGTGGCAATTCCATTAGAACCTGTTGTTGCGGTTCCCCCGGTTACTGATCCCCCTCCCGATGCTACGACAAATGTGACGGTTACGCCGCTTACCGGATTAGTACCATCCGTCACAAGGACACTGGGCAGAGTGGTCACCGCATTACCTGCTGTTGCCGACTGAGTGCCTCCCGCATTTATTGCAATCGTCGTTGCATCACCCGCAAGAACCGGGACGACTAACAATGTCGACACGAGGACAAGCGTCAGCACCATTAATATATGCTTGTGATTTTCCATGTAATCCACCAGATATTACTGTTAGTATTCTCTCCCGTTTCTACGGGTCAGAAATTCTCATCCATATCGAATGATGATCGTATGAATCATCATGTGATATATTTTATCAAACTTATGTGAGACTCCGGAGCATCCATTACCTGTGCATTTCCTGTCCCGGGTTATACCAGCATACAGGGTTCCTCATAACGGGAACGGTGCGTTTGCCGTGTCCGCTATCCGGCATCGCAGACTGATTCATGATGATCTTTCCGGTATGACGCGGTATTACCTTTCTCTTTTCATCCTGCCAGGACATCTTGCAGGAACCACAGGGTCCTGTACGTGAAACAGATTAATTATCCACAAGAGCACACCTTATTGGCATCAGGGGTCTGTGGCTTAGCCTGGACATAGCGCCGGGCTTCTAACCCGGATGTCGGGGGTTCGAATCCCCCCAGGCCCGTTTTTGCTTTTCTCAAAGATACCCGGTTATATCATTCCGGCGAGTCAGGTTCTCGGCTGATCGCGGGAGACCGGTCTGACAATGGCCATGCCAGAAGAATAATGGTGCCAACGAGTGCCAGAAGCCCTGCCATTACATTGGTCTCGGGCGAGTAGGTTGGTGCGGGGAACGCCTGGGACAGTGCAGTAAACCCGGAGAACAGGAGATAACCGCCCATTACCCCAAGCAGGAGTGCCGCAGGCAGGCGTACCGGTGCCATTTTCCGGACCCCCGTCCCGCCCATGTATACCATGCCGGCGATAATAAGCACTGAAATCCCGAACACCCACTCGGACGGACAGGAAAGTTCAAGCCAGAAATTGCGCCAGATATAATCGGGCAGGATCATGCCCGGAAACGGTCCCATGAGGGGGTAGAGCCATGTCTGGGAGAGAAGCCACATAGCATCAAGGATCTGGTGAGAGAAGACAGCGAACGCAAATGCCATGCCAAGGAGCGAGTCCCGGTAGTACCACAGGAAAATCCCGAGGGCAAACAGAATGGAGAAAAAGAGCAGGGTATGCCCGAGCGTCCTGCCGGCTCCCAGGTAATCAGATAAGAGCAGGGCGAGGGGTTTGTCGAGAAGATCCGGAAGGATCGCCCCGAAGATACACAGGGGAAATGCCCGGCGGTCACCGGTCAGGTAGAAGAACCCCGTGCCAATAAGGGCGCCTGAAAAAACGTGGGCGAAAATGAACATGCTCAAAACTCATTGGCTGATTTTAGTGAGCGGGAGAAGAAAAAGAATTACAGGTGGCTCTGCCCGTCTTCCGGCTGGCCATCAATCGGCTTTTGCAGGATCTGCACATCAGCAATGTTATGCTGGCGCAGTGCCAGTTTCTTTGCCTTGAAGATGTTCTTGCCATCCTTACCGATGGCTATCCCGCGGTCCTCGTCCCGGACTTCAACGGTTGCCATCTGTTCATTGGGTTCACCCTCAAAGAGAATGGAGGTAACCTGGGCGGGGAGGAAACAGTTCTTCAAGAACTGCTCGACATTGCTGTTGTATTCCACAACTTCAATCTTCTTGCCCATCACTTCGGAGGCTTTCTTGATCGAGGCGCCTTTCTTGCCAATCGCAAGTCCCATGTCGCCGGGGTTGATAACAAAGATAAGCCGGCTGTTGCGGTCATCGACCACACAATCGCGGCTTCCTGCGCCGGTCAGGCTCTCAAACTGGGAGATGAGGCGCATGCAGTCTTCAGTCAGTACCACTTCGCCCATATCATACCCTCTTAAGGGAGAGAATATCTGATTCGCCCGGGGTGACAATGGCAAGGGTGCTGACCATGAACGGTTTACCACAGGCTTTGCCGAGTGCCACGCTGGAACCCTCGAATGTGTGGATGAAGAGGTTTTCATAGGCTGAAAGCTTGGATGTGAATGCCGCCGGGCAGTTTCCTGCTACAACGACCATCTGGGCTTTTCCCTCTTTGATGCATTTTTCCGTGTTGTTCTGGCCAAGAATTACATTTCCGGTCTTGATTGCTCTTCTGAGTGAAGCATTAAAATCCATATACAATTCCTCGTAGGTTTTCTAAATTTGTTAATTGTCGTGTTGTCTGACTGCGATCAGTTTTACATCGCCGGTACCGAGCTGGATCGGCTGGCCGACAATGACATTCTCGGTTACGCCGCTCAGTTCATCAACTTCATTTGCGACGGCCGCATCGAGCAGGTGGTTGACGGTCACTTCGAAAGCGGCCCTTGACAAGACGCTTTCTTTCTCACCGGCAATACCATGCCGGCCGATCTGCTTGACCTCGCCTTCCATGCACATCATATCTGAGACGAGCATGAGGTGGCGGACATCCACAAGGATACCCTGTTCGTTCAGGGTTGAAACCGCTTCGTGGATGATCGCGTTCCGCGCTGCCTCGACACCGAGTACTGATGCAATTTCACTGATGTTATTCGTGCGGGTTCTTGTGGTGTCCACACCAACGACATCAAATACGTCTTTTAGGTTGGAGCCTTCAGTATAAAGTATATACTCTCCGGACTCTTTTCTGACGACGACACGGAGGATGTCATCAATCCCCTGCACGATCACGTTCCTGACGTGCTCGGCAAGCTGGAAAAGATTCTGGTAACTCTCCTTGTCCTTGGGTGAGAAGATGATCGTTGCATTTGCCTCATCGATCTCATGTTCGAAATCACGGTAATGCCGGCGGTCCCGGATCTTCTTGGGTGCGACTTCCATGATATCCATGGCAAGGATCTTGCGCTTGTCGCAGACTTTGGTGTTAAGGTGGACCACGACCTGCATGTTCTCCATGTCGGTGGTAATGTCCCCGAATTCATGAAGCGGGGCTGCCTCAATCTGCCAGCTGACTTCCCGGGCCTTGTCACGGTCATTGCCATACTCGGCTTCGAGATAGACGGTCATCGTGGGAGTGCTGGGCTCTTTCCTGGCATCCATGATCTCGATTAAACGCGGGAGACCCAGGGTAACGTTAATTTCAGCCACACCGGCGTAGTGGAAGGTACGCATCGTCATCTGCGTGCCGGGCTCACCGATGGACTGGGCGGCGATAACGCCGACTGCCTCGCAGGCCTCAATCCGTGTTGACTGATATTCATTCAGGACGCGTTCGAGTATCAGCTTGAACTGGGTATCGGTGATCTCCTTCTCGCCCAGGAACTTCCGCAACTGGTCCTTGGTCTTCTGGGGGAGAACTGCGGCTTCAACCTTCTTGTCGTACTTTTCTGCAAGAGGCATTTCAGCATTCCTCCTTTAAGATACTCTCAACAATCCCCTTGACATCGACCGGGTCACCGAATGCGCTCTTGGTCGGATCAGTCCCGTCCTCACCATATTCGAACTGGATGATACGGCCACCAGTTGTCCTGACTGTCCCGTCGTACGCAACTTTGAGATCCTGCAGCGCGTTGATCATCCTGCGCTGGAGGTACCCGCTCTGTGACGTACGGACTGCCGTATCGACAAGCCCTTCACGGCCACCGATGGCGTGGAAGAAGAACTCGGTCGGGTTGAGACCGCCCTTGTAGCTGTGCTGGATGAACCCGTGGGAATCTGATCCACGGTCTCCCTTCTTGAAGTGCGGGAGCGTCCGGTCGTCGTATCCTCTGACGATACGCTCACCACGGACTGACTGCTGGCCGATACAACCGGCCATCTGGGTCAGGTTCAGCATCGAACCACGGGCACCGGAAACCGCCATCAGCACGGCGCTGTTCCCGAGACCAAGGTGGCGGCCTGCAATCTGACCGGTCTGGTCACGGGCTTTTCCCAGCACCTGCATGATCTGCATCTCGAGGGTTTCCTCGATGGTACGACCTGGCATCGGTTCGAGCTGGCCATCCTCGTAGATCTTGATGCGGCGGTCAACATCGAGAGCTGCATTTTTCAGCACCTCGTCGATCTGGCCGTACTCGGTCTTGGAGAGGTCTTCGTCATCGATACCAAACGAGAAACCATCAATCATGATACCACGGATGGAGAGCTTGGTCAGGTCATCGATGAACTTTGCCGCCCGCTTCATGCCCTGCTGGCGGATGATGCGGTTGATGATCTGGCCGTCGAATGCACCGATTGCCTTCTTGTCGATAGTACCCACTTCGAGTTTACCATCGATGATTCGGACATAGGCGTCACGCTCGCAGAGCTCTTTCTTGCAGACATCGCAGTTCTGGCAGGAACTTGCATGGAAGACCATGTTGAGGCTTTCCGGCAGGATTATGGAGAAGACCTGCTTGTTGGACCAGTACTCGACACCATTCTCGACCTTGCCGGGCGGGGGCATCCGCTCGATGCCGGAATACCGGAGAAGGTAGAGCGCATCGTCTTTCGTGAGCCAGCGGGTGTCATGCGTGAGCATGAATATACCCGAGACGTGGTCGTGGATACCACCGATAACCGGGCCGCCAAAGCGCGGGGACAGGATGTTCTCGTGGACAGAGAGCAGGATGGTTGCCTCGGCCCGCGCCTCTTCGGTCTGCGGGACGTGCATGTTCATTTCATCGCCATCAAAGTCCGCGTTATAGGGAGGACAGACTGCCGGATTGAGCCGGAACGTCCTGCCTTCCATGACCTTGACACGGTGGGCCATGATACTCATCCGGTGCAGCGAGGGCTGACGGTTGAAGAGAACAACATCGCCGTCACGGAGCTGGCGTTCGACCATATAGCCGGGCTCTATCATGTCAGCTACCGTGTCGAGATTGTCAGCACCCAGACGGAGCCGGCGGTTGTCCGGGCGGATGACATAGTTTGCGCCGCAGGGGGAGTTGACGTCAGGACGGACGGGACCGTTCCTCACGATCTGCTTAAGCTCCTCGATATTGTAAGCGGTAACCCGGACCGGGATCGTCATCTCGTTTGCCACTGCACGGGGGACACCCACCTGGGATACCGAGAGGTTCGGATCCGGGGAGATGACCGTACGGCTCGAGAAGTTCACACGCTTACCGGAAAGTGAGCCACGGAACCGTCCGTCTTTTCCTTTCAGGCGCTGGGAGAGCGTCTTTAAGGGACGGCCGCTGCGGTGGCGTGCCGGGGGGCAGCCTGCAACTTCGTTGTCGAGGTACGTGGTGACATGGTACTGCAGGAGTTCCCAGAGATCCTCGATGATCAGCTGGGGAGCTCCTGCATCCTGGTTCTCCTTGAACCGCTGGTTGATGCGGATGATATCCACGAGCTTGTGGGTCAGGTCGTCTTCCGACCGTTGCCCATTCTCAAGAATGATCGAGGGCCGCATCGTAACCGGTGGGACCGGCAGAACGGTGAGGATAGTCCATTCAGGGCGCGCAACTTCCGGGTTGATACCGAGCGGGATTAAGTCCTCGTTCGGGATCTTCTCCATGCGGGCACGGATATCGGCAGGGGTCAGCTTGTGCTCAACCTTCTTGCCTTCCTCGACCACGACCTCGGAGAACGTCGTCGGCTTCTCGAAATTGATCTTGAGCTGCTGCTCGCCGCAGTGGGGGCAGACACGCTCCTTCTTGACATCCTTTTCCGACAGGAGGTCCCCGGTCTGGTCGTCTTCAGTACCGACAACCTTCTCGATCTCTTCGGGGCTCAGGAGCACCCGGCCGCACGCACGGCAGGTAACACGGAGAAGTTTCCTGATGAGCCGTGTATACCCGACATGGATAACCGGCTTCGCGAGCTCGATGTGGCCGAAGTGGCCGGGGCACTCGCTTGCTTTCTGGTCACAGGTCTTGCACCGGAGACCGGGATCGATGACCCCGAGATTCAGGTCCATGAGACCCTGGGGGTACGGGAACCCGTCGTCATCATAGGTGTCTGCCCAGATGATCTTCCGCACGCTCATCTCGCGGATCTCTTTGGGGGATAATAACCCGAATGCGATTTGTCCGATTCGTTTTGGGCTGGGCATGTTACACCACGTCCTGTAATTTCAGTCTTGGGGCAATACCCATGCTCTTCATCTCGTCAAGCAGGAGCTTGAACGCGTAACTCATCTCGACCGAGTAGATGTCGGTCTCGTTACCACAGGCAAGGCAGCGGGTCATGTTGCGCTTGCGGTCGAGCATTGCTACCATACCGCAGTGTGCGCAGACATATTCGTTCACCTTGTCGGATTCATCCAGCAGGCGTTCCTTGAGTGCCATGGCGGCACCGTGGCCGATCATGACATCACGTTCCATCTCACCGAACCGGAGACCGCCTTCACGGGCACGTCCTTCGGTAGGCTGGCGGGTCAGAACCTGCACCGGCCCGCGGGAACGGGCGTGCATCTTGGACGAGACCATGTGGTAGAGTTTCTGGTAGTAGATGACACCGATGTAAACATCGGCCTTGAATGTCTTGCCGGTGATACCATCATACATTACTTCCCTGCCATTATGGGAGAAGCCGAGTTTCTTTAAGGAGGCACGGATATCTGCCTCGCTCTCGCCACCGAATGCCGTGGCATTGATGCGCCGGCCTTCGAGAGATCCAACCTTGCCGCCGATCATCTCAAGCATGTGCCCGATGGTCATACGGCTGGGGATAGCGTGGGGGTTGATGACAAGATCCGGGGAGAGACCACTCTCGGTGAAGGGCATGTCTTCCTGGGGAGTGATAAGACCAACGACACCTTTCTGGCCGTGCCGGGACGCGAACTTGTCGCCGACTTCCGGGATACGGAGGTCGCGGGTCCGCACCTTCACGAGGCGGGAGCTGTTCTCGCCTTCGGTGATGATGACCGTATCTACGATACCATGCTCATTGGATCGCATCGTGACTGAGGTATCGCGGCGTTTTTCAACCGCGATGAGTTCCCCGGAGGGCTCCTCTAGGAACCGTGGCGGGGAGGTCTTGCCGATCAGGACATCCTTCTCGGCAACGATCGTCTCGGGATTGATGACACCATCTTCGTCGAGGTTCTTGTAGGAGTCGGCACCGTGGGCACCGGCCACGTCCTCGTCGGGAACCTGGATCCGGTCGATCTGGCCACCCGGATACCGGCGTTCTTCACCTTCATAGGTCCTGAAGAAGTGGGACCGGCCAAGCCCCCGCTCGATGGAGGCCTTGTTGAAGATGAGCGCATCTTCGATATTGTAGCCTTCGTACGAGAGGATGGCAACAACGAAGTTCTGGCCGGCCGGACGGTCGTCCGATCCGATCAGTTCCGAAGTCTGGGTGTGGGTGAGCGGCTTCTGCACGTAGTGGAGCAGGTGTCCACGGGTGTCGGGGCGGAGTTTCATGTTGGCCGCGCCGAATCCAAGGGCCTGCTTGACCATTCCTGCACCCATTGTTACACGCGGACTTGCATTATGCTCGGGGAACGGGACATGGGCAGCACCGATACCGAGAATCAGGGAGGGGTCGATCTCAAGGTGGGTGTGCTCAGGGCTCAGTTTCGAGAAGTCCATGGCAATGAGGAGATCTTCTTCCTCTTCAGCGTCGATGAACTCGATCAGGCCCCGCTTGACAAAGGAGTTCATGTCGACTTCCTTTCGCTCAAGCTTGGCAAGATCCTCTTCAGTGATGAGCGGTTCGCCGTTTTTCAGGACAATGAGGGGGCGGCGGGCCCGGCCGCGATCGGTCAGGATAACGACATCGCCGTTGTATTCCTTGTGGGAGACATTTACTTCGGATGCGATGGCTCCCTGGCGGCGCATCGTCCGTATGCTCGCGACAAGGGCTTTTGGATCATCCACAAGCCCGATCAATGCCCCATCAACAAATACACGTGACTTTTTCATCGTACCTCACCCCGTATATGCTCAACACCAAGATTGTGGAGGATACGCAGGATCTCTTCTTCATCATCGACACCTTTGCTGATCTCCACCATCTGGGCGAAGTTTTTGACAAGACCACAATTCGGTCCTTCAGGGGTCTCGCTCGGGCAAATCCGGCCCCACTGGGTCGGGTGCAGGTCACGGGCCTCGAAATGGGGCTGTGACCGGGATAGCGGGGATATTACACGGCGGAGGTGCGAAAGAACAGCCATGTGATCGATGCGGTCCAGGAGCTGGGAAACCCCGGTCCTGCCACCTACCCAGTTACCGGTTGCGAGCGGGTGGAGAAGCCGTTCGGTCAGAACATCGGCACGCACTGCAGTCGCGATCGAGAGATCGCGGTGCCGCATGCTGGCCCTCTCGAGCTGGTACTTGATATCACGGGTCAGCCGGTTGAGAGAGATACGGAAGAGGTCTTCCATTAAGTCTCCTGCAAGTTTCAGCCGCTTGTTCGAGTAGTGGTCCTTGTCATCGATCCTGCGCTTATTCAGGACAAGGTCGAAACAGGCCTCTGCCATACGCCCGAGGAAGTGAGCCTTTGCAAGTCTGACCGAGAGGACTGCTTCCTGGTAGCCCTCGTCGCCTTCCTTAAGGTTCGCCGGCATCGCGTAGTTGAGGTGTGGCAGAAGGTAATTGTCAAGAACGAACTCAGCCCGCTTGCGCTGGTAATCCTTGGTCTGGTTCGGTGCGAGTTTCTTACCCACGTACATGACACCGCCGTCAACCGAATCGCACTCGCTCTCCTCAAGGTTCTGCATCATGAACGTCAGGATATCCTCATCGGTAGAAACCGCATTCACGACTTCCTGGTCATTGGTCATGCCCAGAGCCCGCATCAGGTCCACGAACTTCAGGTGGCCGGCAACGGACGGGAACGAGACTTCAAGAAGATTCTTCTTGTTCCGTTCGACGACAACAAGAGCTCGGTAACCCCTGAACTGGGAGAACACTTTTGCAACGTAAATGCGTTCATTGTACCGCTCGGTGAACTCGGTCATGATCTTGTTGGACGCAAGGTCCTCCAGGGTCATGAGCACGCGCTCTGTACCGTTCACGATAAAGTAACCGCCGGCATCGAATGCATCCTCGCCATGGGAGACACGCTGGGCGTCATCCATGCCGTACAGGTTGCAGGCAAGAGAACCGACCATGATCGGGAGCTGCCCGATCGTTGTTATGATAGGTTCCTGCCGGTCTTCACCATGGACAAGAGTCAGACCGAGCTGGATCGGCGCTGCATAGGTCAGGTTGCGCAGCCGCGCCTCGCTCGGGTACAGCTCGCCCTGCGAACCGTCCGCTTCCCGCACGAGAGGCCGTTTGACCTCGATATTGCCGAGTTCAACCCAGACCGGTTCATTGTTCTTGCCCCGGTTTTCAATGTCGGTCTCGATTACCCGCTGCTCGTTGACCACTTTCTGGAGATTGTGTTTTAAGAAATAGTTGAAGGAGTCAAGCTGGTGGCGCGCAACATGCTCCCGTGAAAAATATGCCTTCGATAAAATGCTTCTGTCTATCAGACTGATCAACCCCGAAGTTACTTTTTGGGTCGCTTGACCACGAGGCGGTATGCCTCAGCCCTGCCAGCCGTATGGCTTGCCCTAATAATTCTTATCACATTGTCAGGCTCTGCGCCTATCGTTTTTACCGCAGGATCGTCATGGTAAATTTTTGGTAATTGTTCCGTAGTAATGTTGTAGTTGGAGAGGAGCTCCGATACCTCCTCTTCACTCATGATTTTATGGTCTGGCACCATGGCGTGCTTCAACACATTCAGTTTGGTGCTCAATGAAAAACCCCCTCCCAGATGAACAGATTTCCTCTCAGATGCATCACCGCAAAAAACCCACGATTACTCGTGGCAACGGGCCCGGAGGGATTTGAACCCCCGACCACCTGGTTAAAAGCCAGGCGCTCTACCGAACTGAGCTACGAACCCACACTGCATTAAGATGTACAGCATTATAACAATGTGGAAAAACTATTTAAATGTTCTTCCTATACCATACGGAACGTGACCCGGGTTCATCCGGCCTTGGGAAAATTCTCATTAATCTCCCGGAGTCGCTGTTCATCGGTCACGATCTTATCCTCTAGCTTTTTTATGGATGCGAGATCATCTGAGTGGACTTCCCGGCCCGGGATCTGCATGCCGCTTGAATTTTTCAGGACTGCCAGCAGGTTCTTGTCCACCTCAATACTTTTACGAAGGGCCGAGTATTCGTCGATGAGACCTGCATCCATGCCGGATTCTTTTGCAACCCCGGCCTCTGCTTTTACATCCTTGCGCCGTTCGAAAATCCGTTTGATGGCATCGAGCAGCTGGGAGGGATTGACCGGTTTTGAAACAAAATCCTCGATATTGAGGCAATGTTCCTGTGCTTCCTCCGGCGTAATCTTTTTCGCAGAGAACATCAGGACAGGAAGACCCTTCGTTTCCGGGTTTGCCTTGATCTGATCGAGAGTCTCCCACCCATCCATGGGTTCCATCATGATATCGAGGAGGATGAGATCGGGTTTCATGGTCTTGAGAACCACAAGAGCTTCGTCGCCGCCGTGTGTGGCGATAGGGGTGAATCCCTTCCGTTTCAGGAGCGCCACGAGACCATCTACGATATAGGGACTGTCATCTACTATCAGGATAGTGTCTTCCACGATATCGATTCCTCACAGGATTAAATAGGGTATGGCGGGGCCCGGTACAATGAAGTATACACCCGCATAGTATTCAAATATTCACTGGCAGCGGGCAGATGAGAGGGTTATTTGGGAGATGATGCACCGGAGAGCTCTCCCTTGATCTGCTGGAGGCGGTTTTCCTGGAACTTGATGTTCATCTCCATGCTTTTTATCGCGCGGGTGATCTCATCGTTGACACGGACTTTGGAATCGTTGAAGTTATACGTTGTCTCAAGAATCTTCATGAGACGTTTATTCACGTCGATACTCTTGCTGAGGCGGGCGTATTCGCTGATTATCTCAGAATCGAACCCGGACTGTTTTGCCATCTCCATATCAGACTTGATGGCCTGACGCCGGCTGAGTACATGCTCGATAGCATCGTAAAGTTCGCGGTGGGTAATCGGCTTTAATACATAATCTTCAATATAGATTCCATACTCCTGGGCTTCGGCAGGAGTCAGTTGCTTGGCCGTCAGCATCAGGACTGGAATCTCTTTTGTTTCGGGATTTTCCTTGACCCGCTCCAGCGTCTCCCATCCGTCCACCGGCTCCATCATGATATCCAAAAGGATAAGATCCGGTGTTACGGTCTTGAGAATCTCAAGGCATTCCTCCCCCCCGTACGCAGCTACCGTCCGGTAGCCGCCCCGCTCGAGCATAGTAACAAAAACATCAACGATAAACGGGCTGTCGTCAACAACAAGAATTGTATACATTAAATCGCCTCACCAATTTTCTGCGCAACCGCGAGCATCTGAGTATGAACTTTTTCCGTATCTGCTTTATCTGTTATGATGGCCGCAATGAGAAAGTTATCCCCCGCACCCATAACTACAATGGAAGAATCCTGCGCCCGTATCACAACTGATTTCAGGGATTTCATCTTGATGATGCTCCCGACCGATTCTGCCGATGCAAGTATTGTAGCGGAAAGGGCACCAAACCAGGGTTCGTTCAGATCCCGATCAAAACTCCGGCCGGCGATGATCCCATCGCGGGATACAAGGGCGCACGCTGCAACCCCTTCGATGGATCGAATCATTTCAACAAATGCAGTGATCTTCTCTTTCAACATGGTCCTGCTCCTGCTGCGCTACCCTGTGTATTTCATAATACCAGATAGGAGCATAAATACATATTGTTTTTTTATAGCAACCGGAATTACCCCGGTGAAACCGAGACCGCTGATGCCCGGATTCTTCCATACACCCGATAATTCCGGCTATCCATAAATACCTTTTTCCCTTACCAGTTGAAATACAAATTCTGATGATACGGGCGTATACCATCACTTCAGGAAAAGGTGGCGTTGGGAAGACTACGCTCACGGTCAATCTTGGTATCTCCCTGGCTCTTCTGAATCACCAGACATACATCCTTGATGCCGATATCGGCATGGCAAATATGGCACTCATCATGGGAATGGACGATATCCCGGTCACCCTGCATGAAGTGCTTGCCGGGAAAGCCGACATCGAGGATGCCATCTACGAAGGGCCTGCCGGGGTTAAAGTGGTACCCAGTGGCATCTCCCTGCAGGGATTCCAGCAGGCCGATCCGGATAATCTCCGGGAGGTCATGCATAAACTCGTTGACCGGTGTGAATATCTCCTGATCGATGCCCCGAGCGGGATCTCGAAAGAAGGCGTTGTCCCGCTCTCGGTCGCAGACCAGGTCATTCTTGTCGTAAACCCTGAGCTTGCATCCATGGCAGATGCTCTCAAGACCAAGATCCTCTGTGAGGTCATGGGTGGCAAAGTGTATGGCGCAATCCTGAACCGTGCCGGGTCGGAACACACCGAACTCCGCTCGCAGAGCGTGGAGGACGTTCTTGGTGTCAGGGTCATTGATGTTGTGCCGGAAGATGCCAGCGTCCGGAGGGCCGCGGCCTACAAGATGCCTTGCGTACTGAAATATCCCAATACTGATGCATCGAGAGCTTTCCGCAGGATCGCTGCCGGGATCTGCGGCATCGAATATGAGGACAAGGAACTCAGGCACAAGGAAGAGGGATTCGTAGATCGCCTTGCACGGGCAGTGTTCCGGTAAAGGTGAACGGGAGTGGTTATGGCATACGAAGGGTACATGCTCATCCTGTTTGGGGTAGTCATCGTTATCCAGCAGGGTATTATTTACCTCATGTATGTGAGAATACGCCAGTTACTCGGGGAGCTCGGGACCATTCATGGCAGGATGCGGATGACAGATACCGAACTCGAGAACCTCATTACAAGGGTCGAGGAATTCAAGCGCGGGAAACTCTGACACGCGGAATACTGGTATGAAGTCCCGGGGCATTGCCGGTTTTTACGGAGATTTCAGGAAAGCCCCTGTATTCCTGCCGGTTTTTTAAAATATTGTTTTTTTGACAATAAGATACATAAATGATATCGGCTAATAGTAAGAGAGCGGGGCCATAGGGTAGCCTGGCCATCCTAGGAGACTGGGGGTCTTCTGACCTGAGTTCAAATCTCAGTGGCCCCATCATTTATTCTGATCATCCTGACGGGATGACACCATCATGAAACTCACGGACACCTGTATCGATTGTTTGTTGTCCCGGGTTGTTTTTGAATGCCAGCTGGCTTCTGCGGATCAGGACTGTACGAAAAAGACACTTGCGGTTTGTCGCGAACTTCTCAAATCCATGAAAGGTTCCACGTTGTCGCACCCACAGATTGCCAGTACTGTGCATCGTAAAGCCTGCGAGATGGTAGGAAACCGCGATCCTTTTTTCGAACTCAAGCGGATCGGGAACCGTCAGGCACTCTCGGTCTGCCGGGAGGTGAGGGGATCCCTCCCGACATTCCATGACCGGGTCCTTGCGAGCGTGATCGGCAACACCTTCGATTACGCAGTCAGGGATCACGAAGTCACGACCGATTTTTCCCGGTTTTTCCGAGAGGAGTTTAACAAAGGGCTCGAACACAACGACACGGAAAAGATCCTCCCGCTCTGCAAACGGGTGGTCTACCTTACCGACAACTGCGGGGAGATCGTTTTTGACCGGCTCCTTATCGAGTACCTCAAAGCCCATGGATCCCATGTAACGGTAGCGGTCCGGGACGCCCCCATTCTCAACGATGCCACGATGGAAGATGCCCTCGCCCTCGGGTTTGACCGCTTTGCTGATCACCTCACCACAACCGGGGCCGGGGCAGAGATCGGGATCGATCTCGACAAGATACCACCGGATCTGGCACACGCAATTGAGACCTGCACGATCATCCTGTCCAAGGGCATGGCAAACTACGAATCGCTGAGCGGATACGATTCGCTGCCTCCTGTTGCCTACCTCATGTGCGTAAAGTGCAAGGTTATCGCCGAGGAGACCGGAATAGCCAGGGGATCCAAGATTGCCCTGTTGCGACCGTAACAGGATTAATCCCCGGTAAGTTCTTTTTCATCGGCAATATCACATTCCTGTTTTATTATATGTTCACTGATATGCCGGTGCGCAGGTGGTCTGATCAGACTCGCCAGTTAAAAGCAGAAAGGCGCAGATATGAAAATATCCCGGAGAGTTTAAAAATACACAACTGAACAATTGATTATGGTACTTCCAGAAATTGGAATCTCCTTTGGATGGCTGCTCATTGTTGGTGGCGCCCTCCTACTGCTTTTCGAAGTGCACAGCCCGGGATTCTTTGCAACGGTACCTGCCACGGTCATGATCATCCTCGGGATCCTGCAGCTTGCAGGTGTGGATATCTCCAACCCGTGGATGGGCGGGATTATCGGGATTGTCACTGCCCTGTGTGCGGCGGGTTTTACTGTCTGGATGTATGGAAAGATCACCCCGGATGCAAGTCCCACCACAATCAGTCGCGATTCACTGATTGGAAAGACCGGACGGGTGAAAGTTGCTGTTGATTCAACAAGCTTATCCGGAAAAGTGATCATCGGCTCAACCGAATGGAGTGCCCACTCAAAAGGGCCGGCCATTCCTGTCAATAAGGAAGTGAAAGTCATCGACTCCGAAGGAGTCCATATTGTTGTTGAAGAGGTAGCATAACATGGCGCTCATCGAAACACTCATTATCATATTCCTGATTCTGGTCATCGTCGCGATTTTTGCAAAAGGTGTGGTCATCATCCAGCCGTACGAACAGGGACTCCAGATACGTCTCGGCCAGTACGTGGGAAGGATGAACCCCGGGTTCCGCTGGGTCGTGCCGTTTGTGAGCAACATTACAACGCTCGATCTCCGGACACAGGTTATGGAAGTCCCGAGCCAGGAAGTAATCACCAAGGACAACTCTCCGACCAATGTGGATGCAATCGTTTACGTGCGGGTGATCGATCCTGAGAAGGCATTCTTTGAGGTTGCCAACTACCGGTTTGCAACGCTGGCGCTTGCCCAGACGAGCCTGCGTGGTATTATCGGCGACATGGAACTCGACGAGGTACTGTACAACCGGGACGTCATCAACACCAAGCTCCGCGACATCCTTGACCGTGAAACTGACCAGTGGGGGGTCAAAGTCGAGCGTGTCGAGATCAAGGAGGTAGACCCGGTCGAAGCCGTCAAGAACGCCATGACCGAACAGACGGCAGCAGAACGGGCCCGCCGTGCCGCAATCCTGCGGGCAGATGGCGAGAAGCGATCGGCAATCCTGAAAGCCGAGGGTCTTCGGCAGAGCATGATCCTCGAGGCAGAAGGCGAGCGGCAGAGCAAGGTACTCCGGGCCGAAGGGGAACGGCTCTCAAAGATCCTGCAGGCACAGGGCGAGGCACAGGGCCTCCGCATCCTCTCGGTTGGGGCAGCACCGCTTGACAGGAAGGCGATCACCGTGCTCTCGCTGGACGCACTCAAGACTATGGCCAACGGACAGGCAACCAAGATCATTTTCCCGTTCGAGATCTCCGAACTGATCCGCCAGGGTGCGAAGTTCCTCGGAGCAAAGGATGAGACCACTGAAGAGGTTGCAGGACGGCCGGTCATGGATGACAGTATCCTTGGGGTTATTCCAAAGCAGGATACTATCGATGCGATCCTCAAGGATATCCAGGACGCGGTTCCGAAAGTTACGGAAGACGAGCTCAAGGATACGAGCAAGCGGAAAGTCATTCCAACTCCTGATGAGGGGAAGGCAGAATAATTGTTCCTTGCTGCATAGAACACATTTCCTTTTTTCTGCTCTGTCGAAATCCTCATGTTACTATGATGGGGGCTCGCGCCCCCATACCCCCGTTAAGAGAAATGCCGCCGACCAAAAAGGGCGCCCCGCGGCGGCTTTTTATCAGGGGATCACGCCGGATGGTATATGTTCCCAAAACGGGTAATACATCGTCATTGCTCGTGGGGGTGCCTCAAGAGTGCGGGGCGAAGCCCCGAGAACGTTAACAATAGTAAAAAATCATTTCCACAGAGCACTTTTCTCTCAATTGTCAAAAAAGAGGGCTGATCTCGGCATCATGCCTGTTCGGGTCATGTTTTATTCAGGTACGCCCGGAAGGGAGCACCCATGTACCCCCGGTAGGATTCCCCGGATGAACTGATATACCCGGGATCCTGACGCATACCCGAAATTCTTTCACGACGATTATACTCCCGCGAGGGGGCTGGAAAAAGGAGGGCGCTGTCACAGGTTCAGCATGTACGGCAGTATCATAACAGAGAGAAGCACGGCAAGCATCCCGTAGCTGATCGCACCGACCACGTAACCGGAATACTTCATCAACCCGCGCCGGTCCAGGAGCCGGTCTACGGACTCCTTGAGGATAAGCCCGCCATCGAGCGGAAGGAGGGGAAGGGCATTGAAGGTCCCGACGACAAGATTGAACCACCCGCACCAGAAGAGGAGCTGGATCACGAACCAGAAATGGGGGAACGGCACCTGCCACATCAGGGCATCCACGGTGTCGACCGTCAGTATGCTGAACTGGCCCCAGGTAGCCGGGTCCATGATAGTATACAACGGCACTGCGAGCAGGATGATAATGCCGATGGGCTCGTGCAGGAGACCGAACTGCTCTTTGACCGCGGTGGCATCATAATACGTAACCCCCATGAAACCGCTCGTCCGCGGACTCAGTTCCTGTGGCCAGGAGGTGAGCGTCAGGGAATGCGACTCGGTCTTTCCCTTATTATCGATGAGCAGGGTAACGGTGTCCCCGGGTTTCGTGCTGTTGAGGATCGATGCCACATCGTCCCGCGTTCCTACGCTGATCCCGTTCACTTCACGGATCACCGAGTTGGGGGGAACGCCGGCATGGTACGCAGGGGAATCCACATATACGCCGTGGACAAGCGGGGCATTGAGCGGCACCACCATTCCAAGGAGCAGGGCAATGGCAACAAAGCAGATCACCCCCATGAGGATATTGTTGGTGATACCGGCACCAAACATCCGGATCTTGGCAAGGCCCCGGGTCTTCTCCTGGTCCTCCTCATCCGGCTCGACAAATGCGCCGATAGGGATCACGGCGAGAAGAACACCCATCGTCTTTACCCTTATTCCTTCCACCCGGCACAGCACGGCATGGCCGAACTCGTGGACGATCATCGTGACGATGAGGCCGAACCAGACCGCAAACGTGAAGGGAATGAAATCGTTCACACCGGGGATGGCAAGAACATTCTTGGGATCGTTTGCCATGGTCAGTGCCGGCCGCTGGACAACGATGTGCTGGACCGAGATGATGAGCAGGACCGTCATCAGGACCGAGACCACGATGACCATCAGTACGCCAAGGGTGCCGTAGAGGCGCAGGAAGGTGCCAAACGGGAGGAACCGGTCGAAAAATCCGACCCTCTCGGTTTTTATTGCCATCAGCGGACCGTAAAAAGTGATCCGGTCCTGCCAGAGTTTTTTCGTATAGATATAGTACGCAACCAGCGCGTATGCCGTTACAAGAAGTACGATGAGAAGGATCCAGTCCATCAGCACTAGTATCGGTCCCGTTAGGATAAAGGAATTCTCCTGCCGTATCAGAAATCTGCCAGATGGCTCTGGGACTGTTGTGCAAGCAGGTTACTGACCGTTTTCCAGCTCTTCCGGGCAATGTGCGGGGGAGTTTTGTGCTTCCCTATATATGCAGTGAGAAAACGGATAGTAACCGGGTCGGACGGGTACCCGCTGCCGATCTCGCCGTATTTTTTTGCAAGGGAGGCAACTGCCCGGTCGCGGACAACCTTTGCCACGATGCTTGCTGCAGAGACAACTGCATACTTCTGGTCAGCATGATGTTCTGATATGATCTCACAGGGAGCAGCCAGGTTTCCTTTCACCATCTCGGCATAGCGGAAGGTATTGACATCGCAGGCATCGACATATGCACAGCTGGGAGAGAGCTTGCTGATAGCCTGTGCATGGGCACGGGCAACCGCTGCATTCAGGGTCATCTCGACCCGGACCGCATCAATATCCTGCGCGTCAAGCCGGATTGTTGCAACAGCGCACTTTTTCCGGATAACCGCGTAGAGCCGTTCGCGTTCACCGGGAGATAATTCCTTTGAGTCTTTCACGCCAAGACCGTCAAGAACGGATTCTGAAGTCACCCCAACGGCAGCTATTACCATCGGGCCAAGCACCGAGCCTTTTCCCGCTTCATCAACGCCGCATATCACACGCAGAGGTTGATGCGCAAGATATTTCAATGGCGATGATGGTAACCGGTAGATATGTACATCATCATCGTGGGGCTTGGGGGCATTGGAAGGAACCTTGCAAAACTTGCAGTCGAGCACGCACATAACGCGGTTGTCATCGACCAGGAAGAGAGCCGGTGCAGCGAGGTCCTGGAACACTATGATGTACTGGCAGTAACCGGCAATGCTACCGACAAGACCATCCTGGAAGAGGCAGGTATCGACCGCGCCGATGCCCTGATCGCCACCACAAGCGACGATTCGGTTAACCTTATGACATGCTGGCTCGCAAAGAAATTCAGGGTGCCAAACGTGGTTGCCATCGTCAACCAGCCATCCCATTCCGACTTTTTCAAGGAAGTGGGCGTACGTATCAGCGAGAACCCGGACGAGCTTGTGGCATCACGCCTGTACTACTGGACGCAGAACCCGCAGCTCCAGCAGCTGGCATCGATCCCGGGTGGCACGATCTTTGAGATCGTTGCCGAGAACAGTGCACCCATCGTCGGGCACGAGATCCGCGAGCTCAAGGTCAAGGATTTCGTATTCATTGCAATCCGCAGGACCGGCGGCGAACTGATCATCCCGAGCGGGAATGTGAAAATCCAGCCGGGCGACATTTTTACCGTATTTACCAAAAAAGAGGCAGAAGATGACTGCCTGCGTCTCCTCAACAAGCAGCTGAAAAAATCAGCGGAGTGATGCCGCGAGCGCCCCGAGATCGAGCATCAGTTTCGGGTTGACCCGGATTATCTCTTTTACCAGGGTTAATGTTGTAAATTCTTTTAAATTGAGTTGTGCAACGGAGTGGATGATCTCGTTGAGCTTCGCATCGGACTGCCTGATCAGGTATTCCTTGATATGGTAGTTGCGCTCGAGGGCTTTTCCCATCTTGGAAGCACGCCATTCTTTATCGTACTTCATAAGGGCTTTTTTGGAAACGTCGCCCTTGCCGATGCATTCGGCCGCAACCTGGGCTGCAAGCCGGCCGGTATACATCGCGTTGTAGATGCCGCCACCGGTCAGGGGATCGACCACCCGGGCCGCATCGCCGGCGAGCATCAGGCCGTCGGCAACCGTGCACCCCAGCGGGCGGCAGACCGATACGCCGCCGGGAATATATTCTATGGTCTTGCCATGCGGGAAAGTCTTCTTGACAAACCTGTCCAGGTAGTCCTTTGCCCGGTGCCCGTCGCCGCTCTTCTTCCCGGAGATACCGATACCAACGTTTGCGGTCCGCTTCCCTTTCGGGAAGACCCAGAGATAACCTTCGGGAGCAACCTCATTTCCGAGATAGAAGACCGTGGAGTGTTCATCGATATCGATATCGGTCATCACGTACTGGACCGAACTCATAATTTCGCGAACCGGGACGGTCGTGTCGATGCCGCACCACTTCGAGAACTTGGATTCAACCCCGTCAGCAGCAATGACTACATCGGCATGAACACTGGTGACCTTGCCGCAGTACTCGATCTTTGCTCCTTTGACTACCCCGTTCTCCATGATCGGGGAAGATGCCCGGGACTTGACGGCAACATCGGCTCCAGCCTCTGCCGCTTTCCAGACCAGCTCACGGTCGAAGAACTTACGGTCAAGGACGTACCCGACTTTGCTGCCGGCGAGTTCAGATTCGAGTTTCATGACGAAACCATCAGGGGAGACCACCGTTGCACCGGTCATCTCGGCTGATATCCAGCGGGGGTCAGGCTCGATGAATTCACGGAGGCCATCCTGGCCGATCCCTTCCGCACACCGGACAGGGGTGCCAATCGCCGGGCGTTTCTCGACAATGCAGGCTGACAGGCCTTTCTCCACCGCAGTCTTTGCTGCCAAGGCTCCCGCCGGGCCGCCGCCAATGACAAGAACGTCATACTTATTTTTCATTGACTACCTCCAGGGCGCCAAGGGGGCAGACTTTTGCGCAGACTCCGCAGCTGGTGCAGTTCTTCTCAACGGACAGGTACGCATCGATCAGTTCAAGGGCTCCTTCCGGGCAGACCGATACGCAGCATCCGCAATATCCACAGATATCCCGATGTACTTTGAGCATTGAGAGATCATATTGGTTTTTTTCTTCATTAATTGTTATGATGAAAATGTAGTTCAGAGTCATCCGGGACAGGGGAATTCATCCCCGCTCATCCCATGATTCACTCTCCGGTCCAAAACAGGGACCATTCTGCCAAAAGAGAGCGAAACCCTTCCTACACCGTTGTGTATATCTCTACTTTGCCAAGCGGCTGGTCAGTATTCCGGACAAACACCCGTGAACCGTCCTTGTACACCCCCACTACCATATTCTTCTTTGAGGAATCGCTTTTTTCAATGAAACCCTCAACCACGCCGCTTGTCATCGAGAGCTGATAGAACTGGTCCCCCGAGCCCCGGATATCCTTCCAGTCCCCGTTTGATCCAATCGATCCCGAAAATGTCCCCGGGTAGGAAACACGGACCCAGACACCGGTCGGGGGTACCGTGTGCAGGACAAGGGATCTATCCGGCGTTGGTTCGGGAGCAACCGGCCGCGGTGTGGGTGCGGGGATCACGCTGTAGCCTTTTGCAAGACCAACCGGGGTGCTGATCTCAGCTACCCCGAACGGTCTCTTTGTCTCGCCTCTCGTCAAAAGAGTCCCGCCATTATAAATCCCGATTTCCAGCAGATCAAGCGATCCGTCACGTTTCTCAATATAACCGTCTATCGTTGTATTCTGGAAAGGTAACCGGATAAACTGGGTACCGGAACTGTTCACCTCGATCTTCCGGCCATCTCCACTAAGAGTACCGGAATATGCTCCCGGGTATGATATTTTTGCCCATATCCCCGTTTCAGGAACGCTCGTTATCATCGCAACCGTTTCGGTGGGGATGGGTGTGGGGGTCACAGAGGGTGTGGGCATGGGGGTCACAGGGGTTGCAGCAGGGGTTGCCCCGGGCGTATTGACAGTTTTTTGTCCCGGGGCATTAGACTGGGCCGGTGTTTTTTCAGCCTTCAGCATCTGTCCTGAGAAGAAAGCCCCCCCGAGTATAACGGCAAATATTACAATAATTACCGCAACAGTGCCAAAATGTGACTTCACCAGTTCATCTTCCGGAGGCAGTTGCCTGAATTGCCAGGGTCTTCCGGCAACGGTCCGGTCTAATGCAGGATTGCGCGTGGCAGGTTCCTCGTCCACCATGAGGCTGGGGCTCAGAGCGTTTATGCGGCTTCTGGGAGTTGTTGCATGCACGATGCCGGAATTCTCTACAGGCACCTCGTGTTCTTTGAGGATTTGTACACATTTCTCAAGATCGTTGATATTCTGACCTGCGGGCTGGTAGACAAAAACAAGTTCTACGGTTTGCTGCTCTTCTCCCGTGCCGGTGGTGATCACCAGAACAGGTTCGTGCATCGCATTTACCCGTGAAACAACAAGGGCTATGTCAGCATACGGGATCTCCTGGTAAATCCGGCCGGTTTCACGCTCTATGAGAAAGATACGCCTGCTGGTAAGGATCGCTTCATGCCGGTGACCATTGATAATTAATCGGGATATTTTTCTTGAGATGGACTCATCACTGCCCAGGTTCAGATCGTCCATTGCATCACACACACTGTATCTATCTTCAATAAATATTAATGCGCGAGAAATGTTCCTCCATTCAGTCTGGAGATGTTCAGGAAGAGCAGGTGCATCATTTTCACCTTGAGACACGGGAAGTCATTACGATACAGGTTCCCTTCACCGGATAGCGGGGGGCCGTGTGCAATGCGCTTATCTGACTGGCACTGCCATGTCAGGTTCTGGTTTGGGATCCCTCATCAGGAGATACAATCGGGATCCTTTAAGCAAGCACACGTATTCCTGCTCACCAGCAGGTTGTAGGCATCGTGTGCCTTATTATACCGGACGAGCACTCCCTTCATCTCGAGAACCGAGCCATAGGGCGCGGTCGTAATTGCATCATTTTCCGGGGTGATATGGTACGAAGGCAGCACGGCATAGACCGGTGTCTTCGCAGTCCCGTCACAGATTTTAAAAACATGGGTCCGGACATCGCCAAGCTCTCCGCTCATCTTCAGGCAGGCCACATTGATCCGTTTCCCCACGTGCTGCTGCAGTTTGGACAGCCGGAGGAATTTCGATCCTGCGGGAAGGTGGTACTGCTCCTTTTTTGGGGGATCTTTACTGAGGATGGCATAACTGTACTTGATATCGGTATTCACGAACCGGAACGACTCCTCGCACCGGGCAAGGGTCTCCATGAGACGGGGCATTTTTATGGCAGGTTCAGCCTTGAAACTCCAGCAGCGCGGGGCCGTACAGGGAGTTCCCCAGATGAACGAGCACGGGCTGGTGATAAACAGGCCTTTTTTCCGGAGCGCCACGGTGAGGGATCGCATCCGTGTTGCATTCTCCTCGTCAGCGGGCTCGACAATCAGGACTGTCCCGTCGGGTGCAAGTCGTTCAGCTATCTGTGCGACAATCTCTGCCCGCATATCCATCGTGGAATCCGGCAGTTCATTGAGGACATTGGAAAAGACCGCCAGATCGACCTTTGCAGGAAGGGCTCCTAGGTCCAGCGACCGGAGGTCTGCCCTGATCGGGGGTTTGATGCTGACCCTTCCTCCCGGAGGCACGCAGATCTTTCGAAGGGCTAAAAACGCTTCGACATGCTCTTCTGACCGTTCAATGGAGAAGACATCTGCCGTCGCCGTATCGAGCCGTGAATAAAAGTCCGCAACCGCAAGCGGGACGACCCCCGGCCCGGTCCCGGCATCGAGAATCGTCATGTTCTTTTTTAACAGGCCGCGCCGGGCGAGCAGGGCAAGAAGGTACTCGGTCTGCATGAAATAGACCGGGAAGTGGTATGCGAGATACCCGAGCACACTGTACCCTTTGGTATACTGCAGGGACCGTTTGTGCTGCGGTTTCCAGTAATCATCCTTCTGGGCAACGATCGCCCGGCGGAGCCTCTCGAGTATCACCGGGTCTGTCCAGTCCTTTCCCACTTTCTTCGCAAGGTACTGCCCGATACTCTCCTGGAGTGTCACGGGGACCGTCCTTTCTTCGAAGAACTGAGTGAGACGGGCTGATTCTTCCGGGTTCAGGACATATGCCTGCGGTGGCAGGAGCCGCGATATTTCATAATCGCCGCCTTTTTTCTGTGCCGTAAGCCCGAGTTTTTCCAGGTCTGAAGAGGTCCTCCGGAACATCTCCTCCACGGACAGGGGCTCGCTGAGATACGGGAGGATCTCCGAATAGCGGAAGACCGGTTTTGTTCCGGCAACGTACCTTATCGTGGAGAGGAGTTCTTTTTTTGCCATTGGTCTTGCCGGATACTTGGCGGCAGGCGATATTACATCTTTGCCTGCATGCAATCCGCCGGCCCATAATAAAACCCGGTTTATACCCGCAGGCCCCGATCTTCCCGTCCCTTACGGAACGCGTATGCAATCTCGGTCCATGCCCGCTCCAGCAGCTCCCGGTAGTACGCGATATCAAACGTTTCGGCAGACCAGACCGGCTCCACACGGTACGCGCACGCATCCCGCACAACGTACTGGATCTTCATGCCGGGCGCAACATCCGCCCCGTTCTGCCGGTATGCAGCCACTGCGGCCCCTTCGATACAGCGGTGCGCATACGTGAGCCGGCTGATCCGCCGGCTGATGGCCATCTCGTGCACAGGGGCGGCAGGGAGCTGTGCTGCTGCAGTCCGGTAGAGACACCGCACTTCATCCCACCGCTCATCCAGCTCCGCAATGGTTTCTGCCCTGGCCATGACCGCAAGCATATCCCCCTGCATCCTCCGGATATAACCGGGAGTATCGTGTCGTCGTGCAGCAATGCCCCGGACTTTCACGCTGCCATCCGGCGGCCTGCCATAATAACGGTTGTACGCCCCGAACCCGTCACTCAGGGGAAGAAACACCAGCCAGTCGAAATGCCCGATCTCGACCGGAAGCCCGGTCTCCCGGTCAATGCGCTCCTGCAATGCCATGACGGCCGGGCCCTGCACCCAGAGGCAGTCCACGATCCCGTGCAGAACGGTAAAACCCATCTCCTCGGCAATCTCTTTTGTCTGCAGGAGGATCTCGCGCGATCGCCCGGTGATCGCCTCGTGAACTTCGATCCTGCCGAATTTCGCATTCTTGTAGCCGGTGTAGCCGAAACAGGTCACCAGCATCCACTTGAGGATAGCATCGAGGCCGGCAACAGACGGATCGGATCGTTTCCGCACTTTTGTCTTTTTACGCAGTTCAAGCAGGGGCTCAAGGGCGGCAGGGAGAAACCCCGGTCTTTCCCGGTGCCGGATGGTCTCCGGGGACAGGTTCGCTTTAACGATGATGGATGGATACATCGAGGTAAAATCGATCTCGTCCACGTTCTCAAAGACGCCGGCCTTTGGCTGGAACATCATCCCGCCCCGGTCCGCACCCCTGAGCAGGGCAAATTTCCGGACAGATTCTGCATCGCTCTTGCGGAACGGCACTGCGATGCCCCTCCGTATGGCTTCATAGGTCTCATAACCCGATATGAGGGTTCCCGGGGTCAGGCGGGAGACGAGGCCCGGGGAAATGCCCGAGAGCCGGGCGGCCAGGAGCACGCCCGAGAGACCGCTCTCACGGTACACGAACGATTGTTCGGTATCGATCAGGATCCTGCCATCCGGAATGAGGGCTGCATCCTTGTACTCCACCCGGCCGTAGCTCCAGTAGGAGCGCGAGCCGATGGTACGGTACTTCCCGCTCCTGCTCATGGTCATAGTGAGCCCGTACTCCCGGGCCCGTGCCTGCAGATACGGCATCCTGCGATCTGCGTGGGGCATAAGGATCACATCCGGGTCGCACGCCGCGATAAGCGCGAAGAGATCAGAGAGCACCTCCCGCTCGGGCCCGGCAAGGCGTTCGGTGCGTTCGTGGACGAGTTCGATCTCCGTGCAGGCACAATCCCGGCCCGGGTCGCCGCGGATCCGGATCTCCATCCGGCTCAGGTTATGGGATATATCGGGAGAGAAGCGGGCCTCCAAATCATCACAGCAGGGAACAATCCCGTTCTCTGCCATGAACCGCTGGTCTTTCCGGATATCCACGTTGAAGAGCTGGGCAGCATACAGGGTCTGCCGCTCGATGGCTTCTGCAACGTCACGGCCTGCAAAAACTTTGTAGCCGTCAAATTCGCCAAAGATGGTCCGGAAGGTGCAGGGCTCTGCGCGGAACTGCTCTTCCAGTGCCGTTATCATGCCGTGATGTGCATCCGGATCCTGCAGGTACAGGTAGAATGGCGGATCGTACTCGTGATGGATCAGCCGCACCGATCCCTCTTTGCACCACAGGTCAATGCCCCCGCGGGGAACAGAGTCAAGGATCCACATCGGGCCCCTGCCCCTCCCGGCCCCGCTCATCCCGGTGTTGTATCATCTCAACAAGCACCGAAAAGAGCGCTGCCTCAAGCGGATCATCGCAGACAAAGAATGCCTCGCTTGAATGGGTTTTTGCAAGCGCCGCAAGTTTTTCCCCGCAGACCTGCTGCTTCCCTTCCGGCAGTGCCCGTGCGGATCGGGCCCAGCGGGCCGCCTTCCCGTTCACTCCCTGCCGTACACTTTCCACGCTCCTGCCCATCAGGATACCTCCAGCGTCTTCTGGGCTCCCGCCCCGGCCCGGCTCGCGCGGGTCATGCGCCGTGAAGAAACGCCCCGTGTTCCCGGCACCGGCTCTTCTGAAACGATCTCGATGACACGGTCTGCCTGCCGTGCCAGTACAGCAAACGACCGGTCACTGGCCGGTGCCCAGAGGATCACCATTGCCTCCCGCCCGGCCTGCCGGAGTGCTGAAGCAACCGTGTCAAGAAGCCGTCCTGCCCCGTCAAACTGGGTGGGATCATGCTCGATAAAGACAATCGTATGGGCTGCCTCGGTGATCACGGTCAGGAACTGGTCTGCGGTAAACGGCCTCCTGACTTCAAAATTGGCTGATGTGCGGCTGATACCGGTCAGGATGCGCGAATAGTTGCCGCAGATGTACAGGAAGAGGAATCTCTGGAGATCCGTGTTTTCGTTGAGTGCCGCAAGGATCTTTTTTTCCGGAGCAATTACGGCAGTAAATGTGCCCGGGTGGAGGGTGATCCCTTTCGAGAGTTCGATCAGCATGGCACCGGATCCCTGCTGCACCGGGAAGGATAAGGCACAGGCTGGCGGGGGGTGAAAGTGCTATCGTAACATTGATGAGCGGAAGATCCGAAGAGAAGTGTGATGTGCGGCAGGTACTCCCTTGTCTGTATCGATGACCTCGGCAACCGTTTCCGGGTCTTCAACCCGATGATGGGCGCCCGTTCCCGGTTCAATGTTGCACCGGGGAACGAGATGCCGGTTATCGTGGGAGGAGATACCCGCGGACTCACCCTGATGCAGTGGGGTCTTGTTCCCGGGTTTACCTGTGACATCTCATCGGCCCGGCGCCCGATCAATGCCCGGGCGGAGACCCTCCGGGAGAACCCAGTCTTCCGGCACCTTGTCCGGGACCGGCGATGCCTGGTTCCTGCCTCAGGGTTCTATGAATGGAAAAAAGAGGGAAACCGGAAAGTCCCGTTCTACTTCCACTTGCATGACACCCCGCTCTTTGCCTTTGCCGGGCTTTATGATCGCTGGACATGTCCCGATGGTGCAGCCCTCTCCACGTATACGATAATCACCTGCAAATCAAACGCCTGTCTTGCAGGAATCCATGACCGGATGCCGGCCATTCTTTCTCCGGGCCATGAAAAACACTGGATTTCAGGAGAATCCCTGACCGCGGAAGAGATGGAACGAATGCTTGCGCCATTTCCTGCAGAGCATATGACTGCGTATCCGGTCCTCCCTCTTGTCAACTCACCTTCAACCGATGATGAGCGGTTGGTACAACCGTTGAATTCTTCTGCCGGGAAACAGACTGTGTTGGAAGAGTGAGATCATGCTCGATCATTGTCCCGGCGCAGCAAACCTGCGCACGCCCACCCTCTCGATAAAGAAATGCCCGCAGTGCGGCGAGGAAGTGGAACTTTTCTCTAGTGACATCTCAGTTAAGTGCAGCAACTGTGGTTTTGTTGTTTACAATGAGATCGAATCCTGCGTCAGGTGGTGTAAGCACGCAAAGGAATGCGTGGGCGAGGAGATGTACAACAAGATCATGGCGCTGAAGGATGCGCCCGCACAAAAAAAGTGATGGTTACGGGAGCGCGAGCATCCGTTCGATCGCTCCCTTCGCCCGCTCTGCGATATCTTCCGGCACGACAATCCGGGGTTTCAGGGTTGCCATGGAATCCCGCACCAGTGCAAGGCTCGTCTTCTTCATGTTCCGGCAGACTGCCGCAGGAGAGAGGGGATAACAGGTTTTGCCCGGGCATTCTTTTGCAAGCCGGTGCAGGATCCCCACCTCCGTGCCGATGATGAACTCCCGCTGTGCTGATGTGCAGACCTGCCGGATAATTCCCGAGGTGCTTGCTACGGTATCGGCGAGATCGATAACCTCCGGGCGGCATTCGGGATGCACGAGGACCTGCGCACCCGGGTGGGCTTTCTTTGCATTCTCCACCATGACGGGCGTTATCCGGTCGTGCACGATGCAGAACCCTTCCCAGGGCAGGATCGTCTTCCTGGTGAACCGCTGGGCGTACCGTCCCAGGTTCTGGTCGGGCACGAAGATTACCTCATCCTGCTCTACGGAGTTGACGACCTTTACTGCATTTGACGAGGTGCAGCAGATATCGCTCTCCGCTTTTACATCGGCGGACGTGTTGACATAACAGACCACGGCGGCATCCGGGTGCCGGGACTTTACCAGTTTCAGCTCGTCCGCGGTGATCATCTGCGCCATCGGGCAGCAGGCATCCTCAGCAGGAAGCAGGACGGTCTTTTCCGGGGAGAGGATCGCGGCAGTCTCGGCCATGAAATCCACGCCGCAGAAGACGATCACGTCGCCGTCCATGGTTGCGGCAGCGCGCGAGAGTTCAAGGGAATCCCCGGTCAGGTCGGCAAGATCCTGGATCTCCGCGGGCTGGTAATTATGCACGAGAAGGATAGCATTCCGCTCTTCTTTCAGTTGCCGGATCTCCTGCCGGATACGGTCTGTGTCCTGCACGATTTTAAACTCCTGTATCCTATTTTGCATCCCGTTTTATCAAACCGTTGGTGATACCCGGGTCATGCGGATATTTATGAAACCTGCCGGCACAGGTATTAGTATCTCATGAAACTCCTCCTGCCCGACCGTTCAGCCCGGGTTCTCGCCCTGCCTCCGTCAACCCTTGAGGCGATCCTGCTTGGCGAGGGTATCAACCCGCTGGAGGTTATCGCGTCGCGGAACGGGATCCTGATCACTGAAGACACGGTGATCGGGCCGGATGACGAGATCCGTCTGCTCCGTATAGCCCACGGGGGCTGATAACATGGACGCCGGGCAGGATGTACCGCGCTGTTCACGCTGCAGGGACCCCGCAGTCCTGTTCCAGCGGCAGAGCGGGCGGCACCTGTGCAGCATGCATGCCATTACCGATATCTGCGACCGCGTGGCCGCAACCATACGGGAAGAGAGGATGATTGTTGCCGGTGACCGGGTGGCAGTTGCCTTGAGCGGGGGAAAGGACAGCACGGCGCTCCTGATGATCTTAAGCCGGCTCATGCCTGCATGGGAAGGTGTGAGCCTCGTTGCCATAACCATTGACGAAGGCATTGCCGGCTACCGGGACGAGACCGTCCGTTCAGCTGATAGCCTTGTCCACTCTCTCGGGGTTGAACATCACAATATCTCGTTTGCAGATCTGTTCGGCAACACCCTTGATGAACTCCTCAAAGGCCGGGAAAAAGAGGCCTGTACCGTCTGCGGGATCCTGCGGAAGAAAGCGCTGGTTACCGGGGCAGAACGGGCAGGGGCAACAAAACTTGCAACGGGCCACAACCTCGACGACGAGGCCCAGTCAGTCCTGATGAACGTGCTCAGGGGGGATTTTTCAAGGCTTGTACGGAACAGCGGGGCAGATTCATCAGGCCGGTTCATACCGAGGATCAAACCCCTCATGGGCATCTCTGAGAAAGAGATCGCAACCTATCTCCTGCTGAACAATGCATGGACGGATCTCCCCGAGTGCCCGTACTCCGGGAATGCCCTGAGGAGGGGGGTGCGCTCAATGCTCTCCACGCTCGAATACCGTCATCCCGGCACGATGCTGCACCTCATGGAGAGCAAGAAAAAAATAGAGCGGGATTATGCCGGGGCAGATACCCGTGACCCAATCAGGCACTGCAGGGTCTGCGGGGATCCCTGCAGCGGGGAACTCTGCCAGCTCTGCCTGCTGAAAAAGACGTTTAGACGGTAGCGTTCAGGAGACCCGTTCCGGGTGCGTGTAGATATTCATCTTACCGCCACGGGAAAATCCCACAACCGTCAGGCCGGTCTTTCCTGCGGTATCGACCGCGAGCGTGGTGGTCGCCCCCCGCGAGACGATAACCGGGATATTTGCTATCAGGCACTTTCTCACCATCTCGGAGGAGATACGTCCGGATACGAGCACGTAGGTCTTTGAAAGGTCGATTTTGTTGCGGAGGCCAAACCCGATCACCCGGTCAAGGGCATTGTGCCGCCCGATATCTTCAGATATGGCGAGAATCTTTTCCCCGTCAAGAAGGGCCACGATATGGATCCCGCCGGTGAGGCGGTGGAGTTCGGAATTGAGCACGGCTTTTCCGGCATTCCAGATCTCCTGAGGGGTGACATGGTAATCCGAGTGGATCTTCGGGAGTTTCTCCGTATCAATGAACGAAGTGCTGCCACCGCAGCCGGAAAGAATGGTCTTTTTGGGGCCGAGCACCTTGAAAAGGTTGGTCGTGATCACGCTCATGCGGTTCTTCTCGATCTTGATCGATTCGATCTCGTCGATACTTTTGATGATCTGCTCGGTGAAGAGGTAGCCGGTAACGAACTCTTCGAGCATCACGGGGCTCATCATCGCGGTCATGGCATGGCGCCCGTTGACAAAAAGCGCGAGCGGGACTTCCTCGATCACTTCGTGCAGATGGTCTTCGCGTATCTCCCCGTCAACACGTTTGCAGGGAATTTTCTTGTACATTGTATCCTCCAAATGCCCGGCAGATCACCGGTGCCGGTCTTCCTCATCCGCGGGCCTGATCACTTCGTCCATGCTGCCGCTGCGGTATCCTTCAAGATCGAGGGTAACATAGGCAAAACCGATCCGCCTGAATTCCCGGATCACTGCGGTCTGGTGCTCCAGTAATTTCTCCCGGTCCTCATTATGTACTTCGATCCGGGCAATCGTGCCATGCAGCCGGACCCGCAGCTGCCCGATTCCAAGACCTGACAGGTATGCTTCGGCCTCCTCGATCATCCCGAGTTTTTCCCGGGTGATGGGATCTCCGTAGGGAATGCGGGACGAGAGGCAGGCTGCCGACGGTTTCTGCCATACGGGAAGACCCCGTTCCTGTGCAATGGCGCGGATCTCCTGCTTGGTGATCCCCGCATCAATGAACGGGTGGAGAATTCCCTCCTCGGTGGATGCCCGGAGCCCGGGACGGTGCTCGCCCAGGTCAGAGACATTGGTGCCGTCAGCAATACAGGCAATCCCCAGTTCATCAGCCCTTTTCTTAAGAACCTTCGATGAGATCTTCTTGCAGAAATAACAGCGGTCGGCCGTGTTGCTGCAGAACTCTTCGTGCTCCATCTGGGGCACACTGATAATATCGAGCGACAGGGCGAGATCGGCTGCGATCTTCTTTGCATCTGCCAGGGCCGCTCTCGGTACTACCGGGCTGTCCAGGAATACGCAGTGCGTTTTTTCACCCAGGACTTCGCGGGCTGCGTCGGCGAGCAGGGTACTGTCGACACCCCCGGAGAATGCGACCAGCATGGATCCCCTGCCGGTAATTATTTCCTTTAACCGCTGGTGTTTGTCGTAGAGAGTCATGATGGTACGCAGGAAAGAGAATGACGGGGACGAATGCCCGAAAATAAAAGGTCAGGAACCGCACCGTTCCCCTTCGGCGGGTGCAGTGGGTCCGGGACACTGGTTCTCATCACCCTCGCGCAGCTGGCGGCATATCTCGCAGGTGCGCTGGACCAGGTTGATACTCTTCTTATCTTTTAGATCCTTTGCAAGCAATTCAATGGATCTTTTCACATCATTCTCGAATTCTATCCGGTACCCGCGTTTCCCCGAGAGGTACTGGGAGACCGCGGATGGCGCGATCTCCAGCATCCGGGAAGCCTCTACCTGGGAAACGCCACACCGGACCAGTTCTACTGCAATCGCTGCCCGGATTGCGGGCAGGACATCCCATACTATCTTCTGACAAGGGGCTTCCATCACATCACAACCTTTATGTTGTCACAATCGTGACATAATAGATCGTATTCACAATTGTGAATTGGTTGTGGCAGCTCAAATACCTTCCTTTCCAAAAACCCGGCGGGCGATATCAGTTCCCACCGTCACCGGCAGGAAGGAAAGAATAATCAGACGGCCAGAGCACATATTCAGGTACACGGTGAAGCATGGGAGAGAAGCGCATTATTTACATGGACCATTCCGCAACCACCCCCGCACGAAAGGAGGTTGTGGATGCAATGATCCCCTATTATACCCGGTACTTCGGCAACCCGTCATCCATATACGGCATTGCCCGGGAATCAAAAAAGGCCATTGACACCGCACGGGCACAGGTGGCAAAAGCCATCGGGGCTGAAGCTGACGAGATTTATTTCACATCGGGTGGCAGCGAGTCCGACAACTGGGCGATCAAGGGAGTTGCCTTTGCCAGCCGGAAGAAAGGCAGCCATATCATTACCACGAAGATTGAGCACCATGCCGTGATCCATACCTGCGAATATCTTGAGAAGGAAGGGTTCACGATCACGTATCTCCCGGTTGACAAGTACGGTCTTGTGGATCCGGCTGAACTGGAAAAGGCCATCACCGATAAGACCATCCTTGTCTCGATCATGTACGCCAACAACGAGATCGGCACGATCGAGCCCATCGCAGAACTGGCAGCGGTTGCAAAGAGGCACAGGGTATATTTCCATACCGACGCCGTTCAGGCAATCGGCAATGTCGAGATCGATGTGAAGGCACAGGGTATCGATCTTCTCTCCCTCTCCGCCCACAAATTCTACGGGCCAAAGGGAGTTGGCGCTCTTTACATACGGAAGGGCACAAAGATCGACAACCTGATCCATGGCGGCGGGCAGGAACGGAAGCGGCGGGCAGGGACCGAGAATATCGCGGGTATTGTCGGGCTCGGGAAAGCCATTGAGATGGCGACTGCTGATATCGAGGGGCACAACCGTAAGATCCGGACTCTGAGGGACAGGCTGCAAAAAGGGATCCTTGCAAAGATCCCCCATGCCTACCTCAACGGTCATCCTGATAAGCGGCTGCCTGGCAACATCAATATCAGTTTCGAGTTCATCGAGGGAGAATCCATGCTCCTCTGGCTGGATGACGAAGGCATCTGCGCTTCTACGGGAAGCGCCTGCACATCGGGGTCGCTCGAACCCTCCCATGTCCTGCTCGCTACCGGCCTCCCGGTCGAGATCTCCCATGGCTCGCTCCGGCTGACCCTCGGGGACAGCAACACGGAGGCGGACGTGGATGCTGTGCTGGAAGCCCTGCCGGGGATTGTATTACGCCTAAGGGAGATGTCTCCCCTGTATACGAAGAGTGGAAAGAACGGTGGCTGCAATGTACAGTGACAAGGTCATGGACCATTTCAAGAACCCGCGCAACGTGGGCGAGATGGAAGACGCTGATGGTGTCGGCGAGGTCGGGAACCCGGTCTGCGGGGACATCATGAAGATCTTCCTGAAGATTAAGGACAACGTCGTCACCGATGCCAGGTTCAAGACATTCGGCTGCGGTGCCGCGATCGCGTCGAGCAGCATGGCAACGGAGCTTGTCCGGGGAAAGACCCTGGAAGAAGCGTGGGAGGTATCGAACAGGGCGGTGGCAGAAGCGCTCGAAGGCCTGCCCCCGATCAAGATGCACTGTTCGGTGCTCGCGGAGGAAGGGATCCACAAGGCCATCAACGATTACCGCAGGAAACATGGCCTGCCTGAATGGGAAGAGAAAAATCCCCATTCCCATGACGAACACGATGAAGGACTTACCTGCCAGCACTAGCCATAACGGGCTGCATCAAAAAAGGGGATATCAGGTGAACAATGTTATCAGAACGCGAACGCGAACGATATAAACGGCAGATCCTCCTGTTTGGAGAGGACGGGCAGAAAAAACTGAAAAACGCCCACATATTCATTGCCGGGGCCGGCGGCCTGGGTTCGCCGGTCTCCCTGTACCTTGCCGTGGCAGGCATCGGCACCCTTACGATAGTGGACAAGGATGTCGTCGACCTGTCCAACCTCAACCGGCAGATCCTGCACGGCGAGCGGGATATCGGCAAGAAGAAGACCGTCTCTGCCGGGGAGACCCTCCGGGACATAAACCCGGATATCATCGTGAACGTCATCGATTCAACCATCGATGAGGCCAATGTCGCACACCTAGTCGGCAGTGCCGACGGGATTGTCGATGCCATGGACAACTACCCGACCCGCTATCTCCTCAACGAGACGGCACAGAAAAAGAAGATCCCCCTTTTCCACGGGGCTGTCCGGGGTCTATACGGCCAGGCAACAACGATCATTCCCGGCAAGACCCCGTGTTTCCGGTGCATCTTCCCCAAGGCGCCACCAAAAGAAGTCTTCCCGGTTGTGGGTGTGACCCCCGGGATCATCGGGACGGTCCAGGCAAACGAGGTGATCAAGTATCTTCTCCATGAAGGGACCCTCCTCACCAACCGGCTGTTCATCTGGGACGGCATGGAGTCGCGGGCAGAAGAGCTCTGCATCGAGAGAAACCCGGCGTGCCCGGTCTGCGGTTCAGGAAAAGGATCACTGGAGAACAAGAGGATACCATGACGGTAAAGATACGGTTTTTTGCCCGGTTCCGGGAACTGCTCGGTACCGATATTCTGGCAGAGCCAGAAGCCGGAACCCCCGTATCGGGGCTCATCCGGGACATTGCAGGAAAAAACAGGGAAGGTTACGATGCCATCTTTGACGAGAACGGCAGATTCCGCGAATTTGTCATCCTGATGCGGAACGGGAAACGGGTGGAACTTACCGACGCAGCAGCAGTGATGGTGGCTGACGGGGACGAGATCGCGGTATTCCCACCGGTTGCCGGGGGATAAGACGGGGAGAGACCATGATCCGGATCCAGACAGAAGATGTGGATATCAGCTCCCTGATAACGGCAGCAAAGACTTCCGGAACGGGGGCTGTCGTGGTCTTTGACGGGATAGTCCGGGACGACGGCATCACCGAGATGGAACTGGAAGCCTATGAGGAGGCAGCGTTGCCGGAGATGGAGAAGATCGCCCGGGCTGCAACGGAACAGTTCCGGCTCCAGCACGTGGATATCGTCCACCGCATCGGGCGCCTTTCAGTTGGCGAGAATATCCTCATCATCGTGGTGAGCGCCGGCCATCGCCCGGATGCCTATGCCGGCTCGCGGTACATCATCGAGGAGATAAAAAAGAGCGTGCCGATCTGGAAAAAGGAACTCACCAAAGACGGCGGGCGGTGGGTACCGGGCGAGCACGGGCACGGGTCCGGACACCACTGAAATTCCTGTTAGTGATTGTACAACATCAGCCCGTTAAATTACGTTTTGAGAAACGCAAATTCGCAATAACCCGACGTTAAAAGGATTAAACGCAGGATAATCCCGCTCTTGGGGGCTGATTATTGATAATCACCTTCTTTTTTTCATCATCCTTACGTGTTCCATTACCCGGGTCTTACAACAGAAACGATGAGACGGCACCCCGGTTTATAAAACGGACCCCAACCCGGCCTGCCGTAACTCCCCGTTCAGAAACTACATATATATTCAGGATTCAGTAAACGTTGTTCACTTACCGGAGTAATTCCTGGAATGAGACATCTGCGGGAACTGGGGATATTTATTGTCTTACTTGTGGTCTGCGGGCTGCTGCTCTTATCCGTATACATGGAAGTGGAGTCAACAACCATCAGCCAGCTCAATTCCGAGCAGATGGTTCATGCCGGGCAGGCCGCAAAAAGCATTGAACGTTTCTTTTCCACGTACAATAATACCCTCTCATTCCTTGCGGACAATAATCATATCATCAGCATGGATCCGGAAGGACGGGTGCTGATGCAGGAGTTTTTCCACCGGCATTCACAGGATATTGCGTCCATCACCCGGGTAGACCGGAACGGGACAATTCTCTATACCTACCCGTACGAAACCTCAACCGGAGCAAACATCTCATCCCAGTCCCATGTCCGGAAGTCCATGAGCAGTCACCAGGTTGTAATAAGCGATGTTTTTACCGCAGTCCAGGGATTCCGGACGGTTGCCTTAGCCGTGCCGGTGTTTAAGGATGGCACGTATGATGGCAGTCTTTCCATACTGATACCGTTTGAGCAGCTGACACAGAAAGATCTTGAATCGGTCAGGATCCTCGATACCGGATATGCGTGGGCAGTCAGTGAGAAAGGGACGATCCTCTACACGCCGGATTCCGGCCTGGTCGACCAGTCTGCATTTACGGTATACAACAGATCACCGGCCGCTGTCGCGTTTGTATCAGAAGCCGTAAAAGGTAACCGGGGCAGCTCATCCTACACACTTGAACCAGCGCAGGCCGGAAAGGACAGCCACGAAAGATACCAGGCCGTGTATTTCCCCGTGATGATTGGCGACACCCACTGGTCGATCATTGTTGCAACTCCCGAGCGCGAAATCTTAAGTACGCTCCAGGGATTCCGCAATAACCTTGTCATCATCTCGGGACTCCTGGTCATTCTCCTGTTCTTCACGGCATATTATACAACCCGGGCATGGGGGATTCTCAAAGAGGAGGAAAAACGGAGGGTTGCTGAAGCGGCGTTGCGGGAGAGCGAACGGAATTACCGTACCATCCTTGAGACTATCCAGGAGATCTTCATCAGGACTGACATAAACGGGAACCTGATCATGGCAAGCCCCAGCACGCTCGGGGTCCTTGGTTATGATTCCCCGGACGAGATCGTGGGTAAACCGATTGCCGGAACATTATATTACCAGCCGGAGAAGCGGGATGAGTTGCTCCGCCTACTCTCGGAAAAAGGACATCTTGAGGATTACGAAGTCCAGTTCAGACGAAAAGACAGAAGCCTGATCTGGGTCTCAGCCCATTGTCACTATTACCTGGGGCCTGACGGGAAGATTGCGGGCATTGAAGGCACCTTCCGGGACATATCAGAGCGAAAACGGACGCGGGAGGAATTGCTCAAAAAGAGTGAGGAACTCGTTGCCACCTACCAGCAGATGACCGCAACTGCTGACGAACTGAAGGAGAATTACGATGAACTCCAAAAAAGCCAGCAGGCCCTTGAGCAGGCCAGGAAGAAACTGAACCTCCTCAACACCATCACGTTCCAGGACATCCAGAACGCACTCTTCAGTCTTGAGGGATATATCGAACTGTTGTCAGAACTTTCCCTGGCGGGAAACGCCGGCACCTACATAAAAAAAGAGAGAGGTGTTGCTGAAAAAATTTCAAATATGCTGGTGTTTGCCAAAAATTACCAGGATATGGGGATAAATCCACCCAGGTGGCAGAACATAAACCAGGTATTTCTTCTTGCCATCTCCCACCTGGAGCTGGTTGGAATATCCCGGAAGATCAACCTGGACAATCTTGAATTGTATGCCGATACCCTGCTGGAAACGGTCTTTTTCAACCTTGTCGAGAATGCGATCCGGCATGGAAAAACGGTGACAGAGATCTCCCTCCACTACCGGGAAACAGCCGACCACCTGATCCTGTGCGTTGAAGATAACGGTGCCGGGATTCCGGATTCGGATAAAGAAAAAATATTCGAACGGGGGTATGGCGCACAGAAGGGCATGGGACTGTTCCTTGTACGCGAAGTCTTTGGCATTACGAATATTTCCATCAGCGAGACCGGGACATACGGGAAAGGTGCACGGTTCGAAATTATCGTGCCGAAAGGTGTGTACCGGCTGGATGAGAAGTATACTCCACAGTAACCCGGCTTTTGCAGCTCCCTGCAATCCCCGGAACGATACTCAATAAAACATTTCGGATCAGACGGGCGACAGGTTCCCGTCCTCAGTTGCCGGTCATTTCCATGAATTGATTTATATATTACCACGCGTGTAGTCTTGCTACAGGCATGCGAGCTGCCGCTCCGCAGCAGCCAGGGGCAGGGGGAGATGCAGTGACCGGCGGACCGGAGATCTCCACGATTACCAACCTTACACGGATCATCCATACACTTCCCGTAGCCGATGTTTTCCGTGTCATGGGATCCCGCCCGGAAGGTCTGGATGGAACAGAGGCAGAGAGGAATCTTGGCAGTTTTGGCAGCAATGCCATCCGGAAGATCCAGGGAAAATCCCTGTATATCAAGTTCCTTGCCAATTTTACCCACCTGATGGCCATTCTCCTCTGGGTCGGGGGCATTGTTGCGTTTGCAGCCCGGATGCCCCAGCTCGGCATTGCCGTCTGGATGGTCAATGTCATCAACGGGATCTTCTCGTTCTGGCAGGAGTACCGTGCCGAGAAGGCAACCGAAGCACTCTTAAGAATGCTCCCGCAAAAGGTCCGGGTTATCCGGGCCGGCACTGAACAGATGATCGCCGCCGAAGAACTGGTTCCGGGAGATGTGATGCTCCTCTCGGAGGGAGATAACATCTCCGCGGATGGCCGCCTTGTTGACGATGCTGACCTGAAGATCGACCAGTCCACCCTTACGGGGGAGTCGCACCCGGTCAGGAAGACACGCGATCTGGTGCTCCCGTCCGGGCTGTCCCGGATTGAGCTGCCCAACCTTGTTTTTGCCGGCACCAGTGTCGTCTCCGGAACCGGAAAAGCGGTTGTCTTTGCTACCGGCATGGAGAGCGAGTTTGGCAGGATTGCCAGGCTGACCCAGACGCTTGAGGACGAGCAGAGCCCGCTCCAGATAGAACTCGGGCACGTGACACGGGTGGTCACCTTTGTGGCGATCGGTATCGGCCTGCTCTTTTTCATCCTGATGGTGGCGCTTACCGGAGTAACGCTCGCAGAGAGTTTCATCTTCGGGCTTGGCATGATCGTGGCATTCGTTCCCGAAGGCCTGCTTCCTACCGTCACCCTGGCACTTGCCCGGGGTTCCCAGCGGATGGCAGCAAGGAATGCGCTGATCAAGCGCCTCTCGGCAGTGGAGACCCTCGGGTGCACGTCAGTCATCTGCACGGACAAGACCGGTACCCTCACCCAGAACGAGATGACCGTCCGGAACCTCTGGCTGCCGGGTCATGATCTTGTCGTAAGTGGTGTCGGGTATGCACCGGAGGGAAAAATCGGGACTGATGAGGTCACTGCCCTGGCCGGCGTCCAGGATGATCTGAACCTCCTGCTCACGGCCGCCGGGCTCTGCAACAATGCCCGCCTGTTGTCCCCGACGGGTGAAGGTACTGCATGGAAGATCATCGGCGATCCGACTGAGGCAGCGCTGAAAGTTGCCGCACTGAAAGGCGGGATCAGTCCCGATACGGCATCATCGCAGAACCCGCGGGTAAGAGAACTTGCCTTTGATTCCCGCCGGAAACTGATGAGCACGGTCCACCAGTCTGCAGCCTCGAAGACCGTGTACCTCAAAGGAGCGCCAAAAGAGGTGCTTCTCCTCTGCACTACGATTCGCATTCATGGTACGGTACAGGAAATTAGCGTGAGGCACCGGGAAGAGATCATGAATGCCAATGATGGCTATGCCCGGGACGGTCTGAGGGTCCTGGCACTTGCCACCCGGACGCTTCCGGCGGACATTGTCACGTTCTCTCATGAGACCGTGGAACAGGATCTGACATTCCTCGGGCTTGTCGCCATGATGGACCCGCCCCGCACGGAAGTTGAGGCTGCTGTAGAAAAATGCCACCGGGCGAGTATACGGATCATCATGATCACCGGGGATTACGGGCTGACTGCCGAGAGCATTGCCCGGCGTATCGGGATTATCAAAAGGCATACACCCCGGATCGTGACCGGTGCGGAACTCGACCTGATGGGGGAGGACGAGCTTAAACGGGTGTTTGACGGGGAGGTGATCTTTGCCAGGGTTGCCCCGGAACACAAACTGCGGGTGGTCACCTGCCTCAAAGCGATGGGGCATATCGTGGCGGTGACCGGCGATGGTGTCAACGATGCCCCGGCACTGAAAAAAGCCGATATCGGGATTGCCATGGGCATTTCCGGTACAGATGTGGCAAAGGAATCTGCCGATATGATCCTCACGGACGATAACTTTGCCTCGATCGTCAATGCTGTCGAGGAAGGCCGGGCCGTGTATGCGAACATCAAGAAATTTACCACGTTTTTTTTCACCAGCAATACCACGGAAGCGGTGCCCTTCATCTGTTTTGCGTTCTCCCGGGCCCAGATCCCGCTCGCGCTGAATGTCATGCAGATCCTCTCCATTGACCTCGGCACGGACCTCCTCCCGGGTCTAGCCCTCGGAACTGAACCGCCGGAACCCGGGGTGATGGATAAGCCTCCCCGTGACCTGAACGAACACGTCATAACCCCGGCCCTGCTTGCCAGGGCATGCCTCTGGCTCGGCCCCATCCAGAGTATTGCTGCCATGTCCGCCTTTTTTTTGACCTATTGGACGAGCGGGTACTGGGGCCAGTTCTTCAACCTGCCGGCTGAAGGCACGCTCTACCTGTCGGCAACAACCATGGCGCTGGCAGCAGTCGTAACCACGCAGATGGGAAATGTCCTTGCACAGAGAACGGAACGGAGTTCGATCTTTACCATCGGGTTCTTCTCGAACCGTCTGATCTGGGGGGGTATTGCAACGATGTTTGTCATAATCTGCCTGATCATCTATGTCCCGGTCTTCCAGCAGGTATTCGGCACTGCGGCGTTCCCCCCTGAGAACTGGCTGTTCCTCCTTGCACTGGCACCGCTCCTGCTGGTTGCCGAAGAGCTCCGGAAGGGTATCATGCGGGGGATAGATAAAAGGAAAAATCCGGCTATGCATAACAGGTGAAAAAGATGAAGATCATGATTATTGGTTGCGGACGGATGGGGGCTGGACTTGCCTTGTTCCTGACCCGGTCCGGTCATCAGGTAACGGTAATAGACAACGATCCGTCAGCATTTGAACGACTGGATCCCGGCTTTCCGGGCCGGACCCTGATGGGTGATGCCCTTGGGAGGGAGGTGCTGATCGAGGGGGAAATCGGGCAGGCGGATGCGCTTGCAGCACTGACACCCAATGACAGCATCAACCTTGTCGTAGTGCGGCTGGCACGGGAGATGTTCAAGGTGCCCAAGGTCATCGCCCGCATGTACGATCCCCGCCAGTCTGGGATCTACCGGCGCCTGGGCGTCCAGACCATCTCGCCGGTTACCCTGAGCGTCCAGCGCCTCTCCGAACTCCTCACTTTCTCACGGCTGGATATCATTCACTCGCTGGGGAGTGGGGATGTGGGGCTGGTCGAATCCGAGGTCCCGCCACTCCTCGTGGGGAGGATGGTGCAGGATATCAGTATCCCGAATGAGATCCAGGTCGTTGCCATAACAAGGGGCGGAAAAACCATCATACCGACGATCAGTTCGATCTTCCAGAACGGGGACATGGTCCATATTGCGGTACTGTTATCGTCTGTCGGGCGCCTGAAATCGTTCATGGGGTTTTCATGACGGAGGGAGAACGGATATGACAATGCGTATTCTGATCGTTGGCGGAGGCAAGGTAGGCACGTACCTGGCAGGGCTCCTGCTTGCCGATGGCCACACGGTAAAAGTAGTCGAGGGGGGAAAAGAGGAATACCGGCTCATGGCAGCGGAACTGCCTGCCGACGTTGTGCTGTTTGGCAGCGTGACTGATCCTGAAGTGCTGGAAACCGCGGGTATCCGCGAGGCGGATGTCGTGGCAGCCGTGACCCGGACGGACGAGACGAACCTGGTGATAACAAGCCTTGCCCGGTTCGAGTTCAATGTGCAGCGCACGATCGCACGGGTGAACATACCGAAGAACGCCTGGCTCTTTACACCGGAGATGGGGGTGGACGTGCCCCTGAACCAGGCCGACCTGATGGCGCACCTGATTGCTGAAGAGATGTCCATGGGCGACGTGATGACCCTCCTGAAACTGAGGAGGGGGCAGTACTCGCTCGTTGAGAACAAGGTCAGTTCCCGGGCGATCGCTGCAGGAAAAGCAATAAAGGACTTAAACCTGCCCTCAGAATGCGTCCTTCCCGCGATCATCCGTAACGGCAACCTGATCATTCCCAGAGGCGATACCGTGCTCCTGCCGGAGGATGAGGTGTTTGCCCTTGTCCACGTCTCGCAGCTGGATGCACTCGCATCCATCCTCAGGTGACCGGAAGATAAAAAGACCGCAACCATACCGTCTCTTTTTATCCCGGGGAATAGTTCCGGATATACGCCAGTCCGGAATAAATGACAATGATTATTATCTCCTTGTGATGATTTCCTGCTATGAGGGGAATATTCACGGTACTGGTGCTGGCTGCTTTTCTCCTATCCGTGCCTGCCACCGGTGCAGCAGCGTCCCTTGTCATCACCCAGCCGAGTGCCAATGAAACCAAATTTGCCGAGATGAGGGATTTTTACGTTTATGGCATTTTTTCCACAGCAACAGGAAATCCCGGTGATATCCGGATCGAGCTCTATCCCGAAAGCGCCTGCACCGGGGATATCTGCACGGGGCTTCCCATGCGGTCCATCCAGAGCCATGTTGATCCCTTCACCGGTGTGACCAACAGCAGCCAGATCGACTGGTCGTTTGTTGACGGGATAACCGTCAAGGGGGGATATGTCCCGGATATCATCAAAGAGCCCGGTGGCTACACTGACCCGAACAACAAGGTCGTGGTCACCAATACCTACTACGGGGGCCTTGTTCCCGGAGGGGTAACAAAGACGTACAACACTACGTACAAGAACAGTTCCGGTTATGCCCTCCAGGACATTACTGCCGGGAGTTACAAGATCAACGTGACCGGGCTCTCGGGAAGTTTCGCCGGAAAAAGCGTGACCAAAACGATCACGTTCGGGATCACCGATACTGCCCTTGGGACCAACCGCCCGGCCGACAGTAAGAATGTCCGTATCTCGTACGCGATCGACCACGGCCTCCGTACCTATTTCGATAACTTCCCCGGTTATTTCTCTGACGGCGGGAGCAACTGGACATCTCTTAAAACCCTTGCAGCCTCGAATAACGGGATCGAGGTGGTCAATGACCTGAGCGGCACGACGACCGATGTTGTTGCAGTATCGAACAACACGATGTTTATGTACAATATCAACAGTGAGAGTACGACCTACGCCGTTGAGATTGCCCCCATGCTGAAATACAACCTGCAGGACGGCGTGAACACGACGTTTCTCTATTACGGGAACGGTGAGCCGACCCTTACGTTCAACGATTCCCAGGGTGTTCCCCGGGCATTGACATCGACCCTCAAACAGTTCAGCGGGAACAACCGGATAGCCCTCACCCACCTGGATGTCAGGGATCCGACTTCCACAAGCTACGAGAACCTCTACGATCCCAACGATACCACGTGGAAGTCGGTGTATACCGATCTCTCGGGAACGATTGGCATAAACCCGGGCCAGACTTTCATAATCTACGGTGTGGCCAAACCCATCCCGTCAACGGTCTCTTCGACATCAATACCCTACTGGTATGGAATCGACAAGCGGACATCCCAGCTCGCCTGCACCATCACCGATGCGCAGGGAAATGTTGTCTCGTCATCAACGCACGACGTCAATTTAAACCGGTATTACTTCAATTATCCCGGCTCATCAGATCCGCACAGGAAGTTAAACTCCCTCTTTGAGTTCGGGGCTGAGTTCACCGGCCTGAATACCCCGGGCACCTACACGGTCACTCTTGCAGGCAGGGATACAACGGGTGCAACGGTCTCCGGTGCAACGACCCTGTTCAACATAACGGTAACGGCCACCCCCACACCGCCACCTTATGGCGGGGATAACCAGAACAACCCGTCCAGTACATCCCGGGTTGCCGTGAGCCCCGGTGCCCCGGCCGGCCAGCCCGTAACATTCGCATTCACACCCGGCCAGTCTTCCGGAACAACGGCAGTCGAATCAGTCACTCTCACGCCCTCCCGGGCGATCGGGCAGGCAGAATGTATTGTCCAGGCATTCACCCCGGGAGCCTCCATCCAGCTCACGGACCGCGATGTTGCCGGTTACCAGAGCATCACGGTGAACTGGATCAGCCCGGACGCCATCGATCATGCGGATATCGCCTTCTCGCTCGACAAGGCATGGCTGACTGCGCACCATGTTGCACCGGAACAGGTGGTGATGCTCCGGTATACGGGCAACCAGTGGGTTGAACTCCCGACAACGCTGGTAAATACCCTCGATAACGTGTTCGAGTACCGTGCCACCACCAAAGGGTTCTCGTACTTTGCGATTGCCGGGAAGGCTGGCAGTACGGTGGCGGCTGGTGTGAACGGGACGGTCTCCCTGCTGCCACCGGCAACAGATATCCGGGCAGATAATGCAACTTTGGACATGGGGAAAGCCAGTCCGGCTGCGGATGCCACAGGGTCACCGGTTACCACCACCGTATCACCGGCAGTTACCAAAGCTGCACCCCCTGCACAACCCACCCTCGTGCAGGTCTTCTTCCCGCAGGGGGGAATCCAGCCCGTGACAATTATTGCATGGGCGATCGTGATCGCCATTATCATTATCGCGGCCTGGCTTATCCGGCGCTGGTATATACAACGGCAGAACCCGGCCCTCTTCAGAAAATATTAACCTTTTTTCACTTGTTTCCGGAAGGAAAGCCGGAGTGTTCTGTTCCGGCCCGGGGAACAGGATCGGTACCAGTACCGCTGTACATGGCCAATTGTACCAAAAAAAGCCGGATTGATCCGGAATCCTGCAGGATCTTACCAGTTGACCCAGAATCCTTTGAACTCACCGGTTGCAGATTCTTCTTTGACCGCAAGGTTTTCCACGCGGATCAGCGGATGGCCTTCCGCGTGGATGAGCCGGACGAACTCTGCGAGAGCAGCCTCTGAGCTCTCGCCAGTGATCCTGACAGAACCGTCGGGCATATTCCGGACCTCCCCGTGCACACCGGTCCTTCGGGCACTCTCGGCAACCAGCTGCCGGTACCCCACACCCTGGACTTTCCCCCGTGCCACTGCGGTGATCCGCTCCATACTATGGTGAGGTGGATGCCATTGTTTATATCCTTGGCTTTTTGTACTCCGGCTGCCAGCAAAATATGATTATGGATAGTCTCCGGATGTAAGCAGAACCCCGATATGCGGGAGATAACGCATGCGGATAACGAAGAACGTGCCGGACAATTGAACAACCCGGAGAAGAGATTCGATCCGAGGGAGAATTCCGGAAACACGGAGCCCGGTTGTATACAGATTATTATATAAATTTGTCAGGATCTGCCGGTATATGTGACAACATAAACTTATTTATATTACGACACGCCATAAGCCCATTCATACAGTGTCTTGTCCTGCAGGGGACAATTTCAGGAGATTTAACTATGGCATTTACCAAAAGAGATGACGAAGCAGTATCACCGGTCATCGGTGTTATACTGATGGTTGCCATCACGGTGATACTTGCGGCAGTTATTGCTGCATTCGTATTCGGCATGGCCGGGAATCTTGATACTTCAAAGACGGTCGGGATTACCCTGACACTGGATAAGAACAACAACGCTGTTGCAACGGTATCCGGGGGAGCGGATCTCGCTTCACTTACCCTGGTCAACGCCAGTATCAATGGCGGAACCGAACAGGTACTCCTTGCCGGCACGAACCTGACCACGGGTCATTACAATACTACCCAGGCAGGATCGGTTGTAGGAAAGAGAGTCATCCTCATCGGTTACTTCAATGACGGATCCGTCCAGACTCTCGTGGACAAACAATTCTAACCCTTTTTTAAACAATCATCCGGGACAACATGCTGTTCCGGAACGTCAGGCAATTCATCCGGATGGGATCAGGTTTTGACCCGGACACGGGTGCGCATCCGGGAAGCCTCCGCAGGTCCGGATCAGAGAGCATTTCCTCCGCACGTGCACACATCCCCGCCATAGAGAAAAGTCCCTTAAAAAGTTGAACAAGAACCGCTTTCCGGGAAGACCGGGGGAGGGAAATTTTCCCGGGATTGCCTCTCCCCGGATATAAGCGAGGGGGCCCCCTCACGGATCTCAGGTAAATCCGCTTTTGAAATTACCGTTAAGCGAGTTTCTCCAGGCGCCGGCAGGCCTCTTCGAGTGTCCCGTCCAGTTTCGAAAAAGTGAACCGGAGTTTTGTCTCCCCGCCCGTATGGTAGAACGAACTGCCGGGAACTGCCGCTACCCCGATCTTCTCCACGAGGTAGCGGGCAAAGTCAACGTCCGATTTCCCAAAGCCGGCAATGTCCGTGAAGATATAGTAGGCCCCTTCGGGCAGTTCGCAGGAGAATCCCGCTTTTTTGAGGCCATTGTAAAGGATGTGCCGCTTGCGATTGTATTCCTCTGCAAGCCCGAGATAGTAAGATCCGGGGAGCGAGAGTGCTGTCACGGCAGCCTGCTGGAGGGGGGCCGGGGCACCGACCGTCAGGAAGTCGTGGATCTTGCGAATCCGCGAGGTGAGATCTGCATCGGCGAGCGCATAGCCCACCCGCCAGCCGGTAACGCTGTAGGTCTTGGAGAAACTGCCTATCGTCACGGTCCGGTCTTCCATGCCGTCCAGTGACCCGAGCGAGATATGTTTTCTCCCGTCGTAGACTATGTGCTCGTAGATCTCGTCGGTCAGGGCGACCAGGTTATGATCCACGCAGAGGTCGCGGATGAAAGCGAGTTCCCCCCGGGTGAAGATCTTGCCGGTCGGGTTGTTCGGGGTATTGAGGATGATGGCACGGGTCTTCCTGGACACTGCCTTCTTCCAGGCCTCTTCGTTGATGGAGAAGTCCGCGGCAAGCGGGACGTATTTCGGGACAGCCCCGGAGATCTCTGCATCCGGGCCGTAATTCTCGTAAAAGGGTTCGGGCACGATAACCTCGTCGCCCGGGCGGATGACAGCGAGCATCGAGGCCATCATGGCCTCGGTCGAACCGCAGGTAACGGTGATCTCGGTTTCGGGATCGAAGTCCATGCCATTGAAGGTTTTCACCCGGGCCGACAGGGCGTCGCGGAGGTTCTTTGCGCCCCAGGTGATCGCGTACTGGTTATGGTTGTCCCGGACTGCCACGGAAGCTGCAGTCTTGAGCTCTTCCGGGCAGGGGAAATCCGGAAAGCCCTGGGCGAGGTTGATGGCGTTGTGGGCGAGGGCAAGCCGCGTCATCTCCCGGATAACGGATTCGGTGAAGGTGTCTGCCCGTGAAGGGTGTTTTGCAAAGAGCCCCTCCTTCGCGGCAGTCTTCTGGGTTCTTCCAATGCCGGACCTGGCATGTTTCATAGATACCGGTTAGTGTACGGGAAAATAAGCTATCAGGTCACCGTGAGGGAATTGTGCTGGAACGGACCCGGAGGATTGCAGGGCAATTGTCCCCGGTCTTATTTTAAAAAGGTTATTTACTGAGGGGGGACTCATTCATCCCGAGGAAATCCAGGGCGTTCTCCCCGTACTGGACCGGCGCATACTTGGATCCGACATGGGGAAGGCCTTTGAACCGTACAACCCACGAGCCGTTGATCTGCCCGGCCATCCGGACCGAGATCGGATCGGGAGTCAGGATATCTGCGGTCCCCTCAACGAGCATGACATCCTTCTGGATGCCGGACAATTTGTCCCAGGAGCCTTTCCATTCAAGGTTTGCCTGGGCCTCATGGCGTGTGCCTGCAGGCTGGGAGGGGCTGGCATTGACCTCCTCATTGAGCGCAAGCAACAGTTTTGTCTCAGGAAGCCGGATGTTGTAGGTCACCGAATCCAGGACCAGTTTTTTTACGCGCTCCGGGTGATCGATCACCAGCTGCTGGGCGGTCGAGGACCCCATGGAGACCCCGTACACGTGCATGCTGTCATACCCGAGGGCTTTTATCAGTGCTGCGGCATCGTCGGAGTACTGGGAAAAGACGGGCGTTTTATTCGTGTCGCTGCTGGATCCCATTCCCCGTGGGTCGTAGATGAAGACATGGTATTTCGAGGCAAGGATGCCGATGAACGTCTCGTTCCATCCATCCATGTTGTTGCCAAATCCCGGGATCATCAGCACGGGTTCACCGGATCCGAATTCCCGGTATGCAAGCTTCACACCGTTGACTTCTTTGTACTGGATGGGCGTTGCGTTGATGTTTACCGCCGTGTAGATCTGCGGGCCTGCCTGCGGGGCAGGTGCCGGACAGGTGCCGGAATTACTGGTAGTACCGCTGCACCCTGCTGCAAGAATGAGACCGAGGGTGGTGGCAATTACCAGGGTTAATATCAGGTTCTTGTTCATGAGAGATCCTCATCATCAGGTTCTGCACATCAGAAACCGGATTGTTATCCGTTGATAGGGAGCGGTTATTAATTCTCGGATTTTTTCCTGGCAGGGCCGGGATCCCCGGAGATTCCGGAAGTCATAATCGGGAAGATCGAGACGCTGGAAAACGAAATCCAGAAAAATCTGAACTACAAACATTGTTGAAAACCAATAATCAGTAACCCTATTTTCCAACATATTCCTCTGATTGCTCTAACCTCTTCCTTCATAAATATTTAAATTATTATATGTCATTTTTTAATATAATCACAATGCAACGGATGAAATACCCGGTTTACGGTGACAATCCCGGATACATTGTGGGATGCACAGCATACGTGACTATCCCGAAAGCGGAACCGGTGGATGTGACGGAAAACACGGCTGCATGTGGAACAAAGAGCAGACCCGTGTAACAACCGTTGTCGGAGAGAAAAACCATGATACCATGCATACAACGACAAGCATCACAGGAAACACCGGGGATGAAATTCCCGTTACACGTACTGCAGGAGAGAAAACCCAAGGTTTATCCGGCTTAACCGGCCCGTGGAAAAATGAGGTGAAGGATGCGGGAGGGTCGTCCCGGCCGGACTATGGTGAACAAAAAACCGGACGGAACACCACGGACACGGGAAAAGCCCGGACGAAAAGCGGTACATCGCCCCGCCCGAAACTTGCCGCAAGAGCAACGGCCCTTCGTGGACTGAGCATCTCCCGACCGCTGGAACCGAAGAATTCCCTTCGCAGGCAGACCCTGCTGGATATTTACAGCAAGGACTCCGAGATCCCGTACCTGAAGCTTGATGCAGCGATCCGGGACATTGTCTGCGCCTTGATGGAGCGGCAGGACCGGATGAACGAAGTGCTCTTCTGCAAGCTCAATGATCTCGAGTACAGGGTCGGGGATCTTGAAGAGGATCATACTGCCGGAGGGAGCAGAATATGAGCCGCGGCCCCCGCCCGCACCGGGCACTTGCGGAAGCGATCCCAATCGCGAAGACCCGGGGCCTGATCCAGATGGCGATGGGCGGACCGGAAAGGATCTTCGACATCGCGATTGTCTCGAAGGTCCCGGTCACGTTCGCAAGTATCATGTTCGCGCCCAGAATTCTCGCACCGATCCCGGAACTTGTGGAGTATTACAAACAGGATATTGCACGTCTCCGGCTCATCGCCCGCGACGCTGCGATCGCGATCGAGCTCTGGATCCGCTCCCGGCACGGTACATGGCGTTTCTTCCAGGTCATGCCGTCAACCCTCGTGGAGATTGACCGCGAGGGGAAACGGATCGGGACGGGAGGGACGGTTGCATACCTTGCCGGGGTCGCTGCCCGGGAGGGGCAAACATCCCCCGCCCCGTAACCCCCCTTTTTCACGGTCTTCGGGGGTGCCTAACCGGGCCCGTATAAAGCCCGGTTGTACCACTTTTGCCTCACCCCCCCTTTTTGCAGAGGCAATAATTCGGAAAAACACGGTAATTCTCCCGGAACAATGAGGGGTTTTCCGGCGGGAATCAATGAGGCAGTATGTAGCAACGTTACAATGGCCACAGGGGGTTGAGGATTAAGGAGGGGAGGGGGGAGCAGGTCCAGAGGGTCTGCCCGGCCGAACCCTGCTTGGGGCCGGTGCGTGTATCCTGACGACCATCGGGATCGCATAAGTCCCGACAGAAAAGATCTTTATACGGGAAAAAGTGACCGACAGGTCACGCGATAACGCGCCGGTTTTTCAGATGACGTCAACAACCGGTCTACACGGAAATACTCTCTCCATTATGGCAGAGAACTCGATCCCCTGCCAAATCTTTTCTCTAGAGCCCTTTTACCAGGTTCCGCTTCTGGATGATCCGTGCCGCAATGATAAACACAGCCGAGACACCGATGAGCACGCAGCTGTCAAGGAGCGGGGAGAAAGCAGACGTCCCGGTCATCGCCGTATTGAAGAGATCGACAAGGTACGTGAGCGGCGAACAGTACGCAAGCATGAGACCGGCTCCCTGCATCTGCGAGAGCGGGACGAATATCCCGGAGATGAAGATGAGCGGGAACCGGATCAGGTTCGAGAAGATCATCACGTTGGGCGGGCTGTCGGATGCCGGTGCCGCGAGCAGGGCCCCGAGCGCTGCACAGGAAGTAGTCCCGAGAACAAATGCGAGGAGGAACAGCGCCGGGTTCCTGATCGTGACCGGGACAAGGATCGTGCTTACGATCCAGACAAGCAGGGAGATGCCGAAACCGAAGACTGCGCCTGCCGTGATGTCGCCGAGAATGATGCTGTCCTGGGTTACCGGGTACGAGAGGAGCCGCTCGTAGGTCTTCTCCCGTTTCTCCCACGGGGTGATCAGCGGGCCAACCGAAGATGCGGTGAAAAAGAGCATCATCGCAAGGAACGCCGGGAAGAAGAGTACGAGGTTGAGGTTCCGCCCGACAAAGAACGCAAGGAACATAAACAGCGGGAAGAGGAGCCCGAACATCAGGACCGGCGGCTTGGTGTAATACAGCCTCATGTTCTTGCCGGTGATGACAAGGATGCCGCGGAGGGCAAGTGGGATCTCCATTATGCACACTCCGTCAGCTGGACAAATGCCTCTTCCAGGCTCGGGCCGGAAGTTACAAGCGACGTGATCCCGATCGATTCGCGTTCCGCACGGCCTGCGATATATTTGACGACAAGGTCCGGGTTGTCCGTGTACAGCCGCCACTTGTCGCCGCAGGGTTCGGCCCGCAGGATCGCATCTCCCGAGAACATATCCCGGGTGACAGGGCGGTCAAAGGAGACCTCGACCGACTGCGTTGTATCGAACATCTTTTTGAGCCGCTCAGGGCTGTCCTGTGCAACGATCGTTCCCTTGTTGATGATACAGACATTCTGGCAGAGCGTGTTTGCTTCCTCGATGTTGTGCGTGGTGAGAAAGATGGTGCTGCCCTGCTGGTTCATCTCGCGGATTGTCTCGATCACGAGTCTCCGGCTCTGGACATCGAGACCGCTCGTGGGTTCATCGAGGAGCAGTACCCGGGGCCGGTGAATGATGGCGCAGGCAATGCTCACCCGCTGTTTCATCCCCTTCGAGAATGTCCGGACCGGGAGGTGTCGTTTTTCTAAAAGGCCCATCCTTGTCAGGAGCTCATCGACCCGCTCCTCCCGCTCCCTACGCGGCATGCCGTACATCTTCCCGCTCATATGCAGGTTCTGTTCTGCGGAAAGGTCACCATACACCGTGCTGCTCTCGGGGATGACGCCCATCTGCATCTTGGCCTCGAGCGGGTGGCGGTGGATGTCGATACCGCTGATGAGCACCGAACCTGAACCCGGGGTAAGTACGCCGGTGAGCATCCGCATTGTCGTGGTCTTTCCCGCACCATTGGGACCGAGGAACCCGAAGATCTCCCCTTCTCTCACGGCAAGGCTGACATCGTTCACGGCAGTTACGGAGCCGAACTGTTTGATGAGATGGTCAGCCTGGATCGCATTCATGATTCCCTGAGGGACTTCAAAGTACTTATTTTCTTATCGGTTGCCTCGAGCTGACCGATGAGGATTTTTTTATGCTCTTCCAGGCCCCGGATCTCATCCTCAAGGGGGAGCGTGACGGGGCAGCTGCACTCATAGCCGCAGCGGGTGTTCATATGCGATACCGGGTTTCCTGGTGACACGTGACACATAATCTGTTCGCCTCTTCTCGTTTTTTTAATTACTATCCATTGGATAGTATTAATGCTATCAAGTTTATAGTTTTGAAGTGACTATGGAAAAGGAAAGTAATCACGATCACATCTGCCTCTGCCCCCTCGAAGGCATCATCAACATCATAGGGAAGAAATGGGCAATTCTTGTCATCAGCATCATCGGCCATCACGACAGGATCCGGTTCAATGACATCATGCAGCACCTTGACGGGATCAGTCCCAAGACCCTGACCGATGTGTTGAAGGATCTCGGGAAAGAGAACCTGATCCACCGGGAGTCATTTGCCGAGATCCCGCCCCGGGTCGAGTATTCGCTTACCGATGACGGCAGGCAGCTCTGCGAGGCCGTGATCCCCCTGATCGCATGGGCGGAGATGCGGGACAGTGCTGACAAACACCGTTGCCGGGCATCCTGCCATGGGGAGAAGATTGCCCAAAAGCAAAGGACACGGCAGAAAAAGCAGTGATGGGCCAATCCATCTTCCTCCTTTTCTCAGCCTTCAGGATGTTTGGGGGGACTTCCCGCTGCTTCAATTTAAAGCTCATTATGGTAACCGATGACCTGACGGGGGCTCTAAAAATCAGTTGTTGATCATCTTCAGCAGCCAGGCCATGCGGGCGTGAAGTCTCTGCAGGGTCATCAACCATTCTTTATCGCACAATGCCTCATCCGGGCATTCTACCGGGCGTCAGATTTCTTGAACGCCGAAACGGTAATACTCGAGATACTTTCCTTAAACACTGCACTGATCCCGGCCAGTTCTTCGGGTTTTTTGTCGACGGGAAATCCCAGTTCTTTTATTAAGGATACGAAGTCGATGGTGGAATCTTTTAAGGGAGCATCTTTTAAGATCTCAGTTTTTACGAATCCGGCAGCCCGGAGCATTGACAGGTACTCATCTTTCATGAGTGCCCCGGAAACACAACCAATGTACGCAGCTACAGATTTCCGGATTGATTCGGGAATAGGTCGCGTCATCACCGTATCGGATACCATGAGCCGGCCGCCGGGTTTTAAGACACGGAATGCTTCCGCAAAAACCCTGCTCTTATCCGATGATAAGTTAATCACGCAGTTGGATATGATAACGTCAACGGAATTGTCATCGACAGGCAGGTTTTCAATCTCACCAAGGCGGAATTCGACATTGGAATACCTGCCCGCTTTTGCATTGGCAGTTGCCCGTTCTATCATCTCCGGCGTCATATCGACACCGATAACCCTGCCGGTTGATCCAACTTTTTTTGCTGCAAGGAAGGCATCGAATCCTCCGCCCGATCCAAGATCGAGAACGGTCTCCCCGTTCCGAAGCGAGGCGATGGCAACGGGGTTCCCGCAGCCCAGGCCAAGGTTGGCACCGTCCGGTGCTGCAGATAGATCGTCCTGTGAATATCCAACATTTTTCGAAGCCTCGGATGCAGGAGAACACCCGCACGATGATGCCGGGCCGCAACACGATCCTCCGGTCCGGGCAATGGCCCCGTAGTTGTTCCTAATCTCGTCCTTGATTGATTTTTCAGTAGTGGGTTTTATTTTCATGATAGATCCCGGATTCGGAAATCCATTGATTCTGGATATATCCAAATCACAAAAACATTCTGAGTGTTCAGAATATTTAAATATATCAGTAAAATCAGAAATGTAAGATTGTGCTGAAAGCATTGCGCGGGAGCAGCGCGGGGAGCACGGTTATTTCTCTCGTGGATTAAAAAAATCCTGAAGAGGAATCTGAACGTCATGAATTTTTTATTCTGATTATTCTGAAGAATTAAATAGGTAAAAGATAATGAGTAGTGCACGAGACCATGACGAAGAAAAAAAGTGATCTTCCAGCCGGAATTTCTGAAAGCCAATCCTGTGAATGTGTTGCCGGATCGGTTTACAAAATGGAGGCGTTACTGAGTGTCGATGAACGCGGACAGATGGTACTTCCCAAAGATGTGAGGGAAAAAGCAGGCATACGCCCGGGTGATAAACTTGCACTGTTCACTTTTGAAAAAGAGGGCGGATTCTGTTGCATGGCACTCGTGAAAGCGGAAAACCTGAGCACCCTCGTTACAACCATTCTTAAGCCTCTTGGCGGGAATGTCACGGGAAAATAAATTTTCTATCGTTTTTCCGTCTTCTGGTTAACCGGATATCGCCCCTTTCCGGTCAGATATACCGTCGTATGCGATCGCAATAATCCAGATATTCCTGGCCAAACACTTTTTGCATATGTTCCTCTTCCGCCATTACGATGGTATGGTGAATGACGATCACGAATACTCCCAGCAGAACAACTACCGGATTCAGGGTGTAGAGAGCAGATGCAACCATTGTTACATACATGCCCACGTACATAGGGTTCCTGCTCAACCGGAATAATCCATTCACCTTGAGGCGGGTATCTTCTCCGGGGGTCCCGAAACGAAAGGAATCCCCCAAGGTAAATCGTCCGAGATACAGGAGAGCGAACCCGGATACCCAGAGAAACAGCGCTATGAGCTGGAGGAATCGGGGTACTTCGACAAAGGATATGCTGACACCCCAGCTCTGGATGACCATGGCTCCCCAGAGGACAAGGATAGAGTACTTGCTCGCGTAAAACAGCGTTCTGTTGATCGGCGCCTCCCCGTCCTGTTCGATATTCCTGCGCAGGAATAACGCTCCCCCGTAAAACAGGACAATCAGGAAACCCGCCGGGAGTATGGTTACAAGAGCGGCTTCGATCATACCGATCAGACCCTCACAACGTATTGATTCCCCGGACCAGGAACGATATGCCGGCAAGGATCAGGAATCCAGCGATGGCATACGGCCAGATTGCGGCCGGCACGAAGACAATGCCAATCCCGATGAAGACAATGAAAGCTCCGATAAGAAGTGTCGTTACGTTCACACCTTTCATCGGGTGGCCCTCGCCCTCCAGGGGTTTTTTGAAGAAGGGAAGCAGTTCCGAACCGGCCAGTCCAAGCCCGAGCCCGATAAGGAAACCGGATCCCAGGTTATTGACGAGCAGTCCAACGCCAATGCCAATCAGGATACAGGCAGGAATGATGAATCCGGCGTTCCGGTGTTCCCCGGGTTCCGTCAGCCCGCTCTTAGTTTCTATCCGCTTTGCATCCGTAATTTCAGCACAACAGTCTGGTTTCATGGTTTACACCTCATAAACTCTGATTAAGAAAAGGCAGGCAGCGATGTTATGAATTGAGCCATACATGTATGGCAATATATTATATCATGTCCGGGACACCAGATCGGCTCATGAAGAAGATGACGGTCAGGCTTTCCGCGGACATCTTCGATTACTGCAAGTCCTATGGCCAGGTCATCGAACGGTTCGAGGTGATCTCGCTCTTCAACCTGGTGGATGACATGCACAGCGAAGTGTGTAAATTTACCATCAGGGAAGGGATCCCGGTCGATCAGATCAAGTGCAATTATGTCTCGAATCTCATCGTGCTTCAGAACAGGGGCCGTGAATATACCTGTCTTGTCAGGGGAACATTTTCCGATGATATTACCCGGTTTCTCCGCACGTATGGATCAAAGTTCGAGCACCCGATTGTTTTCGAGAACGACTGCCTGACATTCAACATGGTCGGAGACCCGGAGGACTTCAACACGTTCGTCAAGGATGCAGCTCTGAAAGGGTGGGGGCTCGAGATCCTTTCAGTCTGCGATTACAATCCCCAAGTCAACGGGATTTTTGACATCCTTACTCCCCGGCAAAAGAAGATTCTGCTGGAATCGTACCGGGAGGGATTTTTCGATCATCCCCGGAGGATAAACGCCGGCGAACTTGCAGAGAAGATGGGCATGCACAAGACCACGCTGCTCGAACACATCCACAAGGCTGAGAAACGGCTGATCGGGCATATTCTTGAACAGGTTGCCTGATATCCGGTTATTTATTCTCCATATTTTCGGTTTTTATCAGGAAATTCTGATTATTTCCCGCACTTATCAGATGCATCCGCCCGTTATAATCCCGATCATGACCAGTATCTGCACCCTTACACGACTTCCCGGGTCCATGCCCCGCTCATTATCTCCGGGAAGATCCATTTTCTTACACCCGCCGGCATTCCCACGTGACCTCGGCAGCCCGGCCGAGTGTCACCGCAACCGGGCAGATCACCGTCATGGCCTCTGTGACTATTGCGTCCAGCAGAGCGTCTTCCATTGCAGCAGCTATGGAAAATGCCACGTGGATCTTCTCGTATGCTGACGGGAGGCCGGCATTCCGGGTTCCTGTCACCTGCACCTCCAGTATCTCCGGGATAATAGTATTCCGCTGCATCTGGCCAAGGATCGCATGATTCGCACAACCTCCCAGCGTTCCCAGGAAGGCATCGGTGGGAGAGCACGCCTGTGCTCCTTCATCAAGGACCAGGGAACCTCCCCAGGAATTCTCCACCCGGCACTTCTTTGCTTTTTCCCACCGGACATTCACGACATCCGCCGGCAGGTACCGGGGCACAGCCGACGTCTTCTTTACACCAGCAGGGCCCTCACTGCAGGAGACCGGCGCTGTACTACACCCACAGCCCCCGGCCGAGCCGGTACCGCACGCGGGAGGCTGGCAGGCTGAGGGCCCCCGGGATCCCTTCACGTAATCCCGCACAACCCGCTCCGCAACCTGGTGGGCGTACACCGTGAACATCTCGTCCGGCACCTCATCGATCCCGAACGGGAGGTCAATATTGTAGATCAGGTCTGCCCGGACAATCTCCGGTTTCATCTCAGGCAGAACCCCTTCCATCATTCGTGAACAGCAGTTGATGAAACAGCCCTCGATGGCGATCACCTTCTCCGCACGGCGCACAAGGTTTCGCTGGCCGGTGTCTTTCGTGAACGCTCCCCCAAGGCAGATCCGCACGGTCTCATCGCGGGCAAGCCGGTGGGCCACCATGTTTGCCGCCCGGCGGGCCACTTCTCCCCTCGAACACGCACCTTCGCAGGCCATCACCGCGATCTTCGGAGGGGTCGTAGAATTCTTCTCAGCATAATCCTCGCAGACCGGGCATTTCCCGGTCACGTTTGCAATCTTTATTGTTTCATAATCCATGGTTTCGCACCAGTGCATAGTGCGTGGGAAGCGTCGCGATATATACCCCGGAACCGGATTTCAAAATTTTTTGAAACCGGGCTCCGGGGGTTATCATCGCCCAAAAGAGCAAGCCATTTTTAAGACGGTGTGCCTACCATGTACCATGGCAACTGCCCGCTGCTGCCCGGCCGACTGCGCTTTGCGGAGTGACTGGGAAGACGAGTTACAGTCCGAGAAGGCGATGCTTGGAAAGGATTCGGTCACGGAATTACTGGAGCTCATGAAACTGCTCGGCCACCCGCTCCGGCTCAAAATTATCCTGATGCTCCTTGTCCGCGACCACTGCGTCTGCGAATTCTGGTATATTTTCCAGGAACCGCAGAGCCTCATCTCCTACAATTTAAAGAAACTCAGGGACGGCGGGCTCATCGAATCATACTACCGCTCGAACCACAAGATCTACAAAATGAATGAAGATATGGTCCCGGTGATCCGCAGGATAAGATCGGCCCTGCCCGGGTGATGTAAAAAAGTTACATGATATGTATCAGTTTGAGGATGAGCTGAATCGCAAATATCCAGAGAACCACGCCAAATCCAGCCTTGATGTACCCGCTGGGGATTTTCACCATACTTCGCGCCCCAATCGTTGCTCCGATAAAGACGGCGACCGCACAGCCGAGAATCAGGGGAAAGTCAAAACCGCCGCTCGTCAGGTGCCCAAATACCCCGAACAGGGATGAGAAGATGACAACAAAACTGACAACACCGGCGGAATTTTTGGTCGGGTACCTACAGAGAAATATCAGGAACGGTACGATGATCAATCCCCCGCCGACACCGAGCAGCCCCGAAACGATACCGACAAAGAAACTGAAAATTACAATAAGGGCATACATCCCTTTGGAATAATGCGCTGGGCAGGTATCTTCGGAAGATGACTTCTCCCAGTACGTATAGATCATCCGACCCCCAGCACATAGGAGGAAGATGACGAAGAGCCACATCAGGATCGCGGGATTAATGTACGCAGCCGCAACCCCGCCAAGGAAAGCGCCGAGGCAGATACCCGGCACGAACCAGAGCGCGAATTTTACATCAACCAGATTGGATCGGTAGTACACGATCGATGCGGACAGCGCCGTGATGAGATTGAGGACGAGCGATGTGGAAATTGAAGTGAGCGCCGCGTACCCCAGCAGGAACAGAATCGGAGTGTAGACCGATCCGCCTCCCTGCCCGAACATCGAGAAAATAATGGAGACGATGAAGACCGCCGCTATGGCGATCAGGACGGTGCTGTCCATGATTCACCGGATTACTGCTGGCCCTTCAGGACGTTTATCCAGGTCTGGTCATGTCCAGAACAGGGGATACATTCGGGTTTGCCGTCCACCATCCGCACGTACCGTTCAAAGACATACTCGCCGCATTTGCTGCACTTCATCTTGTTGAACGAACCTTTTGGGCGGCTGAAGGTGAAGTCCGGCAGCTTTGTCACAGTGAACATTTCGGATTCCGGTGCTGTCAGGACCATATCCACGACTTTTTTCACCACGTCAGCCGGAACCTGCGAGGGCTCGATTCCTTTCTTACGGTACACAAAGAATTCCTGCTTGCCGAGCTCGTCCTGGAACTCCGATTTCAGGTACACGCGGACCGCTCCCTTCCCCGGAACGACAAGAAGACACGCAACCTTTCCGTAATTGAGCCGCTCCATCATAAGCTTGCCGTACGTGCAACCGGTGACCGCCATGAACCCGTCGATCATACAGGTCTGCGGGTGGCCTACCCCCATCTCCGAGAGGCCGAACGCCCCGTGGTCCCCGATATGCGAAACGCCCAGTTCCCGCATGGCGACCTGTCCCATCCGGTACCCGATGGGCATGAACGGGCAGATATGGCCGTGGAAGTCCCAGACTCCCTGCGGAATTTCAACTTTTTCTGAAATTGCCATAAGCGATACTAAACGCAGGTTCTATAAATAATTTGCAATGGTGGCACTTTCCGAAGTGCTGCGCTAAAAGGGGGGATAGAATATTGACTGTTGTTATCTTCTCAAAATCATCGTACCGCGTATTCCGTACATTGCAGTAACCGGCGCCCGCGATCTGTAATAGAATAGATGATCCAGTTCCCTTCGTATGTTCCCTCAACCAATCCTGCCTCCTTGAGGCCGGTGAGATGGTAGGACAGTTTCGAGCCGGAGAGCCGCATGAACCGGTTGATGACGCATACGCAGAGCGGCTGATCTTTGATGATATAGAGGATGGTGAGGCGGAGCGGATCGGAGAGTGCCTGGTAAATCTTACCTCTCATCTCAAGCTCTGCCGCTGGGGGGATATGACTTGCGAGAGCTTCAAGCCCCCCCATAGCATCGAGTTCTGTTTGGATCTGTTCCGGAATTTCCGTTGCCGGGTCTCCTTTTTCCGCCGGCATCCCGCAACAAGATGTTGTTTTTCGCTTCATTTCAAACTAATCTGAAATGCGAAGATATATAATCTTGCCTTGTTCATGTTAATTCAACAAAAATTGAAATTGTAAAAACAATGAGAGGACTGGAATCTGGTTTTCAGGATATGAGCCATGGGTAACGACAAGATACCGTGCTGTGCTGCCGATGCACTCAGGCGCATCCGGCAAATCCCGATCAACGGGATCCCGACCGGGATCTGCATGCTTGACGAATGCATTGCAGAAGTAAAAACGCAGGGCCTGAGGAGTGAACAGGAAGTCCGGGTTGCGCTTCTCAAACGAGTGAAGGTGTACAATTACATTCCTCCGAACGTTGAGGGTGAATATACTCGTGTACTCTTTGAAGAATTTCAGAAATCTTCTGCAAAATCAAAAACCTAAACCCTATGCATCCCCAGTGACATCATGACAAAAATCGAAGTACTCGGAACCGGCTGCGCAAAGTGCAAGCGACTCTTTGCCAATGCCGAACAGGCTGTAAATGACCTGAAGATCACGGCAGAAGTCGTCAAAGTGGAAGACCTTATCGAAATTGTTGAGCGGGGTGTCATGCTCCCACCGGCGCTTTTTATCAATGGTGAAAAAATGGCGGAAGGCCGGATACCTGACGTGAATGAGATCAAGAAAATGCTGACGGAGTGAAAAACAATGGCAGAACCTACAAAATGTTCATGTGGAGCAAATGAACCGAAACGGATCATCTTACCCTGTGCCGGGCAGGCAAATGTCGGACAACTGACCAACCTTGCGGCAATCCAACTTACCGAGGAAGGCTATGGGAATATCGCCTGTGCCTCGCTGCTCGCGATCGGTGCTGAAAACCTGATTGCGAATGCGCTGAACGCGGACGAAGTTGTCATTCTCGATGGCTGTCCGATGCTCTGTGTAAAGAAGATCGCCGGTGCACAAGGAGTTGCTGCAGAACAGCACTTGGTCATGACCGAACTCGGTATCACCAAAGGACCCTCGAAATCCTACACGAACGACGACATCGAGAAGATCGTTGCCGCGTGCTGGAAGGGCGAGGGCCGTGTGAAAAAGGCCGCAAGCCCGGACAAGAAGGCCGGCGGAAAAGACAGCGGTTGCGGCTGCGGGTGCGGCGGGACCTGCTGATTTCCACAGGGGCGACTAAAAAACGACAAACGAAGAAGAGATCCGGACCTGGGCAGAAGAATATGCCCGGAAGAACGGCTGGGTTTTGAACCCGGATAAAACTGTACTGGATACCGTAATCCGGGGGCTGGCCCGCAACGAGCAGCGGTTCGGCAAACGTTACTGCCCATGCCGGCTCCGGTCCGGTGAGGAGGAGAAAGACAAGGCAATTGTCTGCCCCTGCATCAATCACAAGGACGAGATCGTAAAAGACGGGTACTGCCATTGCCAGCTGTATTACCAGAAGGACGCCGCAGAACCTGTGACGGGGGAAAGGAAATGACCTACGCACTTGTAACCTGTTCCGGCATCTCGAACACCGGAAAACTCACAACGCAGGCAGGGATGCTCCTGATGCAGAGAAAACCCGGCATGTTCCTGTGCATGAATTGCAAGCAGTCCGCGGAATCCCTTAGGATGGATGCGGGGGGTGCAGAACGGCTCATCGTGCTCGATGGGTGCACGGATTGTTGCGCAACAAAGAAACTCACCTCTGCCGGCCTGGTGCCTGATATCCATATCATCGCGACCGAACTCGGCATTGAAAAGAAGGGAATGGCTGAAGTGCAGTACGGGGAGATTGAGAGACTGGTCTGTGCTGTTATCGACGCTGGATCCAAAAAGTCATGAATCCCCGGGAGAAAACACATGAAAATTGGCATCGTAAGTGACGGAAAATTCGGCGACCGGGCCTTTGAGGTTATCCGCGAACGGTTCCCGACGGAATGGATTATGGCTCCATTTATCCAGAGCCCGATCGCGGATGACATTGAACTGGCGCTCCCGGAATGCGACCTTTACATCTCCTATGTCCGCCATCCGGATGTTGCACTCGCGATCATCGAGAAGAAGAAACCGGTGATCCTCGGGATCAGTTTCGGGCCGGGGTTTCTCCGGCAGGCAAAGGCCATCAATGAGGATATCATTGCACCCCCGACCATGTGTTCGCTCGAAGACAATACCTGGGTGCCGGCAATCAACGAGTATGCAAAAGTATTCGGACGGCCCTCATTCGAGGTTAAGGTTCAGGAAGATGGCACGATTGACAGTGTCCGCGTAATCCGGGGATCTCCCTGCGGATCGACCGTTGCAGCAAGCGCGGAGCTGCGCGGAACGCAGCTCAGCCCGGAACAACTCCAGCACTATGGCCTGCGGATCTGCCATTTCTGCCGGGCGCCCCGTTTCGGCAAGACCTGCGACAAGGAGATCGCGGGGCTGCTTCATGCCCGGGAACTTGTCCATGCGATCAGCACCGTATCCCCCGTGGCCGGTGCACGGGTGAGATCGTTTACTGATGAGATGGAAAAAATTATCGATCAGAAAATAACCGGAGGATAAGATCATGCAGGATTATTTACAACTCTTCGCCGACTGGCTGACGTATTCGGTCTTTGGTATTATCCCGGGAAGCCCGCTCGGATCCTCCGTTGACTTCTTCATCTACGATACAATCAAGGTCACGCTGCTGCTCGCGGTGATCGTCTTTGCCGTGGCCATCGTCCGCTCGTTCATCACGCCGCAGAAAGTGAAGAAGTGGGTGGCGGGCCGGACCGAGGGACTGGGCAACGTTCTCGCCGCGCTCCTCGGCATCCCAACGCCATTCTGCTCCTGCTCGGCAGTCCCGCTCTTCATCGGCTTTGTCGAGAGCGGTGTGCCGCTCGGGATCACGTTCTCGTTCCTCATCGCCTCGCCGCTCATCAACGAGGTCGCTGCCGCGATGCTCTTTGCCATGTTCGGCTGGCAGATCGCGCTCATCTACATTGTATCCGGGCTCATCATCGCGATCCTCGCGGGGATCATCATCGGCCGCCTCCACATGGAGAGCGAGGTCGAGGAGTTTGTCTGGAAGTGCAAAATGCACGATGCCGCCGATAAACCGATGACATGGAAGGACCGGATCGATTTTGGCATCAGCGAATCGAAGAGCATCACGTTAAAAGTCCTGCCGTATATCATCCTCGGCATCGCCATCGGGGCAGTCATCCATGGGTATGCCCCGGCGGATTTCCTCGTGAATATTGCAGGACCGGATAACCCGCTCGCGGTCCCGATAGCGGTCCTCATCGGCATCCCGCTCTACTCGAACGCGGCCGGCATGATCCCGATCATGGAAGTACTTACATCGAAGGGAATGGCGATGGGAACGGCGCTCGCGTTCATGATGGCCGTGATCGGGCTCTCGCTTCCCGAGATGATCATCCTGCGCAAGGTGATCAAACTCAGGCTGCTTCTGATCTTTGCAGGTATCCTGTTCGTAGCATTCACGCTGACAGGGTATTTGTTTAATGCACTACTGGGATAATTTTATGATACAGGAAAAGATGCCATGACAAAATCTGATGATGCAGTGGCAAGTTATCGTAAGAGGTTCACCTGCTCGGCTGCAGTCTTCTCTGCATTCTCCGGTGACCTTGGGCTGGATCCCGATATGGCAAAAAAGATCGCGTGCGGCTTTGGCGCCGGGATTTCGAAGACCGGCAATACCTGCGGGGCTGTATCCGGCGCTATCCTCGTTATCGGGCTGAAATACGGCAAGACCGTGGCGGACGATGATGCAGCAACCGAGAAGACGCGGGCGCTGGTCCGGCAGTTCATCCATGAGTTTACGGAAAAGAACGGCTCGATCAACTGCACGGAGCTGCTCGGTTACAACCTGAACAATCCGGAAGAATTTGCACGGGCACGCGACAGCGGGATCTTTGTCACGAAATGCACGCCGCTCGTCCGGGATGCTGCAGATATTCTTGAGAAGATACTGTAAGGCTGATACCCATGGAAACGCAGGTAAAACACCTCTCCTTTCTCGACCGGTACCTGACCCTCTGGATCTTCCTTGCCATGGCAGCCGGTATCGCCATCGGGTACTTCTCCCCATCGGTACCTGCACTGATCACGGGCCTCTCTATCGGGACCACGTCGATCCCGATCGCGGTCGGTCTCATCCTGATGATGTACCCGCCCCTCGCGAAAGTGAAATACGAGGAACTGGGAAAAGTATTCAGGAACACAAAAGTGCTCGGCCTGTCCGTTATCCAGAACTGGATTGTCGGCCCGGTCCTGATGTTCATCCTCGCCGTTCTCTTCCTTCGCGACCAGCCGCTCTTCATGTACGGCCTGATCCTCGTCGGGATCGCCCGGTGCATCGCGATGGTGATCGTCTGGAACGACCTGGCCGAAGGCGACTGCGAGTACTGTGCCGCCATCGTGGGGCTGAACTCGCTCTTCCAGGTCTTCTTCTACTCGGTCTATGCCTGGTTCTTCATCACGTACCTGCCACCCCTGCTCGGTATCGGGACCGGTTCCGCGGTATCGATCACGATCCTCCAGATAGCAACAAGTGTCTTCATCTATCTCGGCATCCCGTTCCTTGCCGGCGTTATCACGCGGTACGCACTGCTCCGCGTGAAGCCGAAGGCCTGGTACGAGAAGGTCTTTATCCCGAAGATCTCGCCCGTCACGCTCATTGCCCTGCTCTTTACCATCATCGTCATGTTCTCCCTGAAGGGCGAGTATATCGTGAACGTTCCGCTCGACGTGGTGCGGGTTGCGGTCCCGCTGCTCTGCTACTTTGTCATCATGTTCTTTGCAAGCTTCTGGATGTCCCACCGGTTCGGGGTCGATTACGCTAAGTCGGCCTCGCTCTCGTTCACCGCTGCATCCAACAACTTCGAGCTCGCGATTGCCGTTGCCATCGCCGTCTTCGGCATTGCATCGCCGGCAGCATTTGCAACCGTTATCGGGCCGCTTGTCGAGGTGCCGGTGCTGATCGGGCTCGTGAACGTCTCGCTCTGGCTCAGGGGGAGATGGTACGGGGGAAAGGATGATGGTACATGCAGCCTCCCGTCACGTGAGCGGGCTTAAACGAGAGGAGATCTCATGAAAAACAGCAGGAGATATGAGGCAGAACGGGGAGGCTCATGCTCAAGGTAAAACCTCATGCCACGTATCCTCCCGAAGAGGGGCGGTACCTGCGGGGAAACGATTATTCCCCGGCAGCCGTTATCATCATCCTTACGTACGATGCCGAAGCGATTCCGCCCGAGATCGAGAAACTCGTGCGGACCGGGGTGGAGACCGGTGCTGCACTCTCCGGGACATTGCAGACTGCCAATATCGGTATCGAGAAGATCATCTGCAATGTCGTAGCGAACCCGAATATCCGTTACCTTATCCTCGGGGGCCCGGAGTCAGAGGGGCACAGGACCGGCGATGCGATCAAGGCCCTTTTCAACAATGGCGTTGACGAGAAGAAGCGGATCATCGGGACCTCCGGCCTGTCCGCATATCTCTACAATGTTCCGATGGAGTTCATCCGGCGGTTCCGGGAGCAGCTGACCCTTGTTGACTGCCAGTTCCAGGACGAAGCAGTGATCCGTAAGGCTGTCTGGTCCACATTCCAGGAAAATCCCGTTGAATTCCGGGGGCAGGAACTCTTTGATCCCGGGGCATTCCCGGAACCGCCGCTCAGCGGAAAGCTGACCTGGAACGTGACGCAGCCATGGGCCGAGCCGGGTGACGATGCGGAACGCGCAGCTAAACAGAAGGCCCTGGAACTGATCGGGCGGCTCAAAAAGAGGCAGGGGCAGACCCGCGAGCCTGACGTGACAAAAGAATAACCGGTACCGGAAAAAGAGTGCATCACTCCGGGCCGTGAATCATGACGTCCCGGTCAGTCCGGGTGAACCCGACACCCGTTCGGGTTTACGCGGGTTTACCTTCCTCACGTTCAGGACTTTATCTCATGCTCCCGAAACGAGCCTTCCGGCACAACCATCTCGAACAGGGCACCTTTCCCGGGTACTCCTTTCTCGGTGATGGTAATACCCGTGATGGAGAGGATCTCGCGGACAAGGAAGAGACCAAGACCGGTATTTTTCCCGTACGCTTTTAAGAATATCTTCTCTTTTTCTTCGTCAGGGATCCCCACTCCATCATCTTCCCACGTGATAACAAATCCCCCGGGCTGTACCCTGCCACAGACCCGGATCCGGCTTACCCGCTCGCCGTGCCGGGCTGCATTGTCAGCAAGATTGTAAAACACCTTCGAAAGCAGGGGATCGGCATAGACCTCATACCGCAAAAGATCGGGATCTGGTTCTAGGGGAATTGTCCTGACCCAGTCGCGGATTCCTGCTATCACATCAGGAATGTTCTGCCACGATGGTGACTGGGCTCCAAGATCCTGGTAATCGCTGGTGAACCAGACCATCTCTTCAAGGTCCCCGAGCTGCGCTTCTATCGCCGACAGATTCCCGGCAAGCGCGGGATCCTGGCAATAACTCCTGCCTAGGAGTTCCACAAGAAGGCTGACACTGTGCAGCTTGTTGAGCATATCGTGCCGGGTGATGCTGGAGAGGAGGTTGAGTTTCTTGTTAGCCTGCCTAAGGGCCTCCTCAACCTGTTTCCGTTGTTCAATTTCATGTTCCAGTGCCGTGGCACGTTCCAGGACAATATCGAGAATACGGGACGGGTCATCACCTTTGAGGTCACGGTGGACACTCTGGTAAAACTCGCAGCAACGGCAGTCGGCAATCTTGGACGCGTACGTTCCCGTCACCTTTCCGCCGCACATGGTTCCGGCGATCGCCCAGCAGGCCCGGCCTGCGTTCTTCCCCCCGTTCACACCATCTGCCCTTGCCTCGGTTGCTGCAGGACAGGGGCCGAGCTCATGAACGTGTGCACCCAGGGGTTCGCGCCCGCATTTCCTGAATTCCCAGCAGTTTTTGGCAGACATATTCAGAGTCAGTCGAATGATTTGGGCTTTTAACCATTTCATCTTTTACATGAAATGAACTTTCCGGAGGATCTTGCAGGAAAATAAGGAGGAAAATATTCAACACCGCACCTGGAGGTACAGGATGACGATGGCCGGGGAATATCCGAAAGGCCGCATCATAATGCAACAGCCTCCGGTTTTTTGAGATCAAGCCCGTACAGGCTCTGCCGGGCGTCGGTAAAATAGTAGCGCTCGACAATGAGATTCTCGCTTTTAAGCCGGCCAAGCGCGTACCGCACCGTCCGCGATGGGAGCGAGGTCTCGCGTATGAGATCTTTCTGGGTGAAACGATCCCCGTTCTCCAGTACTTTATACACGAGCTTTGCCGATGGCGGCAGGTGCCCGATCCTTTTTGTGTGGGTATTTTCACTGGTGCTTACAACAAAAACGATCCCTCATAGTGGATCACCATTACATCATGAGACTTCACAATTGTTAAGTGTTTTGTTTCAGGGCCGGGTTTCCCGCCCCATGCCTGCCCGGATAAATCAGTAATGCAAAATTTGCGGCAAAACCCGCCCGGAAATCAGCCTCTAAATAAAGTCCAGCCCTACAATGGTATGGCGACAACAGAAGCGCCGGAACAACATGCCAATGTGGCGGAAAGGCTACGCAGCTGACTGCAGATCAGCATATCCCGGTTCGATTCCGGGCGTTGGCTTTACGAGGGGTTTTTTAGAACGGTAACTACCTGAACGATCCCTTTGTCATTTTTGCACGGCTTTTCAGGAATCATATGCCCACAATTCTGCTCCCGTGTATCAGCGCGTTTCACTACCCGGCCGGGTTTTTATTCCCCGGACCAGGTTAGCACAGCATGGGAAATGAGAACGCACTGCGTGGAATTGTAATCAGGAAAATCCTGCCGATGACCGAACCTATAAATATTCACAATTGTTATCTATTATAGTCAAATTCACAATCGTGAATTGAACCTAAGCCAGTGTGGCGGAGTGGCTACGCGGTTGACTGCAGATCAACTACAACCCGGTTCGAATCCGGGCACTGGCTCTCCAGAGAACCATACGGATACCAAAAAATTGGAGCATTACCATGAGTATCAGAATCCAGAAAACATTCGAAGCACTCTTTGCACTCGAAGACGTCCGGGGGCTCTTCCGCGAGTCCCTCCCGACCGGCTTCGATCCTGATGAGGAAGCCGCATTCCGGCAGAAGATTGCCGATGTGAGGGCAATCCTTGCTGACCTCGAGGCAGGTACCGGCTCGCCGAAAGTGACGAAGATCGCCGGCACCATTGACCTGCGGACACGGGAAGAGGAGTCCATCAATATCCAGCCCATCCAGGCCGCAGGACGGCTGACCACCGAGGCGAGGAAAGCCCTCATCTCCTATGGTGACGGGTACTCAACGTGCGACGCCTGCCGTAAACCGTTCCGGCTCGACAAGATCTCAAAGCCGGGTATCGCGGAGTTCCACGCGGACCTTGCAAAGTTCGTGAACATGGACCATGCCCGGGTTGTCCCGGGAGCCCGCCGCGGGTTCCAGGCCGTGACGGGAACGCTCGTGAACAAGGGCGACAGCGTGATAGTCTCCGCCCTCGCCCATTACACCGAGTTCCTCTCCGTGGAAAATGCGGGGGGTGTGGTAAAGGAAGTGCCGCTCAACGAGAAGAACATCGTCACCGGTGAAGCAACGGCAGCCAAGATCGAGGAGGTCAAAGCGGAGACCGGTAAACTCCCGGTACTCGTGATGATCGATCACTTCGATTACCAGTTCGCAAACGAGCACGAGATAAAAGAGATCGGGAAGGTCGCCCACCAGTACGACATCCCGTTCCTGTACAACGGAGCTTACACGGTTGGGGTTATGCCGGTTGACGGCAAGGCAATCGGGGCTGATTTTGTCGTCGGCTCCGGACACAAGAGCATGGCATCGGTCGCGCCGTCCGGGGTGCTTGCGATGACCGATGAATGGGTGCCAAAAGCCCTCCGCACCACATCGATGGTCGGCGACCTCACCAAACGCAAGTTCGGTATCAAGGAAGTCGAGATGCTCGGTTGCACACTGATGGGAGGAACGCTGCTCTCGATGATGGCATCGTTCCCCACGGTAAAAGCCCGGACCCTGAAGTGGGAGGAGGAAGTGAGACGCTCCAACTACTTCATCGGCCGGTTGCTGAAGATCGCGGGCAGCCGGGTGCTCTCCGAGTACCCGAGAAAACACACGCTCACCAAAGTCGACACAACAGGGAGTTTCGATACGGTTGCCCAGACGCATAAGCGCCGAGGATTCTACTTAAGCGACGAACTCTCGTCCCGCGGGATCGTTGGCGAGTTTGCCGGCGCAACCCGGACCTGGAAACTGAATACCTACGGCCTCCCGGACAAGAAGATCCAGTATCTTGCAGATGCCTTCACTGAAGTTGCAGAAAAGCACGGCCTTGCCGTGGAAAAATAATACCAGAAAAAAACCTGATAAGAAACCAAACGAGGAACCAGCAATGACAAAGAAGAAATTCCACCTTGGAACAACCTCCCTCCACGCAGGGCAGGTGCCCGACCCGACCACCGGGTCCCGGGTAGTACCGCTCTACCAGACATCGTCGTACGTGTTCAAAAACACGGAACACGCAGCAAACCTGTTCGGCCTGAAAGAACTGGGGAACATTTACACCCGGCTCATGAACCCGACAACCGATGTCTTCGAGAAGCGGATGGCGGCAATTGAGGGGGGAACCGGCGTCATTGCCACCGCATCAGGAGCGGCAGCCATCACGTACGCGATCCTGAATATCACCCGTCCCGGTGACGAGATCGTCTCGGCAGACAACCTGTACGGGGGCACGTACGAGTTCTTCCACTACACCCTCCCGAAGTTCGGGCGGCATGTTGTTTTCGTAGACTCCTCAAAGCCGGATGCGTTCAAACGTGCAATTACGGAGAAGACAAAAGCCATCTATGCCGAGACGGTCGGTAACCCGAAACTGGATGTCCCGGACTTTGAGAAGATCGCGAAGATCGCCCACGATGCCGGTGTGCCCCTCATCGTAGACAACACCACCGGGGTCGGACTTGTCCGCCCGATCGACCATGGCGCGGACATTGTTGTCCACTCGGCCACCAAGTATATCGGGGGTCATGGCAACTCGCTTGGCGGCGTTATCGTGGATTCCGGTAAATTTGCCTGGAACAACGGGAAGTTTCCCGAGTTCACCGAGCCCGACCCGAGTTACCATGGCCTGAAGTACTGGGAGACGTTCGGGAACTTCCCGGGTCTCGGGAACGTTGCCTTCGTCTTCAAGATCCGCGTCTCGCTCATGAGGGACACCGGGGCCGTGCTCAGCCCATTCAATGCCTGGCTCTTCCTCATCGGCCTCGAGACTCTCCACCTGAGGGTACCCCGCCATTCCGAGAATGCCCTGGTTGTTGCGCAGTTCCTGAAGTCACACCCGAACGTGGCATGGGTGAATTACCCCGGGCTTCCCGACAACCCGAACCACGAGCTCACGAAAAAGTATCTCACCGGGGGGTTCGGGCCCCTGGTCGGCGTCGGTATAAAAGGCGGAGAGAGGGGGTCAAGGAGGTTCATTGACAATCTCAAACTCTTCAGCAACCTGGCAAACATCGGGGACTCAAAGAGCCTGGTTATCCACCCGGCATCCACAACACACCAGCAACTGACACCGGAGGAGCAGGAGAAGACCGGTGTTACCCCCGACGCGGTCCGGCTCGCGATCGGGACCGAGGACATCGAGGATCTCATCGAAGATCTGAAACAGGCGCTGGAAGCGACACCGTGAAGCAGGAGATCTCCCCGCTCCCCGCGTTTGGGGACATCCGGAACATTACGGCAGAACTGAACCAGGTACGACACGGGGTGTGTCGATGATCAAAGGATCCGCAGGAATTGTTGAAACAGAGGTATACCACCATCCGTCCCCGCTTGTACTGGAAAGCGGGGATGCCCTTTCTTCCGTTACGATCGCCTACGAGACGTACGGCAGGCTCAACCGCGAAAAGAGCAACGCCATCCTTGTCTGCCACGCGCTCTCCGGCGATGCCCATGTGGCAGGGTTCCATGAAGGTGATGAAAAGCCCGGCTGGTGGGATGCCGTCATCGGGCCCGGCAAGGCACTGGATACCGACCGGTATTTCGTGATCTGCTCGAACGTTATCGGGGGATGCAAGGGATCAACCGGCCCGTCTTCCATCAACCCGGAGACCGGAACACCGTACGGGGCAGGGTTCCCGGTGATCACGATCCGGGACATGGTGAACGCCCAGAAACTGCTCACCGATCATTTAGGTATCAGCCAGCTTTACGCAGTTGCAGGGGGATCCATGGGAGGGATGCAGGCTCTCCAGTGGACTGTCTCGTACCCGGATCACATGAAAAAGGCCGTTGTAATTGCGGCTACCGGTTACTCGACCCCCCAGCAGATCGCGTTTAACGAAGTAGGCAGGAAGGCGATCATCTCCGATCCTGACTGGAACAATGGCGATTATTACGGCAGCGCGCTCCCGGCACACGGGCTTGCACTCGCCCGGATGGTCGGGCATATCACCTACCTTTCGAACGAGTCCATGCACGAGAAGTTCGGCAGGGCACTGCAGGGAAAGGACCGGATCGGGTTCGATTTCTCAACGGACTTCAAGGTCGAGAGCTACCTCCACCACCAGGGCGACACGTTCACAAAACGGTTTGACGCGAACTCCTACCTGTACATAACGAAGGCGATCGACTACTTCGACCTGACGCGGGAGGGTTCGCTCGCTACCGGGTTTGCCGGGGTGAAGGCGGCGTTCCTCGTTATCTCGGTCTCGTCCGACTGGCTCTACCCGCCCTACCAGTCGCAGGAGATCGTCTCGGCCCTGACCGCAAACGAGCTCGATGTCCATTACGCGGATATCCACTCCAACTACGGCCACGATGCGTTCCTGCTCGAATCAGGCCAGCTCAACTACATTGTCGGGAAGTTCCTCTCCCGCACCGTGGCCGGCGATGTCATGGTCAGGGACGTGCAGACGATAGAAGAAGGAACGACAATAGCGGTTACAGCCCGGCGGATGATCAATACCGGTGTCAACCACCTGCCGGTCCTCTCCACCGGGGGCCAGCTCGTGGGGATTGTCACGTCATGGGATATTGCAAAGGCAGTTGCCTCCAACTTCCTCTGGCTGGACGAGATCATGTCCCGGGATGTTGTGACCACCACACCGGATGAACCCATCGAAGATGCGGCAAGGAAGATGGAAGAACATGCCATCTCGGCACTCCCGGTTATTGACGGGGACCAGCATGTCATCGGTCTCATCACAGCGGATGCTCTCAGCATGCTCGTAGGGAGGGGAAACCCGTGAGGATCCTCTCCATCCACGCGACCCGGATGTGGTATCATGCAACCCAGAAGACAAAGCTGGCCGAACCCGCAGATATCCGCGAGGACCAGATGGAAGAGTGCGTGGTTCTCTTCTGCTGCGTCGAGAAACTGGATGAGAAAAATCCCGGCCGCGTTATCGAGAGTGCCCTTGCCGGGGTACGGAAACGGCTTGGCATGCTGCACGTGAACCGGGTGCTTATCTATCCTTATGCCCACCTGACAAGCACGCTCGGTTCTCCCCCGGTTGCACTGAAGATCCTCAGGGGACTGGAATCTGCTCTCACAAAAGCCGGATTTGACGTGAAACGTGCCCCGTTCGGATGGTACAAAGAGTTCGAGATACGGGGAAAAGGTCACCCGCTCGCGGACCTGTCGATGACGATCTGCCCGTATGAAGGATCCGAATGTGATTTCACGTGCCCGTACTGCCACCACCCGTTCAGGGAGGGGGATGCGGAACACGCGTGTCCCGGGCCGGATACCTGTTCAGATCATGCTGTCACGCCGGGAGAGTCACCGTGACACCCCCTCATGAAAAACCCGTTCCGGCAACAGCCCTGCTCGTTCTCGGCTGCCCGGAAGTCCCGGTGCAGCAGGCCCTCGCACTCCATATCGCTTACAATCTCCGGAAGCAGGGTACCGCGGTCCATGCCGCCGGCAACCCCGCAGTTCTGAACCTTCTGAAGGTGTCCGACCCGGAGAAACATTACCTGCCGGAGACGCAGGTCCTGGAAAAATGCATCGGGGAAATTATCGGGAAGAAGCGTGACTGCGAGCTCTGCATCGCCTTTGCCCACAGTGACGCCGGGATCACCTATGCAGCCACCATGCGCCACCTCCTGCCGGCATCACGGCTGGTCGTAATAATCTTCGGGAAGGACCCAGATGCGCTGGCTGCACTGATCGATTTTCCCTGCGAGAAGATCGTCGAGAAGGCAGTGCACAACCCGATGCAGCTCAGGAAGAAGATCAACGAGGTGTTCGGATGGGCTGCATAGAGAACCTCAAATACGAGATGATCCTTCCGCTGGGCGCATCTTTTAAGGAATGCCGCGAGTACGTGGAGAAGAACTTTGCCGAGTTCTGGTATGTGGATCCCGGCTACAAACTCTTTGATGAATATATTATCGGCCTGCCCCCTATTGCGCTCGGCATCGAGGGTACGAGAATAATTTTCCCGTACACCAAGCCCTGCCACGGCACTTACCTGCTCGCAATCGAGGACGCCGAAGAGGCCGGGCGTGTCCGTAAGACCGCACGAAAGAAGAAGTAAAACCCTGGTGAGATGGCACAATGAAAAAACAATGGCTTGTACGCTATTCCGAGATATTCTTAAAATCCGATCCTGTCCGCCGCCAGTGGGAGAACACCCTGATCGCAAACATCCGCGAGGTCATGCCCGGTATCCATGTCCGGAACGAACGGGGGAGGATCTGGCTGGATGGAGACGTAAAACCGGATCTTCTGAAAAACGTTTTCGGGATAGTCTCGTTCTCGGAAGTCGAACACATAAAACTTGACGAGATCAGTACGTTCCTTCCCGGCTATTGCCGCCGCCACGGCATTGAGAATGCCAGGACCTTTGCGATAAAGATGAAACGGGTAGGGAAACATAACTTCTCATCCAATGACAAAGCGATCGAATACGGAAATCTTGTCAGAAACACATTCCCGCATCTCAAAGTAAACCTAGCATACCCGGATAAGGAGATCCATATCGAGATCCGATCGGATGAAGCATATCTCTATGATACCGTGATAAAAGGACCCGGGGGACTTCCCCTCGGTGTCGAAGGTTCCCTTGTGGCACTGGTATCCGGGGGCATCGATTCCCCGGTTGCTGCATGGATGATGATGAAGCGGGGGTGCCGGATCCTTCCGGTATTTATCGCGCTCGATACGTTCCTGGACGAGACCACGGCTGCCCGGGCACAAAGGGTTGTTGATGTGCTTGCGAAATACCAGCCTGGGATCAAACTGACGGTCATTCATGACGGGTACCTTGCAGCTGCAAAGACGGAACTGGTCCGGCGGGGCCTTGAGAAGTATACCTGCATCTTCTGCAAGCGGCGGATGTACAGGGTGGTGACGGAGTTTGCAAAGGCGAACGGGGCAAAGGGGATCGTAACCGGGGAATCGCTGGGCCAGGTGGCAAGCCAGACGCTCGACAACCTTCTTGTTCTTACCGATGCCGCATCGGATGTTCCGATTCACCGCCCGCTCATAGGCTATGATAAAGAGGAGACGATGAAGATTGCCCGGGATATAGGAACATTTCCCGAATCCACGTCAAAGGCATCCGGGTGCAGGGCCGTGCCGGCCGGGCCATCCACCAAAGCAAAACTTGAGACAATACGGGAGATCGAGACGAAACTAAAATCAACCGAAATGCCGCTCCCGGTATAATCCCACCGGTTCCTCCCTTTTTTACTATGCTGGCAGGTCCTGATCTGTTCCGGCAGTTCCCCTCTGGGGGGCTGCAAAACCGGGGGAGATTCACTTAACCAGCCGACCGGATACCGGGACCATGGTTTTTTGCGTGTTGGATCCGTGCTCCGGGAAGGGACAAATCCATATGCCGGACAACACCACTGTATCATATGCCATCTCCCATGGTTGGACGAAAACTCGGGGTCGATACCATCCCCGCACCGGACCCGGCGCAGGTCAGGGGAACACGGGTGGTCGGGATATCCGGATCAAGCCGGCAGGAATCCGGTATGTCCAAGTCGGAACGGCTCCTGATCTCGGCCCTTGACCGGTGCAAGGGGCTTGGCTGCGAGACAACGTTTATCCGGCTCAAGGACCTGAAGATCTACGAATGCGAAGGCAACTATTCGGAGAACCCGGATTACTGTACTTATCCCTGCCAGTCCACCATGAAATATGAGGATGACCAGATGGAGATCGTGTACAACGCGGTGCTCGATTGCGATGTCCTCTTTCTTGCTACGCCGATTCGCTGGAACAACCATTCGGCACTGGTCCAGAAATTTGTTGAACGGATGAACTGCATCGAGAACCAGTCTTCGTGGTTTGGCAAACGGATGATCTCAAATAAGGTGGTGGGACTTATCATCATCGGGCACGTCGATGGTATGCAGCATGTTGCCGGGAACCTGCTCAATTTCTTTGCCTGGCTCGGGTTTCACAGCCCCGAAGTATCCATTGCCTCATGGGTCGGGGAGAACGATGAAGATACAACCAGGGACTGGGATCTTATCCAGAGGAACCCTTACACGCAGGAAGACCTCGTGGACATGGTGAACAGTTCGCTGCGCCTGTCCTGCAGGTTAAAGAAGGGATCGCCGTAGATACTGATTCGTTTTCAACTCGTGTATCAGCAGATCGCGGGATTTTTCCCGGGAGAACGGGTGATACATATTATCTCGTAAAAAAGGGATTATTCTTTTTTCCGTACCAGGAGGACACAGCTGCCGATTATCCCCAGCGCAACAAGGGGGAGGAGCAGCGATGACGGGGACTGGGGAGTGGATGTCGGATAGGGTGTCGGGACGGTCGTCTTGGGAGTAACTTTCTTTGTGGTGGTGATGGGTACGGCTGTGTTGGAGATCACGGGCGCCTCCGTGGGAGCCTCCGTAACCGTCCCGGGAGTGGTGATCCGCAGATTGTCAATGTATCCCTGTGCATAGATGTTCTGCGGGCCATAGTCGCCGATAGCCCCTATCCAGAGGCGGGCCATGCCATTGAGCTGGTCCGTTGTCTTGACGAAATAACTCCAGAGTTCCTGGCCGGACTGCTTGTCACTCACTTTCACCGTGACAAGGCCCAGAGCTTTGTCATAGGAGACGGTGACATGGTAAGGTTTATTGAGTTCATATTTTACGGTTGCTCCCGCGTAGGAGGTCTGGCCGGACTGGCTGTTCACTTCTATGATCTTGTTGCCCGGGGTAACTACCTGGAGCCACATGATCTGCCCGAATTTGGCATTGGTAAACTCCGTCATGACAACAGGTCCCTTCTCCGGGTTCATCTCGTTGCTGGAAAATGCCAGCCGGAATGTAGCACCGCTATCCACCCTTGTCAGGACAAGGTCGTAATCCAGGGTAAAGGAGGTGTCCTTGTATTCGACAGGTACGTATGCATATCCGCCGGAACTTGGTTCAATGGAGAAATGGTACCTGCCATTTCCCGCATCCCAGTAATCGCTGGACGGACTATTGGTGATCATGTGTGGATCGCTGGCATACGAGGTCTGGTAAAGCACATTCGCGTTCTGGTCGCCGGTGTCTGCCAGTACAGGTATTGCCAGCATAAGAAGGCATACAGCCGTTACGATCCAAAGGGTCAGGTTTTTTTGGGTCATGGAAATACTCCCGCTGATACGTTTTCGGACATCACACGCAGGTTCTTTGTCGATGCCGGGCAATGGCCGCAACTATGGTCCGCCTGTTATAGGGAAAAGACGGTTAATTACTAGCTTATAGTTAATGAGTCCAGGCAGTCATAAAAATATCGAACGGTAACAATCCAGACAACCCGGGACGTTTTTTGGAATTTCAGGAAAAAGATCACGGGATGAACCGTTCGGTTGTTCCCGCACCCTTTTTTGGGCACTATATTTATCTTAAAATCGCCCAATATTAGAGAGCAACAAAGAGAACACGCGATAATAGTCTAGCGGTAGGACAGGAGCTTCCCAAGCTTCTAACCCGGGTTCGATCCCCGGTTATCGCATAGTGATTATGGATTCTGTACCGGAACGTTCGGCAATACGTATCATAGCAGAGAACTGCAGGGGGGCCCTGCGCGACATCGCCACCGTAGTTGCCAACCATGACGCCAACATTGTCATGATCAACCAGGAGGTATTTGATTCCGGCCCCTATTGCGGGATGGCCGAACTCTATTTTGAATATGACTGCGGGGATTCAAGCGATCACGAATGTCTCCTGAAGGACCTGAACGATATCCCCTCCGTAAAGGATGTCCGGGCCTACCAGCCGTTCGGGCACATCTTCGGGTCACGTGTCATCATTATCGGGGGCGGGGCACAGGTGGCGCAGGTCGCCCTCGGCGCAGTGAACGAGGCAGACCGCCATAACATCCGCGGAGAGCGGATTTCCGTGGATACCATACCCCTCGTGGGCGAGCGGACGCTGGCACTGGCAGTTGATGCGGTTTCGCGCCTTCCGCGTGCATCAATCCTGGTACTTGCCGGGTCTATCATGGGCGGCGAGATCTCCAAGGCAGTTGACCGTGTCCGTGAATCCGGAATACCGGTCATTGCTCTGAAGATGGCGGGAACCGTTCCCGAACACGCGGACCTTGTGGTCACCGATCCGATCCAGGCCGGCGTCTTTGCCGTTATGCACGTCAGCAGCAAGGCGGTCTTCGATATCAACCGGGTCCGCGGGCGTGAGTTCTGAATGGACGTAATTGAGAGAGCCGTCTCCGTACTGATGCACGACGGGCTTGTCGTATATCCCACCGAAACTGTCTACGGCCTGGGTGCCGATGCGTTTTCGGATGAGGCAATCCAGAAAGTGTATGAGGCCAAGAAGCGCCCGCTCTCGATGCCCATCTCGATTGCCGTTTCGGACTTTGAGATGCTCTGTGCAGTGGCCCATGTCCGACCCGGAATGGAGGCGTTCATCCAGGCATTTCTTCCCGGCCCGGTCACGGTTATCCTGCCGGCACGCAACAGCGTCCCGGAGATCCTGACCGGGGGCACCGGTCTCATCGGTATCCGTATCCCGTCCCATGATCTTGCCCTCCGGTTAATCGAACGTTTCGATGCCCCCATCACTGCAACCAGTGCAAATATCCACGGGTTGAAAGATCCGCAGACGCCCGACGAATGCACCGTATCCCGGGAGCTGCTCATTGACGGGGGCCGGCTCAGCGGCATACCAAGTACGGTCGTCGACCTTGTGGAACGCCGGATCGTCCGCAGGGGGGCTGAGGCAGATAAAGTCGAACAGTTCCTGTCCACCCTGTGAGGTTTTTTATGGTCCCGGTCCGGTTGCGCGATTTTATTTCAGACCCTGATGGCTGGCTGTATGCCGTATCAACGTATGATAACGAAGAATCCGTGGGCTGCGTGCTCCGGTACGTTCCCGATGAAACAGGGGAACGGATCCATCCCTCAGGCCGCCGCTACAGGAAGTACGATTTCGAAGAGGCCTATGCCCTCGTTTCCCGGTTAAAACCAGCGTATGCAGGCCTTCTTCACCGCATTCCCTACAGGGATGTGAAGACCGTGCTCAGGCCCGACGTTGAGATAGGGCGCATTGCAGCCGCTCATTCCCGGGTCAGAAAACTTATCGTACTCTTCGGGTTGCCACGGGGGACGGTCGGTTGCACGGGTTCGCTTCTCTGCGGACTGGAGAACGATGCCTCGGACATCGATATGGTTGTGTACGGGAGGCACTGGTTTGTTGCCCAGGCACTCGTGCAGCAGGGAATCCGGGACGGGAAGATCGAGGGGCTTTCCGAAGAGATGTGGCGCAAGGTGTACGAGAAACGCAGGCCCGAAATATCTTACGAGGATTTCATACTTCACGAACAGCGGAAGTATAACCGGGGGCAGATCGAGGGCACGTATTTCGATATCCTGTACACGAGATCGTACGAGGATATCCGGGCAGAGCCTGCCGGCAAAGGGGCGGTTCTCGGGAAGATGACCATTGAGGCAAAAGTCACTGATGCATCACTGGCATTCGACAATCCTGCCGTATACAGGATAGAACACGAGTCAGTAAGCAGGGTTCTCTCGTTCACGCACACCTACAGCGGCCAGGCTCTCGTGGGAGAGACCATTGAAGCATGCGGCGTGTGCGAGCAGCACGGCAACGAACAGTGGCTGATTGTCGGGACAACCCGGGAAGCCCGGGGAGAATATATCGTGTCCCGGACCCTGCTCGGGCAATAAAAGGATCCTGATCAAAAGGGGGCTGAGCCGGCACGGGCAGATGACCGGGTGGATGAGATCGCCCGGTTGTACCATGACACCGGCCGGTACCAGACTTCGACCTTGTCCTCGTACTGGTCCGGGAAATATTCCATTGAAGGGACGAACTGGAATTTATCCAGGATGTGCTGCATGACCGGCCGCGGCATCACCACGCGGACATCATACCCGGCCGACAGCCACTTCTGAATCAGCTCCTGAGTGTTTCCTTCGTTCTTGTGCCGGGAGATGATATAATGGAGATAAATACACTGGTCTCCCTGCAGTTCCAGCCATCCTGAAAACAGGTATTCAATAAATCCCAGCGCATCCCCTTCCGGAGTTCCTGTCTCTATCCGCGTTGCTTTCATGGGAATTATCCTCGTAATTGCAATCCAGATGGTTCGGGACAGCGGGTTAAAAGGCACAAGGATAGGCGGAGTGAAAGTGAAAACGACAGGTTCCGGTTGGCTTACGCCAGGGATATGGTGTAATTCATCTCATGGTGCGTGATACGGGAAAAACCTGCATAACCGGGTGGAACCCTGCCATGATTCCGGTGATTTTTCCTGCACTGGGGACTCTTACCGAAGAAGTACCACAATATTCAAGAGTTCTCAGATTAAGGATGATATAGGAAACCTGATATGAGCGACGAGTCGGTAAAAAAGCGCAAATCTCCCAATATTACCATGATTGCGTACCTTGCTGTGATTTTTATTCTTTCCGGCATTCTGTTTTTGATCTCTGCACGCCTTGATCTTGCAGAATCCCTGGGATCGGTCCTCAGGAGCTACGAAGCGCTCCAGCTGGACGAACTGCTGGTGGTCAGTCTCTTCCTCGTTGTTATGCTCATCCTGTTCGTGGTAAAACTCCACCACATGATCCGGCAGGAGATCCATGAGCGCGAACTCCTGGAAATCCGTCTTCATCAGACCGAGACCCGGCTTACGTTCCTCAATACCATTACGCGGCAGGACATCCTCAACCAGCTTACGGAACTCTCGCTGGATATGGAGCATCCCGCACAGAGCGCCGATATCCAGAAGATCAAGACTGCGATAGCGATGATCCACCGCCAGGTAAAGTTCATCAAGGAATACCAGGATATCGGCGTCAGTCCCCCGGAATGGCAGAATGTGGCAGATACCATCATGCGTGCAAGGGTCGGGGCAAGCCTCGGCAAGGTGACAATCGATGTCGAGATCCAAAATATCGAGATCTATGCAGACCGGCTTTTGGAAAAGGCATTTTTCTACATGATTGACAATGCCCTGAAGCATGGCGGTCCGAATCTCACCCGGATCCGGTTCACGAGCCAGCTCCTGGAGAGTTCGCTCATGATCGTCTGCGAAGATGATGGAGCCGGGATTCCCCCGACAAAGAAGGGCACACTGTTTCCGGAAGAATATGGGAAGCACGCAGGATACGGGCTCTTTTTTGTCAAGCAGATTCTTGCGGCAACCGGTATCATGGTCAGGGAGGCCGGAATACCCGGGAAAGGGGCACGGTTTGAGATTCATGTGCCTGCCGGCGAGTACCGGAAAATCTGATTCCCCGTTCTTTTTTTATGAGCGTGACACGGCAATGGTTTCAGGTGGAGTGAACACCAAAAAAAACGGAAATACCGGGTTTTGGCAGGATTGAAGAACTCATTTCACAGAAGTTCACTCAGCCGCCTGCCGATGCTGCTTGAGCATTTATCCTTATATTTACAGCGGTTGCAGGGAGCGTTGAGCGGGTGCTCGGGCATATGCCCTTCACGGACAGAGGCGTACTTGTGGAGCGAGGCAAGTACCTGCCGGCGGTCACGGGGCTGGACCTCGTGATACCGGGATACACCGTCCGTGATATACTCCACCATTCCCCCGGCCACTTCCTTTCCCGTCATCTCCTCAAGGCATAACGCAATGGCCGCGATCCTCAGGCGGTCGGCGGCATAGGTGCCGAGCGGCATGGCCCCTGCAGCCCGGACAACCGAGAAGGAGCCGTCAGAAGCTATGCGATCAATCATGCCGGCAAGCCCGTGTTTTTGTGAGAATACCCGCACGTCGGTCTCCTTTGCAGGCTTCCACTCGCTTTTTTTGCAGGCTGTAATACAAAGACCCAGAAATTCCTTAAGGGCCGGATCGATACAAGGGCGGACGGTACAGATCTCGTTCCAGATGAGATCGGCATCCATGGCAGTACCAAGATGGTACGAAATCTGCTTGCAGACCGCATACCGGTCGGATTCAGTGAATGTATCGTTCTGCTCATAGTAAAAGCGGACCGGGCAGGCATGCAACCGCACCAGGTCCGAGATCGCGACATACTCACGCTGTTCCGCCAGAATAATTCCTCCATTATCCGTGGGAAACCGGTGAGATTATACTTATTGCATTGCCACCATAACGGCAGGCGGACAGCCATCTTTTCATACCTGCACCACCAACCAGTACTTATGTCAGGCCAGGAAATTTCAGTCAATATCCCGCCAACGCTCGATCCCGTGTACAGTAACATGATCCAGATCGCGTACAAAGATGACGAATTCACCTTCATGTTCCTGCACCAGCTCCCGCAGGTCAACCAGGCGCGGGCAAAGGCGATTGTCTCGATCACACCTGCGCATGCCAAGAATCTCCTTTCCGTGCTCACCAAGACCATCGCGGATTATGAATCCAAGTTCGGCACTATTGCACCCAAAGATACAGCCGCGAAGGAAAATATAACCGCCCTGAGCGGGTACTCGTGAGAGTCCCGGACACATATTTTATTAGCGCAAAGGTCGATATTGTGAGGTATTGGGCCGCCGTGGCTTAGCGGCATAGCGGCTGATTCGTAATCAGCAGGTCGGGGGTTCAATTCCCCCCGGCGGCTCTTTTAGTTCGGATTAAAGCCTGTTCTTGTTTTCGGGATCACGGCCGTACGTATTTTCCTTAAAGGTTTTTACGGTGAGCAGATGATCCTGCGTTCCCGGGAAATTAAAAAAAGTTGCGCCTGTTCCGGACAATTCCGCTTGAATACCGGTCCGGCAGCAGGTAATCCGGTTCACGAATAGTCTAAACCGCGATTATCTTGTCAGGGAACTGGACATTAGTCTCGTCGCACGATGCTTCGGTCTTTAATATCAGCGTCTGCTTGATACATTTGGTTGCAAGGAACCCGCAATCCGCATCTATGGTAATCGGTTCGCTCACTGCTTCCCCGCTGGCAAGATCCCCGACGCATTGGCGGATGGAAGGGGCGCCGTTCAGGGAGATCAGATCGCCACCGCCGTTGTACAGGACAACGGAGATGCAGACATTGTGCGCAGTCTGGGTGCCCGTATTGTAGAGGGTGGGGGTCAGCTTGCGGCAGGTCAGCCCGCATTTATCCTGGGGTCCTGCCTGGAGAACAAAATCCACCGGCTTTGCCGGGGAGTTAGAGGCATACTGCTGGGCTGATTGCTGGACCGGTTGTGAAGCGCCTGACTGGAGGTTGGAGGGGGTTGCACCCTGACCAGACGGTGACTGAACAAAGACAACCGCAGCGATTACACCGATGATCACGACAGCAATGATAATGGCGATTGCCATGATCGTTTTTTTCCCGGGCCGCGGGAATCCGGGCTCTTTTTTTCCGGAGGGTACTGGTGGCTTCATGTTGTGATTCCTGTTGATTAGTTCTGTACTTCTTTCCATTTGTGATAACGTGATAATAATATGGCAGGATTCGAATCCGGCGCTTATGAATCACGGCCAGGAATTACATTTGGACCGGCAGGTTACGACCCGGATTCTTCACGGGTTTTGTTCAGTCTGCATTATTTTCTGCGGGTTCCCTATCAGGAAATTCGGCCCGGAAACAACAGGGGACCTGTCGGGAAAATATAGAAAAATGACGGTTGGGTTGAAAGGAGACCATTACGGTCTAAAACCACTCATCCAGTCCGAACCATTGGAGTACGTATCCCCCCAGAACAATAAGAAGGAGAAAAGCAAGGGGGTTCCGCAATATCGCAGTAATGCCCCCGGCTACGATTCTCTGGGCCTGGTACATCAGCGGGATCAGGTCAGGCAGCCAGGTTCCAAGGGACAGCCCCCCGGCAATGAAAAGAATTAACCAGCCCATGACGATAACGACGCCCAGAAGCAGGATACAGATGCCTTTACATTCCTTGAAAAGTGATCTTTTCAGGCTCGCGCATTCCATAATACCGGGTAGGTTTTTTATGACATTATACCTGCGGACCTGGAACGTACCGGGACGAAACAGATTTTTTTGGCGAAACTCAGCAATACATGGATTTTACCCGGGATACCTTCAGAAAAAAGTAAGCAGGATTACTTTTCCCTGCGTTCCGAGATATCCCGTACTGTGCTCATTACAGCAGGCATACCAAAATATTCAGTTATCCTGCTGCTGATCTCAACGGGAAGGGTAGAACCATCCTTTTTCTTCATAACCGTTTCAAAGAGGATGTGACCCCGGGCCTGGAATGTCCTGATGATATCCGGCGTGAACAGGTGTTCAGGATCAACATCCAGATCGTGGAGACGCAGCTTCATGAGTTCCTTTTTCGAAAACCCCAGGTATCGTGTTGCAATAACATTTGTCTCGTAGATCCTGCCATCGATATCATGCAGGAAGATCGCGTCGCTTGCGCCGTCGAAGAGTGTCCGGTACCGGAGTTCGGACTCGATGAGCTCATCCTTGGTTCGCCGGCTTTCAGTGATATCCACAAGGGAACAGACTACAGTACCGTCTTTTGTTAAGGAGGCGGTTATTATCACCCAGATGACGGAGCGGTCTTTTCTCTGGAGAGCAATCTCCATATCAGTGATCTTCTCATCCCGCCGGATACTTTTCATGACCCGCAACTCCTGTTCCGTGTCCAGCATGAATGCAGAGAACGGCTGCTTTTTAAGGGCTTCCGGATCAGACCCGAGAATCGTTGCTGCCTGGATATTGATCTCGCGGATTTTCTGGGTCTCCACATCGAACGTGAGGATGCCGGCCTGGGAGCTCTCAAAGATCTCCCGGTATCTCCTCTCCTGAAGGAGCTGGCCGGAGTATGCGGATATGATTACCCCAAGGGAGACAAAAATGTAGAAGAACGCTACACTTGATGCATAGAGCTGGATATCCGGCGGCCCGTACAGGCACACGAGCCCGAGGAAGATCCAGCCCAGGAATACCGTAAAGTAGACTGCATACCGGGGGTGGAAATAGGCGAGAATCAGGATGGGCAGGATATAGAAGTACGGGAAAATATTCAGGTACCCGTTTTTCAAGGAGAAGATCGAGAGGAGCACAATGCCGATCGTGAGAAGTGCAATGATTGAGAGCCCGAGAGTTTTTTGCGGTGAGATGGTCTTCATGTGCATATCAACTCCGCACGTGGATCGTGTGAATGCAAAATAGATCTGAAGATTAATTATATCTTATTATCCATCTCCCGCCTCAACAGAAAAATTCACGGTTCATTTTTTGGACCCTTACCCGTTATGAAAAGCGTAATCCCTCCCGGTTCGTGGCCATTAACTTCAGGGAGATGAGCCGTGAACATGATTTCCAAATCATTCTTTCCCTTTCAGGATCAGCCATTCCTTATCGCCTGCTTTTTTGAACCGGATAAGCGCATATTTCCCGGAAAACCGTGAACCATGGAATACAACTTCAATCCGGCCCGGGTCCCAGGTGACGACCTCATAGTATCCATGATCAGCAATCCTCACTTCGCCGGCCCCATATTCCCCTTCCGGGATGGTTCCCTCAAACGTTATGTATTCCAGCGGGTGATCTTCAACCTGTATCGCAAGCCGTCTCTCTCCCGTATGCTCCGGCAGGCCCTTCGGAACCGCCCAGCTCATAAGCACGCTGTCATGTTCCAGCCTGAGATCGAAATGGTGGTGCTTTGCGAAATGTTCGTGCAGGACAAACCTGCAATTGCAGGTGTTTGTCATACCGCAAGTTTCCTCTTTTCAGATGCCACGAGGGCGGCAAGTTCCCGGGCTGCGGCTGTAATATCCGGCTGTGCAACCACAGCTGATATCACGGCAATACCCGCGGCACCCGCCCGGATCACTTCAGGAATATTCTCCCTGCCGATCCCGCCAATCGCTATCACCGGGATGGAGACGCTCCCTGCTATTTCTGCAAGCATCCCGCACCCGTGCCCGGGTCCTGCATCGGGTTTTGAATCCGTAGAGAAGGTGGGGCTGAGCGCAACGTAATCTGCCCCCTCTTTTTCAGCAAGGCAGGCTTCTTTTCCGTTGCCAACCGAGACGCCGATGATAAAACCCGGCGGGGCAAGCTGACGCACGATTGCGGGAGTGAGGTCTCCCTGGCCGAGATGAACCCCGTCGGCCCCGCAGGCAAGTGCAACATCGAGCCGGTCATTGACGATAAAACCAGCCCCGGCAGTTCTTGTAATCTTCCGGATCTCCCGTCCGATCCGGGTGAGTTCAAGGCATCCCCGGTTCTTGTCCCTGAGCTGGATCACGTCAGCACCCCCGAGAACGGCCAGTTGCGCTATTGCGGCATGCGCGCGTCCATGTGCAATCATTTCATCAGTGATGACGTACAGGTTGAATTTCATATCTGCAGCAACGATTACTCCTGAGATATGACCCGGGCATGTGCGCCAAGATCTGCGGGAGTCAGCCGGGCGAGTTCGTCGAACAACGCTGTTTTGAAACTGAACGGCCCACGGGTGCCTGCTGCCGCCCGCTCTCCTGCAATACCGAACGCGGCAAGTGCTGCGGCCGATGCGAGGACCATGTCGGAAGATTCAGCGGCAAAAACGCCGGTCACTGACGCTGCCATGCAGCCGGTGCCGGATATGCTGCCCATCATAGGGTGGCCGTTATTGACAAGGAATACACGTTTCCCGTCAGTTACTATGTCTGTTGGACCGCTGGCAACGACAGTGAGTTTTTCAGCCCGGGCAAAGTCCCGGACGACCGCCACAGGGTCCCCGGTCAGCCCATGCGAATCGACACCCCGGACTTTCCCGCCGGCCCCGGCAAGCACCCCGATCTCCCCGGCATTTCCCTTGAGGATCGAGATCTTCAGTTCACTCATAATATGCCGGGCAGTCTCTGTCCGGAACCGGGTCGCCCCCACCCCCACGGGATCGAGAATGACAGGGATCTTACGGTCGTTTGCCATCCCGCCTGCAAGGATCATGGATTTTACCTGGGCTTTGTTGAGCGTCCCGATATTGAGGACGAGAGAACCGGCAACGCCGGCCATCTCCGCAACTTCCTCGGGCGCATCTGCCATCACCGGCGCACCACCGGCACACATCGTGATATTGGCACAGTCATTGACAGTCACATAATTCGTGATGTGATGAACAAGAGGATGTTTTTCACGGACTATCCCGAAGAGGTCTGACAGTTGTTTTGCTTTCATGGAAAATCACGCATACCGGGTACTGCTGGTCCCGGGAATGTTGTATATCTGGTGTACTATAGGAGACTGATGGATAATAAATCGTAAGAGCAGGACATGCTAAAAGCAAAATAAAAAGCAAAAAAAATACGTTGCTGGGTTTTGTTTACCGGACTATCTCCTCGATAGTTGCGAGGAAGAGATCGACATCGCCGCACGTATTGTACAGGCAGAGACTCACTCTCGCGGTTCCATCAGGGAGGCCGAGACGTTCCATGAGGGGCATGCAGCAGTGATGCCCGGACCGGATCATGATATCTGCCATCTCATCCAGCCTCTGCGCAACCTCATGCGGGTGGAGACCGTCAATCGTGAACGATATTACCCCTACCCGGTCCTCCGGCTTATCCGGCACATACAGGTGCACCCGGTCAAACCTGCAGAGGCCGTTAATAATGCGGGTAGTGAGCATCTGTTCGTGCTTTCGGATGGTATCCATCCCCGCTTTTTTCAGGTAATCGACGGCAACCCCAAGACCGATTCCCCCGGCGATATTACCGGTTCCGGCTTCGTACCTGGGGTATCCCCCGGAGAGGACATACTCGTGCCCTGTCACGGACTCCACTGCTCCGCCGCCAAGGAGCAGGGGTTCGAGATCCGGCTCTCTCATCCAGAGCACACCCGTACCGGTCGGGCCGAGCATCTTGTGGCCGGAGAAGGCACAGTAATCGCAGCCGAGACGGGATACATCGATGGGCATATGCGGCACGGTCTGGGCCATATCGACAAGAAGCGGGACATCATGGTCGTGACAGATCTTTGCAATCTCCCGAGCGGGGGTTATCACGCCCAGCACGTTTGAGGCGTGCGTGACAGCGACCAGGCGGGTCCTGTCAGTAATGGCTGCTTCCAGGGCGGCAAGGTCAAGGGTATAATTGTCGTTCATCCCGATGATATCGGTAGCAACCCCCTGCCGTCCCAGATGATACCATGGCAGGAGGTTGGAGTGGTGTTCGAGGATCGTTGATACGATGCGATCCCCGGACTTCCAGGACAGGCCCTGCGCCACCATGTTGATCGATTCGGTGGTATTTTTGGTAAATACCAAAAGACCTGCCTTTCCCCCGATGAAATCAGACACTTTCTCGTGGGCGTGCCAGTACCGCTGGGAGGCGATCTGGGTGAGGCGGTGGACACCACGTCCCACATTTGCCCGGTAATTGCGCTCGAATTCCACCATGGACTGTATGACCGGTTCCGGCGAGAGGCTCGTTGCGGCGCTGTCCAGGTAGATAATATCCGAGAGCAGGGGGAAATCCCTGCGGATTTTTTCGACATCGAACAACTCTTCCGTAGCCGCCTTCATTTCTGACACCATCCTCTCTTCGGTTTTTATCTCCGACTTTTCCGGTTTTTGCTGCTGTCCCGGTTCGGCATGCAGGGTAAAATCCGCATTCACGGGTATTCCCCGATTTTTGCAGAGTTCCCGCATCTTGGGGGGGAGTTCCCGCCACCGCCAGAGGCCGAACTGACAGTACGCATCCGGCAGCCCTTTTTTGTCTGCCCAGGACTCCACAAAAGCATCCCACCGCCGGGTGTACTCCGGGTGGGTTCGCCGGATCATCTCGTATTCGCTCTCGAGCATCGCCGGGCAGAGGTAACACCCGATACGCTCGATGCCCTGCTCGTAGAGGGGGTTCATCGCTGCCTTCTGCCACCACAGGTAGAGGAACACCTCGAGCGCCCGCCAGTTCCGGATAGGAGATACGTTGAGCTGGAGGGGATTATCCGGGTTCTGGCTGGTCTCCTCGAGACTTGCCCGGTTCCACGATTCATACCACCGGTTCCCCTGTATCGTTACGCAGGGGCCGGTATCGGCAAGGTAGAGTTTGAGCGGGCGCAGTTTCTGGAACTTGCAACACCAGCGGTTGTCTTTCCCGGGAGGCCCGGCTTTTTCCACGGCCTGCCAGAAGTCCCCGGCTTTTTCTATTATATCTACTCCCTGCGACCTGACAAACTCAATTGTCTCGGGAAATTCGAGGTTGGTGTTGATAAAGAAAGCTTTTGTGACCCCTGCCTTGCGGGCAAGGTGGAGAACTGCCGTGCTGTCTTTTCCCCCGGAGAACGAGACATTTGCCGTAGGGCGGTCATGGATATGCTGTTTTATCGTACGGATCGCATTGCGCTCAAGGTTTTTCAGGTGATACCGGTTCTTCTCGATAACCGTTTCCCACCCGGGATTCGGGGGCGTTTTCGGGACGACCGTGATGAGTTCTTTGACTTTAACGGACCCGTCTTTTACCATCCCGGTCCCGTATTTTCCTTTATATTTGACGATTACTGTCCCCCCCGGGATTGCGGTTTTGAGAGGAATGCGTTTCCCGCCGATACGTCCCTGCTCCCTGCGGACATCGGTATGGAGATCGAGATCCACGATTCCCTTTGTTGCATGGGGAACGAGAAACGGGAGTGCTTCGGGCGCAATATCAAGGCTGAATGCCCGTGCAACCGGGTCGAACGTGAGCCAGCCAAGCCGTTCACCATGCATAATCACGAGGTCTGCCCGATCAACGCCGCCGGTCTTGTTCAAAAGGAGGATCTTTGCAAGCGGGACCGGGCCGAAGCTCTCCTGGATGAGTGTCCTGATGAGATCTGCATCTGCCGAGAGGGCGGGACGGAGATCATAAGGCTGGAGGAGATCGATCTTTTTCCCGTCCCTGCCGCACGCGCAGCTCTTTGCTATCAGCGGGACATTACACTGTTCACACCAGTAGAGAATCTTTTTCACCGGCGGCTCGCGCATCACACAATCTGATGGGGCGCACAGGGAGATAAGAGAAGCGATCACGGGCACACCGGCTTTTCCTTCTGCCCGTATCATCCGGAAAAATCATTTTTATTGACCGTAAAGTATATGGTAGCACAATCCTGACGGAGAAGTGGTGAGACCTATGGCCAGACTTACTGCAGACATGAGAGAGGCATTCTCCAAGATGAAGGTGTTTTCCGTTGCAACCGCATCCAAAGACGGGACGCCAAATGTTATCCCCATTGGTATCGTTGAACTGGTCGATGATGAAACCATCTGGATCACGGACAATTTCATGAACAAGACCCTCTCGAACTTACGGGTCAACCCGAAGATTGCTATCTTCGTCTGGGGACCGGAGATCAAGGGCTGCTTCCAGATCAAGGGCGTCACTTCGATCAAGAACAGCGGTAAAGAGTATGACGAGATGAAGGAGAAGATCAACAAGAAAAACCCGGCCCTGCCGGCCCGTTCACTCATCATTGTCAAGATCACGGAAGTATTCGAATGCAAGCCCGGCCCCACTGCCGGATCAAAACTCCTCTGATCCTTTTTTCCTTTTCATCAGCCTCATTGCAGTGTTTGTCACAGGATCCGTTTATCGCGATACACGAAACTCCCCGGCCGGCATCATTAACTTCCCGGTTCGCAGAGAGCCGTTATGCCGTGGGTTTGGGGTTACCGGTACTTTTCTCATACCGGGTTCAGCGGGGTATACCCCCCACCCCTCTCATCTTCCAAAGTGACTGGGGGGAACCCCCCGTCTGAAACCGGGCCAGATGGGATATGAAGGATATATCATGGGACGTGAAGAGGAACAGCTTTAACGAGAACGGGGTAGGGGGTGAGGGGGGGTCGGATGCCAGGTAAAAAACACCAGGTTCCGGGATCAAAAGAAATTATTTCGAACCCGGTGCAGCTGCAACGATTTTGAGCGCTTCGGTAAGTTCAGGGAGGAGTTCGGCCGGAATTCCCATTACCATCTCTCCATCCTCGATACCGGAGAACTTGCGCGACCCGTCGCATCCAAGCGAAAAGTTGATCTTCCCGTTGAGATAGGTCTGGGCACAGGTATCGGCGCATACCGACTGGATGCCGGCAAATTCCGCATTGATCCGGCCGCCGAGGCGGAAGAGGGAACTCTGGGAGAGTTTCAGCATCGCCCAGGGACTGGCAACAATCAGAACAACCTGCGGGTCGAAAGGTGTTTTTTCAAGGGGTGCATAGAGCGTGGCATACGTATCCCCGCAATTGAGGTGGGCAACGCGGTCGATCGTCCTCTTACACGACCCTGCACTCTCGAATTTTCCCAGCCTGAAGTAAAAATCCCCTGTTTTGAGGGTCTCGGTTATTTCCCTGAGCCCAAGGGACCACGCTCCGCCGTTACACTCATGGTTGTCTGCAAGTGCATAGAAGATACGCCCCTCATTTCTCGCAAGCCCTACCATCGAACAGTGCCGGATGGTCTTGTCGATCTTTTCCATACCTGCCGGAATCTCTTCCTTTTTTGTGGCAAACCGGAACGCAACCGGCGATCCACGCAGTTTGAGATATTTTTTGAGAACTTCTGCGGCTTCGGTATAATTTATCTGGATCTTCATTGCGGATGTCATACGAAACTAACCTCTCTAGTCCCGTGTACGGGACTGCACAGATACACCATGTAAGGCTGATGGTATAAAACTAGTGAATGGGCACACCCGTGATACGGAATGGACTCCGATGCGCTACTCTTCAGGAAAATATCCGGTTGATCCAGGGACACCGGCAGGAAGATTTCGGGATTATGGATCCTTTCCCTTCTGCTGATCGTCTATCTCTTTCCCGCAATGGGGGCAGATTTTCGGCGGAGTCTGCATATTGTTACGGGTTTTATTATATTCATCGATGAATCCGGATGCCAGGATACCGGCGGGCAGGGCAAAAAGGCCTATACCTACCACCGCAACGAAAGCGGCAATAATTTTCCCGAGAGGGGTGACAGGCACCATGTCACCGTATCCGATCGTTGCCATGGTCTCGATACCCCACCACATCGAAGCGAGCACGCTGGAGAATTTTGTGGGTTGTGCCTCATTTTCTGCAAAGAAGATCAGGGCGGATCCAATCACGAGGAGGACCAGCATTACAAAGAAAGCAATGAAGATCTCTTCCCGTTTTGCTTTGAAGACCCGGGAAAATATACCGAGGCTCCGGGTGTAATGACCGATCTTCAGGATCCAGAATATGCGCAGGAACCGGATAAATGAGGTCACCCCCTTGTGGACAACAAAGGGCAGGCAGAAGAACGGCAGGATGACAAACAGATCGATGATCGCAGCCGGTGTAACCATGTACCTGAGCCTGCCAGTGACCGGTGACTGGTACGCAGGATTCTGTGTACAGCACCAGACTCTCAGGATATATTCGGCGGAAAAGACAAAAACCGAGAATACGGCAATGATGTCGAGAGTGCGACCATAGGTATGGAAAAACCAGGCATCCGTCTCTATCACAGCAGCGATTACATTAATCAGGATGAGGAGAAGGAGAGCACGGGATAAGAAAATCCCTGCCGGTAATTCCCTGCTCCGGCTTTCGAGTATCTCGTACACCTGTTTCTGAAGATCGTTTCCCATGAATTTTCCCCACGTACGAACGGGTATCCCGGTTTTTTAGTTTAATGATATCAGCAATAAATACTGGCATATTAACCCGGTCGGCAAGAGGGGTTCCTGTCAGATACCCTGGCTTGCCCAACACAGAATGCAAAGGAGAGGGAAAACCGGATTGCGTAGATACCGGTGCGGTGTCCGGACTCAGTTATTCTTTAATTGATGAAAAGAACGGTTTTTCATACAGGAGGAAAAAGGGATTGAGTGGCTTGTTGTATGATCCGGAAGGAGGTTTTCCTCCATTCCGGTCTCTGGAGTGAGAGATTGTTTCCTGCTTTCCCGAAGGAAGCAGGAGTCGGCCTGCTGAGGGTATCGACCCGGGGGGTCACTTATGAGCCACCGGGAACATTCCCTCAGGGTTGATCGCTCGTACGGGTGCGTGGCAGATGATGGGGATCTGATGGGACACAGGATGAGGTTTTTATGGCAGATCCGCCGGGTCGGCCGGGTCCATGAGCGCAAATCCTGTTCCTGCTGATGCCGGCTGTCCGTACTGAACTGGTGATAGTGCAGCGGACTGTCCTGTAGTACCAGCACACCCGCAGCCGGCATCGCAGTGCAGACCCTGCATCTCAGCGCTTGATGGGGATACCATGAGGGCTGCTGATAGGAGGAGGAATGCAAACCCGATCAGAATTTTTCCTGTGTCCATTGTTCAGTTCTCCGTGAAGTTGTGTATGGGTCGGTGAATGCGCCGATTCGTGTTCGTGCATCACCTGCTAATAACCTCTTTTGGCCGGACAGATAAATACACAAAATCGCCCGGGTTGGAGTGCATAACCTCCGGGTTAGAACAATCAACCAGAAGGGTAACGGTATGGGGAGGAAATATAAACCGTTATGCCTAACTCTTCCGGTAACCAACAGGTTTTACCAGAAAGGGCAAAGAACTACCCGGGTGGAGCGCTATGAATCCTGCAGACAAGTCACCCACAATCATTATTCACGAAGAGTCGGACTCGCTTGAAGAACTGTCAGAATACCTGGATGTTCTCTCGAGCAGCGCCCGGCTCAGGATATTAAAATTCATCGAGAAGAAACCCCGGGATGCCCGGGCGATCTCAAAAGAGATCGAGACAAGTTACGAGAATACAAAAAAGCATCTCGACAAGCTGCTGAGTATCGGGGTTATCAAGAAGGAGGCGGGCCTTGGGGCGCCGACCTCCAAGGGAATTCACCCGGTCTGGCAGTACTCTCTCGTTCCCGGGGGGCTTGAGGCCATCATACGGAACCTGGGGTTCTTCTCAAACACGAGGGTCCAGATCGTGGGAAGCGAGATCTCGCGGAGGCTCGACGAGGTCAAAGGGACACTCTCAAAAGAAGTGCTGGGCAATATGCCAGCAGCGATCGTGCTCGGGGGCCCGGATGACGGGAAACTCTTCCTCCTCAAAAGCGACATCGTTAATTTCGGGAGGATCGATCCTGATAACGCCGCCACGGGCAGTCCTGACGACGTGGTTCTTTCCGATGGCTATACCGCGGTGACGCGCGTATCAAAGCCCCACGGCAGATTCCTGCAGGAAAAGGGTGTCTGGCACATCGAGGACTGCGGAAGCACCGGGGGAACCCAGCTGAATAACCGGAAGCTTGAGAAGAATGTAAAAGAGCTGCTGCGTGACGGGGATCTCATCGAGCTTGCAAAAGGTTCATCAGGGGTAAGAATCCTGGTAATTCTCCCTGAAAAAACATGATACTATAAGCCAGATAACGCCAAAGGGACTATCAGCAAGTATAAACCTGGAACAATTCCTGAATAACCACGTCTGCCCCCCCGGAACACCCATGATCCCGCTGCACCAGATCTTCCGCGCTCTTATCGTAACCACCATCATACTGGCCTGCATCTGCATCCCGGTAAGTGCAGCCGAGCATGTTGTTGCTCCTCAGGGTGCCGAATTCAGCAGTATCCAGGACGCAGTGGACTGGTCGAGCAGCGGCGATACGGTAAGGGTCCAGAGCGGGACGTATGTGGAGAGTATCCATCTGGAGAAGAAGATCGCACTCGTCGGAGTTGACAGCGGTAACGGGGTGCCGGTCATCGAGCCCGGTAACAAAGGAGATGGGATCAGCATCCTTGCAGAAGGCTGTTCGGTTGAAGGCTTCACCATCCAGAACAGCGAGATGTGGAGCGCAATCCGCATCGCATCTGACAGTAACACCATACGCAATAATATCCTCCGGAATAACGGGCAGGGGATATCGCTTGTATCTGCACGGAAAAACACCATATCTGCAAACGAGATAGCCCAGAACAATAAATATGGCATCTCGCTTGAATCCTCTTCAGAGAACCGGATCGAGCAGAACACATTCCAGAAAAATACGATTGGGATCACTCTCGATGGAAAATCTCTTGGGAACCTCATCATCCGGAATAATTTCCTCAACAACCAGAATGTTCTTTCAGAGAGTCCGACCTCAACGTGGAGCTCGCTCGTTCCTTATTCCTACACTTATCTTGGCCAGAAAGCCGAGAGCCGGATGGGGAATTACTGGAAAGATTACCAGGGACGGGACAAGAACGGGGATGGTATCGGTGATAACCCCTATGTTGTCAGTGTCGGAATAACCGGGAAAGGTACTGCCGGGAGCAGTCAGGAAATCCTCGATGAATTCCCCCTGATGGACCCGCGGGAGTATTATACGGCGGTCACTCCTGCCGGAAGCAGTCCGGGACTGAAACCCACGGTTGTATCCCAGGCCCCCACAACACCTGTGGTAACGGCTCCCCCCCCGACCCGGACCATTCAGGTTACTGACAATCCCCCTTCAGGCGCCCCGTTCACATTCCCCCGCATCTGGCCGAATGTTCCCGTCATCACGCTCGTGCTGTCCCTCCTCCTGGTCATGCTGATAATCGCTGCCGGTGTTATGTATTTCCGCAGGGATAAGCCGGAGCCTGCCGGGGAAGCGGGTATTACTCCGGTAGTTGCACGGGCTGCATCGATCCTGAAAACCGCCATCAACCGGATCCCTTCTTCTGCCACAACTCCTGCAACAAATACCATCCAGATGGAAAATACCCAGACAAGCCCTCACCCCGCGATAGCTGACCAGAAGAATTACTTCCCGCGGGAACTGGAGAACAAGTATACCGAGATCATGTTCGTTGGCAGGGGTGGGATCGCGTGGGTCTTCTCGGCAATACGCAAGACGGACGGAATCCGGGTCGCAGTCAAGATCCCGATCAGTTTCGACGAGGTAACCGGTAAATGTTTCTTAAACGAGATCGCAGCATGGGAGACGCTGCGTCACCCGAACATTGTCGAAGTAACTGCAGTCAATATCCTTCCGGTCCCTTACGTGGAGATGGAATTTGTTCCAAGCTCACTTGAGGCAATCGAGAAGCCCCTGCCAGTCTGGAAAGCAGTTCATCTTATCACAGGCATTGTCGATGGACTGCGGTACGCCCACGAGCACGGGTTCATACACCGGGATATCAAGCCGCACAACATTCTCCTGACAGAAGCTCTCGTGCCCAAGATCACTGACTGGGGGATGAGCAAGGTACTTGCCGCGGAGGTCAAGAAATCGAGCATTGCCGGGTTCTCCCTCTCCTATGCAGCCCCGGAACAGGTATCCCCAACGGAATTCGGGAGAACCGACGAACGGACAGATATCTACCAGCTGGGCGTGGTCTTCTACGAGCTGGTGACCGGTTCGATCCCGTTCGGGGGGGAGAGCATTGTTGAAGTTGGCAACGCGATCCTGCGGGAAACGCCGATTCCACCCTCAGAATACAATCCCGATGCAGAGGCAGTCGAGAAGATTATCTTAAAATGCCTTGCAAAGAATCCACCGGACCGCTACCAGTCAGCGGCAGAACTCATGGCGGCCCTTCGGGGGTACCTGGACGAAGATGACGATTAAACCGGATGCAGGACGAAACATCAGGCCTGCTTTTAAGATGATTCACGAATGACAACTCACGAAAAAACCTATGAACCGGCAGAGTGCGGGCATTGTGGAGGCCTTGGATGCACATACTGCAACAAGACGGGTACGGTTCTTGTTACTGCACCCAAACGGCTGTGCCACCACTGTGACGGGGTTGGCTGTATCTACTGCGGGTTCACCGGCTGGACCGGGCCCAAAGGAAAGTACGATTAACTCCTGTCACCTGCGAAATTGAATTTCCCTTCAATTCTCCTGGGTATCACGCACTCTTCGTACCGCCGGGCAAAGTAGCGATCCGTCATCCCGGCAATGAAATCCCGGACGAGCTCCGGAGGTGTTGCAGAATCAAGGTAGGTTCTGCTCACCGGTCCGCTTTCGATAAAATCCATAAAAATTTTTGCGGTACGTCTGCCCTCCTCAAGATCTTCAAGACATGCAGAAAAGAGGGTGGCAAACATTCTCCGGATCTTTTTTCGTTCTGTAGTAAGTGCCGGGTTATCATAGATATACCGGCGGGAAAATGCCCGCAGGCCTATGAGGGCATTCTCGACTTCAGGACTGTATGAGATGAACCCGGCCTCTTCCGCATCGCTGTTCTCCAGCAGATCATGGATAAGGGTATCTATGATATGGCCGTTGTCCCGGCCAAGCACATCCCCGCAGGCATCCGGTATGGGAGTATCATCACCGATGAGCCCGACTTCGCGGGCATCCTGGAGATCCCTGCCAATGTACGCAATGGTGTCAGCGAACTTGACAACGCATCCTTCAAGGGTCATGGGGGAGCAGGGACGCTTGTTGTTCGCGGTCTCCTTCACTTTCCGGTCGAATGCCTCAAAACTTGCAACCGGCTCCGGCCTGATCCTGACATCATCCGCCTCGCCGTTATGGCAGAGAACACCATCAAGAACCTGGAGGGTCAGGTCGCAATCCTCGATCTTGTCGAGGAACCGGACACTCTGGACATTATGACAGAATTTCCCAATCCCGTTTTTTTCACAGAGTTCCGAGAGGCAGGTTTCGCCAAAATGGCCATAGGGGATGTGACCGATATCATGGCCCAGCGCGATAGCCTCGAGGAGATCCTCGTTGAGCCGCAGGCATCTTCCGATAGTCCGGGCAATCTTTGATACCAGCTGGACGTGGATGACCCGGTGAGTGATATGATCGTTTTCCACAAGATAGAAAACCTGGGTTTTATCGATATAACGGGTATATGCACGGGTGTGGATGATCCGGTCCGCGTCGCGGGAATACGGGGTCCGGATATCCTCGGGTTTTCTCCCGTACCTGCGGATAGCGCCGGAACTTCGTGCGGCAAGGGGCGACAGGAGCGATTCACGGCGATCGGTCTGCATCCGGATTGCCGAGTCAAGCCGGGGATCCGGAACGCGTGGCGGGGCAGGTCTCTGCATGTCATCGTCAATCTGTACCGGAACATCTTAATGGTGACGAAGGGGAGCAGTTCAACGGGTAATACCAGGGTGGTTTAAAAAAAGTGTGAGATTTTGGGATTTACCGGCCGTACGTCACGCAGGTCTCGCCATACTGGACCACATGGCCGTGCATGGCCTGTATCAGATCCTCTCCGGACACCCCGTCTTCAAGCTGAAGCATGGTATCGGGCCCGTACAGCTTGAAGAAATACCGGTGCGTCTGACCTGGCCCGGGACTGGGGGGATGGAGGTACTTTGCAGACAAACGTTTTACCCACCATGCCTCTGCCTCAATCTCCACATCTTTATTGTCTTGTGCGGACAACTGGTGAGAGTACACAGTTGTTTTTACTGGAGGCAACGATGGCAAAGAACAATATCAAAAAACCGAAGGCGGATGAGGAGTGCAAGAAGGAATGCTCCAGCTGTCCGACCGCAACAACCTGTGCATCGGCAAAGAACGGTCCGGCAGGACTGCCGCCAAAGGCAGATATTGACGTCAAACACGTCATCATGGTCCTTTCCGGCAAAGGAGGGGTAGGGAAATCCACGGTCTCGGTTAACCTTGCCTATGCTCTCGCTGCCCATGGGAAGAGGATCGGGCTCCTTGACCTTGATATGCACGGCCCCAATATTCCCAAGATGCTGGGGATCGAAGACCACAAGCTCGCGATGATGGATGACCGGATCGAACCCGTCCACGTGATCGGCAATCTCTCGGTCATCTCCATGGCATTCCTGCTGCCCGATACCAGTACCCCCATCATCTGGCGCGGGCCGATGAAGATGGCTGCGATCCAGCAGTTCCTCACGGAAGTGAACTGGGGGCCGCTGGATTACCTTGTCGTTGACCTTCCGCCAGGTACCGGTGACGAGGCCCTGACCATCGCCCAGCTCGCTCCTAATGTCCGCGGGGCGGTTGTGGTCACCACTCCGCAGGACGTCGCCACCATGGATGCCCGGAAGTCTGCAAAGTTCATCGAGAAACTCGGCCTCCCGGTGATTGGCATCATCGAGAACATGAGCGGGATGGTCTGCCCTCACTGCGGTGAGCAGATAGATCTGTTTGGCAAAGGCGGCGGCAGGAAGATCGCAGAGGAACTCAGGGTTCCGTTCCTTGGAGCAATCCCGCTGGACATCGAGATGCGCAAGGCAGGTGACGAAGGCAGGCCGTTCATCATCAGGCGCGGCGACAGCCCCACGTGGAAGAGCGTGGACGCCGTCATGCAGGAACTCATCAAAGTTGTTGAGGGTTAAGACAATGGATTATCTGCGGATTCTGACCGGCAGGGAGCAGCCACACCCCATATACAAAGGCGTGATCGTGGCACTGGAGAATCCGCTCGCCTTTCCGGACCTGCTGGAACCCATTTACCGTGAGGCAATGGCCCTTGATGACGAAACCCTGGACAGGTTCCGGTTTTCCCTCATGCGCCTCCAGCTCTGGGCTGATATCCACAGAAACGAGGATCTGGAGAAGGCTATGCATATCAAGTATGTCTCGCAGGTACTCGAGAAAGTGATCTTCGGGTCGCTTGTGATGGAACAGGGCGAGCCTTCTGCAGACTGAAAAATTCCCGGCCCATAACCTTTTTATCGTCGGGCATGTGCACTGGTGATACCCTTATCACCCTGACCGATCAATACTAGGAACATCAATCCAATACCAGAAACCGTTTTACCATTCAAGGATATGAATACCAGATAACCAGCAATAATCCGGAGCAACAATGACATCACGCATGCAATCCCCGCACACTACCTGTCCGGGGTGCCAGGAAGAAGTGTTTCTCGACGAGCTCGTTGGCGGCAAGTGCCCGCTGTGCGGCTGCTCGCTCGAGGACTTCGACGAAGCATTCGGGGAATACGAAGGTATCCTCGATCGCTCGGACCTGTCCTGGCTGATCTTCAACTATTTCGTCTTCAAGAAATTCGTGGACCTGGGCGTGCCCCCGCACCAGATCATGGAGTTCGTAGCACTGTACGAAGCGAATGCAGAGAAGCCCCCAGAAGAGTGGAACAAGACAGAGTTTGTGCTCGAGATCCCGATGAAAGTCTGGGATAAGATCCGGCCCAAGCGCTGCGTAAAATGCCAGAAATGGTTCATTGCCGGTGGGAAAAAGCAGATCCGGGGCGACATGCGCAAGACCGCTCTCAGGGTGGAATATACCTGCGACCGGTGCTGAACATTCTCTTTTTATCCGTTGTCAATCCGTTCGTTCTTTAATCCGTCCTGTCTTCGATTGTTGTCTGCAGCATAAGCCATAACAAACACCAGGTTCTCTCAATTATATCGTATTCTGATTGAATCACGCGGATTAGTGAATTCTTACCATGATTCCCATTCGTGGATGCCGCGTTTTTCCAGATACAGGTTCCGGGGCAGGTCTGATTCATGACATATCCCCCGGTTTTAAAAAAAATCCGGCTGGATTCATCTGTTATTATCTGAAACGGGAATCTTGAAGGGCACATTACGAAAATTCCGGTCAGCGGTTTCTGAAAATATAATTCCGGGACTGGTTGTCATTTCAATTGGCTTTTTTCCTCAAAATCCCGTGTGTTCCATGGATATTGTCACTTCCGAACGGGGGTTTTTTTTACATTTACATTAATTTATATAAATACATTTCTAATTTGCACTAAGCGTTTTAATAAATCTGATTTGCCATTAGAGGGTAAAAATATCTATATTAAGACAATAAATTAGAAATGGGTACTGGTGATTTCCAGTCTCCGGAAGAAGAGAGGTAAAATATGAGATCCATCAATCATGAAAATGCATTCACCGGCCTTGAGGCAGCGATTGTGCTCATCGCATTCGTTGTTGTCGCGGCGGTGTTCTCGTACGTGGTGCTCGGCGCCGGGTTCTTCACTACACAGAAAAGCCAGGAAGTCGTCCACACGGGTGTACAGCAGGCGAGCTCAACCCTTGAAATCGTTGGAAATGTTTACGGAACAGGTGTTGCAGGAACTTCAATTGATACCATCAACTTCTCAACGGCACTTGCCCCCGGCGGAACTCCGGTCGACTTCGACAAGGTCGTAATTACGTACAGCAATGCATCGGTGCTTGAAACACTGGCCAGGGGAACAAAACTGAATGCACCGGGAGCAGGACGATGGACCATTGCATCGGTCCAGAACGAGGTTACAATTGATGACGTTCTTGAAAAAGGCGAACAGTTCGACATCATGGCAAAGCCGTCCAGTGCAATTATGAAAAACGACCAGTTCCAGATGGAGATCAAGCCCGCTATCGGGGCAGCGCTCTCAATATCCCGTACTGCCCCGGCTTCGATCCAGAAAGTGAATATCATATACTAATCATTTTTTTCGTTTTCACTCCATCAAAACGTGCGAAAACCATCATATGTTATGATCGGTCATTACAAAAAATCGCGGGCTGATGGGTGTTTTTCCAGCCGATGAAATCCTGATATCGCATGAACGGAAGTTGTCAGTGATGGAAATTCATGTCGAGAATTGCCCCGGTCTGGGCATCGATCCAGGCAGTTGCCACAACGGGGGGTTGTCGTGCGCGAAGGATATCATCATCAAATGTCACTTTCCAGGCAAGGGGGATGGTCCCCGGCCGGGGGGTCTGGCCCGGCGCATGCAGGTCTTTCCATAGCAGCCGGGCTGACAGGACCTGCATGCTCTGGACAGATGCCGGCGCGATCCCGCTTGCATTCTGGAGGACGATAAACGTTGCATCACGTTTCGCCACGAGAGAATCCGATGCAACAGAAAACGCATTGTCAGGGTCGCTCCACCGCCGTTCATATCCGGTGACTTCCCCGCTCACAGAATCGACCGCCAGAGTAAAACCATCCACATCGCAGGGCTGGTCCTGGATGATCCGGTTATATTCGAATACGTACCTGCCTGCAACCGGTAAGCCGGCCTTCCCTGAAGATTCGTAAAGTCCGCTGTTCATTTTGATCGGGAGCTGCCCGTTCCATCCGGTGATCGTCCGGTCAGCGATCTTCTGAGCATCGGTCATGGACAAAATCGGGTTCGCCGGCCGATCTGCAGGGGATACCTTGAGGGAAAATGAGGTGATCTGGCCGGTTTCCGGGTCAAGGGATCCGGAGAGAATACCTGAATTATCCTTAACGAGCACAAAAACCCATGAGCGTGGTGAATCCGTAACATTGGTGTACCGCACCCGTATCTGGTCAGGTTTCAGATACGGGAAGGCAGTACCGAGAATCCGCTTTGCCTGTGCTGCACTGATCTTTACCGATTCCTGCCCGGCAGTATAAGGTTCACCAGTCGCGGCGTCGATACCGGCCATTATGCCGGCATGGCTTTTTATTCCTGCATGTGGCTGGATAACAAACTCATAGATTTTTTTTCCGGATTGCCCGGTCAGGTTAACACTGGCAAGGGTATAATCAGGTAACGGATATTCAAGGTGCATGAGATCAATCGCCGTTTCCAGGGACAGCAGGCCGGAATCTGCGCTGCCTTCCTGTATTCCCGGTCCAAGCACAATTGCGGGAGCAGCAGGAACGGTTATATTCACATCAGGGCTGACCGTGGCAGTTACCTTCGGGGAAATGGAGGATGCAGGAGTGGCAGGAGTGGCTTGAGAGGGGGGAAGGGCTGGCAGAGCGGGCACCTGCAGGCCGGAAAATCCTCCGGAAAGAACCAGACCAAAAGCGAGGATTACAACAATGGCAGCCGCGACGATGAGGATCTTTTTTATCAGTTTTTGTTGTCTGCGGGCGTTCACATGACGGCGGTATCGTTCGGGGAGATAAGGAGCATTGTCGTCTTCATGGTCCCTTGTCCTGCCACTATCCATGATACTTCATTACCATATTTCCTGCAGGCAATAAAAAACAGACCGAAATTATCGCCAGAGGATTAATGAAAACTGGTGTATTGAGCACGGGTACAGTCCAAAAGTGTCCGGCGAATCCGCTTTTCACAGTATCTTCGATCAAAAACAGAAGTAATGTGATGACACCGGTTCAGCTCCCCCGGTTTCGTTTTCCAAAAAACCAGTACCCTCCAATGACGACAATAACGATCACAACAATGACAACAGCAAGAGAACGTGGATCAACAGAAATGCCGATAACGCTCGGGCCGTAAGCCATATCCCTCGGGCCGGGCAGCGAACCGACAGTCACCTCTGCTTTAAAGATAGTGATGGGAGTAGGGGTGATCTGGTATTCCTGCGGCACGGTCATATTGGCAGGAGATGTCCCGGACCTGTTGAGATCCGGCACATTCTGAAGCATGGTTATCCGTCCCGGCGAATCCTGAACCGCTGCAGGAGCAGCCTGAATCAGGAGACTGAAAAGAAATATGGATACAAGGATCTGATTTTTGACTCCTGCCGGGAATTTGGTATTTTTTTTCATATCAGTAATATACGGGTATGAATAACGTGTTCAACAGGTTTGTGGTTGAGCAAAAAATTCATATCTGGAACCGGATCCCAAAATCCCGCTTTTTTTAAGATTCGCCCGGGAGGACATCTCAACAATGCAGACGGGAAAAATGTATTCCCTGATCAACGTGACGTAACCACAACCCCGACAGAAGAACCGGCAACCACTCCGTTCCGAGAAATGCCGGAAGTGCCCATAATGATTCGTGAGATACATTCATCTGGATTCCACGAGACTGTCAGTACATCAAAATTTGGTGATCAATGGATCCGACCCGGGTGTTCTGTCATGGATAACAGTACCGCGGGCAGCCAGCAACTGCAGGGAACGATAGAAAAAGGACCAGGTAACGCGACGCAGTTTTTTATCAGGGTACAGAAAATGCTGGATGGTTCCGGAAATGTGCGGGGTACATACAGCCAGGTTGGGGAGTGAAGGTAATCATCGGAGAACAGGTTCTCAATTCTTCCGGTTTTCCCCGACGGGAGAATCTCCCCGGCAAGCTTTTTTTGAAATAGCCTTATAAGCAAAAAGCTCCTCATCATGCATATCAGGGTCTGTTCAGGATGGTGTAATGGCTGAGGAGCATAAGACACCCGGCACATGGATCCGGGAGATACTCCGCCCGATAACTCTTTTACAGCTGGTGGTAGCGTTTGCCATCCTTGCGGGTCTGTATGGTATCAGCCTCTATAATTACCTCCTCTTTCACGGGATCGTCGAACTGGCATGTATCGCAGTTGCATTCTCGATCTTCATAATTATCTGGAATATCAGGAGAACTATCCCGGATGCATTCTTTCTCATTGTCGGGATCTCGTTCCTTTTTATCGGGGGTATCGACATGGTCCACGCCCTTGCTTACAAGGGGATGGGGGTATTTCCCGGTAATGACGCCGACCTTCCCACCCAGCTCTGGATCGCAGCCAGATACTTCCAGAGTATCACGTTCCTGATTGCAGCCATTTTCATCGGGAGATCCATAACCAAAGACCGCAAGTACGATGCAGGCATCGTCCTCGCAAGCTGCACTGCTGCCTGTGCCCTGCTCTTTATGAGCATCTTTGTCTGGCAGAACTTTCCGCACTGTTTCATCGAGGGCACCGGGCTCACGCCATTCAAGATCGCCAGTGAATACATCATCTCGCTCATCCTCATTGTCACCATCGCCATCCTGATCCTGAAAAGAGAGCACTTCACCCCGGCGGTCTGGAAGTTCCTCGTTGCTGCGCAGGTATTCCTCATTCTCGGCGAACTGGCGTTCACTACGTACGTAAGCGTGTACGGATTCATGAACATGCTCGGACACCTCTTCCGCCTCATATCGGTTTACCTCATCTACCGGGCATTTATGATTGTCACTCTCAGGCAGCCGTATGACAATCTTCAGGATGCATACCTGAAGATCACTGCCAGCGAAGAAGAGATCCGTGCAAACTATGAGGAACTCGCTGATGTCCAGCAGGCGCTCAAAGAGAGCGAGCGGAAATACCGGAACCTGTACCATTATGCACAGGTGGGCCTCTTTGAGACGAGCCTCAAAGATGCAAGCGTGGTTGCCTGCAACCAGCGGTACTGCGATCTCTTCGGTTTTCCCTCAGTAGAAGAGGCTCTGGGAAAAGATGTGCTCGGGCTTTATGAAAGCCCGGACGCACGCGCTGAAGTGAGCCGGATCCTCAGGGATCAGGGATATATCGAAAATCATGTCGTGAGGTTCAAAAACAGGTCAACCGGAAACCTGTTCTGTGCGGTATTCTCAGCCCGGTATAATCACGAGCGGGATGTGGCCGAGGGATCGATCACCGATATTACTGCCCAAAAAGTGGCAGAAGAGATGTTGCGGGAGAATGCGACCCGTCTTTCCCTGGCACTTGGCGTTGGTAATGCAGGTGTGTGGGAATGGAACACTGAGACCCGCCAGGTCAGTTTTGACAACCCGTTCCACGCGCTGCTCGGCTATACTCCCGGAGAGCTGCCAGGCACGCTGGAGGAATGGCTATCTTATCACAACCAGGAAGATGTAGCGGTCTGGATGCCCAAGGCCGAGGCATACCTGCGGGGTGAATCTCCAATTTACGAGAGCGAACACCGCATCCGGACCAAGGCCGGGGAATGGGCATGGATCTTCACCCGTGGACAGTATGTCACTTCCCCGGCAACGGCACCCAGGACACGATTCGTCGGTATTGCGATGAACGTTACCGAGCACAAACGGGCCGAGGCTGCGATTCTCGCGAGCGAGAGGAAGTTCCGGGAAACCGTAAGACTTCTTGATGAAGGATATTACAGCTGCACACTTGAGGGAGTGGTGATTGAGCACAATGTGGCGTTCAACCATATCCTTGGAATCGATCCGGAACAGGATATGAAAGGAACCATACTGCCGGATTTCTGGCAGAATCCCCATGACCGCGAGAGCTATGTAAAGGAACTGCTGGCAAAAGGATTTATCCGGAATTACACGGTCAATGCAAAGACCGTTACCGGTAAACCTGTCATCATTCTCGCGAGCGCCCACCTTGTAAAAAACGAACCGAAGCAGATCCAGTGGATTGAAGGCACATTTTTGGACATCACAGACCTTAGGCTGGCGGAGAAGGCTCTCCGGGATGAGCAGGAATTTTCCCGTCTGCTGCTGGATGCATCCCCGGCGTTTTACACGGCCATCGGGGCGGATGGCAGGATCCTCATGATGAACCGTGCCATGCTCAATGCACTGGAATACACGTCAGAAGAGATCGTTGGCACGGATTATATGACAACCGTTGTTCCGGCTGAAGACCGTGAGGACCTGATCCGGGTATTCCAGGAGAATATCGATGGCAGGCCAACCGTCAGCGTGAACCGGAACATCAGCAAATCGGGGAAGGTCTATGTAGTGGAATGGCACGGAAACCCTGTGAAACAGGAGTCCGGAAAACCTGCGTTCTTTATCGGTGTCGGGATTGATATCACCGGGCGCCGGAAGGCAGAGGATGAAGTAGCCCGGATGAATGAGACCCTGACCCGGCAGGCCAGGAAATTATCTATCCTCAACAAGATCATCACAACGGCAAACCGGGCCGAAAACCGCCAGGCTCTCTTATATGAAATTCTTGACGATACGCTTGATCTGATGGACTATGATGCCGGGGGAATTTATATCATTGATCCGGAGACCGGGATGGCAACGATTGCCTGTTCCCGGAACCTCCTACCTGAATTCCTTGAGCAGGTCAGAACTGTGCCGGTCCATCAGCCTCCCTATGACGCACTGTTTCTTAGGGGTCAGCCGATCATAACCGATCATTATGAACAGATCTCCCCGGAAAATGCACAGAAGACCGGGTTTTGTTCGGTTGTCAGCGTTCCCCTCGATACTCCGGGGGGTATCAGCGGATGCCTGAACGTTATCAGCAAAAAGCGGCATGTGGTCACGGAAGACGAGAAAGTGACACTTATCTCGATTGCACGGGAACTGGGCAACACCCTCAGGAAAATGACCGCTGAAGAGGAACTCCGGGAGAGCGGTAAACGGTTGCAGGAAGCCCAGGAAATGGCACACCTTGGTTTCTGGACATGGGATTTGAAGACGGGGCATGTCGAATGGTCTGACGAGGTATTCAGGATTTTTGGTCTTGATCCAAATGAATTCACACCACGGATTGATTCAATTCTTGAGTTATCACCATGGCCGGAAGAGCAGAAACGCGACCAGGAACTGATCCAGAGAGCAACTGACTCCCACGAACCTGGTTCGTATGAACAGCGGTTTCTCCGGCCGGATAAGAGCACAGGGTATTATCACTCGACTTTCCAGGGCAGGTATGATGACAGGCGTAATATCGTCACCATTGTCGGTACGGTGCTGGACATCACCGAACGCAGGAGGGCGGAGGATGCGCTGCGGAAGAGCGAGGAGAATATTCTCCTCCTGCTGAATTCCACAGCAGAGGCAATCTACGGGCTTGATATCCACGGCAACTGCACATTCTGCAACAATGCCTGTCTCCGCCTGCTTGGATACGATCATCAGGAAGATCTGCTGGGGAAAAACATGCACTGGCTGATTCACGCAAAACATGCAGACGGCTCACTCTACCCGGTACATGAATGCAGGATTTATCAGGCATTCCGAAAAGGAGAGGGTACGCACGTGGATGATGAAGTGCTCTGGCGTGCTGACGGTACATCATTTCCTGCCGAGTACTGGTCGTATCCGCAGCGTTTCAAAGGAGAAGTTGTCGGGGCTGTGGTGACATTTCTGGATATCACGGACAGGAAACGGGCTGATAGTGCCCTGCGGGAGAGCGAAGAAAAATTCCGCATCGTTGCTGAGAGCGCTCCAGAGGCCATCATCATCCAGATTAAAGGCCTATTTACGTATGTCAATCCGGAAGCCTGCAGGTTATTTGGTGTAACAAACCCCGCTGACATTCTGGGGAAACCGGTCATTGACCGGTTCCATCCCGATTTCCAGGAGATCGTACGGAACCGGATATCCCGGATAAACGACACCCGGGAACCTGTCGGGAGAGTTGAGGAAGTCATCCTCCGGATTGACGGAACTCCCGTTCCTGTGGAAGTATCTGCGGTACCGGTTGTCTACACAGGGTCCTGCGGGGCACTGGTGTTTCTTACCAACATAACGGAACGCAAACAGGCAGAGAATGCGCTCATCGAAAGCCGTGCAAAACTGGCAGCTGCACTCGCCAGTATGACAGATGCCGTATTCATTTCCGATACAAAAGGACTGGTCATTGATTTCAATGACGCCTTCGTCACATACCACCGGTTCACAACCCGGGAAGAATGCGCAAGAACGTTTGCCGAATATCCGGACATCATAGATGTATTCATGGCAAACGGGGAGCCGACACCGCTGGACATGTGGGCGGTGCCGCGTGCCCTTCGTGGAGAAACCGTTACCAACGCTGAATACTCACTCCGGCGCAGGGATACGGGAGAGACATGGATGGGTAGTTACAGTTTCGGGCCCATCCGCGACAAGGATGGCATGATTATCGGATCGGTGGTATCAGTACGGGATATCACCGAGCACAAACAGGCCGAACAGCAACGCGAGTCCCTGATAAGGGAACTTGAACGGAAGAACGCCGAGCTTGAACGGTTCACTTACACGGTTTCCCATGATCTGAAGAGCCCGCTCATTACCATCAAGGGATTTGCCGGGCTGCTCGAGAGTGATGCCCGGAGCGGTGATCAGGACCAGCTAAGAAAGGACATCGACCGCATAAACGTGGCAGCTGACACGATGCAGGCGCTCCTCAACGATGTTCTTGAGCTTTCCCGGGTTGGGAGGATCATCAATCCCCCTAAAAAGGTAGAGTTTGGCATGATTGCCCGGGAAGCCGTGGATCTTCTCGCCGGCCCGCTGGCCGAACGTGGAGCTGTTGTCGAGATCGAGCCCGGTCTTCCCGAGGTATTCGTTGACCATGCCCGGATCCGCGAGGTTCTGGTCAACCTGATCGAGAATGCGATAAAGTTCTCTGGCGATAAAACAAAACCGCGTATCCATATTGGTGTTGAAACGGGAGGGGAGATGCCGGCCTTTTTCGTGAGGGACAACGGCATCGGTATCGATCCCCGTTATCTCGCCCGGATCTTCAACCTTTTTGAGAAACTGAATGCATCTGTACCCGGAACCGGCATCGGCCTGCCCATTGTAAAGAGGATCATCGAAGGGCATGGCGGGAGGATCTGGGCGGAGTCTGAAGGTGATGGGAAAGGGACCACGATCCGGTTCACGCTGACGTCTGCCGGGACAGATCCCACCGATAACAATAATAACCGTCAGATAAAAGAGAAAAACAAATGACTGAACTGACAGGGGAGCCCCTGCATATCCTCCTTGTTGAGGATAACGAGGACCATGCGGAACTTGTTATTCGTGGCATGCGGGACCAGCAGGTCGCAAACACGATTCATCACGTATCTGACGGCGAGAAAGCCCTTGATTACCTTTTCAGCAGAGGGGCATACGCCGATTCCGGAGAGAATCCCCGGCCGAATCTCGTGCTTCTCGATCTCAGGCTTCCCCGTGTTGACGGCCTCGAAGTCTTAAAGACCATCAAGACAACCCCGGAACTCCTCCGGATTCCTGTCGTCATCCTCACCAGCTCGGAGGCGGAGAACGATATCATCCAGGCCTATGATTATCATGCAAACAGTTACATCGTGAAACCCCTGGATTTCAAGACATTCACCCGGCTGATGAAAGAAATGGGGTTCTACTGGCTGGGCTGGAATGCAAAACCGATAAAGGACTGAAATACCGGGGGCATCTGGTTACGGCACCTCCTGATCTGTCAGAAAAACAGGAAATAATTCTCCACATCCTGATTATTGACGACGACCATGACCACCTAGATCTCATTCTCAGGGCATTTCGAAACGATCCGGAACGGTTCCGGATCTCAGCTGCAGGAACTCTCCGCCAGGCAAGGGAGATAACCACACGCGATCCCCCGGACCTGATCATCTCCGACTGGAATCTTCCGGATGGCAAAGGGATCGATATCCTGACCCGGATCAATGGGGTGGTGACAACCCCGCTTGTCGTCATGACCGGCTTTGGCGATGAGCGTCTTGCCGTGGATATCATGAAGTCCGGGGCCGTTGATTACATTGTCAAGTCCGCAACGGTATTCGAAGATATGCCAGCAATCGCGAGAAAGGCTCTCCGGTTCTGGGAAAACCTTCACAAGAGGCTGCGGGCAGAAAATGCGGAGCGGGAGTCCCAGAAACGCCTTGCCGACATTCTCAGTTTCATGCCGGATCCCGTACTTGCAATTGACAACAACGGGACTGTAATCGCATGGAATAACGCGATGGAAGGGTTGAGCAGTATTCCCTCTGAGGATATGCTGGGAAAGGACGATCATGAGTACAGCATTCCTTTTTACGGCGAGAGACGCCCAATCCTGATAGACCTTGTCCTTGAAAATGACCCGGAGATCAGGAAAAAATATTCGTACGTGAATACGGATGGCCAGAAAATTATTGCCGAGACATTCTGCCCTAAGATGAACGGGGGCAAAGGTGCCCATCTCTGGGGAACTGCATCCCCCCTGTTCGATGCTGCAGGAAAACGGGCCGGTGCAATCGAAGTGATCCGGGATATTTCAGACCGTAAAAAAACCGAGATGGCCCTGCAGGAGAGCGAAACCCGGTTCAGGGATCTCTTCAACAACATGAGTGCCGGTGTTGCTGTTTATATACCAACTCCTGATGGTGAGGATTTCATTATCCGGGATGTAAACCATGCCGTTGAGACAATAGATCATGTCAGGAAAGATGAGATTACTGGCAGACGCCTCCTTGAAGTTTTTCCCGGCGTCCGTCAGTTCGGTCTGTTTGATGTCCTCCGGCGGGTGGCAAAAACCGGGGTTGCTGAATCGTTCCCGGTCTCGCTGTACCAGGACAACCGGATATCCGGGTGGCGGGATAATTATGTATACCGGCTGCAGTCCGGGGAAGTGGTTGCACTCTACGAGGACGTAACGGAAAAGAAACAGGCTGAAGAGGATAATGCGCGGCTGCTCACCACTGTGAAGGAAGATAAAGAGAAGTTATCCGTCCTGCTCAACAGCATCGTCGATGAAGTATGGTTTACTGACCTGAACCACCACTTTGTCCTGGCCAACCCCCGGGCCCTGAACGAGTTCAGGCTCGATCCTGCACAATCTACAACTGTGGAGACCCTTGCGGCGGGTCTTGAAATCCGCCGCCCGGATGGCACTCCCCGCCCGGTTGAAGAAGCTCCGCCCTTACGCGCCATTGCAGGGGAAGTTCTCCATGGTATGGAAGAGATTGTCCGCACTCCCGCAACGGGGGAACTCCGCTACCGCCAGGTCAGTGCTGCCCCGGTCCGGGGTCCCGATGGCAGCATCATCGGCTCCGTTTCCGTTGCCCGTGACATTACCGGACAGAAGCAGGCAGAAGATAACCTGCGCGAGAGCGAGGAGAAAGCCAAGAGCCTGATGAACGTACCCATCATGGGGGCTTTCATCATTGACCGGGAGGGGATGCTGCTGGATGTCAATGAAACGGTCCTGAAGGGATACGGCAAAACGGCTGAAGATATCCTTGGAACTTCTGTATGGAACCTCTTTTCACCCCCGGTTGCAAAACGCCGGAAAGAATGGGTGGAAGAAGCAATCCGGACAAAAGAAATGGTGCGGTTCGAGGATAAGAATGAGGGCCGGTATCATGATACGGTCATCATGCCTCTTGCTGACTCCCACGGGGAAGTCCGCAGGCTGGCTGTCGTTGCATTCGATATAACCGTGCAGAAAGCGGCACAGGAAGCGCTCGCTGACAGCGAGGAGCGGTACCGTGCTCTCCTCTTCAGTGCCGGTATCGGGGTAACCTACTGGAGCCCGGATGGCAATCTTCTCTTCATCAATGAGATCAGTCTGAAGCGTCTCAATAGAAAAGAAGGTGACGTTATCGGGAAAAATGTGCGTGAAATCTTCGGGGATACTGATGGGGAAATCTACCTTGAACACATATGCAAAGCGGTCACCTCCCCGGAAGCGATAGAGCACGAAGGATATATCAGCCTGTCATCCGGGAACGGATGGTTCCTGTCGGTTTTTACCCGCATTACCGGCCCTGACGGGACCGTGAGGGGCGTGCAGCTCCTGTCCATGGATATTACCGGGCGCAAACAGGCAGAAGTTGAACTGAAGAAGAACGAGATCCAGCTCAGGGAGGCAATGGACCTGGCACAACTGGTGAACTGGGAGTTCGATGCACTGACCGGTATCTTCACCTTCAATGACCGGTTTTATTCCCTGTATGGCACCACTGCGGAACAGGAAGGCGGTTACCAGATGCCGGCCGAGGTTTATGCACGGGAATTTGTCTACCCGGACGACCAGTACCTTGTTGGCGAGGAAGTGAACAAGGCTCTTGTGACCACTGATCCGCAGTTTGAATCCCGGGTTGAGCACCGGATCGTCCGCAGGGACGGTGAGGTCCGGACAATTATCGTGCGTTTCGGGATCATCAAAGATGCGGACGGGAGGACAGTCAAAACATTTGGTGCTAACCAGGACATCACCGAACGGAAGAGAATGGAATACACGCTCCAGGAGAGTGAACGGAAATTCCGGACCGTTGCCGATCATACATACGACTGGGAGTACTGGATCCTTCCCAATGGAAAGTACGCATATATATCCCCTTCCTGCGAGCGGATCACCGGTTATCCTCCTGAAGAATTTACCCGGGACCCGGAGTTCCTGAATAAAATCATTTACCCGGACGACGGGCAGATAATCTCCTCCCATGTAGATTCCATAGCGAAAGAGGATGATTCAGAGGGAGGTATCGAATTCCGTATCATGGCAAAGAGCGGGAATATTGTCTGGATCGGCCATATCTGCCGCCCGCTCTTCGACAGCCAGGGTGTGTTCATGGGCCGTCGGGGGAGTAACCGGGATATTACCAAGCGCAAGCGGGCAGAGGAAGCATTGCAGAAGAGCGAGATCCGGTTCCGGGCTATGATCCAGAACTCATCGGATCTCATCCGAATACTCGATCATGGCGGCAGGATCATCTACGAATCGCCATCTTCCACCAGGATACTGGGATACCCGCCGGACTCCATGATCGGCAGGGACCCCATGGAATTTATCCACCCTGACGATATCGAACGGGTAAAGCGGGATCTCCAGGAGGTATTTGACACAGTAAATACCGGTACTCCCTCCGAGTTCCGGATCCGAAAGGCTGACGGGGAATATATCTGGGTTGATTCCATTGCAACCAACCTTCTGGAGGTTCCCGGTGTGAACGGCATTGTCATAACAACCCGCCCGATCCAGCAGCGGAAAGAGGCCGAGCAGGCCCTCCATCAGAGCGAGGAGCGGCTCCGGCTGTCGCTCGAAGGTGCGGATGCCGGTTTCTGGGACTGGCACCTCCCCACCGGGCAGGCAGTATTCAGCGACCGGTTCTATACCATGCTCGGTTACGAGCCCGGTGAATTTCCTGCAACATTTGAGGGATGGAACGCCCTGATGCACCCGGATGATCGCGATCGCATCCTTCAGAACCTCATGAAACAGATCCGGGAGAAACAACCGCAGCTCGAGATCGAGTACCGCATCCGGGCAAAAGAGGGGAACTGGGTCTGGCTCCTCGGCAGGGGAAAAATTGTTGATATTGATAATGAGGGAAATCCCCTCCGCATGACCGGTGTCAATATCGATATCACCAACCGCAGGATGATGGAGTCGGAGATACGATCCTTGAACGCAGTGCTTGAACAGCGGGTAAAAGACCGGACCGAGGCACTCTCACTCGCAAATACGGCACTGGAAAAAGAGAATACCCAGCGGCTCGATGCCGAAGCAAAGATCCGGTCGGCTCTTGAAGAGAAGACCATACTCCTCAAGGAGGTCCACCACCGGGTGAAAAACAATCTCCAGATCATCGTGAGCCTCCTTAACCTTCAGTCCCGGTACATCAAGGATGAGCCCACGCTTGCCGCGATACGGGAGAGCCAGAACCGGGTCAAGGCAATGGCCCTCGTCCATGAAAAACTGTACCGGGCCGAGGACATTGCCCACATCGACCTGAATGACTATATCAAGTTCCTTGGGACCGGACTCTTCCAGTTTTATGACGCCAAGAGCAGGGGCATCCAGTTCAGGCGCGATATCTCCGGTGTGGGGGTTGACATCAATACTGCCATCCCCCTCGGGCTCATCATCAATGAACTAATCTCAAACTCACTCAAGTACGCATTCCCTGAGGGAAGAACCGGTGAGGTCTGTATCAGCGTCCAGAGCAGTAATCATGACGTGACGGTACTTTTCAGGGATAACGGAGTCGGGATTCCCGGCGATTTTGACTGGAGAAACACCCCCTCGCTGGGACTCCGCCTCGTCAATTCGCTCGTGGACCAGCTCAACGGTACGATCGAACTCGACCGTAGTGCCGGGACGCTGTTTACGATAGTGCTTCATGAGAGGGGATGAGAGTTGAGCCCATGATGCGATCTGCCAGCGGATCGGGAACGGGGTAACCGTCATGAAGGAACCCGACGGTTTTCTCATAGGAGAGAATGGGTGGAGAGTCCTTATCCTCACGCTTACCTGCGGGGTTCTTGCACTGACCGTCTGGTGCCTCACCCATGGAATCACGATTATCTTCATGCACATTTACTATTTCCCGATCATTCTCCTCGCGTACCGCTACCGATGGAAAGGATTTGCATTCTGTGTTCTCCTGAGTCTTGCGTATGTAGGCCTTGTCATGGGTTTTGACCGGGGGGATAGTGAGATCATTCTTGGTGCAGTCTTCCGCGGCGCCGTCTTTGTCGGGATTGGAGCGGTAATTGCCTATTTATCAGAACTACTGAACCGGAAAAATGAGTCTGAAAAAACCAATGCGGAAAAGGTCTATTTGCAGCAGCAGTTCCAGGAGAGCGTGATCGCCAACGCCAATGTCTGGATCTCGGTGCTGACAACGGACGGAACCCCCGTGATCTGGAACCAGGCTGCCGAAGATATCAGCGGTTATCAAAAAGACGCGGTACTGGGAAGAAAAAACGTCTGGAAACAACTCTACCCGGATACGGAATACCGGAAAAAAGTGACCGCGGATATCCGGCGGATCCTCGGGAAGGATACCCTCCTTGAAAATTTTGAGACCGAGATACGGTGCGCAGATGGGACTATAAAAATAATAGTCTGGAATACCAAGGGGTTGAGGGATAATTCTGGTATCATTACGAGGTATATTTCCATAGGGCGCGATGTTACGGCACAGAAAGCAGCCGAGCTCCGTGTCATGGAGAGTTCCCGCTTCCTCGGCACCATGATCGATACGCTCCCCATACCAATTTTCTTCAAGGATGCCGGCGGGAAGTACCTCGGCTGCAATCCCCCGTTTGAGGAGTATCTGGGAATACGGAGGGACCGGATTGTGGGAAAGAGCGTGTATGACCTCTCACCCGGGGATCTTGCTGATAAATACGCTGCTGCCGACCAGCAGATGTTCGACCATCCCGCACCCCAGCGCTACGAGATGCAGGTCCAGTATGCTGACGGCTCCCGCCACGATGTCATCTTTTACAAGGCCCCGTTCTTCCAGAAGGACGGCACACTGGGGGGGTTGATCGGAACCTTCCTCGATATCACGGAACGCAAGCGGATCGAGGAGGCGCTCAGGGAGAGCGAGTCATTCAACCGCGGCCTTATTGAGAATCTCCCCGAATATCTCGCTGTATACGGGCAGGACGGGAATATTCTCTACGTCAACCCGGCTTCGGCGAAGGCGCTGGGATATGATGCCGATTCGCTGGTCGGTACACCGGTCCTTTCTTATGTTGCAGAAAATTACCACGATACGGTAACATCACAAATGACAACCCGCCTTAAAGCCGGGGATATTTCGCCTTATGAGGTCGAGCTGGTCACAAAAACCGGGCCCAGGCGCTCGGTGATCGTGAAAGCAGCCCCGATCAACTACCGGAACAATCCAGCTGTTCTTCTTCTCCTCTTTGATATCACGGAACGCAAGCGATCGGAAACCGCCCTGCGGGAGAGCGAGGAGAAATACCGGTTACTCGCGGAAAATGCCACGGACATTATCTGGGTTCTCGACCTGGCAACACTCAGATTCACGTATTTCAGCCCTTCCGTTGAAAAGATACGCGGGTACGCTCCTGAAGAAGCAATGGGACTGTCCCTGGAACAGACATTCACACCCGAAGCGTACGCAAAGTCGGCAGCAGACCTCAGGCAGGTCATCGAACAGGAAAAGAAGGGTCTGGTTGAACCCGGGAGGATACGCGTCTACGAGTACCAGGAACGCTGCAAGGATGGTTCGTTCATTTTTACCGAGTCGATGATGACATTTATCCGGAATGCCGAGGGCGATCCCGTCAGCATTCAGGGCATTACCCGGGATATCACCGAGCGCAAACGGGCCGAAGAGGCACTCAGGGAGAGCGAGGAGAAATACCGGTCGGTCATAGATAATATCCAGGACCTGTTCTATCGTTCTGACGATAAAGGTGTCCTTATCATGGCCAGCCCGAGCCTGAAAACAGTACTGGGATACGATTCGGTAGAAGAAGCCCTCGGAAAGCCCATCACTGAATTCTATTTCCAGCCGGAGGAACGCACGAGTTTATTAGAGGCGATCCACAAGAACGGTTCGGTCAAAGATTTCGAAATTACCCTGAAACATAAGAATGGGAGCCCGGTGCCGGTAGCAACCAACAGCCATTTCTATTATGATAAATCCGGCAGGGTTCTCGGGATTGAAGGGGTTCTACGGGATATAACCGAGCGCAAGCAGGCAGAGGATGCGCTCCTGAAAGCGCATGACCGGACAGAGCGATATCTGAAAATTGCGGGTGTGATGCTCACGGCCCTGGACAGGGACGGAACTATCACCCTCATCAACCGGAAAGGCTGTGAGATACTCGGGCGGGAATGGCAGGAGCTTGTTGGCCAAAACTGGTTTGATGTGGCTCTGCCGGCAGATATCCGCGAGGAGGTTTTTGGTGTATTCAGAAAACTGATGGCCGGGGGAGTTGAATCTGTCGAGTACTACGAAAACCCGGTCCTGACGAGATCAGGTTTGCTGCGCCTCATTGCTTTTCACAACACGGTGCTCAGAGAGCCGGATGGCCGTATCACCGGTATAATCTTTTCCGGGGATGACATAACCGACAAGAAACGGGTGGAAGAGCAGCTCCGGCAGAACCAGGTGAAGCTGGCAGCTGCAATGGATCTCGCACAGATGGTTAACTGGGAATACGAGGTTGCAACCGGCATGTTTACCTTCGATGACAGGTTCTATGCGTTCTATGGAACAACCGCAGAACGTGAAGGCGGTCACCAGTTATCGGCGGAGACCTATGCCCGTGAATTTGTTTATCCGGAAGATATTCCTGCCGTTGCAGAGGAGATACGAAAAATACTGGCAACAACGGATCCCGGTTACAGTGGCCAGATGGAACACCGGATTATCCGCCGCGATGGCGAGATACGAACGATCATTTCCCGGTACGCTCCCATAATGGGGGCTGACGGAAACGTAATCAAAACCCAGGGAGCAAACCAGGATATCACCGAGCGCAAACAGGCTGAAGAGGCACGCGACGAATCCCGGCAGCTCTTTATGGACATCATCAGTTTCCTTCCCGATCCCACATTTGTTATCGACAATGATGGAAAAGTCATTGCATGGAACCGGGCAATCGAACAGCTCAGCGGGGTCCCTGCAGCTGACATCATTGGCAAGGCTGATAACGAATACAGCATCTGGATGTACGGGAAACGCCGCCCAATCCTTATCGATCTGGTCCTCCATCCGGACAAGGATGCTGCACGGCTGAATTATACGAATATCCACTGGGAGGGCAGTGCCGTTACTGCTCAGACCGAGATCGCCCGCAATGGCGACGGACATAAAATTCCTCTCTCGCTGGTTGCATCTCCGCTGATGGATGCACAGGGAAAGATAACCGGCGCAATAGAGTCCATGCGGGACATCTCCGTCATCAAGGAGGCGGAGGCGAACCTGGCCCGGTTCAATGCCAACCTTGAGAAGATCATTAAGGAGCGGACGCAGGCGCTGCACGATGAGATCATCCAGCGCAGGTATGCCGAACAGGAAGTGCAGGATGCCCTCAGTTATACCCGTTCGGTGATCGACGCAAACCCGGACCTCATGGCCGTTCTTGACCAGAAAGGTCTGATACTGGACGTAAATACTGCAACCGAGTCAATGATGGGGTTGCCCCGGGAGCAGCTTATCGGGACACCATACACCAGTTACATTATGGAGAACACAGCCCCACGGGATATATTCACCCAGCTCGTTGAGAAGGGAAGACTTGAGTATACGATCCAGCTCCGCAGGGCTGACGGCCATATTACACCGCTCTCCGTAAATTCCACGCTCTTCCGCGGGAAGGATGCAACAGATGCACGGGTCATCGTGGCTGCCCACGACATCACCCGACAGAAACTGGACGAGGCGGCGATCCGGGCATCACTGGATGAGAAAGTCATCCTGCTGCGGGAGATCCACCACCGGGTGAAGAACAACCTCCAGATCATCATCAGCCTCACCAATCTCCAGATGCGCCAGACCGGGGACCCCGTGGCACGACAGATCATGGCCGAGACCCAGAACCGGGTCCGGGCCATGTCCCTTGTCCATGAGAAACTCTACCGCTCCGAGAGCCTCTCCCGGATCGACTTTTCAGATTATACCCGCTTCCTCGCAACGCAGCTCACCTCGTTTTATGCGGTCGATACCCGGCGGGTGAAACTGGATCTCACCATGGGCAAAATCATGGTGGATATCAACACCGCAGTCCCGCTGGGCCTGATCATGAACGAGCTGGTCTCCAATGCACTCAAACATGCGTTCCCGGAGGACAGGCGCGGCACCATCAGCATCAGCGGAGGATACGAGGGAAATCTCATCACCATCGTTGTCAGGGACGACGGGATAGGGATTCCTGCAGACCTGGACTGGAGGAATACCGAGTCGCTTGGCCTGCGGTTGATTAACAGCCTTGTTGATCAGGTTTCCGGGACCCTTGAGATGAAACGGGAGGGGGGAACAATGTTCATTATCACCCTGAACAGGGATACGGCACCAGAGGGAAGATCATGAAGGACAGGTTTTACACCAGTGTTTTACCGGGTCATCCCCGCACAGGGGAACATGGACTTATCCGGAATGACAGGATCCGGCAGTCAGCAGTACTATGCACAATTCTTCCGGGAGAATGGATTTCACATGGCATCGTACCAGGCACCATCCGGGGGAGTGAGTGATGAAAATAAAAAAGACAAAACTCCCGGCAAAGAATCCGGAAAAAGGATCCCGCCAGACGGAATTGACGGTTGAAGAGACGATCCGGCAGAGTGAAAAGAGCTATCATGATCTTTTCAACACGATACAACAGGCAATTTATATCCATAACCCTGACGGGACGTTTGATGAAGTGAATGCCGGTGCCTGTGCGATGTACGGGTATTCCCGCGAGGAGTTCATCGGGAAGACACCGGAATTTTTGTCGGCTCCGAAAATGAACGATGTTGCCGTGCTCCAGGAGAAGATGCAGAAGGCTTTTGCCGGGGAGCCGCAACAACTGGAATTCTGGGGAAAACGTAAAAATGGCGAGGTATTTCCAAAAGAGATCAAGCTCTCCAAAGGCACCTATTTTGGAAAAGATGTCATCATAGCCATAGCGACAGATATATCACAAAAGAAACAGGTCGAGGAAGAACAAAAACATAAGACGGAAATCCTGCAGCGAACCCAGAGAGCGCTGATGCAGATCGCCAAGATGCCGGTTGATGACCTTGACGGGTTCCTGAAAAAAATTACCGAGATCGAGGCAAAAACACTGGACATAGCAAGGGTGAGTATCTGGTGGCTCACCCGGGATCATGCCGAGATCATCTGCGCTGACGCATATGAACAGGTATCCGGTAACCATAATTCCGGGGACCGGTTAATACGGCGGGATTTCCCACGGTATTTCAAAGCTCTTGATGAAAACCGGACGATCGCCGCAACCGATGCACGAACTGATAAACGGACAGCTGAATTCACCGCCACCTACCTCATCCCCTTTGGGATCACTGCGATGATGGATGTTCCCGTCCGGAGAAGCGGGACCATTATCGGCGTCATGTGCCATGAACACCAGGGTACTCAAAGGGCGTGGGATCTGATTGAACAGGATTTTGCTGCTTCGGTCTCAGACCATATCGTTTCCGTTATCGAAGGCCTGGAACGCAGGAGCGCCGAGAAAGCCCTGCGGGAGAGCGAGGAACGGTACCGGACACTTATCGAAGCGGTCACCGATTATATCTTCACGGTCCGGATTGAATCGGGGCAGGTAACAGAGACCACCCATGGGCCCGGGTGTGAGGCAGTAACCGGATACACAACCCGGGATTTCGATACCGATCCCGGCCTGTGGCTCCGCATGGTTGTAGAGGAAGACCGCCCAGGAGTCATCCTCCAGGTAGAGCGTATCCTTGCAGGAAAGGAAGTGCAGGCAATCGAACACCGGATCGTCCGCAAGGACGGGGGCGTCCGCTGGGTGAGGAATACTACGGTCCCCCACTATAATGCCAATGGCAGTCTCATTGCCTACGACGGCCTGATCCAGGACATCACCGGGCGGAAACGGGACGAACAGGCACTCCGGGAGAGCGAGGGACGGTACAGTGCCATCTTCTCCAACAGTTACTCGGTCTCGCTCCTGATCGATCCGGACACCGGCATGATAGTGGATGCAAACGATGCTGCTGTGCGATATTATGGATACTCGCGGGATCAGCTGACTTCGATGGGTATTTTTGACCTGAACCGCCTGCCAGAAAAGAAGGTACTCAGGAACCTCCAGCGGGCAAAGGATGAGAAAGAGAAACAATTCTTCTCAACCCATTACCTTGCAGATGGTTCACGACGCTACGTAGAAGTATATTCCGGCCCTATCCGGGTCTCTGGAAAACCGCTCTTCTACTCGATTATTCACGATATCACCGAGCGTAAACTGGCTGAACAGGCACTCCGGGAGAGCGAGGCCATGCTGAACGTGATCCTCCAGAGTTCACCGATCCCGAAATTTGTCATCGATACTGGTCACCGGGTAATCTCATGGAATAAAGCGCTGGAGGAGACAAGCGGGATAAAAGCCCGGGACGTGAAAGGAACGAACAGGCACTGGGCCGCATTTTATAACGCAGAACGACCCTGCCTGGCAGACCTGATTGTCGAAGGCGATGAAGGAAAGATCGCGGAACGGTATAAAGACATGGTAAAAAAATCGGATGCCGTGGAAGGTGCATACGAAGCAACCGACTTCTTCCCTTCCATGGGCAGTACCGGAAAATGGCTGCATTTTATTGCTGCCCCGGTCATCGATCCCTCCGGAAAAGTCATAGGAGCGGTTGAAACCCTTGAAGATATCACCCCGCTTGTCAAGGCGCAGCAGGAATTAAAAGAGAGCGAGGAGCGGTACAGCTCGCTGTTTACCAACAGTTACTCCGTATCGCTGCTGATCGATCCTGACACCGGTCTCATAATCGATGCAAACGACGCGGCTGTGCGATATTATGGATATTCCCGTTATCAGCTGAAATCAATCGGTATTTTTGATCTGAACCGCCTGCCAAAAGAGAAGGTGATCCGGAATCTCCAGCGGGCAAAAGACCAGAAGGAAAAACATTTCCACACCACCCACTACCGTGCAGATGGTGAGACGCGTTTTGTTGAGGTCTTTTCCGGCCCCATCAGGGTACAGGGCAAGCCGCTCTTCTATTCCATCATCCATGATATTACCGATCGCCGACTCGCGGAGACGGCATTGCAGGAGAGCGAGGAGCGGTACCGGACGCTCATCGACCAGCTTCCGGATTATGTGATCGTCCATCGTGACGGGATCCTGCTCTACGTCAATCCTGCAGGAGCCTTCCGCCTGGGGTACAATGCAGAATCACTCATAGGACAATCGATCTTCCCGTTCATCGCGCCGGAATGCAGGGATAATCTCCGGGAGAAACTCTCCAAGAGGATGGCCGGTATCGAGATCCCCTCATACGAGCTGAAGATTGTTGCAAAGGACAACACGATCCGGACCGTTCTTGTCAATGGCGCAACCGTCAGTTTCGAGGGAAAACCTGCAAGCCTCAACGTACTGTCAGATATTACTGCCATAAAGATGGCAGAAGAATCCATCCGGTATGCAAATGAAGAACTGGAAAAACGGGTGGCAGAGCGGACGAATGAACTGAGCAGCACCAACGACCAGCTCATTTCCGAGATTGCCGCACGTGCAAAAGCAGAGGCGGATATCTCCCGCTCGCTTGAGGAAAAAGACCTCCTGCTCCGTGAGATCCATCACCGGGTAAAGAACAACCTCCAGATCATTGCCAGTCTCTTAAATCTCCAGTCACGGTACATCACCGATGAAAAAGTGCTGGAATCAATCCGGGACAGCCAGAGCAGGGTCCGGGCAATGGCCCTTGTTCACGAGAGGATTTACCGTTCCCATAATATTTCAGATATCAACCTGAAGGAGTACCTGAATTACCTGACGAAACAGATCTTCCAGTTTTATAATATCCGGCACAATCAGGTTGCCATAACCATTACCATGGACGAAATCACGGCAGATATTGATACATTGATCCCTGCCGGACTTATCCTGAACGAACTTGTATCAAACTCCCTCAAACATGCCTTCCCGGAAGGCAGGAAAGGGATCATCTCAATCGAATGTGAACGGCAGGAATCAAATACGCTCCGGTTTATCTATCATGACGACGGAGCCGGTCTGCCACCGGGCTTTGACTGGAAAAATACAGAATCCCTTGGCCTCCGCCTGGTAAATAACCTGGTCGACCAGCTCAACGGCACGATTGATCTGAGTGAGGGCAATGGAACAACGTTCATCATCACGCTCCAGCCGAAACGTGATCAGCCGGGTGCTTAACATGATCAGTACGGCCCTGCCGGCATGGCTCAAAGGAGTGAATGGGGCCGCATTTCCAGGCAGGATCCGGCATCGGGCGAAAAAAACAGGAACTGTTATCAGGATTCTCGAACGAAAGAATAGATAGGAGGTGCATCCGTGGAAAAACCGGTCGCAGTTTTTATCGTGGAAGATGAGGCAATCGTTGCAAATGATATCAAGGAAACCTTAAAAAGTCTTGGGTATACCGTACCGGGAATTGCCAAATCCGGGGAGCTTGCCCTTGAAAAGATCCCGGCGATTTTACCCGACCTTATTCTGATGGATATCCATCTTGCCGGTAAGATGGACGGGATCGAGGCCGCAGGAAAGATCAATGTCCTCTATGATATTCCGGTAATCTATCTCACGGCGTATGCAGATAAATCCCTTCTCGAACGGGCGAAAATCACTGAGCCCTATGGATATGTCATCAAGCCTTACGATGAGCGCGAACTGCATTCTGTTATTGAGATGGCCATTTATAAGCACAAGATAGAACGGGAGATAAAGAAACGGGATTCTATCCTTTTTGCCGTCAGTTCTGCAGTGGAATGGCTGCTCCGGATCTCCCGGGATGAATCATTGAGATCCCCCGAACTCCGGAATTTCAATACTTCCGATATCCGGGATATCCTGGAACCCCTCGGGCTTGCACTGGATGCGGGTGCCATTGGTATATTCAGGACAGGGAATGACCCCACCGGAAACAAAACCACCACTCTGATTTATGAGTGGGGGTGTCCCGGGTACCATTCATGTCTTTATAAACAGGAACTCAAAAATTTCAGCCTCACGGCACTTGGGCTGTCTCACTGGGAAGACCAGCTGATGAAGGGCGAAGTCATCTCTGCAACCAGGTCAATGCTCACTGAAGATGAGCGCCCGCTCTTTGACCTCCTCGGTGTGAAGTCCGGAGTTATACTGCCCATCTTTATCCGGGAGGCATTCTGGGGCTTTATAGCGTTCTTCGATATAACGGAACGGACCAGGTCTCCGGATGAGATCGAAGCACTGCGCATTACTGCAAATCTGCTGGGTGCAGCAATGGGGTACCGGTAACAGTATGACCGCACCTCCACGGATATTCATTGTCGAAGATGAGGCAATCGTTGCAAGCGACATAAAAGAGACTCTCTTAAGCCTCGGGTACGCGGTGGACGGGACGGCAAAAACCGGCGAAACCGCAGTCGAGAAAGTGGCAGAGAAACGTCCCGATCTCGTGCTCATGGACATAAACCTGGCGGGATCCATGGATGGCATCGAAGCAGCGGACCGTATCCATACAGCGCACGGGATTCCGGTTATCTTCCTGACCGCATTTGCCGACAAGCCGCTTCTCGACCGGGCAAAAAAGGCCGAGCCCTACGGGTACATCATAAAACCCTACGATGAACGGGTACTCCAGTCTGCCATCGAGATGGCAGTCTACAAACACCGGATGGAGCGCCGGCTGCAGGAAACCGAAGAAACCACAAGGGTGATGGTGAACGCAACGCAGGACCTGCTGTATCTCGTAGGGACCGAGGGCAGGTTCCTTATGGCCAATGAAGCTCTTGCCGGGATTGTTGGCACTACGCCGGAAGAACTGCAGGGTACCAGTGCGTACGATCTGGTAGGGAAAAATATCCTCACCCCGAAGATGGCCTGCTGGCAGCTGAATACGAGGGGAGAGAAACGGCTCGTTTTCGAAGAACAGCTGAACAGGAGCTGGTACGATGTGACGATCTACCCGGTCTACGATACGAATGGCACTGCAGAGAAATATGCCGTCAGTGTCCGGAATATCACCATCAGGAAGCAGTCAGAGGAGCAGGTGCGGAATAATGCTGACTATTTCCGTGCCATTATCGAAGAGGCATCGGAAGTAGTAGTCCTGCTCAATCCCAATGGTACATTCTCCCAGCAGAGCCCGTCCTTCAAGACTGCTCTCGGGTACCTGCCGGACCAGGATTTGAAAAAGAGTTTCTTCGATTATATCAGCATGAGTGACTGGCAGCAGGCAAAACAGGTCTTCTCCGAAGTGCTCGTCCATCCCGGGATGGCAAAGCCCGTGCGGCTGAAATTCGAGAAGATTGACCGGAATATCTGTTCCATCCGGGGAATCATGAGTAATTTATCAGATAACCCGTTCGTAGGAAAAATTGTGCTGAACGGCTGGGTCGAATAAGACGGGGATCACGCTCCCCGGGAAATTGATACCCGATAAAATCGGGATTTCTCTCAAGAGAATGTGCTTTGTAGAGATCCCCGTATTCTCCAGGTTTCCTTATCCTTTTTATGTGAGAGGGTGACCTCCACTTTTCCCGAAGGGGGAGGCAGCCCGAAGGGAGTCGCCCCCTTGACCCCCCGTCACTATCCTGTATCCGCGCTTCCCGCACCAGGGCCTCTTGAGAGGGGGGCAATCACCGGTTTAAAGCATTTTCAGGTAATTGAAGTGCCGCGGAGGCGCCCCGTCGGGGGCGGCGCAGGTCATCACGACAATTCTAAAAGGGCATGAACTAAAATTCAGAAGTTTCCGATAAAACTTAAAAAAAAGGAGAGATAAACAAACCGCTTTAGTACGTCCTGCCCACGAGTGTTGCCTTGCCGGGTTTTCCGCAGACGATGCACGTCCCTTCGGTTGTCGGAACATACTGGGAACGGACATCTGTCCCCAGGATACTAGCATTTGTCTTCTCCTCGATGGCATCCCCGCAGCTGCGTTCCTTGCACCAGTGGACCACCGCAACTTTTCCCTCGTTGAGGGCTGCATCAAGGGCTGGCATGGAATCCACGCTGACGAGATGGGACTTTGTGTGTTCCTCGGCCTTCGCACGAATTGCTTCGGTAATCTCGCCAAGAACACGGGTAACCCCTTCGGTGATGGTCGGGAGGTCAAGCGAAGTCTTCTCGCCGGTCCGTTTGACCGCCATGACCTTCCCGGCATCGAGATCTCTCGGGCCCAGTTCGAGCCGGAGCGGGACGCCGCGGAGTTCCCACCAGTAATACTTCGCACCGGGGCGCATGTCGCGGGTATCCATCTTCACCCGGAATCCTGCAGCTTTGAGATCCGCTTCCAGTTTCTGTGCAGCTGCAAGCACATCCTCGTGTCGCTTCCCGATCGTGATCGGGACAATGACTGCCTGCACGGGGGCTGCCGCTGGAGGAAGAATGAGTCCCTTGTCATCGCCATGCAGGCTGATAAGGGCCGCGATGCACCGCTCCGAGATGCCGTAGCAGGTCTGGTTGGCGAGCTGCTGGACCCCGTCCTTGTCCTCGTAGGTGATGGAGAATGTCTTCGAGAAGTGGGTACCGAGGTGGTGGACCGTGCCGATCTGGAGGGTCTTGCCATTGGGCATGATCGCGTCCACGGCAATCGTATAATCCGCACCGGGGAACTTGTCCCAGTCCGGCCGCTTCGAGATGGTGATCGGGATGCAAAAGCCGTCATAGAACTCGCGGGTGAGTGCGATCTCGTATTCCACCTGCGCTTCGGCCTCATCCCAGGTAGCGTGGACCGTGTGGGATTCCATGAACGAGGTGATCTCCCGGAGGCGGATGAGCGGGCGGGTCTGCTTTGTCTCGTACCGGAACGTGTTGACGATCTGGTAGTACTTCATCGGCAGATCGGCATGGGAGCGGAGCCAGAGCGCATACATCGGGTAGATAGCGGTCTCGCTCGTGGGCCGGAGGGCAAGTTTGACGTCAAGGGGGGTCGTGCCGCCATGAGTGACCCAGTAAACCTCGTCCTCGAATCCCTTGATGTGCTCGGCCTCCTTCATGAACTCCTGTTCGGGGATGAGGAGCGGGAAGAGAGTCTCCTGGTGGTCACGGTCGAGGAGATCGCGGAGCCGGTTGTACACGAATTTCCGGATCGCGAACCCGTAAGGGTACCATACATAGAGACCCTTGACCGGGTAGCGGACATCCATAATCTCGGCCCGCCAGAGGAGATCATTAAACCATGCAGAAAAGTCCTGTTTCTGGGGCAGGGTGCCCGCGTCATCATCCATGTGAAAAAACCCTCTAAGCTACTAAATGTATGACAAGAGGCGTAATAAAAGCCTCGACGCACGCGGCAACCGCAACGAGCGGGAGCACATAGAGAATGAAGAGCCGGGCAGATTTCCTTGCCTCTCCTTCAGTATCCGGCCCTCCGTACCACTCCGCGATGAGCGCCTGGGCCAGGATGATACCAAGGGCACCGGAGATGATGAACGCCGGGATCTCGAAGATCCCGTGGGGAATAAGGGCGGCTGCCACGAACAGGATACTGTGGTCCTTGTGGATGACCTCCATGATCGCTCCTATCACGATCCCATTGAGACTCATGATGAAGATGGTGAGGATACCAAACGATGCCCCGCCAAGGAAAAGGAAGATACAGGCCTCAAGGTTGTTGAAGAAGAGCTTGACGCAGAGATCAGGAGCATTGTCGGTAGACATCTGGCCTGCAACCTCTTTCTGGAACAGTTTCATGAGATCCTGGCCAACAGCCGGGTTCTGGGCGGAACCGACCCAGCCAACGGTAAGTGTGGCACAGAAAAGGAGGAAGGTGATGATGAGGGCATTTGTCAGGCGGGAATTAGACATACAGGACCATCCGGACCATATCCCGGATCCCCGGTGCAAACCCGACGATGATCATCGCGAGCATCACAAGGTGCCAGAATGCAGGATTTGCCTCTTTGCGGTAGATCTGCATGATATAGATTGCCGGGAACAGGACCACGAGTTTTAAGGGGTACATCACGAACGCCGTGCCGGTGAGGTTGATAAGGGATGAGCCAACGACATGCACCTCAGTGTACTGGACAGCGGGATGAAGGTCTATACCGAAACTGGTCGCACTTGCATCGAAAAGCTGGCCAAAGAGCAGGGTGATGTAGAGCGGGTCGCGGATATACTCCCACCGGCAGACATACCGCATGAACGCCCAGACCAGGGCTGTTGCGGTAAGGGCCATGAGAGGGATCACCGTGAGGACGAAGAGGTCGATGCCATGGTGGGTCGTGCTCCACGCAACGAGAATGAGCGAGGATACGAATACCGAGAATACCCCCACCCAGAAATAGAACGTGAGGAAATTCGAAGTCAGCCCCTGCAGCGTGAGGTACCGGGAGAGGAAGAGGATCGCGATCGTATAGAAAAAGAGGACGAAGTAGATGAGCGGCGTGATGAGAAGGTACTTGAAATCGCCGGTGATCATGCCGGTATCTTCGATTACCCGCACGATACCCCCGAGAATAACATACGGGAGGGTGGCGAGAATGAAGGTGGTATCGATCTTGAACCCGATATCGGCAAGCCAGGTGGACTGCGACAGCCAGCGGTAGAGCAGGTACACGCCGACAACGAGAATTATTGCGTAGGTGAGGGTATCGACTACGTTATAGGGTTGACCCTGAGTAATGGGATCGATGTAGTATTTGTATATGAAATCACTAATCATCCATGATAATAATGAGCGCAGATGCAATAAAATTACTCAGGCCCAAAGTCTTTGACAAGTCCAAATGGATGCAGCTGCCCCGCGATGTCGTGATCGGGCACGATGTCCTGCCCCAGCTCCCTGCGGTCTGTGAAGACCTCAAACTCGGGTCATCTGCGCTGCTCGTTTCCGGAAAGGGAACCATGAAACTTGCCGGGAACAGCGTGATGTCCATCATGGCAGGATCGTGCAGGGTAACACCGTTCCTTGCTGAAGAGATCAGCGTAACGGTCATCAAGGAGGGAGAAAAGGCTGCAAAAGGCGTGGATTTCCTTATCGGGGTCGGGGGGGGCCGGGTCATCGATACGGCCAAGATCGTCTCCTACAATCTCGATCTCCCGTTCATTTCCGTGCCAACCGCTGCATCCCATGACGGCATAGCTTCTGCCCGGGCATCAGTACCGATGGCGGAGGGGCACTCATCGCTGGAAGCAGAGCCCCCGATTGCGATCGTGGCTGATACCGGCATTATAGCCACCGCCCCCCACCGCCTCCTTGCCGCAGGTTGTGCGGACGTGATCTCCAATTACACGGCAATCCTTGACTGGGAACTTGCTCACCGTGTCAAAGGCGAACCCGTGAGCGAGTACGCAATCGCCTTATCGAAAATGACCGCCGAGATCCTGGTCAAGGACGCCCCCCTGATCAAGCCCCACCAGGAGCAGTCGGCGTGGCTGGTGATAAAAGCCCTTGTATCCAGCGGCGTTGCAATGAGTATCGCCGGCTCGTCCCGGCCGGCAAGCGGCGGGGAGCACAAGTTCTCCCATGCCCTTGATCGCCTCGCCCCGGGCAAGGCACTGCACGGGGAGAGCTGCGGGATCGGAACTATCATCTCCATGTATCTCCACGGGGGAGACTGGCGGGGAATCCGGACCTCGCTCAAGAATATCGGGGCGCCGACTACACCGGCAGAAGTTGGTATCGATGATTCCGTTGCCGTCGAAGCACTCTTAATGGCAAAGACTATCCGTCCGGAGCGCTTCACCATATTTGACATGGGGATAACAAGGGAATCGGCAGAGAATCTCATCCAGATGCTCTACCGGGAGTGAAGGGATCTGGCATGACAGACGCAAAGACGAAAGTGACGCTTGTCGGAACGGTTCTTGCAAAGCAGGGTGTTGAGTTCATTTATGAAGGAGAAGTTGCCGGGTGCGATACCTGCAAGGTTAAAAAGGCCTGCAATAATCTCCAGAAAGGCAGGAAATACCGGATTGTGACCGTCCGTACCACCCATCACGAATGCGCAGTCCACCTCAACGGCGCCACGGCCGTTGAAGTGATGGAGGCACCGGTCACGATCCTGATCAACCCGGATATGGCGATTGTCAACTCCAAGATCAAGCCGGAGCTCTCCTGCAACAAGAGCGACTGCAGGAGTTTTGCCCTCTGCCGTCCCGAAGGCGTGGTTGACGGCGAGAAATACGTTGTTACCGATGTGCTCGGCAATGCACCGGACATCTGCGAGAAGGGTCGCTCGCTCAAACTTGTCGAGATCCGGCCGGTCTGATTTTTCCACTCCGGTTTTCTGATTCATTTCACGCCGGTGCTGGATGAAGAGCGGCAGCGGGTTAATCTTGATGCACGTTGCATACATTTCTGATGAACGTCACCTGTCTGCCGAGACAGAAACATGTACGGGAGGACGGCTGGCTCGCCGAACTCATCTCGATGAGGTACACGGATCACCCGTTTGCAGGATTCCATTCCTACGTTGTATCCATCTCTCCCGGAAGAGCAAGGGCCAATCATTACCATGAGAGGAAAGAAGAATGGATTGGACTTGCCGCCGGGGTCGTGGCACTGCATCTCGTGGATACAGGAACCGGGGAGCGCGACTCGGTCATCATGGATTCCCGGTCAACGGACTATGGGCTGATCTATATACCCCCCCGGATTGCTCATTCCATAAAAAATACCGGAGCGGGGGAAGCAGCGGTCATCGTCTTTTCCAGAACGCCGGAAGATCCTGCAGATACCATACCGTTCCGGTTTGAAGGGTGATACCGGCACATACTTTTTGTCCATGTTGTGCAATTTCCTGCAAACCGTGTCCAGAAAAATACCCGCAGATCCTGATTGATTTTTTAACCGGATCCTGATGTGAAAAATTCAACTCATCCCATGACCCTGCATAAAAAACCGATCCGGATCAACCAGACTTTGATTTGAAATTTTCAACCGGACTTTGATTGAAAAATTCCAGGCAGACCCTGATTGAAATTTTTCAGGCAACCTTTGGTTGAAAAATGCTATCCCGTGACCAGCCTCCGTCGTGATTTTATTTTGCAGATCTGTTTAACTTTTCACAACCAGACCTTGATTGAAAAATTCCAGGCAGACTTTGATTGAAATTTTTTGCTCTGTAGAAAACCTCAATCCAAACAAATTGTATGAACCTGTCAAGGTTAGCGAGAATGATTTTGCAAGAGATTTCCTTCTTCTGAATCTGAAATAATCGAGATTTCAGGTCAGCCCCGAACCTTCGTTTGAGAACCGAGAACTTGGTTTCAACCAGGAACCGTTTTCGGTAACGGGTTGAATCAAAATTGTCGGTCATTTCTTTACGATATTTTCCCCAGACATGTTCGGTATTTTTCCAGATTCTGGTAGGAATAACCGAATCAGCATTCAGAGATTCCCGGATCATTCGGTGCATTTTTTCAGAATCGTATCCTCTGTCCATGAGATAACACTCCGATCTCCGAGATTTGTGGCATCTCTTGAGAAGAATGAAAGCATGTTGAGAATCGTGGACCCGGCTTTTCGATATCGTGAATCCAGTAATTACCTGCTGATCAGTATCGACAGCAATCGAAGTTTTTAGGAAATGTTTCCGGATTTTTCCGGTTCTTACGGAGTAATAGTGACTGGAATATCCGCTGGTGAACCCGGACGAATCGATGGCTGTGATAGAGATTGTACCGTCCTCTGAGTAGAATAATTTCAGAGTATTTTTGAAGAGAAGATCGAAGTACAAGGATTTGATACGACAGAGAAATTTTTGGAGCGTTGTGAAGTGAGGGATAGTTGTAAGCCCGAGTACTGCTCGGATACGATCCATCTCTTCGAGGTTCCATATGACTGTACGATAATCTTCTTTCCGGTATTCTTTGAAGAGAAGTAACGTCAGAAGTTGATGCTGGGTGTAATCTCTCCTCGAATATTTGCAGGAATACGGGGAAATCCTGGAAGATTGTACTATTGAAAATGCATGTTTGATAAAACGGATAAACCGGCCTGACGATTTCTTTATTGTCTCCTTATCGTTACTGAACATAACAATATGAGGAGACACCGTACCTTAGATCTTTCGGTCGATTTTGACTCTTTTTCATTATCAAGAAAATGATTTCTACAGAGCAAAATTTTTTCATCAAGCTTTGATTTGAAAATTTTGCTCTGTAGAAAACCTCAATCCAAACAAATTGTATGAACCTGTCAAGGTTAGCGAGAATGATTTTGCAAGAGATTTCCTTCTTCTGAATCTGAAATAATCGAGATTTCAGGTCAGCCCCGAACCTTCGTTTGAGAACCGAGAACTTGGTTTCAACCAGGAACCGTTTTCGGTAACGGGTTGAATCAAAATTGTCGGTCATTTCTTTACGATATTTTCCCCAGACATGTTCGGTATTTTTCCAGATTCTGGTAGGAATAACCGAATCAGCATTCAGAGATTCCCGGATCATTCGGTGCATTTTTTCAGAATCGTATCCTCTGTCCATGAGATAACACTCCGATCTCCGAGATTTGTGGCATCTCTTGAGAAGAATGAAAGCATGTTGAGAATCGTGGACCCGGCTTTTCGATATCGTGAATCCAGTAATTACCTGCTGATCAGTATCGACAGCAATCGAAGTTTTTAGGAAATGTTTCCGGATTTTTCCGGTTCTTACGGAGTAATAGTGACTGGAATATCCGCTGGTGAACCCGGACGAATCGATGGCTGTGATAGAGATTGTACCGTCCTCTGAGTAGAATAATTTCAGAGTATTTTTGAAGAGAAGATCGAAGTACAAGGATTTGATACGACAGAGAAATTTTTGGAGCGTTGTGAAGTGAGGGATAGTTGTAAGCCCGAGTACTGCTCGGATACGATCCATCTCTTCGAGGTTCCATATGACTGTACGATAATCTTCTTTCCGGTATTCTTTGAAGAGAAGTAACGTCAGAAGTTGATGCTGGGTGTAATCTCTCCTCGAATATTTGCAGGAATACGGGGAAATCCTGGAAGATTGTACTATTGAAAATGCATGTTTGATAAAACGGATAAACCGGCCTGACGATTTCTTTATTGTCTCCTTATCGTTACTGAACATAACAATATGAGGAGACACCGTACCTTAGATCTTTCGGTCGATTTTGACTCTTTTTCATTATCAAGAAAATGATTTCTACAGAGCAGAAAATTTTCATCGCGATCATGATCGTGATTGAAAAAATGATCCGGAACAACCAGACTTTGATTTGAAATTGTCAAGCAGGCTTTGGCTTTCAACCGGATCCTGATTGAAATACAATCCGGATCCATCAAACCCTGCAAAAAAGAATGCGCATCCGGAGCAGCGTTTTCCCGCTGCTGCCCCCAATGCGTCTGCCTGCCTCATCAGGTGAAGGTCTGGTCGATGAGCGTTACCGTCGACCCGTCATTGATGTATAACACAACGGTGAAACGGGTTAATTGCGAAGGGAACGATATGTCACTATCATAAGCAAGATTTGACGAATCTCCACTATCCGTGGCTGATGAACCACCCACGAATTTTAGTTGAGCCTCCCAAGTATTAATTTGGCCAGAATTGGGCCCTGGTATCATGGTAAGATGGTAGGTAGTACCACTTACATAGGTTATGCTTCCTGTGGCATAATCGACTCCACTGCTTCCCACCACGGATCCCCAGTTCTTGTCAAACACGACCTGCTTGGAGCCGTCCGTAAACGCGGCAACCATGACCGTCCGGCCTTTACTGTCAGTACCAACCGTGCAGCCCTGGCCAACCTTGGGAGCACTGCCCGTGCAGTTGGTTATCGTGCTTCCCGAGATAAGGTCAAGCGAGGTGACCGACCGCAGATCCATTCCTCCCTGGACCGTGAAGACTATCCCGGAGCTGCCTTGGTTTGCGGTGACCAGCACCGATTTGGCGTTCCCCTGAGTTCCCCCAATAGTGCCCAAAGCAACCGTACCTACTACTGCTCCAAGGATGACGACAACTGCAATAATCAGGACTATGCTGATGACTGCCGATACTGCTTCTTCTGACCTAGAATCCTTCATTTCAACACCATGCACGAAATACCGAACAAACCTAAAAACACTGTGATTGCGTCTTCTCTTTCCGGGATTTTAATAATTTTGTTGAACATTCAACCCGGGATCTCGTGAGCAAACCATGCACAGTGGCTCTCCCACAACACAGGAGGCAGGTACGTTTCCGAAGGGGAGGGTCCCACCGGGTACCAGGATTGATCCGACAGACAGACTCTGGGAGTTTGCCAAAAAGAAGACAGTATGGCAGCAGTTCTCCCGCTGCTGCCCGGTCAGGTCACCGTCTGATCGACGAGGACTGCATCCGACCCGTCATTGATATGCAACACAATTTTGAATGTGGTATATGTGTCACCGGCGACAGCAGTGTTATCGAGATCCGGAATCGATCCCGGATAGGTCACCGTGTACGGGCCATAAGCCACGAGATTGGCATACACCGTCCATGAAGTGACCTTGTCGGCATCGGGTCCTCTTGTAATGATAAGACGATACGTAGTACCAGAGACATGGGTTAGAGAAGCTGTTCCATAATTGCCTCCGCTTATTATGGATCCCCAGTTCTTGTCAAATACCACCTGCTTGGAGCCGTCCGTAAACGCGGCTACCATCACCGTCCGGCCGTTACTGTCCGTTCCAACCGTGCAGCCCTGGCCAACCTTGGGAGCACTGCCCGTGCAGTTGGTTAGCGTGCTTCCCGAGACAAGGTCGAGCGACGTGACCGACCGCAGATCCATACCCCCCTGGACCGTGAATACGATCCCGGAGCTGCCTTTGTTGGCCGAGACCAGCACCGATTTGGCGTTCCCCTGCGTTCCACCGATTGTGCCGAGCGCAACCATTCCGACTACGGCTCCAAGGATGACGACAACGGCAATAATCAGGACTATGCTGATGACTGCCGATACTGCTTCTTCTGAACGGGAATTCTTCATATCCACACCATGCCCAAATACCGAATAAACCCAATAACACTGTGAATGAGTCTACCTTTTTTTACAGAGTTCTAATAACTTGTGTTTTTATACGGGAGGCGAGGAAGTGCACCAGCAAAACGGTCAACCGGAGATATAGCCACAAGTAAAACGTTGCAGCAGCCCCACTGAAAAACAGTACAATCAGAAACCGGTTTACATAAAACACGGTTGTTTCTCGAACAGATCCGGTTTCACCGGTCCACACGTCCCGTCCAGACCCTCTCCGCCAGCAGGACAAGTTCCTCATATCCTTCGAGATCCCGCCTCCACCGGAGAGGGATTGCATCCAGCCCCCAGAAGGCCCCGGCCAGCGCCCCGGTGCATGCCCCGACCGTATCGGCATCCCCGCCAAGATTGATGGCTGAAAGGAGAGCATTCTCCAGAGTTTTTGCGTTCATGAAACAGGAGAGGGCTGCATGTGAACACTCGACCGCATCCAGGCCGGGTATAATAGTGTATTCTTCATAACTGCCAAGCACCGCATGCACTTCAATATCTGTACAGAGCGCCCGGGCATGCCGGAACGCTGTTTTCCGCGGGATGCCCCGGCACATGTCGCTGACCATCGTATTGAGGAACCCTGAACAGTGGCCCGCGACCGGGTCAACGTGCGTGACCCGGGAGCAGGCAAGACTCATTTCATAAACCCGGGTTGCAGGGTAGAAGATTCCCACGGGGAACCCCCTCATAACGCTCCCGTTGGACCGGCTGCTGCCACGCCGTTTGTGGACAAGTCGTGCGGCCAGGTGCGGCAGGGTCCCGGACTGCACCAGAGAAAAGAACATTGATGAAGTCGGGCCGTACCATTCAGGTCGTTTTTTGTACCCGGAAATAAGACGCGATATAAGGTCTTTTTGGTCAAAGCCCCTGCATGCACCAAGCGATTCCGCGACAGCAACGGCCTGCAGCGTGTCATCGGTCACCTCACCTTTTATCCGGAAATGACGCCCACCGGGACGCATTTCTGTCATCCAGGGCCCGAAATGAGGAGATCCTTCCAAAGGCGCACCCAAAGAATCGCCAATTGCGAGCGCAACAAGAGATCCCACGTGCCGCATCTGACCTGTTATAAATCTCACCAATAAGGTATATCTGCACCATAAAAAAAAGGATCAGTTTAGAGAAGGTGATAGTGTGCAAAAGGAAGAGCTACTGCATTTACATATGCTGATGATCCACATCAAAAAGTATTACGAAGGCATCACCAACGAAGAAGTAGGAACTGAACGGTACAATTCCCTTGAAATTTCACCTGTCCATATCCATAAGGACAAGAAAGCCCACAAAGACGCTCTCCTCACCCTTGGTGACGAGATTGTAACCCATATCCACGGACATTCCATTCCCGTGGTGAACTACTCTTCTGAACCTGCATCCCCCAAAGTTGCAGCCGAACATTAATCGTTATGGATGAAGCGCTGGCATTCCGGGAGATCATCTCCCGCATCCTCAGCCTTCCGCCCGGTGACGCAGCGATCGTTGCGGTCAAGATAGATATCTGCCGGAAGTACGGGTTGTCTGCGGTACCGAAAAATTCTGCAATCCTTGCAGCTGCCGGACCGGAGGAGCGGGAGGTCTTAAGGAAGATCCTGATGGTCAAGCCGACCCGGACCCTGTCGGGAGTTGCACCGGTAGCCGTGATGACCTCACCGTACCCCTGCCCGCATGGCAAGTGCCTGCCCTGCCCCGGGGGTCCCGATCACCCGTTCCATTCCCCCCAGAGTTATACGGGGGAAGAACCAGCAGCGAAACGGGCGCGGGAGCACGAATTCGACCCGTTCCGTCAGGTGCATGCAAGGCTCGAACAGTTCGAGATCCTCGGCCACCGCGTGGACAAGGTGGAGCTGATCGTGATGGGCGGGACGATGACCGCGAGACCGGAAGAGTACCAGGAAGAGTTTGTCTCGCGCTGCATCGAGGCGATGAACACCTACCCGGGAGGCGCTCCCTCCCCCACCCCGCTTCCGGTCACCGAAGTCGAGGCTGGAAACGAGACATCTTCCATCCGCTGCATTGCAATAACCTTTGAGACCCGGCCGGACTGGTGCCGGCGGGAGCACATCGAACGGATGCTTGACCTCGGCGTGACCAAGGTCGAACTCGGCGTCCAGCATGTGGACGACGAGATCCTCTCGTACAACCGTCGGGGATGCACGGTCGCAGACACCGTGGAGGCAAACACCCTCCTACGGGATGCCGGCCTCAAGGTCGGGTTTCACATGATGCCCAACCTCCCGCATTCGACGATCGAATCTGACCGACGGATGTTCGAGACGATCTTTGCAGATCCCCGGTTCAAACCTGATTTCCTCAAGATTTACCCGACGCTCGTCACCCCGGGCTCCGAGATCGAGGAGCACTGGGAACGGGGGATCTATTCACCCTATAACGAGGACGAACTGGTGGATCTCATCGCGTATGCCAAGTCCCTGATCCCGGAATTCACCCGGCTCCAGCGGATCCAGCGGGACATCCCGGCAAAACTGATCGTTGCCGGTTCACGGCACTCCAACTTCCGGCAGCTGGCCCAGAACCGGCTCAAGGCAACAGGGCGGCACTGCCGCTGCATCCGCTGCCGTGAGATCGGGAGGCTGCCATCCGTAGTTGAATCAGAACTGCAGGTCCTGAAGTATGAGGCCTGCGGGGGAACAGAACATTTCATCTCGGCCGTTTCGGGTGATTCGCTCATCGGGTTCACAAGGCTCAGGTTCCCGTCATCGGTCTTCAGGCCGGAACTTGAAGGTGCTGCGCTCCTGCGGGAACTCCACGTGTACGGCAGCCTTGTCTCAGTCGGGAAAGATGCGGAATCCGAGGAGTGGCAGCACCGCAGTTACGGGCGTGTGCTGATCGGGCGGGCTGAAGAGACCGCAAGAGATGCCGGCTTTGACCGGCTCGCGATCATGAGCGGCATCGGCGTGCGCCCCTATTATCGTAAGATGGGTTATGAACGCAGAGGGCCTTATATGATCAGGGAGCTCGTATGAACCCGGCCACAACCGAATTCCTCCGCCAGCGATTTACCGAGTATTACCGGAAGGCGGTTCTCCCGGCACCCTCATCGCTTGAGCAGCGCGAATGGGGTTTTGTCCTCTTCCAGGCAGGTTCCACGGATATGCGCATGCGGCGCCATGTGGGTTTTTCCAGCCGGGACGAACTCGGGGATTACATCCGGAACCTCATCCCCCAGCACACTTACTACTCGACAGCGTATTACGAGAAGCCGGATGCCGGGACAATGGCGGAGAAGCACTGGCTCGGGGCCGATCTCATCTTTGATCTCGATGCCGACCATATCGTGCGGGGTCCGTACGACCAGATGCTGGCCCGGGTCAAGGAAGAGGTGCAGAAACTTCTTTCCATGCTCACCGATGAATTCGGGATGGATCCAAAGACGCTCGAACTCGTATTCTCGGGGGGACGCGGGTACCATGTCCATGTCAAGGACATCGCGTTCCGGGGGTGGGGCAGCGCCGAGCGCCGGGAACTGATCGATTACGTCTGCGGGATCGGGATCGATCCCTCTGCCATGCTCTCGGGTAAAACCCCGCAGTTACCAGGGTGGCCAAAACGCTACCGTGAGGCGCTCCTTGAGACGATCCGATGGATCGGAAGCCTGCCGGAAGACGAAGCCCTGACATTCCTCACGTCTCTCGAAGGGATAGGAAAAGAGTCGGCGGGAACGTTCTTAAAAAAACACGGGGAGATTGCAGGTGATATTGAAAAGCGGCCGACCGGCATGATCTTCAGGAACCGGGTTCTCCAGGCACTCGTCAGCCAGCCCGAGGGGGAGTTCAGAAAACGCCTGCTTACCCGGGCCGCCCTTGCCGATGAACCGGTCACGACCGACACAAAACGGCTGATCCGTATGCCGACATCCCTCCATGGCGGCAGCGGCATGCGGGTCCAGCCTCTCGAGCTCCGCGATCTTGCAGACTTCGATCCTCTCGTGGACGCAGTGGTCTTTGGCACACGGGATGTCCGGGTGGACCTTAAATTCTCCATGAAGATGCCGATGCTCGGAAGTACTTATGAGCTCCAAAAAGGCATCACTACAGTACCGGAAGCAGTGGCGGTATTCCTCTGCTGCCGCGGCATGGCGGAGATCGCTTAATTCAGGCAGACCATGATACTTGACGACCTGCGCAGCATCCTCCTCTCCGAGCGGGAAACGGGGAGGCTTACATCAGTAGCCCCGGACATCTTCGAAAAAGGTCACCGGGAACTGTCAGCGATAACAAAAAAGGTGTACGAGTTCGAGGACCCGTTCTCCGACGATGCCCGTGCCCATATCGATGAGACCCTTGCGATCCGGCAGACCCTTCAGGACCTTTTTGCCATCCGGTCCCGCAAGATCATCGCGCTCACCATCATGCACGCGGAAGGGAACTATTACGACCGCGAAGAGGTGAAACGGATGATCCCGGCCGAGAAGGCGATGTTCGAGGAGATTACCACAAGCATCGAACAGAGCCAGGACATACTCCTGAAAAATGCCCCGCTGCTCCCGCACGCAGTGCACGCGCATCCGGCCGTAACCCCGGAAGCAGAGGACGAGGAGTCCGGTGAACCCGCGCTGTTCATGGATGAGGAACAGGCCGGGCCTTCTCCCGAACCCATAAGAGCAGATGCTCCCCTCACCCACCCCTGCGCCCTTGTCCGGGTTCTTTCGGACATGGAATCGTTCATGGGAGTTGATGGGAGGATTTATACCCTCTCAAAGGGAGATATAGTGACGCTTCCTGAGCGGAATGCTGCGGTCCTATCCGAGCGCAACATAGTCTTAAATATCAATCTTTGCAAATAATATTGGTATTCGATATCAACATTATCGGTGAAAATTTTATGAAAATGCCAGCGAAATTCACAACCTATTGTCCTTTCTGCCGGACCCACCAGGTACACGAGGTCGAGAAGGTAAAGAAAGGCAAAACCACGGGCCTCCACTGGATTGACCGCCAGAAGGCACGGAGAGGCAAAGTAGGCAACATGGGTAAATTTTCCAAGGTGCCCGGCGGCGACAAGCCGACGAAGAAGATCAACGTCCGGTACCGCTGTGTTACCTGCAAAAAGGCGCACCTGCGCAAGGGTTACCGTGTCGCAAAGTTTGAGCTGACGGAGTGAGCAAGCATGGTAAGCCAGATTCGGGAAAACCGGAGTAAATTCTACAAAGTAAAGTGTCCAGACTGTGAGAATGAACAGACAGTCTTTGAGAAAGCAAGCACGGTTGTCAAGTGCGTTGTCTGCGGGCACGACCTTGCAACCCCCACCGGCGGCAAGGCAAACTTCAAGGCTGAGATCGTCTCAGAGCTCAAGTGAGACCTCCCATGCAGGACAGAGAGTGGCCACAGGAATCAGAACTTGTCGTCTGCACAGTCGAGAACGTCAAGGATTTCGTAGCGTTCGTTTCGCTGGATGAGTATGGTGGCCGCCAGGGGCTCATCCCCATCTCTGAGATTGCAACGGGCTGGATCAAGTACATCCGTGACCACATCCGGGAGGGCCAGAAGATCGTCTGCAAGGTTCTCAACGTCGACCGGAGCCGTGGCCATATTGATCTTTCCTTAAAGGACGTTAACGAGCACCAGCGCCGCGAGAAGATCCGCGAGTGGAAGAACGAATCCAAAGCCCAGAAATGGCTCGGGTTCGTTGCCGAACAGACGGGTGAATCCGCTGTGGAGATCGAGGACGTTATTTTCAAGAAGTACGGGGCGTTTTACCCGGTCTTTGAAGATATCGTGATCGAGCCCGAGACTACGCTCAAGAAACTCGGCTTCTCAAAGAAGATCACCGAGATCCTCCTGAAAGTTGCACAGGAGAGTGTGAAGGTCCCTCACGTGGAAGTGACCGGGCACCTGCACCTGACCTGCACGGAGCCAGACGGCATCACGGTCATCAAAAACGCCCTCAAGAAAGCGGGTGCCGACCAGAAGATTGCCGGGGTCGCAATCGAGCTCCTCTATATCGGTGCACCCACCTACCGCATAAAGGTCATTGCCCCTGATTACAAGAAGGCCGAGAAGGCTATCGAGAAGGCAGCAAATGCCGCTATCGCCGTTGTCGAGAAGGCCGGCGGTGAAGGCAAGCTCGTCAAGAAGCCAAAGTCCGGGAAGAGCTGATGAGCGGGCGAATCCGTCACTGCACAGCAGATCATACCTATACTCTTTCTCCCACCTGCCCGGTCTGCGGCAGGCCGACAACAGTAGCCCACCCGGCACGGTTCTCTCCTGAAGACAAATACGGGAAATACCGGAGGATGGCAAAGCATGATTGAGGATATAACAATCCGGTATTTCGACAGTTTCAAAGAGAAGACACTGGTCGATCCCATTCTGATAGAGGGACTTCCCGGTATCGGCCAGGTAGGCAAGCTCGTGGCCGAGTATATGATCCACATGCTCGGGGCAGAGAAGATAGGCGAGCTTCACTCGATCTACCTTCCCCCCCAGGTCATCCTGGATGAATCCGGCTTTGTGCGGCTCGCAAGAAACGAGCTCTTCCTGTACCAGGGCGATGGAAAGAACATCGTTTTCCTGGTCGGGGACCACCAGAGCACTTCGAACGAGGGGCATTACCTGCTGGCGGATGCATACTGCGAGATTGCCGAAGAACTGAAAGTAAAGCGGATCTACACGCTTGGCGGGTTTGGCGTGGGCCATCTCGTGAACGAACCCCGCGTGCTGGGTGCCATGAACCGGGCTGAGCTCCGTCCCGATCTTGAAGCAGCCGGTGTCCGTTTCGACCGCGATGAACCCGGGGGAGGGATCATCGGGGCAGCCGGCCTGATGCTCGGTCTCTCGGCCGGGCGCGGGATCGATGCGGTCTGCCTGATGGGCGAGACGAGCGGATATCTCGTGGACCCCATGGCCGCAGCCTCCGTTCTTGCAACCCTCTCGAAACTTATCGAAGTACCGGTCGACCCCACACGGCTCAACGAGCGTGCATCCGAGATGGAGAAGGTCATCGAGGGGCTTGTCGAGGGCGAGAAACTCCAGAAAGACGAAGAGCTCTCGTATATCGGGTAAGCTGGCATTTATTCACCGTCCCGGTTATCTCACTCTTTTTTAATATGGCGGAAAGCCCTATGTTCACATTCAGGTTCCCTGACCGGCTGGTGCCCCGATCTCCCGGACAACCGTACCGCCTCTACCCGCAGAATCGTCGGATACGTATTTGTACACTGCCTGACCCCCTGCAAAACAGGGTTGCCATTCCAACGTGAATCTCCGTTGTTATTTTGCCTGGAAATTGCTTCATTTTTTCAGGAGGGGGGTGGGGGGTCGCATGGTGTACAATGTATGCAGCGGTCGGGCCAGATGGAAGCTTCCGGTAAATCCACGGCAAATTATTGCCGCTGTGAAGATGCCGGAAATATATGGGTAAATTCTCTGGCCGTGAAGGGGGACCGGAAAGCAAAAAAACCTGCCCGACCCCCCTGCACTCATGAAAATTCCCCGGCAGCCATGGCATCGACATCCTCATTACGGATCGGGCTATACATCCCTGCATACCAATGACCGAAGAATTCCTGGATATTCCACGCTTCATGGAACAGATGGCAGAATCAATCAAAAAGACGTCTGTTCTGATCGATAAGGCCGAGACCTCGGCATTCTTTCACCGGATACTGGCGGCAAAACGGATCTATGTAGCCGGGGCGGGCCGGTCCGGGATCATAGCCCGGGCGTTCGCCATGCGGCTGCTTCATTTGGGATTTGATGTCTACGTTGTCGGGGAGACTATCACTCCTGCCCTCCAGAAAGGCGACATCCTGGTCGTATTTTCAGGGTCGGGTGAGACGCATATCATGGCTACGTTCTGCAACACGGTCAAGGATCTGGGGGGAAGCGTCTGCCTGGTAACTGCATCAGCAGACTCGACAATGAGCCGGAACGCAGACTGCGTGGTGAACCTCGGCGATCTCACCGGGTATTACCGTAAAGACACGGCCACGTTCGAGGAACGGCAGATGACGGGGCAATACCGGTCAACAGCATCAGCGTTTGCCCCGCTGGGTACGTTGTTTGAGACCGTTGCGCTCGTCTTCTCGGATGCCGTCATCTCGGCACTGATGGTTGCGAGAAAAGAAGGTGCCGGGGAACTGAAAGGGCGGCTCACCAATATAGAATAATGGCACGGTTGTATTCCTGCCGGAAACAATGATTATCGGTAGATCCGGGTGCACCCATTTTCCATCGATGAAAAAAACCGGTCCTGCCGGCGGGCCCGCCACGGGACTGCCTGCCCCCCGTTACGGTTTTTAGTAGTATACCCACATACCCCGGCCGGTATTCCGGCAGAATGGGAATTTTTCTCAAATTCCGATGAAGAGAAGCGAAAATCATATCCCTCGTGCGGGAAAAGTCTTGCTATTCTCCGAACATCGAGGATGATAATGCAGCACCATTCTCTTACCAGAACCCTGATAATCGTCACCTTCTGTATGGCAATCCTGATCTGTATCCTGCATCCGGCAGCAGCCGTTACGGATGAAGGCCACATGGATCTCTCGTACGAGGAGTTAGCGGAAGAAGACCTTGTCTATGAAAATGCATCGGTCTATGACGCCGTATCGCAAATAGGGGATGCCCCCCTTTCCCTGACCAATGAATTCCCCAAGACGTCGTATGGTGACTGGAACCAGGGCAGGTGCGGGAACTGCTGGGTCTGGGCATGCACCGGTGCGATCTCCCAGGCCCTGTATAAATCCACCGGGACTGCCACCCCGTTATCCATCCAGTTCTTTAACTCCAATTACATGAACGGGAACATGTACATGGCAAAGCCCCATAAATGGGCCTGCACCGGGGGTTTTGCCACGACGTTTGCCAATATTTACAGCACCGGTCTGAACCAGTCGTACGCGGGCGGGCCGTTTGTGGTTCCCTGGAGCAACTACAATGCCTCATACAAGGATGCCAATGTAGAGGGGAATGAGACAACAGAAACTTCTCTCCCGAAAAACCTCATGACCATTACACCGAACATCGGGGTGGACCGGATGGAGGCAGAACGTGTTCTGGCAAACCCGCCATCGAACCGGACCGCTGCCGTGGAGAATATCACCCTGGCACTGATGGACGGCAAAGTCATCTACTATGCCATGAACTGGCCGAATGCGACAGGATTCGATGATTTCAATTCCTTCTGGTACTGGCAGCCCGATGACATCTGGGACATGGACCAGTTCAACCAGACGTTCTACAATGAATCCCCGAATGAAGGCAGTGGTCACGCCATGATCCTGATAGGATACAACAAGACCGACGCCAATCCAGCGAACCATTACTGGATCGTCCAGAACAGCTGGGGTACCAGTGCGAACCGGACAAAAGGCCAGTATAAACTCAAGATGTGGATGGATTACAATGCCACATTCAATAATACCAATTGGCAGACGCAGGAGTTCTGGGTCTTCAACACTTCCTGGAAGACCGATCCAACGGTCAGCAGCATCACCCCATCGACCGGGCAGAATACGGGCAGCGTGGCGATAACCAGCCTCGCAGGATCGAAATTCTCCGACGGGGCGGAGGTGATGCTGAAATCAGGCAGCCCAAGCCCGAGGCATGCAGGAAGCCTGACGAACGGGACAGGCGGCGCAAACCTTGAGGCCCCGATGAGCGTCAAGGTTGTCGGGAACTATGCCTATATTGCCAGTTACAACAACAGCGCCCTTGAGATAGTGAACCTGAAAGATCCCATGCTTCCCGTCCATGAGAGCCGGATCGGCAACGGGGATGGCGGGGCCCTTTTAACCAACCCCATCGCTGTCGATGTATCCGGTAAGTATGCCTATGTTGCCAGTTACAATGACAATGCCCTCGAGATCGTTGATATATCCAACCCCTCAGCGCCGGTCCATAAAGGCAATATCGTGAACGGAACCGGCGGGGCGCAGCTCCAGGCCCCGATGAGCGTCAAGGTAGTCGGGAATTATGCCTATGTTGCCAGTGCAGGAAGCAATGCTCTCGAGATCGTGGATGTATCCAACCCCTCAGCGCCGGTACACAAGGCCAATGTATCGGATGGCGTCCAGGGATTGTCCCTGAAAAGCCCGTTCAGTGTCGATATCGTCCCGAATTATCCGTATGCGTATGTTACGAGCATGGATAGCAATACCCTGACGATCATCGATATCTCCAACCTGACCAACCCGTACTGGGAATCCTACATAGGAAATGGCGGGAGTGTATATCTGGATGGGCCGCGTGGCGTCAGGGTTGCCGGGTATAATGCCTTCATCGCCAGTTACACAAGCAATGCACTGGAGATCATCGACATCAGTAACAGCTCGGCCCCGGTTCACCGGGGAAGCCTGGTAAGGCCGGCCGATGGCTCGTACCTGAACGGCCCGTACGATCTCACAATCTCTTCAGACGGGAAGTATGCGTATGTTGCCAGTTACGGCGGAGGGACTCTCGACATCATCGATATCTCCAACCCCGCTGCACCCGTATATGTCTCCAGCCTTGCGGACGGGACAGGCGGGGCCCTCCTGAAGCAGCCCCGCAGCGTTGCACTCTCACGTTCCCTTGCATATGTCACCTCCGAAGGCCGGAACGCTCTCGAGGTCGTGGCACTCGATGGTATCCCTGCAACGGATATCTCCGTGGCCTCCTCAGGGAAGATAACATCGGTATTCAACCTCAACGGTGCCCCGGCCGGGAACTGGAACGTTATGGTGACCAACGTGAACGGCCGGTTTGCCACCCTGTCGAACGGTTTTACGATAACCGCTGTCCCGCCACCGCCAACTCCCACGCCTCCGCCATACGGGGGAGACTCCTCGAAACCCTCTGCGGTGGTGCAGGGTAAAACCGCGACAGCACTTCCCGGACAGGCAAGCGTATCCCTCAAGACAAATTCCCTCGGCCAGACCCTTGCCCCATTTACGGTCGAGACAACAACTGCATCACCGATCGATGTAGCAGTATCTATCCCCCAGTCAACAAAGTCGCTCACGGCAGCAGGGGTCCCGATCAGCGAAGTAACGGTGACGCCGGTATCGCAGGAAGCAGTTGCCGGTATCACTGCCAGCACCACACCTCCGGAAGGTTCAGTCTTTGCAGCAGGGGGTTTTGGCGTCGAGTGCTCACCGGCCGGGGCAACCTTCAGTCAGCCGGTCACGATCACCTTCAGCATGACCGGGGCCCAGTGGGATGCAGCGCTTCTCCAGGCGGGAGGAAAGGCTGAGGATATTACCATCCAGTATTACGATACCCAGACAAAAGCATGGGTATCCCTCCCGACAACAGTTGACCGTACCACCCGCCATGTAACCGCCACAACGAACCATTTCACCCTCTTTGCGGTCTTCATAAAAACTGCCGCAACTGCCTCTGCCCCGACCCGGGCTACCTATTCCTGGGAGACACCCACCCCGGCTGCGGTGAGTCATACCCCGGCAACGGTTGTTACCACGGCAACTCCGGTTCCCGCTCCCGTGCAAACCCGGCCTTCGCTCCCGGTTGTGACGATAATTGCCATCGTCGCAGGTATCGGGGTCTTGATCGGCATTATCCTGCTTGCCAGGCGCTGGTGGATCCGGAGACAAAACCCGGCACTGTTCCGGAAGTATGACTGATACGTTAAGATCCGTGCTGGCCGGCAGTTATTGCCGGATACTCTCCATTTTTCTGGAATAGTACGGAAAGACCAAAAAATGCTGACGGTTTTTAAGAAAACTGATGCTGTCTCCCGGAACAGTTCCTGTAAAATCGAAACTGATATCCCACATGGCAGGGATAGATCTGCTATTCTCTGAATATCGAGGGAGATTATGCAGCACCATTCTCTAACCAGACTCCTGGCGGTTGTTCTCTTCTGCCTGGCAATCCTGATCTGTATCCTGCACCCGGTTGCAGCTGACGACACGGATACCCGCATGAACCAGACAAAGGAGGAGATCGAAGCAGAGTTCATGGCCTATGATAATGTGTCGCCTTATAAACCCGTGTCATCGATAGCGGCTGCCCCGTCGTCCTTAACGAACGAGGTTCCCAAGACATCATTCAGCGACTGGAACCAGGGCGACTGCGGGAACTGCTGGGTGTGGGCAGGAACGGGCACGCTCGCCCAGACCCTGTATAAATCCACCGGCACCTCCACCCCGATATCCATCCAGTTTTTCAATTCCAATTACATGAACGGGAACATCAACATGATAAAGCCTCATTTATGGGCCTGCACCGGGGGATTTCCCTATACATTTGCCGATATTTACAACACCGGTGTGAACCAGTCATACCCGGGCGGGCCGTTTGTAGTTCCCTGGAACAACTACAATGCTTCGTACAAGGATGGCGGTGTAAAGGAACCCATGGATTATAACCAGACAACGCTGCCAAAGAACCTCATAACAACAACACCGAATGTCGGGCTGGAACGTATCGATCCGGAAAGGGCAGTGGCTGAGCCGTATTCAAACCAGACTGCCGCAGTCGAGAACATCACCCGTTCACTGGTTGACGGGAAGGTTGTTTACTACACGATGTACCTGCCCAACAGGACGGCCTGGGATCAATTCTCGGATAACTTCTGGGCAAATCAGCCGAATGTCTTCTGGGACATGGATGCTTATAACCAGTCATATTATAACGACACTCCCAATGAGGGCAGTGGCCATGCCATGATCCTGATTGGATACAATAAGACCGATTCCAGCAAAACCAACCAGTACTGGATTGTCCAGAACAGCTGGGGCACCAACGCAAGTAATCCCAGAGGCCAGTACAGGCTCAAGATGTGGATGGATTATAATGCCTCATTCAGTAATAACGACTGGCAGATGCAGCAGTTCTGGGTCTTCAACACCACCTGGAAGACCGATCCGGTAGTCAGCGGTATCTCGCCCACGACCGGCCAACCCGGAACCGTCACCAAGACGGACATTTCAGGAACGAATATTGCAAGCAGTGCAGACCTGATGCTGAAGTCGGCGAGTATCTCTCCCCGGCATGGCGGGAGTCTCCTGAACGGTACCGGCGTGGCGCTCCTCGGCGACCCATTCAGGGTTACTATTTCCGGCAATTACGCGTATATCACCGGCAAGGCAACCAATTCCCTTGAGATCGTGAACCTGACCAATCCCTTTATCCCGGTACATGAAGGCATTATTGTCAACGGGACCAGCGGAGCGCTTCTGGACGGTCCCGTGGATGTGGCTGTATCCGGCAAATATGCCTATGTTGCCAGTTTCCGTAGTAATGCCATCGAGATCATTGACATTTCCAAACCTTCGGCACCCGTTTATAAGGGCAGGATCTCCCACGGGACCGGAGGGGCTCTCCTCATGGGACCGCAGAGAGTAGCTGTTTCCGGGAATCTGACATATGTTGCCAGTTCAAACAGCAATGCCCTTGAGATCCTGAACACAGCCAACCCCGCAGCTCCCGTGCATTATGCAAGTCTCGCGAACGGCGTGGGCGGGGCGCTCCTGGACACCCCGTATGATCTTGAGCTTACCGATGATTACCCGTATGCGTATGTAGCCAGTTCCGGGAGCAACGCCCTTGAGATCGTGAATATCACCAATCCTGCTGCTCCCACCCATATGGGAAGCGTGTCAAACGGCGTCGGCGGTGCACTGTTGAGTGAACCGCAGAGCGTGACCGTTGCCGGGTATAATGCATTTGTCACCAGCAAGGGAAATGACGCGCTGGAGATTGTCGACATCAGCAACCAGTCCGCGCCGGTTCACCGGGGAAGTCTCGCAAAAACCGCAGGGGACGCGTATCTGAACGGGCCGGTCGATGCCATAATCTCTTCTGACTGGAAATATGCCTATGTTGCGAGCAACACGGGCAGCACTCTCGACATCATCGATGTTTCTGATCCTGCTGCACCGGTATACAAAGCAGGGATTTCGAACAGGACTGCCGGGACATACCTCGATTCCCCGACCAGCGTTGCATTATACCGGTCTCTCGCCTATGTCACATCCTATGGTAATGATGCCCTCGAGGTAGTGGCCGTGGATTCCATTCCCGCAACCGGCATTTTAGTATCCCCGTCAACCGGCATTACCGGTTCTTTCAACCTGACCGGTGCTCCCCTCGGAACCTGGGATGTGGTAGTGACCAATGTCAACAGCAGGTTCTCCACCCTCTCCCGTGGATTTTCCGTAGCCGTGGTTCCGACACCAACTCCCACACCACCACCCTATGGCGGTGATGATATTGATGAGGACGAGACGGGTCTGGTGGGTAAAGAGGCCGGCGCCTCCGGGCAGGCGAGCGTATCCCTCAAGACCAATGAGCTTGGCCAGACCCTTGCCCCCTATACGGTCGAGACAACGACGGCCTCCCCGATTGACGTCGAGGTTTCCATACCCCAGTCAACGAAGTCGCTCACGGCAGCAGGAACTCCGATAAGTGAAGTTACCGTAACACCGCTCTCAGTGGACGCGGTCGATAAGATTACCGCGGGTGCTGCCCTTCCGGAAGGAACCGCGTTCACGGCGGGAGGTCTGGGCGTTGAATGTACCCCGTCCGGGGCGACGTTCAGCCAGCCGGTAACGATCTCATTCACCATGACAAGGGCCCAGTGGGATGATGCGGTCGCCCGTGCAGGAGGAAAGGCGGAGGATATTACCATCCAGTATTACAATACACAAACCAAAACATGGGCTGCCATACCGACTACCATTGATCGCACCACCCGCACGATCACCGGTTCCACCAAACATTTCACCCTCTTTGCGGTATTTGTGAAAACCGCTGCTGCTTCGGTCCCAACCCGGGCTACCTATTCCTGGGAGACCCCCACCCCGGCTGCGGTGATTCACACCACGGCACCGGTCATCCCCACGGCAACTCCCGTTCCTGCACCGGTGCAGTCCCAGCCGCAGTTCTCCATCATGACAATTGTCGCGATCATTGCCGGTATCGTAGTTTTAATCGGCATTATCCTGGTCATCCGGCGCTGGTGGATCCGCAGGCAGAACCCGGCACTGTTCCGGAAATATGACTGAATGGCACAGAAACGTCTTCACCGGCAGCAGTAACAATAAAAAAACTTTTTTACAATACCGGTGGACCTGCCAGAAAAAACCTGCTTCCGGATTACCGGAGGAAAAATGAAGGGGATAGGGGGATGGGGAAACGTTTCCCTGAAGGGGGTTTATATCCTGTCATGTTAGTCCGGGAGCGGGGTATCCGGTTGTGGATGATACTATGGCTCCGTTCCTGATAGTGATTATCCTGAACCCGTCTGCGACGACCTCGTTATCCTCGTCATAGTATGCCAGGAGACCTGCTGCATAGGTCCCGTCAGGTAACAGGGTATATTTCATTGTCATATCCGGTGAGGCAGTGCACGTGGAGAGCGTAAATTCTCCCGGGGTCCTGGTTTTCAGGTCAAACCCGGTAGTATAACTCGTGACGAGTGTCCCGTTCCCGAAATGGTCAACGCCCCTGCTGAATAATTCGCTGCCGTCCTTTGTCGTCGAGTAGGGTGTGAGGATTGTCTCGATACTGCTCTGGTTGCCCCTGACATAGGTGACCAGCGTTGCATCAGTTATCTCTCCGCTCTCCTGCATCCGGATCCATGAATTATACTCGTCAAAACCACCTGCGGTAATGTCATCGTATTGCATATCAACAAAGAAAGGCGCCGTCTTTTTCTCAGTGCCCGCAAAGAGGTTCAGGATCTGGTCCCAGAGCGATCCCGGGGCTGCGGGTTTTTCCGGGAAGTAGTACCACCGCCCGTCCCATGCGGGGATTTTGTACAGCCGGTCAGTACCGGCGTTCACGGGAACTGCCCCTATCTCAAGTGCATGGGAACCATTGACAAGGTAATAAACGGCATACACACTTGCGGCATGGTAGGGATCATTGAGGTCATAGGTTCCGTTTCCTTTCCCGGTGAACCGGAGCCGGCCAAGAGAAACGGATTTCTTGTCGATATCCGTCTTCATTTTATCCGATGAGGCGGACTCGTCATCATTGCCGGATGACAGTGCAGCAGGTTGTTCCGCGACCACAGCTTTTGCAGTGGAGGACGCATCCGGCTCGCTCTTCTGCGATACCTCGATCATCTTTGTGAAGAATTCATCCCAGTGGGGACCGACTTTGACGGCATCCCCGTAGGAATGGTACTTGGCGAGATCCATTGCATCCGGCGTTGCTATCGATATCCCGTACACGACCGGGCTGTATTCATTATGCCGTTCGTAAATAACCGCACTTTTTACAAGCCCGATGGTCTTCTGCACTTCGGGAGAGAGTTCCGGCCTCTTTGTTTCGATATTCTGCAGGAGGGTGACAAGATCGACGGAGGTTGGTTTTCCCCCGCCGGTTACCCCGAGGCGTACGGCATCGTTATAGGCACTCTTCAGGTCGTGGAGACCCTGGTCGGTCTCAGCGATGGGGACCAGCTTTGCACCCAGCTCGTCAAGACTGTCACGGATTTGCGGCATTTTGCTCACATCGATGATCGCCATGGTCTTAACTTTCCCGGCGCTCTTTGCCGATCCTTTCCGGTCGATATAGGTATCACTGACCTTCTTCATTATCGTCTGGGCGTCGGTATCGGGGTTTTCAAGGAGGGGGTCGATAATTGCAGAGTATTCATAACTTCCCCGCTGGATCTCCTCGGACCCAAGCATCACGCCGGTATAGGGCTGGACGGTCTTGCCCACTTCGACCGAGGCCATGAGACATGCGTCGAACATAATCGGTTCGTACCGGATCCCCGATCCGCTCAGTGCACTGTCGATATCGCCCATCTTCAGCTGGTTGCCGGTAACCTCGTCATTCCCGATCCCGTCATAGGAATTGCCATGATCCGCAATGATGAGGATTGTCCGATCGGATGTCCGGGACGATCTGGTCTCCTGGATGAACCGGGAGAGCGTTAATCCCGATCCCATGTCTGCACTGGTGTCGGAATACAGGTACTGGTAGTTCCCGAAAACACCATCTTTTGCATCCTCCTTGAGTTGCGCCCCGGTGGCAACCCGCATCCCGTGCCAGCCATCTTTCTTTGCTCCCCCGAACGCTACCACGACATCGAGTTTCGCCGGGTCGGCAGTCTCAATGGAACTCACGATCTCCTTGAGGTCGTCCGTGGCCATCCCGCTGTCGCTCTCAAGATCGCTGCCAACGATATACGCAAGGATCTGAGTCTTTGCATGGTTTTGTGAGGCTTCGGCTGCTGCAACGCCACCAAGCGCTGTCATCATGCTGAAAATGACCGCGACGCAGAGAAGCCCCCGGCCAAAATTGTAACTCCTGCTATCCATACCTGGTCCCCCTGCTGTCTCTTATAGCCAAAAGACATGTATCGAACTTATGGATTTCTATTCGATGGTAAAGGATCCTGTCCGGCACATCCCGCCCGGGACACCGGCCGGCTCCTGATCGCCCCCCCTTATATCTCTCAACATAGAAACGGTACATACCCATGCACGCCACTGCCGACCTGCACATCCATTCCCCGTACTCGATTGCCGTCTCACGCTTCATGCAGCCAATAGAGCTGCTCAGGGGCTGCGGCACAAAGGGCATCCGAATCATCGGTACAGGTGATGCCCTCCAGCCGGACTGGATGAAAGGATGGGAGCCGTATGTTGAGAACGATTTTAAAGTAATAATCGTCCCCCAGGGAGAGATCGAAGATAAAAACCGGGTGCACCACGTGATCCTGGCTGAAGATCCTGCCCAGTTTTCCCAGCTCCGCGACCTGCTGGAAGGCACCTGCAAGAGTTTTATCACGAGCGGCCGGCCACACGTGTACCTGAGCGGAGAGGAGATTGCGCATGCAGCCCATGATGCAGGAGCCCTTATCGGCCCGGCCCACGCGTTCACCCCGTGGACTGCCATGTACGCCTACTTCGACAGTGTCCCTGCATGTTACGGGGATGCGAAGATCGATTTTGTCGAACTGGGCCTCTCTGCGGACAGTTCCTATGGTGCGGCGATCCCTGACCTTTACGATATCCCGTTCCTCACCAACTCGGACGCCCACAGCCCGTACCCGGACAAGCTCGGCAGGGAGTTCAACCGCATCCGGCTTGAGAAGCCAACGGCAAAAGGGGTGATTGCAGCAATCCGAAAGGGTGCCATTGAGATGAACGCGGGATTCTTCCCCGAAGAAGGGAAGTACAACCGGACTGCCTGTACCCGGTGCTACACGCAGTATTCACTCAAAGAGGCAAAACAGCACCAGTGGCGGTGCCCGGCAGATGGCGGGATCATAAAAAAAGGTGTATCCGACCGGGCAAAGGAACTCTCAGAAGGCGGCACGGCACGCTCCCGCCCCCCGTATGCCCATGTCCTGCCGCTCGCCCAGATCATCCAGACCATGGAAGGGGCCTCCTCACCGAATACGAAGAAGTGCAGGGCGATCTATTCTTCCTTCATAGAAACATTCGGCAACGAGATCGCGGTGCTCATCGACATCCCCGTTACGGAGATCCGTTCCGTGCACCCGAAAGTGGCTGATGCCATCGCTGCTTTGCGGGACGGTACGGTGACCCTGCATCCGGGCGGCGGCGGGAAGTACGGCACGTTCTCGCTGGGATGAGACGTTACATCAGATAACCCCGTTGCCAGGTGTGGAATGAAACTTACCGTGACGGGTATCAGAAAAAGATCGCGGGGTAAACGACAGAACATAACAATGCATGGGACGAGATGGTGCGAACGTATCAACAATATTTTGAGTTATGGAAATAGATTATATAATAACGTTGATGATATTGCCGTCCTACTGCAGCAGGGCAATCTTCTCACCGGCGTGATCAGTCAACTCATCAGGAAGGTATCACCGGTTTAAAGGACCTGACTCCGGATGAAACAGGAAGACTCGCGCATCCCGGGCTGTCACGGTCTTTGGGAATAACCACAACCAGTATAAACGAGAGATTGAATTGACACAAACGGTTCTTGTAGTAGATGACAGCAGTTTCATTACCGAGGGCCTTTCGTCAATCCTGAAGAGAGATTATCGCACGATCATCTCTTCCGGCGGGGAGATGTGCCTGGAAATCTTAAAAAAAGAGACTCCGGATATCATCATCCTTGACATTCTCATGGAACCCATGGATGGCTGGGAGACGCTTCTGCGTATCCGCGAGAACCCGGCAACCCGCCATATCCCGGTCATTATGTTCTCGGCAAAAAAGATCAGCCCCTTCGAAGCCGAAACTCATCACCCGTATATCGATGAATATATCACAAAGCCCGTAAGCCCGAGAAACCTTCTGGATACCATCGCAAAGGTTCTCTCAAGGAAGGAAGCAAGCCGCAGGAGCCTTGTACTCTGGAAACAGGCCGGCCTCCAGACCGAAGAGATCGAAGAGTATGCCCGGCTCATGACCAGTATTGAAGTGGACCGTGGCCTCTGTTCCAACATGGAGCAGCAGCTCAGTACCGAACGCAATGACACTCACCTCAGGGAGATCCAAAGGTCAATTGAGATCATCGGAACCCGCATCCGGAAGAACATGATCCTTGCAGAAGAGATCCAGCAGAGGGGTGAGGCCCTGGTTACTGCCGGAGGTGAGACGGATGCAGTCCCGGGCCCGATGAGTTCCGAAGCCGCAGGAGAGGATGCTCAGCAGATAGAGGGACCGCGATTATCCGGCATGCTCCAGGACGATATCCTCAGCCCGGGGCCGGCAATCATACGGGATGATCCACCGGCACCGGAAACAGCCCCACAACGTGAGATCAGGGGGATACCCGGCAATCCTTCCGGGGAGACGGAAACGGTTGTACCGGCAAAGGCAGAGAACCGGCAGGTTAATGAGAACGAGAGGAAGTCTTCAGAACGATCAGTCACCGGCCCGGCAAATCTGGTTCAGCATGAACCGGAAAGGGATGATGTAAACAAAACGGAAAAACCCGTGAATGCGGATCCGGGAAAGAGGCCTGTCCATACCATGGAAGCGATAATCCCCGATACCCGGCAGCCTGACACAGCCATTCCGGAAAACGTGCCGGAAGAAGAGGTCCCCTCCCCGATACCGGCGCAGTTCCCGGTCCTCCCGCAAGGGAATCGTGAACGGCAGGAAGAGCAGCCACGGGGGGTGGTGAGGACGACTCCACTACCACCTGTCCAACAGGTTCCGGCATCCCAAAAAGAACCGGATACGGGATCACCAAAAGCAGCCGGATCATCCGGGATTACCCGCAAATCACGGACAGAACCGGCACAAAAAACCCAGGAGAGCCCGGTTGCAGTCAAGAGCTCCTCCCAGGTCAGGGCGCCTGAATCCCCCGGCCTCCTGGCACGGATAATTGCAGCAATCATGAGTCTGTTCTCCCGGTCAAAATATTAGAGTGATAGGGAATGTGCAAAGACAGGGGTGCAGTCCTGAGGGAGAGCCGTTCTCAGAAGGGTTTTGAAGCCACGAAACTAATACATACTGATACTTTTAACCCGGTCCGGTTCACATGGTGACCGGGGAGACAAAAATGACACTTTCCCGAGGTTGTATTCTCTGCCACCAGGGCGCTAAACTGGTCCTCTTCGTTACGGGACGATGCCACCGCACCTGCTGGTACTGCCCCCTCTCCAGCGAACGGAAAGGAACTGATACGGTATATGCCAATGATCGCCCTGTCGATATCCCCGCCCAGATAATCGAAGAAGCAGAGAATATGAGTGCGCTGGGCACCGGAGTGACCGGGGGCGAACCACTCCTCTGCCTTGATACGGTGACCCGGTACTGCCGGCTGCTCAAGGACCATTTCGGGCCGGAACACCAGATACATCTCTATACAGCGAAGGCCCCGACGGATGAGGAACTTGCAGCAATGCAGGGACTCGTGGACGAGATCCGGCTTCATCCCCCGCACGAGTGCTGGGACAAAATTTTAGAAACCGAGTATATCGTTTCCGCTCAGCACGCAAAAGCCATGGGATTTGATATCGGGATTGAAGTCCCGGCCCTTCCCGGGCTCGAACACCTGGTACCTGCATTACCGTACCTGGACTTCCTCAATATCAACGAGCTCGAGTGGGGGGATACCAACGCCTATGCCATGCGCGAGAGGGGGTACGAGCTTGCCGATACGCTGCACAATGCCATCGAAGGCGCACGGGGCTGGGCCGATGAATTGTGCCGGCACGAGAAAGTGCACTGGTGCTCTTCAGCATTCAAGGACTCAGTCCAGCTTCGCGAACGCTTAAAAAGGATCGCGGGAAATACTGCCCGTCCGTTCGACGAGATTACCGATGACGGGACCATTGTATACGGGGTTCTAGAACCGGAAGACACTGACGGCAGCACAGCGGCATTTCTCAGGGAGGAACTCGAACCGGGGAGTTTTGAGATCTTCAGTGACCATATCGAACTCCCATGGTGGATCCTCACGGAATATCCTGATGATATGAAAGGGAACAAGTACGTTATCGAACGTTACCCGAATGGGGGGATGATCGTGGAGATGACACCGGTATGATCCTGCGCGCAGTTATTGATCCCCTCTATGAGCGCATTCTCCGCATACAGTGTTCGCATGTACCAAACCATATCGCCATTATCCAGGACGGGAACCGGAGGTATGCCAGAAAAGCAGGTCTGGATACGGCAAGCGGGCACCGGGCTGGTGCAGACAGGACCGAGGAGATGCTGGACTGGGCCCACGAGATCGGGATCCGGCATATCACCCTCTACACATTCTCGACGGAGAATTTCTCTCGGAACAGGGAGGAGGTAGCCCATCTCTTTGCCCTTTTCAAGGAGAAGTTCACGAGCGTTCTTGAGGATACACGGGTAAAAAAATTCAGGATCCGCGTACAGATGGTGGGCGACCGTTCACTGCTCCCGGATGACCTGCGGGAGGCAGTTGAGGCAGCGGAAGAGGCTACCAAAGATTATAACGGTTTTACCCTTAACATCGCGCTCGCGTACGGGGGCAGGAACGAGATCCTCCTTGCAGCAAAAGAGATCTTAAGCGAGATCAGGACCAGCCATGCCGACCCGGCCATGATCGATGTTCATATGGTGGAGGAACACCTCCACGGGGGAAGGGGTATCCCGCCGGTCGATCTAATCATCCGGACCGGGAATGACTGCCGCACATCCAATTTCCTGCCATGGCTTGCGAATGGTCATGAATGTGCAGTTTACTTCTGCGCCCCGTACTGGCCTCTTTTCAGGAAGATCGATCTCCTCCGTGCCATCCGTATCTACGACCAGCGGGTCTCGGCACGGGCGGCCGAATCCGTTCAATAATACAGCACGGGATCAATCGGGTACTATATTTCTGTCAACGTAGAGATCAACTCCTGAGTGGTTATGACGGAAACACCAGACAATAGCGCCGCATGGCACCGGACAACCATACTCCTGCGGGCAGACATATTCGAGAAAGCAAGGAGCGGGAACATTGATATCGATACCACCTGCAACCGGGCACTCGCCGAACTTCTCGGGATGGATCCCAGCCAGCAGATACTCGGAGCAAACACGGCACCGGTGCCGGTCGTGGTCGCACCAGACATTACTCCGGTAACGCCGGTTACCATCTCACCGGAAACACGCGCACTCCTGCATCCGGTGATCAATGCCAATGATCCCACAGCGGTCAGAAACATGCTGCGGACGAGGAAAAAATCCCCGGTCCCGGTTACAAAGGCTCCTGCCGGGGAACCGCCGCATGAAGAACGCCGGAACAGACAGCAACCGGAAAAAGCGGATGCCCGGGTACCTGAAAGCCCGGCAAAGGCAAAGAAGCCGTCAGCCGTGAAACGGGGCAAAGATGATGCCACAAAACAATTCATTGCGGAAAAGGTAACCCGGGGGGAACCCGATGACGCCCGCATCTCCAAGGACGAGATGTACTCCATCTTTACCCGGTGGTGCCACGCCATGCGGATAGTCCCGGTGCCCGAGCGAAGACGCTTCACCCTTACCTTAAAAAACCACTTTGCCCTGTCAGAGAAGAGCGTGGACGGGGTTCCCTGCTGGCTGAATGTCCGGATAAAATAATTCCTTTTTTTTACCTGCCGAACCGGCGTATCCGTGACTGGTAATCCCGCAGGATACGGAGGAAATCCACCTTCCGGAAGAATTTCCAGTTAACATCGGAGAAGAAGAGTTCCGAATAGACCGACTGCCATATGAGGAAGTCGGTGAGGTGATCGCCGCCGCTCTTGATTACAACATCGGGAGTATATTTGAACGTGAGATAGGATTCAAGAAGTTTCTCGTCCACATTTTCCGCAGGAACATTATCCTCTGCCATCCGGCGGATACATTCAGTAATCTCTTCTCTCCCGCTCTTACCGATGGCAACAACTACATCCATACCTGAGCCGAGAACCTCCTCCCGTTCACCGATATGGAGGCTCAAACGGGCGATCGTGGATATCTTCCGGATTTCATCCAGAAACGGCTCCAGCAGCGCAGGGGAATCGGTAGCAATGTGGAACGTGATACCCTTAAGGCCGGACAATACGGATGGATTCTGTTTTGCAACAACCAAAGAGATCTCGGTGCACCACCGGGTAATGATGTAAAGTTTTTCCGGCGCATCTGCCAGATCCTTCCCGCTGATCATGAAGCACACATGACCCGGCAGGTCATGGAGCTGCCGCATGAGCATCTGCCCGTAAAGCCAGTAGATCATCGCTCTTCCATTATTGTCTGGTTAAAGTAAAAATTCTTGGGGGTTGACGCAGATATCCGCAGGTCTGGTACCATTTTTACACACATAATTCAAGTAACCGGAACGCAACCGCTCCCAGTGCAATAGCAAGAGCGGTTTCGAGTGCCGTGATGGTGGCTGCCTGTTTCCAGCCGAATTCCCGCACCAGGGCAAAGATCGTGGAGATGCAGGGGGCATACAGCATGGCCACGAGGCCAAATACGATCAGCTGGACCGGTGTCATGACGGTGGAGAAGACCGTTGTTCCGAAGAGCGCTGCAAGAGCGAGGATGGTCATCTCTTTTCGTATGATACCAAAAACGAACACCACACCGGTCATTACCGGAAGGCCAAGAAGGAGGACCGTGACCGGGGAAAGAACCGTATTGATCGGTTCGAGAAATCCGGCTGCATATGCGGCAGTGATCGCGATGCTGCCGATGATATAGGCGGGAAGAACGATCCAGATGAGCGATCTGGTCCGCTGCCAGGTCTGGCCGAGCACGACAGGCGCGGAGGGAACATGGTATTCCGGCATCTCCATGATCATCCCGACAGATTCCCCGGGAAGCAGGCGGAAAGCCAGACGGCCGAGAATGATGATCAGGATGAAATCGATCAGGTAAAGGGCGAGTGCCCACCAGATGTTCACAAACAGTGCAACTACCCCGAGGATGACGATGGTCCGGGCCGAACAGGGAACAAGCGTAACAAGAAATGCGGCAAGAAGCTTCTGTTTGGGGGACTCGATAATCCGGCAGGACAGGCAGGCCGGGACGGTGCAGCCAAAGCCAAGGACAAGGGGAATGATGGCCTTGCCATGCAGGCCCATCTTGTGCATTCCGCGATCGAGCATCATGGAGAAGCGGGTGAGAAAACCCGAATCCTCAACAATCGCAAGGAAGAGATAGAACGGGATCACGTAGGGGAGGATCAGCGTGATGGCTGCCACAAATCCGGTCCAGGCGCCGTTGAACAGAACATCAGTAACAGAGCCTTTGACAAGCGGCTGGACCGGCGCGATACCAGAGAGGAACGCCGTGAGGAGTTCAGAGATCCAGGCCCCGACAATGAATGTCCAGATGAGAAGTCCCCCGAGGGTGAGGATCAGGAGAAGATAACCTATGACAGGGTGGAGGGCCAGCCGGTCGATCCTTTCCGTCAAGGATATTTCATGATCGCCGGTGGTACGGATCACGGTTGCTTCCGCAACCAGTTTCTCGGCCACATGGTACCGCTCGCCGCTCAGGACAGTTGCAGCCGGTTCCCCGTGTATCCGCTCCAGTTCCGTCCGGAACGTTTCAGCAGCCGCAACTGCCTGAGGGGACAGTTTCTTTGCCTCCCAGATCGTGTCAGAATCCGACTCCAGCAGCTTGATTGCCGTCCAGCGGGGTGGATACTCACCGGAACCGGCCGGTAAAAGGTCCATGATCTTCCGGATCCGGTCTTCCACTTCTTTCCCGTATGGAATGATATGAGGCTTTGGCCGGGCAGCAATAGCCGAGACGATCGCATCCGAGAGTTCGGCAATCCCTTTTCCCTGTATTGCAACCGTGGGGATTACCGGAATACCAAGAAGAGCGGAGAGTTTCCGGGTATCGATTACGATCCCTTTTTTTGTGGCAAGATCCATCTGGTTGACGGCGAGGATCATGGGACTTTCGAGCTCGGTGAGCTGGATGGTAAAGAACAGGTTCCGTTCGAGTGCGGAGGCATCGACAACATTGACGACAACATCCGGGCGGTCGTGGGCTATGAACTCGCGGGAGATCTGTTCTTCTGTGGAGAGTGTGGTGATAGAATAAATGCCCGGGAGATCGATCACCCGGATCCGCTGGCCGCGGTGCTGAAGAAGACCTTCGGCCCGCTCAACAGTCTTGCCCGGCCAGTTGCCGATGTCCTGGTCAACACCGGTCAACTGGTTAAAAGTCGCACTCTTCCCGACATTTGCGTTCCCGGCCAGAGCAACAATATATTCGGCCTTTCGTTCCGGGAGGGAGAACGTTGGTGAGCATCCGCTGCAGTCCCTGCAGCCTGTCATCCAGTCTTCTCCGTACATGCCGTGACAAAGATATGGTCGGCAATGGCATGATCGATGGCAAGTTTTGTCTTCCGCACACCAATCTCGACCGGGCCGAGCAGGGGAGATTTATGAATGAGCCGGATCTCGGTTCTGAGGGTGAGCCCGAGATCGGTGAGACGCTGGACAACGCTGTTGTCACCCCGTATGAATGCGATGGTGCCTTTCTGGCCGGGTACAAGGGATGTAACGGGTATGAGATGCTCATCGCGGGAACAGGCAGAGTCGGATCCTTTTCCCGCAAGGCAGGAAGAGCAGCTCTCCACCTGCAGGTTGCAGGCTTCGATCAGGCTGCCGTGGGGGCACCGGGCCGGGGCTTTCAGCAGCTTACAGAGAGCACATTCCGTCTCGTCCGACAGAGTATGTTCCATTTTGCAGGCCTCATCGTGAACATTCTCCCGGTTGATATGGAGAACATCCGTTAAGAACACCTCAAGGAGACGGTGACGGCGTTTGACCTTCCGCGCCATCTCACGGCCAAGATCGGTCAGGGTCGCCCCCTTATAGGGTTCGTAATTGACAAATCCTTTCTCAGAGAGGACCTGGAGCGCCTCGGTGACGCTTGCCGGAGTAACTTTCAGGCATTTTGCAATAGCGGACGTCTTGGCAATTCCCTCTTTTGCCTCGATATCCAGAATACTTTCAAGATACTCTTCCAGCTGCTCTGAGGTCATGGTATCAGATTTAGGCATCCCTAAATAAATGCATTTCGGAGTCCCTAAATCACCGTCATTTGGGATACGGTACCGAAAATCTGAAAGGAAGCCCTTGAACGGGCTGGGATCGTATGAATTACAGCGATAACGTAATTCCGGCGTTTACCGATAGGAGAGATTATAAACCTTCTCAAGAAATGATCAAGCAATAAATGTATTGTTATAAGACCGGAATCGCACAGATCGACAGCGTAAGCGGCGGATTTGATGCGGGGACCAATATCCTCATCCTCGCACCCCCGATGAGCTATGCTGATCAGCTCGCTTATGCACTTATCAAGCCACTGCAGGGCGAATATTCCATTGTCCTTTCCACCAACGAGCGGGCTGCCGAGGTTGTGGACTATTTCAAGATTGCAGGAGCAGATAAAAGATTCGTCGGGGTGATCGATGCCATAACAAAGAGCTCCACCCCGAGTATTGCCGATACAAGCCGGCTGATGTTTGTTTCAAGCCCTACAGATCTTACCGGTATCGGGATCAAGTTCTCCAACATGATAGAGTCCATATTCGAAGGTGACTTCTCCGAGGGGGAGCCCGGTCTCTTTCCCCCGCCAATCCGGTTTTGTGTGAACTCGATCTCGACACTCCTCATGTACAGGAGGCTGGAAGTACTCTACCAGTTCCTTCACGTCCTGACCGCAAAACTCAAAAAGATCGAAGGAGTCGGCATCTATCTCCTCAACAGCGAGTCATTTGATGAAAAAACTCTCTCCATGATCAAGCAGCTGATGAGTTGCGTAATCGAAGTGAAGATGGAGAACAACATCACCTTCTTCCGGGTTATGGGCATCCGGGGGGTCACCGGAGAGTGGCTCAAGTTCACGGTCACAAAAGGGCAGGTGGTCATACTGCCATGATCTCGACCGGGATAAATGCACTGGATGAGATGCTGGGGGGCGGAATTCCCGGGGGCGACAAGGTGCTCTACAGTATGGAGCCGGGTGTAAATGGCCAGTTCTTCATGATCTCCACGCTCTCTGCGGCACTGAAAAAAGGACTGACCTGTCTTGTCATACTGCCCAATACCACGGTGGATGCATTCCGTCACGATGCAATTTCAATGCATGTCGATAAAAAAACCCTCTGTTCGGATAAACTGGTATTAATTGATGTGATTGACCGGGAGAGGATCCAGAAAGGAGCGTCCTCAAAAGAAGCGAAAGCCCGCGACTGGAAAGCCCGGACCCAGAAGATCTGCCGGGACCGCCGGATCGACGTGATCTTCGTGTATTTCGATCTCCTGTACGAGGAGTTCGGCCTTGAGACTGCCCTATGTATCCTGGAGTCTGCCCGGGAGAACAGGAGAACAACCCTCATCCTGGAGCATCTTAATCTCGAAGGAGAACCACTTGTCGACCGGTTTATCAGGGAACATGCGTTCGATCTTGTCCTGACAATCCGGGCTTCATCACACCCCCTTCCCCCGTTCAGTTACTTTACCCTGCTCCACACGTCCTGGGCACCGATTCCCGTTAGGTCGATCCCCTTCTCTGTCCAGGAGGGGCGGGTCATTCCGTATATCCCGAAGATTGTTGTGATCGGCCCGGAAAAATCCGGGAAATCAACGTTTATATCCCACACATCAGTGACGGGGCACCCCCCGGCCATAGCGGGGGATCCTGACGATAAGACTGCACCAGGGAGCATGGACTTTGGGCGCCTGCGGTGGAAAGACTTCGATATTACGCTGTATGGGATCCCCGGGCAGACTGAATTCGACCCACATATCCTGCCCACGCTCCGCCATGCCATGGGTGTTGTGATCGTGATCGATGCCAATAATCCGGGAGTGCTCCCGCGGGCTAACTATCTTGCCGGGCTTGTTGCAAAGCAGCGGATTCCGTTTGTTATTGCTGCAAATACGAAACGCCGGCAACACGTCATGACAGAGAAAGAGATCCGATCCGCTCTCGCACTTCCCCGTGAGATCCCGCTCTATTTCATCTCTGCAACTGAGATAGAAGATGTTCACCGGGTCCTTGAATCGCTGGTCGATTACATTACCCGGATCTCTTCCTGAGGATGTCTGGTGCAATGCAGGCAAATTTCGGTACTCCCGGAACCATGGTGCACAATTGCTGACCTTCGTTGGCCTGGGCCTTTTTGACAAGACGGATATTTCCGAGAAAGGGCTCCGGTGTATCAGGGAGGCCGACCATGTCTTTCTTGAATGCTACACTTCACTTCTCATGGGTTCATCCCGGGAGGAACTTGAAGAGTATTACAAAAAACCGGTCTTGCCGCTCTTCCGCGAAGATGTGGAACAGCACCCCGATAACGTGCTCAGGCTTGCACAGGAAGGCGATGTAGCATTCCTCTGTGCCGGTGACCCCATGGTTTCCACAACGCATGCCGATTTACGGATGAGGGCCGGTGCCCTCGGCATCAGGACGGCAATCATCCATGGCGCTTCCATATCCAGCGCTGTATGCGGACTATCAGGGCTCCAGAATTACCGGTTCGGCAAGTCCTGTTCCCTGCCATTCCCGCAGAAGAACTGGTTCCCGACAACCCCGTATGAGGTAATTGAAAAAAACCTCACACAGAACCTGCACACTCTCGTGTATCTCGATATCCAGAACAACAGGTACATGACGATCCCGGAAGCAGTCTCGCTCCTCGATCAGATGGCTGCCGCGAAGGGGACTGCCATCCCGCTCTATGTCGGGATTGCCCGGGCAGGATCGGATGCCCCGGTGGTCCGGGCAGGGAAGGGAAGCATTCTCGCAGACGTGGAATTCGGCCCGCCGCTCCATATCCTGATCATCCCTGCGGTGCTGCATGACATGGAGCGGGAGTACCTGGAGATGTTTGCAGGATTATGAGGATCGCCGAATGCCAGAAAGCCCTTGCAGAAACCATCTCGCTCTGCACGATTACCGGGCCGGATAAGACCCCGCTTGGCCGGGCGGGTGCATCCATCCTGCTGATGGCACGATCCTACGAAAGCGACGGCCGGGGATTTTTTGCCTGCGGCGATCCTGTAAATGCTCTCGCAAGTTTCTGGTACGCCTTCGGGTGGCTGCATTTCGGTATCACTTACGGCCTTCTCGCATTCAGGGGCAGGGCCGTACCCTGTCTATTCGAAGGACCATTCGATCAGGTTCCTGCAGATCTTGAAGAAAAATGTCAAGAAAAGACCGGGCGCTATGCCCGGCTGCTCGATACCGCCAGGTCATCCGTGATATGTGCTCCGGATGCGTCAACACCGGGTTATGCATTTGCAAAAAAAGTAGAGTCCATATCGGCCGTGTATGCGGGATACGGGAATCTGGAGCGTGAGAGCGGCAGACCTGAAAAAGCCCTTGCCTGTTATAGTTACGGGCACGGGTGGCTGGACGCCGGCGTAACAGCAGGGCTCTTCACAATCACGGCTAACCGGGATATTTTCACGGTGTAGGCCACGCCGGATCCGTTTCTGAACCCGGGAAAGCCGGGATTTTAAGGTATTAATTGTTTATACTATGCCCAATAATCTGTAAAGGTAATAATCACGGAGTAGTTGCTGCCCGTTTTTGTGGGGTGATATCATGGAAAAGTCGCAGGTCAAATGGATCTATATTTCTGTCGGGTTCTCTCTGGCAGTCCTGATAATCATCCTCTACTTCACCATCAATGAAAATACCCTCTCGTACCTCCAGAAGATCAACCCCTGGTTCCTTCTCCTTGCATTCCTCACCCATGTCCTCACTATGTGTTTCTGGGCATGGCGGGTGCAGAAGATGTCGGGATCCCTCGGGTACCGGATCGGGTTCTTCTACAGCCTCAACCTTGTCTTCGCCAACCTGCTCGCCGCCGCCATCACTCCGGCCCAGACCGGCGGGGAACCGGTCCGGATCCACGAGCTTTACAAGGCCAATGTCCCCATAGGGGATGCAACAGCAATCGTCATCATGGAAAGGGTGCTTGACGGGATCGCCCTTGCAGCCCTTGCAGCATTTGCCATGATCGTCCTGACCGAACAATGGAAGAGTCTTGGCGCAATCTCGCAGATCATGGTCTACGTCACCTGGATCTTCGTTGCCGGGTGCCTCTTCCTGTTCTACCTCGCAATCAGGCGGCCGGATATAATAAAAAGGGTTGTGATCCGGTGTGCATGTTTCTTCACGAAGAAGTGGGACAGGAGCCGGGTCGAGGAACTTCTTGTCCGGGCAGACAAGGAGATCGACAACTTCCAGCAGGCGGTTGTCAAGTTTGTGAAGAGTGCCAAAGGCGGGCTTCTCTGGGGAATGCTCTTTACCCTGCTCTACTGGGTGTCAGAGATCGTGACCGCTTCGCTTATCCTGATCGGGCTTGGCCAGCCACCCCTCTTCCTTGAATCCTTCGTAATCCAGCTGATCCTCGCCATCCTGATGATGATTCCGCTCACGCCGGGCAGCTCGGGTATCGCGGAGATCGGGGCGACTTCCATGTACGCCCTTTTCATCCCGGCTTCGATTGTCGGGATATTTGTCGTGATCTGGCGAATCGTCCTCTACTACTTCAATATCGCACTCGGTATCCTTTCCAGCATCATCATCGTGCGCAGGGAAGCAAAATCAGCAGAACAACCTTAAGGGATTGATACCCGCATTTTTCCCGCCACCTTAACTCTTATCAATAATAACGGCAATGACTGTGCACGGCATGACGCAGGTCAGGTGCGAAGTCAAGGGCGTGTTTGTCGCCATGGGGGAGGCTGCGACCGTCCCCCTCGTAGTGCTCTCTGACGGCAGCAACCGTATACTGCCCATTTTTATCGGGATCTGGGAGGCTGTCTCGATCAACAGTGCAAAGAACCGGGAGGTTCTTCCCCGGCCGTTCACTCACGACCTTTTCCTTGATCTCTGCGGGAAATTTTCCATTGCACTCCGGTTCCTGCAGATTGATACGGTGGAAGACGGGGTCTATTACGCCCAGCTGGTCTTTTCACTGGATAATCACGAAGAGTACCTGGACTGCCGTCCAAGCGACGGGATCGCCCTTGCCCTTCGTGCCGATGTCCCGATATTTGTCGACGAATCAGTGTTTTTGGCAGCCGGGCAGAGCACCGGGAATTTTCCCGCGATGGTGGATCTCACAACATTTCTGCAAAAATAACAAGGGGGGATACAGGTTATTTGCGCCGGTTCCCGAGTTCTTTCATGACGTCGGCAAGGTCCACGTCTGCAGCCCGGAGGGCAACGAGCAGGTGGAAGAAGAGATCAGAGGCTTCTTCGACGGTGCGTTCATTCACCCCGTTCTTTACGGCGAGGATAAACTCGGTCGATTCCTCGCCGACTTTTTCAAGCACCTTGTCAATGCCCTTTTTGTCATTCAGGAGACGCGAGGTGTAGGACTCTTCGGAGGGGTGTGCCGCCCGCTCACATATGACAGCCCAGATCTCGGCGATCACCCGGGGATCTACCGGTGCAGTCATGAGACCACCTGGGGAAGGAGGACTTCGCCCACTTCGAGACCAAAAAAACGCCGGCATAGGATGCGCGCTTTCTCGATATTGCAGCCGGACTTCCCGATGGCAATACCAAGGTCACTCCGCTGCCGGACAAGAACATTCAGCGGCCCCTCCTGCGCGGAACGATCAACCCCCACAACTTCGGCAGGCTTGAAGATATTGGCAATGAATGCATCAGGGGATTCGGCGAATTCCACCATCTCGATTCGTTTGCCAAGTACATTCTGGAGGCGCTTGATGTTCTCCCCTTTTTTTCCGATAGCAAGGCCCATGTCACCAGGGCGGATAACGTAGATAACCCGGTCGAACCGGTCATCTATTACGCAGTCAAGTGCGGTCGATTTGGTCAGAATCCGTAACTCTTCGATATATCTTCGCTCTTTAAACCCGATATTTCGTTCCATTGGAAAATCAATCCGATTGTATCCGCTGTTTTGTGATATTCGAAATTTTGATACGGTATTTGAATCCGTTCTTTCCGGATGCCAAAGCTATGCTTCAAGAAACTATCATACGCTGCATAGGTAAAAAAGTTGTGAAAGGATAGCCTGAAAAATTATCGGATGGTGTAGGTGATGGTTACTGATGCTGTGACCGTAACATCGCCCGGCTGGATGGGGGTAGGGACCGCTACCGCTTTGAGGGAAGCACCGGCATCATACTGGTAGTTCTGGTAGAGGACCGGCGAATACCCGCCGCTGATATCGGCATTTTTTACACCGGTGATATTTGTTCCCATTGCTGCTGCTACGGTGTCGGCATCGGCACGGGCCCGGGTTACCGCTTTCTGGAGTGCCTGGGTCCTGAGCACCTGGGACTGTTCGTCCGAGAGCATGAACTGGATGGAAGTTGCCTGGTTAATGCCGTTTGCTACGGCAACATCGATAACCTCGCCGGTCTTGCTCACGTCATGAAGGGTGACGGTCAGGGTGTTGGTGACCTGGTAGGTCTTCACTTTCTGGTCGAACGGCGTCTTTGTGTCCTCGTAGACCGGGTAGATGTTGTAACCGGTGGTCTTGAGCGCGTCCCTTGGAATACCTGCATTGACAAGGGCGTTGATCACATTGTTCATCTTCAGGGCATTATCCGCCTGGGCAACTTTCACATCGGCATTCTCGGTCTGGACCGAGAATGTGATCTGTGCCCGGTCAGGGGTACCGATGATGTTGCCACTACCAGTGGCATGGATGACGTGGTCGTTACTGGTATCGTCAGCAGCTGCAACACAGCCGACAAGGGCCATCGCGATAACCGCGACAGCAACCATACAGAGAGAGAGTCTTCGTATCATGGTTGTCACATGATCTTGCATGGAGAGGGGGTTAAAGATTGCTTTAACTGCGAAAATACTGGCAGTTATGCCAAGAAAAGTCCAGCGGAAAGAGTGTCGGCCGCTATTTCTCAAACCAGGTTGCAGTAATACTCCGGTGCACCAGAATATAAAGGGAAAATTACGTTCCCCAAACAACAATATGACATAACTCTAATAGTACACGCGATCGAGCATGGGAGCGACAATCGTAGAGAAGATATTCTCACGGAAATGTGGCAGGGAAATCCGGGCAGGCGAAGTGGTCATGGCCCCCCTTGACGGGACCATGATTCATGACATTACCGGCCCGCTTGCCATCCAGAAGTTCTACGAGATGGGCGGGAAGAAAGTCTATGACCCAAAGCGCATCATCATGCTCTTTGACCACCAGATTCCCGCAGATTCCATCGAGGCGGCAAACATTCATGTTTACATGCGGAAGTTTGCCGAGGAGCAGGATATCCACAACTACGATATCAACGAAGGGGTCTGCCACCAGGTGACCATCGAGAAGGGCCGGGCAGCACCGGGAGAGATCGTGGTAGGGGCGGATTCCCATACCTGCATGTATGGCGCTGCCGGGGCATTTGCCACGGGAATCGGGTCTACCGACATGGGATTTGCCCTGAAATTTGGTGCCCTCTACTTCAAAGTGCCGGAGACTATCCTCGCAGAGGTTTCGGGAAAGTTCCCAAAGCGCGTCGGGGCAAAGGATCTCATTCTCTCGATTGCAGCAGATATCGGGGCTGACGGGGCAACCTACAAGGCGATCCAGTTCGCCGGCAAGACCATATCGAAGATGGACATGGCAGGACGCATGACCATCTGCAACATGGCAATCGAGATGGGCGCAAAGGCTGGCATCGTTGCACCTGACAAGGTGACGTGGGAGTACATGAAAGGACGCCGGAAAATGAAACCCTTTGAGCTGGACAGCGACCCCGATGCGAAGTTCTCGGAGAAACGTTCCTACAATGTCTCGAACCTCGAGCCGACCGTTGCCGTTCCCCACAACGTGGATACCGGTGTACCGGTCAGCAGGGTTGCCGGCACGCATGTGAACCAGGTCTTCATCGGCTCGTGCACGAACGGGCGGTTCGAGGATCTCGCAGAAGCTGCCGAGGTGCTCGGGAAAAAGAAGTTCAACCCGAAGATCCGGGTCATCATTATCCCGGCATCCCGGGATGAGTACCTGAAAACCCTCAAGGCAGGACTCATCGAGAAGTTCGTGAAGGCCGGTGCTCTCGTGGAGGCCCCGTGCTGCGGGCCATGCATGGGCGGGGCGTTCGGCCTGATAGCCCCCGGCGAGATCTCGCTCTCGACCTCGAACCGGAACTTCAAGGGGCGGCAGGGAAGCACCGATGGAAAGGTCTACCTCTGCTCCCCGGCGACAGCGGCTGCGAGTGCGATCACGGGCGAGATCACCGACCCGAGGGAGGTCTGATGATGGCATCAAAGAAAGCAGTGCCGGTAAAAAAGATAATATTGGAAAAGACTCCTGTATCAGCGAACGGGCGGATCTGGAAGTTCGGCGACAACATCGATACCGACGCCATTATTCCGGGGCGGTTCCTCACCATCAATAACCCGGATGAACTTGCAAAGCACGCATTTGAAGGTACCAGGGATGAATTTGCAAAAAAGGTTAAGGAAGGAGACGTGATCGTGGGAGGCCGGAACTTCGGTTGCGGCTCCTCCCGGGAACACGCCCCGCTCGCCCTCATTGGTGCAGGTGTCAGGGTCGTTGTTGCACGATCGTTTGCCCGGATTTTTTTCCGGAATTCGGTAAATGTGGGCGTGCTTCCCGTGGTCTGTCCGGATGCAGATAAGATCGCCGACGGGGAAAAGATAATCCTGAATCTCAGGGACGGTTATATCGAGGTAGACAACAAAAAGTTTGTAATCGAGCCGGTACCGGTGTTCATGCAGGGAATTATTGATGCCGGCGGGCTCGTGGAATACGCGAAGAATCTCAGGGAGATACCGGTATGTACAAAATAGCGTCAATTGGCGGGGACGGGATCGGCCCGGAGATCGTAGCCGAGGGAAAGAAGGTACTCGAAGCTGCAGGGGAGAAGTATAACTTTGACATCCAGTGGACGGATTTCGATATCGGGGCCGACCGCTACCTTGCAACGGGAAACCTGCTTACCGAGGACGACCTGAAAGAACTGGGAAAATTCAAGGCGATCTACTTTGGTTCTATCGGAGATGAACGTGTCAAACCCGGTATACTGGAGAAGGGCATTCTCCTTGCCCTCCGCTTCCATTTCGACCAGTATGTCAATCTCCGGCCGATAAAACTCCTGCACGGGGTTGAAACCCCACTTGCCGGGAAAGGGCCAAAAGACATCGACTTCGTGGTAGTCCGCGAGAACACCGAGGACTTCTATGTTGGTATCGGCTCGCGCTTCAAGAAGCACCAGAAGATCGAGCTCGATGTGATCCGCGACATCTACAGTGTCAAGTTCGGCCTCGATGTAACGAGCGATGCAGAGGAGATCGCTTACCAGATAGGTGTCATCACCCGCGAAGGTTCCCGCCGGGTCCAGACCTATGCGTTCGACCTTGCAATGCAGAGGAAGAAGAAACTCACCTCGGTGGACAAGGCAAATGTCCTCTCCGACGTGTATGGCCTCTGGCGGGACGTGTTCACCGAGACCGCAAAGAAATACCCGGATATCAAAACCGAGTTTAACTTCGTGGATGCTGTCACCATGTGGTTTGTCAAGAACCCCGAGTGGTTCGATGTCGTGGTCACGCCCAACATGTTCGGCGACATCATCACCGACCTCGGCGCCATGATCCAGGGCGGACTCGGGCTTGCCCCGGGCGGCAACATCAACCCGAAGGGCACCTCGATGTTCGAGCCGATCCACGGGTCTGCACCGAAGTACAAGGGAATGGACGTGGCAAACCCCATTGCAACCATCTGGGCCGGCTCGCTCCTTCTCGATCATCTCGGAGAGCACAAGGCTGCCGGTGCGGTTGTCAAAGCGATCGAGAGGAGCATCAAAGATGGCGTTGTTACCAAGGACCTCGGCGGGACCGCAGGAACGGCAAAAGCCGGCTCGTATATTGCTGAATGCATCCGTAAGGGACGATAATCCCTTTTATCCGGAATTGCCTCTTTTTTCTGCCGGAATTTTGGGAAACAAAGCCTCAATCGCTTATCTGTTCCTGAAATGCCGGTGAACTGCGTAATCTACAAAGGGAAGCGTTATGTAAAGTGCCGTGCTCCACAAGGATCCTGTCAGCGCGATAAGAATGGCTATTAAGGAAACCGCGGGGACAACAAGATTCCCCATAAGAACCCTGTGGACATATGCGGGTTTAACCGTGGGCTCGGTCAGCCGGCTGCCTTTTGTCCCATACCACCACTGGCAGGTCATGCCCATACCGATAATAAAGAGATTTGCCTCAAACACAATAGCACCCATGGAAGCATGAGGAAAATCCCCGGAAAAGGAGGTGGAAAAGGGGAGGAGGGCAACAAACATGAGTGTCACGAGATTGATCCAGATAAATATCTTATCGGGAACCCGCACGGAATGGAACTGCTGGTGCTGGCTGAGCCAGAATGCCCCGAGAATCAGGAATGCAAGGACGTAATGGAAGAAATCGGAATAGAGGGAGAGAAGAAACTGTAATGCAAATTGATTCGACTGCACAAGAGTTGCCTTGTCGGGCAGGTTCATCCCGATGACAAGGAGCGTCATCGCGAACGCAAAAATACCGTCCGAAAGCGCTTCCAGCCTTCCCTTGGTGAGGTGCATCTCCTCACCCGCTTCATTCTTTTCTTCCATAATACCCTGATCTAAATTAGGTTTTTGTGGTTTTTTAATACCTCGCACCGACACGTTCCCTACGGGTCCGGGCCATAGGAAGAACAAAAGGGGAGGAAAGGTAGGAAAAAATTTGCCATGGATTAAGAAGCGGGGGTGGAGGTGTCTTTGAATGCCCGTTAATACAATAGAGAAACTTATTTTGTACTGAAATTGATAGTCAGACATAATGCTGAAATTTTGTCCCCGGTGCGGGTCATCGGTACAGGAAACCATGCGGTTCTGTAAAAACTGCGGAGCTGCATTAGGCGAGGACAAAGCACATGAGGAGATACCAGCCGGGCCGGCGCCGGAACCATCAGAAAAGGCCGGCCGTAAAAGACTGTACCTGCTTATTGCAGCAGTATGCGTGATTTTCATTGTTGCCGGCCTTGGATATCTCTTCTCACAGACATCCCTTTCCATCTCGTCCGATCCCGCTGGAGCAGGGGTGTACCTGGATTCAGAATTCCGGGGAGTAACCCCATGCGTGATTCATACACTCCTCCCGGGGGAATATCAGCTGGAATTCCGTCACGACGGGTACCCTCCCTGGCAGAAGAATATCACCGTCACGCTTGGCAGGGCCGAAAGTATCAGTGCCGACTTATCCGATAACCTCATCCCTGATGTAAAGGTTGCGTGCCTTTCGGCCGAGACAATACAAAACACCACCGGAGCAACTGACTGTATCTATAAAAAAGGCGAGGCAGTTTCCATCTCCGGTACAGCCGTCAGGCCCCATCCAAAAGAGAATCCTGCGATAACAGTCTCTGTCTATGCGCAGGGCACAACCACCCCCCTCAAAACGCAATCGGTGGCCATCCTTTCGGATAACACATATAATTTTACTTTCGATGGCACAACATTACCGTCAGGAAATTACCGTCTTGTCGCATCGCTTCCCTCCGGCCAGAAATCAGCGGCGGTATTTACTATCGAAAGCCAGGAAGACACCAATATCCGCATTTTACGACAGATAGTGGAGGATTACCATAAAATCCATACCTACAGCATGGATGATTATTTTATCTGCGCAGATATGGCGCTGGATGTCTGGAACATTGTGGATACCCGGGGAATGCGGGCAGTGCTGGCTACAGGAAATATCAAGGACCCGAATGCAGACTGGAAAGAATACAATCATGCCTGGGTGCTCGTGGAAGCAGCCCCGCTGCAATGGGTTGCCCTGGAGACCACGGGCGGTTATCTTGTGTATAAAAATAACAATCCCAATTATTATCGCGGCATGTTCTTTGTGAATCCCAAAGACCTGAAAACAAACATGGATCTCCGGCGTGACTATAACAACGAGATCGAACGATCTGCAACGATTGTCAGCCAGTACAATGCAAAAGCGAGTGAATACAATGCCGAGCTGGAGGCTTACCGTTCCCTTGAAAGATCCTATAATACAAAATATGCAGGCCAGAACCTGACCGCCTCCGAATACCAGGAAGCATTGAGTATGAGAAACACCCTTGAGACCGAGTCGCAAAAACTGATCCAGTCAAAAGCTGAACTTGATCAGATGACCATCACCTACAATAATGAAAAACAGATTATGGACAACATTACCACCCAGATATCAGCGCTGGCAGCAAAAGGTGCAAATCTCATGAACTCCTGATTTTTCTCCTCATCTTTTGTTGAAACGGTTTGTGAGACACCTTTTATCCCATCGCGTCCCAAATCCTGTCTGGCAGGTGTCAGTTCCATGACCAGCGCACTCATGATAGATGGATGGATTATCGGTCTTTTTGTGATCGCGAACGGTATCTACGTTGTTATGTTCCCTCCGGTAAACGACGAACCTCAGGGCTTTGCCATCATCGCGATTGGGATTTTCATCATCCTTGCCACCATGCACCTGGACAGGGACCGGGAAAAAGATAGCGGGTGCCCCCCCACATAGCGGGCAGATTATCTGCCGGGCTCCGGAAATACCTGGCCGGATCTCTTGTCCCGGTTCATTATCCCGGGTCCTTTTACGGGGAACAGGCAATCAGATTGTTTTCACGGGGAAGACGCGGCAGCTGCCGGTAAGAGATTCTTCCCGGTCTAATCCTGGATCAAAGACCGGAAAAATGACCAGCCCGGTTTAATGAGGGCACGCAGTCCGCAGGACAGATCCTGTGCACTGCATTCCCCTGAAGGGGTAAGAACTGATATGGTTTCATTGAGGGAGGGGACCGGCAGGCCCTGTTCAAAAACAATCTTTTCCTTACCCATGGACGGCGAGGGGTAGATATGGATAACCTGCGCCGTGATTGTTGTTACCTGGCCGTTGACAGATGTCACGGAATAAAGAGTGCCTGCAGAATAATTCTTATCCCCGTTCCCGCCCGGCACGCCGTTCTGGTAGTTGGTCATATCCTCAACAACCGGAAACCCGCTGATATTTCGCTGTTGTACAAAATCGGCATGCAAATGGCCCATGAGAATGAGACTGGGTTTCACGATCAGGTTCTTATCGATGTCCCGTCCAAGCGGGGATACCTTTCCGGTCTTATCCATGTAATAATGGGTGGCGATGATGGTATTTCCGCGGGTGCTGTTGACAAGAGCTGCCCGGATACGGGAGAGTTCTTTTGAAGAGAGGGATTTCTCCGCATAATTGATTCCCACGAGATCAAAATCCCCGACAGAGGTCACGTAACTCGTGTTCGTTTCGCCTGTATACAGGGTATAATACTGATAATTTTTTCCATAGTCTGTATCATGGTTGCCGGCGATCACGTAGACAGGAATTGAAGTCAGGTTCCGAGCACGGGCATAGGTATTCCATTCATTCTTCTTATTCCATGAATTTACCAGATCACCGGTGATGATGACTGCTGAAATATTATACTTCACTTTTTGGGATTCGAGAGTGGAGAATGTCAGGTTATAGGTACCCGGGTAGTACGTGGCAAGGTTCTGGGTATCCGAAAGATGGACGATCGAGTAGGTGACAGGATTTTCCCCGGACTGGGCAGAAGCCGGAAGGAGGACACAGGATATGAGCGCGGCCAGAAAGAGCAGACGGGATACTGAAGCGATCACCATTATAGATAACTCATGACAGAAAGGTGTTGAATATTATGGTTTAAAACCGGAAAAAAGTCAATGTTGTTTTGCGGGACTGTCGGGCAGGTCGCTTTTCTCTTCCTCAACTGCCTTATCCCGGGAGAAGATCGAACGGATTGCACTGAACGGAGAGCGGCTTCCGGTTTCCGGTTCTTTCTCGCGTACCCCCCGGAAGAGGACCTCGGCCTCGGCAGTTCCTTCCTCGACGTGCATCTTTTCAGTGACATCCACAAGGTATCCCGCGATCGCCACCGTCTTGCCGTTCCTGACTACCGGGATCTCATTTGCTTCAACCCAGACCTGCTTCCCTCTGCCGGTTACCATCTCCAGACGGTAGGGGGGCTCGCGCCTGCCCGAGGTTATGGCCCGGAGCGTACGTTCGAGACCTGCAGCGTTCGCCGGATTATCAGTAAGAAAATCCGTCCATACCCGCTTTCCCTCGCCCGACCGGCACCCAAGCAGGGTGCGAATCCGCGGGCTGACATACGCCATACAATGATCGGGGGTATGGGAGTAGTACATCTGGCTCCCGCTCTCCAGGACGAGGAGGAGTTCCTCGTCCCGTTTCCGCAGGGACTTCTGTTCGTTCTTATTTGATGTAACATCCCGCCCGGCAGCAACGATCGAACAGACATTTTTGTCTTTGTCAAGTATTGACCTGGCCGACCAGCTGATGCATCGCATGCCCTTCCGGGTCTGGATCCACTGTTCAACGACACAGGCAAATGGAGGGCGGAAGAGCTTTGTCATCTGGGTGGCCACGACATCGGCATACCGCTCATCGGTCACCGGCATGAAGACGCTGCCGACAAGTTCCTCGGGGGATTTTCCAAGGGCTTCGCAGTATGCAGAATTGACGAAAAGAAGACGTCCCTCCTGGCTGAATTTGACTAAAAAATCCTGCTGGCACTCGACAATATCCCTGTAATGATTCTCCGTGGCATCCATTATCATGACCACATGTCCCTGTGCCGGTTCACGTCTGATTTACCGGATAAAAGAGAGGGCTTGCTCTCCTCTTATGATCATCTGTCGCAGAACTATTAATGTTGCACGATACGCGGAGTTATCGAGAGGAAACGGACCCGTGAACGGAGACGGATACCTATAAGACCTGATGATGCAAGGCTTGGTTACAAAAGGAGGAGATGGTTAATACGGGCAACAGAAACGAACATGCATTTACAGGACTTGAAGCCGCAATCGTCCTGATTGCATTTGTCACTGTTGCAGCCGTCTTTGCTTACGTAGTGATCGGCGCTGGTTTCTTCACTACCCAGAAAAGCCAGGAGGTGATCCATACAGGTATCGGGCAGGCCAGTTCGGCCCTGATGCTGGCAGGGAGCGTGTATGGTGTCGGTACACCGGGAAGCACCATTGATATGGTCAATTTCAGCATCAGCGTAGCCTCAGGGGGGACACCCATCGACATAGAAAAAGTGGTGATCACCTACAGTGATAAAACTCACCTGGAGAAACTTGCACCCGTGCCGGGATATTTCAGTTCTTCCACAACACCGGGAACATGGGCAATTACGGAACGCCAGAATGAACGCGGGATTTCTGATAACGTGCTGGATAAAGGCGAACTGTTCTCAATCAGTGCTCATCCTACAACCGGCATCGGGAAAGATACCGAGTTCTCGATCGAAGTTGCACCCGCCGGGGGGGCCACGATGCAGATCCTCCGCACGGCCCCGTCTGCCATTTACGCGGTGAACCAGTTCTATTAACTACCCGTGAAAAGAGGGGACGGGAGGGTCCCGTATATGATGGTCAGACTGTTGCGCCAAGTTTCTGCTGTCCTTCGACGACACGGTGGAATCTCTGTGAAGAGATTTCCGGGATCTTCACGACAGGGGCAAGCCGCTCTTTACCGTACATCACGGCCCGGAGACTGGCAAGAGAGAGGGTAAAATTGCCAGCCCCGAAGAGTTCCACATTCAGGGCTTTACCGGAAGCCGAGACCTGGGCAAGTCCCCGGGTAATCCCAAGGTAGTAGTTCCAGTTGCGGGTGAGTTCTTCCACCTGCACTACCACCCGGCCCGAGACTGCCCGGATGAGATCCGAGCGTCGGATGGCATAACGGGTTCCGAGAATATGGAGTTCAATGACTTCATGCATATTCCCGTCACTGTCGATAGCGCTGTATCCGGTCCGCTGGAGATATCCTGCTTTTTCCATCATACACGACCACCTTCTGTCGTATCATGGCGTTGATCCGGCAGATATATAACCTGTCAGCGTGCGCAGGGTGAAAGTGATCTTTGAGATAACGGAAAGGCAGCCCGGGCTGCTGAATCCGGAAACAAGGAGATGGATCAGTCGGGACGGGTGTCCAGCACGGCGTTGAGCACCTGATCGACAAAGGAGAGGGTGCCATTGATTCCCGCCAGGGGACGGGGTGAAAGCCGGATCTCTCCCCTCATGGGGGGTGTTACCATGGCGAACGCCCGGCCCGGGCAGAGTGACCGTTCAAAGGATGACCCGATGACGAGATCCGGGTCGTGGGATCTGATAAGCTCATTTACCCGCCCCATGTCAGTAACATGTTCTGAGACAAACCGGCTCTCCTGCGGGGGATTCCTGGAGCAGATACAGCGGATATCTGCATCAAGATACTGCCGGAGAACCCGGGCTGCAAACAGGCCATACGAATATCCTGCTGCGATCACAACCGACGGGGGATCATAGCGCTGAAGATATTTATCGCACACCCGGATAATCCGCTCCTCCTGAACATCGGTCTCTGTAAGCACGGGGGAGATATCCGCATCACTGAACAGGTCCGCAAGGCGGCCAAACGTTGCCCTGATCGCCTCCAGGCCCAGGGTCCCGCCACAGTATTTGCCGATCCCGCTGGCAAAATCGTCGTTTGTCCCGACCGTATATCCGGCAGACGCAGCGATCCGATCAAACCTGTCCTGGCAGAATACGGTAGCCACCGGGATCGAGGATTGCCGGAGGAGACGGTGCAGTTCCTGGACATTGCCGGAAGCGTATGGGTCGAAGAGGCAGACCCCATCTAAATTAACCCCCGGGATATCCGGATCGACCCGGCATGGCAGGGCGGCAACTGCCTTCCGGTATCCAATCTCCACATCCCCGGAAAAACCCGGGCTGTCTACGAAGATAACATCGTATTTCTCCAGCATCGAACGTATATCCTCGCCAAGAACCGCCGGGACACAGGTGGTGATGACGGCAATCTTTTTTCTTTCACCGGAAAGCCCGCCAACCACTTCCAGGAGCCGCTCTTCCGATCCGAATATTATCTCGTGTTCGAGAATAAAGGTGCCATGAAGGGGGGCATGGAGGAGGGTTGCAGGATAATAGTAACAGCCGCTCGATCCGTGGATGACTACGCTGATACCCTCGAATCCGGCAAGACAGGCAGCGGCTCCGGTCATTGCACAGGGCCAGAGCGGGTTCGTGCATTCAGGCATGAATCGCCCGCCTCCAGCGGTGGAGCATACGCCGGACCCCGTGTGTGCCGACTGATGGCGCAGCAGGCAGGGGATGGCTGTCTTTATGAGAGCCGATCTTCAGCTGCAGCATCCCGGCCGCTTCCTCTGCTGCGAGGACACTCTCCGGATCGGTGGGCGTCTGATCGAAGACAACAGGTGTGTCCCGTATATCAGAGAACTCATCCAGGATCTCCTCCTGCAGGAACCGTTCCTCCTCCGCAACGGCTTTTCCGTTGATCCCGCATGCATGGGAAACCGTTTCGATAAAAGAGAGCGTTCCCGAGAGCCCCATGGGGAACGATGCGATATAGGGAGTGCCAAAACGTTCTCTTAAGTATTCTCCAACGGGAATCAGCCCGGGTTCCCGGAGGATATTGAGACGGCCGGCTCCAAGGAAGGAGATCTGGTCCAGGGACGAGGTATGCACGAACCGGATGTTGATTGCAAGACCGAGATTGGTAAGGATCCGGTGGATCTCCCGGTAATTCTCCTCGACTTCGTACTCAAGGTTCCGCTCGCCGATGATGTTTATTCCCGTATCTTTCCTGCAGGGGGGGACCGTGCCCGCGATGGCGATGAGGGCATTATTTACCCCGTTCTGGAATGTACCCCCGAGAAAACCGGCAGTCGGGACCGGAATAACCGGAATCCGGAAATCCCCGCCGCAGACGCCATGCACATCGTCGCCGATCGTATCGATAATGCAGGTGGAGAGTACAAAGACAGCCCGCACATCCCGCCCGGTGGCAGCTTCAAGGGTCCTTTTAAGTGATTCTTCACCTCCAAAGATGATATCAGTCTCCGAGAGGGCGGTCGAGATAAGATCGGGAAGGGGAATGCGCGGGTTCTCCAGTCCCGTGGCGTGCAGCAGGGAGACGTTATGATGGCTGCATCCCTTCGGCCCGTGAATCACGCTCACCGCATCACGGACGTGCGTAGTTACCGAGAGCGCTCCCGTGAGAGTGCAGCCCCGGAACCTAGATGTATCGGTAGGCGAGGTGTTCGAGGTCATCAATCTCAAGGGGGGTGGGGATCGTGAGGCTGGTGTTCTCCATGATATGGGTGGCAAGCGAGCGGTAGCATGCGGCTTGGTTTGAAGCCGGGTCGTATTCGAGCACGGTCTTCTTGTTCAGTTCGGCCAGCTGGACTACACGGTCGCGGGGAATATACTCGACAAGTGAACTGTTCACCCGTCCGGCAAATTCGCGTACCAGCTCCTCCTCGCGGGGCTCGCCTTTCGCATTACAGATAACGCCGGCAAGACGGCACTTGCTCTTGGCCCGGGATGCAAGCCGTTTGATGGCTTTACAGATGTTGTTTGCGGCATACAGCGACATCAGTTCACCGGACGTTACAAGGTAAATTTCCTGTGCGTACCCTTCACGCATGGGCATGGCAAACCCCCCGCAGACAACGTCGCCGAGCACATCGTACACTATCACATCGCCTTTAAGGTCGCCGAATTTCTCAAGGAGCTGGAAGGTCGCGATGATCCCCCTCCCTGCACACCCGACCCCGGGCTCAGGCCCCCCTGCTTCCACGCATCGCACCCCGTTGAAACCAGAGAAAACGATATCCGGAAGGGAGATTGCAGCATCGCCCCTGGTACGGACCAGATCCATAACGGTAGGGATGAAATTTCCATGCATCAGCATCCGTGTGCTGTCCCGCTTGGGATCGCATCCTATCTGCAGGATATCAAGACCCATCAAGGAGAGTGCTGCCGAGAGGTTGGCTGATGTGGTGGATTTTCCGATTCCACCCTTGCCATACAGGGCGATCTGCTTCATTGTCCTACTATGGGGCGGCTGCTTATATGAGATTTCCTGATGTTAAGAAAAGTAAAGTTGCGTAAAACCGGCCATATCTCTCCCCGTTCAGGACTCGGAACCCCTGAACAGGGCGAGGAAAAGCATCACCACAGGTATTACTTCCAGTCTCCCGATCCACATGACGATGATAATGATCCATTTCGAGATGACCGGCATATCGGGAGAGACATACCCGGCATTCAGCCCGCAGGTGGAGAAAGCCGAAACAACACTAAAGACTATTTCAGTTACCGTATAGGTCGTGAGATGGAACTGGATGATAACCAGCGTTGAAATGAAGATGATAACAACGGATAGGATGATGACGAGCATGTTCTTTGCTGCAAGGAGTTCCGCGGTTGTCCTCGGGATAACCCGTCCTTCGATCCTGAAGGGAATGAGAATTTTGCCGCTCACGTAAAGCCGGTGAAACCACCAGGTAAGGGCCCGGTAGGCAAACGCTATCCGGTCGAGCTTGATACCCCCTGCCGTGCTGCCGGCAGCTCCGCCAATGAAGGTCAGCATCGCGAGGAAGAGCACGGTGACGCTTGCCCAGGTATGGATATTCGCCACCTGGAACCCGGTCGTGGTGATGGACGAAACGGTCATGAACAGGCCCTGCTGAAGTGCAGGGAGCAGTTCGAGATTCCCAAAAAAGATGAGATCATACGTGAGGACGACCACACCCGCGGCAAGAAAAAGGAAGAAGAGTTTAACCTGCTCATCCCCGAAAAGACTCCAGCGCCGGTTCTCGGTGATCAGGTAATAGAGCTTGAAGGGCAGGGCGCCGGCAATCATGATCGGGATAAGGATGAGTTCGAGAACCGTGCTGTTGTAGTAGAGGATTCCCCCGTTATGGGGAGTGAATCCTCCCGTGGAGATGGCAGAAAGCGCGAGATTGACGGACTCCCAGAGAGAGAGCCCGGTAAATAAGATGAGACCTATTGCAAAGAACGTCAGGATACCATATATTTTCCAGATCGCCCGCCCGGCATGCATTATACTGGGCATGAGGGGCTCGTCGCGGCTTTCGCTCCGGAGGATCTTGGAGCGGAAGAGGCCGGAGTTGCTTGCAAGGGCAATTGAGAAGGCGATGATCCCGAGCCCGCCGATCCACTGCATATAGGAGCGCCAGAAGATTAGGGTATGAGGGGTTGTATCCAGGGACGCGAGCATCGTGTATGCGGTGCCGGTCCAGCCCGCCATTCCCTCGAAGAGAGAGTCAAGAAATCCCATGTGAAGTCCAAGAACAAACGGGAGACCGCTGATAAGGGCACAGCAGAACCAGAAGAGGGCAACAGAACAGAGCGCCGTCGAGAGCCGCACACCGCGTTCATGACGGGGAACCAGGCGGAGGAGGATCCCCGCACCAAAAAAGATTGCCGGGACAGATGCCATGGGGAGGAGCATCCCCCATTCAGCGAAGAGCACCGCAACGATCAGGGGGAGAATGGTAAGCGGGGCGGTAAAGAAAAAGATATCCCCGAGATCCGCGACAATCGTTGTGAGATGCGAAAACCGCTGCATCACTTAAGGGTTACACGTTAGCTCTATTAGTATTTGCCAAAAACAAGGGGAAAAGGTTCCGGCAGTTGCCGGCAAGGGTTATGCCTTGTTGGTCCAGAGCCCGTGGACGCTGCAGTATTCCCTAGCCCTGACGTTCACATCCGCAATGCAGAACTCGGCTTCGGGTTTCTCACCGGGTTTGAATCCCCGGATAAAGACATTCTCTCCGTGCCTGACTTCGACCCATTCGATGTAGTGCTTCTCTTCCATGGGATGGGGGATGGAACCGACTTTCACGATGATACCTTTGGAAGATTTCTCGATGACCGGGACGTGTTTTTCTTTTCCGGCATCCGCAGTTTTCTCAACCTGGAGGGTCATGGGCTTGCCGCAGCAGACCATGGTTCCCCCGGAGGCGTGGACCACTTTTGTGATGTTCCCGCACACTTCGCACTTGTATACTTCAAACAGTTTTGTCATGACTCGGGCAACTCCTTTAGAGTAGGTTGATCTCCTTATGCTTTTTTAATATTTCGTCAGCCAGCCGGTCAATGGCCTGCATCGCGGCTTCGTCAGGCTGTCCCTTGACAATGACCGGTTCCAGTACCTCGACCTTGACATGGTCGAGCATTTTGACGATCATGTCAGCAGACTTGCCGCCCCAGCCGAACGATCCGATCACCGATGCAAACCGTACCTTGGGTTTGAGCATGTTGGCCAGGTATGTGGCATACACAACCTGCGGGTGCGGACCGAAGAGAACGGTTGGCGTTGCAACAACCACGGTCGCTGTATCGACCAGCGCGAGTGCAAGTTCCCCGATATCGGTGTGGGTCAGGTTGAAGGGTCGGACGTTGATACCCCGGGCAATGAGTGCTTCCTCCAGGTGTTCCACCATCTTCTGGGTGCTCCCGTGCATGGAGACGTACGGGATCACCACTTCATTCTTAACAGCATCGGAAACCCAGTCAGCGTAAGCATCAAGGATGAACGCGGGAGACCGGTGGATGGGGCCGTGGCTGGGTGCTATCATTTCCAGGGGAAGTTCCCTGACGCGTTCGATATACCCCCTGATACTGCCACGGAACGGCATCATGATCTCGGCGTAATACCGTTTCGCAGACCGGTATGCCTGTGCGGTATCAGTCACGAAGAGATCACTTGTTGCCTGGTGATAGCCGAAGAGATCGCATGGGAAGAGGATCTTGTCCTCGCGGAGGTAGGTCAGCTGGGTCTCGGGCCAGTGGGTCCATGGCGTGATGAGGAACTGAAGCGTCCGGTCGCCAAGGGAGAGGGTCTCCCCGTCTTTGATGATTCGGAACCTGTCGGGAAGGATATGCAGCAGGGCTACGAGGAGATCCCTGCATTTCTCATTGGTGACAACGACCGCATCCGGGAAGAACTCGAGGACCATGGGCAGGGAACCGGAATGGTCCTGCTCTGCATGGTTGATGACAACGTAATCGATCCGCTCGATCCCCAGTTTGACGATATTCGAGATCAGTTCGAACTCCTTCGAGGGATCGACCGTGTCGATGAGTGCAGTCTTTTCGCTGCCCCTGATGAGGTACGAGTTATAACTCGTTCCTTCGGGAAGGGGGATCAGCTCGTCAAAGATCCTCCGGTCAAAATCGAGTGCACCTACCCAGTAAATGCCGGGGACGATAACACGGGAAACCATATGGGATCAGTTCTTACTCCTTTGCAAACAGGGTTTTCTCCGCCCCGCAGACCGGGCATTGCCAGGTGTCGGGAAGGGCGGTAAAGTCTATGCCAGGTGCAAGATTCTGGAGGGGTTCTCCCTTTTCGGGATCATATTTGTGGCCGCAGATTTGGCAGACGTATCTTTCCATCATAACAAAAACCTCCCGCGTGTGCGGGGTATTAGAAAAATAATGCAGGGAATTCAATTAATTATTTCTATTGTACTACCGGGAGAAGAAGAGACATTTTGGGGTCACTCCGCATCATGGAGGGCATAACGATCAATAAAAAACTTAAACGACCGGTTCTTCTTTATGGCAGTCTCTATCGAGAATGTCTTGAGAATCTCGAACATGAAATCGATCCGGGAATCGAATGTTCTTGGCATAATGCGGTTGAAATCCTCTTTTGTCAGTGATTCCGTTGAGTCGAGATCTGCCACCCCGAAAGCCCTGGCTGATTCAGGAGGTATTCCGGCATAATACCAGCTCTCGATCTCGGCGATGACGATAACGATGCTCCTGCCATTGATATCATTGAACCGGTAATAGAGGATCTGCTTCTTGTCCCGGACAGACCGCTCGGTATCGATATCGGCAACAAAGATGTAATCATTACCCATCTGGGTGACACTTTTTAAGAATCTGCTCACTTTTTCGCGCTTGATGCAGGCATACGGGATGATATCGACCGAATCGTAGCGCTGCACAAAGAGGGGTTTTATGATCCTGCCAAAGAATCGGACATCGTCCTCACCCTCAACCAGGATGAACAGGCGTTTCTTCATCAGAGTCCCAGCAGGTTCTGGACATACAGCTCTTCGATCCCGATCTCATTCTCAAGGAAGGTCTTCACCTCTTCCTTATCCCCCGGGCGGGAGATTACCGAGAAGCCCATATTATCCCGCGAGATAAGGAGTATGTCAGAGATGACAGCATGCTTGACAACCTCCGTACTGTGCGTTGTTATCATGACCTGTTTCTTCTCAGAAGCTTCCTTCATCATGGTCATCAGCCTTGCTACAAGGAACGGGTGGATGTGGCTGACCGGTTCCTCGATGATGATGAAAGGCTTGTCTTCGAAATAAAGGGCAATTATCATGGCAAAAATCGCGATGGTCCCGTCAGACAGGGATGCAGCAGGGAGATCCTTTGATTTTGTGTACCGCTCGCGGAGGGTGAGAATAAGTGAGACGTCCATGAACTTCCGGACCGAGAAATCTTCGACAAACGGCAACACGTCGCGGAGCAGGTTGGACAATTTCCGCTTCTTCTCAGGATCCTCGATGATATTCCGGATAACGAGCGCAAGGTTGCCTGCGTCTTCATCGAGCTCGCGTTTCCCGGTGATGGCAACCCCGCGTTTCGGAAGTTTCGGGTCGATATCGTAGACCGCAATCCTGTCAAAAAATTTCTCTACGTGGGGGAGAGGATAGCCGTAGATGGTCTCAAGGAGCAGGGTCTTTTCCGGGAGGTGCTTGCCCCGGAACATGGCCGGCACAATCTCGTTTTCGGTCAGGCAACAACCCTCCGGGATACGGGAAGTGTATCGGACTTCGCCGTTCTCACTGGATACTACCAGTTCACCGTTTCCGAACGGAGATGTTTCCCGGAGAGCGTTTCCGTCACGTTCGCAGGCTGACACTTCACAACCGATCACGAGCCGGTCCTTTGTGATAGTGAAGTTATCCCCGGATTCCTGAAACCGCAGGGAGAACTCGTAGAATGAGGCACAGGACCTCAGGCCAAGCAGTGACGGTTCGTGACCCGGCCGTTCCACAATCTCGAGCTTCTGGTCAGGAGTGTAATCCACCCGGATGACAAGATCTTTTTCATATCCTATCTTTGCGTTCCTGAGGTATTCCGCTCCTCCCTGCATGGCGATGGCATTGGCAATACCGTACCGGGCAATATCGCGTAAAAATTTAAAGACCGAGATGAAATTGGATTTTCCCGCAGCATTGGAACCAATCACGACATTGAACCCGGACAGGTCGATGTCAATCTCGGAAAAACTCTTGAAATTTTCCACATGAATATGGTGTATAGGCATACCGCTCCCTTTACTCATCGTTACTTTCCAAGAAAAAGAACGTATTGGTCAGATCCTCTTACCGGAGTACCAGAGGGAGAAACGGTATCATACGGGATTCAGGATGAAGATGGCAGTATTAAGATATGCTGCAATGCAGAGCCAGAGGAGGTATGGGATGAGCAGGAGGCTCGCATTCCGGGAGACCCGGAATGTCCAGAGGGTGGTACAGAGCAGGATCACAAAGAGCAGGATGAGGCAGACAAGCCCGAAGAAGATGGAGTGGAGGCCAAAGAAGATAACTGACCACATCACGTTAAGAACCAGCTGGATGGCGAACAGGGAGAGCGAGACACGGACATCCTGTTTTTTCCCGCCCGACCGCAGGATGAGGAAGAGTGAGATCCCCATCAGGATATAGAGGAACGTCCAGACCGGCGCGAATATCCAGGCCGGTGGCGTGAAGGCAGGCTTGATGAGACCGGCATACCAGGCAGGAATCCCCGTTGTGGAAAAAACCGAGCCGATAACTCCTGCAAACAGGCAGATCCCAACAGAGGCTACCAGCAGGAGTGCAATGGAAAGGGAGCTCTTCTCAGGAGTTTTCATTGGAATACATTCCTGGTATAGGGATACAGGGTTTACGGGGGGTGTGAGGGAAAACGGGTGGCGGGAGATCACTTTCCCTTGGCATTGAAGGTCAGCGAATCCAGCCAGCGGTACAGGAAATGCGAGTGCCGCTCGGGAAACACCCCTTCTGCAACCGACTTGACTTCCTCAATAGAATAGAAGGCATTCGGGTGGAACTGTTTGATGATGCCCACGACATGACTAAGGTCCTGGCGCTTGATGATGGTGAAGACCATCTTCACCTTGCCGGTTCCTCCTTCGGCATCGATGCTCGTAACCCCGTAATTGTGCTGCCGGAGGTATTGCATCAGGTCAGCCGGATCATCCTTTGTGATGATGCGAACACTTGTGAGGCCAAGCGAGAGCTTCTCCTCGATCGCCATGCCAACGAACGTACCGGTGGCAAAGCCTGCACCATAGGCGATATAACAGACCACGTTGGTCAGGTTGTTCATGACCTGCCCTATGGCAACGAGCCAGATGATAACCTCAAAGAAGCCGATGACCGGGGGGAGATACTTGATCCCCTTTGATACGAAGATCACCCGGATCGTATCCAGGCTCATGTCACAGACACGGGCGCAGAATATCATCAGCGGGACTATCACAAAGGCAAAAATACCGGGGGTAATGACGGATTCCAGCATCTCTGCTGTACCATCTGGTACCCGGGGATTATAAGGTTACGGCAAAGGAAAAATCAGGTAGAGTTGGTGATGGTAAAGGGCCTGAAATACTGGCCGGTCTGCTGGTCGGCCACATTAATAACCACCAGGTTCCAGGAACCGGTCTTTGCGGTTGCAGGAACCGCAAGATCGCAATAGAGTTTCGTTGTATCCTGAAATACCGGATTTATGCAATCAAGAACTGCCGATCCCTGCGTGAGGGTCACCTTGAAAAGATCCCGGAAATTCTGCCCGTAAATCGTGAGCTGGCGGGTCTCACCGGCCTTCAAGCTGCCGGGGTATACGCTGCTGATGATCGGTCCTGCTATCCCGAGGGTGAAAGCATTTATCATGGTATGGGATCTGCCATCGGGGTTTGTCACGATCAGGTTCATTGCACCTTTGTCAAGGCCTGCAAGATTGAACGTGCAGTCTATGCTCGTTTCAGAAGCAACGGATACTGCCGTTGCCTTAACAGGTGTATATCCCGGCTGGAGGAGCATTACCGTTGCACCGTTCTGGAAGTTGTAGCCGGTAATCGTGACACTGACTATCGAATCTTTCGATGCGGTATTGGGGGAAATTTTCAGGATAGACGGCGCAACTCCCGGAGTCGTTGTCACTGCTGCCACAATAGTGGGCGTGACAACAGGAACAGATGATACAGCCACGTGGGATATTTTCACCGGGTATACTTTTTCCACCGTTGTCCGGAGGGCCTTATCCGTCCTGCTGTCCGAGCGGTACCCAAAAGTCCCGTCTGCATTTTTATAAATCCATGCACGTTCGTACTGATCGGCAGTCGGGTCATAGCCAAGGATGAGATAATATTCAGTTCCGGTTGCCAGTGCGGACCGTGAGATGATATCCCCAGAAGAATACTTCGCCAGAGGGGCCGTTGTCGGGACGGGAGTTGCAACAGTCGCCGGTTCCTGCTCGGAACACCCGGCGAAAAAGACACCTGCAAGGAGGAGACTGATCAGGGCAACACCGAACCAGAATGTTCCAGCCATACAACTATCGTTCGATGCTGACCCGTATAAGGGTTATTCAGACGCGTTTATGTATCGGCATGACGGCAAAACCTGAGGGGCACGGGCAGTTTCGCCGGGTTGTTTATCAGATTACGATGCCTTGACGAGAATGGTGGCATACTTCCGGAAAAAATACACGTGAACTCCCAGGAGAAATACTACGGTGAGGCAGGCTGCAGCAGAGATCGCGCCAGAAACACTTTCCAGTGCCGGCGGGCTGAGCTGGCCTGCGAGAGTGAAGACAAGGCATACCGCTGTAAGGAGGATCGTTGAGTAAATATCCCTCAACGAGAAGAAGAACACGGCGATGATGACACCGGTGCCGAGGGTGAGAAGAAAGGTATTCTCGTGAGAGAGTCCCGGAGCGCGGACAAGGGAGGTGAACCCGAAGAGGAATGAGGTTACGATGACACCTGAACTGACAGAGGCGATGATTCCCCCCTCCCGCATGAATGCCTGAATGTGAGTCCCGAGGAGGACAAAGCAGATCATCACGGAAGCTGCCGCGGTGGGGAGGACGAGAAGGAATGCCTGGAGAAATGCCATGCGATCCGTTCCAAACGGGTTGAACAGGATCGAGATCGGCAGAAGGACGAGGACAGTTACAAGAACGATCGGCCCGGTCCGCCACGCAGGCCGAAAGCCGACCTGGTGCATGTTTACAGCTCCCGAAAGAAACGATCTCCGGAGGTACATGACCGGGACAATAAAACCGATCAGGATACACGCAACCAAGGTGTAGAGAAAGAGTCCCGTTGCACCGGGATTCTGAAAGAGGCGGGCCTGCCCTACGAGAAGAAACGTTTCTACAAACCAGGCGCTATAGACAAGGAGAGGGATGATAAAAAGCCGCAGCCAGCCGGCATACTTCTGAACGGGAAATCGCGACCCGGGAGTGTATTTTTCATCATCGGGGTTACTCATGTCATCACCGGACTATAGTACAATTCACTGTAAACGTGATTCCCCTGTCTATTTTAATGTATAATCCCGGCCACGGCTTTGTAAAAAAAGGAAAATCCACTCAGGTTCTTGACTTGAGCAGGGCAGTAATGGCATCCTGCCTCTCGACGGGTGTGACAGGGAGTGGCAGCATCTTTTCTTCAAATACGGGCGCCTGCCGCTGGTAGAGAAGGCCAAGAGCTATCCGTGCATCGGCATTGTAATCCCACTCCCGCGCCACGTGGCAGGCGGCCTCGAAATCCCCGGTGTCATGGCCTGAAAGATCGTATACCCGTGAACCATAATAATCTGCAACCGGGAAGAAGGTGGCACAGATCTGGAGCACATCAATAAAAGAGAAACCGTGATGGGAGATGCCCTGCCCGATGAGATTTTTAAGTTGATCCTGCTTCCGGGTATATCCCCGCGCAATATACGTTGCCCCGGCTGCAAGCATCAGCTCAAGGGGGTTGAACGGGTATTCCGCGGTACCTGCCGGGGTGGACTTACCCCTGAACCCCAGCGGGGATGTGGGGGTGTACTGCCCGGTGGTGAGACCATATACCCGGTTGTTGTGAACGATCACGGTGACATCGATATTGCGCTTTGCTGCAAAGATAAGATGATCCAGCCCTTCGGCATAACAGTCCCCGTCACCGCAGCAGCATATGACGGTAAGATCCGGATTCGCGAGCCTGATACCGGTCGCAACCGGAAGGGTGCGGCCGTGAAGGGTGTAGACACTGTTGATGTTGAGGTAATCCGCTATCTTGGCATGGCAGCCGATACCCGATACGAGCACGACATTGTCAAGGGATTTTCCCTCGTTTTCCATGCCGGCAAGGATGTTCTTGAGCGTATGCTGGATCGTGAAGTTGCCGCACCCGGGGCACCAGGTGTTCTGTGCATCGGTGACAAGGGACCGGGGATTCATACGAGCGCCTCCCTGACCTTCCCTTCCAGTTCTTCACGGGTGAACGGGCGCCCGTCATACTTCAGGATCTTCATATCAGCAATGATACCATGTTGCCGGGCCAGTTCATCCAGCTGTCCCGTTGCATTCTCTTCCACGCAGATGATCCGGCCCGTTCCTTCCAGTGCTGCTCTTATCTGGCTCACCGGGAACGGTGACAGGACAACCGGCTGGACAACCCGGAGGCCGAGAACGTTGGCAACTTCCGTGCAGACTCCCTTTGTTGAACCCCAGCAGAGAAGGGCGGTTGGTGATCCGGAGGCTCCAAGGATATTCACTGCAGGGTACTGGTCCATCCCGTCGGCAAGACCCTGCCATTTACGCTGCCGTTTCTCAGTCATCATTGCAACATCGGGTCCTTCCTCAGTGGTAATTCCCAACTCGGAGTGAGCATAGCTATTTACTTTGATCACCGCATCCCGGGTGCCTGGGAACGCCAGAGGAGAGACACCTGAAGGTGAATCTGCATACCGGTGATAAGTAGCGCTGCCATCCCAGCGGGGAATATCTCCGAGCAGGACATCAGGAAGCCCGGACAGGTCGAGACTGTACGTTCCTTCGGAAAGTGTTTTGTCCGTGAGGATAAATGCAGGAACCTGGAATTTCCAGGCCAGGTTCATGGCAACTGCTGACCAGTATACTGCTTCCCGGACATCTCCCGGCGCAACAATAAGCCGGGGAAACTCCCCCTGGCCGGCGTGAAGGATCAGCCGCAGGTCTGACTGGCCGGTATACGTAGGAAGCCCGGTGGATGGACCGGTCCGCTGGGATACCACCAGGACGAGAGGCAGTTCCGCCATACCGGCAAACGAGAGCCCTTCCGTCATCAGGCAGAATCCCCCGCCGGATGTACCTACAGCAGCACGTTTACCGGCACAGGCAAAACCGAGCCCCATGAGTACGACAGCAATCTCGTTCTCCGGGTGTATGACCTGTATCCCGAACGCCTCATTCTGCCCGGCAAGGAAATGGAGAAGACTCGATGACGGGGTCATGGGGTACGAGACATATGCCTCAAGTCCGCCTTTGATCAAACCAATACCGATAGCCTCGTTGCCCGTGATAAGCGGCATTGCAGGAGCAGAGCCACGGCCGACCGGGGAGACCGGTCCGGGCAGATCATATGCCCGCCGCGCCACTTTCAGGTTCAGCTCGACCCCTTTCGGGATATGGGACGTAAACACAGCGTTCACGGTCTCCCAGTCAATGCCTGCAGCCTTTGCAAACGCACCTGTTAAAGCGGAGTTTCCCATGATATCCGGTGCGTTCTCCGAAGAGAGGATCTCCTTTATTGGGATACCATGGCCCGGACCTTTCACAAGGTCTGAGTTAAAGAGGACTATAGTCCCGGGATGCCACTTGCTCCGGTGCCGCTCAACGGTCTCCTGGTTGAGGGCAAGAACGAAATCCACGGTCTCCCTGCAAGTACCGATATCCTGCTCTGCACCCCGGATGATCGCAAAATTATGACCTCCCCGGATCAATGAGGGATAATCAAAATACAGGTATATCCGGTACCCGCTGTGATTGAGCAGCTGGGCAACCATTGCCCCTGCGCTGTTGATCCCGTCCCCCGCTTTTCCCCCGACAAGAACTGAAACTTCCTTCATGCTTCCTCCCCTTATGTTCTGATGTTGCAGGCAGAGGTATATAGGTTAGTATCCGGGATCCCAAACGGGTACAGGAGGACACGGGGAATACAGATTCCCGACGTGATTCTATCACAGGTATATTAAAATAGGCCAAAACCAATCATCATGATTGTATAGATTTATCAGCTCACCTACGGACAACGCTCAGACCGGAATACGGGAATACCTGCGGCAACACAACCCATCTGTGCGGGACAGGAAAATACTAAGGATGTGACCCTGTGGACACGAATGGTCTAAAAACAGATAAGACGGCGTATTTTGCCCAGACAACAAGCGGTATGGACATGGATGGCCTCATCAGGGCAATCCGCCACAAGAATCTTGGGATCCGCTGGAGGGCAGCTCTTGCCCTTGGGGATATTGGCGAGCCGGCAGTCAAGCCCCTGATCCGTGCGCTCAAAGAGAATGACCACGACATACGCTGGCTTGCAGCACTTGCCCTTGGGAGAATCGGAGATGCAGCGATCCCCCATCTCATCCTGGCACTCGCCGAGCAGGATCACGATATACGCTGGCATGCGACGCGGGTTCTTGCCGGGATAGGGGAACCGGCGATCCAGCCACTCATCGCCTCGCTTCGCGAAGAGGACGGCGACGTCCAGTGGAGGAGTGCCTTTGCCCTCTCCCTCATAGGGGAGCCGGCCGTAGAACCGCTGATCCTCACCCTCAAGGACAAACTCTGGTGGGTGAGGGTAAGGGCAATCTGGGCACTTGGAGAGATCGGTGACCGGCGTGCCGTTGAACCGCTGATCCAGTCCGTCAATGATCTGGACTGGTATGTCCGCTGGACTGCTGCAGATGCCCTTGGCAAGATTGGCGACCAGCGGGCGGTTGCCTGCCTGGGGAAAGCATTGAAGGAACCTGACTCTTTTGTACAGGTCCCGGCGACATGGGCTCTTGGCAAACTGGGAAGCAGCGCCCCGGTTGAGACGCTTATCCAGTCCCTTGATAATTCTGACTGGTATGTCCGCTGGGGGGCAGCTGACGCTCTTGGGAACATTGGTGACATAAGGGCACTGGAATCCCTGCAGAAACTAAAAAACGACAAGGATGAATATGTCCGGCGGGCGGCAGAAGAGGCGGGCGCGAAGATCCAAAAAAAAGCAAAGACGCAGCCGCCGGATATTCCACCGGACCAGTGAAGGGTATCAGTTTTTTACCGGGCCATCAGCTGCTCAAGAATTAGTTTCATGTCATTGATCTTGTAGGGTTTTGAGAGCTTGCCTGAGAACCCGTACTGGGTAAAATCCTGCACAACAGGATCGTTTGAATAACCACTCGAGACAATGGCTTTCACCTGGGGATCAAAAGCTTTGAGTTTTACTATTGCATCTTTTCCACCGATCCCCTCCGGCACAGAGAGATCGAGAATAACAATATCAAACGGGGAACCGGCATTTTTCTCCTGAACATACAGGTTATACGCCGTCTCCCCGTCCTGTGAGAACATCACATCGTACCCGAGAAACTTGAGCACTTCCTGGGTTACATCAAGGATGATCTGCTCATCGTCCATCAGGAGGATTTTTCCTTTACTTGTCATATGCACCTTTTTTGGTATTTTCTATTTCATGCCACATATACTGCACGGTATATTGTCGGCCCGGGAATCCTGCAGTCCTGCGGGTGTCCCGGTCTTTCCGGATCATTCTTACTTTTTAAGTGAGCGCAACCGGGCCGCTTCTGCCCCGTCCTCAACCCGGAGAAGGAATGTCCCGTGACAGGGTTTGGTGTAGGGGAAAACGACAAAGTCGCCTTCAAGCCCGATAGCAATCGGGGGGAGCCCGATAACATGGACATCGAATATCTTGAACCCGGGCTGGACATCGATAAATTCTTTGAAATGGGTCTTGATATAATCCCGGGATTCCTTGAACGTGGCATCCCGGAGAACGATCTCGTAATTCATTGACTCTACGCAGCCCATGGTTTCACCTCGTCAATTGCTTTTTTTAAGGGCAGGGGGTTGTGCACCGCTTTTGCCGCAATGACCGTGCAGGGAAACTCGATCTTCTTAACCTGCTCATCGTAATGTTCACCATAGATGATGACATAGAGTTTTGCCTTCGAGATCGCGCTCATCGTTGCCGCATAGCTGACACCGGCATCGTTATGGATAAAGACAAAACAGCGGTCGAAATCGCGTTTCTTGTCAGATATCTGCGCCACGGCCCGGTCCAGATCCATGACTTCCTTCAGGTAGTGCCGGTCCGGGTCTGCCACAACGAGCAGCGTATTGGCAGCCTTGTTCCCTGCTGCAACCGGGACGAGTCCTGCCTGGTTCAAGCGGTTTATCAGGTACAGCGCGATACTGGTCTGCACCGGTACCTGCGGGCAACCGAGCACGAGGAGTGCTGTTTCTGGATCAGCCGGGGTTTTTTCACTCACCATCAAATCAGTCCCTGCCACCTTGCTGGTACACTCTCTTTATCCGGGTTATTGGAATAATCTTCGCCTTGTGTCATGCTGTCAGTGCCCCGGAGGCATGATCCCGTTGATCCTCTCCGGGTGCGTATAAACCGTGAACCGGTCCCCGCGGGAGAAACCGACAAGAGTTATACCGGCCGCTTCTGCTGTGGCTATTCCCTTGTCGGTTGACGCAGCCCGGGAGATTATCACGGGAATGCCGGCCCGGGCCGATTTCCGGACCATGCCAGCCGGCTGCCTCCCGGTGCAACCGAGAACGCAGCGGGAGAGGTCGATCCCGTTGAGTACCGCATACCCGACCAGTTTGTCAACCGTATTGTGCCGGCCCACGTCGCTGCTCTTTGCAAGGAGTTTTCTGTCACGGAACAGGACTGAACAGTGCACCCCGCCGGTCTTTCTCCAGAGCTCGGTCTCGATTTCGCGGGTCACGGCGCTCACCTCCTCCGGAGTGAGGGCGATATCCGAGGATACCCGGGGCAGGTCCGAGAGGAAACTGAGCCCGCCCGAAGATCCCACTTCGCGTTTCGTCCACTTCAGGTCGCAGCCTGTGTCGGAGTAGGCAAGGATGCGATTCCCGTCGACTGTTACCTTATCCACGCAGCGGACAATGCCTTCACTCACAAGATACCCTGCACCAAGTTCCCGCAGCTGGTCGCGACTTGCCACCATCTCGGTTACCGGCAGATCGTTGAGCAGGAGTTCGAACCGGTTCTCGATGACAATGGCATCGTCCGTTTCCCGGGCATCTCCCGCAGTGACCCGGATGCTGTGATGTGTGGAGATCATGGTTCACGCGTCTCACGGTGGACCCATTCGAGGTAGGGTGCGTAGCCGGCGAGAACCGGCAGGGCAATGATCTCCGGCACTTCATAGGGGTGCATATCTTTGAGGGCCCTGATCACCTGTTCCGCAAGCTCCCGCCGGGTCTTGATGATCAGGAGATGCTCGTCCTCATCGCACGCTTCGCCCTTCCAGCGGTACAGGGACCTGACCGGTGTGATATTGACACAGGCAACGAGGTTCTTCTCAAGAAGACGTTTTGCCAGATCCGCTGAACGGTTGGGGGGGACGGTGGAATACAGCACACAGATATCGCGGGCCGTCCCGGTTCCTCTCTTTTCCATGCGACAGGTGTTGCCGTTCCCGGCTGATAAGAGTATTATATGCATCGTGCGGGCAGGACTTTCAAGAGTTAATTTCTATAGACGCCAGCGCCAATGGTAAGTACTTATGTATGCATCACGCATGAGCAATCTCCCGCCGTATCTTTTTGCACGGATCGACGAGATGAAAGCCGAACAACGGAAATTGGGCGTTGACCTCATCGACCTCGGCGTAGGGGACCCGGACCTTGCAACACCACCCCACATCGTAGAAGCCCTCTGCACGGCTGCGAAGGACTCAAAAAACCACCATTATCCTGACTATGCCGGCATGCCGGCATACCGGGGCGCAGTTGCCGGTTGGTACAAGAAGCGGTTCGGCGTTACGCTCGATGCGGGAAAGGAAGTACTTGCCCTGATGGGATCAAAGGACGGCATTGCTCATATCGCTGAGGCATTCGTAAACCCGGGCGATTATGTCCTCGCCCCGAGCCCCGGCTATCCCGTGTACCGGACCGGAACCCTCTTTGCCGAAGGCAGAGTTCACGAGATGCCGCTGTTACGGGAGAATAATTTTGTTCCCGTGCTTGCTGATATCCCGAAGAAGGTTGCAAAAGCCGCAAAGATCCTCTACATCAACTACCCGAACAACCCGACCGCTGCCGTAGCGCCATCAGGATTTTACAGGGAAGTCGTCGACTTCGCCTCCGAGCACGATATCGTCGTGGTCTCAGACAATGCCTACTCCGAGATATCGTATGACGGGTACCGCGCCCCATCGTTCCTTGAAACGAAAGGCGCAATGGAAGTGGGTATCGAGATGCACTCGCTCTCCAAGACCTACAACATGACCGGATGGAGAATCGGTATGGCCGTGGGAAACGCAGACGTTATCGCCGGGCTCGGCCGGGTCAAGACCAACGTGGACTCGGGAGTCTTCGACGCGGTGCAGCACGCGGCCATCACGGCACTGAGCGGGCCGCAGGACTGCATAAAGGATGCCTGCAGAATCTACCAGGAGCGCCGCGACGTCCTCGTCAAAGGCCTGAATGGACTCGGGTTCGATGTACCGCTCCCCAGGGCAACGTTCTATGTCTGGATGCCTGTCAGGGACTGCATGTCCTTTGCCGGGAGACTGCTCACGGAGGCCGGTATTGTTGCAACCCCGGGTGTCGGCTTCGGCGCAAGTGGCGAGGGCTACGTGCGGTTTGCGATCACGCGACCGGTTGCCCGTATTAACGAGGCGATCGAACGGATGCGGAGGATGAACCTGTGAAACTCGCTCACCACCTCTCCATAAAGAATGGCCACCTCCTCATCAACGGGCAGGACTGCGTGGCCCTTGCGGAAAAATACGGGACACCGCTCTACGTGACGAGCGAGGACCGGGTGGTCGAGCAGTTCGAGAGTTACAAAAAAGCCCTCGGTGCCCGCTACCAAAAAGTACAGGTGCTCTTTGCAGCAAAGGCGAACGGCAACCTTGCCCTGATGCGGGCACTGGCAGAGAGAGGAGCGGGCGCGGACGTATTCTCCTCCGGGGAACTCTACCTTGCACTCGAAGCCGGCATGGCACCGGAGAGACTGCTCTTCAACGGCAGCTCCAAGACACCGGCCGACCTGAAACTGGCCGTGGAAAAAGGTGTAAAGGTCTCGCTCGATTCCCTCGACGAACTCCACCAGCTCGAAGCCGTGGCAGCCGCAGCCGGAAAAACCGTGAAGGTCTCGTTCCGTGTCAACCCGGCGCTCGAAGTGCCCACCCACCCGAAGATCGCAACCGGGCTTGCAACCAGCAAGTTCGGCATCCCGCACAGGGAGATCCCCGCTGCGTACCGGGAAGCCCTTGCCTGCAGACACATACAACCCGTCGGCATCCACTGCCATATAGGCTCCCAGATCCTCGATATCGAACCCTTTGTGCGTGCCGCCGAAGTGATGGTGCGAGTCGCAAAGGAACTCACGGGGATGGGCGTAAAACTCGAGTTCATGGACCTTGGCGGCGGCCTTGGCATCCCGTACCACCACGACACCGACCCTGCACCCACCGCAGAGGACTACGCAGCAAAAGTCGTGCCGGTCTTCAAAGCCGGCGTCGAGGCCTGCGGCATCACTCCCGAACTCTGGGTCGAGCCCGGCCGCTCGCTCGTGGCCGATTCTACCGTTCTCCTCACAAGGGTCAACTCCACAAAGAAGGCTCACAAGCGCTTTGCCAACGTGGACGCAGGGTTCAACCTCCTCATCCGTCCCGCAATGTATGACTCCTACCATGAAGTGATCGTGGCCAACAAGGCTGATGCACCGCTGGACACCGAATATACCGTGACGGGCCCGATCTGCGAGACCGGCGATATTCTTGCACCGGACCGGAAACTCCCGGAGCTCGCAGCCGGCGATATCATCGCGGTGCTCGATGCCGGTGCCTATGGCTATGCCATGGCCTCGCAGTATAACAGTCGCCCACGCTGCCCCGAAGTACTCATCAGGGGCACGCAGGCAGGACTGATGCGCAGGGGCGAATCCCTCAGCGACATCAGGGCTGCCATGGAACGCCCTCCCTGGCAGCTGTAGACGGAGACCCTCCCGATGCTATTCCACTACGCGCTCGTTGACGATCTCATATCAAAAGAGGATTTCGAAAGGCGCGTGGAGGCGAAGATCGACGACTGTGGCGATCTCGTGGACGAGCCGACTGCCGCCATGATGGTAGTAGGCGAACTGGGCCGCGAGCACGTGAAGATCAGGGGGCTGTCGGCAAAATCCAGTCTCTTCTCTTTTTTCGGGAAAGTTGTTGACAAGACTGATCCCAAGGAATTCGACCGGGCCGATGGGGAGAAAGGCTGGGTCGCCACCCTGCTGCTCGGGGATGAGACCGGTGCAACCCGGGTTGTGCTCTGGGATGAGAAAGCAGGAGCCGCCCTTGATACAGGAATCGGGGAAGTGCTTGAAGTCATCGGCCGTCATCCGGGAAAGAGTACAAAAGAGATCTATGCCCTTGCGTTGAGAAAAGCAAGCTGCGAGATATCCTGTGCAGTCCCCGCGGGAGCAGTAAGCCTCTCGAACGAGCCGGTGGAACTGGATGTAGTTCTGCTGGCAGTGGAACCACTCCGGACATTCACAAAACGGGACGAAAGCACCGGCGAGATGATTGAGGCGATCATTGGCGATGCTGAGGGGACCGCCAGGGTCGTGGCCTGGGTCCCGGAACTACTCAGGGAACTACCTGCGGGTACTCCCGTCCATATCACGAATGCAAAGCCCAACAACCGGTCGGAGGGGCGGAATTTCAGCCTTGACGAGAAGAGCACGGTAGTTGTTGCCAGCCACACGGTCACCGTTCCCTTTGCCCCACTGTCTTCGGTCAGCGATCAGGGCATATATTCCGTGAAGGGTCAAGTGAAGCAGATGCAGCAGCCACGATCGTTTACCACAAAAGCAGGCACGGCATCCTGGGTCAGGAACCTGCTCATCAGTGACGGGAACGATGAGCTGAAGATCGTACTCTGGGGGGAGAATGCCCTTGTCCCTCTGAACATGGGGGATCTGATCGAAGCGTACCATGCAACCGCAAAGCCGGGGAGGTTCGGGGGAATAGAACTCGGCGTCGGAAGGGGGAGTGCCTTCCGGATTCCAGACCGGGAGGCCCGGCCCATAACGTTCTCCGGAACAATTCTTGCCGGCCCGGGCTGCCTGTTCATCGATAACGGGAGGGAACGCTACCTCATTGAAGGATCATTTTCCCACGGAGACGAGATAACGGTGAAAGGAAACCTCTCCGGCAGCAGGATTATACCGGAATCCGTGGAGCCGGTGATCATAACGGCTGCGGATCTGCTCGTCCGGATCCAGACATTCCGGCAGGAACTCCAGCCGTAACCATTACTTTCACCCTGCGCAGTCCGGGGGTTTATATCCCAGTCTTTAACATCTTGTTGTGCCATAGGAGTGTGTAAGAAATGGCTGAAGGACCATTAGAGATTGAAGATTTACCGGGCGTAGGCCCGAGCACCGCAGACAAGCTTCGTGAAGCCGGTTACCTCTCGGTTGAGAGTATCGCAACCGCATCCCCCGCAGAACTCTCCGAAGTTTCGGAAATCTCCGAATCGGTCGCCAAGAAGATCATCAAGGCTGCCCGCGAGGCTGCCGATGTCGGCGGGTTCAAAACCGGCAAGGATATCTTTGAAGCCAGGAAGGATGTCCGGAAGCTCTCGTTCCGGGTTCCCGAGCTGGATGCCCTCCTTGGAGGGGGCATGGAGACACAGGCCATCACCGAGATGTACGGTGAATTTGGTTCCGGTAAGAGTCAGATCGTCCACCAGATGGCTGTCAATGTCCAGCTTCCCGTGGATCTCGGCGGCCTGGATGGCAGTGCCATCTACATAGATACCGAGAATACATTCCGCCCCGAGCGTATCGAGCAGATGGTCAACGGCCTCGGGCTCGATGACGTGCCGGATGCCCAGGAATTTTTGAACAATATCCATATCGCACGGGCACATACCTCGGATCACCAGATGCTCCTCATCGATAACTCCCGCGAGCTGGCAAACGAGCTCAAGGGAAGCGACAAGCCGGTCAAGCTCTTCATCATCGACTCGCTCACAGCCCATTTCCGTGCCGAGTATGCAGGCAGGGGCACCCTTGCAGCCAGGCAGCAGAAACTCAACCGGCACATGCATGAGCTCTTCAAACTTATTGACGAGCACAACGCGGTCGGCCTCGTGACCAACCAGGTCATGTCCAACCCGGCGGTCTTCTTCGGTGATCCCACCAAGCCCATCGGGGGAAACATCGTCGGACACACCGCAACTTTCCGGCTCTACCTCAGGAAGAGCAAGGGAGGGAAACGTATAGCACGTCTCGTGGACAGCCCCAACCTTCCCGAAGGCGAAGCACCGTTCATGGTTGAAGAGGCAGGTCTCAAGTCGTGTTGAAAGCGCTCCTGACGGATATTGACGGGACGATCACCAACAGTACCCGCAGGATAGATACAGAAGCCGTCGAGCTGATCCGTTCGCTCGTGGACCAGGGTATCGAAGTCGTGCTTGCAAGCGGGAATACTCCCTGCTTCATGGAAGCGATCTCCAAGATGGTGGGGACGCAGGGGAGCTTCATTGCCGAGAATGGCGGGGTCTTCCGGGCGGGGTATACCGGAAAGCCCCGCCTGCAGGGCAACCAGGCAGAATGCCACAGGGCGCTTGAAACGCTTCAGGAATATTACCGGAAGCAGGGAAAGGAACTGGAGCTCTTCAGCCCCACCTACCGGTTTGTCGATCTCGCTTTTGCCCGTACCGTCCCTGTTGAGGAAGTCAGATCCATCCTCGGGGATCAGCCGGTCCAGGTTCTTGACACCGGTTATGCAATCCACCTCCAGTCACCCGGCATCAATAAGGGAACAGCACTGGCAGCTCTCGCCCCGGAACTGGGGCTTACCCCGGATGAATTCCTTGCCGTCGGCGACTCTCTCAACGATATCCAGATGCTCAGGACAGCCGGTATCGGAGCAGCTGTAGCAAACGCTCACCCGGATACCAAAGCCGTTGCACAATATACCGCAGAAAAAGAGTATGGGAAGGGCTTTGTTGAAGCCGTTAAAAAATATTATCCTTATTTTCGGGCAAGATAGCGGTCAACGACAATATAGTCCTTGATATCCTTGACGGATTCAAAGGGAATAATAAGGAGCTTGTCATCTTCCAGGTTATAGCCATCGGTAGAAAAAGCCTGATCCGGGTGGATGATCATCTCAAGAACCTGGCCGGAATCGAAATCGACCCTTATATTCTTGAGGGTTCCGATGAGCTTGCCATCATTGCTCATGATCTTTTTTCTGGAAAGGCTGCGGGCAAATACACGAGTCATAAAAAATGGACGATGTACAAATATTTAAACTGTTCGAAACTGGCGGGAAAAAGAGATTTTTCCGATTGGTCAGCGGATCAACATTATTTGAACATCTCTGCGGCCATCCGGAGATCAGATCCCCGAAGTGTCTTCCTTCCGGCATGGTCGGACATCTTTTTTGCTTCCTTTGCAAGGAAAGCCCCGTATTCTTCCATCATCTCTGCGAGGGTTAACGTTGCTTCGGCACTGACACGGTCGGCACCGGCCTTCTTGATTATGCGTTCAACAGCAGCCTGGGAAAGTTCGGTCATAAAACGTAATTCCTCCCATAGAATATGACTTGGAATATCTAAAGGTATCCGCTTTGTTATCGGGAGGATAATTTTTATTCACGTCATAGGGATTGGATAAACACCCAGATCACCCGGATTTTCTTTTGTCTGCACGTCTCATCGTTGCGTTGCAAAAAGGAAAAATTCCCCGTGGCAGGGATTATTTCAGAGAACATTGCAATCAAAGCGAGGGAAAAACCCTGATAACATCAGACTGGGTCAGGATACCGACAGGTTTCCCGTCTTCAATAACAATCAGCCGGCCAATCTCCCGTTCCTTGAACCTGCGGATGACTTCGAAAAGTTTGACATCGGAAGATATCTCTTCGACGTTGGTGGTCATAACTTCAGTTACCGGCGTCGAGAGAGGAAGACCATTCTCCACCGCAAAGGCAACATCACTCATGGTGACGATTCCTTCGAGGACTGAACCTTCAATAACCGGAGCGCCGTGAATATGTTCATGGTTGAAAAGGAGGAGGGCATCCCTGATCGTGTCCAGACATCGCAGGGTCTTAAGGGGGCTGGACATGTAATTCTTGATAGGCTGTTTGGGAAGGGAGATCATCTCTGACGTTGCAATCAGAAGCGACTGCTTGCCTTCATCCTTGCCATAGACTTCCCCACGAATCAGGAGTTTGTTCACGGGTGTCGGACCGATGGTGATCCTGTCCCCGATCTCAAAGAGTTTTGCGCTGCCCACCAGCTTGATCACGGCATGGCAGATGTCGGGATGGCAGAGGGTTGTGAAATCGATCTCCTGGACATTTGCCCCCTGGACCGTTTCGCCGTTCCTGCTGATGGGAACATCGGTATCTCCTTCGGAGAAGTTCAGGTTCAACTCCTCGTAGGCAAGGGCACTCGGTATATACCCGCCTTTTGGCCCCGGCACCCCGTCCACAAGACCAATAGCCTTGAGAGCCTGCATCTGGTTGCGCACCGTTCCCGGGTTACGCTGGATCCGTTCTGCAATCTCCTCCCCTTTGATAGTGTGCGAGTGCTGGTGGTAAAGAGTGATGAGGGTGATGAGAATATCGCGCTGGATCAGGGACAGGTCCATAACGATAAACCGTATGACGTTCCATAAATATATAGGTAGGCGATTTGTGGAATTCGAAAAAATGCCGACGGTGCCAACAGCAGATGAGATCCTTGACCGGAGTTTCCGTCGTGCGGCAAAAAAAATGTCGGAAAAGAACAACAAGGAGCGTGCCAATACTGAGTTTGTCGGAGCGGTGGGCGCGGCAATCCATGACCGGCTGGTTTACATAATACGCGGATTCCCGGAGTTCGATGACCTCCCCCCGTTTTACCGGGAACTTGCCGACATTCTTTTCGGGATCGATAAGATTAAGCAATCTCTCGGCGCGGTCGGGTGGGCGGCGAAGCATACAAAGATGGTGGGAAACCAGCTCGTGCTCCAGTCCCGGAGAGTGGAAGATACCCAGATAGTACGCAAGCGGGCCGTTGCGCGGCTCGCCTCGATGGTTCATCAGATCGACAAGGACCTGCACTTCCTCAACGAGGTCCGCAATGTCCTGCGCAAGCTCCCCAATGTTGAGGATGCCTTCACCATTGTCATCGCAGGTTACCCGAATGTAGGAAAGTCGTCGTTCATCCGCCGGGTCTCGTCCGCTGATCCACAGGTTGCAGCATATCCGTTCACCACAAAGGGCATCATTGTCGGCCACCGCCAGATGGGTAGGGAGCGGATCCAGTTCGTCGATACGCCGGGTATTCTCGACAGGCCTGCAGAAGAACGCAACCAGATCGAGCGGCAGGCACTCTCCGCGATGATGAATGTCGCCAATGTTGTGCTCTTCATTCTCGACCCGTCCGAGCACTGCGGGTACCCCATGGACGTGCAGCTCCGTCTTCTTGACGAAGTAAAGGGGATGGTCCAGGTACCGGTTCTTGTCGTGGCCAACAAGTCCGACATCACAACAGCAGAGGGCTATCTCACCATGTCCACGCAGACGGGCACGGGTGTTGATGAAGTTCTCGCTGCCATTCTCACCCACAAGCCGGAATATGTGGAGAAGAAACGGGAGAGGGTTGTGGATATCCGGTCCCCGGTAATCCTTGAAGAAGAGGAGACGGGTATGGATGAAGACGCCTTCAACCCCCAGGGAGAAAAGCGCCCGCGGGTTCGCAAACCTCGCAAGCCCCGGACGGTTCAGGAAAAAACACTTCCGGAATGACCTCCCACCGGTTCTCCGTCCGATCTCCACTCCGGGATAAACCCTGATCCTGCGTCCAATAGGCAATAAAAAGACATTTTTTGGAACCCTTGTAACTCTCCGATGAGCAAAATACGGGCAATACAGGACACTCTCAGATTTGCTGTCCTGTAATTCGCCAAAAAACGCGACCCCCGGAAAACCGACCTTTCAAATTTGGATCCGATTGCCAAACGGAGCATTTTAAGAGGAGTTTGTTTTTAGGGGTTTTCAGGTCTGGGGCAGTCCTGAAAAAGGGGATTGTAATGGGGGATTTACCCTGCCAGCGTCATCGCAGCCCAGCCCGCCAGGAAACCAAGGATGGTCCCGCCGTTCAGCGGAGGCAGGCCGGCCTGGGGTTTTCCGGACATGACAAAGTGCAGGAGCACGAAGAGGCCGGCAAGCGAACCGATGATTGCCCCGAGGGCCGGCAGGTTGATGAACCCTCCGATTCTTGCACCTTTCATGAACACGTTTGCCGAGACCACGAGGATGGAGGGCATGATCATGTCACCCATCCCGATGATGAACGCGGCCCGCTCTCCCCCGTCCTGCAGCTTGCCGATCCCCTCTTTGATGAACGAGTAGTCTTTCCGCTTGGGGATGACAAAGAGGATCGGGGTCTTGAGATCGATGACCCCCTCAGCAAGGGTGATCATGTGCTTTGTTTTGTACACCGAGATCGCATCGTAGACCGCAAGAAGGAGAAGAAGGATAACAACCGGCAGGATATCCAGCGAAACACCGAAGATGGAGGCCACGCCGGCACCAATAAGGATACCAAGGGCATCGATCACGTACCACTCCGGGTACTTGTAGAGGAGGAGCGTGGAGAGGACGGCAAGCACGATTATAATGACCGTTGCCATGAGGGTTGCAGGAGTCATCGAATAGACAATAACACCCGGTAACACGGCATCCCACCAGCCCTGAGCTGCCGCAGCAGTTGCACCCATCGCAGCAAAGACGATGGCGGCATAGATGTAGGCGAACGTAAAGAGAATCGAGAGCCCGATGATGACTGCGATCACTTTTTTCATATCATACTTTATCAGGATAAGAAGAAAGGCGGTAAAGGCGAGCAGGATGGCAATAAAGATGAGCGGGTTTACCATCGAAGTCGGATCCTCAAAAGCGGTGATCCCCGAGGCCTGAACGGGAAGCGAGAGTAAGAGAGCGCCAAGCTCAACGGCGATGAGGAGGAGGGGCATTGCGATGAATGGGATGATTTTTTTTATTTCCACGCTGGTGTCTCCGGTGATTTAGTTAGCTTAATTAGTGTGCTCTCATCATCTAAAAGCATGGACATACGTGAGTATGCATTCGATATCCTGCTCACCATCATCATGGTCATTTCCACTCTCGTTCTTATCCTCCGGTTCTGGCAGGATCTCACGATCGCGGTAGCGGCATGCTTAATGATGCTCTCGATCGGCGGGCTCTTCCTCTCGCTTCAGGTCAAGATGCGCAAGCTTGAGCAGAGCGTCGTCACCCGCGAGCGGATGCTCCGGACCAATCTCGAGGAGATCTCAACCCGGATGGTGGACAAGTATGACATGGCGATAAACCATCTCGACGAGCTCGTGGCCGAGATGAGCAGGCGTGCCTACAAATAAAAAAAGAGCAGAAGTGTAAAAGCATGGGCGTTGCACTACGGGACATCATCGCGGATTACAAGACCCCTGTTACCTGGGAAGCCCTGCCGGGTATCGCTGCCATTGATGCGAACAATGCGCTGTACCAGTTTTTGACCATCATCCGGCAGCCGGACGGGACACCGCTGATGGACAGCAGGGGCCGGGTCACCTCCCATCTCTCGGGCATTCTCTTCCGGATGGCGAGCTTCATGGAGAAGGGGATCAAGCCGGTCTTTGTCTTCGACGGCAAGCCAGCGGCCCTGAAGCAGGCGACCATCGATGAACGCCGGAAGCTCCGCGACACGGCCGGCGAGAAATGGAAGGAGGCCGTTGAGCGGGGAGACGATGAGGAAGCGTACAAGCAGGCCCGGTCTGCGACGCGGGTCGATACCACTATTGTCGAGACATCAAAGGAACTCCTCCGGCTGATGGGCATCCCGGTTGTGCAGGCCCCGGGCGAGGGCGAGGCCCAGGCATCCTACATGGTGGCAAAGGGAGATGCCCGGTACGTGGTCTCGCAGGATTACGACAACCTGCTCTTCGGCGCCCCCACGCTCGTCCGCAACCTGACGGTCTCCGGGAAACGGAAGATCCGGGGCCGGCAGATCACGGTGAGCCCGGAGCGAATCGTGCTTGCCGAGACCCTGGCTGGCCTGAAGCTCACCCGCGAGCAGCTCATCCAGATCGGTATCCTGATTGGCACCGACTTCAACCCGGGCGTTGACGGGGTTGGTGCAAAGACCGGCCTGAAGATCGTGCAGAAAGGGGAGTTCGACACAAAACTCAAAGAGAAGATCCCGGACTTCGATCCCGAGCCGGTCATGGAGATGTTCCTCCACCCGCCGGTGACTGACGATTACTCGGTCGCGGCCGGCCACCCGGATCCGGAAGGGATAAAAAAACTCCTCTGCGACGGTTACGAGTTCTCCGAGGACCGTATCAGCAGGGCGATCGAGGGGTTCTCGGTGAAAGCCGGCCAGCGGACGCTTGAGAGCTGGTTTTAGGAAATCCGGCAGAGGCAGGGCTAATCCCGCAGACCCGGGCATCCCCTCCGGAATCCTCCGTCGGTGCGGATCCCCCGGGAAAGGGGCGGGGCAGGCACGGATCGACCCTTCGAAAAATGCCCGGATTGGAAAACGGGGCCCGTATAATGGACTTTATCCGGGCCCCTGTTTTCGGGTTTCCTAAAACAGATCGAATTGGGGGGAAAACGGTGCAATGAGCCCGGATTTCTGCCCGCAAAACGCCCGGATTAGTTTTTCCACGTCAAATACCGGAAAATGTCTAATTAGCATCAATTGGGCGCAGAAAGTCCCCTCCAACCGTGCCGGGGCCCTGATTATGGAATGGCGACCGATGGATCCGGGAAGTATCCGGGGATTGATACCGGTTCACGTTTTCTTCATCATCCGTGGATGTTTTTCGGTGCATTTATGCACGACCCCGGATTACTCTCCATTACACCAGCATTGATCACACCGATCGCTTGTCGCCAATTGCGGTTATCGTACAGGCATACTGCCACAACTCCCCGGATGATCATCCATGACAATCTCCCGCCGCTTCATCGCCATGATCGCAACCTTCACGATCCTGGCATTCGCCATCAGTCTGCTCCTGTACGCGCTCGCGCCGGTATTTCTCGTGCTGTATCATGCCGGCATTCCCATCGGGATCCTGAATGCAATCGTTGTCTGGGGCTCCGGGTACAGCCCTGCCATCGCTGCGGTCATAACGGCCATTCTCTTCCGCAGGGATCTCCGCTCGTTCGGATGGGGGCCGGGAAAGATCCGGTATTACGCCTGTGCCCTTGCCATTGCGGCAGCCCTGGTGATCCTTGGAAAAGGCCTTCTCCTTCTTGTGCCGGGTCTTGTGTCCCCCGTGAGCGGGCCGGCTCACCTGGATCTTTTCGCGCTCGGGGGCACCTTCCTGTTCCTGCTGGCCCTCAACCTTGGCGAGGAGATCGGCTGGCGGGGGTTCCTTGTGCCGGAACTCATGGAGGGGACCGGCAGCTTCATCCTGGCCGGGCTCGTCTCCGCCATCCTCTGGGCTGCCTGGCATTTCCCCAAGCTTCTCTGGAGCAATCCCCCGGGAGTACCTGTATGGGCAGCCTTCATTGACATGACCATCGGGTTTATCGGGATCTCGTTCGTGTACTGCTGGCTGCGCCTTGCATCCGGCAGCATCTGGCCCTGCCTCCTCCTGCACACGGTCTCGGACTGGATCGGGAGCTGCTGGGAACCACTCTATGTGACCGGACAGGCAGTCCACGGAACCGCGGGTATGGTACCACAGTTCGGCTTCGACATCGGCTCAAGCCTTCTGCTGGCTGCAATCGTCATCTGGTACGTGAAACGCCATCCGGTTGGAGTGGGGAGTGCCGGGTAAGGCGCATGAACCGGGGTGCTGCCCGGGGGATTACCGGTATCAGCACGTTGCCTCGCACGCGAAAGCAGCCTGCCCGTTGCTACCCGCTTTTACTGCACACTGTTCAACGCAGGCTTTGCAGGAATCGAACTGCGGGTCAGTGACAAGCCTGCAGCTGCCCCCGCTGCTCTCGCACCGGGCATACTGCCGGCATTTGTCGCCAAGCTGGTACATCATGGTGCAGACCTGCGGGGCATTGGTCCCGCACGCGAGGTCGAGACCATGGCATGTCGTGAACCCGCAGGACGATTCACCGGCATGAACAACAGGAAGAGTGGTCGGGACCGGCGTGGTTTGAGGAATACCAGGCGACCGGGTAGTACCGCCTGCAGCGGCAAGTGAGACCATGATGAGGACAATGACCGCTATGGATGCAAAAGAAATCGTTTTCATACAAAACACCTCTCATGGATTTTTCTGTCCCTGCGCTATTTATGGGTTTATTTAACCGCGAAAATGTTCGGCGTCATCAGCCGGGAGAAGGGACCGTCCCCAAAACCGTTATGGGCATGTATAAACCCCGGAAGCGAGCACCAGATATATACAGATACCGTCCTTTCATCCGTTCCGACAGATCCAATAAGACACCGGTGAGTCCATGCAGCTCAAATCCTGTAAGAAAACCTATTACAATGAAACGCAGCGTGCAGTCCCGCTTGACGAGACGCTTGCCCGTATCGAACCCCTGGTACCGGCCGCAGGAATAACGCGGGTAGCCGATATCACCAGCCTCGACCGCATCGGCATCCCGGTCTTTTCCTGTATCCGCCCGACCGCAGAATCCGGGGCCATCACCGTGTATAACGGGAAAGGGGCGACGGTCGAGGAATCGAGGATTTCAGCCATAATGGAGGGGATCGAACGGTACTCGTCCGAACTGCACGATCGCAGGACCATCCTTGCCCCGTTCCAGCAGATGCATGCCCATGGGAGGGTGCTCGATCCAAAAGACCTCATCCTTCCTGAGGGAGCGGATACCGACCGGCTCATAGCATGGGTCGAGGGGTATGACATAGCAAACAACTACCCGGTCTTCGTGCCTGCATTCGCGGTCTTCCACCCTCTCCCGCACAATTACCGGGGGCTTTTCCGCACGAATACCAACGGACTCGCGTCCGGAAATACCCTCGAGGAGGCGATCTTCCACGCACTCTCGGAAGTGATCGAACGGGATGCCTGGTCACTCGTCGAAGGATGCCGGGATACCGGGCCCTGCCTCACGGATATCGATGATCCGGCGCTTGCGGAGATGCTCAGGAAGTTTACCGACGCGCAGGTGGAAGTGAAAGTGCGGGATATCACAAGCGACATCGGCATCCCGACCATCGCGGCGGTCTCGGATGACATACTCTTAAAAGACCCCTCGCTCCTCACCATCGGGATCGGGACGCACACCAATGCCCGGATCGCGGTCATGCGGGCGCTCACCGAGGTAGCACAGAGCCGGCTCACCCAGATCCACGGCGCACGGGAAGATACTACTATCGCCGATCTCCGCAAGAAGATGGGATACGAAAGGACGAAGAGGATCAACGGTTACTGGTACCGGGATAACGGAACGATCCCGTACCGGGATGTCCCCTCGTCCGACACCGATGATTTCCAGAAAGATATCCAGTACATCATCGAACGGCTCGCAGATCAGGGACTGGACCAGGTTATCGTCGTTGACCTGACGCGGGAAGAGATCGGCATCCCGGTTGTCAGGGTAATCGTTCCCGGGCTTGAGGCCTTTGCCATGGACCCCGAGCGGCGGGGGGAGCGGGTAAACAATGCCAAAGATCATCGTCTTTCTCGGGCCAAGTCTTGACCGTACTGCAGCAGAAGAGATCCTTCCTGCAGATTACCGTCCCCCGGCAAAAAGGGGCGACCTGCTTGCCGCTGCAGGGGAAGGAGCAGAGATCATCGGCCTTATTGACGGTGTCTTCCACCAGGAGAGCGCAGTGGCTCACCGGGAGATCCTTGCCGCAGTAAAGAAAGGCGTCCACGTGGTCGGTTCGTCCAGCATGGGGGCGCTCCGGGCAGCTGAGATGGATACCCTGGGCATGGTGGGGATCGGCGAGATTTACCGGATGTACAAGAGTGGCGAGCTCATCTCTGACGATGAGGTTGCCCTGGTGTTTGATCCCGTCTCCGGGATGTCACTCTCCGAGCCCCTCATCAACATCCGGTTTACCCTGAACGCTGCTGAGGAAGGCGGGATCATCGATGCTGGTGAACATGATGCCCTGCTTGCCGCTGCCCGGGCAATCTTCTACCCGCAGAGAACATACCGGTCAATAGCTGCACGTGCCGGAGACCGCGTCAGCGCTGGTACCCGCGGGCGGTTTCTCGAATGGGTGGAAACGCATGCCTGCGACCAGAAAAAGAAGGATGCGGTTGCGGCACTCGTGTATATCCGGAAGGTTGCGGAAAATACAAGCCTGCCATAGGGATTCCCGATGGGATTAATGCAATACGGGAAAAAAGCGGGAGCGGGATCGTTACATATCATCCAGGATTCCCTGGTAGGTTTCCACAAGGTTCCCCGTAGAGGATAAGATCCTGCCGGAGATTGCCACACTGGTCATGGGGTCAAGTTCGATTGCCTTGTTATAGCATTTCATGGCATCCTGATAGGGCTGGGCAGTCTGGAATGCATCAACCGGACCGACACTTTCCAGCGGGCCTGATCTCCCGGGCCGGGTGGTGAGGTTCCGGTACATACCACGGATCTCTTTCATCCCGGTAACCGCCATAAGGAGGTGCGCATCTCCGGATTTTATCCAGATCCTGGCATTTTTTGGATCTGCTGCAATTGCCTTTTCGTAACAGTCCAGCGCATCCTGGAACTTCCCTTCCTCAAGATAGAGATCCCCTTTAAAGATCATCGGGGTGGTCTCATTCGGATAAATCTCAACCATCTGGTCAAGGTACTGCCGTGCTTCTTCTCCACGCCCGACATTGTTCAGGACATACATTTTTTTCATCAGGATTGCCGTATCATTGGGCTGGAATTCGATGGCTGTATCATATACCTCAAGGGAATATTCAGGATATTTTGAGCTGGCAATGGTATCGGCAGCTGAACTCAGGCCCTGCGCAGCAACAAAACGGGGGTTCATGGTCTTTTCGGGCATTGTGCCAAGATACAGGAGCGGGAGGAGAGTACAGACAAGACAGATGCAGATAAAAATTGAGGCCAGCCGGAGCCGCTTTCTTGCCGCCGCGGGATTTGTTATATTATAGCGCTGGTAGATGAGGCTGTCCGATCGTTTGACCACGACCGTGAGTGCCAGAAGATCATGAAGGCCCTGTTTCTTCCGGGTAAACCCGATCATGATAAAACCAAGACCGAACAGGAGGAGGGAGATATATTTGCCCAGTTCCCGGACAAGGGCACGGGAGAACGGGAGCTGCCTGCCATTATCATATACTACGATTATACCGAGCAGCATCTTACCAGGTGTTGCCCGGTACTGGGAGCTGATGAAAAGAGGCGAGTAGAGGAGCAGGTAGACTGCTCCGGTAAGAAAGATGGTTACAAGGAGGGGGAAGGGAATTTTCAATTGTTGAAGAAAATGATTGATTACAAGGGCAACAATACCTGCAACGGCCAAATCGGGGATGATTGCACCAAGTCTCCTCCAGAAGCCGGCATAATATATCCTGGTAACGGAAGGGTCATGGGGCTGTGGGGAAACGGGATTATCCTCAGGGGTCTTCTGATAATCTGTCCCCATTCGCAGTTCTGTCCGGCAAATCGGACAATGTGATTGATCATCAGAAATATTCGTCTTGCAACGGGGACAACGGATCATGGAGTACGGATTATCTGAACGGGAGAATAAAAGAGTATCCACTTATCCTGGAAGATCAAAACGACCGAATTCGCCGGATAGATTACAGCTGAATCGCACAACCTGCAGCTAAAATAATACAGAACCCGAGGAAGGAGGAGGTCTCTCTTCGTTTATGCCTTGATTAAGGCAATACTCGCCTTGATCTTCAGGTTCGTGCGATAATCCGCAATGGTGTTCCGGAACTGCTGGTTGAGGCTTTTGACAGCGGTATTGACGTTTCTGACCGCCATCCCCTTGTTATTCCGCAACGCTGTTTCGAGTTCAGGGCGTTTGGAGTCGATCTGGTCTGATAGCCTCTGTGCCTGCGTAGTATCAGTACCGTTTTCAGTCAGGCTTCTCAGCAAGCTGGTGCGTTCTTGGGATTCGCGGTTGAAGATAATAATCCTGGCACTCTGGCGGGAGAGCCAGAGCGAATCGGTCATGCCGTTCAATGAGGCCTCGAATGTATTCAACGAGATCGTTACACTCTCCTGCATTCCTTCGGGAGTTCCTTTGAACATTACTATCTGGTTCCGGGTCTCTTCAGCAAACAGCTGTGATTGAACGCACATATCATCCCGGGCGGCATTTATTTCATCAGCGGTCTGCATAACCGGGATTGTAGAAGCCGCTGCTAGGTAATCGTTACGGATCTGCTGGAGTTTCTCGACTCCCTCATTCCTGCTTATGTTGCTGATATAAGAGATCACCCCGTCCATGCGTGCTTCCTGTGATTCCCCGACATATGCGATGTGATTTTTGAGGGCAGCAATGTTTTCAGGGCGGTCCCGATCAAGCGGATCCTTGCTCGCCGGGATTTCAATAGTATTTGAGATTGCACCAACAGCAGGAATAAGGACGAAGCTCAGGATGAAAAGGCTGAGGCAGACCCAAGAAAGATGCCGGTTATGCATCAATATTCCTCCTTTCCAGGGTATTAACGATCACAGGTGTCATGCCAGAGAAATTAATTGTCTGTATTTTTTTGGGGAACACTGTTTTTTGGAGGCTCATGGTGATCTCACGGTATCCTTAACGTGTGACAACTATGTTTGAGATTATAGTATTAAAATATTCTGTTTATTGGTTATAATTCTGTATAATTAATTGTTACAGGCAGATGTGTTTATCACTACGGATCGCATAACGGATAATTTAAACCGGGTTCACGCACGTTCCCGTGATTCCCCGAAAAAGTATTTTGTTTCCAGGTTTGCTTTCCAGGATAATCATAGGATTATAATCACTCACGAGCAGATACTGCAAGGATATCAAGAGAAAGACTACAATTTATAACCTATGTGTATAATCAATAATCAAAACCGGGTGTATCACGGATAGTTAAAATATACACGGGGGACAGGATCCTCCTTAACTGTCAGATTACCGGCACCCCATTGAGAATAATGATGCACACTTCAGGTAATCTGTTGCTGCCATTACCGGAGGGATAAAGAGGAAATCACTCCACGGTCCGCCACACGTAGGCGAACCGCTGGAATGATGTGATATAGCCAAAGACCCCGAAGAGGACAAGCATCCACCCGAGAAGTGAGAGCCCATAGAAACTCAGGGGGACAAGCATGTCGATGATCCCGACCACCATGATCATGACAAGGCGATCGGCCCGCCCGAGCAGCCCGCCATAATACCGCCCGACACCGACTGCCTGTGCCTGGGTGCCGAGATAGGAGGCCATCAGGACACCGGTGAGAGCAAAGACGCCGATCTGCCACGGCACGAGCCCACCGGCAAAGATACCGGTGATAATAAAGATGTCTGCATAACGGTCGACAGCATGGTCGAGGAAATCCCCGCGTTTGCTCTGGCACTTCATCTCGCGGGCAACGGCCCCGTCCATAGCGTCGCAGAACGCATTGACGGCAACGGCAAGAACCCCCCACAACTCCAGCCGGAGGTAGAAGAGGATCCCGGCAACCGCCGAAGCTGCAAGCGCTGCAAGCGTGAAGAAATTCGGGGTGAGCCGGCACCGGATGGCGATGGTAACGAGCGGATCAATATAGACCTTGGCATGGGATCGGTACTGGTCGAGGGTCATGGCTGGATCTCCAGGTATCCCGACCAGTCGATGTGACCGAAATCCGCCGGGATATCTCCCCGAATGAACTGTTCGATCCGATCTGCGCAGTAAGGGGCATCGCGACCGGTCGTATCCAGTTCGAAGATATGCGAGGGATCGTGATCCTCGACGGTTTCGATGAGACAGGAGTCCAGAGCCTCGGCTTCTGCATTCTCCCGGATCTTGGCCGGGCGGTATTTACGCCGGGCGAGACGGGCCTTCAGCTCGTCCGGGCGGCAACGCAGGACAACAATGCGATCGCAGGTGGGGAGCAGGTGGGCGAAGTGCCCCTCGACAAAACCCTCCACAGGTTTGAATTCTTCCGCCCACTTGTCCACGTCAATCACCTGAGCATTGCGCTCCTCATCATCGCCAATAACATACGGCCCGACCGTGTCGGTGATGTGAACTACCCGGTGTCCCCGGCGTACCAGCTCGTCGCCAATCATTGATTTACCGGTGCCGGGCGTGCCGGTGATACCGCACATCATAAGGAGTTTATCACCTTCACAAAGAGCTCGTTCTCCCAGTCTTCACCGACACTGACCCGGATGAAATGATCAGGAAGACCGGAGAAACTCCGGCAGGAACGGACAACAACCCCGTGCCGGGCAAGTTCCTCGACCATCTCGTCGCTGGTATGAGGCGTAACATCCACCATCACGAAATTGGCATCGGAAGGCAGGACCGGGAATTTTACATCAGCAGCAAAGCGTTTCCGCCACCGTTTCACCTGCGCTATGTACCGCTCCGCGTGAGCCGTATCGGGAAGTGCCGCGGCCGCAGCGGCCATCGAAACCGCATTGACCGTGAAAGGAGTACCTGATCGCTGGTACCACGGGGGCAGCCACCGGGGGGTAAACGCATACCCGATCCGGAGCCCGGCAAGGGAGTAGACCTTCGAAAACGTCCGCCCGAGAACCAGGTTCTCATGTTTCTTCATGAGCGGGAGGTAATCGATGCCCGAGAATTCAACATAGGCATTGTCAAGGAAGAGGAGTCCTTCGATCCCTTCAAGGATCTCCACGACCGCATCGATTGGGGTTGCGTTCCCCGTGGGATTGTTCGGCGAACAGAGTATCGTGACCTTGGCGGTCTTCGCGGCTTTGACCAGTTTCTTTGTGTCAACGGAAAAGTCCGGTTCACGGGGAATGGTGACAAGACCGGCGCCCTGCCCCATCGCTGCAAGCGCATAGAAGGAGAAGGTGGGCGTGGAAATCGCAACCTGCTCTCCCGGTTCCACGAGTGTCCGGATGATCGTCTCGATCACGCCGTCCATCCCGACACCGGTCACGAAGTGGTAGTCCCCGTAATGTGCCCGCAGGGCATTCATCAGGACGTTCACTTTCTCGTCAGGATACCGGTTTACACTCTTCAGGGCGGTTTCTGCCGCTTCGAGTGCGGCCGGCGAGAGGGGTTCAGGGTTCTCGTTGCTCGCGAGCCGGGCTATCCGGTCGATACCGTACTCACGGGCGATATCTTCAGCCTTCCTGGCAAAGACGTAGCCGCTCTTCTTTTTATAACATGACCGGACCAAGTGCTCCATCAATAACCCTGACTACGCGGTCAATCTCGGCATCGGTAATTGTCAGCGGTGGGACCAGCCGGAGGTTGCCATCCGCTGCGCAGTTGACAAGGATACCCTGTTCTGCACACTTCTTCTGGATATCCGGGCATTTGTCTCCCACGGTAATCCCGATCATCAGTCCCCGCACGCGGGGGTGATACTTCATCAGACCCCGGGCGAAACGCTCTCCCTTGCGGGACACGTCAGGGAGGATCTTCTCGATCACGCCGGTAGTTGCAAGGGCTGCCGCACAGGCAAGCGGGCCACCGGCAAACGTGCTGCCATGCTCGCTCTTCTTGAACTCCAGTCCCTCGCGGGCAACAAGCGCCCCCATGGGAAACCCGCTCGCTATCCCTTTTGCAAGGGTGACAATATCTGGCTGCACTTTCGTGTGCTGCATGGCCAGCCACTTCCCGGTCCGTCCCATACCGGTCTGGACTTCGTCAACGATCATGACCGCGCCGGTCTTATCGCATACCTCGCGAATCCCTTCAAGGAAACTGTCCGGGGGGATGATAACCCCCGCTTCTCCCTGGATCGGTTCAACGATGATACCCGCAGTATCATTGTCGACAACTTTTTTCAGGCCTTCGACATCACCATATTCGACAAAAGTCTTGACCATTCCCAGCGGTTCGAACGGTTCCCGGATCGCCGGCTTGTGGGTCACTGCAAGGGACCCGACGGTACGCCCGTGGAACCCGTGCGTGAACGCAACAAACTTCTTCTTCCCGGTCCTGACCCGGGCGAGCTTGAGTGCCCCATCCGTTGCCTCGGCACCGGAATTCGAGAAGAAGGCCTTGTGCATGCCGGTCACTTCCACGAGTTTCTTTGCAATCTCTCCCTGGTGGGGCACGTAATACAGGTTCGAGCAGTGGATGAGCTGGTGTGCCTGGTCGCAGATCGCCTTCACCACGGCCGGGTGGCAGTGGCCGGTGCTGCAGACGGCGATACCTGCCACGCAGTCAATGTATTCCTTCCCGTCTGCATCCCAGACTTTCGATCCTTCGCCTTTTACGATCGCTATCTCACGGGAGAAAGCGGGCATGTAGTAGCGCTCGTCGAGCGCCTTGAACTGGCTGGTAGTTTCCATTCCAATCACGATGTCGTTTAATTGATTTGGGGTTGGTTGTCCTTTATTATTCGTATTCGATGGTTGCCGGGGGTTTTGCCGTGATGTCGTAGACGACACGGGCAACGCTCGGGATGTCTGCAGTAATTCTCGACCCGATTCTTGTCAGGTGGTCAAAGGGAATGTTGATCGGGTCGGCAGTCATCCCGTCCCGGGAGTTCACTGCCCTGATCGCGACAATCCAACCATGGATACGGTTGTCTCCCTTGACACCGGTGCCCAGACCGACGAGCGCTGCAAAGCATTGCCAGGGGCTGTACTTTTCAACAAGCTCATCCTCAACAATCCAGTTCGCTTCCCTGATGACCGCGACTTTCTCCCGGGTTACTTCACCGAGGACACGCACGGCGAGCCCGGGCCCGGGAAACGGCATCCGGTGCTGGATCTCCTTCGGGAGCGCGAGCGCGCCTGCAACATCCCGGACTTCATCCTTGTAGAGATCGCGGATCGGCTCGATGACTTTCGTAAACTCCATATGGAGCGGCATACCGCCGACATTGTGGTGGCTTTTTATGCCGCCCTCGCTCTCGATCCGGTCGGGATAGATGGTCCCCTGGAGGAGACACCTGGCCCCCTGCTTCCTTGCCTCGCGCTCGAAGACACGGATGAACCGCTCTCCAATCGCCTTGCGCTTGGCTTCGGGATCCGTAATCCCCTTAAGGGCATCAATGAACTCGTCCCCGGCATCAACGATCTGGAGATGGATGTTGCCAAATATTGTACGGATGCGCTCGGTCTCTCCTTTCCGCATCAGGCCGGTATCGATATAAATCGGGATCAGGTTGTCGCCAATGGCACGGGCTGCAAGGGCAGCGCAGACAGAGCTGTCGACACCGCCAGACAGAGCCATGACAACCTTCTCGTTCCCGGCAGCAGCCTTTATCTCAGCTATTGATTTCGGGATGAATTTCTCGCAATTGACCATGTGGATACTCCTTGTTATTTTGTCCGCTTGTTGGCCCGGCATGCCTCGACAAAACCCAGGTATGGCGGGGACGGGCGGGTTGGCCGGGACTTGAACTCCGGGTGAAACTGGGTTGCAAAGAAGAACGGATGATCGGGGAGTTCGAGGCACTCCATCCGGTTCCGGTTCGTTGCCGAGAAGACCATTCCTGCGTTCTCCAGGGTCCTGATGTATTCCGGGTTCACTTCGTACCGGTGGCGGTGGCGTTCGGTTACCTGGTTCTCACCATAAAGTTTGTGCGCGAGCGATCCCGGGCGCATGTCCGCAGTGTAGTTACCAAGGCGCATTGTTCCTCCCAGCTCGTTGACTCCTTCCTGCTCGGGCAGGATGGCAATTACGTGCGAGCCCTCGCCGAACTCCTCGCTTGTTGCGTCAGCTATCCCGGCCTTGTTCCGGGCGTACTCGACCGTTGCCAGCTGGAACCCGAGGCAGAGACCAAGGAAAGGAACCTTGTTCTCGCGGGCGAATTTGATCGCCTCGATCTTACCTTCGATACCCCGCTTGCCAAAGCCGCCGGGAATCAGGATGCCGTCATAGTCCTTGAGATGGCACCGCTCGTACCGCTCGGCATCAAGCCAGGCAATTTTCACCTCAGTGGAAAGTGCCCGCCCGGCATGCTTGAGGGATTCCTTGATGCTGATATATACGTCCTCAATACCATACTTGCTCACAATCGCGACGGTTACCCGGTTTGTGTACTCCTTGTTGACGATCCTGTACCACGAGGTATCAACCTCATTTTTATCCAGTCCGAGATGTGCGGAGAGCACATCGGCAATGCCCTCTTTTTCCATCTCCATGGGAACTGCATAGGTATCCGGGGCGGTTGCGGCCGAGATGACTGCGTTCTGCGGAAGATCGCAGAACGCCGAGATCTTGCGCTTGGTGTTGGCTCCGATCGGGCTCTCGCTCCTGCCCACGATGATATCTGCATGGAGACCCAGTTCCCGCAGGGCCTTGACTGAGTGCTGGGTGGGCTTCGTCTTGAAGTCTCCCATCGTGTCCTCGGGAATAAGGGTGACATGAATCAGGACAAAATCGTGAGGTGGAAGTTCCCCGTGCATCTGGCGGACAGCTTCGAGGAACGGCATGCTCTCGATATCACCAACCGTGCCTCCCACTTCGACGAGGCAGATATCGGCCTTTGTCCCATCTGGGAACTCTTCTTCTGCCGCCTGCTGGATACATTTCTTGATCTGGTCGGTGATATGGGGGATGATCTGGACTGTCTCTCCGAGAAAATCGCCGCGGCGTTCTTTTTCGATGACCGTGCGGTACACTTTTCCGGTGGTAATGTTATGGGACGCCGTGAGCTCGATATCCAGGAAACGCTCGTAGTTCCCGAGGTCGAGATCCACTTCACTCCCGTCCTTTAATACAAATACCTCCCCGTGCTGGGCCGGGTTCATGGTCCCGGCATCGATATTCAGGTAGGGGTCGATCTTGACAGCGGTCACCCGGTATCCCCGGTTTTTCAGGATACGGCCCACAGACGCAGCCGTGATCCCTTTGCCCAGTCCGCTCATCACACCGCCGGTAATAATGATGTACTTCACGTGAGATCTCCCCGATTGCTGTATATTTTACTCACAATCCCTAATAGTGTTATCTTACCGGCGTGAAAGATACCAAATGATAGACTCCCGTTGTAAGCCGGCATGAAGTAACCTTAATCTGGGACAACACCAGATCTGTACCTTATGAAATTCGGACGTATCCTTTCCGTCCTGGCAATTCTTGTAATGATTGCCTGCGTCGTACAGCCGGTGCTGGCTGATACAGAGTTTGATAATGGCAGCGCGGCTTCCGCCTATTATAACCGGGGATCCATGGCCGCATCTTCAGGACAATTCGATGCAGCCGTTGAATTATTTAACCTGGCCCTCACCTCGAATACATCACTCGTCGCCAAGTCTGACACGCTCCAGTACATCTACAATGACAAGTCAGCGGCGCTCACCGATCTCGGGCGTTACGAAGATGCGGTAACAACCGCAGACCAGGGACTTGCATTGTTCAAGAAAGCCCCCGGCCTCTGGAACAACAAGGGTTATGCACTCTACAAGCTGGGTAAATATGACGATGCCGTCAGTGCTTATAAAATGGCAATCAGCATTGCTGAAGCTAGCAATACCAGCTATCCCAAGGGGTATATCAACATGGGTATTGCCCTGAACGCAGCAGGAAAGCCCTATGATGCCATTACAGCCTTCAACAAAGCCCTTGAACTTGATCCGGGTAACTCGGCTGCAACCGCCGGTCTTACTGAAGCGCAGAGCGCTGCCATGAAGACCAATATCGTGCTTGCAGTCATCGTCATCATTGCTCTCGGGCTGGTAATCTGGTATGTCAAGTTCCGGAAGCCTGCTGACAGCAAAGCCACATCCGGTAAAAAGGACAGGAAATCAAAGAAAGAGTAATTTTTTTTCAGGGGGTGAGAGTGACCGCGAATGCAGCGGTCGTGCGGGAGAGCAGGACTTTTTTTCCATTCTCCATCCAGACTTCCCCTTCCGCAAAGGCCACGCGGCGCCCTTTTTTGAGAACGGTTCCCTCCGCAAAGATGATACCTTCCCGGGTTCCCTTGACAAAACTCGTGGACTCCGAAATTGTTGCAATTCCCTCGCCATTGGAGAGCATCGGGTAGAGGGCAAGCGCCATTGCCTCATCGGCAAGGGCAACGAGGATCCCGCCCTGGAGCCATCCGACCCCGTTGAGCATGTCCGGCCGGACCTGCATCTTCAGGACTGCTTTACCCGGCCCGGATTCTACCAGGTCGATTCCCATGAGACAAAAAAATGGATTGGCGTACTTACCGTCTTTTCTGATATTATCCAGATAACTCATAATACCCGGATGAGTTTTCGGGACAGAGGGGATTAAGATTGTTGTTTTTCCTCACGAGGGTACCATGCTGCCCGGGAACGGATAGTATTTGTCGATTATAGTGTACTGGTTGCCGGATGTCATGGTGACGGAGACCGTGACGCGATCATTGCCGGTCGTGCCCATGAGCGTGATACTTGTTCCCATCTGGGGATTGTCCCGTGACTGGGTCTCAACCACCCCATCCGACCGGATGACGGTTACATCCATCCGGGTGGTCATGCCAAGGCCCTTCCCGCCATCATAGATGACCGTGATGGTAGGATCCGTTGAAACGACATTCCGGTTCACCGAAACGCTCACGGATTCATACTCCGGAACGGTCTGAACGGGCCCGGGTGTGGCAGAGTACGTTTTTGCAGGAGATGATGCCGGCATTGCAGCAGGGGTTGACGGGCTTGCAGGGGCGGGGGAAGGCACATTTGCAGGACCTGAGGTACAGCCGCACACCAGTATGCATAGTATCATCACCGCGACAGGAATGAGCACCAGTTTCATGCCATTACGTTGGAATCATCCCAGATTAATCCTTCTCTTCTAAAAAAAACGCATCATCATGTAACCTCCCCACACTTAATATCCCAAAACAGGCGACCTATCACCATGCAGGACCAGGAAACAAAAGAGATGCTTGCCGACCTCGTCTGGCTCAATGCCGTCATCGCAACTGAACTCATCCAGATAACGGAGAATACTTCATCCATCCTCCGGAAATCGGCACCCCCGGCAAGCTGCCTTGCCGAACACCACGAGCTCCGGAAGACCGCACTTGCCATGGCAGAAAAGTACCGTCCCGGCAGCGTGCTGGCCAGACATCTCGGGCAGCACCAGTAACGTTATTGTGCGATTCAGGCGAAATGTACTGGAAAGGGTGCTGCCCACATTCAGGACCCGGGGAAATGATTCCGGGCGCTGGACCGGGTCTGCCGTACCTGACCTGCAGGCATCCCGTCACCCGGAAAAAAACCCACCATGACCGCTTCACCCGAGGAACATTACAGCCTCATTATACCCGCATACAACGAGGAGAAGAGGATTACCCAGCTCTTCGATGCCATATCCGGGTTTGACGGGGAACTTATCGTTGTCTGTGACGGGACGGACCGCACGGCTGACGTAGTCGGCACCATTACTGCGAGAAGGAGTGACCTGAACATCCGCTGCCTCCGATTCCAGGAGAGGCTGGGTAAAGGCGGGGGCGTCCTTGCCGGTCTTGCCGCTTCCCGGGCACCCCGTGTCGGATATTTCGATGCCGACGGTTCCACAAGTGTCGGCGAGATGCTGCGCCTCTTTGCCATGCTCGATTCTTCCGATGCCGCGATCGGTTCACGCTGGGTGCCGGGATCAAACCTCGTGGTCAGGCAGGGGTTCCTGCGGCGCATCGAGAGCCGGGTCTTCAACCTGCTTATCCGGCTCCTCTTCGGCCTCTCATTTCACGACACGCAGTGCGGGGCAAAAGTCTTCAGACGGCAGGCGATCGAGACCCTGTTACCCAGGATGGTATCCCGGGGATTCGAATTCGATGTCGAGCTTCTCTGGAGGATCAGGAAGGCAGGCTGCACGATCACTGAAGTCCCGATCGAATGGCAGAACAAGGGAGACTCCCGGGTCCAGAAACGGGACATGATCCGGATGCTCCTTGGCCTGTTTGCCATCCGCTTTGGTCCAGACCGACAATGACTGAATTTCCCGAGGACAAAAAGAGAGAGGCGTTCCGGCTTTTCGAGGACGGGAAGTACCAGGAATCACTTCTCCTCTGCACGGCACTTTTAGAATCAGAAAAAGATTCTGCCATCGAAGTCCTTGCTGCAACAAATCTCTATAATACCGGCAGGCTTGAGGATGCCGAAGTCTTTTTCCGCGATCTTGCCCGGAAGATGCCGGACTCGTCCTATGTCCACAGTTATCTGGCAAAGGTTCTCGAAGGCCGGGGGGATGAAGGGGCGATAGCCGAGTACGCAACAGCAGTCCATCTCGATCCAGGCAACCAGGACGCATTGCGGAGTTATGCAGAGTACCTGATCGGTCACCGGGATTACCGTGGGGCGCTGCCGGTCCTGCGCCGGCTTCTGCAGGCAGGCAAAAACTCAAGCGACAGGAAAAGTCTGATGCGGGCACTCATTGAAGCCGGGGAGTCCGGTGAAGCACTTGCTATCCACGCAGCCCATAATGATCCGGAATTGTCGCACGAATACCTCGACGCACTGGTCCTGACGGGAGATTACCGGGATGCATTCGAGTCCGGTCTCCGCCTGTATCACGAGACCGGAAATCCCGACATCCAGAGAACGTACCTGGATGCCCTTGCACGATATGACCTGCCGGCAGCTCTCGAAGCCTATGCCGGTTATGTCGCAGGTGTCGCAGGTCATCCTCATGCAGGGATTTTGTGCGATTACATCCTTCTCTTAAAAGCCGGGAAACAGTACGAGGAAGCACTTGCGCGTACCAGGAATCTGCTCTCCTGCGATCACGGACCCGCCGGCCGGCTGCTCGAATGCGAACTTCTTGCAGAACTCGGAAAGAAAGATGACGCACTTGCCGCGTACGAGGCCATTATCAGGGACGAACTGGCAGCCCGGAGCGATCCCGACGTACTGTCCCGCATCATCTGCCGGTACCGCAGGTTTCTCGTGAATACCCTTCCTATTGACGAGGCCACGCAGCGACTCCTTGATAATGTCTCAAAAGATGTCAATGTCGCAAGTCTTCTCGAAACCGCACGCTTTTTTGCCGACCTGAAACAGGATAATGAGGCCCGCTCCTGGTATTACCGGGCATACCGGGCAGATTTCCTCGCAGGGGGCCCGTCCTATGCCCGGTTTCTCTCGGATCACGGAGATGAGCGCGAGTGCGAGAAGGTAATGCTCTATATCCTTTCCAATGTCAGGAAAGGATCCGACCTTATCCATATCGCAGCAGTGATTCTGGATGACCACTACAGGATGTACCGTTTCCGGCGGCTCATGGAGCAGCTGATCAAGAAGTTGTCCGAACGGCGGACTATGCTCGACTCGGAGGGGCTGGAGCTCCTATCCATTGCCTTTTTCATTATCGCAACCAATGCTCTGGAAGAGGCGGACTATGCGGGCTGCAAGTACAGCTGCCTGTGCGGGATGGACGTCATACCCCACCATTCCCGTACGGTCCGGCTTGAGGATTACCTCCGGCTGATCCGGGAATGCAAGGAGCAGTCAGTCGCCGATCGTCCGGTTATGCAGACAGTACAGGTAAAAGAGCGGGTCCAAAAGATCTCGGTTGCGCAGGTAATTACGGATCAGCTCGGCCTTTCCGGGCAGGAACAGAAGGTAGTCGCGTTCCTCCGCTCGCACCGCAAAGCAAGTGAGATGGATTTACGCACCCTGCTTGGAACCCGGAGAGTAGTCGGGATGGTCAACAGGATCATCCAGAAGGCGGCATCCGAAGGCCTGTCGCTCATTGAGAAAAAAGGAATCGGGGAAGACGGGGAGATCTATGAATACACCGGAACCTGAACGGCTGGACCGGCGCCGGCTTGAGAGCATCAACATCATCAATGCGCTCAGGCGGGGGACCGTGCCTGCAGGAGGCCTTGAACGGATCGCGGTCGGGCTCGATGTAGAGGAAGGCGTTATCGCAAAACAGCTCGATTACGTGGCCGAGGGAGGTGGTGACACAAAGTTCATCCGGGGGGAATACGGGAGCGGAAAGACGTTCCTTGTCGCACGTGCCCTTGAGATTGCACGGATGAGGGGTTTTGTCACATCCCAGGTTGTTATCTCCTCTTCCACACCCCTCTACCGGCTCAAGGGAATCTACCAGCAGATCTGTGCCAACCTGCGGACCGGCGAAGAGGAGCATGCCCTCAAGACGATCATCGACAACTGGCTCTTCTCCATGGAGGAAAAAATACTTTCAGTTGCTTCCGGGGATCAATCCGATGCAGCACTCGAAGTATCAACCGAACGGGAGATTGAAAATGCACTCTCCGCCATTTCCGAGATGAACTCATCTCTTGCTGCAGCACTGCGTACCTATTACCAGTCCAACAATGCCGGCGACTTCCACACGGCACAGGCAGCGCTCGGGTGGCTCTCTGCCGAGCCCAATATCGGCAGGGACTTCAAGCAGAAAGCAGGAATCCGGGGAGATATCGATGACACTATCGCGTTCATATTCCTCAGGGGACTCGTCTCGATCATCCATGGCGCAGGCTACCGGGGGCTTGCCATTGCAGTCGACGAGATGGAAACCACGCAGGGACTTCAGCGGGCCCAGCGGGAGAAGGGCTACCAGACCCTCGTCCAGATCATCGATGCGCTGGATCGTGGCGGGATGCCGCGCTGCTACTTCCTTTTTACGGGCACACCGGCCCTGTACGACGGATCCCGTGGAATCCGGTCGGTTCCCCCGCTGTTCGACCGGATCAGCGTGGTCCAGGACGATGAGTTCCGGAACCCGCGCCAGCCCCAGATCGTGTTGTCCAAGTTCGATACCGGGAAACTGGAACTCGTGGCCCTCAAGGTTATGGATGTCTATGCACAGGCATATACCGAACCGGACCGGGAGCGTATCTCCCACCGCTTCATCCGGGCAATGATCCGGAAGATCACGACACGGTTCGGGGGACGGGTAGATGTAATCCCGAGGATCTTCTTAAAAGAGTTCGTGGATATTCTCGATAAATGCGAGCTCTACGACGATTACGACCCCGCCGGGGTGTATGATTTCGATGCCGGACACCTCAAAGGCGAACTCACAAAAGAGGAGGAAGCCGTCATGGTAGTCAGATTCTGACCGCTTCGTCATATCCTTTTTAGCCCCGAAAGGCACACGCTATTATGATATGAGACGGATGTGTCTGGTACTCCTTACCTGTGCCCTGCTGGGCATCTGTTTTCCTGTATCAGGTGCCGTAAACCTGACCATTGCCGCCTCGGATTATAACCCGCATATCGGCGATACTATCACACTCAACGGCACGGTTTCCGGTATCAACACTATCGCTGTTTACCTGTTTCTTTCCGGCCCCGGCCTTGACCCGAGGGGAACAACGCTCGATAATCTCAATATCCCTACCGGCAGGGGCCTTTTTACCACTGCACCGGTGCACATGAACGATGGCACATGGTCCTATAAATGGGACACATCAGTAATTCTCGGAACGCTGAGGCCCGGCAATTACACGGTCAACGTAGTCATCCACCCGATTGACGGACTGCACTATACAAGAGGCGAATATGTCTCAACAACCATCGCATTCCAGCCGCCAGAGGTCCCGATCGCTGAAACGCCCGTCTCCCCCGTCCTGCCGGTGGCAGCACTGGCAATTGCTGCGATCCTGTTTTGTGCTGCTAGGCTGAACCGGAAATAATTTATTCAGCAGAACCTGATGGGAAAGATCCAGCAGAGGCGTAAGGATAATTTTCATTGAGATGATGATCTTAGCTCAAATATCAGCCGGAAATGTTCGAATACTTATCTGAATATCCCAACCGGCATTTAACAGGAAGCAGGAATAAAAACACTCCAATTTATAGTGTATTGAATATTATAACATTCAACAGATGACAAAAAATGATTATGCAATGAGCGAAAATCTCACGATTGGCCTGATCATTGTGATGGGAGTGGCCTTGTCCATCACAGTTGTCGTTTTACTATTAGGTGGGGAAATTATCCAGCAGAAATCCGCTTTTATCTCGGCGGGTATTGACCAGCTGACTCCTTCAGAGAAAAATGTCATCCAGCTTTCCCACAAAGGCGGGGACAGTGCATCCCTGAACAGCGACGCTCTCCTGTATTCGATGGATATTTTTATTGATACTTCATCGGGAAGTTACCTGTTACTCCCGCCATCCGGCGTGGATACCTTCAAACCAGGAACAAATCTCTATATTTACAACAATACCGGCGTCTATACACTGACAAGCGAGCGGACGGTCGCCACCTCTGCCAACACCCTGGTTCCGACGCAGGGGGTTGGCGTGCGGCTTGTGGACAATCTGACTCACCAGGTCATTGCACAATGGCATTCACTGGATATCGAGGAGAAAGGCGGCACGATCGACAGCCCCGTTGTAAGTTTCGCAGCTGACGCAACGTCAGGGCCTGTTACCCATACATTCACATTCACGGACAGTTCAACCAACACTCCCACGTCATGGGCATGGACATTTGGCGACGCGGGAACTTCGACTGACAAGAACCCCACCCACCAGTATACTGCTGCTGGCAAGTATACCGTTGCTCTCACGGCAACGAATGCCGGGGGAAGCAATACTCTCACGAAGACTGATTACATTACTGTCAGCGCAGCACCGGTTGCGGGTTTCGCAGCTGACGCAACGTCAGGGCCTCTTACCCATACGTTCACATTCACGGACAGTTCAACCAACACTCCCACATCGTGGGCATGGACTTTTGGCGACGCGGGAACTTCGACTGATCAGAACCCCACCCACCAATATACTGCTGCTGGCAAGTATACTGTTGCTCTCACGGCAACGAATGCCGGGGGGAGCAATACGGCCACGAAGACTGATTATATTACCGTCAGCGCAGCACCGGTAGCGAGCTTCACGGTTAACCCATCGTCAGGATACACGACCCAGACATTCACGTTCACGGATACATCTACCAACACTCCCACGTCATGGGCATGGACTTTTGGCGATGGCGGGACTTCGACTGACAAGAACCCCACTCACCAGTACACCACTACCGGCACGAAAACCGTTGCACTCACGGCAACAAACGCCGGGGGCAGCAATACGGTCACGAATACCGTTACGGTGACCAACCCTCCGGCACCGGTAGCCAGCTTCACGGAAAGCCCGTCATCAGGACCCACCACACAGACATTCACATTCACGGACAGTTCGACCAATACTCCAACATCATGGGCATGGACATTTGGTGACGGGGGGACTTCGACTGCCCAGAACCCCACTCACCAGTATACTACAACCGGCACGAAAACCATTTCACTCACAGCAACAAACGCCGGGGGCAGCAATACGGCTTCGAATACCGTTACGGTCAGATCAGCCACCCATACAATAACTGCGTCAATCACTTCCGGGTCAAGCCGGGGATCGATATCCCCCTCGGGAGCCGTAACCGTTGCGGATGGAGGAAGTCAGTCGTTTACGATGACCCCGAAGAGTGGCAGGCGTATCTCAAGCGTAACGGTAGATGGCACTGCGCTATCCGGATTCCCCCTTGGCTATAACGTTCCCTATACTTACAGCTTGTTCACGAACGTTATTGCCGATCATACCATTAAAGTAGTATTTTCTTAAACGAAGAATATCCCAAATACCATTTTTTATCCTGCCCGGGCCTCGTAAATAACGTACGAAGAATGTTATTTGCCAGGAGGGATTCCGGGTTGAATTTAATTTTCCGGGTCAGGATTGATGACGAGAAAAAAGTATACTCTGGGATATTTTTAAAAGAAGTGCTCTGGAGAAATGATTTTTGAAACTGTTGACGTTCTCAGGGCTTCGCCCCGCCACTGGGGCACCCCCCATTGCGATGACAACGTATTACCAGTTTTGGGAGAATATTCAATCTTGAGTGATCCACTCATTGAAGCCACCGCGGGGCGCCCATTTTGGTCGGCGGCATTTCTCTTAACGGGGGGTATGGGGGCATCAGCCCCCATCATAGAAAAATGAGGATTTCCCATGAAAATCATTACACTTCTTTGATATGATGATGGGGCCTTGCACCCCCTTACCCATTTACGATAACCTGCGCCGCCCCCGAAGGGACACCCCCGCGGTGCTTCAATTACCTGCTCATGTCTGAAAAATGCTCATTGCCCCGCCGTGCCTCGAAGAGGCCCTGATGCGTGGAGCGCTCGCGTCGATACGGTTTTCATAGTTCTGGTGTGAGCCCCGTTCATGTGCGTTTCGATAGCACAAAAAAGATAATTTCACAGTTCCCTTCTCACCCGCACCGAATTTGCATGGGCAAAGAGCCCTTCCGCATTCGCGATCGTCTCGACAATATCGCCGATGGCCTCAAGGCCGTCACGGTCGAGGATCTCCACCGATGCGGTCTTGCAGAAGTGCTGCACATCAAGGCCTGAGTACATCTTTGAGTACCCGGCCGTCGGGAGGCAGTGGTTGGTGCCTACCGCGTAGTCCCCGCAGGCAACCGCGGAGTACTTGCCGACAAAGATGGCGCCGGCATTCTTCACCCGGGTCACAACCGAGAGCGGGTCGGCAACCTGGATGGAGAGATGCTCGGGAGCAACAACATCGGAGGCGGCAATCGCTTCGTCCATATCGGACACGATCGAGTAACCGGAGTTCTTCAGGGCCTGCTCTATGATCTCTTTCCTTGGAGCGGCGGCAAGCTGGCTTGCGATCTCCTTACCCACTTTTGCCGGGAGGGCCTTGTCAGTGGTGATAAGGATGCAGGCGGCGTTCGGGTCATGCTCGGCCTGGGCAAGGATATCTGCGGCAACGATGCGGGGATTGGCAGTGCCATCGGCGATGATCCCGATCTCGCTCGGGCCCGCTGGGAAGTCGATCTCGGCATGCTCCCGGAGCATCATCTTTGCAAGGGTGACATAGACGTTGCCGGGCCCGACAATTTTCTGGACCGGGCGGATGGACTCCGTGCCGAGAGCCATTGCCGCAACTGCCTGTGCGCCGCCGGCGCTGTAGATCTCGGTGACCCCGGCGATGTCGAGAGCGACAAGTGTCAGGGGCTTGATCGGCGGCGGGGAGCAGGCGCAGACCTCTTTTACACCGGCAACCCATGCCGGTACCGCACACATCAGGGCCGATGAGGGATACGCAGCACGACCACCGGGAACGTAGATGCCCACCCGGTTCAGGGCGGTTGTCTTTACACCGAGTATGATACCAGGTTCCATCTCCTGGAACCAGAGATCTTTGGGTTTCTGGAGTTCATGGAAGCGTTCGATCCGGGCATGCGCCTCGATGAGCGCTTCGACGACCTGTGCATCGACTTCGTCGTAGGCCGCTTCCCGTTCTTCTTCGGATACCGCGATATCGGTGAGTTCGCAGTATTTCTTTGCGAGATCCCGGAGTGCAGCATCACCCTCGTTCTGCACCCGCCCGATGATCCCGGTGACGGTAGTGCGTGCATCCTCGAGGCTCGTCTTCCGGGCTGCAAGCCACGCATCGATCCCGACTTCCTTCCACATAGTGCGAATATTTTCGGCAGGAAAGGTTGTTAAGGTTTCGCCCGGCGGCATTTTCCGGGTTCTCCGGTATACCGGAACACGCCTTCCCGGACTAGTTTCAGATTCTCCCGGTACGGGAAACCATTACCATGATCCCCCGGTTTTTTATTCCGGACCGTCACCAGATGTACGATGGATTCGCCACATCCCAATGAAAAAATCAAGACGGCTGATGAGCAGTCAGCATTTGAACGGATCTTTGAATCGGCACTCTGGAATTCCCGCCTGATTGTCCTCCTGGCAGTAGCTTTTGGCACCCTGAGCGCCGTGGTTCTTTTCATATCAGGATCGCTTGAGATCATTGTCAGCCTCTTCCATGCAGTGTCGTTATCCCCGGTAGAAGTAGACTATGTTGAGATTCTCAGCGCTATTATCGGCGGGGTTGACCTGTACCTGATCGGGATGGTACTCCTGATCTTCAGTTTCGGCATCTACGAACTGGCAATCTCCAAGATCGATATTGCCCGCAACTCGGAATCCTTTCACACGCTCCTTGAGATCACCAACCTTGACGACTTAAAGAACAAGATCATCAAGGTCATCATCATGGTGCTCATTGTCAGTTTCTTCCAGCGGATTCTTGCCATGAAATTCACGAATTCGATGGACATGCTCTTCATGGCGGTCTCAATCTCGGTCATCTGTATCGGGGTTTACTTCCTCCAGCGGCTCAAGATGTGAACGGAAACATCTTACCCGCTCACTTTTTTATGTTTTCCCTCATAACGGACAGGGGTATTTCCCCGGACGGTACGTTGAGCGGGATAATAGCCCCGGTTTTTTTAGTTCCCGGTACAACGTTAACGCGTCATAAAAGCATATTGCTCCGAACAGCGCAAAATAGAACTAGGAACGTGGTACTATGGGCAGTCCCTACCTGAGCAACAATGAGACTATACTATTGTCAACGCACAACATTGTCATCAATACCATCCCTTCTGAAGCGATCCTCACCAGTAACCGCCTCATGCTTCTCGATTTCAGTCACCCGCAGATCCTGCCGCAGGATATCCCGTTCGGGGCCATCGAGACGGTAACGATTGGGGACAATTCCGCAAAGGAGCCGGTTCTCTCCCTCTCGATAATTGCACCGGATGAGGCCCGGCATACCCTCGGGATCGTCTTCTCCCAGCCCCAAAAGACAAAAAGGGGCGGGGAGCGGGATACGTGGGCAGCAAAGATCAAGGAGATGAGCCTGGCCGCACAGCAGGAGCACGGGGTGAAATCCGCCGAGCTCCTGCCACCATGGGTACCGGGGGAGCTCCCGACTGATACCAAAAAAGACCGGGAAAAAACCGGCCAATCCGAGAATGTGTACCGCCCGCTCAATCCGGTCCAGAAACGCAGCCGATCTGCCGCTGGTCCGAAGAAAGGCCGCGCCATGGCTGCCGGTGCAGTCATTGTCATCCTCATTGCGGCAGTCGTGTTGGGATCCTGGTTCCTTGCACCGTCATTATGGGGAAAAGTCACCGGAGTATCTGCTCCTGCCCCCGTACCGGTAAGTACAACAGTTGCGACAACCGTTCCCACCCCTGAACCGGTGGAAACCACCGTTCCTGTTACGATTGCGACACCCGTTGAAACAGTCACGGAAACAATTACGGTTGTCCCGACGCTGGCTCCACAGTCACAGATCCCCCGGACGGGAGTCTGGATTCACGTGACGTACGACGGGAAATTTACCGGAACGATCGGGACTTCGGGAAATCTCAAGGATATTGCGGGTTCTGCCCAAGGTCTTTACCAGATCCCGGTTACGCAGGGAATGCTTCTCGCAACCGTCGAGAAACTGGATAATTCTGTGAATGTGCTCACGATTGATTTCTACAAGGACGGTGTCCTGCTCCAGAGCAGCACAACGAAGGCACCTAAGGGAACGGTCGACGCCCAGGTTACCATACCGGCAACCCCGACCACCATCATTGTGAAAGCAAACACGACTGCGTAACCGGATCTGTATAAAGGGCACTTGGCCGGGATGGGTCCAGCCGGTGTTATCCGGGACGATACATTTAATTCTTTTTTTCTGCAGGATAGATGCATAACCGGACCCCTCTCAACGGGTCAATCTCCTTGATCCGTATCGGACTTCAAACCCGGTAGAGCATCAGAACGGAAACCACCTTTTGGAACAATGATCTCGAAACGTGCACCGTTTCCCGGTTCACCGGTCTCATGTATGCTGATACCGGTCATGGCAAGGATCTCCCGGATCAGGAAGAGGCCGAGACCTGTATTCTTCCCGTATCCCCTTAAAAAGATCTTCTCTTTTTCATCAGGAGAGATCCCGGGACCAGTATCCTGATATGTGATGGTGAGGGCCCCGTCAGTCTCATGGCAGAAAAACCGGATCGAGGCATTAGCACCGCCATATTTCAGGCAGTTTTCCATGAGATTGTAGAATACCTTTTCAAGCAAGGGATCTGCAAAAATTTCAAATCTGGAACAGGACGGATGTATATCGAGAGTGGGAATCTTCAGGGACTGGCGGGCATGGACAAGGTTTGTCAGAACATTCTGCCACCGGGGGGATTCAACACCGATCGTCTGGTAATCACGGGCGAACAGAATCTGGGCATGGATAAGATCAGCAACCTGTTCAGTCCGGATAATATATTTTTTCACTTCCGGGTCCTGGGAGCGCTCGCCTGCAAGTGAGAGATACGAGTTGAGTACCAAGAGCTGGTTAAGGATATCATGTCTTGTGATGTCATTCATAAGGCTGAGTTTCCGGTTTGTGTCCTCAAGGCTCTTCTCGATTCGTTTACGATCGGTAATATCCGATGAAATCACGGTAACTGCCGTGACCTCGTTATTCGTTGTGTCAATTACCGGGTTGAGTTTTCGAAGAAAATGCCGCCCGTTCTGCTCGTACTCATCCTGTATGTAACTTTTTGTCCTCACAACCTGATCCACGTAGGTAGCAAAGACCCGGGTCTCTTTCTCGGAATGGAAATCCCCGTATTTCTTCCCGGAATACATATCCGGAGAAAGCCCCCTGCGTACAAGGTGCCGGGTATTTATCAGGAGGTAATGGAGATCCAGATCAACGGTATAAAGTGAATCCTCCACTGACTCAACAAACGAGTGGTACTGCATCTCGGACTGGCGCAATTTCTCTTCAGCTTCCTGCAGGTGCAAAAGGGCATCTTTTACATTCTGCTGTTCACGATACGCGGTCCGGAGTGGATAATAGAGAATGATGACGGCAAGGATGCTCGTAAAGATAATAGTGATGCTATGCGATTCCCAGATCGTGAGCGAGGGATTGGCGTATTGTTTCACAAGTTCGAAGACGAACATGAGGACGAGCATCAGGGTAAAAATAATACCCAGTGTCGGATAGAGCGAGGAGAAGTTTTTTCTTGAAACCATAGGAATTAGGGGTATTTTTAGGGTTGATCTCATACAATGAGTGTTCATTCGATGCCAGGGGGAGCCAGACGAAATTCCCCTCATTGCGCAGGTACCTCAGGTTGGCCGGAAATGTTCAGTGCGGAGAGTCGTATTACCTGGAACTGTGCACTTAACGTGATATGCACCCGGAACACTGCCGGGCCGATAACAACGTTCCGGTAAATCGACCCGACATTTGTTTCATCAAGTCGGGTGAGGATCTCATTCATATCCTGCGGAAAAAATTCTTCGAGTGTCCCCCTGCTCCCATACCGGATCATCGCTTCGATCGCCGCATCATTGTAATAGATAATCTCACCGTTCCGGTCCAGCTCAATAACGGGGGAGAGTTCAAGATGGGGAAACAAGGCGGGTTTTTTATGGTTCCGTGCAATTGCAAGCTTTTCAGAGATGTCCGTCATCGTGATCATGTGACCATAATGGAGATTTCCCCGGTCAAGCGGGGCGATGTGGATCTCGGTATCAATCGAGAAACCGGCTTTGTGCCGGAACCGGGTGGTTACCTTCGACTTCCCCGTTGCTTTGAGATCGCTCTGGATCCGGCTGCCAATCCGGGTATATGTGGCCTCGTTTTCATAGAGCTGGGAGAGGTGCATCCCCTTAATCTCAGCCCGGGTGTACCCGAGCATCATTCCCATGGACTCGTTCACCCACTGGAGCGTGCGGTTGCGGACAAATGCGATCCCGTTCGGGGAGCTCAGGAGAAGAGCCCGGAGGATCTCATGTTTTTTCCTGAGTTCCGCATCGGCACGCCGTTGTCTGACCGCCCGACGGATCTTATGGAGGAGCTCCGCATACTGGGCTTTTGGCTCCCCACCTTTCTGGACATAATAATCCGCACCGCTGTTGAGAGCCTCAATAACCACATCCTCTCTTCCCTTGCCGGTAAAGATGATGAACGGCTGGACCTGTGAACGGATACGGACCTCCTTGAGAAATCCGAGACCATCCATCTCCGGCATCTGGTAATCTGACACGATAATATCGAAGCTCCCGCTCGCGAACAGTTCAAGCGCATCCGTCGCGGAACCGGCAGTCGTGACCGTTATTCCGGGCATACGTTCCAGGGAGAGTTTTCCTACATCCAGCAGCAGAGGTTCATCATCTACCAGCAGAACGGAGATGATCATTGGCGGGGCAGAGGTGGATACAGGCGGAGAAAGTGCGAGCATTTCACCGGTATTGCTAGCGTTCTTGTCCGACAACGCAGGATAGCCGGTTCTGAAAGATCCCGATACCTGGACAACGGCATTTTTTATCGATGTTGTAAACATTGGGTTCCTCGTTTTACAGATTAGACGTTGTTTGTTCCCGATCCAAGGTTCCGGCACGCGATGAGAATGCGATGCTGATCAGCGGGAGAGCCGTTGTTTTTTTTGCATTAACTGAAGAGGAGGTCTTTTGCAGATTTTCCCGGTCCATCTTAGCTGCAACCCATTCGCCAAGAGCGGCACGATCATCAGGATGCATAGGAAGACACTCCCGTGATGATCGGGAGATAAGACGTGTTCTTCTCACAGGATACGAAACATCGCCATGGTATGCTGTTTCTGTCATAGGTCATCCCCGTTACTTAATGCTAAACCGTTCCAGATCGCAGATTCTTACTGAACGGTATGTGAATCCCCGGCCATCCTTCAGGAAGTCAGTTGACGGTGCAGAACAGATTTCGGGATCCTTGTTCCGTAAGACATACTGGGAGTCATCATATCGAACATCGGTGTTTTCAGGAATCATCTTCCAGGTCCTGTGTCCTGACGCTGGATCAGAACACGTTACACTATATTGTAAATTTAAACTATATATTTTTGTGCTTTAACTCTTTATTTTTTAAATATACTATATATTATTCTGCAATCCGACCCGCTACCAGAATACTAACATCCGGTACAAACGCAGGTTTTACAGAGAAAGGGGGGGGTCAAAACCGGCCAGTCCCCCATATGCTTGTCTCCAGGCAGTAACCCGGGGCCGGGCCCGTTGACTAAAGACTGCCACGCATGTATTGACAGCCTCAAGACCGGCGAACACATCAGTGGACCTCGATACGTTCGCCGGTCTCCATATAATGGACATTCTCGGCAATCTTGCAGGAGTGATCGGCACACCGTTCGAGATACCGGGCCACCATGATGTAATGGGTGCATCGGGAGATGTTCTTCGGATCCTCCATCATGTAGGTGATCCCTTCGCGGAAGATCGAGTGACGCAGGGCATCGATGGTATCGTCCCGGGCTGAAAACTCTTCAATGAACCGCAGGTTGTCGGATTCATAAGCCCGGATGGAATCATCGACCATATCGATGACGAGATCTGCCATGTGCGGGATGCTCATCAGGTTTGCGATGTGGGGCTTATCGGAGATCTCCTTGACGATATTGGCGATCACCTTGCCGTACCGCCCGATCCGCATGGAAGCCGTGATCACCTTGAGTGTGCAGGCAATCACCCGCATATCCTTTGCCATGGGCTGGTTGAGGGCGATTACCTGGTAACAGTGCTCTTCCAGGTTCACTTCCATTGCATGGAGTTCCTCTTTCCTGCCAACAACCGATGCCGCCAGCTCCTTGTCCTGCCGGATCAGGGCATCCACCGCGTTCCGGAGCATGCTTCTCCCCAGCTCTGCCATCCGACGGTATCTTTTTTTAAGGTTTTTAATTCGGTGTGAAATTTTTCAGCCATTTCTCTCCTCCTAGCCGAACCGCCCGGTAATATAATTCTCGGTAAGTTCTTCCTTTGGGTGCTCGAAGATCTGGACGGTCTTCCCGCACTCGATGAGCCGGCCCAGGTACATGAATCCCGTGTAATCGCTGACCCGGGCCGCCTGCTGCATGTTGTGGGTGACGATGATGACGGTATACTCTTTCTTGAGCAGCTCGATGAGGTTCTCGATCTTTGCGGTTGCGATCGGGTCGAGTGCCGAGCAGGGCTCGTCCATAAGGATCACTTCCGGGTTAACGGCAAGCGTACGGGCGATGCAGAGCCGCTGCTGCTGGCCGCCCGAGAGCCCGAGTGCTGAATCGTGCAGCCGGTCTTTCACCTCGTCCCAGAGGGCGGCGTGCCGGAGGCTCTGTTCAACGATCCGGTCGAGTTCGTTTTTGTCCCGGGTGCCGTGCACCTGGGGACCGTAGGCAACATTTTCCCAGATGGATTTCGGGAACGGGTTGGGTTTCTGGAAGACCATGCCGACTTTTTTGCGGAGCGTCACCACGTCGGTTGATGAAGCATGGATGTTCTTATCGTCAAGCGTGATCTCACCCGTGATCTTCACGTGGTCGATGAGATCGTTGAGCCGGTTGAAACAGCGCAGCAGGGTAGATTTCCCGCAGCCGGACGGGCCGATCAGGGCCGTCACCCGGTTTTTCGGGACTTTTATCGAGACCGACTGGAGCGCATGTTTCTCATGATACCAGAGATTGAGGTTATTTGTCGTGATAATAGTGGATTCAGACATTTTTTTATCCCCGTGTCTTGTTCTGGAAATGTGTTCGTACGATGATCGCAACCGCGTAGAACCCGATGACGAGCAGGAGCAGGACGAGCGCGGTACCGTATTTGTTGGTGGATGACCCGGGCACATTGGTTGCCAGGATGAAGAGGTGGTAGGGCAGCGCCATGACCGGTTCAGTCAGCGACGTTGGGAGGAACCGGGATGAGAAGACCACGGCCGTGAACATGATGGGTGCAGTCTCACCCGCGGCCCGGCCAATGGACAGGATGGCTCCTGTCACGATCCCCGGCACTGCCGGGGGAAGGACGACCCTGCTGATGGTCTGCCACCGGGTGGCTCCCAGCGCAAGGCTGCCTTCCCGCAGCGACTGTGGGATGTTCTTTAACGATTCTTCGGTTGTGCGGATAACCGTCGGCAACACCATCAGGGCGAGGGTGACCTGCCCGGCCAGTAAGGAGACTCCGACGTTGAGATAAAGCACGATGAACGCGAACCCGAAGAGACCGAACACGATGGACGGCGTGCCGTTCAGGAGGTCCACACCGGTCCGGATGAGCCGGGTGATCCGTCCTTCGCGGGTGTACTCGACGAGATAGATGGCTGCACCGACACCGAGCGGGAGGGCGATGGCAATTGCACCAAGGACGAGATAGAGCGTGCCGACAATTGCCGGAAAGATCCCACCGGCCCGGCCGAGATCTTTTGGGGGCTGGGTCAGGAATTCCCACGAGATTGCCGGAATTCCATTAATGACAATGTCCTGCAGGATGATAACGAGGATAGCAAGGACGATGACTGCCGCCGCTCCGACAAGACAGAACGCGATGGTCTGGATATGCTTCTCCGATATCCGGTCTTTTGTATAATACCAGATGCCCCATGCAAGCAGTGCCAGCGCCGCAAGCCACCACGGGGCGGCAATGAGCAGGAAGAGAAGCACCAGCACAAGGCAGGCGGGTTTCACGAACCGGATGAGAGATTCTTTCATTGCCGGAGATATGAGCGGTTTTCGTGTTGCTGCCGAAGTCCTGCCCTGCTTGAGGTGCCGGAGAATAGCAACCGCTGAAAGGTTGATGACGAGCGTGATTACCAGCAGGACAACGGCGATGCCGAACAGGGCGCTGTAGTGCTCGCTGCCGATCGAGACTTCGCCCATCTCGATCCCGAGCGTTGCGGTCAGGGTCCGGACCGGCGAGAGGATATTCCAGATCGGATCCGGGATGATGGCGGCGTTACCGGCCACCATCAGGACCGCCATGGTCTCGCCTACCACCCTGCCGATGCCGAGGATGATGGCTGCGGCAATACCTGACAGGGCAGCCGGTACCAGCACACGGCTGATGGTCTGCCACCGCGTTGCCCCGATGGCAAGCGATCCTTCCTTGTACTCGTGCGGCACCGAACTGATGGCATCCTCCGACACGCTGATGATCGTGGGAAGGGCCATGACGCCAAGCAGCACTGACGCCGCAAGCCACGTCTCGCCTGAGGGGATATCGAACGAGATCCGGATGAAGTTCGTAAGCACGATGAGGCCGAAGAACCCGTACACAACCGAAGGAATGCCTGCAAGGAGCTCGATGGCGGGTTTGAGCGCCTGTTTGACCCGGGGGGATGCCAGTTCCGAGATGTAGATTGCACAGCCAATGGAAAGCGGGACGGCAAAGACCATTGCCCCGAGGGTGACGAGCAGGGTCCCGACTATGAGCGGGAAGATACCAAACAATGGTTCCACCGCGGTAGGAGCCCAGGTCATCCCGAAGAGGAACGGGATGACCCCGACCTCCCCGAAGACTGGATAGCCGTCCCGTAACAAGAAGAGGAGAATGAAGGTTACAACGATTACTGCTAAGAAGGCTGTGCAGAAGAATACGGTTTTGATCGCCTGTTCCCTGATGAACGATCTTCTGGCCGTGCGGGGGGAGGCGGCACTCCCCTGTTCTGTGTTTTTGCCGGATACCATGCTGGTTCGCCTCCCTCACTCGCACAAAAAATATTTTTTATCTGCTCTTCCCGTTCAGCTGTTAAGGGTCACGTAGCCTTCATCGGCAACGATCTTCTGGCCCTCGGGGCTGAGGATGTACTGGATGAAGTCACCGGCAAGACCCGTGGGCTGGCCATTCGTGATTACGTAGAGGTCACGGGAGACCGGGTAGGTCTTGGTCTTGACACTGTCAAGGGTGGGTGCAACAATCTTCTGGGCATTGTACCAGATGGGAACTGCCTTGACATCGCTGCTGACGAAACCGATCGAGACATACCCGATTGCGCCGGGGGTCTGGGCTACCGTCTGGGTGACTGCACCGTTGGAGTTCTTCTCGAGCATCTTGCTCGTTGGTGTTGCTTTCAGGAGAACCGTCTCATCGAAGTACGTCCGGGTACCTGATGCACTGTCGCGGCCGATGACGACAATCTGGTTGTTGGTCCCGGGCACGCCCGCACCACTGATTTCTGTCCACTTGGTGATCTTGCCGAGGTAGATGTTCCTGACCTGGTCAAGGGTGATGTACGGGATCGTGTTGGCCGGGTTGACAATCACGGCGATACCATCCTTTGCAACCGTGGTAACAACAAAGCCCGGATATTTTTTCAGCTCGTCTTTGGTCACTTCACGGGACGTCATGCCGATATCAACGGTCTTGGCACCGATTGCCTGGATACCGACACCGCTTCCGCCACCGGATACCTGGATATCTGCGTTCGGGTGGGTTGCCATGTACTGGTCGGCAGCTTTCTGGACGATCGGAAGAACCGTAGTCGAGCCGCTGATCGATATCGTCTGTTTCTGGCCGGATGCTGCCGGTGCCGCCGTGGCGGCGGTCGTTGCGGCAACTGCCGGCGCAGATACTGCTGCCGTTGGATTTGCCGGAACCGCCGCTGCGGGGGTTGAGACTGACGCCGGTGTTGCAACCGGTGATTTTGTTCCATTGTCTGTGCAGCCTGCTACTGCCATCGATGCGATGAGCAGGATGACCAGGCCAAGGGTTACGAAGAGATACGAACTCCTGTGTTGTTTCATAGTGTTCGATCACCAGTTTCGCAGGGACTCATATACAGTTTTTCGACATAGAATATATGTATATATATAAATTATAGAGGTAAATAGAGAAATATTAATTACCCTGATACATATTGATATACGGGAGAACAATGGAGATACGAAGAGTGCAGATGACCGGGGGGTCATCCCTGGTAGTGACCCTCCCCAAGACCTGGGCAGATGAACAGAATATAAAAAAGAACGACCCGGTGGGGCTCGTGGTCCAGCCGGACGGGACGCTGCTCGTTACCAAGAAAGTGACCGAGGAACCGCTCCAGCGCACCAAAGAGATTGATATCGCCACGGTCTCGGACCCGGCGTTCCTGTTCCGGCTCCTGATCGGGACCTACATTACCGGCTTTTCCATGATCCGGATTACCACAAAACAGCGGTTCCCGCCGTTTGTCAGGACCGTTGTACGGGATTTCACCCAGATGACCATCGGGCAGGAAGTGGTGGAGGAAACCGAGGGCGTCATTGCCATCAAGGACCTGCTCAACCCTGCCGAGATGCCGTTTGATAACACCATCCGGCGCATGTTTGTCATTGTCAAGACCATGCACGAGGACGCGATAACGGCAATCGCTACCCACAACCGGACCCTGGCAGACGATGTCATTGCCCGCGACATGGATGTCGACCGGCTCAACTGGCTGATCGCCCGGCAGACCAACATGCTCGTGCAGAACAATGCCCTCTCCCGCAGGATGGGAATCTCTCCCTTCATGGCGATGCACTATTACATACTGAGCCGGATCATCGAGCGGGTTGGCGATCATGCGGTCAGGATTGCGGAAAATTCCCAGCCTATCATCGATGCCGGCCTTGACAAAAAGACCATCGATGCGATCAGGAAGGCGAGCACGATGTCGCTTGAGATATTCGACCGGAGCGTTATCTCGTTTTTCAACACCGACATGAAGGAGGCACACCGGAATATCGAATCGATCACCGCACTTGAAAATATCTGCGGAGAGATCAACAACATGGTCTTAAAGCAGGAGACCCTCATCGCAATCCATATCGGCTACGTGGCAGAAAGTATCAGGAGATGCGGGGAATATGCCGGGGATATCTCGGAGACGGTCATCAATCTCCTTGTCGACCAGGAGACCGCAAAAAAGCAGAAAAAATAGGCCAGCCCGCCAATCTTTTTTTTTGATATTTCCCGTTAAAATTACCATCGAACCGCCGCCACCTCACACCGGCCACCTTCTGCAGGGGCGGGATCGTCAGCGATTGACCCGCCAGGGCCCTGGCACAATTCCCGGTTCGCTGGACAAATCGTGATCACGTATCTGTGCTCCTGAAAATTCGGGAACGTTTTCCCGCGCCATGCAATGGTATTGATGTAAGGATCATCACAAAAAAAGAGCCCGTCAGGCTTCTCACCAACCCCGTGTTGACCGGTGATGATCCTGGCCGGCATCATTGTGCCGGTCTCCCGTCAGATCAGGATCATGTCCACGGGAATCTTTTCCACAAGGATGCAGCCATGTACCATGAGCTAACCAGGAGAATCCGATGAAAACATATACCCATAGAAATACCGGATCTATCTAAAAAGCATATCTCGTCCAAGAGCGAATCTAAGGGAAAGAACCGTGGTACCATGAGCAGCCCTTACCTGATCAGTGGAGAATCCATTACGATGACAACCCACCGGGTTGATGTCGATGCTATTCCCTATGACGTAATGCTCACCACGCAGCGTCTCACCCTCATCGACAGCAGGTATGCCCGGTTCGAGCCGCTGATGATCGCATTTGAGGATATTCTCACCGTGAAGAGCGGAACTGCTTCCCCAGGGGACCCTGTTATCATCCTCTCCTACATTGGCGCCGACGACATACCCCGGGAAATGAACCTCATCTTCTCCCAGCAGCCCGGTGAACACAGGAAACGTGAACGGGATATCTGGGTCAAAAAACTTATGGAGGCAATCATTGCCGGGCGGGAAGACCAGGAAAAGACGGAGGAGGACCCCGCTGCCGGACCGGACGGGTTGCAGCCTTCCATCCGGCGCTGGGTTGCCCCGGAAGGCATCGCGCTCCATACACCCTCTGCAGCAAAAGAGACGGATCAACCGGAAATCACCATCGTTCCCGATGAAGAGGATCATCTTTTCAGACAGCCCCAGAAAAAAGAACCCGGGGACGTCCCCGAAGTGTTCCAAAATCCGGGTGAAGATGACAAACCGGGGGAGTACAACTCAGATATCTCACCGGAAAACAAACGCCCGGAGAGAACGGAATATGATTACGGGGAAGCGTTCGAGGAGGAGGAAGGCGGAGGCACCCCGTCCCCGCTGCCGGAACAGGGCGGGCTGCAGAAATTCCAGACGATTGTCATACCGTTTGTTCCCGCAACCGCACCAGATAACCGTGAGCTCCCAACGCAGGGTCTGATACCTGAAGAGCCGGAGAAGATCCCCGGGGATACCATCCTGGCAGCAGTACATTCCCTTATGCCAAAGAAACCTGCCGGGAAAGAACAGGGGGAAGAGCAACAGATCGGATCCGTTTTTTCACCATCCGCAGCCAGGCCTGGTACCGTGGAACCGGATGCGGATGAAAAACATATAAGCACCACCGCAGAGCCCGTCCGTGAAGAAAGCACCGGGGCACCGGGTGATCCAAAGGCGGCTGTGGCAGATTCCGGGAAAAAGACCAAAAGCAGGAAGAAAAGCCGGAAACGCGCCGCACCGGCGGGTGAGAGCACAAAGGGGGGCAAAGGAGTTACGGAGCCGCCAGCTGTTCAACAGGGTTCCGACCGAAAAGATCCCCACCAGGCCGCAGCTCCCCTGCCGGGCAGCCGGCCGGGAATCGTCACGATCATACTCGTCCTCGTGGTATTGATTGCACTGGCCGTGGGAATCCTGCTCATTCTCAATTATTCCCAGGGGAGCAACGGGGCATCGCAGGGCCAGGCAGCAGTTCATGCAGTCACGAGCCGGACGACACCGGTCCCCGCCACTCCCATTATCCCGGCCGACAGCACAGGATTCCGCGTGATATATCCCGGTGACTTTGCCGGCGAGGTCGGTATCCCGGGTTCAATGAAGATCCTATCTGGTACCGGAGACGTCTACTTCCCGGTCCAGAAGAATAACCGGCTTGTCCAGGCATCCATCCAGAAACAGGACAATTCCGGAGATACCCTCACCATCGAAGTCTACGCATACGGAAAGATGATCTACACGAAAAGCGTCAGCACCCCGGGGGGATCGCTTGATATCCTCATCGATACAACAACCGGTTCGATAGCTGGTATGACTCCCACGAAACCCGCGGGAGTCCAGACAACGCAGAGCAAACCCCTGTATTTCTGAGGAAACGATACCGGGGGGTTACCCGGCTATACCATCGATATCCGGGAGAAAGGGTTTGATGTCGATGACCGGGGTACCGTCAAGGGCATCCAGGCCCCGTACCTGCAGGATGTTTCCGGTCCGGCCGACCAGGTCTACCACCGAGAATGCTACCGGGTTAGGCCGGTCGGGAGACCGTGTGGCAAATACCCCATGCCCGATCCCGGTATGGGGTGGCGTTGCACGGAGCGCGGACCGGTCCGCCCGGTCATACCATAACAGGACGATCAGGTGCTTATTTTCCTCGATATCGGCCAGCCCGGGAAGATACAGGTCATCGATGATGATATCAGAGACCGTATCGGAAAACCTGCCCTGCCTTGGAGCATCTTTGCGCTCCTTGTAGGGAGATTTTACAGTACCAATGGGAACAAGTTCGATAGTCATATTGAATTCTCCTGCAGGAGTATTTTTGTCCTGAACGATATGTATTCCTCTCCTTAACGGCATGGATCCGGCAGGGTCCTGGCAGGCACGGTTGCTTTCAGGGGCTCCCCACAGGGATGAACACCGGTTCAGATGCAAAACCGCCTTCTTTATAGAGATAAAGAAACACATCATTTCTTTATCAGCGGGATTCGAGGAGACAGGAGCGTGAACCCGGTATGAGATTGATATGGATTGTATTCCTGGCAGTGGTTGCAATAATAATGGTATTTGTCATTATCCCGACATATGCACCGACAGTTACAACACAAACCGTTATCCGCGACAGCCAGGCTACAGCGGGGGACGCCCTTGTACTCATGAACCAGTCCGAGCTGGCCATCATGTGGTATGACAATGCTCTCGCGGTGAATACCAGCGATCCCGTTCTCCTGAAAAAGAAAGGCGAGGCCCTGATAAAATGCGGGCGGGCAGAGGAGGCAGGACAGATTTACCAGCAGGTACTCAGTGACAACCGCAATGACACGGTAGCACTGGTCCGGGCGGGAGATGCGCTCAACAAGCAGGGGAATTACGCGGGCGCACTCGAATATTATGATGCGGCACTCGCCGTCAACCCGAATGATGCCAAGACATGGCTGCGGAAAGGGGATACCCACATGATGATATCCGAAGGCGAGCAGCAGAGACTGCACGATGTTGCAAAGGGCTTTTCAAAACAGCCCGGCTCTGCCGGTTACCAGGAGATATCGGCCGACCAGCTCCCGTCCATGGAATCCCAACAGAAAGCCGTGGAAAGCTACAAGAAGGCGATGGAGATCGATCCCAAGCTCTCCGTTATCGTCTCGGCAAGGATCCTTGAGGCCACCCAGAGCCAGGTGAGCAATTACCAGAGCCTCCTCAACGATGTCCAGTCGTAGTTTCTGGTCGGCACGAATCTGAAGTGACCGATCATCTGATGCGGCAGCCGTATCAATTCCTTTTTTCACAAACCGGATAAAGAAAACAGCCGGGGATTCCTGGCGGGAATGCTCCCCGGATAATGATACTATCATTGTGTGGCATTTGGTGTGTGCATGTGTCCACTGGGGGCGTGTGAACCCGAGGGACATTCTATTGTTTGGCGTCCCGGGTTATAACTTTTTTTATTAAACAATAAAGATTTATTAAATAAAAAAAATTAACTTTTGCCGATACGGGGGAATATACCCGCAGGGTAAAGACCGCAACGGTTGCAGGGGGGTCTTTTTTCTCAAAACCTGTATCGGATACTTCCATTGAACAGGGAGATTACCGGTAAGAGTAACCGGGTAAAAGGATGACAAATGGTTAAAAACGGGGCCCGGCAGAAAGCCTGTCGCAGACGAAGAAATCTGGCGAAAAGATCCAGGATATCATCTCCTTACCGTTTTTTGGTACACGAAATGTAAGGAGACAAATGTATATCAGCGGATTGGTATATCGGGTTTGTTGATGCGCCAAAACCGGAAAGATGAGGGGATTTCACTCTCCCATCCCCGTCACTACCCCCACCACCTGCTGCGCCGTAACCGGATCCACGACCCGGGCCGGGGCAGGCCCGGCAACCGGAATGAACAGACCCCGGATTTCCCGGGCACATAACATCCCCGGGATATCGTGATTTTCAGCAGGACTGAGAGATATCCTGATCCGGCTGGGTAAGACACTGGAGAATTGTCTTCAGTACTACCGGCCCCAGCAGTGCCTGTGCCTCATTATGGTACTTCCCTCCAAGGCACCCGGCAATGATCCGGTTTCCGAGCGGGGTTGCCCACATTCCCCCGCGTTGTTCCGTACCGATAAGCTGGTTTTGCTCCATTTCGGAGAGTATAGCGGTCATTCTTGACATTGGCACCATGCAGGACAGGGCCAGCATCCGCTTCGGGGGCAGACGCACCCGGATCCGGTCCGGGAAAAAATCCACTTCCAGGGATTTTTGCTGGCAGACCTGAATCCGGATTGCAGCATCGAAGACCTGTTCTGCGGTGATGGGGTCAGTCATCGTTATGGAGTGTATTATCCCACACGGTTTATATCAGTTGGTATATCAGATGAACACTGGCGGATAAAAGGAATAATAAAACTAAAAAATCCATACTTCTGCGGTCACGTAATCCGGCGGATCTATAGCGATTATAGATGCAGATTATTTTGAACCAAAGGTGTGTAGCATGAAATCTATTGACTTATCTCTGAAAAATAGTTCCGGCCAGAAACGGAAGATTGGTATCGCGCTCGCGGTTGCGGTCTTTTTTATCGGCATGGTCCTCATAACGGGGTGTACCGGTTCGTCATCACCAACGACAACCGGCACCACGACCATCACTACGACAATTCCTGCCGTAAATACGGTGAGTGAAACACCAGCACCGGCAGGCACCCCCGCGGTAAACATGACCGCTGCCCCGGCTTCAACCAGGCCTGCAGCTCCGCAAGGAAACATGACCGCTGACCACGGAGGAAACAAGACCGGTGGTCCGGGTGGAGACCTGAAGGGCGGCCCGGGCGGAAATATGACCGGTGGCCAGCCCCCAAGTGGTACACCTCCGAGTGGTACTTCCCCGAGCGGCACCCCACCATCATAACCTGTTCAGAACGAACAACAAATGTCTATTTTTTTAATCAGGATATTCCCCTCTCAGGTAAAACCCGTTACTTTTAGTGTTTGTCGTAAAACTATGTCTTTCGCCAACCTCATTAAAAAAAACGGCATCCCGGAAAAAGCGACATTCATATTCGCGTTCTGGCAGTATTTCCGGGGCCCTGGTGGGATAGAGGCGAAAACCGCCTTGATTCCATGACCGTTCATAGGCTTAGGGCAAGGGACATTTCATACCGTTTCATCAGGTGAATATACCGGCTTCCCCTGCTTATTCTTCAGCCGCCCGGACATCTCCTGTGCCTTCTACTTTGCCGCCCGCTCATCATCATCGCCCGGTCCCGGACCACGGCTGTGTGACCTTCCATGTAAGTTTCCCACTCAGGGGAGGTTCCGGAATACCAGAAATTCCATGGCAACAGCAACAACAAAGATCGCTATACCGGCAAGCGCAATGGGCAGCGTGTAATTTTTCACCACGGTTTTGATATCATCCCCGGTGGTCCGCTGGACGAGCCAGAAGAAGGGGTCGGTTACATACGACACGATACACGACCCGGCACTGATGAGGAGGATGAGCGGGAGCGGGTGGATTGCACTGACTACTGCCGAACCTGCGAGGACTTCAGCCGTAATCACTGCGGTAACTACTCTTGAACCCTGCGCAGTCTCGATCAGTGCTGCGAGGATAAAGGGCACGAGGATGATGGGGATCAGCAGTGTCAGCTGGCCTAAGGCAATCTGGGCAAACCCACTTTTGACAATCACAAAACCCAGCGCACCTGCTCCGCAGATATCGAAGATGATCATGCCCGCGTGTCTGGCTCCCTGGGACAATCCTGGTGCCCGTACTGCCGGGGAGGCCAGGGCGATTGCGGTGACTGCACCGACCAGCATGATACCATTGATCATACTTACCTGCGAGAGGTGCAGGAGCAGAAGAGCAACGGGAATGGCTGCCAGGATTGCGATAAACGGGGCCCATGCCCGCCAGTGAATTCCTTCATGCGGTACCGGACTATTGACCGTGGGAATTTCAGAAGGTGTCACTTGCACGATATTCGGATGAATGAACCGGAAGTAAAGGAGTATTCCACCCAGTACCAGAAGCGAGAGCGGGATGGATATGGCGTCGAACATGAGCGGGCTCATTCCGCCAGAGAACGCCTCGTAGAGCGGAATGACAACGGGCGTAGGATATACCAGAGCATAGGAGATGATCCCGCCGACCGCCGCGAGGTAGAGGAGCACGTTTCGTTTCGTTCTGTCTTTTTCAAGGCTGTCCAGGATCGGGTTCAGCATGATATATGCGGTGATGCAGCAGGTGATCGGCACCGACAAAAGATATCCGGACACTCCTGCAATCACCGGCGGATTTTTCACGTACTTTCTGATATCAGCAACAATCTCTTCGATATGGTGCTGCTCCTGCAGGAGTTTTGCAATGACTGCCCCGCAGAGAATGATAATGCCGAACGCGGAAAAGACCTTGCCAACACCGGCTACAATTCCAAGCAGTGTTGAATCAAGGGTCATCCCGGCCAGAAGTCCAAACAGGACTGCCCCTCCGATAAGGGTAAAGAAGGGGGAAATCCTGTACCAGAGGCTTACCACCGTGATAAGGGCAATGGTGATGATGAATGCGATGAGAGGGTCCATAGTGTCCTGACAGTTATCCTGACAATTATGATGTAATACTGCCGGACTGAAAATACCTTATTACTCTGTTCTAAAAGTCACCTGAAAGATTTTCCCGGCAATTCGGGCTCAGGTAAACCGGCAGCGGGTTATTGTCTCCAGACATTTGCCATCGATTGATCTCCAGGGTATCTGATGAACTCATGACGATCCCTATGATTGACGATGATGAAATGGTAGTGTGCGGACCGAAGAAGAAAAAGTGAGGGATGAAAGGAGGTTTCGGTGGGATCCTTCAGTTAATACCCGGTTTGTTATCCTATCCCCGTAATAATCCCGACAATCTGCTGCGCCACCCCCGGCTCCACGACCCGGGCGAGCACCAGCCCGGCCATTGCAACGAACAGGGTCCAGAACACTTTCCTGATATGCTCGTTCTTGCCGAACGCCCCGATCGCTGCATCTGCATCAGCCTTCATCGCCCGCTGCATCAGCTTCGGCAGGAACACGAAGAGCGGCAGGAACAGAACCGCTGCGCCCAGGAACGCGAGCGTGATCTCTGCCCGGCCGGCAAGGAAGATCCCGGCCGGGACCGCGAACAGGCCGGCCAGTCCTGCGGCCATCCCGACCTCGCCGAACCAGAAGTAATGCCGCTTCACCGCGTAGTTCAGCCGCTCGGCATCGGTCAGCCCGGAGAGATAGAAGATGCCGAGCGTGGAGAGCATCCCGTACCAGACCGCGTGGGTCTCCTCCGGGTCCGCAACGAGACCGAGGAAGAGAATTGCGACCGGGACGATCAGCAGCAGGAGGGGAAGCCGGGCCAGCACCAGGACCAGCCCGAGCAGGATCCCGGTGCCGCAGATTGCGGCCCGGGTCTGCATCCCGTTCTCAAACATTGCCTCCCTCCGCAATCCGGATTTTAAAGACCGGGCTCGTGTATCCCCCATTCTCCGGGCTGAAGTCCCGGACCCGGCCCATCTGCGCGAATTTACGCCGGGCGGTCCGGATCTGGATCGTGTGGATGCCCGGTGCTCGCGGGTAAACCCGGCGGCCATCGATGTCGTGCATCTCGCCGTACGGCGGGATGTAAAACCAGTCGGGCCAGAACCGGAACCCGTGCGGGATATCCGTTCCCCTCATCAGGTCCGGCAGCCGGATGGGTGCGAGGTTATCGTAAATCAGGTCGATGATAAGATTTTCATCGTCCTGCTCCGGGTGCAGGTCCAGCTCGTAGAAGATGGGATTGCGCCGTACCCAGTCGCGGAACAGCGGAATGCTGCTCGAAAGCGGCTCAAGACCCTGCGAGGCTCCCCGGTACAGCCCGGTCACGGTTGCGACCGGCTGCATGTCGGTTTCAGGTTCCATGATATATCTCCCGGTAGCTTTCGTGCTCGCTTCGGAGTTTCCTGAACTCCTCGACGATCTCGTCATATTGCCCGATCTTCTGGTGGATCGTGAACAATACCGGATAGATCGGGAGCACGGCCCCGAGCACAATCCCTAATGTTTCAATATCCATAATGGTCCTCGGCAAAGGGACGACCGGACCGGAAAAGGAGGGGACAGGTTAGTCTCCTCCCCCCGGTCGTTTCGTCCGGTACGATCAGGCAAGGGCCGCAACGCTGTCCGCCCAGGTCTCAACCTTTGTCCGGATCGCATCGTCCTGGTACGAGGTGACCGTGACTCTGCTGCGGCTGAAGTTCACGATGTAGATCTCGCCATTCGGATCATGGCATTTCAGGAACGCGGAGAATGCATCATTGTCGGCATCGTGGACAATGGTGCCGGCGTGGGCCGCGATGTTGCCCGTTCCTGCGAGCACGGCCGTGATCCCTGCGTTGTAACCGGCAAGGCTGTTGTACTTCTCGGTGGTGTTGCCAACCGTCCTGGCTTTGGCATCCTGGTAGATGAATCTCGCCGTATAGGATTCACGGGTCTTCTCAACGGCGGGGTGGCTCTCGCCGGCGGTCATGTAGGCTACACAGGCAAACGGGTTGGTCGTGATGACCGACTGGACGATCGTGTTGAACGCCGCTGCGTCTGCAATTGGTTCTGCAAGGGTGCGGACTGCACTCTTGATGTTTCCATTCTGTACGAAATCTGCCATTTTTCTGGCTCCTGCCCCCGGGCCCGTGGGCTGAAATAGTACTCTGTAGGAATGGGGTCTTAGGTTTTGCTGAAGGGGGGGATTCATGGAATCTTTTTATTCCGGGTGCGTGATCGTCCAAACCGTAACATCAAAATAATACATTACCGGCTGTTCCTGGACGGGTTCTCCGGTGCTTTCCGGCACGGTTCAAAATAATTTCCTCGTGAGATCATGTTCAGGTTCCTTGAGATGATGCGGGAGAACTGTTTTCCCGACACCCCCCTCCCATAACACCGCCCGCACAGCTTCACGCCGGCCTCCCGGTCCACCCACTCCGCCGGGGCGACCCCGCACACCGAACACTTCCCCACATCAGCATTCACGCGACAACACCGGGAAACATCCACGGTTCCCGGCAACGGGACTAATGCCCCGACCCCTGCGTTCATTTACTTTAAACTTTAAGTAAATAACAAAGTAAATAAACCGGGCCACCAATCATCATGAAAAGAACAAGGGAGTGATACCGTATGCAGAATGATATCCTCTCCATCCTGAATGAATCCGAAGGGCTCAACGCGAAAGTCTTCTCGCTCGTCCGGCTGAAACTGCTCGCGAGCCTTGCCGCCCTCGGACCCGATGGGGCCACCTACCGCGAACTCAAGGCGGCGCTCGACATCAATGACGGCGTGCTGTTTGCCAACCTCAATGTGTTAAAAGACATGGGCTATCTCACTTCCGAGAAGATAACCTCGGAAGGAAAAGAACTCGAACTCTATATCATCACGACTGAAGGACAGGATGAATGGAAAAGAACACGGACCTGGCTGTGCCGGTTCCTCCACTGCGGTGCATGAATTATGGAAAAACGGAAAAAAGTAATTGCCTTCTTTAAAGAACTGGGCTTTGAATTCGATATCGCACGGTTCGACGACCGGCTCATCGCCCAGAAACTCGTCTGCCTGCTTGAGCTCAAAGGTATCGACCTCGGGTATTCCTGCAGTCTCTATGTGCGGGGACCCTACTCTCCGGACCTGACGAAGGACCTGTTTGCATATACGCCCGAATTCGAGAACCTGGAAACCGGCTCCCGGCTGAATACCGCAGAAAAAGAGGCCGCGGGCGAGCTCGGCAGGATCTTCGGGCTCAAACCCGTCCCCCTCGAAGTCGGCGCAACCTACGGGTATTATGCGATCCGGCAGGATTGTGATCCGCTCGAAGCATCACGGCAGGTAAAACGGCTGAAACCGTTTTATTCAGAGGCCCAGATTGCCCTCGGCATCTCAAAAGCAAAAGAGTTCCTCTATAAGCCCACCCGGAAGGATCTCGAAGACCTGAAAAAGGAGACGGACATCTGGCAGAGGGCTTCATTAAAAACACTGGAGCACTAACCCGATGAAGAACGGTGCTGTCTGGCTTGTAGATCTCACCGATGCGAAAGGACATGAGCAGCGGGGGACGAGACCCGCAATTATTGTCGGTGGTGCGAACGGGCTCGTTCTTGTCGTCCCGCTGACCAGCAGCATGAGCAGCGCACGGTTTTCGCATACCCTCACCATTTCCCCGGACACGCATAACGGCCTCGATGCCGTGAGTGTTGCACTCGTATTCCAGATCGTTACCTTGGACCGGGAACGGTTCCGGCATCGCATCGGTGCCGTCAGTGAACAGCACCGGCTCGCGATCGTTGCTCTCATACGGGACCTTCTGAACCTGGATTGAACTATTTTACCAGGAAGACCGGGAAATTCTCCGGATCATCCGGTGATTTCGTACCAGATTTTTTTGTTCTCACTGATACCTTTATTATCGTATCACCAAACTGCGATACCTGCTGAGTCGTATGTTACCATTCTGAGTCGATTGGAAAAGAAGACTCACGACAGAATGGTAACATCAAACCGGTGCCTGGCTCTTTTGGCTCTTCTGTGGCCTTTTTGTTTTCCGGGAATTCCGGCGGTGGCTTGAGTCATATGTTACAAAAATGAGTCAATCAGCCGGGCAGGTCAGACCTTTCTCCTCCGGCGGAAGACTGGCCCTTCAGGCCCCCCTTCTCTGGCCCTTTAATTTTTGAGATTCGATGTCTCATTTGTCTCATTAATGTCCCATTCATGTCTTGTTTGTCCTAATTCTTCCAAGACCCCTCAGGCCCCAATCCGGCCCCATTGATTTCTGTGAATTCCACTATGATGCCGGGTCGGATGTTACATGACTGAGTCGATTGTTCGTCACACCACTCCTGCCTCCCGTGCATCCTCCCTCACCCCCCTCCCGTAACACCGCCCGCAGAGCTTCACGCCGGCTTCTCTGTCGAGCCATACCGCCTTGGCAATTCCACAGACCGAGCACTTTCCCACATCCGCCGTTACCCGCGTGCACCGGAAAATATCGATAGTGTCAGGCAAAGGAACCGCTGCCACCTGCTCATCCTTCACCGCCGCGTTGTAACACTCCCGGCAGATCCGCCGGGCCACCTGCAGATCCTTATGACGGCCCCTTCGTTCTGCCGTGTACTTCTCAACGTACCACGAGCCCTTCTTCCCGCAGGAATAACACGGGGTCTTCGGCTCCGGGATTTCGAGTTTCTTGTAATCCCGGGCCTGGATGGTTCGTGGTGGTCCGGGTTTTTCAGCACCATTGTTATTTTTCAGCACGTTTTCAGCATTGTTCGTACCGCTGCTGAAAGAACCCGGGGCCAGGTTTGAATCGGGTTTGTCGGATCGGGCAGGTTTTGAAGGAGATCGTTTTTCGTTTTCAGCAGATTGCGGAATATGCAGACACTGAGCAGAACTCATTTCAGATTTCAGATCACCTCCATGATTCCGGTTTTGCTGAAAACATCCTTCTCTTAGTACAGAATTATTTGTACAATCACCTTCTTTGCCGGAACCGGGACTGCAGGAAGCCCCGGTCTTATTTTCAGCAGTTGCTGAAAAACTGCTGAAACCTGCTGTAACTGCTGAAAGATGGGGGGAATCATCGTGATCTTCCCCGGAGTCAGGATCGAGCCAGCAGGCCCCGCCATTCACCCACTGCCGGTACAGGTCCCGGTCCCACTCGAACGCCTCGGTCCGGCGCCGGACCGAATAGCCGGTCTCTTCGGCCATCGTCACGGTCCGGTCCGTGAACGAGAGCGCCGGGCATTTCTCAAGGAGTCCCGTGTAGTTCTTCCCCCGGCTGTCGTAGCCCTTGATCATCCGGTAGATGCTCAGGTAGGATCCGCCGGTCAGCCGCTGGAGGTCCTGGATGGTGAATTCAGGCATGTCCGCTTTCTCGATCACGGCGAGCAGTCCGGCTTCTTTCCTTGTCAGCTTCGACTCCTGGCCGCCCGATGTCCCGTTCAGGAGCGAGAAGACTTCGGCTGCCGCAGCAAAATCCGCCTCGTCTGCATACACGCAGAGTGTTCCGCCCTCAAGCGTCTTCTGTTTGCGCTGCATGAAGAAGAGTGTCGCGTGGCTCTTGATCAGGTCGTAGAGCATATCGGGGTTGCGCCGGTTGCTGATCCTCTGGAACCGGATCCTCTTCGAGTAGGGGATGATCACCCAGATCAGCTGTTCGTGCAGAACTTCCCAGATATCCCGGCAGAGTGCAAGTCCGGGAGATTCTTCTGTGCAGGAATCCGGGTCCTGTCCTTCCTTCTCCTGCTTTGCCGCGAGCACCCGGGCGTCCTGCTCAGCGGACTCGTCGATCCAGCAGGTGAGCATCCGGTTCATCACCTGGTCGTCACCGGTCCCCTCCTTCTTTGCAATCCACCAGACGCACCGCTCGGGGATCGTGCAGACCCGCGAATTCAGGTCCTTTGTCACGGTCGTGTGCGTGATCGGCTCGTGGAAGTTCGAGGTCGCGGACTTCAGGATCTCCTGGATCCCGTCCGAGAGATCGATATCGTCGCTCATCAGAACCGTCCGGGGCCGGAGATCTTTCATGTAGTAGAGCGCCTTGTTGCTCACCGTGCCTTTCACCCTGTACTGGTCCGGCACCTGCTGCATCATCTTCCGGAAAGCGTGGGTCTTGCCCTTGCCGCTCTCCCCGGTCACCGAGACGTGCAGCCCGTCCGAGTTCTTTACGGCCTGCGACGCCATCGCGAGGATCATGCACAGTGCAAGGATCTCGTCCCCGACATGGTCCCGCCCGAACGTTTTCAGCATCAGGGCAACCGGGTCGCCATGCGCCAGCACGTCGAGCGCCGCGGCCCGGGTATCGGGATGTGCCGGACAAGGCCCCGGGCTCTCCGCTGCCTCAGTATCCGCTTTGGCCTTCGGATCCAAACGGTATTCAACCGTTCCTTCGTTTTCTGCTTTCGCCTTTGCCCGCTCCTTGCGCCAGACATTCTGTTTCTGCTCCCAGTCCTTCCGCAACACTTTCCGGTCCGGCTCGAACCGCTCGCGGAGTTCCTGCCACCTCTGGGTACCCCCGCCGCAGGAAGTGTGCTTGCAACCGGCAAAGACCGCACCGCTGCCAAACCGGATCGCAAACGCCCCGTCCTTGTGGGCTGAAGAGAACGGGCACTGGTCAAGAACATACAAACGCCCGTTTGCATAGGGCTTTTCAGATTTTACCACAATCCCGTGACCGTGGAGCCAGTCCGGCAAGTTGAAAATATTTTTATACCCCTTTGTTTCCACTGGACCGGCCGCCTGTGCATGCTGCTCGGTGGGGAGCCGGGCAGCAAGATCGCGGAGCTGGTCCAGGCTTACAACCATCAGTTCATCCGGGGCCGAGAGAATCCGACTCCTCCGGTGCGGGCGGTCGGTCGTGTCATCACCTTTCCTTGAGACCGTACCGTACAGTTTCCAGATACGGGCCGCGTTGAAGTTCGCCGTATCCACGGTTACCCGTTCATCCGAGAAGAGTGCGTCAAGCGTTGTAAGACACGCTTTGATGAGCGCTCTTGCCGCTTCATCGTTCGATAAATCGATACGGTAGAGCAGGTGAGCCCCGTTGCCGGAGTCTGCACAGACCGGCTCAGGGAAACCGAGCCCGGCGATCCAGCGGGCTATCTCTCCGGCCTTAACCAGAGCGAGATCATGTTCCTCGTCCGTGCTCGAAACCCCGCTTGGCCGTGCCGGGTCGATATCAATGGGGAGCCAGCGGCGACGCAGGATATCCGCGTCGCTCGTTGTGCTGTCCTTTTTGCCGAGTCGCATCTTGATCCGGTTCGCCCGGCGCGAGAGGAGTGCCGGGTTCACCTCGTTGAGCGTGATGTAGATGCCGTGGACCGAGCCATCGGCATCGAGCGGCTCCACTGCCCGGATGAGCGTATCCGGATCGCTGAAGTAACCGCTGTGGGTGTGCTGGTCGGTGAGCGCCCGGATCTCGGCGACCTGCCCGGGCCCGGCTAACAGGGAGACTGCATCACGGAGCAGGCCCTCCATGGTCACCACCCCTCCCCGGGCGTGAATGCATGAGCGGGTCAGCCATCGCTGTCGCCTTCGTCCCGGGGGGAATCTCCCGGTGATACCCGCCGGGCATGCTCACCGATGGTCTCGACCCTGACCGTATACCGGTGATGGAATTTCCGCTCGACCTGGATCTGGAAGACCGCGTCCCGCTTGCTCCTAATCTGGTCCGCGATCGTCTTTGGGATCAGGTAGAGCGGGATGCCTTCGATAATTTCGGCCGAAGATCCCGGCGCCGGTTCTTCACCGGGCATACGCTGCTCCCCGTGGGATCCCTTCCGGCAGGACCGGCTCACAGCCCCGGACAATACGCAGCGTTCCGGCCTGCTCCCAAAAGAGGCCAGACGATGTACCAGGGATCATGCTGCCCGCTCCTTGCGATGGCCCGGTTCTTCTGACACCGGGATCTCCCGGATTCCGTCACGGGTGATCTCGAACTGCTGGAACCCGGCAAGGGGAATTGCAAGCCAGACTTCGAACCGCAATAGTTCTCCATCGGGAGGCACACGGTCGAAGAATCTCTTCACGATGGCAATCTCGTCCTGGCAGAACACGGTGGCATCGTCATGCGATTCTATCCTGCAGAGGGAAATTTTCAGCTTCACCATGACCGTTTCGCCCGACCCGTCGTTTTGTGTCCTTCTGGCCGTCAGGTTGAACGCGATATACCGGGAACTCCGGACAAAATGGCTCACGATCACCGGGGTATAGCCCCGGCTCCTGAGCATTTTTCCGGCCTGCTGCTCCAGGTTCTGCATCCGAAGGAAGGCAGTCATGCTGTTCCCCCGGTTCCGGGATTTTTTACGTCCCCCGGTGAAGGTTTACGGATCTCGCGGATACTATCCGGGAGTATCTCAAAGCACCTGAAGCCGCAGGTGAGCGAGTAGACCCAGAGCTCGCACCGGAGTCCGGAACATCCGGGATGCAGGGAGAGGTACCGGCGGAACCGGGCAATATCGTGGGAGTATATCTCCGCAACCGTCCCGGCACTCAATGTCCTGTGCGAGATTTTCCGGACACGGATGAACCGGGTACCGCCCGATGGCCGTGTCGCAACGAGATGGGCGGGCGGGTACCGCTTGTGGTACCCGGAGGGGACAATCCTGACCGCGTAGCCGCAGACCTGGAGCAGCTCGCGGGCTCCCTCCTCGACCAGCGTTCCGCGACGGCTGGTCATGGGGCAGCACCCCGTTGTTTTGGGAAGATCTCTTCGATCCCTGACCCCCCTGACGGTGCCTCGAAGAATGTGCAGGATATCTCCTCACCGAACGCGACGGCGAGGAACTGTTCGCGGGGAAGCATGTACCGCTGCCTGCCGGTGGCGATCACAACGGCCTGCCCGGAAGGGTTAAGGGAGACGGTTCCGGAAACCTCGTGAACCTCAGGGGATGGCCCCGTTTTCCGGAGCGGCACGGGGTCTCCGACAAAGAAGAGCAGGCCGAGATCCTCCGGGATGAGATAATACCGCTCCCCCCAGATCCGGACATGCATGCGGCCGTCGTTCCCGCAAAGGATCTGGCCGGCTGCACAGGCAGTCATACGATCCCCTCCATGGCCCGGGACCCGGGTTTAACCGGCCCTTTTTTGTAATTCTCGTTGAGCGATCCAGCGGTTTGTTGCGGGATACCTGTGCATCCCCATAAATGGACTGATGTGTTGTACATGTTCTGGTAGTTCTTTTTTTTGCATTCTGGTGTTCGCCCGGGACATCCACATCCACATGTCACGGGAGTTCCTTCGTATTCCGGCCCGGTCTTCCGGGTCCATGGTTATTGTCCGGTCAGAATGATGCTGCCCTGCTCCAGCGGGTACCCTTGCAAAAAATCCCGTCCGGGAAGCCCGGCAGACCATTACCCGGCGCTACTGACGATCACGAAAATACGTGAAAAGAGAAAAGACGGGAGCATGGCCCCCTTCTAACCTGCCCCGCGAACCTTTGATGCGTTCGCTCATGATCCCGGAAGCAAGGAAGGACTTCATGTCCGGTCTTTGTTCCGGGGTGACGGCTTTTATGAAGTGAACAAGGAAAATGAGCCTGGTACCAGCGGATTTTACCAGCGTTTTTACCAGACTGATCACTTTTTTATAAAACCCGTAGATCATCGTATTAATTTTATAAATATCTCGTCATTAATAGCCTTTTCTGAAGCAGCATAGTGAAGTCCCTCCATTACGTCAGGAGGAGGGGCTGGAGTGAACCTTCCCTGTACATGAACCTGCACAGCAATAAAAAATAAATCCGGGCCCGTACCGGGGGTATTATGACTCTTCCCCTGGAGCGCAGGGATTTTTCTTAAAACGGTTCAATGAAGGTGGCCGGTCCGTACGGGAATGAATCGTGGCAATGATACGTATCTCCCCGGAAGGATAGCATTCAGCTGCCGTAAGAGTAACCGGATGTATTTAACAAAGTTTTTTTATTCAACAGCAAATTATGTTAACTGTGAGCATATGGGCATCTGTACAGACATCATGCACGATTTCGTAATGCAGGAGATCAAACGCAGCTATTCCAGTTATGATGGCTGGAAGATTGTTCCAAAGAAGAAGGGGACGGGGTATGATACTATTGTGATCGCCGAGCGTATCAACGCCGGGTGCCGGGAGATTGTCCGGATCATGGTCACGTTTAAAAGGGAAGTCACGCCCGATATGATCAGCGAGCTGATCCGCCCCGAGCCGGTACTCGATGGTACCGTTCCACGCTATGATTACGCAATAATCGTCCCGGGCCAGGCAGATACGTCCAGGCTGCCAAAAGACCTCAGGATATTCATCATGAAATCATTCGCATTCGAGGGCAAGGAACTTATCTGGGTGAAAAAACCGGTCCGGAAAACCGCATAACGGTATACGCGGGCAGGGAATATTCCCTGCCGGATCTTTTATTTAATCTGTTTTCTGGTATTCCGGGATGTGCCGGTGCTATTTCATTGAACCGCAGGTTCCGCTACCGGTTGTAAAAAGTTCGCATGAGAGTAACAAGCGCAGCGAAGGGAACGGTGGAGTTATGGGAAACCGCAGGGAAATGCGGGATGCGCAGGAAGTGACAGGGCCGTTCCGGCCATCAGAACAGGATCAGCCGCTGGTGCTCCGACTGCACATTTCCCGGGGAATAGAACAAAATCTTCCCCAGTCCCGGAAATCCAATATCCAGCACGGCATTGAGATTTTTGTTTTTAGTAAGACCCCGCTTCTGGAGCGAGGGTAAGAGGACATAGAAATTGAGGTTTTCGCTGCCGGCAACCGTGTTGATGATATCCTGTATATTGAAGAATACTGATTCCTCTGAGGTACGGTGGTTTCCGGCAACAGAAAACACTCCTTCCTCGATAAAGACCACCCGGGTGAGGATTCCCTGATGGGCGCAGGCCGTGGCAAACGAGAGGGCGCCGGATACGTGCTCCGTACTGTACGGGCTTCTCGTAACGAGGATCGTGACCGGCGGGGCTTTGTTGTTTTTTTCTGTCCGGTCGAAGGATACCGCGGGCCCTTTCTTCGGGAGCCGGATGGAACCGGCATCTGCAGAAAGGATGATATGGGGACACTCGAACCGGTCAATCATCCAGTGTATGTCCCGGATATGGAAGGGTTTGATCGTGCACGTCGATATAGCGGTGCCCTGCCCATCGTCCCATGTACTGTAGCCCCGGGAAGTTGCGCTCCGGTTACAGGCAAGAAACAGGCCATTGAGACCCTGCCGGGTTGCCCGGTCATGGAGACGTTCAAGCTTCCCGCCGATATTTTCAGCATCCGTGGGGGCCTGCCCATGGTGGCTCACGTGGATGCCGTCGAGGTATGCATAGAGCTCCGGTGAGAGCCTGGCATCGAGACCGGCGGCAAGGCACCGCAGGCCGTACGCCGCAGAGAGGTGCATATAGGGCGATTCGTTCTGGAGCCATCCGATTGCATCGGGGATCTGAGGCCGGTTCTGCCGGACAAGCGCGATGACGTCCGTCCAGAACGAGGGCTTGTTATCTGCAGCAAGACCGTTGCTGTCGATCACCTGGTCGGGATACTTCATCTTCAGCCGTTCGGCAGATATACCCCTGAGTTCCATCTCCTGGCGGTCGCAGATGATCCGGACGGATGTGAGGGAAAGGATCACGGACCAGACCTGCTCGGATTCGGGCTCTACGATGCTGTAGAGTGCATCGCCCGTGAGGAGAAAGGAGAAGACCGGGTTTGCTGCCGGTGCCCGGGACAGCAGGGTCTCGGGGTAGAGCTGGACAAAGAAGAACTTGAGACACTCTTCAAGCCATGAAAGGCGTTCAGCGGGAAGATATCCTGAAAAGAGGAAAAAATGTGTTGTCATAATGGGGCGGTCGCGGGGGAACGTATCTTATTTTCTTGCCAGCCTGATCATCCAGTGCCCGTCTGAAGATTTGTGGGTCTCGATCAGGAGACCTTCGTTTTGAGCGATCCGGGGAATCGTGCTCGTAACGGCGGGAAAATTATCGCAGGTAATGAATAATTCACCGGATTGCTTTAAAGCCTTTGCCTCTTTTGCCACCACCGACAGGCAGTAGGGGGAGACTTTTCCGGTGATATCGATGTTCTTTTTTGTCATGCAAGCGCCTTATGCAATCCCGGTTTGCCGGGGAATGGATTGTAAGGTTCCCGGATAACCGGCCGTGTATCGTACCCGGGGGGTCAGTACCCGTGACCGGAATCTTTCATCTTCAGCCAGACATATAAAGGCTGTTATTCCAGTTTTTATGAGGGCAGGATGGTATGGCAATTCCTGCCGGTTACGGCAGAGGCGTCATGGATCGTGCATACCAGCGAAGGAAACTAAAAAAGACCTGCTGAAAGGCCGGGCGCGGTGGATGTGACACGGGCCATTCGCCTGCTCCTTCCGGGATGCAACACGTGTCAGGAATCCCATGGGTTTTTCCAGGGATGCCGGAACGGGACAGAACGAACAAATGGAGGAATCGTGATGCCAGAAAACACCCGGCACGGGTTCCGGATGGAACCGGCAGGTCGTATGCTGACCGGGGCATGAGGCATGTACCTGGCAGGGGATCAGAGGAGATGCGGTACAGCCGCACCGGATGTAACATGACAGACACTAACACAGGAACAGGGAAATCCCCGGGGATTGCACAGCGGGAGACCGGGGGTTCTGCCGGCAATTCCCGGACGGTATCGCAATGCCATGAGCTGCTGCCGGGTAACGGGTGCAACGGGCCGGAAGAGAACACGGAACTGAAATGGGCACAGCGGCACATGCCCGAAGAAGAGAGACATCCCATACCCCGGCGCGTGGAGCGGAAGACCGAGCTCCGTAACCTCAGCATCGGAACTTCCCCAAAAAAGAAGAGCGCTGTCCGGAAAGAGACCGAACGGGATCTTAGTGGACGTGATCCGGAAGTGCCGTACGTACACGCCGAGCGGGCGATCCGCGCCCTGGTCTGTTCCTTAATGGAGCGGCAGGACCGGATGAACGAGGAGTTATTCAAAACGATCAACGATCTCGGGTACCGGCTCGATGACGTGGAGATGGAGATTTTTGAGACCCGGCAACGGAGGCGGACCTGATGCCGCGGGGAAGGCCACCGTACCGGGGGCTCAAAAACGCCATTCCGGTTGCGCGGGCACGGGGGCGGGTCATGCGCTTTTTCCAGGATGATGAGTGCGCTGCCGATCTCCTTATAGCGGCCAGGGGCGGCATCATCTTTGTCCGGATCCGGAGATCGATCAGGATACGCATACCCATATCAGATCTCGAAGCGGAATTCCGGGAGCCCGTGCTGATGCTCCGCTCGCTTCCCCGGTCCGGGCATATACTCAGGGAATTCTGGCTGTACTCCAAATACGGCACATGGAGGTATTTCCGCGTGGATGAGACCGGTCTTGTCGAGATCGATTATGCCGGCCAACCCCTTCCTCTGCCGGTTCCAAACCAGGGAAAGATACCCGCAGCTCTTTAAGAACCGGTATGACCTCCGCCGGGGGAGCAGGCCCATCTTCCTGGAGAGTGCCCCCCTGTAAGGGATGGCCCCGAATAAGCCCTGTAAGGGCCCGTATTGACCGTTCCGGGAGCGGGATTGGGACAAAATCGGGAAAATGCAGCCTTAATGTTTTCTGGTTTCCCTGCATTGGTGCCCGGATGGCTATCCGTGCATTATTATTCCCCGGATTCTGGACGCTAATAGTCGTTTTCTGCTGGCCGATCGGGAGGAAAAACAAGGTATGGGAGGGATGTTACTTCCGGGGCGACCCTGAGGGAATCCCCCCGTAAGAACGCTGCTGACCCAAATGATGAGTAAAAGGAAAACCTGGCGTGTAATACGATAAAAAAGGGGCAGGATCATTCTGCCCGGATGATAGTACCGACATTTTTCCCGTTGATGGCATTCTCGATATTACCCCGGATATGGCAGTTGATGATCCGCACTTCACGGATGTGGACAGCTTCTTTTAAGAGTTCGATCACCATGGGTTCCAGCACCATATCTTCCAGGTTCATCTCAATGAGTTCCTGTGCGGTGATATCACGGATGAGCTCTGCATCCGGGTTTTTCCGCGGGTCCTCGGTGTAGAGACCGTCTACGTTCTTGCCGATGATGCAGGACTTTGCCCCGAGAACTTCAGCGATCAAAAACGCCCCGGTATCCGTGCGGTGAGGGGGGATCATGCTGTTCCGGGCCGGGTGCTCGTACAGCCCGTACGGCGGCGTGCCGTGCGTAACGGGCAGGATCCCCATTTTCAGGAGCATCGGGAGTTCGAGAAGGTCCCCGGCGTGGATCCTCGTACCATTGTATTTTGAGAGCAGGATCGAGACCATGATCGCGTTCTGCTCGGAGATCTTTGCCGAAAGCTCGGCAAGAACGCCCGTGGGCATCCCCAGGTCAATGCCAATATCCATGATATGGCGCACCCGTCCCCCGCCACCGGTAACAACCATGAGCTGGTGTTTCTTTGAGAGTTTGCCGATCTCCTCGCAGAGCGGGTGCATGACTTCACGGCCATAATCGATCGCACCGTGCCCCCCTATCTTGATCACATTGATATCCGGGGCAATCCGGATCTGTTCTCCTGACGGCCCTTTTCTCTTCATCCCTTTCCGGACCAGGGTTTCGCCCTGCAGCCCGCTTAAAAGCTCGAACCGTTTCTTCATAATGACACACTAATGCCTGTACCGCGATGGAAAGGTATAAGTCCTTGTAAACCAGTTGGTATATCAGAGCCATCACCCCGGCACTACACGGGTCCGTGATATGCCGTACCGTGACTGGCCGGAGGAACATTATGAAGATCTACATTCGTGAACGCCAGAAAGTCGGCGAAGGTGTCGAGTCGCCCAAGTACCGGATAGTTGCAGTGACCGGTGGCGAGATCCAGATCGCTGCCACCCATTTCCGGAAGTTCGAGATCGAGCAGATTGCAAAGGATATCGGTGCGGAAGTCGTGTTCATGAAACCTGTTGACGACGACCACAAGAAGAAAAAATAATTTTTTTTACATTTTGCGATCCGTAATTAACGATCCGCACGGTTTATTCTTTTCCCATGGACGAGGTTATCTGTCCAGGGTAACCGCTCAATTTATTTTCCTTTGAGTGAAAGTTCAGACTCAGGCACCGGTACCAGGAGCCCGGGGTTCATTGTGAATGCTCTGTTTTCCCCGGTGACAGATCTCCTGACCGGCCAGGGAGGCGGGATCCATAGAAGCACAAAAAAAGTCATGTTCTCCCAGAACTGCCCTCTCCATCATCATTCTTGTAGGCATCGTAAGCCTGTTTGGCGATATCATGTACGAAGGAGCCCGGAGTGTGACCGGGCCCTATCTCCTCATGCTGGGCGCGAGCGCTTTTGTTGTTGCGGGAGTCTCGGGCCTTGGTGAATTCCTGGGGTACGGCGTTCGTCTTCTCTCCGGTTATTTTTCTGATAAAACCCGGAATTACTGGTTCTTCACGGTTGCCGGGTACCTGATGATCGGGGCAATCCCCCTTCTTGTCTTTGCCGGCAGCTGGCAGGTTGCGGCAATACTCCTTATCGTAGAACGTATTGGCAAAGGAATCCGTTCCCCGGCACGGGACACCATCCTCTCGCATGTTTCGAAAGATATCGGCAGGGGCCGGGGATTCGGTCTCCACGAGGCGCTTGACCAGATCGGGGCGGTCCTGGGACCGCTGATCTTCACCGTTGCATACTATGCGTATGGCGGGTTTAAGGAGGGGTTTGCACTGATGGTGATCCCTTTTTTCCTTATGATCATTGCCCTCATAATTGCACGGGCAAAGGCTCCCGTACCCGAACGATTTGAAAAAGGGGAAAGGAACGTTGTGCCATCCCGTGAATTCCCCCGGATAATGCTGCCATATTCCCTGTTCATATTCTTCGTCATGGCCGGTTTTCTCGTATATCCGTTGATGGCCTATCATTTTGCACAATATTCCATTGTTCCGGAAGGACAGATCCCCCTGCTCTATGCAATTGCAATGGGTGTGGACGCAGTTGTAGCGCTTCTTGTCGGGATGGCATATGACCGCAAAGGAATGGTTGTCCTTGGCATCCTGCCGGTGCTGGCGATTTTCATTCCGGTCCTGTCCTTCTCGCAGAATTATGCCTGTGTTATCCTTGCAACCGTTCTCTGGGGCGCTTCTCTCGGGATGCAGGAAACGGTCCTGCGTGCCGCAGTTGCCGACTATACCCATATAGAGAAAAGGGGAACTGCATACGGTATCCTCAACATGGTTTACGGGGGCGCCTGGTTCGTGGGGGGTCTTGTCACCGGGTTCCTGTACGAGTTCAGTCTCCCGTGGCTTGTGATTTTCTCTGTTGTCATGCAGATCGCCGGTCTTGCAACATTCCGGCACCTGTGTAAAATTATGAAGTAATGATCAGATCCTTCAAACGGGCTGGGATTACGAAGGATCCTTCCCTGACAACGTCATGCCGGGAAGTGTTCCGGATCTGCGGAGAATGCCTGCTTTGTAGTTTCCCATAATGATACTATATTAGGTCGTTACACCCAATCAGGTACAGGAAATTCCCATGCCGGTCCTGTCTATCGACAATCTCTTTGACGCAGCAATACGCATCCAGGTGATTGAGCGATCAATCTCCCTCACGTTTACAGAAAATTCGGTCAGGATCAAATTTCCCACAACACGGCGGCTGGCGGAATTTCTTGAGGTTCCCCATTATTACATCCTTCCCTATTTTGCAATGATGGAAGGGGAGGAGCTCATCACCCGCGCAGAACGCGTGGGCGTCCTGACAACCGACAAAGGGAGCCGGAAGATGCTTATGTTAATAAAGGAACATTACGCCGGCGATATGCGGGAGATTCTCGGGACGGAGATCTTCTCTGCCTTAACCGGAAAATGGTGAAATCCGCTCTTTTGCAGGGGCCTGCAGATATTTTGTACTCCGTTGACAGAACGGGCAAATCAATACAAAATTTTTGAAACCATGTGATAACCAACTGGTTATCAACTGGTTAATATTTTTTCTTAACATATAACAAAAAGAAACATTCAATTATTACCCACTTTAACGTTATCCCGATCATATTATGAGAAAAAGTGTTCATTTCGGATTGACTGCAGGAATCATTGCAGTCCTGTTTATTACCGTCTTCATCGCAGGGTGTACCAGTTCTCCGGCAACGACACCTGCGGCAACTACCGCCGCCCCGGCAACGGCCGCATCAACTCCGGCAGTTACCGCCGCAGCAGCGGCCAGCGCCCAGAAGACGCTTGTCATCGCAACGACAACGAGCCTGTACGACACCGGCCTCCTCGATTACCTCCAGCCCATGTTCGAGAAACAGTACAATGTCACGCTGAAGATCACATCGCAGGGAACCGGCAAGGCAATCGAGCTGGCGAAGAATGGCGATGCAGATGTCCTGCTCGTCCACTCCCCGAGCCAGGAACTCGCGTTCATGAAGACCGGGAACGGCCTGAACAGGCGCTCGTTTGCATCGAACTCGTTTATGATTGTCGGTCCGGCCAATGACCCGGCAGGTATCAGGAACATGACGCCGGAGAATGCCTTCACGACACTCTACTTAAAGGGTATGAACAAGACGGCAAATGTGGCCTTCATTTCCCGCGGCGACGGTTCCGGAACCCACACTGCCGAGCAGAAGATCTGGTCCAATGCCAAGTACAATTACACGACCCAGATCGAGAAGTCCGGTGACTGGTATGTAGAAGCCGGCAAAGGTATGGGAGAGACCCTCCAGATGGCAAGCGAGAAGGGAGCATATGCCCTTACCGATGAAGGAACGTACCTTGCCTACAAGAAGGACTTAAACATCGTCCCGGTTATCACCCAGGGTTCAAGCCTGCTGAACATCTACAGCGTCATGACCGTGTACAACAACAAACAGCCGGCTGACAAGATCCAGATGGCGAACAACTTCATCAACTTCCTGATTGCGCCCGACACCCAGGCTGCTATCGGGAACTATGGCGTGGACAAGTACGGCAAGGCACTCTTCATCCCGATGAGTGTCACCGTTCCGACGGCACCGGCAGGAAATGTCGGGGACCACACGTCTCCGGCAACCGATGTCGCCCCTGCAGCCACCGCTGCAGCAACGACTGCAGTCCCGGCCACTACTGCTGCAACAGCCAGCACAAAGTAATCCTTCTTTTTTTTGGTGGGCTCATCAGGACCAGAAAGAGAAGAGACCATCAGGGTTGAATGGTTATCATCCGGGGTTCCAGCACCCTGACGGAATATCCGGGTAATAATAAGGGAATATAAAAGATGATCAGAGTACCAGATCCTTTTGATCACCCGGCAACCGGGCAACGGGTGAAGGTATACAGGAGTGAGCAGGGTTGGGCGACATAGCGCAGGGTATTATCCAGGCAATCGACCTCATTGTTACTTTCAATCCCGAGGTCATGCAGATCGCTCTCCTCTCCCTGTACATCTCCCTCTCGGCAACAATCCTGGCAGCTCTCGTTGCCATCCCGGTCGGGAGCCTTATTCATTTCAACGAGTTCCGGGGAAAACGGGCACTCGTTATCCTGATCCAGACCCTCTATTCGGTCCCGACCGTGGTTGTCGGACTCGTTATTTACCTGCTCATCTCACGAAGCGGCCCCTTTGGCTTCCTCGGGCTCCTCTTCACGCCGGGGGGGATGATTCTCGGGCAGATGGTTCTCATCATTCCTATCATGATGGGACTTGTCATATCAGCGCTTGGCGGGATAGACCGTAGTATCAGCGATACACTGGTTGCCCTTGGAGCGGACACATTCCAGAAGATATGGGAGATCCTCAAGGAAGCCCGGTACGCCATCCTCAGTGCAGTAGTCTTCGGATTCGGGCGTGCAATCGCCGAAGTCGGGGTTGCGATGATGATCGGCGGCAATATCCGGGGCCATACCCGGGTCCTGACTACCGCCATTACCCTTGAGACCGGAATGGGTGATTTTGGTTTCTCCATTGCACTCGGGATTATCCTCCTTCTCGTTGCCCTGGTCGTGGTTGTTGCACTCAACCTGATCATGGCAGGAATGTCGGCTGATATGCAGCGGATTGCCGGAGGTCCACGGGGATGATCCGGGTTGATCGGCTCTCCAGGAGATTCGGCGCACGGGAGATTATAAAAGACGTCTCTCTTGAGATCCGCAACGGGGAGATCTTCACCCTGATAGGGCCCAGCGGGAGCGGGAAAACAACGATTATCCGCCTCATCGACCTGCTCGATACGCCGGCATCCGGGAAAATTTACTTTGACGGGGTGGATACAGCAACATCGGAGGCCGGCCGGCTTGCGATCCGGCGCCGCATGGGAATGGTCTTCCAGAAACCGGCCGTGCTGAATACAACGGTTGCAAAAAACATTGCCTTCGGTCTTGAGTTCCGCGGGGTTGCCAAATCAGAGATTCACGGGCGGGTTCAGGAAGCACTCGAACTTGTCGGCCTGCCGGAATTCGAAAGCCGCAGGGCAATCACCCTCTCCGGTGGCGAGATGCAGCGCGTGGCCATAGCCCGGGCAATGGTGACACGACCGGAAGTACTCCTCCTGGATGAACCGACGGCAAACCTCGATCCGGTCTCTTCCGGACTGATCGAGGATCTTGTTCTCCGGATCCGCGAAGAATTCAAAACAACGATCATCATGTCCACGCATGATATGGCCCAGGGGCAGCGGCTTGCTGACCGGATCGGCGTTATCATGGAAGGCCGGCTTGCCCAGGTGGGAGGCACAAGCGAGATCTTCTACCAGCCAAAAGGCAGGGACATAGCCCGGTTCGTGGGCATTGAGGCCATTACCGGCGGGAAGATTACGGAGAACAAGGCAGGTCATGCCCTCATCCGGGTGGGGGAGACCTGCTTTGAGGCACTGACGGATTTACAAGAGGGGCAGCGGGTTGCCATCTTTATCCGTCCCGAGGAAGTAACCCTCGCTCCGTCCGGCGTACTTCCTGAAAAAACCAGCATGCGCAACCAGATCTCCGGCCGGATAACCAGAATTATTCCCTTCGGCCCGTTTGTCCGGGTCAGCGTTGACTGCGGTTTTATCCTGGTCGCCCTCATCACCCGCCGCTCCTGCACGGATCTCGGCCTCGCGGCAGGGACAACCGTTATTGCCGGTGTGAAGGCAACGGCAATTCATGTTCTGCCGGATGATGACGCAAGAGCCCATCCGTAAATGGGTGCAGTCAGCTGTACTGTATGAAAAGTACTGTATGAAAATACGGTCAAAAAACCCGCAAAAAAATACAATGCAACCCGGTTTTCTGTCGTATAGCAGTCTCGCGCGGTAATAAGAAACAGATCAAATGTAGTAAACCACTTGTACATAATTTTCAAAACCAGTTAAATCATCAGTCTTAATCAGGAATTTCCCCTAATCCCCCTTTTACCCCCAGATAATCATCATTTTTCGCGAAAAAAACACTACGCTTAAATAACGTTCTGCCAGACAATGTGAGTATCAAAAGGTGTGTTATACATGGAATTCAAGTATGTACCAACAACGTGTCCGTACTGCGGAACCGGGTGTGGCTTCAACCTTGTTGTCAAGGACAAGAAAGTTGTAGGCGTGCAGCCCTGGCAGCGCAATCCGGTCAACGAAGGAAAGCTCTGTCCCAAGGGCAACTATGCCTGGGAATTTGTGAACAGCCCTGACCGGCTGACAACGCCCCTCATCAAGAAGGATGGCAAGTTTGTCGAGGCCAGCTGGGATGAGGCGTACAAACTCATCGTCTCCAAGTTCAAGTCCTACAAGGGAGATGAGATGGCCTGTCTCTCATCGGCCCGTGTCTCAAACGAAGAGAACTACCTGATGCAGAAATTTGCACGGGCTGTCCTCAAGACTCCCAACGTCGACCACTGCGCCCGGCTCTGCCACGCTTCAACCGTCGTTGGCCTTGCAGGAGCATTCGGCTCCGGTGCAATGACGCAGTCAATTATAGACATTGCCGAATCAAAGTGCCTCCTCGTCATCGGCACCAACACGTTCGAGCAGCACCCGCTGATCGGGCGCCGCATTATGCAGGCAAAGGCGAATGGTGCAAAGATCATCTACGCCGACCCGCGGCTCACGCCGACAGGGAGGATAGCCGACCTGCACCTGCAGTTCTACTCAGGTACCGATGTAGCACTCCTGAACTGCTTCATGCACGAGGCCCTCAAGAACGGCTGGGAGAACAAGGACTTCATCAAGAACCGGACCAAGGATTTCGAGAAGGTCAAAGAGATCGTATCGAAGGATACCTACAGCCCTGAGAACGTCTCGAAGATCACCGGGGTTCCCGCAAAGGACCTCATCACTGCGGCAGAGTGGTTCGGGAAGTCCGGCCAGTCCGCGATCCTCTACTCGATGGGTATCACCCAGCACACGACCGGTGTCGACAACGTCAAGTCAACCGCAAACCTCCAGATGCTGACCGGCAACCTCGGAAGACCCGGCACGGGTATCTGTGCACTGCGTGGCCAGAACAACGTGCAGGGCGCCTGCGACATGGGAGCCCTTGCAAACGTGTACTCCGGGTACCAGTCGGTTATCGTCCCCGACATGAAGAAGAAGATGGAGACTGCATGGGGCTGCGAGATTGCTGAAGGAAAAGTCGGTCTGACCGTTACCAAGCTGATCAATGTACTCGCCGACGAACCCGGCAAGGTCAAGTGCCTGTATATCATGGGTGAGAACCCGATGATATCCGACCCGGACCTTCACCATGTTGAGAAAGGATTAAAGAACGCCGAATTCATTGTCGTCCAGGATATCTTCCTGACCGAGACTGCACAACTCGCAGATGTCGTTCTCCCGGCCGCCTGTTTTGCCGAAAAGGATGGCACCCAGACATCAACCGAACGCCGGGTCCAGAAGTGGAGAAAAGCACAGGACCCGCCGGGACAGGCAAAAGCGGACTGGCAGATTATCTCCGAGCTCGGAGCAGCGATGGGATACGCGAAACAGTTCCCGTACAAGAGCGCAGAAGAGATCTTCACGGAAGTGGCAAAGGTCACCCCGTCATACGGTGGCATGAGCTATGCACGGCTCGAGAAGCCCGAAGCACTCTGCTGGCCCTGCCCGACTGCCGAACACCCGGGAACCCCGATCCTGCACAAAGAGAAATTTTCGCACCCGGACGGTCTTGGCATATTTACGCCAATCGAGTGGAAGCCCCCGGCAGAAGTCCCGGACAAGGACTACCCGCTCATCATGACCACCGGTCGCTGCATCTGGCAGTGGCATACCGGCTCAATGACCCGCCGCTCGGAAAGCCTCGAGCGCGAGGAGCCCACGGGCTGGGTTGAGATCAACCCCGAGGATGCACAAGCACTGGGTATCAAGGACAAGGAAATGGTCAAGGCAATCACCCGCAGGGGAGAGATCAAGATTGGTGCCCGTGTCACCAAGAATATCAAGAAGGGTGTCGTCTTCATGCCGTTCCACTATGCGGAATGTGCTGCAAACGTACTTACCAACAACGCACTCGACCCGGTAGCAGCAATCCCTGAGTTCAAGGCCTGTGCTGTAAGGATTGAGAAGATCAAGGAGGCCTGATCATGGCAAAGAAAGGCGATATGCTCTACGCGTGGACCAACGACGAAGAGATCAAGAAGAAGGCAGAACTCGGGGGTGCAGTAACTGCACTCTGGAAATTCGCGCTTGAGTCCAAGGCTGTCGATGCGGTCCTCGTCATCACCAAGGGAACTGATCTCTATGATGCGCAGCCGGTGCTGATCTCCGATCCCAAGGATCTGGCAAAGACTGCCGGCTCCCTCCACTGCGGTACCCTGCTCCTTCCCAAGCTCATCAAGAAGTACATGGACGGCGCCGCGAACATGAAGATCGGTGTCACTGTCAAGGGCTGCGATGCAATGGCGTTCTATGAACTTGCCAAGCGCAAGCAGATCAACCTTGACAACATCATCCTGATCGGTGTCAACTGCGGAGGATCGGTCAGCCCGGTTCTCGCCCGCAAGATGATTGCCGAGAAGTACGGCGTTGACCCGAACATTGTCCACAAGGAAGAGATCGACAAGGGCCAGTTCATCATCGAGTACGAAGGAGGCCACAAGGGCATCTCCGTTGACGAGCTCGAAGAGGCCGGCTATGGCCGCAGGTCCAACTGCCGCCGCTGCAAGATGAAAGTCCCCCGCCAGGCAGACCTTGCCTGCGGGAACTGGGGTGTCATTGGCGAGAAGGCCGGCAAGGCTACATTCGTCGAAGTCTGCTCCGAGAAGGGTGCAAAACTCCTCGAAGGTGCCGTCAAGAAAGGACTCCTTGTAACCGAGGCAGCCAACCCCAAGGGTCTTGAGATCCGCGGAAAGGTCGAGGGTGCCATGATGAAGCTCGGCGACAAGTGGCGCAAGCACGACTTCGAGTCACTCGGCGAGGGCAAGGACCGGTTAAAGAAGATCATGAGCGAGACCTCCCGCTGCATCAAGTGTTATTCCTGTATCGAGGCCTGCCCGATCTGCTACTGCGTGGACTGCACCACCAAGAACCCGGCCTATGTCAAGCCCGGCGAACTCCCCCCGAACTTCATGTTCCACCTGATCCGGTTCGCCCACATCGCGGACTCCTGCGTGAACTGCGGCCAGTGCCAGGAACTCTGCCCGGCAGAGATCCCGAACGCCCTCTTCATGCACGCCCAGCAGCAGGAACTTGAGAAGATGTTCGGCCACGTGCCCGGTGTCAGCATGGAACTCCCGCTCATGGCGTATGTCGAGGAGAAGGAAGAACGTGCACGACTCCACAACACCGGCAGCGACATGATCTACGAGAACGTGTTCAACCCCGTCAAGAAGTGAACAATTCCTTCATAACAATTTTTTCCCGGCGGACATGCCAGAAGGGCTTGTTTTTGGGAAAAAACAAAAGAACAGGATCTCATACAGAAATGGTGAATTACACCAAGATTCCCATGAGGAGATGAATGAAATCATGAAAACAGAAGATGCAAAGAAGATCATTGCAACCGCGATTGACAGAGAAGTGGAAGCCTACACATTTTACCGGAGCGTTTCCGACAAAGTAAAAGACAAGGCCTTAAAATCGCTTTTTGATGAACTTGCCGGCGAGGAGAAGAAACACCGCGAGTTCCTCCAGGGCTTCCTGGCAAAAGACGCCAGCAAGATGAAATTCACTGCAGGGCATGACTATAAGGTCGGCAATGAAATCCCGTCACCGAAGCTGACGGTGGACATGAAGCCGCTCGAAGGTCTGGTCATTGCCATCAAGAAGGAACTTGAAGCTATGCAGATGTATACCCAGTTTGCCAACGCTGCTGCCGATGTCGAGACGCAGCTGCTCTTCACCCAGCTGGCAAACATGGAACGGGGCCACAAGGCACGACTTGAGGACATTTACACCAATATGGCGTTCCCCGAGGTCTGGTGACCCGGGCCCTCTTCTTTTTGTCAGTACTAGTCCGGGGGAGGGTATCTCCATCCCGGCCAATACGCCTTTCCAGGATGTGTACCGGGACACTATCCGCCTCTCGTTCTGATACACACACCCTGCCACAAACCAAAACCCGGTTTTATACCCGGCCGGTCTTCCGTCAGCGTCTGTTGGCGGCTGTAGTTCCGGGCGCAGGGATTCACGCCGGTAACAATTTATTCACGCATCAGCTGAACCGTTCGAGAACACAAACACCGTAAATTGTTTTCTCACCGGGTTTGAGTGCAAGAAGGAGGCGGTCAGCATGGTCCTGGCAGACATAGGCAAAATCGCTCTCTATTGACTGGAACCCGATAGCATCCTTTACACAATATTCACACTTTGCTCTTTCAGCCATGATAATTTATGTTTAATTTTTTCATTAATAAATCTTTTTTGTTTTACCGTGTTTGCCATTGCAGCCCAGGTCAGGATCTCTCCACTGCAGAAAATAAATAAGGGTTGACCGGGACATTAAGGCAACAGCAGGATCAACAATGATCCCCGGGTATACTCTGCACGCAGGCAGTTTGCGGGATCGGTGTATCTTTTCGTAAACGGTCAATATTTTCTGCATATGCCCGGTCAATTTTTGCCCGGTACATAATCTGGTCCACTGAAGGCAGCATTTTTACGGATTTGTTTGCCAGCTCAACTTTCTGTTCAAGAAGTTTTACGAACAGATCCCGATCCAGGGCATTGCTCATCTTCTTCGATTCATAGATGCGGACCATATTGGGCAGGACATCGTTGCAGATGGTTTCAATCAGTTGGATGTGCGGGTTTGGCATGGCAGGCTCTTAGCATTGTTGATAGTGCCATAGTAATAAAATTATTTTTGTTAACAATTGTCTGTTGATGACGAAAACCTGCCTCCCGTGTAGATAATCATGCAATCCTGCTGGAAATACCGGAACCGGATTATTTATTCCCGGGCGGGATATCATTCCCCGTTCCGGCAGAATCGGGAGTGCCCGGATGGAGAAAAGATCCCTTCAGAAAATCCAGGACCCCGGTTTTTTCCGGGACCGTGAAAAGAAACCTGAACTCCGCGAGGCATAACCGCTATTTTGCCCAGCCGGATGGCTGACAGGCAATCCAGCCCGGAATCCTGTCTTAATTGGGATTTTTAAGTTATTATCGCAAGGCACACCCGCTTTGCAAATTCCTATATATGATTCTTTTTTAACTATCGTGTGTATACTCATGGACGCTGGTCTCTCCCTTACGCAAAAGATCATTGATACCACGAAGGCCAAAGGAATCCCTGCCGAAGCACGGATCCAGTTCCAGCAGGCATCTGAACTCCTGAACCAGGGAAAGACCGAGGATGCTCTGCATGTCTTCATACAAGCCGTTGAAATTGCACCTAACTATACTGCCGCGCTGCACGAGACCGGGAACTGCCTGCAGCACCTGTCCCGGCCAAAAGAGGCGAGAGTGTACTATTCCCGGGCACTGCAGGAGATCTCGGATCGCCTCTGTGAGATTGGCAGGTATGAGGAATCGCTGGGCCGGTACTGGGTGGCGATAAGCCGGTATGAGGAGGCGAGTGAATTCTGTCAACCGGAATTGACACGTACCCAGAAGAGGGGAGAGGAATCGTCAGGGAATAAGGAGGTGGATAAGACGGGTATACCCTTATCATAAGGGATTGTGGTAATTTTCCTGCCCACAGGTTTCACTTCTGTTTTTTTCCCGGCTGAAGATCGTTTATCCCTGCCATTGCGCATCATTTGTCCCGCGAAAATTAATGCACGTCGATAAAAAAAACGGGCAGTTTCTCCTGGAACGAAGCGCTTACAATAATTATATTTTTAAATAATAAAATAATAATAAAATATTAACTTTTGCATTATGTTAATATAATCAGGTCAAATAATGCAAAATTGCATGGCATATTTTTTAATAATAAAACCTTTAATTTTTCAATTGTGAATAATCAGCCGGAACCATTGAAAAAGATCAAAAATCTCCTCCGTTTTCATAGAAATGGCCTTTCCATCACTGATATTGCTGAAAAACTCCGGCTAAATCGCAATTCTGCAGCAAAATATCTGGAAATTCTTCTCATTTCCGGAGATGTCAATCTTAACACGTTTGGTCCCGCAAAGGTCTACACCTATTCGAAGAGAATGCCGGTCTCCGCGATGCTGAAATTTTCTGCTGACATCATCCTTCTCATCGATAATGAGATGCATGTGCTCGATGCGAATGAGAATGCGATCAGTGTTCTTGGCATATCACGTGAGGATCTGATCGGGAGCCTGATTGAGAACGTGAAGTCTCCGCTTATTGCCCGTCTGGATATTCCGAATATTTTTGGAGAACTCCAGGAAAAAGGGGAAATCCAGCGGGATTTCAGTATTACCCTGCAGGATCAGGATTACCATTACCGGATGCGCCTCATTCCAACGGTATTTGATAATATGGATGAGGGTCTGACGATCATTGGTGAAGACATCTCGGAACAGATCCGGTTTGAAGAACGCCTGATGGTCTCTGAAGCCCGGTTCCGTGCCATTGTCGAAGACCAGATTGACTTTATCTGCAGGTTTCATCCTGACGGAACCATCACATTCATCAATGAACCGATGCGCCGGTATCTGGGGAGTTCTCTTGAGAAGGTATGCGGGCAGAACCTTTTATCATTCATCGTTCCTGAAGATCACATCCCTGTCCGTGATATGCTCCAGAGGATAACCAGAAGCCATGAGGCTCAGGCCGGGGAAATCCGGATACTGGACAGCGCCGGGCAGTACCGCTGGTACCAGTGGTTCATCCGGGGTATCTATGACAACTCAGGTGCGCTGGTTGAATGCCAGTCTGTTGGACGCGATATCAACACTGAACGGGAGCAGGCGCAAAAGATCCGCGAGAGCGAAGAGCGCTTCCACATGATCACCGATCATTCCCCGTTTCCTATTACCATTTTCGACCGTGAAGGAAAATTCCTGTACGCGAACAATGCATTTACGCAGCTCTTCGGGTACAGCCTCGCTGATCTGCCGACCGGGAAAGACTGGATCCAGATGGCGTTTCCCGATGTTTCCGAACGCAGGGATCTGATGCGCTTATGGAGACGGGATCCTGCATCTCTCTCAACTCATGACACCGGCTCCTGTGTCTGTTCGATTACCTGTAAAAACGGGACCGTTCGCCAGATCAGATTATTTATAACCCCTCTCCAGGATGGTGAGCAGTTTGTCGTCTATGAAGATCTTACATCGAAAAACGAGGCAGAACGGCTCCATACGATGTTTGCCACCATGGTAAATTCTTCAGCCGATGCCCCCTCCCTCTATCGCAGTCTCAATAACATGTTCCCCCCATCCCAACTGAGAAAAACACCCTCACCGGTCGAGGCAATTGTGGAGATACCCAGAAAATGGTGACAGGGAAAAACCGGATTGCAACCAGGAAGTGGAGCAAAAACATTTTTTTCACAACCGCCGGGCAAAAAGAGATCGAACGGGAGAAAGCCGCGGTCACATTCAGGAAAACAGAATTGTGTTCATAATGATCCAACCATCCCGCCTGGCTGAAAACGATCGATATCCCCGCCCGCTGGTATCGGGGATGCGGATCTGATTCACCAACCCATAATAAGGTGCACTGATGAAAACGGAAAATGAGAATAACGATCTGAAAATCCTGGTTGTCGAGGACAGCCGGACCCAGGCAGAATACCTCATGCACATCCTTGAATCGGAAGGATACCAGGTCGTCCTTGCATTGAATGGGAAGGAGGCACTGGAACAGATCAGAATCGACCGGCCAACTATCGTGCTGACCGATATTATCATGCCGGAGATGGATGGATATCAACTCTGCAGCGCTATCAAAAAGGACGAGAATCTCAGAGACCTGCCGGTCATCCTTGTCACCCAGCTCTTCGACCCGCCCGACCTGATCAAGGGTCTGGAAGCCGGGGCGAGCGATATCATCATCAAACCGTTTGAACCCGAACACGTAGTATCACGGATCAACAGCATCCTTCAGTCAATGGGACATCCGGAATCGGGAGGAGCAGGTGCCGCCCGTGAAGTATCGTTTGAAGGCAGGACACATATCATCCCTGAAACCCAGCTCCGGATCCCTGCGATCGTTCTCTCTTCTTATAATGTAGCTATCAGGAAAAACGCAAACTTGCAGGAATCATACGAGCAGCTAATTTCTGTGAACGACAGTCTCCAGCAAAAGGTTGACGATCTCAAGCAGACTCATGAAATACTGTTATCCTCCATTTCCACGGAAAAACAGCAGGATGCAAAAAAAATCCTCGAGAATGAAGACCGCTTCAGGATGATCACCGAACTCTCTCCATTTCCCATATCGATCATAGATCTGTCAGGAAATTACCAGTACGTGAATAAAAAATTCCAGCATCTCTTCGGGTACACCATTAACGATATTCCCCCGGATGAAGAATGGCATCCGGATGCAATTTTCCCCGGCCATGAACACAGCCGGATCCCTGGCAAAAAACAGGATCCTGAATATACCGGGTGGGGCGAAGCGATACCCCACACATCCCCGGTTACCTGTAAAGACGGGAAGGTCCGCCAGATCCATTTCTGTCCGATTACCCTTGAGGGCGGTGAGAAGTTTATCGTGTACGAAGACCTGACTGATAAACTCGAATCAGAACGGCTTCGCTCAGTCCTTGTTTCGATTGTAAATTCTTCCAATGATGCGATTATTGGAAAAGCACTCGATGGCACTATCCTGAGCTGGAATAAAGCTGCCGAGCGGTATTACGGCTATCTTGCAGAAGAGATTATCGGAAAACCCATTAATCTTATTGTCCCTCCTGATTTGCAGGAGCAGCTTGCCCTCTTCCTCCGGAGGGCCGCCTCGGGAGAGACCATTGAGCGTTTTGATACGGTCCGGCTGCGGAAAGACGGATCGCGGTTCGGGGTCTGTGTCACCCTCTCCCCCATCAAAGATGAAGAGGGGCACATTGTAGGTATCTCTACCATTGCCAAGAACATTGCTGAACGGGAAAAATCGGAGGTCAGCCGGATGTTCCGGCAGCAGGTACTTCACCGCCGCTGATAAGTCCCGGGCTGGCGGCATTTCATGAACATCGTTGCGTAATTATTACGCGCACTTTTTTTTGGGGCATTAACGGAATTACGGCCGTTTTTCCGGATATCCATAACCCGGTCCAGCCGGTTCCTGCATAAAACAAAGAAAAAAGATTATTGAGTGTAGAGATTTCAGGTGTGGTGAAATTCTAAGTTATAATGAGGGTACAAATCCCTGAGGAGATAGTTTCATCAATGCTTCTTCTGCAGCGATCTTTACGTACCCGTTATCGCGCCTGATCACTTCCTCAAGGTTCTTTTTAGCTTTGACATCGCCAAGTTTTCCAAGTGCCGAGGCGGCTGCGAAACGTACGTCCTGATCCGGATCTCTTAAGAGTGATATCAGGGAGTCTACGGAGTTCGTGGCACCGATGTTTGCAAGTGCATCTGCGGCAAGGTACCTGACCCAGCGATCCTCATCAGCCAGTGCCTGAATAAGGAATTCGGATGCCGGCTGGCCGAACTTTTCCAGATCTATAACATTTTTCCATCGTTCAAGATTGTCCTTTTTTGCAAGTGCTGCAACAATATTCTGCATCGATTCAACTCCTCCCCATCAGGGGCTGATGAATACTCTCACAAATAGCATAATCAACATTTGCCAGCAGCAATTGCAAGGTATTGCACGGCATATCTGACAGGCAATAAGGGTCGGACACGAGTCGGCAGGGAGATTTCAGTTGAAAATCATTACAATCCCCTGATATGATGATGGGGCTTTGCACCCCCTTACCCCTTTTGAGATAACCTGCGCCGCTCCCGATGGGACGCTCCCGCGGCGCTTCAATTACCTGCTCATGTCTGAAAAATGGTAATTGCCCTGCCGTGCCGTACCGGGGCCATGAGACGGACTACTCGCATCGGTACGATTTTCATACTTCGGGTGTGAACCCCGTTCATGTGCGTTTCAACAACAAGGCTGATGCATCCGGTGACTCCGGCATCCCGCTGACTTCACAACCATGAATATATGATCATGCGAGAATTCCTTCACTTCATCTTAGAGCAGATTTTTTCATTTTTTCATACCGGATATGCTTACGGTATTCATAGTTCATGCCTGATGATCCATGCATGGTATACACGGATAAGAAGAAAATTGAGTACGAAAGGCATGAATGCCGGGAAGGTTGTGCAATTACCGGGGGATGCAGGGATACTTGGAGGACATCACTGCCGATGTGAACGCAGGGCCCGGGGAAATGCTCGTCCATGGCGTTGCAATAAAGCCGGGAAAACCGGTCATCACCGGCCGTATCAATAAAAAACCGGTCATCGGCCTGCCGGGTTACCCGCTCCCGGCCCTGACCGTGCTCCGGGATCATACTGCCATCTCTGAAAAAAACTACGGTCTTCCGGTCCCGGAACCGGCGATTATGAGGGCGCAGACCACGACCGCCATTACAAAGGAGACCGGCAGGATCCGGCCGGGTAGTATCACCGGGTGAATCCGGCCGCGCTGGTTTTTTTGAGATTTACAATGATTTGTTTGCCGGTTATTATTATATTTAAATAAATATATCATTTGAAAATTCCGGACATCAGGCCCCGGGAACAGCCGGTATGTTTCCCGGTTTTAGCAATACGGTCTTTTTTTCGCAATCCGGCCATGGAGATTTTTTACCGGGAGCATGAATATATTTACGGTATAAGTCAATCAACCCAGCCTTGAGAAAATTTCCTGTTAACTTAACCTGTAAAAATTAACCATTTGTACGTTTAGAAACATTTAACTAACCTGCAGAGTAACCTAGAACTTACGACGACAAGTGTGTGATACGCATGGCGTTTTCTGTACATATAAACATGGAGCAATGCACCGGTTGTGGCAACTGTGTGGTTGCATGTCCGGTTGATGCACTCGAACTGTATACTTTCGACCCCGCAACAAAGGAGAAGATCTATGCAGTCCGTAACGGTAAGTCCATCCACCTGGATGTCAAGGCTGAGCTCTGCGCCGGCTGTGGTGTCTGTGTGAAGGCCTGCCCGTACGATGTGATCCGTCTCTCCGGTAAGGGAGAGATGATCCCAACCGAGGCCTGAAGTGAGGAATACTATGGCAAAGTCAATTTCAGTCAACCTGATCTCCGGCAGGACCATCCAGCAGGGCGTTGCGATCGAGAGCGGCAAGGAGAAGCCCTCGTACCGCACTGCCTGCGGTATCATCGAGATGGACCCCGTCGAATTTAAAGCACTCGGAGTATGGAAGAACACCAACGTGAAGGTCACCAGTGAATTCGGCAGCGTCGTCGTAAAAGCTGTCGAAGCCACGCAGGGACCCCACCCGGGTGTCGCTTTCATCCCCATGGGCCCGTGGGCAAACGCTGTCATCAGCCCCAACACCTACTCCACCGGCATGCCGACCTTCAAGGGTGTACCAGTCACCGTGGAAGTTGCTATGAACGAACCGATCCTCCTGGGCATTGAACTTGTCCAGAAACTCTGCGGGGTGATGGTAGGATGACCAAGACCATTACTGATGTCATCTGCCCGTTCTGCGGGACACTCTGCGATGACCTTGAGGTTATTGTTTCGGACGACGGAAAGAAACTGCTCGAAGTAAACAATTCGTGTGCAATCGGTACCGAGAAGTTCCTCCACTCGCAGTCGCCCGACCGGGTCACCAGGCCCCGCCTTCGCCAGGCTGACGGCAGCTGGAAGGAGATCAGCTACGATGAAGCTGCTGAATACTCTGCACAGATGCTCGCCAAGGCAAAGAAGCCCCTGATGTTCGGCTGGTCCTCCACCAACTGCGAGGCCCAGAGCGTGGGGAACGAGATCGCCGAGATTGCCAAGGCCTGCTGCGATAACACCGCTGCAACCTGCCACGGCACCACCCTTATTGCCGTGCAGGATATCGGTCTCCCGACCTGTACCCTCGGTGAGGTCAAGAACCGTGCCGACCGCATCATCTTCTGGGGCTGCAACCCGGCGCACGCCCACCCCCGGCACATGTCCCGGTACTCTATCTTCCCCCGCGGGTTCTTCACCGGCAAGGGACAGATGAGCCGCAAGATGATTGTCGTTGACCCCCGTATTACCGACACCGCCAAGATGGCCGATGTCCACCTGCAGGTCGAACAGGGCAGGGACTATGAACTCCTCGACGCCCTCCGCGTTGCCCTCAAGGGCGAGTGGCTCCCGGATGTTGTTGCCGGTATTCCGGCAGCGAAGATCCGCGAGGCGGCCGATGTCTTAAAGAGCGGCCGGTTCGGTATCATCTTCTTCGGCATGGGTGTCACCCAGTCCCTTTCAAAGAACCACAACATCGACGCAGCCATTGCACTCACCAAAGACCTCAACGAGTACACGAAGTTCTCGATCATGCCGATGCGGGGCCACTACAATGTGACCGGCTCCGGAGAAGTCTTTGCCTGGCAGTTCGGGTTCCCGTACTCCGTTGACCTCACCCGCGGCTTTGCCCGTTACAACCCGGGCGACACGAGCACGATTGATCTCCTCGCCCGTAACGAGATCGACGCAATGTTCACCATAGGCAGCGACCCCGGTGCACACTTCCCGATCAGCGCAGTCCGGCAGATCGCGAAGGTTCCCTCGGTCTGCGTTGACCCGCACCTGACCCCGACTTCCGGTGTCTCCAAGCTTCACGTCCCCGTTGCCTTCAACGGTGTCGAATGTGGCGGCAACTGCTACCGCATGGACAATGTCCCGATCGACTGCCGCAAGGTTGTCGAGCCACCCGAGGGCATGCTCACTGACGAGCAGTTCCTCATCAAAGTCCGTGACCGCCTCAAGAAACTCAAGGGGGTAGCATAACATGTCTGAATATATCATCAAGAACGGCCATGTCTTTGACCCGGTGCAGGGCATCAAGGGCGACAAGAAAGATATCTGTATAAAGGACGGAAAGATCGTCGACAAGGTCGGCTCCTCCGCAAAAGTCATCGACGCCAAGGACAAGACCGTCATGGCAGGCGCCGTGGAGATCCACGCCCATGTCGCAGGACCCAAGGTCAACCTCGGCCGCATCTACCGGCCCGAGGACAAGCTCTTCAGCTGCACCCCGACCCATGGCATGGAGCGGATGGGCGGCGGGGCTTCGATCCCGACCACGTTCAAGACCGGGTACGAATACGCAAAGATGGGCTACACCACGGCAATGGAAGCCGCCATGCCCCCGCTCTTCTCCCGCCACGTGCACGAAGAGATCCGCGACACCCCCATCATCGATGAGGGCGCATTCCCGGTCTTCGGGAACAACTGGTTCGTCCTCGAGTACCTCAAGAACCACGAGATCGAGAACACCGCAGCATACTGTGCCTGGCTCCTCAACGTGACCAAGGGGTACGCAATCAAGGTTGTCAACCCCGGCGGCACGGAAGCCTGGGGCTGGGGACTGAACTGTCTCACCGTCAACGACCCGGTCCCGTACTTCGACATCACCCCCGCAGAGATCGTCAAGGGGCTTATCGAGGCAAACGAGTACCTCGGTCTCCCGCACTCGATGCACATCCACCCGAACAACCTCGGGAACCCCGGATGCTACGAGACAACCCTCGACACCCTGAAACTTGCAGAAGGCATCAAGGCGAAAAACAAGTTCGGCCGCGAACAGGTCATGCACCTCACCCACACCCAGTTCCACTCCTACGGTGGCACCAACTGGGGCGACTTCGAGTCGAAGGCCAAGGAAGTCACGGACTACGTCAACAAGAACAAGAACATCACCATCGATACCGGTAACGTCACCCTTGACGAGACCACCACGATGACCGCTGACGGCCCGTTCGAGCACCACTTAACCGGCCTCAACCACTTAAAGTGGGCCAACTGTGATGTCGAGCTCGAGACCGCGGCCGGTGTCGTCCCGTACATCTACAGCCCGAACATCTCGGTCTGTGCCATCCAGTGGGCAATCGGTCTTGAAATCCCCCTGATGATGAAAGACCCGATGCGCTGCTACATCACCACCGACCACCCGAACGCAGGACCCTTCACCCGGTACCCCCGCGTCATCAAGTGGCTCATGAGCAAGAAGGCACGGGAAACACAGATCAACGCCTTCAAGCACAAGGACAAGGTCCTCTCCCAGACCAGCATCGGCAGCATCGACAGGGAGCTCTCGCTTTACGAGCTTGCCCAGATGACACGCGCCGGCCCGGCCAAGTCCCTTGGTCTCTCCGCAATGTGTGGCGGCCTGAAGCCCGGCATGGATGCGGATGTTGCAGTGTACAACTTCAGCCCCGACAAGCCGGTTGCGGACCCCGAAGACATCGAGAAGGCATTCAGCCGCTGCGCTGCCGTCTTCAAGAACGGTGTTCAGGTTGTCAGCAACGGCGAGATCGTGAGCAATGGTCACAAGCGGACGCTCTGGGTCCACGTCAAGGCCAATGAGAACCCGCAGGTCATGCGCGACATTGCCGAGAAGTTCATCAAGTACTACAGCATGACGCAGAACAACTACGAAGCACTCGGGCACCACTTTGTCCCGAACCCGTTCGCCCTTGAGGTGGATGCAACCAACTGAGGTGGAAGAAGATGGAAACCGTTACCATTACCATGAAGAATGCGCCTGCACTGTATCTTGAGGCAGACACCATCTCCCCCGATGCATTCGCCGGCAAGAACGCGGCCCAGATTGCAGAACTTCCCGTGTTCGAGGGAAATGTTCCCACAACGCTCGGCAAGTACTTCGAGATCGCCGGCAACGCCGGAGCAACCGCAGAAGACACGAAGATCGTTGTCAAAGGCGACGTGAAGAAGGTCAAGTACCTCGGCTTCAAGATGAGCGCCGGGGAACTGGTCATCGAAGGCAGCACCGACCTCTATGTCGGGGCCTGGATGAAAGGTGGCAAGATTCTCGCGAAGGGCGATGTTGCGGCATTTGCCGCAACCGCGATGAAGGGCGGTGAGATCACCATCGAGGGCAATGCCGGCAACTACCTTGGTGCTGCCTACCGCGGCGACTGGAGAGGCATGTCCGGAGGGAAGATCCTTGTCAAGGGCAATGCCGGGTCCGATCTCGGCATGTATATGACCGGTGGCCAGATCGTTGTCAACGGCAATGTCGATGTCCATGCCATGACTCATGCAGAAGGCGGGAAGCTCCTCGTGAAAGGCAACGCGAACAGCAAGGTCGGAGGCCAGATGGTCAAGGGCGAGATCATCATCTTCGGGACCATCGACATCATGATGCCCGGCTTCAAGCCTGTTGACGAGGTCGAGCTCGAAGTTGAAGGAACCAAGGCCAGGTTCTCGCATTTCATCGGCGACATGGGCGAGCGCCACCCCAAGAGCAAAGGCCAGATCGTGTACGGAAACCTGTACAAGAAGATCTGATCATCTCCCATTTTTCACTTCACACACATACGTCAGACGGCCCCTGCCTCTTCCGGAAATGGAGAGGCAGCGGGTTTTTTTATGAAGGGGGGCCGGGACGGATACTCCCCGTGTGTTAAGATTCAATTATTTTGTTCAATGGTTTCAGGGTTATTACCATTACAAAAACATTGAAAAAGAAAAAATCCGTTTAACTGTTTATCTTCGGCTCGCTTACCTTTTCCACTACCGTCCCTGCCCCGGGCACCTGTTTCATGATCTCTTCTTTGAACTTCTCAAAGTGGAGCTCGTCCAGCTGTTCAGAGAGGAGGCGCCCGCTCCAGGCCCGGCGATAGACCCAGTTGATGATCCTGTCAATAACAAAGAGGACCTGCTCCTCGGTCTCGACCGTCAGTAATTCCCGCCCGATCTTCGGGTGCCGCCCGCGCCTGCCCCCGACCGTAATGAGAAAGTGGCGGTGCTCAGCCTTGATGAGGTCGAAATGACAGGACTGGACGCAGACCCCGCAGGCAACGCACTTGTTCTCGTCCAGCACCGAGATGCCGTTCCTGATCCGTATCGCTTTTTCCTTGCAGTAAGAGACGCAGGTGCCGCAGCCGGTGCAGATCCGTTCCCTGGTGCGGACCGGCACTACCCTGCCGATAATTCCGATCTCGTTGAGCATGGGGCTCGTGCAGGCATTCGGGCAGCCGGAGAGGGCGATGCGCATCTTGACCGGCATCTCTTTCCCGAAGATTTTCGCATCGATCTTTTTTGCAAGACTGATGGTATCGATATTTGCGAATTTGCAGCGTTCGGTACCGGGACAACAGATGATATTGACGACCTCGTCCCTCTCGGAACCGAGGGGAGTCCCGTTCTTCTCGAGGGCTTTTGCTATATTCTTCAGCCGTTTTGGATCGACATGGGGGATCTCGAGCGTCTGCCTTATCGTGCAGTGGACCTCCCCGCTCCCGTAGGTCTTGGCAATCCTGGCTATGCCCCGCAACTGCTCAACAGAGAGGACTCCGGCCGGGGTCCTGATCCGGACGGTGGAAAAATCGGCGTTGCGTTCGGTAATGACGCCGCCTTTCATATGAATGCCGAATTCGCGCTGCATCTGTTAGTACCTGAGAAGAATCAGGTAAAAAAGGCTGGTGTTGTGACACCGGGCTGCCTGCGGACAGGCACCCGGGATCCCGCCGGCGCGTTCATGTCAGGCGGTGCACGGTCAGGATGTTTCCATGACGGGTTTTTTTACCCAGACCAGTTCCTTCCCATCAAAGGCAAACGATCTCATGATGTAGATTTTCAGGTCTTTTGGCAATTGAGAGGTATCTGCATTGGCGGGAACAATAACCGCATAATCATAGCGGGGGGTTGTGCCATCGAAGACCGGCTCAGGACGGATCAGTTCGTCGATCATGTCGAGGGTAACCTCCTTTTTAAACGTGACCAGGATCCGTACGATCTCCCGGTGCCCCTGGTTCATCCGCCCTGCGATAACAATCGTATCGTATCCGATACCTTTCTTTTTCTGGGTGATCTTCCAGCCGTCAACGCTGGAATAGAGACGGTGTATCTCCTGCAATACAAAATCGTGCATAATGTCTGTACAGATACCCATAAGCGATCAGTCAACGTGCTTTGTTAAAAAATAAAAATGCTCTGATAATCATTTGTATCGAAATATGCCTGTGTTTTACCCGGTTTACCGGGGCCACGGTCCAGGATGATGCAGATTCCGGCCGGCCGGGGCATCCCGGCTACAAGAGCGCTCCGGTATTCGTGCAGTAAGGCAGGATGATACCAGACAGAAACGGGCATTCCCGGTCGCTGCACGCGGGTGTGCCGTTAATTTTGGGGATTTCCCCGGGCTTTTGGAGATTCAGCCGTGCCCCGGGGCCGTTTCTTCCGGATCCATAATTCAAGATAGGCAAGGATCATCCCTGCGACAAACGCGAGGGTCATGGAACTGACCAGTGCAAGCACACCGATGATCCCGGTTACCAGCAGCGAATCGGTCTTGAGACTGTGGCGGCTCATCTCCAGTCCTACAAAGACGAGAAGCGCACCGAGGACACCCACCGCGATGATAGAAAGCACCTGCGGGGAAGTAAAGAAGAGAGCGAGAATGAGGAAGATCAACCCTGCATACACATTCGCACCACCGGTCCGGGCCCCGTACCGGTACTGTCCCGCGAGTCCTCCCGCCCCGTGGCACATCGGGAACCCGCCGAACGGGACCGACGTGAGGTTCATCAGGCCAATCGTTGTCGAGAATCTCTTCGGTTCAATGTCCTGCGCGAAAAGGTCTTTTGTCAGCAGGGATGTGGCAAGAATCGCGTTTGTGATCGTCAGGACAACCTGCGGGAGTACAAGGGTTGAGAAAGCGGTGGAGAAATCCGTTGGCAGGGGAATGACCAGCTGTGGCGGAGGGATCAGGCTGATGGGAGGTAATCCGTAGAGGGCGATCCCACCCACGAGCCCGACCGCGATGACAACGATCGCGGAAAGGTCGGGGATTTGGCGGTACCGTATGAGAAGGAGGAATGCACCGATGATGGCTATCCCCACGATAAAGAATGTCGGATCCTTTACCACGAACCCGATCGACGATTTGAAGAGCAGCAGGGCAAGACCCAGCTGGATGCCCCGGACTACGCTCTGCGGCACCCACTTCTGGATGATGCCGAAGAAGCGGCCGTACCCGAGAACGAGGAAGATGACACCGAGGATAAGCCCGGCTGCGGCGATCTCCCCGCTCCCGATCGTTCCGGCAATAACGATCACTGCCACGGCTTTCATTGGTTCAAGCGGGATGGGGAGCCGGTACCAGAGACCGGTGATGATGAACCAGATACCAAAGAATAGGAGGATGTAGCGGGCATTGACATCCGATACCAGTGCTACCGCGAGAACGAGGGGAATGATTGTGCCAAAATCACCCAGCGATCCCGCAAGCTCCGAGAGACCGAATCGCATCTTGGGAAGGGTGGTTTCAGACACGGTACCAGGGCCCCGGAATCCGGACGGGACTGGCTTTGAAGAGCCGACCGGATATTTCCGTTAATAGTGGTTAAAGTAACGTACAGGTAATCATAGGGATTAACCTTTTCAGGCGGTGCGCCGGTTCATGGGCATCTGCGGGTGCAGACCGGAGGTCCCGCGTTACTGGATGATCCTCCCCCGGCCATAGCGCAGATACAATTCAATGACGAGGAGAGCGAGGGCCCCTGCAAAAAAGAGGTCTTTGACACTCGTCTCTTCCTTCTCGCGGGTAATCTGCTGGTTCAGGCCGGCATAGATCTCTTTCAACGTCCGCTCATCAACGGATTTGAAATATTTCCCGTTCGTGTTCGCTGCAATCGACCGGAGGGTTGCCTCATCGAGCCGGGCATACTGGGGGTTGCCGATCCAGTCATATCCCGTTACAACCGGCTGTTCTGAACCCATCCCCACGGTAAATACCTGGACACCCGCCTCTTTTGCAAACCCGACTGCCTCATCCGGTGTGATCACGCCGGCATTGTTTACCCCGTCGGAGAGCAGGATAACCACTTTCTTCCGGCCCGGAATGGACCCTGCCATATCGATTGCCAGGGCCAGGCCGTCTCCGATTGCCGTCTGCCCGGAACGGGGGGTAACGGAAAAGAGTTTCTGGCGGACCCGGTCCTTGTCCGGGCTTAAGTATGCCGCGGTAGTTGCACCGGATTCGAACACAACCACCCCTGCATAATCCTTCGGATCAAGGCTGTTTAAGAGGATCTCGCCGGCACTTTTAGCTGCTTCGATCCGGGACGGTTTGTAATCGTCAGCCTGCATACTGCCGGAGTCATCCATGACAAGGATAACATTGACACCTTCCTTTGTCTGTTCGAGCGGAATGTGGGGATCGGCAAGGCCGATGACGAGCAGGGCAAGTGCTGCAAGCGTAAGGGCAAAGAGGATATGCATCCTCCCTGATTTCCTGCCATCGCCAAGCGCGGATTTAACAAACCCAAGCCGGGAGAAGACGATAGCCTCGTTCTTCTTCTCTTTCAAGATCCAGGCATATATCGCTGCGAGAACGGGGATGATGATGAGTCCGGAAAGCCAGAGCGGGCTATAAAATCCTGGCAATTGACCGCCTCCGGCCGGATAATCCATTGAAGAACCGCTTCAGGGGACTCTCGTACGGTTCATCGGTCATGAGCACCAGTTCATGGATATGGTTTTTTCCCAGCTCATGGTGCAGCGCCGTCCCTGCGTCAGCAACCAGTGCCCGGTATCTCCTGCGGAATGCTTCATCCGAGGTATCCACAAGGATCTGTTCGCCGGTCTCGGGATCCTCAAGCTCGATAGAGCCGATATCCGGAAGCTCCCGTTCCCGCCGGTCCATGATGCGGATTGCGATCACTTCGTGGCGCCGGCGCAGCAGCTTCAGGGAAGGGATGAATGACGGCGAGATGAAATCCGACAGGATGATAACTGAACTCCTCCGGGAGATCACCTTTGAGAGGAATGCTGCCGCGGCCCCGAGATCGGTTCCCGCGGATTCCGGCTCGTGGTCAATGATGGTGTTCAGGATACTGACCAGGTGAGCCATGCCCCGTTTCGCCGGTATGAATTTTTCCACCCGGTCCGAAAAGAGGCAGAGACCAACCCGGTCGTTGTTCCTGATTGCAGCAAATCCCAGGCTTGCAACGAGCTCAAGGATCTTTTTCTGCTTTGTTGTTTCCGACCCGAAGATCCCTGAGCCGGAGATATCTGCCATCAGGTAGATGGTCTGGTCGCGTTCCTCCGTGTATTCCTTGACGAACGGATGGTTGTAGCGTGCGGTCACGTTCCAGTCGATGGAGCGGATATCATCACCGGGAACATATTCCCGGATCTCAAAAAATTCGATTCCCTGCCCCCGGAATACCGAATGGTGAAGTCCCGACTGGAGCCCTTCTGCAAGGATGCCGACCCTGAGTTCAATTTTGCGGATCTGCCGGATCAGTTCGCGCCGGTCTTCCATGTTCTCTCCTTTTGGGGGCAGATGCACCCGCACCCGTGACCGGTTCCATCTCCCCCCTTCTGCAACAGGATTCCGGGATTCATGGCACCTTCACCACACCAAGGATGCGATCGATGACCGCTTCAGTGGTGATGCCCTCTGCCTCCCCCTCATAGTTGAGAATGATCCGGTGCCTCAGGACATCGTGGGCTATGGCCTTGATATCCTCCGGGATGACATACCCCCGGCCGTCCAGCATTGCACGGGCTTTCCCGCCAAGGACGAGAAAGATGGATGCCCGCGGGGATGCCCCGAGCGCAATATACCGGCCATAATCGATCCCGTATGCACTGGGGTTCCTTGTTGCATCGACTATCTCACTGACATAGTGCTTGACTGACGGATCAGCGTATACCCTGCGGGTGAATGCCTGGATGGCGAGGATCTCCTCTGCAGAGATCACTTTTTTTGGCGTGATGGCGATCCCTTCGGTAAAACGATCGATGATGGTCACTTCATCCGCTTTGTCCGGGTAGGTCATCTGGATCTTGAACATGAACCGGTCAACCTGGGCCTCGGGCAGCGGGTACGTGCCCTCGGATTCAACCGGGTTCTCGGTTGCGAGCACAAAGAACGGCCGGCCAAGCTTGTGCGTCTCGCCCTGGATAGTTACCTGCTTCTCCTGCATTGCTTCGAGAAGCGCGGACTGCACTTTGGGAGGCGCCCGGTTGATCTCATCGGCAAGGATAAACTGGGAAAAGATGGGGCCTTTCACAGTGGAGAAGGTGGAATCCTTCTGGTTGTAGATCCTGGTTCCCAGGATATCGGCCGGGAGAAGGTCCGGCGTGAACTGGAGCCGCTTAAAGCTGCAGTCAATGCACTCGGAGAGGGTACGGATGGTCAGCGTCTTTGCAATGCCCGGCACCCCTTCAAGGAGGACGTGCCCGTCAGCACAGAGGGCTATGAGCAGCCGGTCAATGACATCGTGCTGCCCGACAATGACCGTCTTCATCTCCTGCCGGATCCCGTCGAGCTTCCCGGCATTGACCTTTGCCTCGTCTGTCAGTTGCTGTATCTCTGCATTCACGATATCACCTGGCACGGCGATCCTGTCACCCGGGCGACGGTGCCCGTGCCACGGGAATGAAGATGCCCGCAATAGTCTGGCAATACCATCATCTCCGGATAATTCCTCTCCCGGGACGATTCTTTTTGCCGGATTTTCCCGGACGGGTAGTTTTCTGCCATCATCATGTCACCGTTACAAACTTTTTCCGCACTATCGTGTCCGACCCTTGAGCGTTCGTGACGGTGAAGGTGATACTATAGGCACCTGGCAGGTTGTAGACACAGGAAGGGTCCTGCTCCGTGCTGTCAACGATCCCGTCACCGTTGAAGTCCCACGCCCGACGGGTTATGTTGGTACCGTCTGAAATATCCCTGAACTGGACAGGAAGGGGTGCAAAACCGCTTGTCTTGTTCAGGGCAAACCGTGCATGCGGGGCGCCGCTGGACACGGTTACGAAATCTTCCCTGGTGATTGAATCCGATCCATACCGGTTGGTGACCCTGAGCGTGACCGTGGCGTTCCCGGACACGGAATAGACGCAGACCGGGTCCTGCTCCGTGCTGTCGATGGTCCCGTCACTGTTGAAGTCCCACGCCCACCCGGTGATAGCGGGCCCGGTCGAAGTATCCTTAAACCGGACGGCCAGCGGTGGGATGCCGGTCGTGGTATTTGCGACAAAACCGGCAACCGGGGCGGAACTTATGGCAAGAATGAACTCTTTTCTGGATTTCGTGACCGGCCCGAGTGCATTCGTACCGGTAAGACTGACGGTGTAGTTGCCAGGCTTGTTGTACACGCAGACCGGGTCCTGCTCCGTGCTGTCAATGGTCCCGTCGTTGTTGAAGTCCCACGCCCACCCGGTTATGTTCAACCCGGTCGAAGTATCCTTAAACCGGACCGCGAGAGGAAGAGTCCCCGCAGTCTGGTTTGCGGTAAAATCGATCACCGCCCCGTTCGTCACGGTCACGGAGCCCTCCCGTGAAGTGGTATTCGCCCCGTATGCATTCGTACCGGTGAGACTGACGGTGTAGTTGCCAGGTTTGTTGTACACGCAGACCGGGTCCTGCTCCGTGCTGTCGATGATCCCGTCACTGTTGAAGTCCCACGCCCACCCGGTGATAGCGGGCCCGGTCGAAGTATCCTTAAACCGGACGGCCAGCGGCGGGATGCCGGTCGTAGTGTTTGCAATGAATGCTGCAACAGGGGCAAGACTGCCGACTGTTATGAGATCTTTCTTTGAGATCTTTTTTGCCCCGGAGGTATTGGTGACCGTGAGACTGACGGTGTAATTGCCGGGCGTGTTGTACATGCAGTCCGGGTCTTTGTCCGTGCTGTCAATGGTTCCGTCACCATTGAAGTCCCACGCCCGCCCGGTAATTCCCGGGCCGGTTGAGCGATCGCTGAACCGGACTGCAAGGGGCTGATTACCCGAGGTAACGTTGGCCGTAAACAGGACGACAGGACCGAGACTGTCGGCAATGATGGCGTCTTTTCTGGAGATCGTCCTGGCTCCGAAATTATTGGTAACGGTGAGATTGACCGTGTAGTTGCCAGGCTTGTTGTACACGCAGACCGGGTCTTTGTCCGTACTGTCGATGATCCCGTTATTGTCAAAGTCCCACGCCCACCGGGAAATTCCCGGGCCGGTTGAGGTATCGCTGAACCCGACCCAGAGTGGCACCACGCCAGAACTGGTATTAACGGAGAACTGCGGGACCGGCATGATCACTTTTGCAAGCACCGTAACGGGTGCAGAACGTGTCTTAGTCGAACTGCCACCCTTGTTCTTCGCTGTCAGGGTCACGGTGTAGTTGCCCGGCTGGGAATAGGTATATACCGGGTTCTCCCGTGCGGACGTGTTGCCGTCGCCGAAGTCCCAGGACCAGGACCGGGGAGAACCGGTTGAAGTATCGGTGAACCGGACGGTAAGCGGGCTGGTCCCCCATGTCCTGTCGGCCGTGAAGTTTGCTTCAGGAGCCGGCGGTGATATCCCGGTCGTGGCAAGGGGGGCGGCCTGTGCCAGGCTGCCCGGGGCCGAGAGGTTCACGGTCAGGGGAATGATCCCTGCGCTATGGGGTGCCGCAGGCGGTCCCTGAAGGACCGTGACATACCCGGTCTTCGTGACGGTATTGGTGCCCGGGGCGGCGGTTGTTGTGAGCGTAACGGTGTAGGTTCCTGCTGACGGGTAGGTATGCACGGGATCCTGGTCCGTGGAAGCGGTGCCATCCCCGAAGTCCCAGGACCACGATGCCGGCGCGAGGGCCGATGTGCCGGTGAATTGTACCGCAAGAGGGCTTTTGCCACGGGTCTGGTCTGCGGTGAAGTCCAGGACACCTGAAAAGGCGTATATCCGGCCGTCAGTACTCCCGATGTACAAGGTTCCGTCCGGACCAATCGCCGGAGAGCCCCAGGATTTTATTCCTCCTGTCGGGAAGGTCCATTTGAGGGTCCCGTCACGATCCAGTGCATAGACATTCCGGTCACCGGCATTCCCGATGTAGATGGTCCCGTCCGCACCGATCGCAGGCGATGGATTCCTGAACGCTCCTCCCGACAGGTACGTCCATCTGAGCGTGCCATCCGGGTTTAACGCGTAGAATTTACTGTCGTCGCTGCCAAAACAGATGGTCCCGTCCGCACCAACCGCAACTGAACCGTAGATACGCCCGTTTCCCGTATTATACGTCCACCGCGGGGTACCATCCGGGTTCAGTGCAAGGAGTTTATTCTGGTCTCCCGTGTTTACCAGTCCAATGTAAAGGGTCCCGTCGGACCCGATGACCGGCGATCCGTACACGAAAAAGGCAGAACCTCCCGTGTAGTACCTCCACCGGAGGGTACCGTCAGGGTTCAGCGCATAGATATAGTGGTCCTGATAATTCCCAAAATAGATGGTGCCATCCGTGCCGATCGCCGGGGTGTTATAGATAAGGCCCCCGGCGGAAAAGGACCACCTGAGGGTGCCATCCGGGTTCAGCGCATAGAGTTTCGTATCAGGACCCGTATTCCCGAAATAGATGGTGCCATCGGGCCCGATCGCGGGCGAGGCAACTATGCCTCCCCCGGTGGTATAGGTCCACCTGAGCGTGCCATCCGGGTTCAGGGCATAGAGTTTGCTGTCGCCCTCGTTCCCGATATAGATGGTGCCATCTGCGCCAATCGCGGGCGAACTCTGGATGGCGCCCCCCGTCAGGTACGTCCACCTGATCGTCCCCTCCGGGTCCAGTGCATAGACCCTGCTGTCCCCGTAATTCCCGATATAGATGGTGCCATCCGGCCCAAGGACCGGGCTGGAATACTGGATAGCGCCCCCGGTTGTGTAGTTCCATTTTATTGCAGCGGCCTGTGCACCGGAATACGGGGACTGGCCGGTGTTTTTTGGGTCATGGCCGATTTTCGGCCACGGACTAACGGCAAGGCCTGCTGCCACCGGCACTGCCATGAGTACGCAAAGGAGCATGACGATACCAACTCCTGCCCTGAACGATTTACGGTTCATGGGGTCCACCGGGCTGTCGGCTTTTCTTTTTGGATTCCAGTGGGTGACGCAGATCCTGCCGCAGCCGGAACAACCCCGGGAGCAGGCAGCCCGGAGATGAGCGGGGAGAGCCCCCGGGGTATGCGGCGGATGGCGTACATAGATTCTGTACTCTTGACACCGGCTCGTAAAAGTATTTCTATTTACTTTGTGCACGAGTTACTTTTTTATGGTTATTCCTGGTGCCGGGATATCTCCGGCGGGGAGAATATCCACCCACCGGTCATCCCTGGAATCCGGGGATCCGGCCCCCCGGGGAAAACAAGCCCTGTACGAGCCCGGATTGCCTTTTCCGGGAGGGAAACTGGGACAAAATCGGGAAAATGCAGCCTTAATGTTTTCCGATCTCCCCGAAATGATGCCATTATTGCCATCCGGGTATGAACCTGGCCCGGATTATGGACGCTAACAGACGTTGATAAGCGGGCGATCGGACCCGGGGACGGGATTCCGGATGATGGGGGTATGAGATGATCTTCCTCCGCGGGTCAGATTTCTTCCCCAGTGCCAGAACGCGAGTACGGATCCTGCCGTTGCCGGAATTACCCTGAGAACAAACCGCACCACGGGGGCAGGACGCGGGACCCGACGGGCGACAGGAATTAAAAAAAGGGATCCGGGCCGGTCCCGGCCCGGGGTGAGGCGGACTAACGCCGCTTGTTCCCGAAGAACGGTTCGTCACGGAAGAGACTTGGGTTCTGCTTCCGGATCCACCATTTCCGGGCGATAAACCCGCCAGCCCCAAGGACGATGATTGCGGCGATCCCGAAGACAATCATCGGGATGGGGAATCCCGCACTCTTCGGCGTATCGGTTACCGGTGGTGCAGCCTGTGTCTGTGCAGCCGTGGGAACGGCCGTGCCCTGAACTGATGCGGCAGCCGGTGTCGCTGAGACCTGCTGCCGGATACCCGCGGGCGTTGGTGCCGTTGTGGTTGCCGTGAGGATGGTCGCATCTTTCACGAGCACGGTTGCGAAGTACGAGAAGCCGGTGGAGGTTGCCCGGTAGAGATGTGCGCCGTCTTTCATCCCGACGTACTCGGTGGGCAGTTTCTCCCACGCCTTGTCATGGAACCGGTAGAGCTGGACATCGCGGTACGTCATCTTCTGGCTCTCCAGGTACGACGGGCTGACCGTAAACTCGATCTTTGCCTGGTTGACGTCGTCGCTCGTTGCATGGTAGAGGTTGATCTTATGGAGCTCGTACACCGGGGCGCCCGGCGACGGGATGTCAGCCGGCAGCGAGTCCGGTTTTTCGGTCAGGAGGAACAGGTCCTTGCTGAATGATCCGACCGGCTGGAGCTCGATCTTCGCGATATGGGTCGGGCCATTCACGGTCTGGGTTGTCCAGGGATTGGCATTCGGGTCCGGCGGGGCGAGCATAGAGGTGGATTTCGACGTGGAAGTAACAGACTTGTAACTTCCCGCGTCCGAACCGCCGTCAACGTAACTGACGGAGGACGTTGTGCCTGACGAGGTGACTGCCGTGATGGATGCGAGCGAGAAGGTCGAGAGACCCCTGGGCGAAATTACGATGACCGTGTAGTCGTCGTTTGCATCGGGGCCGGTCACGGTGGGCGTCAGGATCTGGGTGGTGCCGTCCTCGGCCCTGCGGAGGACTGCAAGACAGCTGACGCCGCCGTGGTCATCGACCCAGGACTTGCTGACGGTCAGGGTCAGGGTGGCGGACTGGATGATACCGCCATCGCCGGCGTTCGCGAGGTTGGTCTTCTGCACGTTTATGGTGTAGGCGATATCATCGATCTGCTTTCCTGCCGAGCTCGCAAGCAGGCTGAACGAGGTCTGGGCCGTCGCATCCGGATCCTTTGTTATGGTCTGGGTGATGGCGGCAGTGCTGCCCGGCATCTCGCTCATGTTGAGTGAGATCTGGACCGTTGGCGAGCCAACCGATTCGATCGGGGCGGTGACCGGTTCAGTGACGGCCTTAACCGCATTGACCGTGCCGTTGAGCGTTGCCCCGCCGGTTACCGGCGCGTCCTTCATGGTGATCGCGAGGGACGACCAGCTGGTCGAGTTGCTGATGGTGACCACGTTACCGGAGGTCGTGACATTGGTGCCGGTGGTGATGGTGACATTCTGGACCGTCCCGACCGTCACCGTCTGGACATCGTGGATGACGAACGTGTTCTGCTCGACATACGGTGCCAGTACCGTGATATACCCGGCTTTTGAGACCGTGTTGCTGCCCGCGGAGTTCGATACCGTCAGGTTCACCGTGTAGTTGCCGATGCCGGTGAACGTGTGGGCCGGGTTCTGTTCGGCCGACGTGGTGTGATCGCCAAAGTCCCAGGACCACGAGGTCGGGGCGTGCGTGGACCCGTCGATGAACTTAACGGTGAGCGGGTTGTCGCCGTCCGTCCGGTTGGACCGGAAGGCGGGGGTCGGCGGGACCACTCCCGGCGTCGGGGTCGGGGTCGGCGTTATGGTCGGCGTGGGTGCCGGCGCGGTACCTACCACGATATAATTCTTTATCACGAGGAACCCGCTGCCGGCCGCGTTCTTTACCGTCAGGTTCACCGTGTAGTTCCCGTCCGCCGCGTACGTGTGGACCGGGTTCATGGCGGTCGCGTTGGTGCTGCTGTTATCGCCGAAGTCCCAGGACCACGCGGTCGGGCTGTTCGTCGAGATGTCCGTGAAGATCACGGTCAGCGGGGCGGTACCGGACAGCGTGTTTGCCAGGAAGTGCACTTCCGGCGCTGATCCCGGGGATGTCGGGGTCGGCGTTGGCGTGACCGTTGGCGTCACTGCCGGACCCACCGTGATGTAACCGGGGACCCGGTGGCTGCTGCCGCCGGCCGCGTTCGTTACCGTCAGGTTGACCGCATACGTCCCGGCCGTAGTGTAGGTGTGCAGGACGTCCTGGACGTTCGATGTACTTCCGTCGCCGAAGTCCCAGAGCCATGCGGCAGGTTCATTCAGGGAATCGTCGTGGAACAGCACCGTCAGCGGGGCGGGGCCGGCCGTTGTGTTGGCACTGAATGCCGATACCGGCGGGACCGCAGCCGCATTCACCGTGATGTAACTGGTGACACGGTGGCTGTTGCTGCCGGCGGAGTTGGTTGCCGTCAGGTTGACCGTGTAGGTTCCGGCTGTTGCGAACGTATGGACCGGGCTTTGCAGGGTTGCGTTCGTGACGCTGCCGTCGCCGAAGTCCCAGAGCCACGAGGTCGGGCTGTTCGCTGACGTGTCAGAGAACCGGACGGTCAGCGGGGCGGGGCCGGCCTGGACATCCGATGAGAAGGACGCTATCGGGGTCGTGGCGGCAGGGAGGATTTTGACCGTATATCCGCTCGGTGTTACACTGTCGGTAACACTGTTGGTATCCTTGATCCCCGTCCCGCGGTTGCTTCTCGAGTACCAGCTGTTACAATCGAACACGACAAAGTTCGAGCTCGTCAGGTTGTTTACCGTGAATTCGACCTTCGCTCCTCCGTTGTCAATCTGTGGGCTGATGGCATCTTTTCTCAGGGCCCCGACCCCAAGGTCAACAAACATGATCATGAACTTGTTGCTGGTATCGCTCATGTCCTGCCGGTAGTAGATGGGATAGTTCGCCTCACTGCCCGGTTTCCAGTTCTGGGGACCGTAGATGAGATCACTCTTCGTGAAGGTCTCATCCACCTCGCCGACAGAATATGTGTAAACGCTCGGAGTGACCGAATTTGAAGTAGCAGGGCTGTCCCTGGCCCATTTATATCCGCTCGATCGTATGTGGACATTGAAATCATCGGGGATGGTCCCGTTGACAGCAATCATCACCATAGTGTCATACATCGTGGGCTGCCCGCCGGTCTGGGTAATCCAGAATGTGCCTGACGGGTTGTTGGAGTTGGTAACCTGGCCAACGGGAGCGGAGGGATCCGCTGTTATATGCTGGGAGTTCAGTCCCCCGAACATGGCAAGATAATACGTGTTGGGTTTGTAGATGTACGTTCCCGAACTCTGGACCCCGTTCGGCTCATCATAATACACCCCTTTGTCATTGGCTACGTAGAGGTTGATGGCACTGTAACTGGGAATAGGCTGGGGTGTCAGGAGCGCAATGTACCCGGGTTTTGTACTGGTAGTTGACCCGCCTGCACCGGTGGCCGTCAGGTTGACCGTATAGGTGCCGACCGCGGTATACGTGTGCGTCGGGTTCTGTTCGGTGGAGGTCATGCCGTCACCGAACTCCCAGTACCATGATGTCGGCGACCCCACGGTCGTATTATCGCTGAAGCGGACGGTCAGGGGCACGGCTCCGCTGGTTCTCGGCGCTCCGTTAAACGATGCTACCGGTGCTGTTACCGGTGCTGTGATCGTAATGTAAGCCGATTTCAACTGCGAGTTGCTTCCCGCTGCGTTCGTTGCCGTCAGGTTGACCGCGTACGTCCCGGCGGTGGTGAACGTGTGCGTAGCGTTCTGCACGGTGGATGTGCTGCCGTCACCGAAGTCCCAGAGCCATGCGGTCGGGGTGTTGGACGACGTGTCATTGAACTGGACCGCCAGCGGGGCGGTGCCGGAGGTTGCGCTCGCGGAGAAGGCTGCAACCGGTATCGAAACCGGTGCTGCGGTTACCGTGATGTAATTCGCCTTCAGCCGGCTCTTGCTGCCCGCGGCATTGGTGGCGGTCAGGTTGACCTGGAATGTTCCCGTGGTCGTGTACGTGAAGCTCGCGTTCTGCACGGTGCTGTCGATAACACCGTCGTTCTGGAAGTCCCAGGCCCACGACGTCGGGTTGTTGGACGAGGTATCATTGAACTGCACCGTCAGGGGTGCGTAGCCCGACCGGACACTGCCCGTAAAGTCGGTGCCCGGGAGGTTCGGGTTCTCGCCGCTCACGGTGATGTAGTTCCCTTTCAGCCGGAAGGCGCTTCCCCCGGCGTTCGAGGCGGTCAGGTTGACCTGGTAGGTGCCCGGGATCGTGTATGTGAAGCTCGCGTTCTGCACGGTGCTGTCGATGACACCGTCATTCTGGAAGTCCCAGGCCCAGGCAGTCGGCGTGTTGGTCGACTGGTCGGTGAAATGCACGAGGAGCGGGGCATCGCCGGTCCGGTTCGTGCCATCGAAGTTCACGACCGGGGGAAGGACGGGTGCTGCACTGGCCGTGATGTAATCCGCGATCTTCTGGCTGCTGCTTCCCGCTGAATTCGTTGCCGTGAGGTTAACCGCGTACATCCCGGCGGTGGTGAACGTGTGCGTAGCGTTCTGGACCGTTGACGTGCTGCCGTCACCGAAGTCCCAGAGCCATGCGGTCGGGGAGTTGGTGGATGTATCCGTGAACAGGATGGTGACCGGGACCGTTCCGGTTGTTGCGTTCGCGCTGAACGCCGCGACCGGTGCTGCAGCTCCTGAGGAAACGGTGATGTAATTCGTCTTCACCAGCGAGTTGCTGCCGGCTGAGTTGGTGGCCGTCAGGTTGACGGTGTAGGTTCCGGCCGATGTGTAGGTGAAGGTCGCGTTCTGCACGGTGCTGTCGATGATTCCGTCATTCTGGAAGTCCCAGGCCCACGAGATCGGGGAGTTGGAAGACGTGTCATTGAACTGGACTGCCAGCGGTGCGCTGCCGGTCAGCGGTGTAGCGCTGAAGGCAGCGACCGGGGCGGCTGTTGGGTCGTGGAAGGCGTAGAGTTTGCCATCGGTACCGCCGACATAGAGGGTTCCATCAGGACCGAAAGCAAAGCCGCTTTGCACTGCATTACCGGTTGGATACACCCATTTCTGAGTCCCGTCAGGCTTGATGGCATAAACGTTGTAGTCGTCGCTTCCGATGTAAATAGTCCCATCTGCACCAATCGCGGGAGAAGTCTTGAAAGTGGATGCACTGAAAGCCCATTTTTGAGTATAACTGGCGCCATTGTCAGTGAATGCATAAAGGGTGCCCGCTTTCGCTACATACAGCGTACCATCGGAGCCAAGGCCGATGGATTCTGGTAAATTCGTACCCGAAAGTGTCGGGCTCCATTTCACGGTGTAACTGTCTCCGTTATCAGTCAAAGCAATGAAATAGGAGCCTGAGGTGAGATAGATGGTCCCATCATTTCCAATGGTAGGAGTGGTTATACCCATCCCACTTGGCGGCTGGTATCTCCATTTCTGACTTCCGTCAGAAGTGAACTTGTATAAATAGGTGCTACCCCCAAAGTAGACTGAACCATCATCTCCGATTGCCGGGGATGATGCTTGGTTGCTCCCTGTACCAACAGTCCATTTTTCTGTTGGAGTCGCCCCGTTGTCAGTAATCGCATAGAACGTGTTTCCTCCGGTGAAATAGATGGTCCCGTCGGTTCCGATTGCGGGTGAATAACTGATCGTGTTATATGCAGTATAACTCCATTTCAGGCTTCCATCAGGATTTAGTGCATATAATATATTTGCACCCCCGAAATAAATCGTGCCATCATAACCTATTGCAGGAGTACCCAGTATCGTTCCTCCTGCGGTATAAACCCATTTCTGCGAACCATCCTTATTCAGAGCGTATAATTTTGCATCCTGGCTCCCGATATAGACGGTCCCGTCCGCTCCGATCGCAGGGCTGCCTTTTATCGCCGCTCCTGTCGGGAAAGTCCAGAGAAGGGTATTTGTCTGAGGTCCGATGTAGGGTGACTGGGCGACATTTTTATTTGTTTGTTGGAATTTCGGCCACGCCGCTTTTCCCGGCCCGTCAATGGGGTCCGTCACCGTGACGGTCTTCTCCACAGAATTGCTGCCCGCTCCATTCGTTGCCGTAAGTTTCGCCGTGTATGTTCCTGCAGCAGTGTAGGAATGCGTCGGGTTCTGTACGATCGAGGTGCTGCCGTCACCGAATTCCCACGCCCACGAAGTCGGGCGTTCCGTTGAGGTTTCGGTGAACTTGACGAAACGCAGGCCAGCGGCCCTGACGCTCGCGGTGAAATTCGCGACCGGAACAATAGTTGACGTTATGGTGATGTCCCCGGTCTTGGTCTCGGTGCCCGATCCGCGGAGATTTGTCGCCGTCAGGGTGACCGTGTAGGTGCCGGCCGAGAGGTAGGTGTGTACCGGGTTCTGGCTAGTCGAGATATTGCCGTCGCCGAAATCCCACGTCCACGAGAATGGAGAATTGGTCGACTGATCGGTGAAGGTAATGGTTGTCGGGGCAACTCCTGTCTGGACGTTAGTGGTGAAATTTACAGCCGGGGGAGTGTCAGGATCACGGAAGGCATAGAGTTTCTTGTCATAATTTCCGATGTAAACAGTCCCGTCTGATCCAATTGCCGGTGCCGTGTAGTAGAAATAACTCCCGGCGGTATAACTCCATTTGAGGGTCCCGTCAGGCTTGATTGCATACATGTTTTTATTGTAATTGCCAATATAAATGGTTCCGTCAGATCCGATCGCCGGTGAACCCCGGAAAGATCCTCCTGTAATGTAGTTCCATTTGAGGGTGCCGTCGGTGTTAAGTGCAGAGAGATTGCCATCATAACTTCCGATGTAAACAGTCCCGTCCGATGCAATCGCTGGTGCGCCATAGATATAGCCTCCGGTGGTGTAACTCCATTTTAGGGTCCCGTCCGGGTTGAGTGCGTAGAGTTTTTTATCGTAGCTTCCGATATAAATAGTCCCATCTGATCCAATGGCCGGTGCCCCATAGTAGAAATAATTCCCGGCGGTATAACTCCATTTGAGGGTCCCATCGGGGTTTATCGCATAGATTTTTTTGTCATAACTTCCGATGTAAACAGTCCCGTCCGATGCAATCGCTGGTGCGCCATAGATATAGTTCCCGGTGGTGTAACTCCATTTGAGGGTCCCGTCCGGGTTGAGTGCGTAGAGTTTTTTATCGCCGCTTCCCACATAGATGGTCCCGTCGGTTCCGATGGCCGGCGAGCCGTAGATGTAGGCCCCGGTGGTGTAACTCCATTTGAGGGTCCCGTCCGGGTTGATTGCGTAGAGATTTTTATCGTAGCTTCCGATATAGATGGTTCCGTCCGATGCAATCGCTGATGCGCCATATATCCTGGCCCCGGTGGTGTAATTCCATTTGAGGGTCCCATCGTGATTCAATGCATAGAGTTTGCCATCATAACTTCCGACATAGATCGTCCCGTCCGATCCAATCACTGATGCGCCATAGATATAGCCTCCGGTGGTGTAACTCCATGTGATGGCATTCGACTGCGGGCCGGCATAGGGTGACTGGCCAGTATCATTATTGTTCATCTGGAACTTCGGCCAGGCACTATTGGCATAGGGTGATCCTGCGGTCGTGACCGTGATGGTCGCCGTCTTGCTGTTGCTCCCGCCGGCATTTGTCACCGTCAGGTTGACCGTGTACGTCCCGGCGGTGGTGAACGTGTGCGTTGCGTTCTGGACGGTGGACGTGCTGCCGTCACCGAAGTCCCAGAGCCATGCGGTCGGCATGTTGGACGACGTATCGTTGAACTGGACCGCGAACGGTACGGTGCCGGAGGTTGCGCTCGCGGAGAAGGCTGCAACCGGTATCGAAACCGGTGCTTCGGTTACCGTGATGTAATTCGCCTTCAGCCGGCTCTTGCTGCCCGCAGCATTGGTGGCGGTGAGGTTGACCTGGAATGTCCCCGTGGTCGTGTACGTGAAGCTTGCGTTCTGCACGGTGCTGTCGATAACACCGTCGTTCTGGAAGTCCCAGGTCCACGAGGTCGGGGAATTGGTCGAGGTATCATTGAACTGCACCGTCAGGGGTGCATACCCCGACCGGACACTGCCCGTAAAGTCGGTGCCCGGGAGATTCGGGTTCTCGCCGCTCACGGTGATATAGTTCCCTTTCAGCCGGTAGGCGCTTCCCCCGGCGTTCGAAGCGGTGAGGTTGACCTGGTAGGTGCCCGGGATCGTGTACATGAAGCTCGCGTTCTGCACGGTGCTGTCGATGACACCGTCATTCTGGAAGTCCCAGGCCCAGGCAGTCGGCGTGTTGGTCGACTGGTCGGTGAAATGCACGAGGAGCGGGGCATCGCCGGTCCGGTTCGTGCCATCGAAGTTCACGACCGGGGGAAGGACGGGTGCTGCACTGGCCGTGATGTAACTCGTCTTCAGCGCCGAGTTGCTTCCCGCAGAGTTCGTTGCCGTCAGGTTGACCGAGTAGGTCCCGGCAGTGGTATACGTGTAGGTCGCGTTCTGCGTGGTTGCGTCAACGGTGCCGTCGTTGTTGAAATCCCAGGCCCACGAGGTCGGGGTGTTGGATGACGTATCGTTGAACTGGACCGCAAGGGGTGCAGTACCGGACGTGGTACTTGCGGTGAAGGCGGCGACCGGGGCAGTGGTCGCTCCAGTGACGGTGACCGTCCCGTCAGTTACCGTTGTGGTAGGGATATAATTGGTACCGTAGTTGTCACTCAACGACAGGAGATTCCCGTGAAGGGTAGTCGACCCTGCCGAAAGACCGTGCAATGTCACGGTAGCGAGCAGGATATTGGTTGACCCGTCGGGGAACGATGACCCCGAAAGATCCATTGCCTTGACGTACCCGCTGGAAAATCCCCCCCGGGTCAGGGTATCGACATTGTTGGTATAGACGGCACCTGACCAGGCAGACCCTTTCGTATCGTACTGGCCGAACCCGGAAGGATAGGTCACGAGGGTGATGTTGTCAGCGACCTTTGGATCCGTGATGCTGAGGTTCAGTTTGAACCCGGCCAGGCCGGTCGGTGCACTGTTCATCACAACGGTTGCGGTGCCGGTACCGTCGGGGTTCAGCGCTACGTTACTGATAGTTACCTGCTGTGCCGCAGAAACTGCGCCGGTTAAGAATAATACCCCGATGATGAAGGTTATTAAAATAAAATTCATTTGTTTCATGGTCAGATCCCCCTGAAGAGTAACTGGATATCGTTGAAATCGATCCCGCCGTTATGGTTGAAATCAAACATCGCGACCGGTTCGTTGGCTGCGATCCAGTCCATCTGGCGGAAGAAGAGCTGGACATCGTTGAAGTCCAGCCCTGCGTTCCCGTTCAGGTCCTCGTAGAGCCCGTCATTATTCAGATCGGTTGGAGATGAGGATAATCCGGGAAGCGGGAGGACTGCTACACGATACACGGAGTACCCGCTCACTGCCTTTGGATCCACGAGGGCGTTGCCCCAGGCAACCATCTCGTTGCCGTTATTGGAGTACTTGCAGTACGAATAGACATTGAAGGCCGTCAACGGGCCCGGGTTCTGGATCGTGTAATTGATCCGGACTGCACCATTGTTCATAAGGGCGGTATTGGGACGCAGCACACCGGAGTTGAGGTCGATAAACATCAGCCTGAACGTGTTGCTGGTATCGGACAGGTTCTGGCCATAGAAGACCGGGTAATCCACTTCGTTCCCGGTCGGCTTCCAGGTCTGGGGCCCGTAGATGAAGTCCGCCTTCGTAAAGGTCTCGTTGAGCGCGACCTTCTGGTAAGTCACGGTGCTCAGGTCCGGGGCCGTGTTGCTCAGGGTATTCGGGGTCCAGGTGTACCCGTCGGACGTGATCTGCAGGCGGAAGTCATCGGGGATCGTCCCGTTCACGGCAACCATCAGGAGGACCTCGTCCTCGTACCCCTTCCCGCCCGAGTCGGTGGCATAGAAGGAACCTGACGTGGAGGAGGTTGAGGTTACCTGCCCGAAGTTCACGGTGGGATCGGTAGAGATGTGCAGGGCATTGAGGCCCCGGTCGACCCCTTCGAACCGGATGTTGTAGGTATTGTTACTGAACGTATTGTACCGGGCCCCGGCATCATTTGCCACCCCGACGAAGATGTTGTTGTATCCCGGGAGGACACCGCCGGCACCCTTGACCGTGATGTAATTCGTCTTCACCGTCGAGTTGCCACCCGCCGCATTCGTTGCCGTCAGGGTGACCGCATAGGTCCCGGAGGTTGTGTACGTATGCGTAGCGTTCTGCACGGTGGACGTGCTGCCGTCACCGAAGTTCCAGAGCCAGCTGGTCGGGGTGTTAACTGAGGTATCATTGAAGGTTACCGCAAGGGGTGCAGTCCCGGCAGTGGTACTCGCGGTGAACGCGGCAACCGGCGCAACCGGAACACCTGGCGCTGATGAGACCGTGATGTACCCGCTCTTCATGCTGCTGTTGCTGCCCGCCGCATTCGAAACGGAAAGGTTGACGGTGTAGGTACCTGCGTTCGCGTAGGTATGGACCGGATTCTTGGCAGTCGCATTAACCGCACTGCCATCGCCGAAGTCCCAGATCCCGGTGGTCGGGGAGTTTGTGGAGAGGTCCGTGAACTGGACGGTCAGGGGTGCGGTACCTGATCTCGTATCAGCAATGAAATCTGCGACCGGGGCGGTTACTGCCGGTCCGATCGTAACGGATGCTACCTGGTACGTTTTTCCCCGGTAATCCGCACCGTTGTCCTTGTAATTATCCGTGATATTGTTGAGGAAGAGCCGGACACCGACCGAATAGTTCCCGTCAGGGTACATCCGGGCACCGCTCTCCAGTGCAGAGGTGTTCCAGTACTTTTCAAGAGTGTTTCCCCAGTACCAGGGATTACTGTTCACCGAGAACTTTTTGGTGAGATCAAAGGATTTGCTGGTGCCATCGGCAGGGGACTTGTTGTACACTTCCGTGAACCGGTCCCCCTTCTCACTGGTAAGGTTGATCCCTATGTACCCGTTGGAGGAGCTGACGAAAGACCGGGAAGTAACCGGGTACGCATTCGTGTCTATCCTGAAGATCAGCCGGTCACCGGCAGGCACCGTTGTCCCGCTCACGTCCTTGTTCTGGTCGATATCCCAGACCGAGACCGCAATAGTGGGGTCAACGACCGTGAAGGCGACATCGCTCCCACTGGCCGGCGGGTTACCAACATACCACGTGCCGGTATAGCCGGCGAACTGCGCCTGGGAGACAGCGAAGTTGCTGCTGTCGGCAATGGTGATGGTATTTGTCGGGGTACCGCCAACTGTTGCACCGGAGGCATACCACGAGAGGACGGTGCCGGTCGGTGCCACCCCGGTGATGTTCAGCCCGGACTCACCGATGAAGACCTGCTCGCCTTTGGCTACGGTCTGGAACGGATTCGAACCGGCAGATGACCCGCCGCTTACCGTGATGTAGCTCGTCTTCGTTACCAGATTGCTGCCGCCCGCGTTCGTTGCCGTCAGGTTCACCGTGTAGGTGCCGGCGGTTGTGTACGTGTGCGTAGCGTTCTGCACGGTGGACGTGCTGCCGTCACCGAAGTCCCAGGCCCACGATGCCGGGGTGTTGGACGACGTATCGTTGAACTGGACCGCAAGGGGTGCAGTGCCGGAAGTGGTACTTGCGCTGAAGGCAGCGACCGGAGCAGTTACCGCGACAGGTGTTACCGTGTATCCGCTTGCAGTGGACCCCGAAGTCGGGTGCGTCCACGTGATACCCTGCCCCTGGTTCGAGGCCGTGCACCAGCCATAGCCGTTGAATGCCGCCATGGAGGTCAGGTTGGTGAAACTGTATTCAACCTTCACATCCCCGCCATCGGTCAGGGTTGCACCGGTGAACTTGGTGGGATACAGGTTCCCGGCTTTGAGATCCACGAACATGAGATATTCAGCTGTCGAGGAATCTGCGGTGTCCTGCCCGTAATAGAGGGGCAGCGACCAGGAACCCAGCGTTCCCGGCCCGGGTTTATAGACATGTGGCCCGTAGATGAAATCCGCCTTGGTAAACGTCTCGTCGATGGCCCCGGGTACATAGTAGTAGTCGGTCGGGGCACTCGGGTTGTAGGAACCGGGTGTAGCCGCGGTCCAGTTGTACCCGCTCGATTTTATGCGGACCGCGAAATCATCGGGGATGGGCCCTTTCACGGAGACCATCAGGATGATATCGTTGTCAAATCCCCTCCCGCCGGTATTCGAGAAGTAGAACGCGCCGGACTTTGCGGTGCTCGCCGTCACCTGGCCGGCCGCCACGGATGGATCGTTTGTAAGATGGAGCTCGTTTAAGCCCCCGCCATCGGCCTTGATGTAATACGTGTTGTTGGGACCGCTGAAAGCCGAACCGTCTATGTTATATTTTACCCCCGCATCGTTCGCGACATTGACAAAGATATGGCGGTTGCCGGGCAGCAGGCCGGTTGCCGTGACAAAATTCGATTTCACGAGGCTGTTGCTGCCGGCAGAGTTCGTTGCCGTCAGGTTGACGGTGTAAAGACCGGCATTGCTGTACGTATGGGTGGGGCTCTTCTCGGTTGACGTGCTGCCGTCACCGAAGTCCCAGGCCCATGAGGTCGGGGTGTTGGTGGAGACGTCAGTGAAGGTCACTGCAAGCGGGGCGGCGCCGGCCAGCGGGGTCGCGGTGAAGGCAGCGACCGGAGTGACCGGGGCGGGGTCGTGGAAGGCGTAAATAATTCCGGCAATATTGCCGACATAGAGGGTCCCGTCAGATCCAATGGTAGGTGAACTGGAATATCCTTGGCTGGAGGTGTAACTCCACTTGAGTGAGCCGTCGGGGTTAAGTGCGAAGAAAACTGAGTTGCCGGAACATCCCACATAAATGGTCCCGTCGGATCCGATTGCCGGCGAGCTGCCTTGTATGGCACCGACGGGGTAACTCCACTTGAGTGAGCCGTCGGGTTTTATTGCATAAAGCTTATTATCGCCATTATTCCCGATGTAGATGGTCCCGTCGGATGCAATTGAGGGCGATCCCCTTACCGTACTTCCGGTGGTATATTTCCATTTCAACGTCCCGTCTGGGTTCACTGCATAGATGTTAAAATCGTCACTTCCTACGTAAATGGTCCCATCCGATCCAATGGAAGCAGATCCTTGTATCTTGGCTCCGGTGGTGTAACTCCATTTGACGGTTCCATCGGGATTGAATGCATAGAGTTTAGAGTCTAAATTCCCGATGTAAATCGTCCCGTCGGGTCCAATCACCGGTGTATTCCAATAAAAGTAATTCCCGGCCGTGTACTTCCACTTGAGTGTTCCGTCGGGATTAATTGCATAGAAGATCTTGTCGAAACTTCCCACGTAGATAGTCCCGTCGGATCCAATTGACGGTGATCCCCTTACCGCCCCCCCGGTTGCGTAAGTCCACTTGAGTGTTCCGTCGGGATTGAATGCATAGAGGTTCTTGTCTAAATTTCCCTCATAGATGGTCCCATCTGCTGCAATTGCCGGTGTGCCGACAAGTTGGTTTCCGGTGGTGTAACTCCATTTCGCGGTCCCGTCAGGGTTCAATGCATAGAATTTTTTGTCATTGCTCCCGGTGTAGATAGTTCCGTCAGCCCCTATTGAATACCCGACATACCCTATGACGCCTCCGGTTTGGTAGATCCATTTGACGTTACCGGTTTGAGGCCCGGCGTACGGTGACTGGCCGGTGTTGTTGAGATCATACCCGAACTTCGGCCAGGCACTCGTGGCATAAGCAGAACTGGCCATGGCTGGCACAATCGCGATCACCATCATCAGAAGCAGTACAAGGACGGCCAGGTGCCATCCGGAAAAATATCCCGTTTTTGTCGTCATTTTAACTCTCAGCGATTGGAAAATCCCGGAGGAAACCGCCATCCTGTCGGAGGGGTGATCCTGTGCATGCGCCTGTTGCCCCCGCCGGAACCCGTGATCAATAGTAATTTATTTTATTTTCAGGTAAAATAAACATTATTAAATTATCCTGATTGATTTTTGTTAATATAAACATGATATTGTTACTAAAAGAAACAGGAAACAGTTGGTGATCAGAAAAAAACAAGGAAATTGATTCCGGTTGTACCATCTTAACAAAAAAAAAGAGAGGGGAGTTATGGCGGTGTCACCATCCATCCGCTGTATGCGGTGCTCGGGCCCTGCGTTGACTTGTTCACCGCATTTGTCCATGACACTGCCTGCCCCTGGTTGGACTGGTTGCACCACGCATACGCGTTGAACGCCACGACACCGTCATACGGGATATTGTCGATGGTGTAATCGATCCGGGTGGCACCGTGATCGATCAGGGAACCGTTGTACGTGCTGTTTGCACTTGTTCCGATGATACCGATCTTGAGATCGATCGGGATGAAGTTGAAATTATTATTCGTCGTGTCAGCAATGTTTTCACCGCTGAAGACCGGGTAATAGCTCGCGGTCGATGGTCTCCAGTAAGTGTTAACGTCAGTACCCGAAACGTGCGCGAAATTCGCCGAAGTGAATTGCACATTGTTCAGCGCTGATGCCTTGTACGCGATAGTACCGATAGGCGGTAACAGGCCATCGCCCGTTGGTGTCCAGTTGTAGCCGCTCGACGTGATAGTGACCGAAAATGCTGAGTTATCGCTCCCGTTCACCGCAACGAACAGGATTGCATCGTCGTCATAAGCCCGTCCCCCGGTATCCGTTATCCAGAAATGCCCGGTCTGGGACGTGGTCGTTGTGACCTGCCCCTCCGTGGCATTGATGGGATCGTTCGTGATGTGGAGGGCATTGAGTCCGCCTCCGGTGAGCTTGAAGTAATAGGTCCCGTTGCCGACTTTGTCAAACCTGATGCCGTTTTCAGGTGTGATGTAAATTTTCTGGTAGCCCGGCCACTGGGGATCCGCCGCCACCGGCACTATTACAATGGCGACAAAGAGGAGGAGGGCGATTGCCGCAATCCTCCACGCTCTGGTTGTTTTTGTGTTGTTTGTTCTCATGTTCTTTCCTCGTTCATTTCGATGCGGGGCACCGCCCCGCGCATGTTAACATTTTATCTTTGATCTTTCCAAAATGTTAACAAAATGTACCAAACATTCCGGATTTTATAATTTTCTATTTGATAAAAAAACCGGGATAATGGCAGACCTGGCAAATAGTCTGTCCTGCCGGGATCCTTTCAGGATTTTCCAGGCTCCCGGTTGCACGTTCACCGGATTACCGGGAAATCTTATTGTGGGTTGAACAGGATACACTCAAAGAACAGGTACGGGATCTTCATGGACATAACAAGGGACCAGGAAAGGGTGCTTAAGAACATCTTCACGCTGAGCGCGGGAAAGACTGCCATTCCGGTGACCATCGGTGCAATCCATGGTTCATTTTCGGATATGGATGTCCGGGATCTCGTGGGACACCTGGACACGCTGCTGACAAACGGCCTCATCGAGAATGCAAGGCCCGCAAAAGAACGCATAAGCACTATGCTGAAAATAACGCCCGAAGGAATCCGCCATTGTACCCGGGACCCGTAACAGGACCGTCGATCCGGATCCATGAGGAACCGGCCGTTCTTCCACGAGACCGGTTCCCTGGTGATGAAGTTCAGCGGACTTAAATGTGGGTAGTGATGAAGGATCAAGCCCGGTTGTTGACAGGATGTTTTACCTGAATGTTCTCGCTGATAACACAGCGGTCCGGACGGTTGGATGGCAGGGAACATTTTCCGTGCCACTTACGTCCCGGGAAGGTACCCGGGGTGTCGTGAACCGGCAGCCTGTATTATCAGGTACCTATACCATGTAAAACTATTAAAAATTAATTAAATTCTATTGAATCATCTAAAAAATTAATATTTATTAATTTACTGTCCGGTTTACAGGCCCACCCGCAGGAAATCCCGCGATACCAAAAAAGAGGGGCTCCCCGCCGGGCCGACATGGGATCTTTCCGGCACGCCCTGTCAGTCATCGTCATCGTGCCGTGGCCGGTCATGATCGTGGCGGTGACGCTGCCCGGATCCCGGACCGCATCCCCGTCCTCCCTGCCCGGCATCCTCACGGGATCGCTCCATCACCGTACCGTCCGAAGCATGGACCCGGATTCCGTCGATGAGGACCGTCTTCCGGGCACCGGATGCGTCCTCGATGGATACCGAATCTCCGGGCCGGATGGTGATATCCTTGAGCTTCTCCCGCTTGCCGTGCATCTGGATGTCCTCGATGAGGACATGCGTGCCGGACGATTTGTTTAAGACCATCTGGACAACGCCCGAATGGACCATCTGGCGCATGCAGTTTGCCGGCAGGAAGCGCATCCTGAAGCCGACTACCGGCTCGTGCCGGACCGTCTCTGCAATGCCTTCGAACCCGATCTCGTGGTACGCCCGTATATCAAGCACCCCCGGGGCTGACCGTGCAGCCACCGGCCCTACCGTGTGGCAGGCAAGGATCCCGGTCACCGGGTCCACCGATATCACCCGGAGCACATGCTGGATGGGACACGCGGGTTCAATAGGCCGGCCCCGGAGAATATCTCCCGGGACAATTCCCCACCGGTCAACCAGGTCAGCCCGGAACGGCTGGATGTACCGGCGGGCTGATGGTTCATTCGGGAAAGCCCTCACGATAAAATCGTAATCGAACCCGAGAATATCCCGGTCTGAACGGGTGTGCGGGGCAGGAACCATGCCGGGACCTGATCGCCGCGGGTAGTACGGGCACTGTCCGAGATCCTTTTGTCCCTTACGGGCTGCGACAAGGAAATCCGTGCAGGTGGCACACCCGCAGGCACCGCAGTTCCGGCCGGGCGGCTCCCACACCACGGAACTCACTCTCCCCGGTACAGATCGTCCGCACCATCAAGGGTCTTCAAAATCCCGAAATGGTGCTGCCACCCGATCTCCTTCTTCCCGGCACAGATCGTGCAGACCGCAAGGGGCGGCATGCCCCGGAGCACGATCTCGTCCGGCTGAAGGATCTCCGGCATATTCCGTATGGCTTTCATCAGGAACCGAAGACCGGTTCCCTGCACCGCGTTCGTCTCGATGATATCGACCCTGGGGGCAACTTCCCGGACCCGTTCCCGGAACACCTCTTTTTCAGCCTGCGAGATCAGGTCGATCTTGGTCACGACCGCACAGTCGGCAAGCGCAATCATCGGCGCCATCTTGAGCGGGCTGTTCGTTCCGCCGACCGCGGAGAGAACAACGATCCCGAGGGACTGCATGGTATAGGGCGTGCACCGGAGGCAGAGACCGGCACTCTCCACGATCAGGATGCCGGCACCGAGATCGTCAGCCCAGGTGATCGCGTCCCGGAGCACGAGGATCCCGGTATGGTCCGGGCAGACATCGCCGGAATAAACCTTCCGGGCCGGGATCCCGAACTCTGCCGATAGTTCCTCGTCCTCAAACGCCCGCACGACATCGATCTTGAGAAAGGCAATCACGTACTCTCCCATGAGCTGCCGGATGATCTGGCGGATGACCGCCGTTTTGCCTGCACTCGGGGGGCCGGCAAAGATGAGCAGTTTCATGAGAGCGGCACCTCCTTAAGGAGTTCCCCGGCCCGGATCTTCTCCCGCATCCGGGAGAGGAAAGAGTCCATGCCGGAGATCTGCGAGAGGATCTTCTTCTCGCAGCCATTCGGTTCAAGGATCGTTTCTACCGCCCCGTTCCGCATCACGATACGCCGGTCCGAAAGGAGCGCGAGGAGCGGATCGTGCGTGACAAAGAGGACCGCCTTGTTGTTGTTTTTAAGGGAGGCTATCACGTTCTCCTTGAAGATTCCCCCGCTCTCCACTTCGTCGAGAAGGATGATAGGCGCGCTGCTGACCGATATGGCATCCGCGATCAGGAGCGAACGGGTCTGCCCCCCCGAGAGGGAGGTCATGCGCATCGCCGCGGTAATCTTCTCACCGGTAAACTCGTTTGCGAGCTTGATTGTGCTCATTGTCCGGGACTTGTCCGGGATTTTGCGGGCTTTCACGTGCATCTCCAGGAAATCCCCGACCGCGAGATCCGCAAGGCACTTGGTGTTCTGGGTGATGAGGGCAATGGGTTTTTTTGCCGGGTCCCGCACCATCTCGTCGGGAGGCACGTTTCCGTTGACAAGAATCGTCCGCCCGGTCACCGTGTCCCCGCAGGCAAAGACCTCGATGTCGTTGATAAACGCGGTCTTTCCCGAGCCGGTCGGACCCACGATCGAGATCATGTCCCCGGCCCTGATGGTTATATTGTCAAACGATTCCCTTTTTCCATCCTTTGCCTTCCCGGGAAGGACGGTTATTGTCGTTATTGCTGATGATTCCATACGTGCTCCCTGTCCTTCACGATACCGGCCCGTTCCTCCGGTGGCCTTGTGCAGGTACAATTCCCCCCCGCCCGGGAAGATCCTTTACAGTTTCTTCCACAGGATCACCCCGGCCCCGATAACCCCGACAGCGATCACAGCATCCAGCAGCACCTCGGCGACTTTCGTCCCGAGGGGAGTGTAGCCGCCCGTCCCCTGCGCTGCAGGCGGGGCAGCCATGGTCCGGGCCGGTGTGGCTGCCGGCAGGGCTGATCCGGAGGAAGCCTGCCCGTCATCATACTGGTCTGAAGATACCCACCCGGTACCGGCTGACGCAGGAACCACCGTTACCTGGATCATGTCCGGGAATGTGAGATTGAACTGCGTTCCTGCCGTTGTACTCACCGTCAGGCGCACCGTGTAATTCCCAATCTTCTTAAAAACATATGCAGGATTCTTCTCGACACTGTCCGGAATGTTATCCCCGTTGAAGTCCCAGGCCCATGCTGAAACATTCTTAATTGTCGTGGTGTCCTGGAACTGGACGACAAGGGGAGGAACACCCGAGGTCACGTTCGCGGTGAAGCTGACCCGGGAGGATCCCGGGCTGCTGCCCGGGCTGCCGGTTCCGGAATCGCTGCTCCCGCCATCCCCGCCAGCTCCACCGGAAGAACCGGAAGACCCGGCTGAACTTCCTGTTAATGAGGATGAGACCGTTATATATGCCGGTTGAGTCTTTGTACCGCTCATTCCCTGGTGAGTCGTCCCGGTCAGGGCAACGGTATACGTCCCCGCAGTTGTGTACGTATGTACCGGATTCTCCTCGGTGGATGTACTCCCGTCACCAAAGTCCCAGGCCCATGTTTTGAGCTGCTGGGGAGACGTGGTATCGGTGAACTGCACGATAAGCGGCGCAGCTCCTGAGGTCACGTTTGCATTGAAATTTGTTGACGGTGCATTGTAAACCGGGACGCTGCCTGCCGCAGTCGGGAACTCGGAGGCCCGGTCAGCGTAATCCGTCCCGAGAACGGTATAACCGCTGCACCCGGTCCCGACGAGCATGTTCGTCCACGAGATACCTTTTCCCTGGTTGGTATTATCGTTCCAGGCATAGGTGTTGAAGGTGGCAACCGAATCTAGGTTCTCAAGGGTGTACTCGACTTTTACCGCCCCGCGGTCATGGAGCGTTGCTAAGTCAATAGCCCCGTTGGGGCCAAGGGGCCCCGCCTTGAGATCCACGAACATAAGCTTGAACTTGCTGGTGGGATCGGTCGTGTCCTGCCCGTAATAGAGCGGGTAATCTGCCGGCGGGTTGCTCCCGGCAGGTTTCCATGCCTGTGATCCATAGACAAACTGGGATTTGGTAAACGTGCTGTCCACGGCACCGGAATGATAGGTTGTATTTGCAAGGTCAGGTTGTTTTCCCAGGGCTCCCGTGGGGGTCCAGGAATATCCGCTGGATTTTATGTGGATGGCAAAATTGTCCGGGATATTTCCTTTCACGGCAACCAGGAGGATGGCCTCGTCCTGGTATCCCCTCCCCCCCGTATCCGTGACATAGAATGTCCCGGACTGGGATTTTGTTGTAGTAACATCACCATAATTCGGCGACGTTGATGAACCCGACGCGATATGGACCGCATTGAGCCCGCCGGTGCCGGCCTGGTTGAACTTGAAATAATAATACCCGGTCGGCTGGTTCGCAAAGGCAAGATTGCTCATCTCGCTTTTCGCCGGGATTACCCCGAGCGCCGTAGAACTGTCATCAGCTGCTGCGGGCAGGGTACAGCATGCCAGGAGTAAAAAAACAAGAGCAACCGGCACCCATACTTTCCGGTAGTGAGATCCTGATTTCAGATTGTTCATGAACTATTGCCCCGTATCCCTAGAGTTCAGGATAGTTAATTGATTGATATTTACTAATCGTTTCAAGTAACTTTTTTTATTTTAAGAGTTAGTAAATATATCTATACTGATGCCGGTTACCCGTTCCGTTAAACGTGAAGATATACCGGGACCGGTCTTTCTTTTGCGGCTGAAGAATACAGGGAAGTCAGTCCAGGTCATGCAACGGAGGAAAAAAACCTATGAGATTGTGGGCAGCGGTTTTTCTGGTCATCGTTTTTCTCTTGATACCTGCCGCCAGTGCTGCAGAAGTCATCCTCTCGACACCGCAGAGCGGGTATACGGTCCTGACCGGAGAAGAAGCTGCAATCCCCATAACGTTGGTAAGTACTTATGATCATGATATTACCGGGACGCTGAAACTCGCTTCGGTCCCGGTCAATGCCGGGGCGGCCGGATCTGAATCTTCCCGTGCAAGCGTCAATTCCCGGAGCTTCTCCGCGTTTACGGAAAAACGCACGGTAATGCTCCCTGTAGGAAGGTCGGATATCCCGGCAGATTACCATCTCACCATTACGTTCAGTTACCCGGAAGACGGCGGGAGACTGTCCACCCTGGGAGGAATAACAATCCATTTCGTCACGAAGATTGACGAGGAAAAGACGGACACGGTGGCCCTTGCCGGCACCGACATTGCAGATCCGGCGGCAGGAACTTCATCTGCCGGCTCCGCCCCGCAGGAAAGCCCAAAAAAGGAAGACCCAAAAGAAAGCCCGGCTGCGGCAGTCCAGAACAACCAGATGCCGCAGGACACATCAGCCCTCAAAAACCAGATGGCAGAAGAGAGCAACCAATCCCGGAACAACGATGATGCACTGCTGGGATACATTCTCGCAGACCCGCTCATAATCCCCCTGGACAATGAATTGAAAGGAGCCGGTTTTAAGCTAGGAACACCCGATATCAACCCGGTCTCGAACCGCTCCGGAAAATTTTTATTGACATATTCATCCGGGACAAAAAAGGTAATTGTCCAGGGGGCAGTCCGGGAGACCCGTGTCCTCTTCGCTGAAGAGAGCTCCGATGTTTCCGTTCATCTTCCCGATGCGCTGCTGGAGAATAGAACATACCGCGAGTATGGTAACAGGAGCGCGGAGAGAGGATTCATCCGCACCCGGACACAGGTCAATTTCACATCTCTCAAAAAGACCGTTGATCTCACCTTTTCAGATGCAAAGAGCCGTAATCTCCACCTGAAAGCAGAAATACTGAACGGTACTGTCACCGCTGTTGACGGGGAGAACCCGGACGATCCTCTTGCATCTGCGATCCCGGTCATCGGGTTTGTCTGTATCCTTCTCATATCTGCCGGGATCTGGTACCTTGCCCGGTTCCGGCAGGAGGAGAGAACAGTACCCCGGGAATTGATCCCGGGGGCTGGGTCCAAAAAATCCTCCAGAGAGATCGCAGGGGACATCCTTGACGATGCAGAGCAGGATGCGGCCCGGGGCAATTATCCGGAAGCGTACCGGAAGACCGGCCGCGCTCTCCGGGTTTTTCTTTCGTACGAGAGCGGGAGTGGCGATGAACTGACCAGCGGGGAGCTGGAACCGCTCATCGCTTCCTGCACAGGAGATTTTGAGCAGATACGGTTTGTCCTGGACCGGTGCAGTGCGGTGGGGTTTGCAAAAGACACGCCACGGGCCGGGGAATTTACGGATATGATCCGTTCTGTCCGGGCTTTCCTGGAACACGATCCGGCACATTAATAATATATTTTATTTTACCTTATCAAAAAGTTCAATATATAGTATTGATTAAAAGATTGTAGAGAAGTAGTGAAAATAATGTCCTGTCAGCGGTACCGGCCGGATATCCGTGATACCGGGAACGTTCCGGCGTGCTCTCGTAAATCCGGCAACAGTACCATGCCATGGGACAACTGCGAATCTGCAACAATGCAACCGTACAGGCAATGAATACAGGCGTTTTTGCTCTTTGAAGATAACCAGACGATACAGGTGTAAACATCCGTATGCGGGAAACCCTGTTCACAGAACGGCAGAAAGAGGTATTGCGGTACCGAAAACACGGGATGACTCTGCAGCAGATAGCGGATATTCTCGGTACTTCAAAGGCAAATATCTGCTCAATAGAGAAAAAAGCAATGCGGAAAGTACGGTTCGCACAGGAGACCCTGGAGTTTCTGCGTACTCTGGATGCTCACCTGCTCTGCACCATGGCAGCCGGATCCGATCTCTTCGATTCGATCCCAATCCTTATCGAAGAAGCCAGAAAAACCGGTATTTCCCTGCCGGACGATCCGATGGATCTGATCAACAGGATCCGATCGGAAAACCCGGACAATATCCGTGGAAGATATATAAAAAAAGACATTCCCGTATACCTGTCCAGCGACGGAATACTGGGTTTCTGATACTATTCCGGTATAACTCCTGTCCCAGGCGCTGACAACTACCCGGGTCATACCCGTTTCCTTATCCGGAATCAATTACATAAATTGAACAAATATAACAAATTAACAAACATTATGTATTATCTGTCCCACAGTACAGGGAGATGCTCCTATGATCTACATTTGTATTGATGATACCGATACCCTCACGGGCCCCCGGGGAACCGGGAAACTGGCCCGGGCCATCGCAGACACCGTTGTTGCAGATTATCCGGTTTTCGGGGTCACCCGCCACCAGCTCTACGTGCACCCGGATATTCCCTATACCTCGCATAACAGCGATGCTGTCATCCATGTGCAGGCCGACGGGGACGAAGCGATGGATCATCTCTTCGAGCTTGCGGAACAGGTCATGCTCGGGGATTTCCTCGAAGGGAGCGATCCCGGTCTTGCGGTAGCTTCCACAGATCAGATCACATCGTCGCTCATCGCCTACGGGCAGGATGCAAAATGTACCATTCTCACCCAGGATCGGGCACGTACGCTGGCAAAAAATCTGAATATCCGGCTCAAAGGTCTCGGGGGCACAGAGGACGGCGTGATTGGCGCAATGGCAGGTCTCGGCCTTGCCTATGCAAAATGCGACGGGCGCTATCTCCAGAAAGGAAAGATCCGGGAATTAGTTGGTACCTGTACCGTGGAAGATCTTTTCCAGAATGGTGTTGATGAAGTCTGCACTCTTGACGGACGACAGTTCACCACGGGCACCGTGCAGTTACGGCCTGACAAAGCTCCCCGCACCTGCCCGGTTTTCGGCAAGACCGTCCTCTTCGTTAAGGAAGAAGGTGGCCTGCTGGTAGAAGACAAACGGGATTGATATGGACTTTCGTTCCCGGGTCGGACTCGTGTTTGTCCTGATCGGGTGTTTTCTCGGGGTAATGGTTGTACTGGACCAGTTTGGAGAGACGCTTTTCCCCCAGAGCCCCACGGTCGTGACGCCGGGAACCCGTATCGATCAGCTGTTTTCCAAAGCCGGGTTCCTGTACGGCCCTCAGTCCTGGCGCCCCGGTTACGATCCCCTGGGAATCGGACCGGGACAGGGTGTCCTGGATAACGAGACCTGGTACCTGATGTTCGTTGACCTGAACGCAACCCCGGTCAGTGGCGATCCCAACGTGAAGAAGATCGGCTCGGTCCGGATTACCTACAATTTTACCGACCTTGACGGCAGGGCCGTATTTGGGGTGTACAGCCCGGGAACCGGCACCCACTCTGCGCGGACGAACCGCCAGACCGGATTCAACAACTGCGGTTTCGAGGTCACCGGCACTGCCACCGCGGGATCCTCCATGCCTGCGGCAACACCGCTCGCCCGCTCAGATGCACGCCAGTATACGATTGCAATTTCCAACAACCAGCAGGCTGATTACAATGGCCTGACGGCGACAACCTGCACACTCAGGTACTATCCTCCGCAGGGGAGCGGCGAGGGGTCCCTGCACATCACATCCGATCTCTCGAAGCGGATGGGGACCGTGACGAAAACTTCGGACCTGGATGGCGTGTTTTACGTTACTGCCACCGGGGCTGAACCGGGCAACGAGATGCTCCTCCTGGTGGCAGTGGATCGCCCGCAGCCGGACAATTTCACCCTGAGGGTCCGGTCAGAATTCGTGAGGACCTGATAAATGGCGATAAAAAAACCGTATTTTTCCCTGCACGAGATCGCCCTTCTCTCGCTCTGCGCCGCACTCATCGTAGTCCTGAACTCAACCTTCTCTCTTCCCATTAAGATCCCCGGGCATACGGGCATCTACTGGGTGGTCCCGGTCATCATCGGGGTCGGGATCGTGAAAAAACCGGGAGCAGGGACGTATATCGGGTTCATCTCGGGAATCCTCGCCACTCTCTTCGGGTTCAATACCCTCCATATCTTCAACCTCTTCATCTATCTCGCACTCGGGGGGATAATCGATCTTGTCGGGCTCCTCTTTTTCTACCGGCTGGATCATCCGGCTGCCGGGTTCATCGCGGGAGCCGCAGGCAATCTTGCAAAGATGGTAGTGAACTTTGTCCTCCAGACCTTCCTCGGTATTCCCGCGGCATTCATCATCATCGGGATCGGCACCGCGTCCATAACCCATTTCATCTTCGGGGGACTCGGGGGTATTATTGCTGCCCTGGTCCTGAGCCGTCTCTTAAAAGCCGGAGTGATCACCCGTGACAAGTCCTGATCCCGTGGTTCTCATCCGGGATCTCTCGTTCCGGTACCCGGAAACCCTGTCGGGAAGGAGCGTGACAGCACTCCATCATCTCAATCTCACCATACAACCGGGGGAATTCACGCTGATCACCGGCCCGAGCGGTTCCGGGAAATCCACCCTGGCCCGGTGCCTGAACGGTCTCATTCCCCATGCAACGAACGGGACCATGGAGGGATCGGTCATCGTCCATGGGATGAACACAAGGGAATACGATACCCCTGACTTCGCCCCGCATGTCGGTATGGTATTCCAGGATCCCGGGTACCAGCTGGTCACGGCAGATGTGGAGAGCGAGATCGCGTTCGGCCTTGAGATCCTGAATTATCCGCAGCAGGAGATCCGGGCACGGCTGGACCAGACCACCGCTCTCCTTCAGATCGGACACCTCATGGGAAGGCCGATCAGTGATCTCTCGTGGGGCGAACGGCAGCGGGTGGCGATAGCTTCGGTCATCGCCATGCAGCCTTCCCTTCTGGTCATGGACGAACCGTTCTCCGGTATCGATGCCGCCTCTGCACAAAATCTTGCGGAACTCCTCTCCGACCTCAGGAAAAGTCTCTCGATCACCATCATCGTTTTTGAGCACCGGACGGGATACCTGCTCCCCATGACCGACCGCATCATCGTGATGGAGGCAGGGACGATCCTGTCCGATAAGAAACGCGATCTGCCCATTCAACCGTGCAGTACCTGGGATCTCCCGTCCACCCTGAACCGTTCGTCCGAGGGGGCACGGGCTTCTGTACAGGAGATACCCCCACAGGAGATTTCCACAAATCCCTCCGGGAAGGTTTGCACCCCCACCCTCTCGCTCCGGGACGTGTGTTACCGGTATCCCGGTGCAAAGACAACCGTCCTTGACGGGATCACCCTCGACTTCTATCCCGGGGAACTTACGGTTATCACAGGGGCGAACGGTTCGGGAAAAACTACCCTCTTAAAACACTGCAACGGCCTCCTCATTCCGGATCGCGGGAGTGTATTTCTCGGGGCAGAACCGCTCAGGAAAAAAACCGTAGCAGGCGCGGCACATGCAGTAGGCCTCCTCAACCAGCATGCCGATCACCAGCTCTTCGAGAGCACCATTACTGACGAACTTGCATTCGGTCCCCGCAATCTCGGGATGGCAGATGAGGAGATTGGAAAGATTATTCTAAAGATACGTGACCAGTGCTCTCTTTCGCATATCGATCCTTCCACGCCCCCTCTCGGTCTTTCGGGCGGAGAGAAACAGAGGGTTGCACTCGCAGGCATTCTCACGATGGATACCCCGGTCATCATCCTTGACGAACCCACGTTCGGTCTCGACCAGGATCTCAAAAGCGCATTCACCGTATTTCTCCGGGGGTTATGCGATATTAAGAAAACGGTCATTGTTGCCACCCATGACGAGGAATTCGGGGCGGCATGCGGGGACCGGTTCATCCGGATCTCGGCCGGTCACATTGACACCGATGAGCGAAAATCTCGCGGATCCCGGGTAGTTAACCTGGCCGGGGGTGAATCATCCGGTGACTCCTGAAGGCGATCTTCCGGAAAAAGGAAAGAAACGACGGAAACTCCGGCGGTTGGAACTTCTCCGGTTCCATCCCGGGGACTCGTTCCTGCACCGTCTCGATCCCCGGACAAAACTCCTGGCACTCATTTTTATGAGCATTGTCGCCCTTGTGTTCAGTTCACTTCCGGTACTGGTCCTCGCCTTTCTCTTTGAACTGGTGCTTGCCTTCAATTCCGGGATCATGAACAGGTTCCTGCGTGCACTTACCCTGGTCTCGCCCATATTCATCCTTGTCATCGTTCTCGACAGTTTCTTCTCGAAAGTTTCAGGAGGCCCGGTCTGGTTCTCTGCGCAGGTCGGTTTTCTTCATCCCGAAGTTACCCAGGCAGGAGTAATTTTCGCCACGGCAATGGGTTTCCGGCTCCTCGTTCTTGTCGGGATATCGTTCCTCTTCCTCATGACCACCTCGCACGACGATTTCACGAGAAGCCTCCGGGGTATGAGGATCCCCCCCACCCTCACCTTCTCGCTCCGGTATGCTCTCCAGTCAACAACGTCCCTTACGGATGATACCCGGCAGATCATGGATGCCCAGCGCTCCCGGGGTCTCGAACTGGACCGGGGGAATTTTATCCGCAACCGGGACAAGCTCGCGGCGCTCTTCATACCGGTTACCGTATCCCTGCTCAAACGCTCGAAACATACTGCCGATGCAATGCAGGCCAGGGGATTTCGCCAGTCAGCGTCCCATTCCTGTTACAAATCACAGACGTTTGGTAAACCGGATGTACTCATGGCCATCCTGCTTGCGGCTTTTATCCTCATCCTCATTGTAGTGAGCCGGGTCTTCCCGTTCTGATCTTACAGGGTTTTTTGTATATGCTGCAGGAAATGGTACCGGGCGGAACGTTGCGTTCAGCAATTCATGGTTTCTTTATTGTTCCCCCCATCCGGAACAAAGAGTTGCCAGAAAAACGTTCTCTTTTGGGATTACCCGCAGGTTCATACCGTAAAAACCGGAGTTTCCGGGATATGAACAATCCGTTCCGGCTCCTCTCGGATCCGTTGCCGCATCTGCAGAGGTTGCCCCGGGGGGTAAGGGACGGCGGTTCCGGTATCTGAAAAGCCTCATCCGGGTAGATGCCAGGTTGAAAACGACATCAGGATCGCATTTACAAAAAAAAGAGGAGAATTCCTAAATAGAGATGTTATGCAATGTTTCCTTCTTTCTTTAACAGCATATCAACGTGGACAGTAGACTGCACACCTTCAAACTGGATCAGGTAACTTCCGGGTTTGCGTATAATGAACGTATTTTCGGTGTCCTGATCAAAAAGACCTCCGTACCCGTCCTGGTCGAGTTTCCCACCGGTCTCCTTGTCGTAGACCGTAACGGTGAACCGGGACTCTTCCGAAGGATAGGTTGTATTGTAAAAAGTATCCGTAGAAGAAGGCCCGGTCTTCTTTGCCGACCGGTTGATAGAAACCGAGATATGGCTCGTCATTACGGGGTCGACAGTGAATTTGATAACCAGGGGGGGGTTTACCACGTTGAATGCCACTGCCGTGGGAGCGTTTGTCGGGAGATAGGAAAGATCACCCGAGTAAATCAATGCATAGGTATCCTCTTCCGGGGCTGCCTGCGTCGGGGGCGGGGTAGCTCTCAGGGGAGCAGTAGTGGTCGTATCCCGGATGGGCGTTACCTCGATGACATACGGGACCGTCGGGACGGGTGTTGCTTTTGTAGGAACGTAAATTGCCGGGACGGAACCTGATGAACTCTCTGTGTTCTGCGTGCCGGATATATTTCCCGGGGTTGGCCTGGTTGCTGCACTGGAGGATATTTCGGAACCGGAAGCCACAGATCCGGGTTTAATAACGAGAGAAGCCGCAGATGGACCTCCCACAAAAAAAACATTAACCATATCGATGATCAGGATGACCCCGACAATCAGGACGATTATCTTGACAGCGCGATCCGATAATATGCGGTCCATTAACTGAATACGTTCATTCCAGATTTATTTATTATTTTTCTTTTACTTTTTTATGTTATTAACTTAAATTTATTGTTTGACGATGCTTCGGTAATTTTCATGTCACGAAGGTTTTTTGAGGTTTCCTTTCAGGAAGGTGAACTGCGGTTCCCCGCTTTTTATCCTGATCACGAGGAGATCGTGTGAGAAACTGGGTCTTGCCCAGGATTCCCCGGTCCTTACCGGGATCAGAGCCACTTCCATCCACGTACTAGCAGAACGTCAAAATCCAGTCAATAAATTTATCAGGTTGTCTAAAGTAACAGTCATTGAGATACGCTATGCCTGAACTTTTCACGGATATTCTGATTTATATCGGGATCGGGATCCTCACGTTCGCCATCGGCCTGATCCTCGGATACCAGCTCCTGATCATGCACTATACACGGCGATTCATGATTGTTGCAAAAGAATGTTCCGACGCAGACTCGGTCATCCCGATCGTTGACGAACTCCAGCGGGAGACATAACAGGAGGAAAAAGCATGGTAGATTTTGTCAGTTATTCCCTGGTCATTGTAACCTGTTTCTGTTTCGGTCTTATCGTCAGCTTCCAGATGGCCCATATCCACTACTGCCGCAAACTCACCGCACTTGTGCGGCGTTCCATATCCACAAAGACGATCGCCCCGGTCCTTGCCGAGTACGAGGCGCTCAGGCCAAAGAAATAACGGTTACTCAAGTCTTTTTTTAAGGATCTTTCCCGCAGATCCATTCCCGTTTTATTTTTTATCCCGGCTCCCTGCAGCAGAGGTAACAGACTCTAATACGAGCACGACGAATAATGAGACAATGCGTTGCACCGTTCTTGCAAGCGGGAGTAAAGGGAACTCCGTTGTCCTCGAGGGATGCGGGGGAAGCATCCTCGTCGATGCCGGTTTGAGTGCCAGGGAGACACTCCTGCGCATGGGCCGGGCCGGGCTTGATCCGGAACAGATTCAGGCAATCATCGTCACCCACGAGCACGGGGATCATGTCCGGGGACTCGATGTTCTCTGCCGCAAGCTGGAACTGCCGGTCTATGCAACGGAAGGTACGCTTGCCGATTTCCTGAATCACCGGCGCACTTCCTCAAAACCGCTGGAGAGCCGGGTGTGCCGGTACCATGAACCATTCAGGATCGGGGATTTTTTAATCGAGCCGTTTGCCACATCCCACGATGCTGCTGAGCCGTGCGGGTTCATCATCACCGAGGGAGACTGCCGGATCGGGTACTGCACCGATACGGGCATCCTGACGCCAAGGATGCTGGACCTGCTCAGGGTCTGCGACGGGATTGTGCTCGAAAGCAATCACTGCCCGGATATGCTTGAGAACGGCCCTTACCCGGAGTCCCTCAAACGCCGCATCCGTTCGAAGCGGGGACACCTCTCGAACCCGGCAGCGGCTGCATGCCTGCAGGGCTTCGGGAAAGATGTCCCGCACGTCATCCTCGCCCACTTAAGCGAGATGAACAATACACCGGAGAAAGCGATGGGGAGCGCCCGGGAGGGCCTTGGTCTCTTTTACGAGGAGAACCGGGTGATCGTCGCCACTCAGGAGGGGACCACTTCTGATGGGCCCCAGTGTCTCCGGTTATAACGACAGTCATCAAAACCTGCCGGGATATATAAAATCACACATTACTCTCAGTTCTTTGGTCAGACACGTGGCCGGAATAGCAGGTGTTGCCACCGGGCCGGAAAAACAAAACGTTAATCCATGCCCCAAAGCAACATCTCAGGCAAGTTACGCCATGCTCTTTATGGATTTTTCCCGGTGCTGCGAACGGCTCGAAGGTACAGCCGGCCGGCTTGATATGATTGGGATCATAAGCAGTGTCCTTCCCGGGCTCTCTGACGAGGAACTGCCGGTCTTTGTCCGCTTTGTTATGGGCAGGATTTTTCCTGACTGGAGTTCGCAGAAACTCGGCATAGGCCCGAACCTGCTCTATGAGGCGATCGGGTACGTGGCAGGCATAAAAAAAGAGGAAGTGATCGAGCGGATCAATGTTACCGGAGATGTCGGCCGGGCGGTCGAAGAACTGCTGCTCGCAAAATCCCAGATGACATTCTTCCACGAAGAACTTGATCTGGTGCATGTCTACCGTGCCCTTGTCAGTATTGCCGGGCAGGAGGGGAAAAAATCCCAGCGGGAGAAACTGCTCGAAGTCCGACGGTTGCTCGCAAACGCCCACCCGCTTGAGGGCCGGTACCTTGCCCGGATCATGCTCGAAGAGCTCCGGATTGGTGTCGGGGAAGGCAGTGTGCGGGAGGCGATCGCAAAAGCATTTGGCGTGGACTCAGACCTCGTGGAGCATGCTATGCAGGCGCTCAACGATATGGGCGAAGTTGCGCGGCTTGCAAAGATCGGACCGGATGCCCTCGGCGAAGTCCGCATCACGCCGTTCCACCCGTTACGGATGATGCTTGCCCAGCAGGGTACCATTCCCGAAATGATCCAGGAGCACGGGGAAATTGCCGCCGAGTACAAATATGACGGCTCCCGGTTCCAGTTCCACAAGAAAGGCAACTGGGCCCGGCTCTACTCCCGCAGGCTCGAGGACGTGACCGCAGCCCTGCCGGATGTGATAGAGCAGCTGATGATGGCAACCGATCACGACGTGATCCTTGATGGCGAGGTCATTGCCGTTAAAGGTGGTAAACCCATGCCTTTCCAGTCCGTGCTGCGCAGGTTCCGCCGCCGGCATGATGTGGCCGAGGCAACCGGGGCAATCGAGATGGTCCCCAATGTCTTCGACATCCTATATCTCGACGGTGAAACCCTCATCGACCTGCCTTTCTCCGAGCGACGGAAACGACTGGAAAGTACGGTCCGCCAGTTCGTGGCACCCCAGGTAACGAGCAGCGACCAAGTGATAATAGAGAAAATGTACGCTGATGCGCTTGCTGCCGGTCATGAAGGGATCATGATCAAGGTGCCTTCGTCCCCCTACACTCCAGGGCAGAGGGGAAAGAACTGGATCAAGATCAAGCCTCAGGTGGACACACTTGACCTCGCGGTCATCGGGGCAGAATGGGGCGAGGGGAAACGGGCGCATGTTTTTGGATCGTTCCTTGTAGCCTGCCAGGATGCAGGAAAACTCGTCCCATTAAGCAGGGTTGCAACCGGGTTCTCTGACGAACAGCTGGCCGAAGTGTACGATCTGCTGAAGGAGGGTGTGATCCGGAAATCGGGTAAAGAAGTGACATTTGAGCCATCGCTCGTTTTTGAAGTCGGGTATGCCGAACTGCAGGCAAGCCAGAATTACGAGGGGGGGTTTGCACTCAGGTTCCCCCGGTTCATCCGGATCCGCGACGATAAGGATCTCACCGAGATCGAGACCATCGGGAGTATCCGCGAGCGCTATAAGCGGCAGGCAAATTCAGCACAGGCATATCAGAATTGAAACAGGGTGCGCTGCGCTTTCATTTCAGGGATAAGGGTGCTATGAGACACCCATCTGTCCGATCCGGTTGCTGCACAGGCCCTCCGGACACCTTCGTCAAGCGACAGGCAGGTAACAGGCAGATCTGCCATCGCTTTCCGGGTTGCCTCCCGGATCACCCAGGTACCGAGCGGGGCCCAGTAATCGCTTGAGATGCTTCGGATCACCACAATCCGGGCAGACCGTCGGATCTTAACGAGATACTCGCAGACCGCAAGACGGGCGGAATAATATGCGCCGGAGATTGGCGAGTACCCGCTCTTGGTCGCATTTTCACGGTCCTGCACGATCACTTCCTCATCGCCCGCCCAGAGCGTCCGCCTGCCCCAGATCTCGATCATCTCGTACCGGTAATCGCCCGGGACGAGCAGGCAGACGATCCTGTTCCCGTAGATCTCCGCAGAGAAGACCGAGATCTCCCCGATAGGGGGGAAGCGGGCAATCTCCTTTTTGAGACTTTTCGAGAGGGTGTCATCGACTGCGGTGATCGCCCAGCGGGTGGGAACGAACGTGCGCCGCTTACCCAGGAGCCCGGCTGTCATCAGTTTCGCGATCTGGTAAACGTCGATATCCGACTCCATGAGGGAGACTGCAGCTTCAGTTGCCGGCAGATCCGTATCAGAGGTGATCCGGTCTACTGCCCGTTCAACTCTTGCACTCCCGATCACATCCATGGACCGTACCGGGCCGGAGAAGCCGACCGGCGCAACCGTGCCGTCAAAGCTGAGGCTGAATGCAACCGGTTTTTCGAACGCCACATCAACATCCAGCGGAATTGCCGAGATCGCTATTTCCTGCAGGTTATCAGCAACCGAGGGCAGGTGCGAGTTCCCTCGGATAGTGCGGGCACGAATCGCAACAATATCCTCTATCCCGAGATCCTTGTGTATCCAGTCCGGGGGATTATCGGAATCATTGATCATGAGCGGGCCGCCACTCACGTCCGGATACCCGAAACTTCCGATAAAAACGGAGGGAGCGGTTCCCTGGTAACTGCTCACGGGTCTGATCTGTACCTGCGTATGGAACCGGCTGACGATCGGACACCGTGGCAGACCGCACCGGCCCTTGCCTTTGCATTCGGCGCACTGCATCATACCATTGAACACCGGTCCGGCATAAAGAGAAAATTGTGATTGCAGATCTGCCCGTTCATGGATTTACCGGAGAGATGATCGTGGTTTTCACAAACCGGCTTTCAGGTTCAACGAATGAAACCCTCCACCCCACATCATACCGCGCCCTGCACTCCGGGCAGATGAGAATGACACGGAAGACTTCTTTGGTTGACTTGATGGGATTGTCCTTACTGGAATTCACGTTGAGAAACGAAGTATGAAACCCGAGATCATATCCACACGAAGGACAGATGTGGAGTTCTTCGATCACTTTGATGGGACTGATTTCTTTTTGTTCCGCCATACAGGTCCTTTTTAAGAATGTTTTTATCGTCCCCGCACGTTAGCCTGCCGCTTGTTGCACAGCTCTGAAATAATCGCCGCGGCGGTTTTTCGTCCATTGAATTCGACGTGGGCAGACCGGAAAGGCTTGGGGGTTATCGTCATCGTCTCAGCAATCTTCTGTTCAAGGATCTCCCGTGTGACCGTCCTGCCATCGATGGCAATACCGGCTCCTATGTCCACGATCTTCCGGGCATTGTTCTGCTGTTCGGGATGGTTCGGGTCAAGGATGATCAGCACGGGTTTTTCAAAGAGCAGGGCTTCGTGGAGTGTTGTTAAGCCCCCGTGGACGATCGCGATCTTCGCCTGGGCAAGGTGCTCGTAAAGGTTGGGAACGTACCCGTGGGAAGCGTAATTGTCCGAAGATTCAGGAAGGACGGGGCCGGTATAAAAAACATCGAAGAACTCTTCCTTGTGCTGGTCGGCAATTGTTTTGAGCAGGTTATACATCGGGAGCTTGTAGGGCTCACCACCGAAACTGGTGAAGATAGTCTTCTGGCCGTAGTCATACCGCGAGGGATCGAAGTCATAGAACGGACCGGTAAAAGTGGTACGTCTTTTCTCGTTCCGGGAGACCCGGATATTATATTCGCTCACAGTATCCGGTGGGGGATAGTCCGGGATGATGATGTGGCTGGCGAGACGCAGGTAACGCCGGATCAGGAGGTTAAGTACCATCCAGACTGCATTGCTCTTATCGTTATGACCATTGAAATGGGTCTGGTTGGTGATGAAGACTACCGGGACCCTGCGGATCCATCCTGAAAATATCCCGCCATACATCGTGTCGCAGACAATACAGTCGAATTTGTGGCGCTTGAGAAGGCGGCTCACCCCTGCTGCTGATTTGAGCAGGTCGAGGGGGATGGTGCGGGAGCACCAGAGGGTCTTTTTCAGGTCGAAAAATCCCCCTACCCCCTCCAGGCAGACCTCGCGATGGATCTGGTGAAGGTTCGAACACCCGTGCTGCTGCATGAAATCGTAGGATTTGCCGTACCCGGCAAAATGGATGGTGTGGCCTTCCTGCTGCATGTAGTGCCCGAGGTGGAGGCTGCGGGACGCGTGCCCGAGCCCTTCACCACAGACAACAAAGAGGATCTTCATGGGTTGCCTGCTTACATGTTTGTGCTGGTTAATGATGAATTGTTAGTCCGGGCTGCGGTCAGGCAGGGGGGAGAGTTACCGTGGGATCCTGTGGGACTTCCGGAATGAGGATCCATGCAATAATATAGACAAGGACACCAGTGCCCAGGGACAGGATGGTCAGGGCTGCCCATACCAGTCGCACCACGGTCGGGTCGACATCGAGGTGCTCCCCGATTCCCGCGCATACCCCTGCAAGCATACGGCCGGTTACCGGCCGGGTCAGTTGTTTCATAGATAAAATTGAGACTTACCCCATTAAAATATGACCCGCCGGGAATGTCCGGGCGGGAGAGTCTTATTCGTCCGGCAGTTCCAAGAGGATACGGGAGTACACAATGGCAGAAGCGGAGATGATAAAAACCGCCACGTTCGGGGCCGGTTGTTTCTGGGGCGTGGAGGCGGCCTTTCGGAAGGTTGACGGCGTGGTCGGTACCGCAGTCGGGTATATGGGAGGATTCCGGAAAGACCCCACGTACGAGCAGGTCTGTTCCGGTGAGACCGGTCATGCCGAGGTCGCCCGGGTAACCTTCGACCCGGTCAGGGTCAGCTACCAGCAGCTTCTCGAAGTGTTCTGGTCGATCCACGATCCCACGCAGCTCAACCGCCAGGGGCCGGATGTCGGGCCCAATTACCGGTCGATCATCTTTTACCATGACTCCGATCAGGCAAAGATGGCGCGGGCATCGAAGCTGGACCAGGAAGTCTCCGGAAGATTCGGGTTTGGCAAGATCGTAACGGTCATCCAGCCGGCTGCGGAGTTTTACCTGGCCGAAGACTATCACCAGCAGTATTTTGAGAAACACGGCGGGCATTGCCATATCTGATATCTGCTTTTAACCTTTCCGCGGAGAATAATACCGTAACAGGAGCACAATGCAGTTATCCGAATCAATCCAGCTTATTGCAACGTTTGTTGAAGGGGTAATAGCAATCCTCGCCCTGCTCATCGCGTTGCAGAAGAGGAAAATGTATGGCGGCTTTATTGCGATCACGTTTGCCCTGTTCGTCATCTTCGATATCGACCGTATCTTCTCCCTGAACATATCGGCCGGCCTGCACGCGGTAATCTTCCTCCTCGCGTGCCTCTCGATGTTGTATGCAGTCTGGCTGATGTGGAAGGATAGGTAGGTACATCAGGGGCGTAAGCGAAGGGGGTTTAATGGCGTTTCGCCAGGCACCGACAGATCCCAATGAGAAGAGAGTGCCGACCCGACAGATCTTTTCCTTTTTTCGGGCACGGATGAGATCCGTTACATCACAACCCGCATGACAACACCGTGCATCTTCTCCGGAGGCAGGGTATAGAACTGGACGAACGGCGGGGATACTTTCTTGATGATACTGTAGATCTTCCAGAAGAACTTGTCACTCACGATGGTCTCGATTCCATAGAATATCGTCTTTTCGTCAATTCCCCGTTCCTGCAGTAATGCTACCACATCGATCACTTCCATATACCCTGAAGTTACCGTAAAGAGCTGCAGGCCGGCTGCGAGGTTCTGGTCGAGTTCCGTTTTCACCCCGAATGGTTTCTCCGTGGCCCTGATACAGACAAGGACATTATTCTCGTACATAATCTCATTCTGGAAAAAGATCTGGCCCACATAGGGCGAGAGGTTCTCGACATCGCTGATGAAGTAGAGCGCGGTTCCCCGGATCTTGGGGAGTGTGCTGTAGCTCTTCTGGTACCGCTGCAGGAACTCTTCGAGCTGAATGGGTTTGATGATCTCATGGAGCCGTTCCTGTCCGCGAATGTACGCAATGATGAGAATGAGGGGGATTGCGGCGAGGATGAACGAGAAGTATGCCCCGTGGGGGATCTTCAGCAGCGTCGCGATAAAGAAAAAAAAGTCGATCACGATAAGGGCACCGGCGCAGAGCATCTTGACAGGATCTTTTTGCAGGAGAAAGATGAGCGCCATCATGATGGCAGAGATCATCATCGATCCCGAGACGGCAAGCCCGTAGGCCGCGGCAAGATTCTCCGATGACCCGAACTCGAACATGACGATGAGTACTGCCACGAGCAGCATCCAGTTGACAGCATCGATATAGATCTGGGATCGCAGTTCCGGCGAAGTGTACTCGACCTTCATCTTGGGGCAGATCCGGGTCGTCATTGCCTGGTACACAATCGAGAACATACCGGAGATCATGGCCTGCGATGCGATGACCGTTGCACAGATGCTCAAAAGGAGGAATGGGATATAGAGAAAGGGGCTGATGTGATGGATCATTGAGAAGAGGACATTGTGGGTATTGCCGCTCATCAGCACATACGCACCCTGCCCGAAATAACTGAGCACAAGAGCGGGGAAGACAAGCATCCACCCCTTGACGATGGGTTCCCGGCCAAGGTGTCCCATATCGGCATAGAGTGCCTCTCCCCCGGTGACGCAGAGTATCACGGCTGACATGACAACAAGGGATCCCCAGCTGTTCTCAAGGAGAAAATTTATGGCATAGACAGGGCTCAGGGCATACAACACCTGCGGTGCACTTATGATGGCAATTACGCCGGTGAGCGCAAGAGTTCCAAACCAGATCAGCATTACGGGTCCAAAAACCCAGGCAACCCGGTCAGTTCCCCGCCGCTGGAATAAGAAGAGCACGACCGCGATGAGAGCGGCAATAATGAGGATGGTGAAACTGCTGGCCTCTTCAAATCCCGGGATCAGGAGGAGTCCCTCAACTGCCGACAGGATACTGATAGCAGGTGTGATAACCCCGTCCCCGATAAAGAGTGCGACCCCGATTATCGTCAGGACGGAGACGACCGATGCCGTAACACCGGGTTTCAAAAGCGTGTCAAGGATGGTCTTCAGAACGATCGTTCCACCCTCGCCCTTGTCGGAAAGCGACATCGCAAGCCAGATGTACTGAACCGTGATGATGATGAAAAGAGTCCAGGAGATCAGGGAGAGGAGCCCGAAGATGTTTTCCGCAGTGGGCAGCAGGAAGAGCAGGATGGCACCAACCGTATAGATCGGGCTTGTCCCGATATCCCCAAAAACAAGGCCGAGGGATTTGACGATCTTTGAAAACGGGGTTCCCGTAGCGGCCATTACCTATGATCTGGGATGCAAACCGCGTAAACCTTTGGATTTTTTTAAAGAACGGCAACTACAGTATCAATGAAAACGGGTTAAAAAAAGGAGAGAGGTGATCCTCACTAGATGCCACAGTGGCGGACACGTCACTCCACGAAATGGTGGGTGAGATTCATCACATCGCGGTAGGGAATTACACCAGCCAGATGATTTTTATCATCGATCACGGGCAGCGCCCGGAAATCATACCGGGCAAAGACCTGCGAGGCTTCCTTGAGCGTACTCTCCGTGGACAGGCTGATCACGTTCTCGATCATAATATCCTTAAGCAATGCCTGGTCGTCGGCCTGGAGGAGTTCCTTGAGATCGATGACCCCAAGGAGGGTATCGTCCTTTTCGGCAACATAAATGTACATGATGACGTCTTTTCCTCTCGCATGCCGCGGGTAATCATTCTCGATATAACCGACCGTGGTTTCCGGCAGGAATTTCAGGATCTTCTGGGTGGTGTAGTGGATTACCTTCTCTTCCTGTTTCCCGATAATGGCCTGGATTTTTTTGGCATTGTCCTTATTGAGGGCCTCAAGGATCTCGTGAGCCTCCGAAGAGGGAAGTACCGAGAGAATATCGGCAGCTTGGCCGGGTGTCATATCATTGAGAAGACGCCCCACCTGCTCGGTAGTCAGGGATGAGATGATATCGCGCTGGACCTGGGGTTCTATCTCTTCAAGGGTATCTGAAGCCTGTTCATGTTCGAGAGAGGCAAAGACCATCACGCGCTGGTCATGGTCGAGCTCTTCGAGTATATCAGCGAGATCTACCGGGTGAATATCGGCAAGTTTGTCCTTGAGGATATTGAGCTTGACATCTCCCCGGAAACTACTGATCTGGGGCGGGAGCGGCTGGATATACATCCAGGAGATCACGCCGGTGTCTTTGGGATCCTCCTGCGGGTACAGGATGCCGGACAGAAAACCCAGCCCGAGGCGGCGGAGGCGCGCTGACCTGGATGTATCGACTTCCGTCACGTAGAGCCGGCCGTTCCGGTTGATGAGATGGATATCGTACACGATCTCGACTTCGGCATCTTCCATGTCGAGTACTTTCTTGTTGAGGATATGGTCAAAGAGAAGGATCGCATCCTCCGGGGGTGCGGTCTCGTATTTTTTGAGTTCCGCCAGATCAATTTCACAGCGTCCCGGTTCAAGAGTTTTCACCCGGTCCCAGGGAACGAGAAGCGCCGGGTCCCCGAACGGGCGCGTGATGATCAGGTTTTTCACTTCCGGAAGTTTCCCGGTCTCAATGATCATCATGTCGGAAAGCCTGCCGATCTTCTTTTGGCCCAGGTACACCCTCACCCCGATCAGAGTGCTCATGAGATATTCCCGGTCCTGTTTCTGGGCATTTTTTCCGGTTACAGCAATATCTGTCTGCATCGTTTCCCTCCGTTAGTTCAGCAAAGTCCAGAATTTATAGCCAAGCAGCAGTACGAGCAGGATCAGGTAGAGCCGCAGGAAGACAAGCGCGATCCTGACACCCCGTGACATTTTGATCCGGGGCGTCTCGTATTTTTTATTGATCTCATGGATCTTGTCCACCCCCCCGCGGATCATGCTGCCGATCCTTATGCCAAAGACACTTTCGAGCGTTACCATACCTGCACCTCCCGATACTCCATCATGAGATCAGCCCCGGGAAGAGGGTCGTGATACCATACAGGGTGGACAGGACGATGATCGCGATAACGATTGTTGTTCCGGCAATGTTCTGCCAGAGGGTATTTTTATATTTTCCCATGATCTCCTCGTTGTTCAGGAGCAGGATCAAAAAGACCAGGGCCGCGGGCAACAGGGTCACGGCGATGACCTGGACGAACAGAGTGATCAGGACGAGCGGGGCATTGGGTATCAGGACGACGGCACCTGCGCTCACGAGCGCAAAGAGATAACATAAGTAGAACCACGGGGCCTCGCGGATCTTCAGGTTCAGCGAATGGGCCCAGCCGAATACTTCACCAAATGCCCACGAGCTTGCAAGGGAGATACAGATCGCACCGAGGAAGCCGGCATTAAAAAGGCCGATGGCAATGAACGTCCCCAGCCAGGGGTTGGTGGTTATCAGGATGCCTGCTGCCTGCGCTGCACTCTCGACTTCCGAGCCATAGAGCACGGTTCCTGCCACCACAACGACGAATATCGCCACGAGGACGGTAAATGCAGATCCGATCAACGTATCCATCTGGCCCCACGGGATATCCTTCTCCTTCATTCCCTTGTCGACAACTGCGCTCTGCTGGAAGAAGATCATCCACGGCGCGATCGTTGTGCCGATGTTGGCCATCAGGAAGAAGAACAGGGTCCCGTTGAACCCCCCGGGGAAGTGGGGGAGGAGCCCCTGTGCAAGAACCTGGCCCACCGAGGGGTGCACCATGAATGCCGCCGGGATATAGACAATATTGAGGGCAGCAAAGAGCATGGCTATCTTCTCCCAGGTCCAGTATTTTCCCTGCAGCACCATCAGCATCATGACGACCGATACGATAACCACCGTGATCAGCGGATTGATGCCGAAGATGGCGAGGGCTGCAGTCATACCAATAAATTCCGTCACAAGCGTCAGCCAGTTTACAAGGGCAAGATCGAGGAACGAGAACCAGCCCCAGAACGACCCGAAGGCATCGAAGATCGCCTCCGCATGCCCCCTTTTCGTGACCGCCCCGAGACGCACCGTCATCTCCTGCACGACATAGGCCACCGGCAGGAGCAGCAGCAGGAACCAGATGAGCCCGTACCCGAATTTTGCTCCGGTTACGGTATAGGTGGTGATGCCCCCGGCATCGTTATCAGCCAGCATGACGATTAGGCCCGGCCCGGCAAGGAGGAGATATATTTTGAGGGTCTTGATAAATCGCTGGTACTTATAAAAAAAAGTTGATCCGAAATCCATGCAGTCACGCTCCGCCGATAATTATCCCGTTACATAGACGATTGTTCAGCCCCTGTTCCGTTTGAATGACAGCATATGCCATTCACGAATAACGACATCAAACTAATCAATAGACCTAAAGGGTTAATAATAATTTTGCACGCACATCCTTTTTTTCACATTCTGAATTCTATTGCGGCTTTAAATGTATAAAAGTGGCAAAAAAATAACCGGATGTAAGAATAAATCAAAAATTGCGATTGAAATTCAAAAATAACTGAATATTGGCACTTTCAGATAGAACAGATCAAAGACATAAACCGATTGAACAAAATATCCCTAGGGTCAAATCTTCCAGCAAGGGATGTCGCTTAACCAGCCGCGTGGCCAGTATGCGATGCATACTATCGTATTTTGTTGGGATGATATCCGCGCAATGAAAAAAGTCAAAAAATTCCCCACACATATCTTAACCTGACCGGCCAGGTATATGCAGGGGTCTGGAGGAATGGGCCATGATGCAGATCTACAGGACAAAAAAAGATACAGAGCCGGCGGCGATCGAGACCGTGGATGCGCCGGGCGATGGCACATGGGTACGGATGACAAGCCCGACCGAGACGGAACTTGCCCACATCGCGGATACCTGTCGCCTTCCCCTGGATTTCCTCAAAGCCGCGCTCGATGAGGAGGAGCGTCCGCGTATCGATTCCGATGAGGGAATAGTTCTCGTTGTCCTCGACGTTCCGATGATCACCGAGAACGAAGGGATCCGTACCCTCTCCACGCTCCCGCTCGGGATCGTCATCACCGACTCGATAGTCGTTACCGTCTGCAGCCGCATATCCCCGATCCTTGACGATTTCTCCGCAGGCAAGGTCCGGCATTTCCACACCGTCAAAAAAACCCGGTTCCTGTACCAGATCTTCCATCGCAACGCATCCTCGTACCTGCACCACCTGCGCCAGATCGAGCGATCGATCTCCCGTATCGAGGTCGAACTGCACCGCTCGATGAAGAACGAGGAGCTCTTCCAGATGATGGAGCTGGAAAAGAGCCTTATCTACTTCTCGACTTCGCTCAAGTCAAACGAAGCGGTACTGGAGCGGATCCTGCGCACCAAGCCGCTGAAGATGTATGACGACGATGCCGAGTTCCTCGAAGACGTCATCATCGAGAACAAGCAGGCAATGGAGATGTCACAGATTTACCTGCACATCCTCAACGGGATGACGCAGGCATTTGCGACCATCATCTCGAATAACCTCAACATCGTGATGAAATTCCTTGCCTCCATCACGATCATTATCGCCATCCCGACGATGATAGCAAGTTTTTACGGCATGAACGTTCTGGACCTTCCCCTTTCAGACAAACCCCTTGCCTTCGAGATAATCTTCGGGTTCTCGGTGATGATATCGGTGCTGCTGGGCATATTGATGTGGAGACGGAAGTTCTTCTGACCGCATGTTCTTTTTCATGTGCGGGAACACCGGATCTGCCTGCCCACATGCAATTATCCGGCAATTATGTACCGGATTTTTTCGCGCACGCGGAACCGGGAGAGCGGGAAAAGAAAATATCGCATCCGCTTGCAGGGAAAAACATTAAAACAAGAGATTGATGTATGGGCCCGCTGAGATTCGAACTCAGGACCTCCGCCATGTCAAGGCGACGTCATAGCCAACTAGACCACGAGCCCTCGTAAGTCTGATGCTCTATAGCATCTGTTCTGGTATTATTAAAAATTAGTGCACGCACGTCCGGGCGCCCCCGTTTTGACCGGATTATAATCCGGGCGAGAAATACGCTGGTTTTATTACGGGAAGGCTCTAATGCCTGATTTGGTAATTATGACACAAGACGCCCCCGCACTTGGCCAGCTCTTTCTGTACGAGCATGACGCGAGCCGCCTCGAACTGCTCATCCGTATCGTTTACTGGATTATCATCGGCATCATTCTCTGGGTCTACGGCATTATCGCATGCATCTGCCTCATCATCCAGTGGTTTTACATCCTTCTCTTCGGGAAGCGCAGTGAAGGCCTCTCCAATTTCATAAAAGGCTACCTGGAATACATGGTGCATGTTCTCCCGTATATGTACTTCATGACGGACCGGCGTCCGGATATCCTGCCGGTACCAGTAAGAATCTACGAAGAAGCGTAACGCAAAAACCAGCTGGCGGCCGACCCCCGCCGGTATTCTTTTTTATTCGGATGCTGGATTGAAATTCCCGGGGTAACGAAAGCAGTATTGTGCCAGTTGGAAGAAGAAATGAGCACCAGTAATAGCACTCCGGCAGGCAGATGCCCGACCGGAAGATCCACGGGGTCTGCAACTATGGTGGAGGGGACGTGTACACTCTAAAACAAGGATACTCCCAAACCGCACTATAAACCAGCGGGCAGATAACCGTTAAAGGAAAGATGACGGAGAGAGATCTCATTCATTCTGCCAGGTATCAGGATCGGGCAGATCGTGAGAAAACCGGTACACTCCCTTTGGTACCGTCATCTCGAACTGAACTCCTTTGCCGGGCTCGCCATTCTCCGTAATGGCAATGCCGGTGATCGAAAGGATCTCCTTTGAAAGGAACAGGCCAAGGCCGGTATGCTTCCCAAATCCTTTCTGGAAGAGTTGCTGCTTGTCTTCTGCGGGGATTCCAACACCATTATCACGACAGGTAATGATGAGCCCGTTTGCGGTTTCCCGAACGGAATAATCTATCCGGGTCACGTGAACCCCGTGACGGAGTGAATTTTCCATCAGGTTATAGAATACCTTCTTCATAAGGGGATCCGCAAAAATCTCTACCGGGTCAACTGCGATACTGATGTCTATCCCCAGAAGGTTCAGTTGCCCGATTGCCGAGCCGATGCTATCTGCCAGAACCTGCCATCTGGGCACCTGCATCCCAAGGTTCTGGTAGTTGCGCGTGAACTCAATCTGCTCCTTGATTATCAGCGCAGATTGTTCCTCTTTCTCGATATATCCCAAAAGCGTTGGATCGCGTATCGCTCTTTTTGAGATTTCGATATATGCCCGCAATACCAGAAGCTGGTTAACAATATCATGCCGGGTGATGCTGTTGAGAATAAGGAGTTTTTTATTCGCCTGCCGTGACGCTGCTTCCGCCATCCTGCGCTCGGTGATATCCCGTCCTATGGACTGGTACTCGGTGATCCGCCCGTCAGTATCAAATATCGCCCTGTCGGTCCACTGATGCCACCGGGTTCCCCCGGCCGGCATCTGGATCCGGTGTTCGATAACCCCGACAGGATTCTCCGGTGAAAGAGCGGACAGGTGCCGCTTCATCAGATGCAGGTCTTCCGGGGGGATTATCACATCATGGGGGGCGCCGATAATGGATTCGCGGCCAAGCCCGAAATACCGGCAGTAGGCACCGTTGACAAAACTGATCGTTCCATCAGGGGCAAACCGGCAGATGAATTCTGTCTGGTCTTCAACAACATCCCGGTACCGTTCCTCGCTCTGCTGCAGTTGCTGCTGGCTTTTGTTGAGCTCATCGTAGTTCTGCCGGAGTTCTTCTTCGGCAGCGGTCAGTTGCTCGTAGGCAGAATGGAGTTCCTCGATATTGCGAACCAGCATCTCTTCTGTTTTTTTATGGCTTGTTATGTCCCGGATAGATTCGATAGCCCCGGTTATATTGTTCTTCCGGTCGTACAGCGGGGAGGCCGTGGCACGGATATGTGCCCCGGCACCCCGGTTGAACCCGGGAATGAAGATTTCAGCAACCAGCCGGTTGCCATTCCGATAAAACGATGAGTATCTTTTTTTCACGTCAGGGTCTTCATCCATGATCAGGTTCAGCAGCAGGGGTTCTCTCTTGCCGTAAAACGGGAGGCTGTACTCGTACTCCCCTTTACCCAGTATCACCTCGCGGGGTATTCCGGTCATCTCCTCGATAGCGTTGTTCCAGACAATGACCCTCCCGCTCCGATCGACTGCCAGGGTCGCATCCGGCAGATGGTCGATAATATCCGCCATCCGCTGTTTTGATTCCAGCAGTGTCTTCTCCATATCTTTTTTGGAGACCGCCAGCCGGACTTTATGAGCGAGTTCAGCAAACTGAGATCTCGGTTCACCCCCCTTCTGGATGTAGAAATCGGCACCATTATTGAGTGCGTCGATAACCACGTCCTCCCTGCCCTTGCCGGTGAAAAGAATAAACGGGAGATCGGCATGACGGCCCCTGACATATTTGAGAAAATCAATCCCATTCATCTCCGGCATATCGTAGTCCGATATTATTGCATCATAGGATCCCGATACCATTTTTTTATGTGCTATTTCGAAACTCTGTGCAGTATCAATCGTTAAATCGGGATTCCTCTCCAGATAGGTCTTTGTAAGCTCGAGGAGAACGGGTTCATCATCAAGATAGAGTACGCTGGTCATCTGTTTTCACCATCCCCGCACATGAGAATCTGTTTTATCGTGCCCCGGACGAATTTCTGACAGGAATGAACCGACCGACAGGCACAGGACTTCAGGGACTTTTCCAGGAAAGGATCCGGTTGCGGGATAATCGTGGGGCAAACCGGAATTATGAAGCGGCATGCATCCGGATTTGAAGGTTTCTGCAATGTGACCTGGCCGAAGGGATTTTGAAACATGATGAGACCTTCCTGTAAAAAGGGAAGGGAAGGATCGGGGGGTTAAGTATTGTCACCAACTGTCCCGGCCATTGCCAGATTCACTTGATCGAATTCCGGGGGTTTCAGGGTTGACCACAATGGGCAATTGACCCGGGGGATGTGTTGCCGGGTCTCCCTTCCCGGTTACATTATTTGAAATCCGGTTATAATTAACAAAATCGCAAGGCGAAAACGCCTTTTTGCCGTCTCAATGCCATGCATTGAAAATGTAAATAATAAAGGGTGAATACTTTTGTTACAGAACAATCAGGGGGTGTGACAAGAGTGATGACCGCATGGATGATATATGCAGAATAAAAGACCTGTTGAAAAAGGACCGAAAGGGACTGAATATCCGGGAGATCTCGGAAACATTAAAGATCAACAGGAATTCCGTTGCCAAGCTCCTTGACATACTTACGGCAAAAGAAGAAGTGGAAATCAGGACGTACGGGCGATCAAAAATTTATTGCCTGGCACAACGGGTTCCGCTTTCGGACCTGATGAACCTCTCAAAAAATTTTATCCTCACGCTTGATGAGGATTTCCGGGTGGTCCAGGCAAATGATGCATTTATCCACCACATCGACATTCCGAAGAACAAAGTTCTCCATTCACTGCTGATAGATCTTCCGACGGACCTCTTTCTGGATGCTGAGATTGTGCCTGCTGCAGATGCTGCCCTCGGGGGAATGGAAGATTACCGTGAGGTCTGTATTAAATCCAAAACCCATGACATCTGGTACAAAATAACCTTCACACCCACCCGTTTTCAGGATCTTTCCCGTGGGGTTATTCTGTTCCTGGAAAATATAACGGAGAGAAAGAGGATAGAGAATGCACTCAGGGACAGCGAGGAAAAATACCGCACGCTTGCCGAACATACCTGTGATATACTCTATTCGCTTGATGCTGAAGGTTGTATAACCTATATCGGACCCCAGATCTCAAGGTACGGCCACACGCAGGGATATTTTCTCTCCCAGCCATTTTATCGTTTTATCTCTTCTGAAGATTGTGAAGAGGTCAGCCGGCACTTCAGGAAGCATTTTTCTTTTGGAGGAAAGATCACCAATGTTTTCAGGAAGGCTGGCTCTCACGGGGGGGCAATCTGGTTTGAAAGCAACAGCATTTCCCAGAGGGATGATACCGGCGCCGTTACCGGGATATACGGAGTATTGCGGGACATCACCGAACGCAAGATGGTGGAAGCAGAGAATGCAAAAATCTACCAGTGGCAGGAAGGATTTAACCGCATTCTCCAGTCGCTTCTCACCCCGGTCACCCTGGATGAAAAATTCAGGATCATAGCCGATAGCGTTGTCAGTGTCTTTTCCGCAGATTTCTGCCGGATCTGGCTGATTGAGAGAGGCGATCTCTGCAACGACGGTTGCATGCATACCGGTGTAACGGAAGGACCGCATGCCTGCCATTTCCGCGACAACTGCCTGCATCTGAAGGCAAGCTCGGGGAGGTACGCCCATATTGACGGGCACGTTCACCGGCGCATCCCGTACGGGGCATATAAAATCGGGCTTCTTGCATCGGGGGATGAGAGCAAGTTCCTGACCAACGACGCCCCGCACGATCCCCGTATACATGATCATGGATGGGCCCGGGCGATTGGACTTGAATCCTTTGCAGGCTACCAGTTAAAACCTCCGGGCGGCAGGTCACTGGGCGTTTTTGCCATCTTTGCCCGTCACAGGATATCCCCCGATGAGGATACTATGCTTGAAGGGCTGAGCCGCGCCATCTCGCTTGCCATCCAGAAAGATGTTGCCGACAAGGCGCTGAAAGAGAGCGAGTTATTCAATCGTGGCCTCGTGGAGAACCTTCCCGATTATATCGCCGTATATGGGGAGGACGGGAAACTCCTCTATGTGAACCCCGCCTCGGCGCGGGCTCTGGGGTATGATGCAGACACGCTCGTTGGTACGCATGTGCTTACCTTTGTTGCAGAGGAGTATCGCGATACCGTAATTTCACGCATGGCATCCCGCCGGAAAGCAGGGGATATGTCATCGTATGAGATCGATGTGGTCACAAAGAGCGGGGCCCGGAGATCAGTAATCGTCAAAGGAGCACCCCTCCGATACAGGAGCAATCCTGCCATTCTCCTCCTCCTCATCGATATCACCGGACGCAAACGGGCGGAGGATGCATTACGGAAGAGTGAGCATCAACTGGATGCAATGGCTGCCAACATACCCGGTGTCATCTGCCGGGGCCACGTGACCCCGGACGGTACGCTCGGATTTGATTATATCAGCAGGCGCAGCCGGGAGATCCTCGGCCTGGATAATGATCCGGTGATATTTTTTGCCCGGGCGATCGAGGGTATCGTTCCTGAAGACCGGGAACGGTTTCTCAGCTCAATCCAGCACGCAATCCGCAACAAAAGTCTCTGGGAGTTTGAAGGCCGGTATATCAAGCCCTCCGGAGAAACGATCCGGGTGGATGCGGTAGGCAGCCCGGTCATGGAAAACGGCCAGTTCATTTTCGACGGGGTTATTTTTGACACTACGGACCGGAATAGGGCGGAGCCCGCACGGGAACAATCAAAAACCAGCCTGCGGGAATGAACCGTCAACAGCCCGATACATTATCTGTCACCGGCAGGACTGGGCAGGTGCCAGAAAAAGGCAATTGAGGAGATGACCGGGATCTGCACACAAGATATCCCGGGGAACGGGATCATGAGTACCGCCTCCGGTTTTATGGGAAACGTTACCCGGTCATCGCCGGAAGATTCGCCCGGAAGAGAAAACCGCCCATATTTAATACAGGGAAATAAAAGACGGGGTATATGGAGAAAAAGATCGCAATCTTCCAGCATGTTGCAAACGAGCCCGCCGGTTATTTCGAGACGATCTTTGAGGAGGCCGGTATTCAGTTCGAATACATCAACCTGTACGATACGGGCGAAGTCCCCTGCAGGATCAACGCCTCGCATCTCGTTTTTCTCGGGGGACCGATGAGCGTCAATGACGAGAAAGATTACTTCTGGCTGGCCCAGGAGAAAGAACTCATCCGGCGGTCGGCAAAGACCGGCCGTAAGGTCCTTGGTATCTGCCTCGGGGCCCAGCTCATTGCATCGGCCAATGGCGCCAAAGTGTACCCGTTCATCCAGGAGACCGGGTGGCACGCGCTTTGCCGGGCCGTGGAGGCAACGGGGGCATTTAACGCATTCCCGGACCAGTTCCGGGTCTTCCAGCTCCATGGCGAGACTTTTGAGATCCCGTACCGGGGCCGGCTGCTCGCGTACGGGGACCGGGTCAGGAACCAGGCATTTTCCTGCCGGAATGCGCTGGGCCTGCAGTTTCACCTTGAACTCACCGGTGAGATCATCCGTGACTGGTCAAAGGACCTGAGTGCATTCCAGCAGTTAAAGATCGAACGCGATACGCCCAGGTATATAGCGGAGAGCAACCGGCTCTGCCGGCGGGTGGCAGAAGAGTTCATTGGATGCTGACAGGAACTGCAGACCGGTGCCCTGCAGGAACGGCGGGAAACATCCCGATAATACGTTACCGTACAACCAACGCGGATGATGTATCTGATAAAAAAAAGAGTGTTCTCAGATCTTCTGAGATGTTATCTTGGCAAACGTTGCGGTGAAGATACCGGGCATACCCCGGATCTCGTCCATAACGGCTGCGGGAACTTCGCTGTCCACATTCAGGACCATGATGGCTTCCTGTTCTGGGTTGATGCGGCCGACCTGCATGCCCGCGATGTTGATGTTGTTCTTCCCCAGGATCGTGGATGCCCGCCCGATGACGCCGGGCTTGTCTAGGTGGCGTGAAACTATTACGTACCCTTCGGGGATCATGTCCATCGTGTACCCGCCAACCGCGACAATCCGGCTCCGGCCCTTGAAAAAGACGGTGCCGCTGACCGATTCATTGCCTTTGTCGGTCTTGATCTTCAGCGTGATGAGGTTCTTGAATCCCTCGGACTCCTGGGTAACGGTCTCGCTCACGGCAATGCCGCGTTCCTTTGCAATGAACTCCGCATTCACGATGTTGATGGGCTGCTGGAGAATCGGATCGAGGAGTCCTTTCAGGGCAAGGCGTGTCACAAACTTCATGCTGCCCGCGTACGCAGAGAGCTCCCCGCCATAGATGCATTCAACGGACGACAGCCGGCCTCCGGCAGTCTGGATCGCAAACCTGCCCATCTTCTCGGCAAGCTGGGCATAGGGTTCGAGCACCTCAGCATGCTCCGGGGGAACCATGGGTGCGTTCACTACATATTTTGCGGACCGGCCGTTCAGGACTTCGATACACTGCTTTGCAACGGACACCGCAACATTCAGCTGTGCCTCAACAGTACTCGCCCCGAGGTGAGGAGTGACAATGACCTGGTCGAGGGTCAGGAGCGGGGACTCGGTCGGGGGCTCTTCCTCGAAGACATCGAGGGCAGCTCCTGCAACCTTGCCGCTCTTGATCGCATCGTAGAGCGCCTTCTCGTCGATGATACCGCCACGGGCGCAGTTGATGATCCGGACACCGTCTTTCATCGTCGCGATGCTCCTGGCATTGATAACATGCCGGGTCTCCGGGATCAGCGGGGTATGGACCGTGATGACATCTGCCACCTTGAAGAGATCTGCCATCGACATCATCTCAACACCGAGCTGGGCCGCCCGCTCCTTTGTTATGAACGGATCATAAGCCACGCACTTCATGTCCATGGCATTCGCCCTCTTTGCCACTTCGCGCCCGATACGGCCAAAGCCGACAATACCGAGTGTCTTCTCATTGAGCTCGACACCCATGAATTTGGAGCGTTTCCATTCCTTCTTCTTCAGGCTCGCGTTCGCCTGCGGGATGTTCCGGGCGAGCGACTGCATCATCGCCATGGTGTGTTCAGTAGCGGCAAGCGTATTGCCCTCGGGGGCATTTGCGACAATGATACCCTTGCGGGTTGCCGCCTCAACATCGACATTATCCACACCGACACCGGCCCGGCCGATGAACTTCAGCTTCCTGCCGGCCTCGATCACCTGTGCGGTCACTTCGGTGCCGCTCCGGACAAGCAGGGCATCGTAATTCCCGATAATCTTGCAGAGCTCATTGTCCTTCAGGTCGGTTTTGACATCCACGTCAACGGCCGCCCTGAGAATTGCAAGCCCTTCTTCCGCCAGCGGATCGCTGACGAGCACTCTTGCGTTTGCCATAAAAACCCATATATTATCAGCACCGGACTTAAAGAGGGTTATTCTTCCTGTGCCGGGCGGGCGCTCCCAGCATTCCTGGCTGGAAATGCCGGCTATTTTTGGTATATTTTCGCGGAAGATTACCAACAGGTATGATAATTATTAAAGTGACGGGAGATGAGATCATAAGTGGTGCGAGCATGAAAGAAGTGCCCAACATTCTATGGCTCGAGGAGATCAGGAAGGAGGATATCATTTCGGTCGGGGGCAAGGGGGCATCTCTTGGGGAGATGGCATCCATCGGCCTCCCGGTACCGAAAGCCTTCGTAGTCACGGCTCAGGCCTTCCGCAGGTTTTTAGTCGAGACCAGTCTTGAAAAGAAGATTTTTGCATCGTTCGAACGACTCGATGTCGAGGATAACGAGGCACTTGAAAAAGCGGCCGAGCAGGCAAAAACGCTGGTGCTCAAGGCAAAGATGCCAGCTGCTATTCGGGACGAGATCAGGAAAGCCTACAAGAAGATGTCGAATACCGATCTCATCGTTGCGGTGCGGTCGAGCGCCACTGCCGAGGATCTTCCGGATGCCAGTTTTGCCGGCCAGCAGGAGACCTATCTCAATATCAAGGGAGAAGCGAACCTTCTTGTATCAGTCCAGAAATGCTGGGCATCCCTCTATGGTGCGCGGGCAATCTATTACCGGGCCAAGCAGGGATTCGACGACCATACCGTGAATATCGCTGTCGTTGTCCAGCAGCTCGTCCATTCCGAGAAGGCCGGGGTCATGTTCACGTCCCACCCGATAACCGGTGAACCACTGACGATCATCGAGGGATCGTGGGGACTTGGGGAAGCCGTGGTCTCGGGTTCAGTCTCTCCCGACAAATACGTTTTTGACCAAAGAACAGAGAAAGTCGTGGACACGCTCATCTCCAACAAGAAAGTGGAGATCATCGCCGATGGCGACAATGGCACAAAACTTGCTGACGTGCCAAAGGACCGTCAGGACAAGCAGGTGCTCTCGGACGCAGAGGTGGAGAAGCTTGCAATGTACGGCAAGATCGCCGAGAACCATTACGGCGTGCCGCAGGATGTCGAGTGGGGCATTGTCAGCGGAACATTCTATATTCTCCAGTCCCGCCCGATCACAACCATCGGGAACAGGAAGGAGGCAAAGGGCATGTCAGGAAACACGTCAAGCGCGAATATTCTGATCAAGGGCCAGGGTGCTGCACCCGGCATAGCTTCAGGGAAAGTCGTCATCATCCGCGATGTCAAGGACACCGGCTCGGTAAAAGAGGGCGATATCCTGGTCACGAAGATGACGAACCCGGACATGGTCCCGGCAATGCGCAAAGTCGCTGCGATTGTAACCGATGAAGGCGGGATGACCTGCCACGCGGCTATCGTCAGCCGGGAACTGGGCACACCGGCTGTGGTCGGAACCAAAACGGCAACAGCAGTTCTTAAAAACGGGCAACTCGTTACGGTTGACGGCGAACTGGGTCTCATCTACGAAGGCGCGGTCGCACCTGCAGCAGCGGCAACGGCAGCAGGGCCCGGGCAGCAGGCAGTTATCGCCCATGCCCCGATTATCACCGCAACAAGCGTCAAGGTGAACGTCTCGATTCCCGAGGCAGCAGCCCGGGCAGCAGCAACCGGCGCAGACGGCGTCGGGCTTCTCAGGATCGAGCACCTGATCCTCGGCCTGAACAAGACACCCGGCTGGTTCATTACAAACAACAAGGAGGAGGAGTTCGTCAAGGAGCTCCACGACGGCATCAAGATCGTGCTCGACGCTTTCCCGGGAAAGACTGTCTGGGTGCGCACGCTCGATGCCCCGACCGATGAGTTCCGGAACATGAAAGGCGGCGAGAATGAGCCGCACGAGCACAACCCGATGCTCGGCTGGAGAGGCATCCGCCGCGATCTCCAGAGCCCCGACCAGTTCCGGCTCCAGGTGGAGTCATTCAAGCGTCTCTGGAGCGAAGGCTACGAGAACCTCGGCATCATGTTCCCGATGGTATCCCACCCCGACCAGTTCCTTGCAGCAAAAGAGATGATGCGGGCCTGCGGCGTGGACGTCGAGAATGTCACCCTTGGGATTATGATCGAGATCCCGTCGAGCGCGATCATGATCGAGGACTTCATCAAGTGCGGGATCAAGTTCGCCTCGTTCGGCACCAACGATCTTATCCAGTACACCCTCGCCATTGACCGGAACAACGAGAACGTTGCCGACATGTACAACCCCCAGCACCCGGCAGTCCTCCACCTGATCCACAATGCGATCCAGATGTGCCGCGCCTACAACGTGGAGTGCTCGATCTGCGGGCAGGCTGGGTCCGACCCGAAGATGGCAGCATGGCTCGTGGAACACGGCATTACCAGCATCTCGGCCAACATCGATGCGATCGCCAAGATCCGCGAGGCGGTGGCAAGGACGGAGAAACGCATCATCCTTGAAGCCGCGAGATCAAAAGATGCTGAATAAGGGTCGGGCAGAAGAAGAACTCTTCTCGTTTTTCTGCCGGAAAAAACAAGAAGACCTCGACTATACGTTTATTCTCAGCTCCATGTGCACGCTTCCCCACCCGGTTGCGGTGCGGGCACACTGCATGTTCATGGAGACAAACCTTGGCGACCCGGGGCTCTTTCCCGGGACGGCATCCCTGGAAAAACTCCTGATCCAGCGTTTTGGCGACCTTTTCCATTGCCCGGATGCGGGAGGCTATGCCACGAGCGGGGGAACCGAGTCCAACATCCAGGCCCTCCGGCTCGCCAGGGCCCACAGGCACGAGGTAGCGACACCGAACGTTATCGTGCCCGGCTCCGCCCACTTCTCCTTCAAAAAGGCCTGCGATATCCTCGGTCTCGCCATGCGCCGGGCGCCACTTCTTGAAGATCACCGCATGGATGCGGATGCAGCTGCCGGACTCGTGGACAAGAACACGATTGCTATCGTCGGTGTTGCCGGCACAACCGAGTACGGGATGGTAGATCCGATTCCCGCGCTCGGCAGGATAGCCGTGCAGGACGACATATTCTTCCACGTTGACGCAGCATTCGGGGGGATGGTGATCCCGTTCCTTCCCGATCCCATGCCGTTTGACTTTGCCGTGCCCGGCGTAACCACGATCGCCGTCGATCCTCACAAGATGGGCATGAGCACGATCCCTGCCGGATGTCTCCTGACGAGGGGGGCGGACCTGCTCAACACCCTCAACATCGATACCCCGTACCTGACCGTGAAACAGGAGTATACGCTTGGCGGAACCCGCCCGGGGGCTCCCGTTGCCGGGGCACTTGCGGTCCTTGACTATCTCGGGAGGGACGGAATGACGGCAATTGTTACCGGGTGCATGAAAAACACTCATCGCCTCATTGCCGGCATGGAGAGCCGGGGGTTCAGACGGGCAGCTACCCCGGATGTGAATGTGGCGACATTCGTCTGCGAAAAAGAGCGGGTGCCCGACCCGTGGAAGGTGTCCTGGACCTGCCAGGACTACCTCCGTATCGTCTGCATGCCCCACGTGCATCTCGACAGGATCGAGGCTTTCCTGAATGATATTGGTGATAACCATGCTTGACCGACTTGTAGAATCCCTTGAAACCTGCCCGATGGTGAAACGCGGGGAGTACAATTACTTCATCCACCCGATCACCGACGGAGTACCGATCGTCGAACCCGCACTCCTGCGCGACGTGGCGGCCGCCATGGTCAAAGTAATGGACTTAAACGGCGTGGACAAGATCGTTGTCGTGGAGGCGATGGGCATCCACATCGGCTCTGTACTTTCGATCATGACCGATATCCCGATGACGGTGATGCGCAAGCGCGTGTACAACCTGCCTCACGAAGTCCCGGTTCACCAGACAACCGGCTACTCGAAAGGCGAACTGTACTTAAACGGGGTCTACAAAGGCGACCGGGTTGTTATCATCGACGACGTGGTGAGCACGGGCGGGACGATGAAGGCGCTCCTGAAAGCTCTGGAAATTGCCGGTGCCGAGGTCGTGGATGTCTGTATCGCGATCCAGCGGGGCAACCCGGACATCGGGCGGCCCTACAAATCCCTCGTCAGGATCGAGGTGGATGACCGGGTCCATGTCATTGAACGGTATATCTGAGCTTATCGAAAAGCTCACCGCCCGGGGGGCCAGGACCGTTGCCCTCCAGTTCCCGGAAGGGCTGAAACGGAAGGCCGGGGAGTATGCCCGGGCCCTCCACGATACCGGTTTTTCCGTCATCGTGAGTGGGGATCCCTGTTACGGGGCCTGCGACCTTGCACTCGAAACCCTTGCCTCTGCGGACGTGCTCGTCCATTTCGGCCATGCCCCGGTGGACAACCAGCCTCGTGTGATCTTCGAGCCCTATCGCGTGGACTTCGATCCTTCTGTGCTGGAGAAGGCGCTGCCGCTCCTATCCCGGCACACGATCGGCCTTGTTACAACCGTCCAGCATGTCCACCTCATCCCGGCAATGGAGGCATACCTCCGGTCCCGGGGTTTCGACAGCCGGGTTGCACCGGGAAGCGGGCGGACACCCCACCCGGGACAGGTGCTCGGTTGCTGTTTTACGGCTGCAAAGATTCCCGGTGCCGAAGAGATCCTTTTTGTCGGTACGGGAGTCTTCCACCCGGTCGGCATGGCCCTCACCACCGGCCTGAACGTCATCGCGCTTGATCCCCTCGCCGGAACGGCAGAGGAAGTGAGCAGCGAAGCACTCCGGCGCAAACGCTTTGCCGTAATGGAGAAAGCCCGGGGTGCAAAGTCCGTGGGTATCATCGTCTCTACCAAGCAGGGCCAGCAACGGATGGAACTCGCCCGGCATCTCGCTTCTCTCTCTCCCGATGCGGTGATTGTCACGATGCGGGAAGTGAGCCCGGACGAGCTGCTGAACCTCGGGTTTGGCTGTTACGTGAACACTGCCTGCCCGCGCCTCGCGTATGACGACCAGGTGCGCTTCCCCGTGCCGGTCCTCTCCCCGCAGGAGTTCGAGATCATCTGCGGCAGGCGGAACTGGGACGAGTACGCCATCGACGAGATCCCATGAAACTCAAGAATCTCGAGATAATGCTCCAGCGGCTCGGCGGATTTACAAAGCCCGGGGCCGCCCTCGAGCAGTACCAGACTCCCGCACCGCTTGCAGCACGGCTCCTCTTCCATGCCCTGATGAAACAGGATATTGAGGACCGGTCAGTCTGCGATCTCGGGAGCGGTACCGGGGTGCTTGCCATCGGGGCAGCCCTCCTTGGCGCGGCATCGGTGACGGGGGTCGAGATCGATGCGCAGGCCGCGAGGGTGGCAGAGGCAAACGCCAGACTCCTTGATGCAGAGGTAACATTTGTAGTCGCGGATGTGCAGGATCCGTACCTCCCGGCAAGGCTCGGCCCCTGCGATACCGTAGTCATGAACCCGCCGTTCGGGGCGCAGAAAGCCCATGCCGACCGCCCGTTCATCGACTGTGCCCTTGCCATCGCCCCGGTCACCTACAGCATCTTTAATGCAGGCTCAGGCCCATTTGTAAAAGCCTACACGGAAGGGAAGGCAGAGATCACCGAGAGGATCGGCGGGGTATTCCCGATAAAACGCACCTTTGCCTTCCATACAAAAGACGTGCAGGAGATCGAGGTCGAGATCTTACGGCTGACACGGAACCGGTAACAGAACCCCGCAGCGTGAAAAATACCATCACCGGCCTTGCTGCGGCCCACATGGTCACCGACATCTACATGCCGGTGCTTCCTGCAATCCTTCCCCTGCTCATTGCAACCAACGGCTATTCCTACCTTGCAGCGGGACTGCTGGTGACCGCGTACAATATCACCTCCTCCTTTACCCAGCCGGTCGTCGGCTGGCTTTCGGATTCCCGCGGCCTGACGATAAGCGTGGGCCTGAGCCTGCTGGTCAGTGCGGTCTTTGTCGCCCTCATGGGTGTTACCCGTGAGTATTACCTGATCATGGCCTTTGCCATCCTCGCCGCACTGGGGCATGCCTGTTTCCACCCGACTGCGCTCAGCCGGGTCAGCCGGTTGTGCACGAACGAGAACCGGGGAAAAATTACCTCGTATTTTGTTGTCGGTGGCAACATCGGTTATGCCATCGGGCCGATCCTTGCCGCGGTCCTTGTCTGGGCTTTCGGTCTTACGGGGCTCCTGCTCCTTGTTATCCCGGCCATCATCATGGTCTTTGCCCTCAAAGGCCTCCTTCCGGGGGGGATTGCCGGGGCTGCCGAACACCTGCAAAAAAAGACCGTAGTACCGGCAGAAGGGCACTCGAAATGGCCGTTTGTCATCCTGATGGCTGCCTCAGTCCTCCGGGCATGGGCAGTCTTTGCCGCCATTACGTTCCTCCCGATGTACCTGGTCTCGCAGGGCTACGATCTGGTCACGGCAAGCGCGGTCATGACCCTGATGCTCCTCGCAGGTGTCGCGGGACAGATTGCAGGAGGGCGTATCTCCGACATTATCGGGAGGAAGGAGTTCATGGTCTTTGGCCTTGCCGGCGCAATCCCGTTCTTCTACCTCTTTTTCACGAGCACCGGGATCCTTTCGATCATCGCGATCCTCCTCTTCGGGTTCTTCCTCTGGTCCACGTTTGCCGTAGCCGTTGCCATGTCCCATGAGCTCCTGCCGCAGAATGTTGGTCTCGCTTCAGGGATGATGCTTGGCCTCGCCATAGGGTTTGGCGGTCTCGGGGTTGCCGTCAATGGCATGATAGCCGACCATCTCTCGCTTGCTGCGGCTCTTGGGATCATCCCGGTTCCGATTGCCGTTGCAGTCATCCTTATGGCCCTGCTGCCGTACCCCTGGAAATCTCTCCGCAGGCAGAAGCCGGATCAGCAGGGGGCGCCATGATGCCAATATCCTTATATTTCACGGGTTGAATAGATTCAATGGAGAATAACTATGGATAAAACAGGTATTATTGCATTGATCATCGGTCTGGTACTGTGTGCACTCGGGATCTACGCCATCTGGGCATTCCTTCCGCAGGTAATCGTGGCAGTCCAGGGACTCATCGGCATCGTTATCCTGATCTTCGGCCTTATGATGATCATTTTCGGCGCCCTTATCATTAAGGACTAAAAAACAGATGAGAATAGCGAAAATCCCCCACTTTTTAATCCGGACCAATAGAGCATGTTGATACTTGTAAAAAGTATCAGAATCTATCAGGCACTCTGTGTTACTTCCCCCAATTTTCCTTTTTTGAAAGCTACCGCTAGACCGTATGATTTTTTTGAACAGTTACGAGATTAAAGAGATTGTATGAGAAACAGGCGAAGAGATTTTTAGCATGGACCCGGAGGTGTGTAGTCACCATCACATGCCCAGCATGAAACACCCGTTTGATCACTGCAAACGGTCGTTCAACGAGAGACCGTGTTCTGCTGATCGCCCGGTTTCTGCGTTTGTCTTTCGTTGAGATCGGTTTACCACGAACCGATCGTTTCATTGTTTTGTCGATGGAGGCGAAAGGGACGGTTCCGAAATATCCTTTGTCCCGGTATACCGTTTCACCTTTTTGCGAGAGATCAATCTGGTTGTCATGAAGTGATGCAGTTGATGTATCGAATCTTCGGACAAACTGGTATTCTTTGTCGATGAGTGAATGGAGTTTGTATCCAAATTCTGATTTGTTACCTTTCCTGGCCCAGGTTCCATCCCGGCTTCGTCGGGTTTTTGCAACATCTCCCCGGGGCTTATCTGCCTTGGCGTGGCCGGGATCGGATGTGATGAACGATGCATCCTGAATGGTACCTCGTTTTATCGAATAGCCTTGTTCGTCCAATTGTCGCTGGAGTTCATCCCAGATGAGATGGATCTTTCCGTGGTTCGTCAGGTTTTCCCGGAATAACCATACCGTCGATCGATCGGGGATTTTCTCCGGATACCCGAGAAAATGTCGAAACGATAACCGGTCTATGGCAAGGAGTTCTACCTCATAATCTGATAAGCCATGCCAGCCGGCAAGAACGAGCATCTTGATCATGAGGATCTCATCGTTATGGGGTCGGCCTCCGATCTCTTTGTTATCCCGATACATATCGTTGAGGATCGGACGAAATTTCTCCCAATCGATTATGTCCCGGATCTCTCCTAACTTGTTCCCCAGTCCGGCGATCTTGGTATATTCCTGATGCAGAAAATAATCCCCAAACCCGCTCATATTTTTTTATCAGATGTACTAAGATAAAAACCTAAGCCGGGTTTTTAGCTGTACTCAGATAAATTAAAATTCTTTTTTACACTTTTACAACAAGACACTGGGAGCCCGCGGTTTCCAGAACGGGTTCGGCTTTCCCTTCAAAGAAATCATCAAATGCTTTCTTCACGCCGGGCGCAGTGATGTAATCGTGGGAGATGAGAATGCCACCGGGATTCAATCGGGGGTAGAAAAATTCAAGGCAATTCTTTGTGCTCTCATAACAGTCCACATCAAGATTCACAAGGGAGAAGGTCTTGTCCTTGACCGGATCTGATGTCTGCGGGAAGATCCCCTTGTAGAAATGAACATTCGGGTTGTCCCCCAGATATGCCTTTACCCCGTCAAACGAAGCGGCGAATTTGCCTTCGTAGAACGGCCAGACCATGTCGATCTCGTCAACCTGGGGAAGTCCTTCGAACGTGTCGAAGAGGTGAAGGGTTTTGTCGCCTTTTGAGAGGCAGATGATCTTCGCCGAACCACCTTTGTACACCCCGACTTCGGCAATATCACCGGGAACCTTCTGGGTGCGCCTGACCGCCATATGGATGTGGTAGGCCTCGATGTCTTCCAAAAGGAGATCAGACTCGGCCCGGATCTTCTTCAAGGCCTTTGCAAAATCCTTGCGTTCCTGGCTGCCGTAATGAGAAAGCCGTCCCCGGTTTGCGATATCGTGCCCCATCGTGGGTTCAAAAAAGATGAATTTCCGGAACTTGAGGAGGTATTTGCTCGGGACTACCGTGTCGAAAGCCGAGTAAATGTGCTTCTTGGGAAACAGGCTCATGCCTTAAGGTATAGGTTTTCCACGAATTTATATACAGCCCCTCATAGGACACGTGAGTTTTTCCGTCACCCATTCGGATCCGGGACTGGTGCATCAACATCAAGCTCATCGAGGAAAGGCATAAGGCCGGTGACGAAGAGGACTGATTCATTGCCCGGCCCTGAAGGGCGCTCGCCATAAGAAACGATCTCGATCATAAGTGGGAACTCCTGTATCGTCTGCTCGAACGAAGGGTCGTTCTCGCGGGTGAAGGCGAGAAAACTGCCGACCGCGATAAAGGGCCGTTCGTACTCTGATACGGACCGGTACTCCTCCATGACAGATTCAAGCGTGCGGGTGCGGGCAAGATCCTCTTCAAAAAAGAGCATGATCTCGATCCCGTACATATTGGCAAGGGCCCCAAGATTGCGGATATCGACCTGTTTTCCGGGCATGAGTCCCAGTGAACCCAGCTTCTCTTCCGGGGTAGATCCCGTCAGGGTTTTTGGAGCGTTTTTATTGTTCATAGAAATTATTGGCACGGGTTTTTTGTATAGCTATTGTCTGAAAAACGATGAAAGGGGTTATTCACGCCCGAACCTGTTGAGGAGAGTGAACCCCACGCCGAAGAAGAGGATTGCTGCCACGGGCCAGACTGACCAGGTGATCTTTCCGTTCATCATGACATCAATACCTACAAAAAAGACGCAGAACATCAGCATCATGGCTATGCCGTACCACCACTTCTTTTTGCCTTTTCCCAGGACAGGATCCTGCATTGTACTCATAGTATCAGGGATACGTGGAATCTGAGGAATAAAAAAGGATTGCTGGTAGGGGGTCTGCAGGATCAGATGTTCCCCACCTTGGATGCCGGCTTGGCTACAAAGGCACTCGCGATCTGGTCTTTGTCAAATGCCGACGGGACCGTGCCGGTCTTTGCATACTGGTACAGGGCCGTGACGAAGATTCCCTGCATGGCCGATGCAACAACGCCAAGAACGATGACAAGGATGATGAAGAGGAAGATGGCGATCCAGAAGACAACCGCATTCTGAAGGAACATGGTGCCAAGGAGACCGAGGAATGCTATGATCCCGATGAACATAAAAATGAGCATAATGGAGCCGGCGCCGACAATACTCTCGCCCCAGGTCTTTTTAATGAGCGAAATGGATTCTTTCATCGAATCCACCACGCCCTTCTCTTCAAGCATGAGTACTGGCACCACAAAGAAGGTGACAAGTCCCCACGCACCACCGATGAGCCCTGCTGCTATCTCTCCGATGAAGCCTGCTTTTTCCGCAAGGACCTGGAGCAGGAGACCAACGGTTGCCGAGACCAGTGCCCAGGCAAGGATTGCAGGGAGATGCCGCAGGGACGCCGAGAGTGCCTCGCCGATACCCATCTCCCGCCCGTTCAGGCGGGCGTTCACGCACGTGATCAGCGCAGTATTGAAGAAGATCACGACAAAGTAACTGACTAAGTAGAACACAAACAGGCCGACGTAGAAGACAAGCGATCCTCCTGGGACTGCAGCCTTCAGGCTCCCGGCAAAGAACAGGGGGAGGAGGAAAGTTGCAAGCACGATCAGGGAAATAATTCCCGACATAACCGGGAATGCGAGCAGTTTCTTGTCCTGCATGAGGATACCCCAGCTCGTTTTGACGAGCGAGATACTCCTGCCAATACTCTCAAACATACTAACGGCGTGGGATGTGAAATGAGATAAGATCTTTGTTGCATACCTGAAAAGCAGGATAGATGGTTCCCCGGTCCGGATTTTCAGGACGGTTACCGGTTACGCCATGCCATGATGCAGAGCCCGAGTCCTGCCGCAAGGACACACCATACCACCGGAAGGGCCGCACGGGGAGTTGCCTGGGACGGGGGATTCGCGACAGGGGTCAGTGTCGGCAGAGATGCCGGAGTTGTGGGTGCCGGGGTCTGGCCGGCGACCGGCTGGGTGATGGTAAGGACGCTTCCCGGGACAACGGCATTGATGTTATCAAGCTGCTCCACCTGGAGGAGCATGACGGACGAAGTTGCATCCGGGGGGACGGTCCCGGTCACGGTGACGGTAAACTCTACGGTCTGGGTTGTCGGGTAGGCAAGAAGAACCCCGTTGAGGAATGCCGCGTTGCCCGTGGCAGTCTGGCGGGCAGCATTCCGGCCGTCAAGAACCACCTGGATGACCCATTGGGCATTCAGAAGTCCGGTCTCCATCTGGAGCTGGTTGCTTGAAGGGAACGTCGTGGATCCTGCCGGGATGACATAATAGGTGGCGACAACCTTCTGCTGACCCCCGGGGGTAAGGGGGGGATTGGGAGAGAACATGGCAGTCTGCTGGACAATGTTTGCTGCTGCAGGCGCACTTATGAGGACAAGCGCTGCAAGCACGATGAGGAGAACAAGGGTCTGTCGGGCCATAAGTTATAACAAAATAAGCATTTTCCGTAATGGTGATATAGATGTCGATCCGGGAAGCCCCCATCCCGGTTAGCGGGCAAGTATGCTCTGGATGAAGGCGCCGGCCTGCTCTATTGCTTCCTTTCCTTCAGGGATCTGGCTGGCGAAGATCTGCCAGCAGTGGAACATTCCTTCCCAGATCTCGGCCTGGACCGGAACACCCGCCCAGCGCGCCTTATCCACGAACTTCCCGATATCTGACAGGAGAAGCTCGTGAGTCCCCATCTGGATATAGAGGCGCGGCAGCCCCTTCATCCGGGCATGAACCGGGGAGGCCATGGGGTCATGCGGATCCTGGCCTGCAAGGTACATCTTCTGGATAGACTGGAGACGGGCCGGGGTGATCCAGTCCCGGTCACTGTTTTTGGTAACTGATTCACCCGGAAAAAGCAGGTCAACAACCGGGGACATACAGACACCGGCAAGGGGCATGGGCCGGCCTTCGTCGCGGATGGACAGGAGGAGGGAGAGAACGAGCGTCCCCCCGGCAGATATCCCGACGGGAAGAATACGGTGCGGGGGATAGCCATTGGAGAGCAGGTAGCGGTACGCTGCCAGGGCATCCTGTACGGGAGCGGGAAAGGCGTGTTCGGGGCTGAGGCGGTAGTCCACGGAAAATACCGGGGCCTTGGCTGCCCGGGCAAGCCGTATGCAGAGCCCCAGGTGGTCATCGGTTGACCCGGTGGTGAACCCGCCCCCGTGGAAGAAGAGGATCACCCGGTCCCTGCCGGTGTCCGGGAGAGTAATCCAGGAGCCTGAAACCGCGTCCGTGATCATTACTTTTCCGGCTTTGTGTGCACCCTCATTGACGACATCTTCCTGCATCTCCTCGTAGAATGCGGAAACGTCCTCCCGCATGAGTGGAACGGGCTTCCTTGGATCGGGGGCATGTTCCCGGATAAGGGCAAGGAGTTCTTCAGGAGATTCCTGGATCATTATCTCTGTTTTGGGTGACGTGAGATAATAAAGGGGGAGGATCAGACTGTAAACATATCCCGTGCTGGGATCCTGTTTCGGAATATTTTTTTTAATTCCAGAAGATATATATAGTCAACATTCATACGTTGACTTATGACTCTGGCCGGGAAAAAGAAACAGCAGACCCCGCACATAAGACAGGAGAGTCATCTGTACAAGTGAAGGCATTCGTATGATCACGCATCTTATAAAAAATATCCAACACCGGTTCGGCTGGTGCCCGAATACCCGGATGATCAAGACTGCACCGGTAATGCTCTCAACGCCGCCCGCGTTCGTGCTTCCGTCCGGACAGGCCGGTGGTGCCGGGGGACAGGGCCGTATCGGCAGGGGAATAGAGTTGGTAGCGGGAAGTATCCGGACCCTGACCCGGGAAAAACAGCTGCTCTGGTTCTCGGTCCTGACCGGCCTTGTGATAGCATTCATGTTCCTTGCCCAGTACACCCTCCATGTTCTGGGATCATACCCGTACGAGATGATCAGCGATCCTGCCTGGATGGTCCTGACATACGCTATCGGACTTTCCGGCATATTCTGCTTCTCGTTCCTGCTCTCAGGACTCGTCCTTAACCTGTCGCCGGAAGACCCGAAAAAGGATCAGTCGATCCGCGAAGGATTGTCTGAGGCAGGGAAGTATCTCCGGCCGCTTCTTACCTGGTCCGCGATTCTGGCGGTTGCAGGAACGGGGATTTACCTCCTGTTCCGGTCCGCTGGGGAGCTCACGATAGATTCACTGATCAACCGGTTTCCCTTTGGCTATATCGTGGAACCGGAAGCCTACGGCACGGGCCCCATAGCGGGCGGGTTTCATATAATGTATGCCGCGGATGCAACGTTCATGATGATGATCATCACGCTTTTCCTGTTCGCTATAACGGCATTCATTGTCCCGGCTCTGGTCCTTGAGAAGAAATCGATCCCCGGGGCAATTGGGGAGTCGGCACGGCTTATAAGGAAGAGCTGGGGCGAGATGCTCGTCTGTTTCCTCATTCTCGGGACCGCCCTTATCGCATTTACTGCCCTGTCATGGCTGTTCCAGATGCTTTTCTATGCAGTGGAACTCAACGGCCCGTTCTGGTACGAATTCTACTATAAAGGAGGGTGGAGAGTTGTTGCCGCCCTGTACATGGCCGCCTGGATGATCTTTGCCCTTGCCGGGGCCACGATTGCAGGGATTGCTATCCGGGACCTCTACACATATGCAAAGACCGGCCGGATGCCCGGATCTCATGAGACATTGAGGGAAGTGCAGTCTTCTCCATGATTCTCCTTTTTTCAAACAGTCCGGGCAGGATGGCATACGCGTGACCCGTTTCCCATCAGGAGTCGTGCACACAGAGAGTACGGGCGGAAATGAACCGGGAACAGGATATGGAGGAAGGACGGGGATGAAAACAGCAACCGGTACAACCCGGGCCGTTCATTTCGCACCGGTCCCGGTCGGAGCCGCGATTACTCTCGTCATCGCAACCCCGGTCATGAACAATTATCCCGGCTGGCCGTTTCTGGCGTCATTGATTCTTGCTGCGGGGTTCGTTATCCCAATCATCGCCGGAATGGGAAAAACATATTAATTGCAGGACTTCCGGACAGGGAAACCGTATCATGGATACATGCGCAATCGAAATGAGGAATACCGCCACGGCCGAATACTTCCCGTACAGGAGAGGCTGGATCGTTCAGACCAGGACGGGATCCCGGAAGGAAAACGCATGGAAGGATTACCGGTACAGGATGTAAGAAACGCGGAGGTGAACGGGGTCACGCTCGCGTACAGGGAGTTCGGATCAGGGTATCCGCTTCTCCTGATCAACGGGTTTGCTTCAACAATGGATACATGGAATCCGCCATTGCTTGCGCTGCTTGCCCGGCACTTCCACGTCATTGTCTTCGACAACCGGGGCACCGGGTATTCCACCGCATCGGACGAGCCGTTCTCCATTCCCCTCTTTGCAAAAGATACGACTGCCCTGATGGATACATGCGGGATCGGGCGTGCCTGCGTACTTGGTCTCTCCATGGGAGCGTCCATCGCGCAGGAACTGGTGCTCGCCTGCCCGGGGCGAGTGGAGAAACTCATCCTCGTTGCGGGCACCGGTGGCGGAGATGCTGCCGTCCGTATGGAACCCGGTGTCTGGAACAGGCTCTCGGACAGGAGCGGGGAACTGAGCGAGCTTGCAAACCGGATGTTCTCCGTGCTCTTCCCGGAAGACTGGCTGGCGACCCATGACCCATGGAAGTACTGCCCCGAAGTGCACGAGACGACAAGTGCTGATAATGCCGCACGGCAGGCAACAGCGTTCTTTGATTGGCCGGGATCGGGGGAGCGGCTCACGGGGATCCGGTGCCCCGTATTGGTCATTACCGGCACTGATGATGTGGTAATCCCGCCGGAGAATGCCGGGATTCTTGCTGAAAGGATCCGTGGGGCACGTCTTGTCCGGTTCCCGGGCGCAGGGCACGGGCTGCAGTACCAGTGTCCGGTGGAATTTGTCAGGACGCTTCTGGCATTTCTCGGAGAATGAGCGGGAACCCGAAAATACCCGACCGGACATATCCCAGGTTCCGGGTATAAGGCGGTTGGGCTGCAGCGGGGAACGATGTGGTCCGGCAGGATCTGACTGTGCAAACATCTTATTATCATAGCGATGAAATCCGTGGATATTAAGGAGTCCGGAATCCATGATTACCCAGGTTCATTTCCTCCTGACGTACCAGTGTACCCTTGAATGCGAACATTGCTTTGTCTGCAGCAGCCCTTTGTCAGAGGGAACCTTCACCCCGTCCCAGATATCCGCTGTTCTCGATCAGGCGGGCAGGCTCGGAACGGTGGATACGGTCTATTTCGAGGGAGGGGAGCCATTCCTTTTCTATCCGGTCCTCCTTGAAGGCCTCCGTCAGGCACGGGGCAGGGGGCTCTCTGCAGGTATTGTGACCAACGGATATTTTGCCACGTCCGAAGAGAATGCACGGTGCTTCCTTGAACCGATCAAAACGCTCGGCATTTCGGACCTCAGCATCAGCAACGATATTTTCCACTGCGAGAACCGGCAGGATAATGCGGCCCGTCGTGCCCTGGATACGGCACGGGAGATGGGGCTTCCGGCCATGGTCCTGGCGCTGGACCCCGGCGGATCAGGTCCCGAGACCCGTGCATCCTTACGGGAGGAGAAGAAAGGTGTCATCTCTGGCGGGAGTATCATGTTCCGGGGCCGGGCTGCGGCAAAACTGAGCCGGTACGCGGAAGCCCGCGACTGGCGGCAGTTCACATCCTGCCCTTACGAGGATCTCCGGAACCCATCCCGCCTGCACGTAGATGCATACGGGAACCTCCAGATCTGCCAGGGGATCTGCATGGGAAACGTGTGGGAGCGGCCGCTTGATGAACTGGTACGGGATTATTCCCCGCGTAATCACACGATCTGCGGGCCGCTGATCGAAGGCGGACCGGCACAACTTGCAAAGAACCTCGGCTATACCCCCCCGGAAGCGGGCGTTGCCGATGCCTGCCACCTCTGCTGGCTTGCCCGTAAATCAGTCCGGGAGAAGTTCCCGGGCATTCTCGCACCGGCGCAGGTATACTGCGACAGGTAACCTGAGATAAATCTGTCATTCGAGGCCACGAACCTGCCGGTATCCGGCGTTATGATACAATAACATGAAGAGAGCATCCGCTCCCGGGTTAAACATTACAAGAATTGTGACCGTGTAAGAAGGAAAAGTGATAGCAGCTTGTATGGTTCCCGGGGACTCGCGTACCTCAGTACAGCATACTACGTGTTCCGGCTTAACTGCTGGGTTCGGAATGAGACCAGGTGTGTCCCGAAAGCTATGGCCGCTATCACTACTGATTTTTGATCAAATATCATGCAGGCCGTGAACCTTGCGCTGCCCCATAATGGACAAAGATGACATATTACCCGAAGGCTCCGCTCCAGTGTAATAATTCACAAGAATTGAGACCGTGTAAGAAGGAAGGTGATAGCAGCTTGGTATGGTTCCCGGGGACTCGCGTACCTCAGTACAGCATACTACGTGTGCCGGCTTAACTGCTGGGTTCGGAATGAGACCAGGTGTGTCCCGACAGCTATGGCCGCTATCACCACGATTTTGCGTTGTTTTAGATGCAGTGAAGAACATTGAAGTCCTTCATTTCACCGAACTGCGATCTGCAATTCGGTTGAAGCCAAGGTCCGGATTTGAACCGGAGTGTAGTTGATCTGCAGTCAACCGCGTGGCCGCTCCGCCACCTTGGCAGCCGTGTAGGATGATACCCTATCTAATACGACAGGATATAATTTAAGGTTTGCACAAAGAATTTCGTCTGGGTTTAATGTGGTGAGCACTAGTGATTGGACGTTAGTACTTGCGGGCTGAACACGTCGTTGCCTTCGTGCGTACACCCCAAGCCTATCAAACGGATCTTTTATCCATGTCCTCAGCGGAGTCTCTTTTTAGGCCGGGTTTCAAGCTTAGATGCTTTCAGCTTTTATCCCTTGGCGCGTGGCTGCTCGGCACTGCCTTGTCAGACAACCGATCGACTAGAGGCGCCGAATGAAAGTTCCTCTCGTACTATTTCATTCTTACCCTCAGACTCCAAACACTCCTGATAGATAGTAACCGACCTGTCTCACGACGGTCTAAACCCAGCTCACGATCCCCTTTAATAGGCGAACAACCTCACCCTTGGCCGCTGCTGCACGGCCAGGATGGAAAGAACCGACATCGAGGTAGCAAGCCGCCGGGTCGATATGTGCTCTTGCCGGCGACGACTCTGTTATCCCCGGGGTAGCTTTTCTGTAGTCAATAAGCCTCACCAAAAGGCTATATTGGTTCGTTAGACCCGAGTTTCCTCTCGCGATCATTTGCTTTGCATGATCGCGTCAGGCCAACTTATGCTCTTGACACTCTTCTGTGAGTTTCTGACTCACATGAGTTGACCTTGGGGCACCCTTGATATTTTTTCGAGGGTGTGGCGCCCCACCCAAACTGCCTACCTACCGTTGTCCTCGTAAGAGTGAGAACTACAACAAAACTAGGATGGTGTCTCATCGTTGGCTCCCCGTTCCCCGAAAGAAACGGATATAACGCCTCCCATCTACCCTGCGCAAGGATTATCGTAATTCAGCGACAGGCTGCAGTAAAGCTCCACGGGGTCTTCACTTCCCATCAGGAGTCCCTAGTCTCTGCACTAGGACAAAAAGTTCAACGGATATGTGTTAGGGACAGTATCGCACTCATTAATCCATTCATGCAAGTCGCCAATTAAGCGACAAGGTACTACGCTACCTTAAGAGGGTCATAGTTACCCCCGCCGTTTACGAGTCCTTCGTCCGGTTGAACCCGGTGTTCAGATACTCGCACTGGGCAGGAATCAGTGACTATACTAGTCCTTTCGGAGTTGCAGTCACCTATGTTGTTATTAGACAGTTAGTGCGACCCGGTCACTGCGACCTGCCTGATCTCCAGGCAGGCACCCCTTATCCCAAAGTTACGGGGCCAATTTGCCGAGTTCCCTTAACTACATTTAAATCCGACACGCCTTCACCTCTTCAGCGAGGGGCACCTGTGTCGGTTCTCGGTACGGACTTATGATTCCCTTTTCATGGGCTCCAGAAATTTGCCTAATTACCCCATCACGCTTTCTCCCAATTCTCACCATTACGGTACTCCAAGGGATTATACGCTTAGACGGGACGACGGTCCCGCTGGGCATATCCTGAAGCGTCAGGGCTTACGCTAAAAACCATAAGGTACAGGAATATTAACCTGTTTCCCTTTCGCTACACTCGAGTTACGGTGCAGCTTAGGACCGACTAACCCTCGGCTGACGAACATTGCCGAGGAAACCTAGCCCCTGCGGCGGATGGGATTCTCACCCATCTATGCTTCTACTAGTGCCAGAATTCTCATCACTACACGGTCCACTGGAACTCACGCCCCAGCTTCTACCCATGCAGAGCGCCTCCCTACCAGATCACCTTTCGGTGCTCCGTGGTCTCTGTAGTAGGTTTTAGCCCCGTCCATTTTCACCGCCCTAAATCTTGACTGGTAAGCTGTTACGCACTTTTTAAAGGATAGCTGCTTCTGAGCTCACCTTCCAGTTGTCTTTGACCTAGGACCAATTTCAGTGTTTACACTTAACCTACATTGAGGGACATTAACCACGGTCTGGGTTGTTTCCCTTACGCAATACAAGCTTACCCCGCATTGCGGACTTCCAACCATCTAGGGTGTCCGGGAGTTTGGAGTTTGACAGGGGGGTGAGCAGTTTCCCGCCCAGCTCCCCCAATCAGTGCTCTACCTCACGAACGACCTCCGGTTAGGTCATGCTGCGACATGTTTAGGGAGGAACCAGCTGATGCCGGGTTCGATTAATCTTTCACTCCTATACGCAGGTCACACCAATGATTTGCATATCAATACGGCTTGCGGTCCTCCATGCAACTTTCGTCACACTTCAACCTGCCCACGCATAGATCACCCGGCTTCGGGTCTTATCCTGCTGACTCCGCGCACTTTTAATACGCCGTCCCATGCATTGCTGCTACGGACTTGTTGGTTTCCCTATGGCTTCCCTTGTGGGTTAACCTTCGCCAACAGAATAAACTCTCTGGCCCGTTCTTCAAAACGTACGTTGCAACATTGGCAGGCATACCCGTACTACCGCCTCGCGACGGGTTCCTTCGCATGCAAGATCCTTTAACGCTGCAACTCGCGATCTCCTACCAATTTCAGGCGCTTTTAACCACCTTTTCAGGGTTACTTTTCAGCTTTCGCTCACGCTACTACTTCGCTATCGGTTTCAAGTTGTATTTAGCTTTGGAGGTTGATGACCCCCGAATTCACGCGAGAATTCCAACCCGCGTTACTCAAGACTTCACTTAACCCAGTCTGCTTCTGCGTACGGGACTATCACCCTCTGTAGTGTGCCGTTCCAGGCAACTTCCACTTCGCATCCTGGGTCGTACAGTGAGCTTATGACACCACATTTCCCTTGCGGGATTCGGTTTGAGCTCTGTCGTGTTCGATCGCCTCTACTAACGACATCTCGGTTGATTTCTTCTCCTGCCCCTACTAAGATGTTTCAATTCGGGGCGTTCCCTATCCTCAACGGATAAATACCAAAGTATTAGGATGTCCCATTAGGGTATCTCCGGATCATAGATTCCTTGCGTCTACCCGGAGCTTATCGCAGCTTGGCACGCCCTTCATCGGCACTTGAACCGAGCCATCCAATGGTAGGATTATACTAATGCTCCATTAAACCCATTTAACGTCCTTTGTGCAAACCTTTACACGGCCTCGCAAAGTCATTGGTTTGACTCTCAGCCCTTCCCTCGTGATTCGCATCTCGAGGTGCATCTAAAACGGCTCCGAAGGATTCGAACCTTCTCTCATCCGCCCCTTGTGGCGGTGAGCCTTATTCTTGTCGACACCGGCAAATTTGTGGTTTGTTTAGCAACCGCTTAAGACCCTAAAATCTAATTCGTTAGGAGGTGATCCAGCCGCAGATTCCCCTACGGCTACCTTGTTACGACTTAACCCCCCTTGCAAAACCTAGATTCGACCGCAGCGTATACTACGGCCTCATCAAGACCTCACTCGGGTGGTTTGACGGGCGGTGTGTGCAAGGAGCAGGGACATATTCACCGTGCCATTTTGAGACACGATTACTACAGATTCCAGCTTCATGTGGGCGAGTTGCAGCCCACAATCCGAACTACGGATGGGTTTAGGAGATTGCCTTCACCTTTCGGTGTCGATACCCATTGTCCCACCCATTGTAGCCCGCGTGTAGCCCAGATAATTCGGGGCATGCTGACCTACCGTTGCCCATTCCTTCCTCCTCTTTAGCAGAGGCGGTCCCAACAGTGTCCCCTCCATCCCAGAGGACGAGCTGGCAACTGTTGGCGTGGGTCTCGCTCGTTGCCTGACTTAACAGGATGCTTCACAGTACGAACTGACGACGGCCATGCACCTCCTCTCAGCTAGTCAAGTAGAGTCTTCAGCCCGACTATCATTCAGCTGTCTTATCTGGTGAGTTTCCCGGCGTTGAGTCCGATTAAACCGCAGGCTCCACCTGTTGTGGTGCTCCCCCGCCAATTCCTTTAAGTTTCAGCCTTGCGACCGTACTTCCCAGGCGGTACGTTTCACGATTTCTCTTCGGCACCTCGGTGACTCGTGGTCACCGATACACCTAACGCACATCGTTTACGGCTGGGACTACCCGGGTATCTAATCCGGTTTGCTCCCCCAGCTTTCGTCCCTCACTGTCGGAGCCGTTCTGGTGAGGCGCCTTCGCCACAGGTGGTCCCCCAAGGATTACAGGATTTCACTCCTACCCCTGGAGTACCCCTCACCTCTCCCGGTCCCTAGTCTGCCAGTATCCCTGAGACGCCTTCCGGTTAAGCCGGAAGATTTCCCCAGAGACTTAACAAACCAGCTACGAACGCTTTAAGCCCAGTAATAGTGGCCACCACTCGAGCCGCCGGTATTACCGCGGCGGCTGGCACCGGTCTTGCCCGGCCCTTTCTTCACCTGTTATTTAAACAGATGGACAGCCCGATTTTACGGGCACTCGGAGTTCCCTTATCACGGTTTCCCGCATTGTAAAGTTTTCGCGCCTGCTGCGCCCCGTAGGGCCTGGATTCGTGTCTCAGAATCCATCTCCGGGCTCTTGCTCCCACAACCCGTACCGATTACAGGCTTGTTGGGCCGTTACCCCAACAACAACCTAATCGGCCGCAGACCCATCCTACGGCGGTAAACCTTTGAACTACAAAGCATTCCAGCATTCATAGTCTATGGGGTATTATCCCCAGTTTCCCGGGGTTATCCCCCACCATAGGTTAGATTGTCCACGTGTTACTGAGCAGTATGCCGAGGTCTTACACCTCTCGACTCGCATGGCTTAATCGAACTCCGATAGCAGTGGCCTCTGGCAGGATCAACCAGAATTCATCATTAAATACGCACACTATCTGAACTGTTCTAAGGAATTAGCGGTTACTAAACAAATTTCCGCTTTGCCAGTATCAACGTCAGAACCAACTCTGGTCAAGCCAGATATCGTTGGATCTCCATCAAAGAATTTGTGTTACGTTTCGTCGTGTTGCTTGATTGAACACGGGCTCATAATGTATGTTTCAAGGATATTTATACCTTGTTACTGCATCATTTTCCCGTCGGAACCATGGCAGGTAAAACCTGCGAATCTGGTCCTTCATCAAGGGAATCTGATTTTGTGAACTTCGTCGTGTTGTTTCACGCATTCACGGGCTTACAATGTAGGTTTCAAGGATATTTATACCTTGTCACTTGCATCGTTTCCGCCCAAGGATCCAAGCCCGGCCAAGCCGGGGTGTTTGGTCCCTGTCGTCGTGAATTTTACGCGTTCACGGGCTTACAATGTAGGGTGCGGTATTATTTATACCTTCTTGCCTGCATTGTTTTTCCCTCGAAACCGACACCCGTTCCCGAGAGAAGGGTTTCGTCGGTTTGTCATCAGATTTTGTGGATCACATAATAGCACACCCGGACATTTAAACATGATCCCGCCGAAATCGGCAGTTTTTTTCACAATTCTATATTCTGAAAAATATACGCTCCGCAGATAATCCGGTTCCGAAACCTAAAATCGATTCGCGTCCCGAATTGTGCTGTTCCGGTTCATGATCATGGATCCTGCGCGATTGCGTCAATCAATACCTGAAGCACTCAACCCATGGCAGGAAAGCCCATGAGCGCATTTGGGCGAAAAACATGGCTCCGACGTAAAATGTTCGCACCGCAAAAACCGGGCCCGGACCCTGCCGCGGGTCGCGCATACTCGGAATACGGTCGGATTGCCATTGAGCCAGGAGCAGGATTGCTTATACGTACTATGCGGATCTCCTTATCGCGCATATTTTTCCCGGCCGACCCGGCAGATAGTAAGGGAGTGACACAACGCTCTGAATAATCCCCTTCCATGGAGACCGCCGCACCCGGTTTTTTCATGTCAGATAGGGGAATGACAGGAATCGCGATTCACCATGTCCCCCGATATCATCCGACATTACGGTGTTGCCGCGCTCTCATTACGGAATCCGGAATCGGAAATGGCGTATGCCGGCAGGATCCCCGCCCTCACAAGTGCATATTGCACAATCTCTCTGCAGTTACCCTAACGGTTCGCCATCTCAAGCATAATCCGGTAAAACCGGTCCGGCATCGTTGCCATCGGCACATGGGATGCCGGCAGCTCCCTGTACATCCATTCCCCGGGATTTTTGGCGATTTTTTCTTTCGCTATGCGGGTGACCCCGGCGAACTCACTCTCCGTGCAGAGGAAGTATGTTTTTGGAATCCGCTGGATCTTCCGGGAATCGAACCAGAACGTCTCCACGTATGCCGGGGCTGCTTCGAGACCGGGAAACGAGAGCGGATCAATGCCGGCGGTTGCGAATATGGAGAACAGGGACTCTCCCGGATCCGGCAGTGCCGCATCAAGGTACACTAAGCGCCTGATCCGGTTGGGCATCCGCTCAGCAATGCCCGTTATCACCATCCCGCCATAGCTGTGCCCGACCAGTACGACATTCCTGAGGTCACGGCTTTCGATAAGATGACAGACTCCCCCGATATGATCGGTCAGGTTGTGGGTGTGTTCATCTGGAAGGGTCGGTGCAAATACCTCGTGCCCATGGGACTCAAGATACGCAGCTGTCCCGTCCCAGTACTTTGCACCCAGCTGACCGCCAGGGGGATATGTATTCCTCCGGCTGAGACGGTTCCATGTATCCGTCGACATATCCCCGCCGTGGACAAGAACATATGTGGCCATGGTAATAATCCTTCTTTCCGGTTATGTGGCTTTATCTGTTTTCCATAGAACCGGCCCGGGCAAATGACCATGATGATTCCACCCGGACGATAACCGGACCATAAGCCGTACCTGCCCGATAAAGTACACCATGCGACCCCCCTATTATCATAGTCACGGGATCATCTGGATTCTCTGTCGTAAAATTATGCAAAATGCCGGTCATGGGAGAAGGAGTCTGAAGGGGGTCAGGTATACTTTTTTGTGCCGGGCAGGCTCACTGCAGTTCTAAAAAATCCACGGGCCCGGGTTGAATTCCGGGAGACATTTACGGTATAAGATTGGGAAGGTAACCGAGAGATATAAGGTCGAGGGTCAATCGCTCCCAGAGTTCAAAGTACACCTCATGACCCCATCACCACCCCGTGAAATCGACCACCAAACATTTAGCAGAACAACTCATTCTCCGGATCATGGTACCTGGGTTCCTTCCGGAATAAAGGCGGACCACGGGTACGATGCATGAAATCCGGTTAGAGAAAAGACAACAGAGAAGGAAAAAATATCATGGCCCACTTCAACCAGAGACCCGGATCAAAGAGTGCAGTCCGCATACTCACAGAACCATTCCCGGACCTGGCGGCATTCAGCACGCTTGTCCGGATGCTCGTACTCCGGAACCCACTCGGCTGTACATCGTACCGGAGCGCAAAAAAATATCACCCTCCGGTAGGGATCGTCCGCGAAATGTATACTGCGAAATTCATCTATACCAATGTAAAAGGAAAACGGATCGGCAGCACATCGGAAATCTACGATTCCGTTGAAGGCTACGAAACCGGAATCGCTGCCGTAATCTCGAACATGGCCAACATTGCGTCCCACCGGGGGAAGGCAAAACACATACAGGATGCCGACCTCTTCTCCGTCATCCTTAAATGCCACGATCCCTCAGGAGAGCTCTTCTTCATCAGCCTTGCCCGCAACCGGGTGACCGTGTCATCCTATACCCGGAATGAAATCCGGAAGCGGGTTGAACAATGGGCGGAGAGCGTACCGGCACTGGTGTAACCGGTCACCGGACATCCACCAGCCTGCCCCATTCCATATTTTCTGGAATGAAACCGCCATTTCTTCACGTCCCGGTATATTCTGACGATCTCTTGCCAGATCTTTCCAGACTTTCCCGTATTTGTAAAAAACCGGTGGGCACAATGCGGAATATTTATGATCGGCCGTATGCATCTTTCTGATACAGGTTTGAAGGGGATGTGGCAGACGACTTGAACACACGGATTGCCGTCCGGCAGGGAACCCTCCCATGAAGATCACCCGCCTTTATACCGGGACTGATGACCAGTCCCATTTCGAAGACATTGAAATCCCCTTCGAAATCCGGGAGGATTTCGGCCTCTTCAGCCTGCCGGAACCGGCCAAGGCATTCTTCTTCCGGGAGATACCGCCGGGATGGGTATACCTCTGGCACAACGTGGTCTGCCGCGAGTACGTGATCATGATTTCCGGCTCAGCAGAGATCATCGTGGGCAGCGGCGAGAAACGGGTGTTTAAAGCCGGAGATATCCTCCTTGCCGAGGACATGACCGGGCAGGGACACCGGACCCGGGTCATCGGCAGGAACCCCTGGCGGCAGGTTTTCGTCACGCTTCCGTGAGGAAAAACATTTTCCGGCATCATAAAAACGGTCATGAACCAACCGGGTTCACCGGTTTCTCAGGACGCAGCATCCAGAGACCAGGTCCGCAAGCGTTAAAATGCTGCTATGATGCGTTGAAGCAGTTCATTTGCGTGAGAAGAGACCGGATTTAATAAGTAAAACGCCCCGACCAGACGATTGCCTTTTTTAACGTTTTCACAATCAAATAGTGGTTTTGATTTAAAAAACACGGGCGGGCGCGATACGGAATATATATGATAGCGTGAACGCATCTTTCAGATATCAGTATACAGAGGAAGATGTGAGGACATGAACACACTGCACAGACTTTTTGGCATCTGGGGAGAGTATAAAAAATGGCTCGGCCTCTCGATCCTGCTCACGATCGGAGCAGCGATCTGCACGCTCATGGTTCCGGCGCTCTCCCAGTCCCTGATCAACGAAGGAATTGCCGGGAACGACCTTGGCAGGGTCATCCATTATGGGGGGTACATGCTCATCCTCACCCTCATTGCCGCTATCCTCCAGGTGGCGAACACGCTCATCGCGGTCAAGTTCTCGGAATGGACAGCCCATTATCTCCGGACCATGGCGTATGACCAGATCCAGAAACTCTCGTTTGGCAATCTGGACCGGATGCGCCCGAGCGATCTCCTCATGCGGCTGACCAACGATGTCCAGAATGTCAAGATCGCCATCCAGCAGGGCATCCTCAACCTCGCGCTTGTCCCGGTCATGCTCATCATCACGGTCCTCCTTGTCGCGATCCGGTCCCCCGCTCTCCTCGGGCTGATGGTGCTCCTCGTCATCGTATTCACTGTCCTCCTGACCGTGTACCTCTGGTTTGTACTCCCGGTCTTTGCAACACGGCAGAAGGAGTATGACCAGATGGGCGGGGCCCTGCAGGAGAATATGGCCGGCATCCGGGTGGTCAAGGCATTCGTCCGCCAGAAACTCGAAAACCAGCGGTTCGCGAAAGTTGCAGGATCAGTCCGGACTGCATCCCTCCGGGCCCAGACCAGCATCGCCATCCTGATCCCGACCATGCTGTTTGTGGTCAACCTGGCCCTTGCCGCTATCTTCTTTATCGGAGGAAGGAGCGTCCTTGTGGGATCAGGGTTCTCTGTCGGCGAGGTGATCGCATCGGTCCAGTACCTCTTCCTCCTGATCATGCCGTTCATGATCCTCGGGACCGTCCTCCCCGCCATCTCCGCTGCCCGGCCATCGCTTGTACGGCTCTTCGAGATCCTGGACACACCGTCAGACGTGCAGGATCCCGAAACCCCGGCCACGCCCGATCCCGCATCGGTAAAGGGGCGGGTTGTCTTCGATCATGTCTCGTTCGGGTACCGCAACCCGGACAACACGCCCGGCCCGCTCGTCTTACGCGACATCAGTTTTGTCGCTGAACCGGGAGAGACCGTGGGCTTTCTCGGGGCAACCGGTTCCGGGAAATCAACCCTTGTCAACCTCATTCCCCGGTTTTATGATGTTACGGAAGGGAACATTACCATCGACGGAACGGATATCCGGGCAATGCCCCAGGATGAACTCCGGAGCATGGTCGCCACCTGCCTCCAGCAGCCGAACCTCTTCTTTGGGACCATCCGCGAGAACCTGCTCTTCTCAGCCGACGATGATTCAAACGAGAACCTGAACGCCTCTGCAACGGATGCCGATGCCGCGGGGTTCATCGCGAATATCCCCCGGGGTTACGAGGATGCGGTGGCCCGCCACGGGGCAAACTTCTCCGGCGGGCAGCGGCAGCGCCTCGCCATTGCCCGGACTCTTGCCGCAAAACCGAAGATCCTTATCCTCGACGACAGCACGAGCGCCTGCGACGTTGCCACCGAGGCACGCATCCAGGACCGGATCAACCACCGGTTCGCGGGCGTTACCAAGTTCCTCGTTGCGCAGCGGATCAGTACCGTGATCGCCGCTGACCGGATCATCCTTCTCGAGGATGGAAAGATAGCCGCCTCGGGAGCTCACGAGCAGCTCCTCAGGGAAAGCCCGCAGTACAGGGAGATCTATGACTCGCAGCTCGGGCGGGGAATCCTCGGGGGCGATGCCTCATGACGCGCCGCAGGAAAGCACCGGACGGGGAGAAGCTCCCGGAAATGGGCCCGACCATACGGCGCTTCTTTACTTACCTGGCTCCCCACCGGCTCAAACTTGCCGCAGTCGTCCTTCTCATGGCGGGCTTTGCCCTCGTGGAGTCGGTCTTCTCGATCCTGATGGGAAAGGCAACGAACATCATCTCGGCAGGGTCCGGCCCGGTCGGGTCGCTTGAGCAGATCGTGATCTGGCTCCTCTGCGCTGCCGCGGTCATGTGGATCTGCGGGGTCATCTCCCAGAAATTCCTCGCCGACATCGCGCAGGAAGCCCTCCTGCGGCTCCGCACCGATCTCTTCGGTCACATCCAGACGCTCTCTCTCGACTTCTTCGACCGGCGCCCCATTGGGGAGCTGATGAGCCGGGTCACCAACGATACGCAGGTGATCGAACAGTTCCTCAGCATCGGTGCGCTTGAGACCGGGCAGGCCATCCTGACGATCGTTATCACGAGCATCATCATGCTCTGGATCAACCCGGCGTTTACGGCCCTCTCGTACCTCGTGGTCTTCGCCATTGTCGGTGTCTCGTGGCTTATCACCAAAACTTCCGGTCCGGCGTTTTCCCTCCTCCAAGAGAAGACCAGCGACCTGAACGGCTTTGCCGAAGAGTGGCTCTCTGGAGCCAAGACCGTGATTGCCTGCAGGCAGCAGGATGAGGCATCGAGGCGGTTCGAGGCGCAGAGCAGGAAGGTCGCGGTAATCGGGGAGAAAGCCCAGTTCTCGGCCCTCATCAACCAGCAGGTCTCCACCATCTTCACCACCGTTATCACGGTCATGCTGCTTGTGGTCGGCGGCCTGATGGTAATGGATGGCATGGCCGAGATAGGCACCCTCATCACCTTCATCAGCTTCTCGTTTGCCCTCCTGAACGGGTTCACCACCATCTTCTCGGTCTACGCCCAGATCCTCAACGCGATTGTCGGGGCATCCCGGGTCTTTACGATCATGGACGAGAAACCGACCGTTGCCGATGCTGCAGGCGCCATCCCCATGCCGGCAGTTGCCGGCGACGTTGTCTTCGACCACGTGGACTTCTCCTATATCGAGGGAAGGAAAGTGCTCAGCGACAACACCTTCCATGCAGAACCCGGGCAGATCTTCGGCCTGTGCGGGCCGACCGGTGCCGGCAAGAGCACCATCATCAACATCCTGACAAGGTACTATGATATCAGCAGCGGGACGATACGCGTAGACGGGACTGACGTCAGATCCGTGCAGCAGGATACGCTCCGGGTCCAGATCGCCCAGGTGCTCCAGGAGCCGTTCCTCTTCTCGGACACGATCATGGCGAACCTGAAGTATGCCCGTGAAGGGGCTACCGACGAAGAGTGCATCCGGGCGGCAAAGCAGGCAAACGCCCACGACTTCATCCTCCAGCAGCCCAACGGGTACAAGACCCGGCTCGTGGACGGGGGAGCAAACCTCTCGCAGGGGCAGCGGCAGATGCTCACTATAGCGAGGGCAATCGTTGCCAACCCCCGCATGCTTATCCTGGACGAAGCAACGAGCAACGTGGACACCCGCACCGAGAAGCTGATCCAGGAAGGCCTCCTCACCCTCCAGAAGGACAGGACCTCGTTCATCATTGCCCACCGCCTCTCGACTATCCGGCATGCCGACCAGATCCTGGTCATCGACAAGGGGCAGATTGTCGAGCGCGGGAAGCACAGCGAGCTGATGGCCAGAAAAGGCTTCTATTACGAGCTCTACATGAGCCAGTTCCGGGGAAAACTCGAAGGGCTCTTAAAGGAGTGAACGGGATCCCGGGCGGGAGGGATCAGGTCGCCGGACGGTACGCATCTTTCGGCACGGCAATCTCGAACCGGGCTCCCTTACCGTGGGTCCCGGTCTCCTGGATGGAGATCCCTGTAATCGCGAGGATCTCCCGTGCAAGGAAGAGGCCGAAACCGGTGTTCTTGCCGTATCCCTTCCGGAAGAGTTTTGGTTTTTCGTTGAGCGGGATGCCGACCCCGTTGTCCTCCACGTAGATCACCAGCTCGCTGCCAGCGGTTTCGCACCGGACCGTGATGGCAGATACGTGCTCCCCGTACCGGATTGCATTGTCGAACAGGTTGAAGAACACGTTCGAGAGCATGGGATCAGCGTAAATTTCAAACTGGTTGCAGGTACAGCTGACCTGGATATTCTTGGGCACGGGGATCCTGACCAGTTCCCCGATCCTCTGCCAGACGGGGGCATGTTCGCCCATTTCCTGGTATGTCCGGGTGAATTCGATCTGGCGCTGGATCACCTTTGCAGAATTCTCTATCTTGAGAAGGAAATCATTGGTTGCCTGGGGGGACTGGCTCATCATCGCCAGCTGCGTATAGCCAAGCAGCGTTGTGAGCTGGTTTGCCACATCGTGCCGGGTGATACTGTTGAGAAGATTGAGTTTCCTGCTGGTCTCACGGATTGCAAACTCCGACTGCTTGATATCCGAGACATCACGGGCAGTACCTACATAGAAAAGGATCGATCCCGAATCATCGGATACCGGGGATATATTCGAGACCTGGAGCCGGATTGAACCGTCAGCGTGGAAGGCCCGGTACGTGACGCCGGCCCTGCTCTTACCGTCTTTTTCAATAGTTGCGAAATACTCGTCACATGCTGCGAGATCATCCGGATGGATAACAGTACGGAAGGATTTCCCCGTCATATCCGATGGCAGATACCCGAGCAGTGCGGTTATTCTCGGGGATACAAAGGTAATGATCCCCACCTTGTCCAGCGTGAAGATGATATCGTAGCTGTTCTCCACGAGCGTGCGGTACTGCCTCTCGGAAGTCCGCAGGGCTCTCTCAAGAGATTTCCGGCCGGAGATGTCCCGGCACAGGGTGATGATGCGGGTCTCCTCTTTCTCATGCACCACGGCGGCATCGACCTCGATGGGTGTAATTTGACCGTCCATGCCGACATAATCCACCTCGAAACCCCGTATGTAACCGTCATGGAAGCACTGCCGGACCGCAGTTGCATTCTTCTCCCGGTCATGCTCCGCAGTCCACTCAAGAACGTTCCTGCCGATGATATCTGCCTGGCCGGTCCTTCCTGTCAGGCGCACGTACTCGGAATTGGAATCGAGAACCCTGCCCCCTTCGTCCAGGATCACGTAGCCGGTCCCGGTCACCTCTACCAGCAGGCGGTATTTCTCCTCGCTTTCCCGCAGGTTCTCCTCGGTCTTTTTCCGGTCGGAGATATCGAGGATTACCCCCCGTAACCCTTCCAGGTGCCCGGCACGGAAGATCGGGGCAGGATAGATAAGAACAGGGAATGTGGAGCCATCCAGGCGGACAACGGTATATTCATGGTTGTCGGCCGGCTCGCCACGGAGTATTTTTTCCAGGTTCTGCCGGACCCGCTCATGCTGTGACGGCTCGATAAAGTTCAGGGCATTCACTCCGGTCTGGAGATCCTGTTCAGTTACTCCGATGGTGGTCAGGGTGTGCCGGTTCGCATACGTAATCCGGAACTGGAGATCCATTTCAAAGACCATCTGGGGAAGCAGCTCGGCAAGCTCCCGGTACTTTATTTCGCTCTCGCGGATCCGCTGCTCGCCCCGGGCAAGTTCATCGAACTGTGCCTTTAACTCCTCTGATGATGCAGCGAGTTCTTCACCTGCCACACGGGCCTCTTCTTCCGCTTTCCTGCGATCCGTAATATCAACCGCGAAACCGCCGATCAGGGGGGGTTTGTTCTCACGATCAATCCGGAATTTATAGGTTTCAAAAATCCTCTCCTCCCCGGTCTTCACGTTCAGGGTTTCGAAGGTCTTCCGGTACCCGTCTTTTAAGGTCTGCAGGTCATCTGCAACCATCTTCTTTGCAGCATCCTTGGGGAAGATATCAAGAACCGACTTTCCGATCCATTCCCTGGCACCGAAAAGCGCCCCCATCAGGTCATTCACAAAAAGATTGATGCTCTGCTCGTCCTTGATGAAAGCCGTTACCGGAAGATGATTCATGAATGCGGCAAACCGGCCCTCGCTTTCACGAAGATTTTCCTCTGCCCGTTTCCGTTCAGTGATATCCCGCAATATCCCAAGGATTGCCGGCTGTCCCTGGTAGACGATCCGGTCAACAAAAAATTCCCCGTCCCGCACATCACCGTTCTTTGTCAGGATTCGTGCGGAGAAGAGGGGCGGGATCGGTTCTCCGGAAATCCTTCGCATCACGGATTCCTGTAACCGGGCGCGGTCATCAGGATGGACCAGGTCCCAGACATCTTTTTCCATGAGCTCATCATGGGGGTAGCCGGTCAGTTCTGATGTCCGGTTATTGACAAAAAGGAACGTGCTGCCCCGGTAAATGTAAATGGAGTCGTGGCTGTTTTCAACAACAACCCGGTATTTCTCATCCCCTGCCCGCAACTCTTCCTCAACGGTTTTTAACTCCGTGATGTCGCGGATGGACTCGATAGCACCAACCGTTTCTCCCTGCCGGTTATAGAGCGGACTTGCCTTGCCGAAGAGGATGGCCGGTTTGCCTTTAGGGCGGGGAAGCGTGGTATCCGCAATAAGGATGTCCTTGTCATGGATGATATGCGCATAATTTCTGGCAATGTACTCATCCGGCTCGAAGATCAGGTCGATGAGGATCTTCCGCCGTGTCCCGTAAAACGGGATCGCGTATTCATAATCCCCTTTACCCAGCATCTCAGCTGCCGGAACACCGGTCATCTCCTCGATAGCCCGGTTCCATGCGATGACCGTGCCGGACCGGTCGATGGCGAATGTGGCATCGGGGAGGAAATTGATGATATCGGCAAGGCGTTTTTCAGAATCAAAGAGGGCTTTCTCCGCACGTCTCCTCGCGATTGCCTGCCGGAGCTTGTGGGCGAGCTCGGCGAACTGGGATCTCGGGTCACCTCCTTTCTGGAGGTAAAAATCCGCACCATTGTTGATGGCCTCGATGACCACTTCCTCGCGACCCCTGCCGGTGAAGAGGATGAAAGGAGTGTCCGGGTGGGATTTCCTGACGGCTTTCAGGAGTTCGATGCCGTCCATCCCCGGCATCTGGTAATCGGAGATTATAGCGTCGGGTTCTTCCTCTGCAAGGCGGGTGAGCGCTTCCTTTCCTGATTCGACCGTTGTGACCCTGAATTCACCGGTGGTCTCAAGGAACATCCTGCTGATTTCGAGCAGGGCTGGCTCGTCATCAACATACAGGATGGAAAACATTGTTCTATGCTTCTCTTCATGGTTCATAATATTTTCTGTTCCGGAGGTTTTTTGGCCATGTGCCGGTCAGCTATCCATAATAACGCCTTTATCCAACACCATCAACAGGCATGTCGTTTATCCTGAAATCCGTTGTACCCTGAGGGAGATCGTTTGACGAATACGTTGCGATGTTCAACCTTTCAGACAGGGACCTCTGCCGGTCCATTCTCGGGTGCTCCGACGGGCCAGCCGGCTTCAATGCCCATATGCATGCACTGGGGCACCCTGTTATTTCCTGCGATCCCCTGTACCAGTACTCTCACGATCAGATCGGATGCTCGATCCGTGCAGCCCGGGATGAGGTGATGCAGCAGGTCAGGGAGAACCCGCAGAATTTTACCTGGAACCATATCCGCACCCCGTCCGAGCTTGAGCAGGTACGGATGACCGCTATGCAGTCGTTTCTTGCGGATTACGAGGCCGGGCTCATGCAAGGGCGTTATATTGCAGGAGCCCTGCCCCGGCTCCCGTTCCGGGACCAGTCGTTCGACCTCGGACTCTGTTCCCACTTTCTCTTCCTGTATAATTCCCTGGGGCAGGAATTTCACCTCCGGTCAATCCGGGAGATGGCAAGGGTTGCACGCGAGGTGAGAATTTACCCGGTCGTGAACACAAACGGGGAGCGGGCGGAGTTTTTTGAGGAACTCCTCTGCCGGATCCGTTCATCGGGCCTTGGGGCCCGGACAGAACCGGCAGGGTACGATTTCCTGAAAAACGGCGGGGAGATGCTCAGGATAACAGGGGAATAAGGTAGAACTCCCTGCGGTGCTGAGGGGATGGGTGCCCATCCGACAGCGAGCTTCGGACCACGGGAGATTCAACCGCAGGTAAATTACCCGGTTATGCCCGGTACGTCCGGAATGTATTAGTGGAGGGCAGGTGATATTGCTTCAATAGGAGTATCTGCATGTGGTTTGAACTGCTGGCGTTAATCTTTGGAGCGGCATTTGGCTTTTTTCACCGGGGGAAGGAAGACTACAAGGGCCTCCTCAGGAATGGCGCTATCACCGGGATCGTTACGGGAATTATCTTCGTGCTGCTCACATTGTTCCTTGTTCCCGGAGGTATGGGTATTGATGTCAGTTTTCTTGGCGTGTTCGGATTCGTTATCGTAATTGTCATCTTCGTGCTCATCTTTATCGTGGGCGCTTTTCTCGGTGACTGGCTCGAACGTATCCTGAAGAAGTAACCCGCAGGCGGGTGTAATGCAGTCCCCTGCCGGATTGTTCACTCAGATCAAAAACCCTCCCTCACCATAATAACCATCACCGCCCAATCATCTGTCACGGGAACCATAAAACATGAAGATCATCGCTATCCACGGGAGTCCCCGGACGATCCGGAGCACCACACGACAACTTGCCGGCTTTGTACTCGAAGGAGCAGCAGAAGCCGGTGCCGAAACCGAGATTGTTGATCTCTGCGACCTCCGCATCACCCCCTGCACGGCCTGCGAGGGCTGTTCGTTCAACGGGATCTGCGTATACGAGGATGATCTCCCGGAGCTCGCTGTACGGATGAAGAACGCCGACGGGATCGTCTTTGCATCGCCGGTCTATATCGACAATGTCTCCGGCCAGATGAAGATCTTCTTTGATCGTCTCGCGGATGCAATCCATTACCAGCTGCTTGCGGGAAAAAAAGGCTGCTCGGTTGCCACCACCCACACGTCAGGAGGAGACGAGGTTGTGGCGTACCAGAACCATGTTCTCAACTACCTTGGCGTGATCTCGGCGGGCGGGATCAGCATAGCGACCGGGGGGAACCCGGAGGCCGTGGATGCAGCAGGGCCGGCTGCACGGGCGCTCGGGAAAAAACTCGCGGCTGCGATTACAGACGGCTTCTCTGATCCCGTGCAGGAAGAAGAGATTCGCGGCAACCGGGAGTTTTTTAAGGATATTGTGATCGATAACCGGGATTTCCGCACCGAAGAGTACGAGCGATGGGTACAGCAGGGATGGATACCATAACCCGCAGGGTCACGTTCAGACAACGCATCAGGACCGGAAGCACACTTTTGAGAGATCCGTTGGAATAGCCTTTTTTTTAGGCATCCGGTTATCTCCTGCCGCTCTGTTTTTCAAAAAAATCTCTCTGGCTGCCTGCGATACGTTTTTATTCCATCCACGTTGATGGGTTTTTGAACATCATGGATCGGGAAGAGGGTGCTGTCAGTGAAATTACTGCTGAAATCCTCATTGTCAGCCTTGTCGTGGGCCTGGGGATTGCCATTTTTGTGATCATGTTCGGGATTATTCCCCAGATCCCAACGTCGGCCTACCTTGCAACAGATGTCAGCTTCAAGAAGATGCCCGGCTATTCCGCGATGGCCATTACACACCTGGGCGGGGACATGGTAACCTTCATCGATCCCGGAGAAGCGCCGTATTTCGTACGGGTCTATGTGGATACCCCGTATGGTTCATACCTGGTGGTACCGGATGCGACAACCAGCCCGTTCAGGACGGGCAATACGGTCTATATTTATTATAACGGCTCCGGTTACGGCATGACCTCGGACCTGGCCGGAGTACCCACGGTTCCCCTTCCGTCTGCAGAGGTACGGGTCAGGATCGTGGATGACGCATCCGGTCTCCTGATCAAGACATGGAGTGCGGGAACATCCGGAACACAGACACCTACTGGCACTGAAACTCCCACATCAACTGCAACCCTTTCTGCAACAAGTACACCTACAACGGCCGCCCCCGAATTGACGAGAACAGTCACGGTCATCTGGTCCCCCAGCGGATATGGCTATGGCTCCGAGTCCCCCCCGGTAAAACTGGCAAATTCACAAGAGGTCCGGGTTCCCCGGGGAAGCAGCAAGACCATTTACTTTGTCCCGAACGCAGGCTATGCAGTCCTGACTATCAAGCTGGACGGGACTACGGTGTACAGCGGGTCATCGGTGGGATCAACGATATCCTATACGATTACCAACATTGTGGAGGATCGGACCATTACAACAACATTCGGCTAGACCGATAAAAGAAACATCGCAAGCCCGGAAAACAGAGCCGGAATGGAATGTATTATCTGATATTACCCGGTATGAAACGATGAGATTTTTATCCCTGCAACCTGTATTGAATACCATGGATACTGCATCCCCCCCAAAAAAACCCATTATTCCATGGAGACATGCAGTCCTTCTTGGTCTTTCTGTGATGGTGCTTTTCCTGACGGTATATTGTCTCCAGAAGGGAACCCAGACGGTTTTTACCCATGTCTATTACATTCCGATAATCCTCGCATCCTACTGGTACCAGAAAAAAGGAGTGCTGTATTCAGCGGTTATGGGATTCATCTATCTTGGCTTTGTCATTTTCCTGACGGGATACAATCCCTTCAACGTTATCGGGGCAGTCGCCCGTGTCATCTGTTTTATCGTCATCGCAGCCGTGGTTATGGTTCTCTCGATGAGAATATCCTCCCAGAAGGCGGATCTGGAACAGTCAGAAGCAAAATTCCATGGTATATGGAATCACATCCAGGCCGCGGTTATCATTCTCGATGCTAAAACTCATGAGATCGTCGCTGCAAACCCCGAGGCAGAACGGTTGACCGGCTATCCGGAGCAGGAGATGAAGGGGAAGATCTGTCACCGGTTCATCTGTCCTGCCGAGAACGGGAAATGCCCGATTACCGATCTGGGCATGACCATTGATCGCTCGGAACGTATGCTGCTCAACCGGAACGGGAACTCCGTTCCCGTGCTGAAAACCGTGAAGGCTGCGGTCATTGACAACCGTGAAGTGCTTATCGAGAGTTACATCGAGACCGCTGCGGTAAAAGGCCCGTAAACGGCACCAGGAAATGACGGGGCCCGGCGGGGATATGCCGGAATGTCCCGGAGAACGTCAGCCTGTTGTGGTATTTTCTCCCGAAAAAATTAGTAATTTTCTGCAGCTATCTCGAAGTACGCCTTCGGGTGCTCGCAGACCGGGCATTTGGCAGGAGCCACCTTCCCTTCGTGGATGAATCCACAGTTCCGGCAGTACCATTTCGCGGGCATCTCAGCCTTGAAGACCGTTCCGCTTTCCAGGTTCGCGTACAGTTTCCTGTATCGCGCTTCATGGTGCTCTTCCACTTCTGCCACCATCTTGAAGAGATAGGCGATATCCTTGAACCCCTCCTTTGTTGCCGTTGCTGCAAATCCCGGGTAGAGCGTGCCCCATTCCATCTCCTCGCCGTCAGCTGCAGCTTTGAGATTGTCCAGTGTTTTCCCGATCATACCTGCCGGGTATCCCGCGGTGATCTGTACCTCGCCGCCCGTGAGCTGTTTGAAGAAGAGCTTCCCGTGCTCCTTCTCTTCCTCGGCCGTCTGCAGGAAGAGCGCTGCGATCTGCTCGTAACCCTCTTTCTTTGCTGCACTTGCAAAGAAGGTGTAACGGTTCCGTGCCTGTGACTCTCCGGCAAATGCCGCGAGCAGGTTCTTTTCCGTCTTGCTGCCTTTGAGATTCATGATCTGACTGCAACCCCGGATCTTAAAAAGAGTGCGAACGGGAAACGGGCAGGCCGGTCACTCCCTTTGCCGGTATGCCCCGTTCGGTACCGAGATCTCGAACCGTGCCCCCTTCCCATGGGACCCGGTCTCATGGATGGAAATGCCGGTGATCGCAAGGATCTCCCGGACAAGGAAGAGCCCAAAACCTGTGTGCCTGCCGTAGCCCTTCTCGAAGATCCTCTGCTTCTCGTTGAGGGGGATCCCAACCCCGTCGTCGGCAAACGTTATGATCAGCTCATCCCCCGCCATCTCGCAGGCCACCGTGACGGTGGTCACCCGCTCCCCGTACCTGACTGCATTGTCGAAGAGGTTGAAAAAAACCTTCGCAATCATCGGGTCGGAGAAGATCTCGCAGGAACCGCAGGTGCATTCAAGCCGGATCTGCGGGGGCCGGACACTCCGGATCACATCGCAGACCCGGTGCCATGCCGGTGCCTGGACACCCATGTCCTGGTAAGCCCGGGTGAATTCGATCTGGTGCTGGATCGTATCGACAGCACTTGAGATCTTGGACAGGAAATCCGCGATAACCGGCTCAGGTTTTCTGAGTGCAGCAAGCTGCGTGTATCCCTGGACAACCGTGAGCTGGTTGGCAACATCGTGCCTCGTGATACTTGAGAGGAGATTGAGTTTCCGGTTGCTCTCCCGTATCGCATTCTGGAACTGCTTCATCTCCGTGATGTCGCGGGAGCTTCCCACGTACGAGACAACTTTCCCCCGGTCATCAATGATTGGGGAGATTGTCGAGGTGTGGAGCCGTACCGACCCGTCCGCGTGGAAGACCCGGTACTCGATCCCCGATTGCCGCTGCCCGGTAGCGACAACGTTTTTCAGGAACGCCTCGCATGCTGGTACATCTGCGGGATAGACAAAGTGCCGGAACGGTTTTCCGGTAACATACGCGGTGTCATGCCCGAGGTGGGCGGTCCAGCCGGGCGAGACAAACGTCAGTATTCCTTCGGGGCTGATGGCGTAGATGACATCGTGGCTGTTCTCCACCAGCACCCGGTATTTCATCTCCGATTCTCTGAGGGCTTCCTCAGCATGTTTCCGGTCGGATATATCATGCGAGAGCCCAAGCACGCCAATGACCGTACCCGATGCATCAAGGATGGGCGTAAGCCGGACATCGATCCACATTCCTCCGGAAGGAAACTCCTCGAATGTCTCCCTCCGGAACGGTGTCCTGGTATCAATTACCCGGCGGATTGCCTTAAGAGGGCGTTCTGCTGCTGCCGGTGGCCTGAAAATTTCGGACAGGTGTCTTCCGACAAGGCTTTCCGGCCTTGCCTGCATCGCATCTGCCGCAAGCGTATTGATATACAGGAGGTATCCCCGGGTGTCGACAACATAGATCATGTCGGGCGAGTTTTCAGCAATGAGCCGGTAGTTCTCATCGCTTTGAGAGAACTGATGACCGCCCGTTTTCAGGCTTTCTACCGGTTCTTTCTGTCTCTTTTCTGATTCCCTGGACTGCCCGTCTGCATCCCGGAGTTCCTCCGGACTCCTCCGGTCAACAGCCTGACGTATCCCCTGTGCGAGTTCAGCAAACTGAGCCTGGGGATCGCTGCCTTTGCGGAGATAGAAATCAACCCCGTTGTTGATCGCCTCGATCACAACATCTTCCCGCCCGCGACCCGTGAACAGGATGAAAGGGATATTGCCATGGGACTTCCGCACATTTTTCAAAAAGTCGATCCCGTCCATCTCCGGCATCTGGTAATCGGACACAATGGCATCGAAATCCTGCCGTGCGATCAGGCCGAGCCCCTCCTCCCCCGACCGGGCGAGCGTGACGGTAAACGCGCCGGTACCTTCAAGAAAAAGCCTGGCAAGATCCGGCAGATCCGGTTCATCGTCGACATAGAGGAGGGAAAACATCGGGGGCTCCACTGCAGGGGGAATAATAAGATACCTGAATCACATGAGTTGTCCTGATAAAACATGAATGTTACGTCTGCACCGGTTACCGCAGGGGGACCGTCCGGCAGGCGTATTCTGGACTACAGGATGAGGTCCGCTACCTGGACCGGATGCAGGGTGTTACTCATGAATCCGCGATGTCCACCAGGACCGGGGCTCATGGAGTACGACGATACCCCTCTTTTGGCACGGTGATCTCGAACTGAACGCCATTGCCCGGTTCGCCGTTCTCGGCAATGGTGATCCCGGTGATGGAGAGGATCTCACGGGATAGGTACAGGCCAAGACCGGTGTTCTTCCCAAAGCCCTTGTCGAACAGCACGTTCTTGTCCCGGTGGGCAATGCCAATTCCGTCATCCTCAAAGACCAGCACCTGCGAGGTTCCTTCTTCATGCGAGGTGATGCGGATGGCCGTCAGGCCTTCACCCCCGTACCGCAGGGAGTTGTCGATCAGGTTATAGAAGACTTTCTCCATAAGGGGGTCGGCAAAGATCTCAAGTCCTTTTGTCTCCACCCCGACGCGGACATTTTTTACCGGAAGCCCGTCAACGGCTTTCCCTATGAGGACTCTGATGTCCTGCCATGACGGGGCTTTTACACCCAGGTCTTCGTACTCCTTGGTGAACGTGATCTGGCGGGCAATGGTCTCGGCGATCTTCTGGTTCTTCTTTAAGAAATCTGCAAGCTCGGCAGGGTTGTCAACAGATTCCACGCTCAGTTCAAGGAACGCCATGAGTGCCATCAGCTGGTTCCGTATATCATGACGTGTGATACTGGAGAGGAGGTTGAGCTTCCTGTTGGCCATGCGGAGGGCGTCCTCGGCCTTCCGCTGCTCCGTGATATCGTGGATAACCCCCTCTACTCCCCGTATGTTCCCGCCGGCATCATGGAAGAAATGGCTGCTCGTTGTCACGTGACGGATCGTCCCGTTGCGGGTCTTGAGATTCAGCGGAAATGCATCAACCGATCCTTTCTCGCGGAGGGCAAGAAGGAGTCTGTCGCGGTCGGCCGGATCGGCATACACGGTGGTAACATCCTGCCCGATCAACTGGTCGATCGAGTCGTACCCTGCAATCTTTGCTGCGGAAGGGCTGAGCATCGTGATCTTCCCGGCAAGATCCGTCCGGTAGAACAGGTCCTGCATCTCCTCGATGATACTCCGGTATTTCTCCTCGCTCTCGCGGAGGGCCTCTTCCATACGTTTTCGTTCCGTGATGTCCCGGGCCGCAGCAAAGATGAGGACACCTTTGGGGAAGGAGCGCCATTCGATCCACCGGTACATGCCATCCCGGTGCCGGTACCGGTTGGTGAAATTGACAACCTCTTTCTGGGAACTCAGGTCGGCTATCGCAGCAAGGGTTGCCGGCAGGTCATCCGGGTGAACGAAATCGAGAAAACGTCTTCCTTCAAGATCGGCAGTTGTGTACCCGAGTGCTTTCTCCCACTGGGGGTTCAGCCGGCGGAAATATCCATTGGTATCCGCGATGCAGAAGAGATCGAGACTGGTGCTGAAGTACTGGTCCAGCTCCTCGGTCTTCTGCCGCAGGGCTGCTTCGGTATTCTTCAGGTCGGTGATATCCTGCAGGAAGATGAGATGTCCTTCGATCTCCCCGTGACCGGTGAGGAGCGGTTCACCGGAACCGATATAATAATGGGTTGCGCCCTCCGTTATCCTGATAAGTTCTCTTTTCCGGGCTTTACTCTCCCTGCACAACAAAAGCAAGTCCGGCCAGTCCGGTGAAATCTCTTCGACCGGCCTGCCAATGGCAGACGAGTACCGGGTGGAGAAGAGCGAGCAGGCTGCCGGGTTCATGTCTATGACGCGGCCATCCGGATCCAGCACCATGACGGGTTTGCTCAGGGCCTCGATCAGCCGGCTCCGGGCAATCGGCACGATATCAAGGAACTGGTACCGGAAGAGTGCGACCGTGTACAGGATAGCCGGTATCCAGAGGAGGACGGGGGCCATGTTGAGACCGGGGACCGGGGTCAGACCCTCAGCAGAAGTATAATTGATCACGGTCGGGAGGGCAAGGGCAAGGATCAGGAGAACCGTCTGGGTCTCCCGGAGGGTGCCCCTCCTTCTCGTCTCGTACACGAGCAGGACCACCGCGAGAACGAGCAGGATGAGCGAGTAGACAAAATAGACCGTATAAAACGCACTCTCGGAATACTGGAGTATCGGTACCGGGCCGGCCGTGTTTATTGAAAAATTATACCGGAACAGGTCATGATACGGGCTTGTTATGGCGAGAACTGCCGAGATCACCGGGATTGTCAGGACGAGAAGAGCCCAGTCCCGGCGGAGCCATTCCGTCTTTTTCACGTACGCGATAACAAGCCAGAGCTCAAGGACGGGAAAGAACGGGAGGAAGAGGAACCGGAGATTGTGGAACACAATCTTGAGCGGGAGGGTAGCGGTGAGGAGGTCAAGAGCATACAGTATCGCCCATGCAGCGGCAGCGAATAACAGGATAACGTAGGGGGTTGCCGCGGGAACCCGCCCGACAAAACGCCGGGCATAGAGCGCAACACACGCCATGCTGATACCGGAGATGAAGAGCATCCCGATGATCAGGTCAAAAACAAACGAGATCATATTCCTTCAGCGCCCCCGGGAGGATCAAGCCACCATAAAGGCCGTTACTGACTGTGTTCGCACCATTGGTATTAAAGTACAGGATTGAAAGGTGAAGAGGTAGGTCCCGCGGGGGGTACCCTGAAGGGATAAAAGTGTAAAAGAAACGGGCCTGAAGGGATTTGAACCCTTGACCTGCGGATTAAGAGTCCGCCGCTATGCCGAACTAAGCTACAGACCCAAGCCAGTTAGACCTAATAATGTGGTCGACAATTGCGAATAAAGGTTTTGGATGATTCGGGTTTGGAATCACTTAATACCGAGGAGTGGTACATCTTCTGTAATATGCCCGAACCAGCCCCGTTTGAACCTTCCGGCCCGACAAAATACAGTATTTTCGGTTGCGGGACGAACGGTTACAACCTCATCCTCGAACTCTCCAAAGAGAACGAGCGCGTAATGGTCGTTGACAAGGATGAGTCACGGGTCCGGCATCTCCGCGACCAGAAGTGCGATGCCTACCAGCGCGACATAGCATCTGCCGATATGCTGGTCGGGCTCCCTCTTTTCGAGATCGCTTTTGTGATGACAGGAGATGCCGATGCCAATCTCGCGGCTGTTCTCACCATCAAGAAGCGCTACCCGTCAGTCCAGATCGTTGCCCGGGCAATCGACCCGATGAACGGCCAGAAACTCACTGAGGCCGGTGCGGAGTTTGTCCTCTCCCCGCAGGAAGTGGTGGCCCGCGCTGCCATTCTCCAGATAAAAAAACAGCACTCGAGCCGTATATCACAGCGGCTCTTCTCGCTTCTTGCCGGATGGGAGGGAACCCTCGGGATCATCACCCACAAGAATCCTGACCCGGATGCCATCTCATCGGCCATGGCGCTTGCCGAGATTGCAAAACATGCCAACGCGAAATCGCTTACCCCCCGGATCTTTTACGAGGGCAACATCGGCCACCAGGAGAACCGCACGTTCGTGAACCTGCTCGACATCAAGATGGAGCACCTGACTCCGGACGCACTCCAGAAATGCAATTACCTCGCGCTCGTTGACTGTTCGGGCCCGGGAGCCAACAACGACGTCCCGCCCCAGACCAAGATTAACATCATCATCGACCACCACAAAGACGGGAAACACGCCCCTACCCAGGGTTCATTCACCGATATCCGGCCCGGGGTCGGGGCAACCGCGAGCATCATGACCCAGTACCTGCAGGAACTCGATGTGCCGGTCGACAAACGGGTGGCAACCGCCCTCCTCTATGGAATCCGGACGGATACCAAAGAGTTCAAACGCAACGTGACCCCGCAGGATCTCAATTACGCGGGCTTCCTCCTGCCCCTCACGGACGCCGACCTGCTCGACAAGATCATGTCCCCGTCCATGTCGCAGGAGACGCTGGACGTGATCGGGAAGGCCATCCACGAGAGGAAGATCCAGAGCGGTTACCTCTTCGCAAACGTAGGGTACGTCATGAACCGCGATGCCCTCCCGCAGGCTGCCGAGATCCTCATCACGCTCGAAGGGGTCAACACGGCGCTCGTGTACGGCATCACCGACAACGCAATCGTCATCTCGGCCCGCAACCGCGATATCCGGCTGCATATCGGAAATGCCCTCTCGGAAGCATTCGGGGAGATGGGCGATGCCGGCGGCCACCCGAACATGGCAGCGGCCACCCTCCCGCTCCACTACTTCGGCAAGGTGGAGAACAAAGCCCAGCTCCTGGAGTTTGTCATCGAGCCGATCCTCCAGAAGTTCAAGAACCTTGTCGGTCTCGAAAACGAAGGAAAGAAGAATGGCCAGTAATTTCCTGAAGAGAGCACGCGGGGAGCCCCATGGATTTTGCTGAGTGGGAGCCCCATTACCTTGAGATCCTTGATTACTTCGGCTTTGACCGGGCCGGTGACGAGGAAGCGGGACGGCTCCTCTCAACCCTGCTCGAGTGCGACAACCTCCTTTCCCTTGCTTCGCTTGTGCACGGGAACGATATCACGGTCTGCGGGAATGCCCCGTGCCTGAAAGATGAACTGGGAAAGATCTCCGGGATTGTTGTTGCAGCGGATGCCGCTGCCGAGGTGCTCGACGCCCACGGGATCTTCCCGGATGCAGTCTTCACGGACCTTGACGGGGCAACCGACCGGTTCATTGAACTGAACTGCGAAGGCACGATCATGGTCATCCATGCCCACGGGGATAACATGCCGCTTCTCCGGCACTGGGTGCCCCGCTTCAAAGGAAAGGTGATCGGGACAACGCAGAGCACCCCCCTCCCGCATGTTTACAACTTCGGCGGATTTACTGACGGCGACCGGGCGGTCTTTGCCGCAGATGAACTGGGGGCTTCTCATATCACCCTTGCCGGGTTCGACCTTGATGACAAAAACGTAGACCCGCTGAAGCGGGGAAAACTCTTCTGGGCGCGGAAACTTCTTGCCCTGCTCGGTCACGACATATGAGCAGAACGGCGTTTATCCTTGACGGCTACGTGGACGAACCGGCATGTCTTGGCGTCCCGCCCTACATCTCGCCCTATATCCGGACGGTTGCCGGCGTCCTCGTATCCCGGGGTTACGCAGTCCGGTACCTAACCATCGACCAGCTCCGTAGCGAGCCTCTCCGGTTCAGTGACCTGAACACGGCGGATCTCCTCGTCATGATCGCCGGTACAACGGTGCCGGGCAAGTACCTGGGGGGAACACCGGCCACCCTCACCGAGATCCAGCAGCTCGGCCACACGGTCCGCGGGCCGAAGAAACTGATCGGGGGGCCCATAGCATTCGGGTATGCCGGTGAAGGCGGGAAAGCCGCGATCCGGCAGGTGATCGGAGGGTTTGATCTCCTGCTCGAAGGAGAGCCGGCAGTTGCACTCGACAATTACCTGTCCGGTAACGGACCCGCAGGGGCACTTGACTATTCCCGCACCGATCCCTGGAGCATCGCGGGGAGCGGTATCATCAGCCAGCACCCGGATTATCCGTATGTGATGTGCGAGCTGGAGACCGCACGGGGCTGCTCCCACGGGGTTACGGGCGGATGCTCGTTCTGCACGGAGCCGTTTTACGGTTTTCCGAGATACCGGAGCATCGCGGGGATAGCCGCAGAAGTTGCGGCGCTTCATGCGAGCGGGGCCCGGCACTTCCGGGTCGGGCGGCAGCCGGATATCCTCGCTTACGGCGCCGGGCCCGGGGAGTATCCTGCACCCGAGCCGGAGAAGATCGAAGCGCTCTTTTCCGCCATCAGGACGGCAGCACCGCAACTCCGGACCCTGCACATCGACAACACGAACCCGGCAACTATCGCCCGGCATGAAGATGCAGCCCGGGAGGCCCTCAGGGCAATCATCCGCCACCACACTCCGGGGGATGTGGCCGCGTTCGGGATGGAGACCGCAGACCCTGCCGTGGTTGCGGCAAACAACCTCAAGGCACAGGCAGACGAGGTCTTCCGGGCAATCGGGATCGTGAACGAGGAAGGCAAAACGAGGCGGGACAATGTTCCCGAACTACTGCCGGGCCTCAACTTTGTCTGCGGGCTTGCCGGCGAGACGGAGAAGACATATGATCTGAACGAGCAGTTCCTCCTCCGGGTCCGTGACGCAGGACTCATGGTACGCCGGGTGAATATCCGGCAGGTGATGCCGTTTGAGGGGACACGGGCATACACGGAGAATACGATCGGGAAATACGAGCGTCGTTTCAGGGCATTCAAGGAATTTGTCCGGGGCAAAATAGACCTCCCGATGCTCCAGCGGGTGTACCCTGTTGGCACGGTGCTCCGCGATGTCCGGGTCGAGGTATCAGGAGATCTCTCGTTCGGGCGGCAGCCGGGCTCCTACCCGATCCTTGCCGGCATCCCGCTCCGCCTGCAAAAAGGAACGGTGATCGATGCGGTGGTGGTGGACTGGGGAATGCGATCGGTCACGGTGCTGCCGGTGCCGGTTGCGATCAACACGCTGCCGTCAACCGCTATCCGGTGGCTGCCGGGCGTGGGAAAGAAGAAAGTTGCCGCCGTGCTCGCCAAACGGCCATTTTTTGATCTCGCGGCCTACCGGAAGGTTGCCGGGAATTCGGGGATCGATTCGGCGATGGTATTTTCAGAACGGTGACACGCACCGGGGCGGATAATCCGACCCGTTCTTTTGAAAACAGGTCATCACGTCAGGGAATATCCGGCAGGGAATTCCCCCGTGAGTACTGCCCATGAGGGGAGATAATAATCAGGACTGATAAAATTCCTCTTCCGGAAAATGGGGTGGCCTGCCTTCAATTACCTGGTGCCCAAGGGTCTCTTTCCATGCAACCGGGTCTATCGTACGCCCGTCATACTGGTAATAATTGAGGTTGTAGTGGTAGTAGAGCGGGTACGAGGAGGGAGTCGAGATGAGATTTATGGTACTGATATCAAGCGCACCATTCGTCTCTGCCCCGGTGATGGTTCCGATATAGGAATGCCGTGGCCAGAGTGAGTTCCACGATGCATAGTCCGGCATATACAACGTCTGCCCGGTGGTTGTATACACCGTATAGTGCCCGTTGGATACCGTAGTTGAGAGTACCGTAAATTCAAGGACTGACGGATATGCTGATGCCGGTACAATGGTTGGGGCGGGAGCCGGGGTGGGTGCAGCAACTTCAGGCACGATTACCGGTTGTACCTGCCGGCTGCTGAAATGATCCATGGTACTGAGTGCAATCATGCTCACCATTGCCACTATCCCCACGAGAGCAAAAAAGTAGAGGGTTGCTTTTTTGATTGCATCGGTTTCTATGATAATCTGGGACATAAAATACACCTTACACTGCATCAGGCATGTTCTGCAATTCCGGAGGGTTGTCGGGCAATTCATGCCTGATATGGCCTGCTGCCCCCTGATCCGGCAATATATCGTATCTCCGGAAACCCCGGGATACAAACCGCTCCCGGTAATGGTCATCCATGCAGAACCTGCACGGAGCTTCGTGAACCATCCCGACCCACCCGGTTACCTGTAACCCATTCCTTGTCTGCGCATTCATGTCAGAGGACCTGCGTTGGCACGCATCTACCTATGACGATATTATCACCAGCGTATATATTTCCCTGATAGCCCGGGTGAATTGATTGAACCGCCAGGTTAGTTCAATCATTTTCCGGAGGGCCGGAGGATTATTGGGACCTTTTCGACAGGTTCCGGTTCGAACAATATGATCTCTGTCAACCGGACCGGTAAGGGTGCTGAACTGACGGGGAATCAGAACAGGGGATCGAGGGACGTGAAGGAGTCTGCACTATTCCGTACAGGGCGTTAAGAGACCGGTTCTTCCGCATCATTTCCGGGGATAAGAGACAGAACTAATCGGGAATTTTTTCAACCAGGGTTTCCAGAACCGGTTGTTTATTGACGAAGGGAAGTCTTCAAGCCGAAAATCCGGACCGGGTCCGGCACGGCAGGTAAGACCCACCGTTTTTCCCGGATCGATCTCCGGGCCCGTGCTTTCCAGGAGACCGTGCTTCAGTCAGATATATATATGCTGATGAATAATAATTGAAGAATTCTACTATTTTACCGGATATGAACCCTGCATCTACCGGGTAACCGTGCAGGCCGGCTGGTAGTGAAGAGTTGGTGCCATGAGTTTGTCCAATCCCACCAGAATGAAGGCAGCTGGCTGCGAATCTGCCGTGCCGGGCTGCATAGTCATCCAGGGATATAGATACCGGATACTACCCTTGGATTCAACGGATCAGGGCACCTCCCGGTTTATTCCGGAAATTTCCCGGGAGAATATGCCATGACCCGCGGACGCCTGCCGGTCCGGGCGCAGGAAGTGGCCGATCCCATTGCCGGGAAGCGCGGGAAAGTCCAGCATTACCAGTACGAGCCGGGAGTCACATTCAGCTTTACGATATTTGGAAAAAACTGCGATGCCCATGTCAGGATAAAATGTGTACGAAGGCTTGGCTGTACCGTGCGGGAACTCGAACGCGAGCTTGCTGATATCCTCGCGGCCATCCGGCTCACGGCATCGGGCCCGGGGATCTCCCGCGAGCTCTGGCTCTGTTCGCCACGGTACGCGCTGCGGTTCTTCCGTGTGGACGATGACAGGCTTGTCGAGCTTGACAAGGATGGGGCGGTGCTCCCGGCTTCAGACACATAACTTTTGCCGGCAGATTCAATCGTGAGTTACGGAATTGCATCTGACGGGAATTACGAGCAATTGTACTACTAACTGCTGATTAGTAAAAAATGTGAAATCTACTCATTGGCAGTTAGTAGCCGTCAGGAAAAAAAGTGTACTGAAAAAATATAACACCGTTTTGTTCCGGATTTTATCGGATTTGCGGTTCTATCAGCAGATTCTGCATTATCGGCATCGCCGCCCCGGGCTCCGCTGAGTGATGCAACCGGTTCCGGTTCGATAATTTTACGAACACTCCGAAATCTTTCGCGGAGATCCCCGCCCGGGTTCAGGACGAAAATCATCGATGACTTCGGCTTTTATGGGGGTCGTGGCGCGATGCACATGTTTAATCTGCAAAAGGACAAATGGTACATTCAGCCCAAAAAGGAGAATTGGCCATGGCAAAGAACTCTGCTCCTCTTACCGAGAAAGTACTTGTTTCTACGGAAACCAAACAGGTCCTGATGTCTATCAAGGAGCCGGGGGAACGGTACGGGGACGTGATCGACCGGGTATTGCAGGACCGGAAGCGCCAGGACTTTATTGCTCACCTGGACAAGATCGCAGAAGAAGGAGAATTCGTACCGCTCGACAGCGATCCCGAGTACGCGGCACTGAAAAAAGAGATGCGTCGTGAGAGTAAACATCGACAAGCGGGCGCTGCAGTACGTTAACAGCCTGCCGGAGAAGGATCGCAGGATCGTTAAGCAGCACCTTCTGACGCTTGAAGATCCATATACTGCTCCTGATGTGGAACTGTTGCAGAACGGTCACTGCCGGATGCACATCGCCCATTCCTATACTGCATTCTTCGATGTTCTGCCCGGGAGCATCGTCAATGTCCTCAGCGTTATGACAATCGAGGAAGCGCACAAGCGGTACAAACGGTTCGGGAAGTAACTATTAAGGGCAGGGGATCATGACATTCCCCTGGAGTCTCCGACAGTAATCGGAGATAATGATCCCCCTGTTGGAGAGGGGACTTTGGGATTGTTGTTGACCGCTCAAAATATGCTCTTTTTGGCAAATTGAGTCTGAAATGAACGATTTCTGAAAATGCCTTTTTCCCTATGGTCCGTGAAATGTGCGGAATTCGCGGAAAATGGATGTAAATTCATTTTTATCTCCTCTAAAGGTGCCCGGATTCGAAAAAATTACACCGGAGAGATGAATGTGCGCAAATAGGCTCATTTGGATAGCCGATCTCCCTTCCGATCACTGGATACTACCGTAAAATGGCTTCGGGGGGAGAGAATCCCGGACTTAACTATACCATAACAATATTAATTTCCGGATTTAATTACAGTATATTGTGGACAAAGATTACCTGATCCGGCTCATTCATGAGTACAACCCGCAGATCCTGGGTGCCCCGGGGTCTGTCCCCGCAACACGGCGGGATCTCTATGCGGAGATTGAGCCGTGGATGGGAAAGAAGCAGGCGGTCGCAATTGTCGGCCTGCGCCGTATCGGCAAGACAACACTCATGCGCCAGCTGATGGCAGGGCTGGGTGGAACCCCGATCTTTTTTTCATTCGATGAAGAGGATGCACAGAAAAAAGAGGTACTCATCTTCGTCCTTGATTATGCGATTGTGACCCTGCATGCGACCAGCCTCTTCCTGGACGAGATCCAGTACGTCGAGGACTGGGAGGGAATTCTCAAGCGGTATTACGACCAGAAGGCGATCAAGATTGTCGTGTCGGGTTCCGAATCCCTTGAGATCTCGCGGGCGAAAGCGGCACTGGCCGGGCGCCTTATCACGTTCCGTCTCCAGCCCCTCTCATTCAGGGAATACCTTATGCTGAAGGGTGCCGGTATTGATACCGGTCCGGCCGCTCTGGAGGATTACCCGGCAATGGAAGCGCTCTATCGCCAGTGCATTACCCGTACGGAATTTTTTGAAGATGCATTTATCGAATATCTCTGGAAGGGAGCCTTTCCAGAACTTGTGCAGGAAGAAGACAGCGTCGTGATCCGGAAATATATTCACGATCTGGTTGTCCGGAAAATTATTTACCGGGATATCCCGGCAATGTTCGATATCCGCAGGCCGGACCTGCTGTTTGAACTGTTCCGGTACGCGTGCAGTACATCCTCGCAGATGTTCGATATCCAGAACCTCTCCCGGCATTTCGGTGTTCACGCAGAGACCGTCTCGAATTACCTGTGGTACCTCCGCTCCGCATTCCTCGTCCGCGTTGCAGAATCGTATTCTGCGAGCCCGGCAAAACGAGTGCGGAAGAACAAGAAACTCTACGTTGTCCACCCGGCTATTGCCTGTGCCGTACTCGGATACCGCAGGGAGCACATTATCGAACAGGTCCGGGGACAATTTGCCGAGACGCTCTTTGCCGGCCGGTATTTCTGGCGGGATCGCTATAAACACGAAGTGGATGCTGTCCTTGAAACCGCAAAGGGTCTCGTCCCGGTGGAGATCAAGTTCCAGGGCAGCATCAGCCCGACCGATACCCGGAACCTGCGCATCTTCATGGACGAGTACAGGGCCGGCACTGCCATCCTGATCACGAGAGACCGGTTCGACAGGAAAATCGTTGATGGCAGGGAGTTCCTGTTCATCCCGGCATGGCTTGCGCTCCTGGCATGGACCGTCAGCCCGGAGGGGCCGGTTACTGATTGAGATGGGATGGGGGATATCGTTTGAACAGGATGGGCGAATGCCTGACAAAATCTCCGCTCATCTCATTCAGGGTTTTTTTATTGGATGGCAGGGCACGGTAACCGTTCTTTCGGGATTAGACTCGTTACTCTTTGGCAGATACGGGAAGAGTTACTCATTGGTTGTGAGCATGAGTGGGTCCAGGTTGTCCGGTTCTCCGGCGCTCCATCGGTTATCGTCAGTGGCGATCCTCCTTCCGTGGAGGTGCTTCCAGGAAGACGCTTGTTTTCAAATCGGACTCCTTTTGGCAAACAGGGGTAATTTTGGGCTTTTCTGCCGGGAGGGTATCGTATCCGGGACCGGGATCTGTGCGGAATTCGCGGAAAATGGATGTAAATTCATTTTTATCTCCTCATAACGTGCCCCGATTCGAAAAAATTACGTCGGAGAGCCAAATGTGCGCAAATAGGCTCATTTGGATGGCCGATCTCCCTTCCGATCAGGGTAGTGTAGGGCAAAACGAAAGGAAGCCCTGTTTTCCGGGGGGTGTTTACGTCGGAGTGGGGGTGTTCTTCGTCGGGGGCATTCCGGGATATCTGGGGCGGGGTTTTCGGGAGGCCGGATCTGCACGAATATAGAGGGGGATCCCGGGAAGGGTATGTCGATAGTAGTCGAGGAGAGGTCGGGATCTTTCACTTTCACGATGCAATAGACAATATTTAAGGGGGAATCTGTGCAACGTGGGATCGTTGTATAAAAATAACTGAATATTTTATAGGATAAGAAGAGGATTGTGAGATTTTATGAATGAACCTTTTATTGAAATAAATTTTCCAAAACTCAATCATTTCTGGATGGATGCCGGTTTACTTGGCCTTTACCGAATCGCACAAAAAGAACAATCCAAAGAATCCGGTGTGGAGATTACCCTTGAGGATACAGGCGTTTCTTTCAAAGGATCGGAAAAAAATGTCCAGTCATTTCTGCAAAATACGTACGATCGATTGCTCAAGGATTATTACAATACTTCTTCACAAACCCAGATTGAGAAAAAAGAGGGATTCTATTACGATACAAAAAAGAAACAGTTCATTCGGTTCCCAAAAGTCAAACCAATGGGTATTGCGGGACTCGTGAAAATTTCCGGACAGAGTTATAAAAATAAAGGCGTTGCAAAATTTGTAAAATCTAAAGTATCACAAAAGAATTCGCAGTATCCACAACTTGAAGAAAAATATTCTTTCCTTCAGGATAGTTTTGAAAAATTCCTGGCGGATACAAAATTAAAACCCGGTGCATCGTTACTCCTTGATGGAGACAATATTGTCTCTCCTTCAATACACATCGACAAATTGTCCGGTAAATCAAAAGGCAGTTGTTTCATGTGTGGTCAAGAGACCCATTCTCTAAATGAAATTGGAGGTACAATTTTTCCGTTTATTACAGGCTCTTCAGGTGTACTATCCTTTAACAGTCTTGGAGGCAGCGCAGAGAAAGTCTGCTGGAAATGTGACTTTATTGGGAAATTTGTTCCGGTTACTGGATTTTATAGTATGAGTAATGAGACCACCCATATTTATTTCCCGTATTCTGCAAGTCTGGAAAAAATGAATGATGTTTTTCAAAGTCTGGAAGCATCAAACATATTTTTCAAAGAGCCCAAGTTACTTAAAAACTTCCGGGGAAACCTCAAGGGATTTTTCCCTAAGCCCTATGAACAATTTTTCGATTTTCTTTATTCTCTATATCGTATTGTGTTAACCAAGAAAAAATCCACTGAAGCAAATGATGACGATTTCGAACTTGATTATGAAAAATTAACTGGAATCACTTTGAATAAAACTCCATTGGAATTTTTTATCGTTATCACTAAATCTCTTGGACAAACCCAGATGGGAAAAATGATTTGGGCTTATCAGGATTCCATCTATATCTTCAGATTATTGGAGTGTCTTGAGAAGCGGAGGATCAATCTTAATGTTGTAATGTATCTTTTGTTAGATACTAAGCAAAAAAATGAAAATCAAACGATAATGAGAAATCGTATTTGTGAGAGAATTCTCAAAAAGCAAAGTATCATCGAATTAGTTGAACAACATGCATTTAGGATAAACAAATCTGAACGGAAAAATGTTCGATCTTTGTATGATTTTGTGATGGAATATGAAAAAATCATTCGGGTGGAGGGTAATGGAATGGATCAAGATACAATTGATGTTGCAGTTAGTATAGGAAAAACAGTTGGAAAAAGTCTTGTTGCCTATGAAAAAGAAAAAAACCGAAAAGGGAAAGGAAAAGGAGATCTTTTTCGTTTAAGAAAAACCCGAAAGCCAGAGGATTTTCTAAACGAGATCAATCGAATCCAGATGAGATATGGAGCGTTGATTAATTCTGATCTTTACAACAAAGGACAGAATATGCAAGAAAAATTTCCTGAATTCAAGCAATTCTGCATGATTGCGGCATTAAATACCTATAATGCGGGAATTCAAACGACACCAAATCTTGATAATGTTCAAGAAGCGGGGAAAGCACCATGAAGTCAGAAGCAAAGGCACTAACAATTACCTATTTGACGCCAGTCTCTTTTGCGTCTTTGAATGGATCAGATAAGGAATCTGATAACATTTCGAGTATTAAAAAAATTTCAGTCGGTACTGATCAGTACCCCTATGTATCTGGGCAGGCAATTCGGAGAGCATTACGAAACCAATTGGAAGTCTTAAATTGGCCACTCTCTGAAGGCGTCAAAGCAACGATTGATAAAGGCGCAGCCACGACAGAACAGGAGCCGGATAAATACATCGATGACGATCTTTTTGGTTTTATGGGAACGGAAGCCGGTAAGGCTGCAAAAACCAGAACATCCGTTGTTCGTGTTTCGCCCCTTGTTGCACTGAATCCCTATCAGGGCGATCTCGATTTCGGGACAAACTACATGAGTAAGGAATCAGAAGGTAATCCAAACATTTTTGAGACAGAAATTCATGCCGGACTATATCGTGGAACGATTCTTATCGAGCTTGATCGGGTTGGTTGCGGGGACGGTTTCACAGAAAAGTCAAAACTCGATAACGTAGAAAAAGCAAAGCGAGTGAAAGGTCTTTTAGATGCAATAAAGAATCTATGGTCTTCAGGTCGTCAAAGCAGAACTCTGACCGATATCTCACCAAAATTTGTTGTTGGTGCAATGTTGAAAACAAAAAACCCGGTTTTCCTTGAAAGCGTGCAAGTTAAAGGAAAAGAAATTAACCGTGCGATGTTTGAAGAAACACTCAACGATTATAAGGATGAAATCCTTGAATCCGTTGTAGGGGTTCGACAAGGATTTTTTGAAGGATTACCTGAAAAATCAAAAAGCATTGGAGAAGCATTTGATCAAATGGGGAACTGGATTGACGGACATTATCAATAAACGCGTGTAGGAATCATGTTCTCTTTTTCATTAGAGGCTGTAGCGATCACCGCTTCGTTTAGAGTACCTGAAACACATACTTTCCACCAAACCCTTCCTCTTCCACCCAGAACTACAATTGTAGGTTTGATCGGAGCTGCACTTGGGAAAAGACTAGATGAGGCTCATGCATTTATCGATCAACATGAAATTAGAGTAGGTGTTTTCGGTTCACACAAAGGGATAATGAAGGATCTCTGGAATTACCGAAAATTAACAAATACTGAGTATTCCGCAGAAAAAATTCAAAATCGAAATCATTACAGTGTCCTTATTCGGGAATACCTCTTCGACAGTCAATTTACCTTTTTCTTTGCATCTGATGATATTGAATCCCTCAACAAAATTCGAAATGCTTTTTTCTCTCCATGTTTTGCACTCACCGCCGGAAACAGCGATGATCTTCTAAAAATATGTACGATTTCCGAGGTCAGGGAAATTCAACCGGAGAAAATTTGCCGGTTTGAAAACACCGTCCTTCCCGGGGATGTCACCCGATCATATAAACATGACATCGATTTGAGATCGGTACCAATCACTCAGACCCTCTATACGCCACAGGTTTTCCTTCTGCCGACAAAATTTGAGTTCAAAGGAGAAGAACGCCGAGTCATCGAACGGAAACCTTTCACGTTCATTAGTACACCGGTCATATTATCAACCCCACTTGACGGGTATTGCATGGATGGCAAAGCGGTTGTCCTTCAATGACCCCCACTATTTTTTGGGCCAAACCTGATCAGACCTATGAAGAACACATCAGGGCCGCATATGCTGCGTGGAAATCTACAGTTTCTGCGAAACGGAATCTGATCCAAAGACTCGGCAAACTGTATGGATTCAGTGAAGAACGGTTTTTAAAAAGTTCCCTCCTTACGGTAGTTCTTCATGATATTGGTAAGAATATCGAGCCTTTCCAGCAGATGATGCGGGCAAAAAAAGAGGGGAAAAGTTTTGATTACCGGGAAAACTACCGGCACGAACTGGAATCATATTGTTTTATTTTCCGGGGGGCGATGGCCTTGGCCACCCAAGAGGGTGGATCGCTGATGGGGAAATTGCCCCTTGAAGCACTTGCAGTACTGGGGCATCATAAGAGAATTGATCCCTCCCTTGATTCATTTCACCGGGAAAGTTTGAGCGCAAAACCACCAGTCTGCGAAGAGGGAATGAATCTCGCGCTTACACTTGCCGGACAGATCTTCCAGAGCGAAGGCTACCAGTTTCCAGAAATTCCGGTCCATGAGTACGACCCGTATAAAGAAGTGAGTAAACTTATCGGTTACGAGGGAATTTTCACAAAAATTTATGATCGTGAACCAGATCACGAAGCTGTCCGTGCGACCTATTCCCTGTTAAAAGCAATCCTGCACTACTCTGATTGGCTGGGCTCTTCAGGAAAAGAATTGCCTTACTCGGTAAAAATTGATCCCGATCAATTGTTCAAAGAGATCGAACAACGGTGTGCCGCAAAACAGATTGCCTTTACCCAGTTACGGCCGTTCCAGCAGCAGTGTGCCGATACGAAAGGGAACGTTATTGCGGTTGCCCCTACGGGAAGCGGAAAGACGGAGGCCGCACTTTTCTGGGCACTGAATAATATCCGCGAAATGCAGGATGCAAAACTCATCTATCTTCTGCCAACGATGGTAACTGCCAACAGCATTTTCATGAGACTGGAAGAGTATTTCGGCAAAGGAAATGTGGGATTGTCGCATTCAACGGCCACATTCCTGCGTGAGAATGAAGAAGAAAATCCCCAGGAACGAACGGTTCTCTTTGATAAATCATTTATCAAACCGGCAACTGTTGCAACGGTTGATCAGTTCTTGACGGCCGGATTTAATACCGGCAAATGGACCCTTATCGAAGCAAATGCTGCAAACAGTGTTGTGATCATTGATGAGATTCACTCATACGATCCCTGGACGCTCGGGCTCATCATCGAATCCCTGAAGCATTTCTCAAAACTAGGAACCCGGTTCATGCTGATGAGTGCCACATTGCCCCACTACCTGATTGAATTATTCACCCGCTCGCTTCCCGATGTAACGGTAATCCGGGATGAAACGTTACTCTCTTCATGTCGGAATCAGTATCAGGTGTTTGATAAACCCATTGAGGACGCTATTGCGGAAATTGAAAAGGAAGTTGTGCAGGGTAAAAAAACCCTGGTTGTCGTAAATAACGTGGCGAAATGTCAGGAACTATACAAAAAACTCGGACACCTCAATCCGCTTTGTTATCACTCGAAATTTACGTTCAACGACCGGAGAGCCAAAGAGGAGCGTATTGACGATGCTAAACTATTGATAGCAACGCAGGTTGTTGAGGTTTCTCTGGATATCGATTTCGATGTTATGTTTACTGAGTGTGCACCCCCTGACGCTCTTATCCAGCGGGCCGGCCGGGTCAACAGGAGACGGGTTAAAACCGGCAGTCGGATACTTATTTTCCTGCCATCAAAAACGTCTGAAAAGATATATGATCCCGATTCAACAGGACTACTGACGCGCTCATTTGAAAAATTTAAAACATCCCCCCCGGATCTAACCGAATCAGATCTGATCTCTATTGTCGAAGACGTTTACACTGGGCGGGATATCGAGCAATCTGAAATTTTTGTCGATGCAAGCAGACAATACACGGAGACTCAAGGTAAACTTATGGAAATCTTTGATAATTCGAATAAAGTTGAAGATAAACTCAGTACGCGTATGGAGAAATATCTTCAGGTTCCAGTTATTCCTCTTCAATTCAGGAATCTGATTACGTCACTGGACGTTCCCCCCTCAAAGCGCCGTTTGTACGAAGTGAAGATGCCCTACTGGTATGTACGGAAGCACAAAGAAATCCGTGACGAGATCATGTTTTGCGAAATGAAGTACGATTCTGATATCGGCGCATCCTTTGCCGATGACAAAGATGATGTTGCGAGTTTGATCCTATGATCCTCCACACATTCACCCTGACCCTCGGTTCCACCCGGCCCATCCACGGCTCCGCTCACCAGCTTCGCGGCTTCTTCGCAACCAAGTTCAACGAATACACCGAGCTCCACCAGCATAACGCCGACAAATTCATCTACCGCTACCCAGTCGTGCAATACAAGATGATCGGAAACGTGCCCACCGTCATCGGCATCAACGAAGGGGCGGAAGTCCTCAAGCAGATCTTCGATGAATACCAGGAGATCCGCCTGGGGGAGAACACGTACCAGATTGTAGAGCGCGGCATCTCGGTCAGGGACGAAGAGTTCGGCATCTCGGACAAGATCCGCTCGTACGAGTTCGTGACCCCGTGGCTCGCGCTGAACCAGGACAATTACCGGAAATTCTACACGCTCAAAAATGATGCCGAGCGGGACGAGTTCGTGTGGAAGATCCTGATCGGCAATCTCATCTCGATGGCAAAATCGCTGGGCTACGATGTGCCGGCCCAGATCAAATGTGATGCGCAGGTGCGTTTCCGGAAAGACCGGCTGAAAGATGTCAGCGTCATGACCTTTAGCGGGACGTTCCAAGCCAATTTCCTGATCCCCGATTATCTGGGCCTCGGGAAATCGGTCTCGCGGGGGTTCGGTGCAGTGAGACAGATAACAGGGAACACGGAGGGAGGCAGAATATGCAGCTCGTCATCAACACGCGGGGCTCCTACCTGAAGAAATCCAACAACTGTTTTCTCGTAAAAACTGATGAGAAGACGTTCGAAGTCTCCGCGGACAAGATCGACAGCATCCTCATCACAACTTCAGCAACGATCACAACCGACGCAATTCAGTTTGCAGTGGAGCACAACATCGACATCATTTTTCTGGATTACTTCGGCAATCCGTTCGGGCGTGTCTGGCACTCCAAACTCGGGAGCACTACACTTATCCGTCGCCGCCAGCTTGAAGCCGCAAACGAGGATACCGGGTTCTATCTTGCACGGGGTTGGATCGCGCAGAAGATCGAGAGCCAGATCGATCTTCTCAAGGACCTCAAGAAGAACCGGCCCGAACAGAAAGAAACCCTGGAGCAGTACATTGCGAGGATGGAAGTTCTGCTTGAATCTCTCAACGCCATGAAAGGCACGCTTGATTCCAAGCGGGGATCGATCATGGGGGTGGAGGGCATGGCAGCGCAGGCATATTTCGATGCAATCAGCAGTACGATGCCCGAAGCATGGAAATTCAAAGGACGGAGCCGGGACCCGGCACGGGACGGGTTCAACTGCCTATTGAATTACGGTTACGGTGTTCTCTACTCGCAGGTCGAACGATCATGCATCATCGCGGGGCTTGATCCTTATGTTGGATTCCTGCACACGGACAATTACAACAAGCGATCATTCGTGTTTGACCTGATAGAACCATTCCGTACGCACATCGATAAAACGGTGATCAACCTGTTCGCAAAAAAACAAGTGTCGGGGAAATATTTCGATCCTATCCCAGGAGGATTTTACATGAACAAGGAGGGGAAGGCACTGTTGATCGGTGCGGTCAACGAGATGTTCGATAAGGAGATCGATTACCGGGGGCGTAACGTGAAAATCCGGAATACGATCCAGATGGAGTGTCACCATATTGCGAACAAACTTATCAAATAGATAGGGAGTGTGGGAAAAATGACGATGGTCTGGGTGGTATATGATATCGCGAAAACGACGACGCGGAATCACGTTGTCCGCATCTGCTTAAACAAGGGATTGTACCGGGTCCAGAAGAGCGTGTTTCTCGGGAACCTGAATGCGAACGAACGCGATTCGCTTGCGCTGGAATGCGGGCAGGAGATCGATCCGGATGTCGATTCCGTGTACGTATTCCCGATGGATGACACCTCATTCAAGAAAGTGAAACTACTCGGCCAAGCATTCGACAAGAAACTCGTGAGCGACGAACTCCTGACTAAATTCTTCTGATCATGCCAAGCGACAGCGAAACTATCATCACGATCTCCGATGTGCTGGAGTATCTCTTTTGCCCCCGGTTCATCTATTACATGCACTGCCTCGATATCCCGCAGCATGAGGAGAAACGGTTCAAAGTGATGAAAGGTCGGGAAGTGCATGAAGAAAAACTTATCACGAACCCGGATTACCTGCGAAAGAAACTGGGAGTGATAAAAAAGGAGATGAACGTCTTCATTGCATCAAAACAAAACCACATCAAGGGTATTGTCGATGAAGTGCTTATTCTCGATGACGGGACGGCAGCCCCGTTCGAATATAAATTCGCGGAGTTCAAGGATACGGTTTTTCAGACTTACAAATATCAGCTGGTGCTCCATGCGATCATGATCCGGGAGAATTACCATTGCGATGTGAAACGAGGTTTCATCTGTTTTACCAGAAGCAACCATCATATCGAGACAATTGAATTCACGGAGCAGGATTTCGAACGCGGACTTGAGATCATCGGAGAAGTTCTGGAGATCATCGACAAAGGATTTTATCCAAACAAGGGCAAATACCAAAACAAGTGCATCGATTGTTGTTATGCAACGATCTGCACCTGATTCTTATCTTTAAATAGGAATCAATAATTCCACAAGAAGAAATCCATGCGGGAATTTTGAGTGATTTGGCTGCGATTAAGCGGAAAATACGCGAAATTTCGCGGCCTTCGAACGATTCATCCAAGAGAACAAGGATTGAAACTATCGATGTACCCGAGATGCTCCCCCTCCCGGGTCCTTCGAACGATTCATCCAAGAGAACAAGGATTGAAACTATCATCTTGCTCAACAGAATTATTGGCAGAGTTCCTTCGAACGATTCATCCAAGAGAACAAGGATTGAAACAAGATCCCTTGTGCGTGATGTTAACACTTGAAGGATCTTCGAACGATTCATCCAAGAGAACAAGGATTGAAACTAGACTCTTGAACAATTTAAACCGTTACGATTGGTTCTTCGAACGATTCATCCAAGAGAACAAGGATTGAAACAAGATGATGACGAAATGCAAGAAGAGTATGAAACCGCTTCGAACGATTCATCCAAGAGAACAAGGATTGAAACCAATTATCCTTGGTAAGGACGCCACAAAAATGACCTTCGAACGATTCATCCAAGAGAACAAGGATTGAAACTCCCAACCACGGTAACCGCCCAGTTGCACAAAAGTCTTCGAACGATTCATCCAAGAGAACAAGGATTGAAACTGGTGTGCACCACCATTTCAGAAACAATATACTGCCTTCGAACGATTCATCCAAGAGAACAAGGATTGAAACCCCCGATAGTGGCCTCATCCCCGATAGTGGCCTTACTTCGAACGATTCATCCAAGAGAACAAGGATTGAAACTAGTCTTCGAGGCGCCCTATGGCGGCGTCCGGGTTCTTCGAACGATTCATCCAAGAGAACAAGGATTGAAACTAATATCACACGGAAGTAATTTCACCGGTTCCCGGTCTTCGAACGATTCATCCAAGAGAACAAGGATTGAAACTCACCGACTTGACCGAGAACGCACCGGAGGCCCTGCTTCGAACGATTCATCCAAGAGAACAAGGATTGAAACTTTGTTGGTACCAGAGCGCGACCAAAAAAAGACCAACTTCGAACGATTCATCCAAGAGAACAAGGATTGAAACTATTATCGTCGCCACATGGTCGGCCATTTTATCAAACTTCGAACGATTCATCCAAGAGAACAAGGATTGAAACTCGCATATTGTTTTGCAGGGGTTCATTCCGGCAAGCTTCGAACGATTCATCCAAGAGAACAAGGATTGAAACTCCAGAAGAAATTGCCAGATGTAGAACAATACGTAGCTTCGAACGATTCATCCAAGAGAACAAGGATTGAAACTCCACCTTACCCACATCAAGAGATGCTTGGGCGATCTTCGAACGATTCATCCAAGAGAACAAGGATTGAAACTCATGTGCACCTGTCAGATCCACACATTGAAAAGATCTTCGAACGATTCATCCAAGAGAACAAGGATTGAAACGGTATAAAAGTAATAATATCATTTCACACAAAATACTTCGAACGATTCATCCAAGAGAACAAGGATTGAAACTCCAGAAGAAATTGCCAGATGTAGAACAATACGTACTTCGAACGATTCATCCAAGAGAACAAGGATTGAAACAGGACATGGCAGAATTGTTCACCTCGCCTGAAAAATCTTCGAACGATTCATCCAAGAGAACAAGGATTGAAACCTATTTCTGCTTTATCCCACCACGCATTAATTCCACTTCGAACGATTCATCCAAGAGAACAAGGATTGAAACATACTTCCTACATCGTCCTACAATGTCGTCCGATACTTCGAACGATTCATCCAAGAGAACAAGGATTGAAACGATAAGTGTTTTGATGGATTGAAAATAATTGCTCTGTAGAAAACCTCAATCCAAACAAATTGTATGAACCTGTCAAGGTTAGCGAGAATGATTTTGCAAGAGATTTCCTTCTTCTGAATCTGAAATAATCGAGATTTCAGGTCAGCCCCGAACCTTCGTTTGAGAACCGAGAACTTGGTTTCAACCAGGAACCGTTTTCGGTAACGGGTTGAATCAAAATTGTCGGTCATTTCTTTACGATATTTTCCCCAGACATGTTCGGTATTTTTCCAGATTCTGGTAGGAATAACCGAATCAGCATTCAGAGATTCCCGGATCATTCGGTGCATTTTTTCAGAATCGTATCCTCTGTCCATGAGATAACACTCCGATCTCCGAGATTTGTGGCATCTCTTGAGAAGAATGAAAGCATGTTGAGAATCGTGGACCCGGCTTTTCGATATCGTGAATCCAGTAATTACCTGCTGATCAGTATCGACAGCAATCGAAGTTTTTAGGAAATGTTTCCGGATTTTTCCGGTTCTTACGGAGTAATAGTGACTGGAATATCCGCTGGTGAACCCGGACGAATCGATGGCTGTGATAGAGATTGTACCGTCCTCTGAGTAGAATAATTTCAGAGTATTTTTGAAGAGAAGATCGAAGTACAAGGATTTGATACGACAGAGAAATTTTTGGAGCGTTGTGAAGTGAGGGATAGTTGTAAGCCCGAGTACTGCTCGGATACGATCCATCTCTTCGAGGTTCCATATGACTGTACGATAATCTTCTTTCCGGTATTCTTTGAAGAGAAGTAACGTCAGAAGTTGATGCTGGGTGTAATCTCTCCTCGAATATTTGCAGGAATACGGGGAAATCCTGGAAGATTGTACTATTGAAAATGCATGTTTGATAAAACGGATAAACCGGCCTGACGATTTCTTTATTGTCTCCTTATCGTTACTGAACATAACAATATGAGGAGACACCGTACCTTAGATCTTTCGGTCGATTTTGACTCTTTTTCATTATCAAGAAAATGATTTCTACAGAGCAAAAATAATGGATCACCTTCGAACGATTCATCCAAGAGAACAAGGATTGAAACCAATATCCCCCGAGATCTTAACCGGGCTTTTCGTGGTCTTCGAACGATTCATCCAAGAGAACAAGGATTGAAACTGAATACCGGCTGTAAATCCGCGAGTTGTTTTGGCTTCGAACGATTCATCCAAGAGAACAAGGATTGAAACACGTATTTGGTTTTGTTCACCCATGCGGTTGCCGCTTCGAACGATTCATCCAAGAGAACAAGGATTGAAACTTGATCAGGCCATTAAGGCGGAGAACGGTCCGTTGACTTCGAACGATTCATCCAAGAGAACAAGGATTGAAACTGAGCCTGGAAAACCTCGTTGAGGGTCCGTGCGATCTTCGAACGATTCATCCAAGAGAACAAGGATTGAAACAAGGATAATCCCCCATTGGTGGATGAACGCATTGATCTTCGAACGATTCATCCAAGAGAACAAGGATTGAAACAGTATGACGGCTACACCATGGAGGATCCGCAGTCCACTTCGAACGATTCATCCAAGAGAACAAGGATTGAAACCTTCGAACCAATGAATTACTGTCCATCGAACAGGCTCATAAAAAGTACAGACACTTATAGTCACGATCCTCCCCTAACGGGATTATCCAGCTCTTAAGGTTCCCGCAAGGATGCAGGAGGTTTGACCGGATTAAAAAAGTCGGGACGGTTACCGGCTCTTCCCCTTATCCCGCAGTTCCCGCTGGCGATCCTCGCTCATGGCAATCAGCGTCTCAAAGATCTTCCTGACCGGGGCGGGATCCATCTGGAAACCTTCAGCCTGCGCTGAAACCGACCGGAGCACTTCTGCGCTCCTGCCGGCATCGTGGGTGGGCAGGCCCTCAGCTGCCTTGATTGCGGCAACCTGCCCGGCAAGTTCCTGCCGCACGGCAATCAGCCGGATGATCTCCGTATCGATCCGGGAAATATCCGCCCGGGCCTGCTCAAGGGTCATACCATGTACAATATCCGAGATTTTTTATAAACATACTCATCGGAGATGCACAGACACCAAAGCAGATAATAATGGACGCCCTATCTGATCTGGTGGTTTTCATGTTCGAACGGATAACACGGCGCGAAGAGGCAGACCTGTTCGTTGCCTGGATAGCGATATCCTTTGCTTTTGCAATCATTTTCCTCCGGGACACCGGCAAGGTCAGCCCGCTCCTTGCCCTGACATTTCTCGGCGTCTCGTTACTGACGGTCGGGATCGGGTTCATCCTCCACGAGATGGCCCACAAGTACGTGGCGATAAAATACGGGTACTGGGCAGAGTTCCGCAAGGACAATATCATGCTCGTGGTGGCTGTTGCCCTTGCCGCGCTTGTCGGGGTGGTTTTCGCAGCACCCGGCGCAACCGTGATCTACACCAACTCCGCAGACGGGCGGGGCCTGAGCCGGGAAGAGAACGGGAAGATCTCGGCCTCGGGACCCATCGTGAACCTCGTGCTCTGTATCCCGTTTACCGCTATTCTCATTCTTGGCGGGCAGGGCTCCACGTACACCAGCAGCATCGTAACCATGATCGGTATGATCGGGCTGCAGGTCAATGCCATGATCGCGGCCTTCAATATGCTCCCGGTCAGCGTGCTTGACGGGAAGAAAGTCTGGGCCTGGAACAAGCCGGTCTTTATTGTCCTGATCGCGGCCGCGTTCGGGGCGCTGGTGCTCTCGTTCTACCCGGCAACCCTGTCAAGTCTTCTCTGATCTCTCACTTTTTTTAAAAACACTCTTAATCTGCACGGCGCTATTTACATTGCCATGATCGATCCGGAGAATATCGTATGAACACCTTCTGGGAGGAGCGTTTTCTTGATGAAGGCAAAATATGGGGCGATAATCCCAGCCGGACCGCAGTATATGCAATAGAACTCTTTAAAAAAGCCGGGGTTCGCGAGGTTCTCATACCAGGCTCCGGATACGGCCGCAATGCCGAAGCATTTGCCCGGGCGGGTTTTGAAGTCACCGGTATAGAGATCTCAAAAACAGCCGTTTCCCTTGCGCGACAGGGATTGTCGAAAATCCGGTATCACTACGGATCGGTGCTGGATATGCCGTTTGACCATCTGGCGTATGATGGTATCTACTGTTTCAATGTTCTTCACCTGTTCCGGAAGAACGACAGACGGACATTCCTGGAACGATGCCGGGAGCAGCTTAAAGATGGCGGGGTGATATTCTTCGCAGTATTCTCAGATAATGAGTCCAGTTACGGCACGGGAAGGATGGTCGAGGAGAACACCTTCGAGAGCAGGCCCGAACGTGAAGTCCATTATTATTCCGAAGAAGATCTCGTTTCTGAGTTCCGTGGTCTTGAGATCATTGCAACCGGCATGATGGAGGATCCCGAAGAACATGGTAAAGAAGGCAGACACATTCACCTGCTCCGGTATATCTATGCCCGGAAATGAGCAATAACCGGCTCCGTAGCAACGGACATAAACGATCGTTCGCACCGGAACCATGAAAATAAAAATATGTTGAAAAAATGAGGGCGCCCTGCCTCAGGGCCCCGGTACGGCACAGCGGGGCAGGGTATTTTTCAGAAGTTCTTTTATTTCGTTATTGATCCGCCGCGGGAGCGTCAGAATTTTCCGAATCATTTCTACCAGCCGGTTTTTTAAAAGAGAGAACAGCGTTCGTTCCTTCGCGTTTATATTTCAGGGGATTTCATCGCCGTAAGGATCTCAACAACGTTCTTTCCTTTGGAAAACGCCTCGGCAAGCGCAGTCGGATGGTTCTTAATCCCCCGGTACTCGTCCATGTTGTTTGCGATGATATTGTCATAGTATTCGAACCCGGTACCATTGAAGATGGCCGTGATGGCCGGAAACGCCCCGTCAAACACATGGTCCCAGTTCTGCCCTGCAGTGGAGATGAAGAGCCCCTTGTGGTGCTTAATGTGATCGTCCGTGAAGTACAGCGTCTTCAAGATAAATTTCCGGGCCCAGAGGTACTGTCCCCGGTCGATCAGCCCCTTGAGTTCCGCGGTGATACCCATCGTGTAGATGGGAGACGCTACGGCGATGCAGTCCGCTTTGAGGATCTTGTCGAAAAGGGCGATTGCATCGTCCTTCACAACGCATTCACCGTTCCTGTGGCAGGCATTGCACCCACGGCAGGATGAATAGGTGAGATCCTTTAAGACAACCTTCTCGACTGTTGCCCCCGCTGCCTTTGCACCGTCAAGGAAACTGTCGAGCAGGGTCTCCGTGTTGCCGTGCCGGTGCGGGCTTCCCGATATGCCAAGTACGGTTACGGCCATAACTCACGCTGCAAGCCGCTTTTTGAGATCGGCAATGACATTCTTTCCCAGGTTCTCCGCATCGGCATGTGCAGTCGGGTGGTGAAGGACAGCTCCTGACTCGTCGACACCGTTCACCATCAGGTAGCTGATGTCTGCGTCCCGGATATCGATGACATGGTAGAAGCACTTGACCGAGGGAACCGCTGCGTCAAAGACATGGGGCCAGGTCTGCCCTGCGCTTGCGAGAAATACACCAAGGCGTTTTCCTTTTCGTTCGGGCGGGACAACGGGTAGTTTGAGCACATATTTTCTCGACCTGAACACCTGCGCCCGGTCAACGAGTGCCTTCACCTGCGATGCAAGGCCCATGCAGAAGATGGGGGACGAGAGGACAATGCAGTCGGCTTCGATAATCTTGTCGTGGTAGATGTCAAGGCCGTCGCGCTGGATGCACTTGTTGAGTTTCTCGCAGGCATTGCATCCCCGGCAGGGATTGATATTGGCCTCGGTTAAAGGAACTTTCTCGACGGATACTTCCGGGTCCCGGGCCATGGACGCAAGCACCCAGTCGAGCAGGGTTTCCGAGTTGCCGTGCCGGCGGGGGCTCCCGGCAAAGGCGAGGACTTTTATCGTCATTACAATCTCCTATGTTATCCGCAGTGAAAAAAGATTGGATAGGGATCCGGAAAACCCGGGAAGGCGGAAGCGTCCGGCCAACTCATCTAATCGTTACAACAATAACACAAAAACGAAAAAACGGGAACAGGGATCTCTGTCCGATCAGATCTTTTTGAAACAGAGATACCAGTCCCTGCACTCGTACCCTTCGGTTGGCCGCTTCTCCATCTCGGCAGCGGTCTTTGGGGCCGGGACCACCACGTTGTCACCCGGCTGCCAGTTGGCGGGTGTCGAGACCTTGTACTTGTCGGTTGTCTGGAGCGCTTTTACGAGCCGGATGATCTCCGGCATGAACCGACCGTTCTGCAGGGGATAGTAGATCATCGCCCGCATGATCCCCTTGTCATCGATGAAAAAGACACAGCGGACAGCTGCAGTCGTGCTCTGGCCCGGCTGGATCATGCCGTACTTCTTTGCCACCTTCATGTTCAGGTCGGCAATGACAGGGAAGGGGACCTGGACTCCCATCTTCTCCCTGATCGCATGCACCCAGGCCAGGTGGGCCGAGACACTGTCTACCGAGAGCCCGACCAGCTGCACGTTCAATGCCTTGAGCTCGTCATGGATCCCGGCGAATGCCAGGAATTCGGTTGTGCAGACCGGGGTGAAATCCGCGGGGTGGGAGAAGAGGACCACCCATTTTCCCTTAAGATCCGAGAGTTTCAGGGGCCCGTGGGTAGTCTCCGCCTCAAAATCCGGTGCGGGTTCCCCCAGCACCGGAAAACTGATACAGGATCCTTCCTCCATACAAGAGTCCCCCGGTTTACTTCATCACTTCGTCGAGCTGGGCTTTCCCGTACACGTATGCCGGCATTCCCGAGAGCAGGAATGTCACCCGGAGTGCCTCTTCCACCTCTGCCTTGGTCACCCCGAGATTTGCAGCCCCGGCAAGCTGGGCCCGGACCGCGTGCTGGTCTCTCAGTGCTGCAGCAATGGAGATAGCAATGAGCTTCTTGGTCTTTTTCGAGAGCTTGCCATCGTCCCAGATGTGCTGTTCAAAGCGCATGACCAGCTCGAACATCTCGGGTTCGTTCGTGGTCAGTTCGCGGAAGAATTTCGGCACTTTCCCGATCTTCTTCTCAAGGCCTTTCAAGTCCTTCTTCGCTGCCGCTTTAACGACCGGCTTCTTTGCCGGTGCCTTTTTTACTGCTGGTTTTTTTACTGCCATCTTTTTTACTACCATAATTCACTCCTCCAGTACCATGGGCTCGCCGCAGCAGACAAGCTCGCCGCCGCCAGCCTCTTTGACAACAACAACATTTCCGCAGATCTCGCACTTGAAGATCTGCCCTTCCTTTGCTACGTTCACCATGATGTCCTGCTTATCCGGTCTCTGGAGCAATTCCTGACCAGGTGGCCGGCCTTTTCATTTTAACCCCGTACCGATCCCCGGCACCAGATGTCACAACTACGGCAGGTTGCCGGGAAAAATAAGTAATTACTGGTTACTTTTGCCGCGTTTCGGCGGGTGCTTGGCGTCTTCGGGCGTCTTGACATCCGGGCGGATGTGGGTCATCGGGAAGCACTGGTACTCTTCGCAGGAACAGGAGGGACACTTCCGGAGATCCTGCTCGCTCTTGTCGAGCGTGAGCTCCTTTCCGCAGTCGATACACACGTATTTGCCCGGGCCAACTTTTGCGCCTGCACTGTAGGTTTTCTGTTCGGTCAAATGACTCACCAAACTTCTCATTCACGTGAAAGATATATATCAGTTGTGTTCGTGCCAGCCGGGAGCGGGCAGAACGGGCTGAACGGGCTGAACTCCCCTGTGCAGGTGCAAAGTTATATTGCGTAATTACCTGAAGGTGTATTATGGCAAAAGTCGTCGGGATCCTGGGCAGTCCCCTGACAGAAGGGAACACCGCGATCCTGCTGCACCGGGCCCTCAAAGGAGCGGAGGATGCCGGGTGCACGGTCGAAGAGATTGACGTGGTGAACCTTGATTTTGAGGCGTGCAAGGAGATGTTCTTCTGCAGGGAGCACGAGACCTGCATCATGGACGACGATATGCAGCAGATGTACGAGAAGATCAAATCCGCGGACAGCATCATCCTTGCCACGCCGGTGATGACCATGGGCATTCCCGGGAAACTCAAGTCATTCATCGACCGGTTCCAGGTCTTTTTCATGGCAAAATACATCCGCAACTGCCCGCTTGTGGAGAAGGAGCGGATCGGGAGAAGGAGAGGGCTTTTCATCTGCATCTCCGGTATGGCCGTACCGGAAGTCTTTGTCGGGGTCAGGCTTACCGTACAGGCATTCTTCGATATCATCGACTGCAAGTACAGCGATGAACTCCTCATCAATGATATGGACAGGATACGGGATCTTTCCACGCGGTGCGATCTCCTGGATGCCGCTTACAACAAGGGGCTGATGCTTGGCAGGGCCCTGTCCCGGAAGAGCGACTCCTGATCCTGTCCTGACCCTCCGGGCGCCGTTTTTCAGAGGTTAAAAGAGTGGATTCTCCGGTATTTCAGGAGATGAGCCCCAGTTCCCGCAGGCTCACATGTCCGTTTCTCGTGATGATGAGATGGTCGATGAGCTGGATTCCCACGAGATGGCCGGCCTCTTTGAGCTGGGTAGTTATAACGATATCCTGGGGGCTTGGCTCAAGGGATCCCGAAGGGTGGTTGTGCACGCAGATGACCGATGCCGCCCGGTCCACGATGGCATCGGCGAAGACCTCCCGGGGGTGGACAAGGCTGTGGTTGAGGAGGCCGACCGTGATTACCCGGTTGCCGAGCACCTCGCCGGCACCATTCAGGGTGATACAGACAAAGTGTTCCTGTCGCTTGTTACGGAGGTGTGCAACGAGGGGGATGACATCTTCGGGCTTTGTAACCCGTACGTCCGGTCCCGCAGGTGCGAGATAACGCCGGCCCAGTTCAAAGCACGCCATGATCTGGGATGCCCTGGTCGGGCCGACACCGTCAATCGCCCTGAGATCATCGTACCGGATGTGGGGCTTTTGCTCCTGCAGGAGACCGCAGATCTCCCGTGAGAGCATCCGGACATCCCTGTTTTTTGTACCCCTGCCGATAATAGCCTCGATGAGCTCAGTGTCCGAGAGGGCCGACGCCCCCTTCCGTGCAATGACTTCCCGCGGCCGGTCAATCAGGGGCAGATCCTTCATTTTTTTCATAGTAATCCTTTGAAAGGGGTTGCCCGGGAAAATGCGGCGACACTCGTCCGCCACGTCCCGGTTATTCCCGGCTTCCCGGATAAATATATATTTTATATTATATATTATTCCCGATCCGGTAAAGGATCATATACCACACCCGGCCCTGCCGCATAAAGAATCTTTAAGTCAGAAACCCTCCATACCTTCCCTCATGGCAACAACCGATAATGCAAAGGAAGCGTTTGCAGGCGAATCGCAGGCAAACCGGAAATACCAGGCGTTTTCCGAGAAAGCTGCCGAAGAGGGGTTCAAGAACGTGGCAACGCTCTATAAGGCGGCATCAGAGGCAGAGGCTATCCATGCAAAGAAGCTCCTCAAGGTACTTGCAACAATTGGTCCTACCACAAAGAATCTCGAAGCAAGCATCGAGGGCGAGACCCATGAGTTCACTTCAATGTATCCCGCGTTCATCAGGGAAGCAGAGAGCGAGAAGAAGAGCGATGCCCTCCTTGCGTTCACGCATGCCATGAAAGCCGAGCAGGTGCATGCAGGTCTCTACAGGAAAGCGCTCGATGCGGTCAAATCCGGCTCCGATCTCCCGCGGGAGAAGATCTTTCTCTGTCCCATCTGCGGGAACATAGAGGTCGGCAAGGTCCCCGACAAATGCCCGATCTGCGGTGTCTTTGGCAAGCAGTTCCGGGAAATCACTCTCTGATTTTATTCTCCCTCTTTTTCATCGCGGGATTTGAGAAGGCCGCTCATAATCTCATACTGCATAGACCATATGCACGGGATTGAGGGCGAAAAACAACTAAAAAAGGAATACCCTGCTGGATGATGCCGGGTCAGGTAATCTCGATCCTGCCAATCCAGGCGCCCGGATCCTGGACAACCTCTCCGACAACCTGAGCGCCTTTGACCATCTTCAGGATACCGGGCACGCTCTTTTTCGGTACAACATACGCGTAGCCCATGCCCATGTTGAACGTACGGTACATCTCCTCGACTGCGATATCGCCGGACTTCTGGATCCAGCTGAAGATCTCCGGAGGAGTGATTGGCGTATCGAAGAGGAAACCGTATTTGGAGAGTCGCTTGAAATTCAATAAGCCGCCTCCGGTGATATGGCACATCCCGTGCACGGTGCAGGATGCGGCAACCGCCAAGCTCTCGTGATAGATCCGGGTAGGGGTCAGGAGCTCCTGCCCGAATGTTTTCCTGCCTTTGAACTTCTTGTCGTAGCCCGCGTATTTCTCCACGACCCTGCGGGCGAGAGAGAGGCCATTGCTGTGGACACCGGTTGACGGGACGCCGATGATCTTGTCGCCGGGCCGGATCTTCTCCCCGGCAATGATCTTATCCTTCTTCTGCATCCCGAGACAGGTGCCGGCAAGGTCGAGGCCGTTCACGAGACCCTTGAGGGACGCGGTCTCCCCGCCGACAATATCGACATTTGCCTGTTTTGCACCCTCGTTGAGCCCGATACCAATCTGAGCCATCTTCTCAATCGAGAGCTTGTCGGTGGCAATGTAATCGACAAACGCCACCGGCTCGACGTTCATGACATAGAGATCGTTCACGTTCATGGCCATGCAGTCGATGCCCACCGTGCTCCAGTCCTCCATCTGGTCGGCGACGAGCATTTTCGTACCCACGCCATCCGTAGTCAGGGCGAGTGCCATCTCCCCGAAATCGATCAGCCCGGCAAAGTGCCCGACCGAACCCATCATTTTATGGGATCCTTTCCGTTTGAAGGTCAGGTTTTTTATCAGGGACTTTATCGCGGTTGCTTCGAGATCGATATCCACTCCCGCCGCTGCATACGAATTGTTATTCATCGCTCTCCTCCGAAAGATGGAATTCGTCGTGAAGCACCCGGACTGCACGGGGGCCGTCATTCTGGTGGACAACGAACGAGATGTTGGCCTCGCTCGAACCCTGGGAGATCATCATCACGTTGATCTCTGCAGCGCCAAGGGCCGTGAAGATCCTCCCGCCGGTTCCCGGTGCACCGGCCATGCCAGCCCCGACAACCGCAACTGCACAGACATCGGGGTTGTGGGATACCTCCCGGACAACCCCCTGCTTCATGAGATCAGTAAGCGCTTTTACTGCGGCAATGAGGTGTGACTCGTCCACGATCAGCGAGATGTTGGCCTCGCTCGAACCCTGGGAGATCATCATTACGTTCACTTCGTGGTCAGCGAGGATGGTGAAGATCGCCTTTGCCACCCCGGGTCTCCCGATCATCTGGGCCCCGTTGATATTGATCGCCGCCACCTTGTCGATATAGGTCAGGGCCTTGACCACGCGGTTGTCCCGCTGCCCGTTCCGCACGATGACCGTGCCGGGATGTGCAGGGTTGAAGGTGTTCTTGACCCGCACGAGGATGTTCTTGCGCATCGCGGGTTCGATGGAGCGGGGGTGCATCACTTTTGCCCCGAAATAGGAGAGCTCCATAACTTCCAGGTAGGACAACGAGGGCATAACGCGGGCATCGTTGATCACGCGGGGATCGCAGGTCATAATCCCATCAACATCGGTCCAGATCCAGATCTCGTCCGCATCGATACCGGCGCCGATGATGGATGCGGAATAGTCAGAGCCGCTCCGGCCAAGGGTTGTAAGAATCCCTTCGCGGGTGCATCCCATGAATCCCATGATAACCGGGATCTCTTTTGAGAGGAGCGGGCCAATACGGCGCTGGATCCGTTCGTCGCTCTCGGGAAGCGACGTTGACTCGCCATGCTGGGATGTGGTGAGAATCCCTGCCTCGCACCCGTCCATGACGGTCGAGGCTATGCCCCGCTCACGGATGGCGGCACCAACAATGGGAGCGAGCAGGCGCTCACCGAACGAGATGATATAATCCTTCGAGCGGGGAGTGAGTTCCCGCAGGTTGTAGACAGCAAAGAGGATGTTCTGGAGACTTATGAGCCGTTCCTCGATCTCAGCACCAACCGGTGCTACCTGTTCCGGCGCTGCCCCTTCGAGCGTGGTCATGTGCCGTTTGCTGAGGGCCTGGATCAGCGGGGCGATGGCGGAGTCATCCTTTGCGGTCGGAAGCTTCTGGGCGATCTCGATGAGCTGGTCGGTCACACCGCGCTGGGCTGATACAACGACGGCCACTTCATCGCCGGCTTTGTGATGGTGTTCGAGAATATCCACAACGCGCCGGATACACTGGGCATCGGCAACGGATGTCCCGCCGAATTTCATTAAAAATCTCATTGTCACTCTCACTCGTGCTGTGCCATTTATTTATGTAACTATACGATCCACAAAATAATAAGATGCTTGCAGATGAGGTTCTGGATTGCCATGTGCTGGTGATAGGGAGCGGGGGGGCAGGGACCCGGGCTGCCATTGAGGCTTCGCAGTATGGCGAAACGGTCCTCATCTCCAAGACGCTCGTGGGTAAAGGCGGATGCACTACGATGGCGGAAGGCGGGTTCAACGCCGTTTTACGCGGGGAGGACTCGTGCGGTATCCATTACGAGGACACCATGAAAGGCGGGGCATTCCTCAACGACCCGGAACTCGTCCGCGTCCTCACCCGCGAGGCCCCGCTCCGCATGGGCGACCTGATGAAATGGGGAGCTGTCTTCGATTCCACGGACTCTGACGAGATCGCCCAGCGCCCTTTCGGCGGCCAGCGGTTCCCCCGCACCTGTTATGCAGGTGACCGGACCGGCCACGAGATGATGATGACACTCGTGGACCGGCTCGGGTTCATCCGGCTCCAGTCACAGGGAAAAGGTATCACGCTCCTGCAGGAATATACCGTCATTGACCTCTTAAAAGACGGCGATCGCGTCGTCGGGGCAATGGCACTGGACGAGAAGGGCAGCCTCGTCCTGATCAAAGCCGACAGCACGATCCTTGCCACGGGCGGCGGAACACGTGTCTATGATATCTCCACCAACTCCTCGAGCGGGACCGGCGACGGGTATGCCATCGGCTACCGGGCCGGGGCGGAACTGATCGACATGGAGATGGTCCAGTTCCACCCGACCGGTGCAATCTTCCCGTACGATGCCCGGGGCCGGCTCGTGACCGAGGCCGTGCGGGGGGAAGGCGGAGTGCTCCTCAACAACAAGGGCGAGCGGTTCATGAAGAACTACGACCCTGAACGGATGGAACTCTCGACCCGCGACGTTGTTGCCCGTGCAATCGCAACCGAGATCCTTTCAGGGAGGGGAACGGCAAACGGCGGAGTATATCTCGATGTTACGCACCTGTCCCGGGAGCAGATCGAGACCCGGTTGCCGGTGATGCTTGAGCAGTTCCTCGCGTTTGGCGTAGACATCCGCACCACCCCGATGGAGGTCGCTCCCACCGCCCACCACATTATGGGCGGACTCCGGATTACTACCGAGTGCCGGACAACCCTGCCCGGACTTTTTGCCTGCGGCGAAGTGGCTGGCGGGGTGCATGGCGCAAACCGGCTGGGTGGCAATGCCCTTGCCGAGACGCAGGTCTTCGGGAAGCGGGCCGGAGAAGCTGCCGGCAATGAGAGAAAACAGCAGAAGAGAATTGACACGGCACAGGTTAAGCGCCAGCAGGATCGGCTTGACCGCTTCATGGCCGGCACAAAAAGCCCGTCCCGCGTCCGGATGATGCTCCAGCAGGCTATGTGGGAAGGGGCAGGAATTTTTCGGAATGCCGCCGATCTCAACCGCACGCTTGCGGCAGCGGGCGTTCTTGCCGATAAGCCCCTCAAAGCCGGGACACGCCGCAACCTCGCGGAATGCTGTATTGTCGAGAACATGTGCCTTACCTCGTCGCTCATCTGCCGCTCGGCTCTTGTGCGGGAGGAGTCGCGGGGAGCCCATGTGCGAAAAGATATCCCGCAGACCCACGATGCCGCTCATTCACCGTTCTGCCACACCTTCATCTCAAAGAAAGGGCAGGGAATCGAGCAGAAAGGCGGTGCAGCATGAAGGACCTGACGGTGAAGATCCGGCGCTTCGACCCGGAGAAGGACAGCGAACCGCACTTCGAGACCTATACGGTCAGAACAAATGACGGCGCCCGTGTCCTCCACGTGCTCCACGCCATCCACGACACGCTCGATCCCACACTCTCGTACCGCTACTCCTGCGCCTCAGGCCAGTGCGGAAGTTGTGCGGTCCGGGTGAACGGCGAGCCGGTGCTCGCATGCATGGAGGAGGCCAGGAACAACAGCACCATCGAGCCCCTGAACCTGCCGGTAAAGAAGGATCTCGTGACCGATCTTCTCCCGAGGCTTGAGATGATCGCCCCTCTCGTGCCGAAAGGAGAACCGGTCATCCCGACAAAAGCCGAGATCGACGCGATCAAGCCGCTCAAGACCTGCATCGAATGCCTCTGCTGCGTCTCGGCCTGTCCCGCGGTGGACGTGACGAATTTTGTCGGCCCGACCGCAATGCGGCAGGAGATGCGCCTCGTTCTCGATCCCCGTGACAGCGGCAACCGGGTATCGGATGCCGTAAGGAACGGTCTCTTCACCTGCACCACCTGCCAGGCGTGCTGGAAGGTCTGCCCAAAAGAGATCGAGACCCCGGCAAAAGCTATCGAGAAGCTCCGGTCATATGCCAACAAGCGGGGCTTCACCCTGCCCCGTCACCTTGAAGTGGCAGCCCTCATCAAAGAGACAGGACGGAGTGTTCCCCGCACAGCGGAATCGTTCCTTGAGAAGATGAGCGGCGTTCTCGAACCGTACGGTCCGGTGAAGGCCACGGTCGGGTTCTTTGTCGGCTGCCTGTACAACTACCGGCAGCAGCAGTCGGCACTCGATGCAATGGAAGTGCTCCGGAGGAACGGTATCCGGGTCATCATCCCCAGGGAGCAGGTCTGCTGCGGTTCCCCACTTATCAGGACCGGGCAGCTTGACTATGTGGAGACACTCAAGACCCGCAACATCGAGACATTCCGGTCACGGGGCATCGACACGGTCCTCACCATGTGTGCCGGCTGCGGCACAACCCTCAAGAACGATTACACAACGCCCTTCAGGGTCATCGACATCAACGAACTCCTCACGCAGTACGGCATCGAACCCCCTGCACGCCTCCCGATCAAAGCAACGTACCATGACCCCTGCCACCTGATGCGGGGTCAGGGCGTCCATGACCAGCCACGGGATCTGATCCGGCAGGTGGTGGACCTCGTGGAGATGCCATCCGTCTGCTGCGGGAGCGGGGGCGGGGTCAGGTCTGGTAACCCGGAGGAAGCTGCCGCAATCGGCAGGAAGCGGGGCGAGGAGATCAAAAAGACCGGCGCTGATATTGTGATCACCTCCTGCCCTTTCTGCGAGTTCCACATCATGGGCCACACGGACAAACCGGTGAAGAATATCGCAACGGTGCTGCTGGAAGGGTACCGCGAGAAGGATAGGAAAAAAGCATGAAGCACGGGAACTAACCCGTAACCGCTCTTATTTTTTGAAGGTCTTCATCAGGTATTCGTATGCCTCGAGCGCAGCCTTCGCGCCGTCTCCTGCGGCAATGATAATCTGCTTGCTCTTGACATTCGTCACGTCACCGGCAGCAAATACTCCCGGCAGGCTCGTCTTCCCGTTGATATCGACAATGATCTCTTTCTTATCATTGAGAGCAACAAGCCCGTCGACCATGTCCGTGTTGGGCAGCCAGCCAATCTCGATGAAGACGCCGTCAAGACTGATCGTCTGTTCCTGACCCTTCTCGTTTTTGAGGGTGATTCCCGAGAGAAACTTGTCGCCCTGGAGAGCCGAGATATGGGTGCCCGGGTGAACGGTGATATTTTTCTTACCTTTCAGTTTCTCTGAATAGACCGGGTCGGCCCGGATCGTGCTCCGGACGATCAGGCTTACCGATGATGCAATCTCGCTCATCTCAATAGCCGTCTGGAGCGCCGAATTGCCGCCACCGACGATTGCCACCCGCTTGCCCTTGTACAGCGGACCGTCACAGGTGGAGCAGATCGAGAGACCCCGGCCCAGGTACTGTTCCTCGTTTGCCACGCCCAGTTTCCGCGGCCGGTTGCCCTGCGTGAGGATCACGGCCTTTGCCCGAAGAATAACATCCGAGACCGTCTTTATCACAAAGAGATCGTCCTCCATCGTGATGGCAGTGACCCGGTCAAGATCGAGCCGGATGTTGAGCGTCCTGACCTGCTCCTCGAACTTCTTCATCAGCTCCTCTCCGGTGACCATCCGGTACCCCATGTAGTTCTCTATCGCCCATGACTCGAGTGCCTGGCCCCCGATATTCTCGCTGATGATCCGGGTCGAGAGCATCTTGCGGGCACAATACATCCCTGCAGTCAGGCCGGCCGGTCCTGCTCCGATGATGACGACATCGAGGACCTCGTCAGCAACGGTCTCCCCGAAAAGCTCGTTGAGCCGCGAGGCATCGAACCCGACTATGACCTCGTCCCCAACCGTGATGACCGGGACACCACGCTGGCCTGAAAGGTCGATCATTTTCTGGGCCGCTTTATCATCGGCCCCGACATCGATGTTTTCGTAGGGTACGCCGTATTTTTCCAGGAATGCCTTTGCCATCCTGCAATACGGGCAGTTCTGTGTGGAGTAGACGGTAACGCGGGTCATTATGCCGGAGATGACGCTCGAAAATACTTAATGGTATTTGACGGGGCAGGTGGTTCCGGATTCACGCAGGCTTATCGCAATGTTCTTTTTGGACGAGCCCCAATACACCATTGAGCCGATCGTATGAACGCCGTGCCGACCCTGCAGGTAATGGGAAAACTACTGGTGGTATCTTTTCTTTTTTGTGTCCTGACAGGCAGCGTGTGCGCTTACAGCAATACGATCGATACTACCGTAAACCCGGGTGTTTATCTCAACTTTAACGAAGGCAGCAGTGCGACGGCATTCGATCTTTCCGGGCATGGATCATCCGGTACGATCCATGGTGCAGAGCGGGTTGATAATGAAGGATGCGGCAGGGCGATGTTCTTCAATGGTATCGGGGATTATATCAGTATCCCGTACAGTTCCTTAAACCACCCGGAACAGGAGATCACGGTCTCGACATGGTTCTACACTGACTCGTTCGACCCCCAGGCACTCGTATCGAGTTACAACAACGGGGGTTACCGTCTTGGATTCGGAGACGGGGATGATTTATGGTGGACCATTAATCTCCAGGGACCTGGAGAGATCTCCGTACCGATCCAGCATGAGAGTATCACCCCCCACCAGTGGCATTACGTAGCCGGAACATATAACGGGAAAACCTCAAAGATCTATCTTGACGGCGTCCTGCGGAACCAGGTTAATGCTTCAGGGCCGATTCACTACGAATACAATAACTATGTCCTGCTCGGGGCGGAGGCCGGGACATACGATCAGCCGTCGCTTGTCTGCCCCCACTTCTTACGCGGAGGACTCGATGAGGTCAGGATCTATCCGGTTGCACAGACCACCGGTGAGATTATTGACGACCGGCTCCGCTGCACCCCCGGTGATATCATAACTCCCGTGGGAAAACCGATCCTGACGAATGCTGCCGCTGCATGCGTATATCATTCGGGATCGATCCATCTTGGCACGGGGGAATCCGTATTCAGGACTCTGACCTTTAACGGGACGGACGAGACCGGTACCTGGAATGTCACGATTCCCCCGGGCTCTGCTCTTGAGGTCCAGGTCAGGGATCTATATTCCTCATCCTATCCCGATGCATGGTATATCGAGATGGCGGATGAAAAGGGCAGGATCGACAGGTCTGTCGCCTTTGCCAGTACCAACAGCAGGCCGGTTGGCGGGGTCATACCATCAGGGAACGCCACGGTACGGGTGAAGTACTTTGACGGGAAAGACCGGTTCCCGAGCACGGTGGATATCAGGTTCGACAGCCGTACCCCCCCGCCCCCGTCTATTGCGGCCATCTCTCCAGCGAATATTCTCGCCAACCCGATTATCGTTATCTATTCGGCATCATGGGCAACCCTGATCGCGATCCTTCTTGTCATCATCTGGCTGCACCGGAGAAGTAAGCAGCAGAAATAAGCAGGGTTAAGAGAAATTTGATAGCTTTGCGATGCCAGCCGCCGCCCCGAAGGGCGCCCCGCGGGGGATTTGGGAAGGTATCTTCGGATTTATTTATTCAATTCAACCGGTAATACGTCGTTTTCGTAATTGGGGGGCCGCAGCGGCGGGGTAAAGCCCCAAAGGGCGTTCAGTTGCAGATTTTTAAAAAAACTATTCGAAATCTCCGACTCATTTTCGTAATATAACTTAGGCAAGTACCAACACACCTGATCCAATTGCGATAAACATCCATATTCCGGGAGGGTGCGTAAGAATTATCATACCATTTTCACCTGAAAGTAATATGTTTCTTATGAAAAAAAGCAAAATAATACATTATCGTTAACACTTACTACATCAATTTCGGAAAAAACTACAACAATTCTGGAAAAAATTCGTGAATAGAAATACAATCTTCTATTTTTTTCATTATTAACAAAATTGAGATTTTATTCATTCACTCTTCCGGCACATACGGTTCTTTTACCGTATTGTCTGCAACAATCATGCTGTTCCCGCTCGGGTCTTCGACTATCAGCGTGACCGGGCAGAGGCCGGCTTTCACCCGGGCGATATCGGCAATGAGCAGGGCAGCATTCTCTTTTTCTTCATCCGTACCCCACAGGAATGCCCCTTTGACCACCTGCTCGATACGGTCGAGCACCCCTTCAACGTTCGAGACAAAACCCTCGCATCTGGGGCCAGGGTCGATCCGGACACCGAGCTCGGGGATCTCGATGCTGGCACTCATGCTCCGGATAACCCGTATGTCAAGATCCTCCGCAGTGCTGATCGGGAGCGTATACCGGGCGGGATCCCCGTGTTTGAGCAGCTGGGTATCCACGTACTTATAACCACACGAGCTGCAGACAGCGGAGATGATAAGAATATCAGAAAAATAGGGAATATTTTCTGTCTTATACAGGTATTCTATTTCAGTATTGCAATACGGACACGGACCCGGAACTCTTGTCTCCACGGGATTATCCACCGATCTTGTCGCGCGAGATCTTGACCGACATGGGGGTTAAGACAACATAGCGCTGGTCGCCAAGGCCGATGATGTCGCCGTTGACATCTTTTGCCACTTCTTTCAAGTCTTTCAGGACACGCTCGTAAGAGATCTTGTCCATCTTCAGCCGGGAGATATCGACAATGACGATGTTACCGGAATAGACCTCGTCCTTGACCCGGGGTGTGTCTTTGAGGTCGGTGATTGTTGCAATCTTCACGAGGAGGGCGGGGGATCCGGCAGAGCGTTCCTCGTAGGATGCGAGGTCGAGTTCCATATAGTCATCGTCCGAACTCGCGGCACTTTTTCCAAGAAGGGTGTCTATGATCTTAACCATAAAAAAACTGTATGATGAAAATTATTTAATAGTATCTATTTCGAAACCGCCGGGATGCCATTTCAGCCAAAAAAATGGGGAAAAAAGGCGGTTTTATGCACCATTGCATGGGCCGGAACATATCAGAATTCCATGTTCCAGATCTCGTCACCGACGTGATGGAACTTTTTGACCATCTTGCCTGCCGTACTGGCACGCATCTCGGGCGCGTCCAGGAGGGCAATCCCGATGGCCAGCGGCTTACCGTGCCGCTCATCAACAATCTGGACCGGGCAACCGGCCTTCACGTCATCGGTCACCGAAACTATGCCGGGGCGCATGATGTCCGCTCCGTTTACTACATAGGGAATTGCCCCCCCATCCACGGTCACCCGGCGCTCAGGGAACGGCAACTGGACGGCACCTTTGAGCGTGGGAAACACCCACGTGCCATTGTCCATAAGAAACGGCTTCTTGCCAACCATAAAAAGTGAGATATCCGCGTTGGTCTCGAGCACCTCGATCATATCCGCGCGAAAGAGTGCAGCCGACTCTCCGATCTGTTCCGAGAGCCGTAAGAGCAGGTCAGCACCCTGGCTTTTTCGGACGGAATGGCGTTTCTTGACAACGATCTTTTTCATGGTGTTGCTTCTATATTCATACTGCACGGGTGAAAAAAATTTGCATGCGATAACGGGTCAGGAAAAGATCCAAAAGTATTTGCCCGCACGGATCTACGGTATGTTTAAGTAACCTGCTCACACACATATATTACTCCAGAGCGATGGTAACAGGGTGTAATTATGACCAAAAGGCCGTTGGATATTTTAGATCTGGTGCTGAACCGTCAGCCCGTTATTGTATCTCTCAAAGGCGGGAGAGAAATTCGGGGCGTTCTCCAGGGATATGACGTACATATGAACCTCGTTCTCGACAAGGCCGAGGAGACTGAGAACGGACAGGTTGTAAAAGTAGGCACGCTCATCGTCCGTGGGGATAATGTAATTTATATCTCTCCATCACTCGAACAATAAGGTGTGAAGTAACATGTCAAAAGGCACTCCATCAATGGGAAAAATGAACAAGTTCACGCACATCGCCTGCCGGCGCTGTGGGAAGATCTCGTTCCATGCCCAGAAGAAAGTCTGCTCTGCCTGCGGTTTTGGCAGAAGCACAAAGATGATCAGCAACAAGTGGAACAACAAGCGACCAAAAATCCCGACGCATTAGAGTTTCATCATGTGTGGTATCGTTGGCATCGTGGATGCTGGCGGTGTATCAATTCAGCTCTATTATGCGCTGTACGCTCTCCAGCATCGTGGTCAGGAGAGCGCCGGAATATCAACTTTTGACGGCACCAACCTCCACAAGTTCAAGGGGAATGGTCTGGTTGCCGATGTCTTTTCCCCGTCTGTTTTATCCGATCTGCACGGCACTGCCGGGATCGGTCATGTCCGGTACCCGACGACCGGGGCCAATCTTCCCGAGAATATCCAGCCCCTGAACTTCCAGTTCAAGGAGCATTTCATCTCCCTCGCCCACAATGGGAACCTTGTCAACACCTGCGAGATCCGGGCCGAGTACGAACAGGCCGGCCAGATCTTCACCACGACGACCGATACGGAAGTCATCGCCAAGATCCTCATGGACGAGATCGGCAGGTCGGGCTGCGTGGAGGATGCGGTCCGGATCTGCATGCGCAGGCTGCTTGGTTCCTATTCCGTTGTGATGATGTTCGACGGGATCATCTATGCGTTCCGGGACCCGCTGGGCATCAAGCCGTTCTGTATCGGGAAGACCGAGAACGGGTACATGGTGGCATCAGAGAGTGTGGCCGTCGATGCCCTGAGCGCAAAATTCCTCCGGGACGTGAAACCCGGCGAACTGATCCGGATCGATTCCGAGGGTATCCGCTGCACGCAGGTGGCAGTTGCCGGCAAACGTGCCCACTGCATCTTCGAGTACATCTATTTTGCCCGGGCCGATGCGATCATCGATGGTGTGCTTGTCTACGATGTCCGGCGGCAGATCGGCCATAAGCTCTTTGAAGAAGACCCGGTCAGGGCGGACTCGGTCTGTTCGGTCCCCGATTCCGGGACCGCGTATGCCATCGGGTACGCGGAAGGGTCCGGCATCCCGTTCGTGGAATCCCTCATGAAGAACCGGTACATGGGCCGGACATTCATCATGCCCACCCAGAAGGAGCGGGAGAAGGCAGTCCGGATCAAACTCAACCCGATCCCGGCACACCTCAAAAACAAGTCGGTTGTGCTGGTGGACGACAGCATCGTGCGGGGCACCACATCGAAAAGGATCATCGAGATGATGAGGGAGGCGGGAGCCCGCGAGGTCCACATGCGGATCGGTTCCCCGGCCATCAAGGCTCCCTGCTACCTTGGCGTGGATATGCCAACCCGCGAGGAGCTGATCGCGAGTGACAAGATCGAAGACGAGGTCCGGCACAGCATCACGGCAACAACGCTCCACCATATTTCCCTCGATGCACTCGTCGAGGCAATCGGATTTGAGCGGGAGGATCTCTGTACCGGCTGCCTCACCGGCTGCTACCCGCTGCCCATAGACGGCGAACAGGCCCGGCCCTGCAAGGTCGATTTCCTTGACAGCACATTCCAGTCCAGACTCGGATCCTTCGAGGCATAGGCCCGCGATGGAGAAGATCGCCTGATCCGGCCCGGTTTCCCGGCATCACCATTTTATCTTCATAACCAGTACCGCCCGGAACCAAGGTATTAAAACCCCTGCGATAAAATTAGCAACAATTCCCGGAAGAACAGGTAATTCATGTCCCAGCCCTCCCGCATCCTGATTGTCGATGATGACCCCATCATCACCAAGCTCATCTCGATCATGCTCCAGAAGAAAGGGTATCATGTCGTCGGGGTCGTTGCATCAGGAGAGGAATCTATTCTCCGGGCTGCAGAACTGAATCCCGACCTGGTCATCATGGATGTCAGCCTTGCCGGGGAGATGGACGGCCTGGACGCGGCCCACTACATCTTCCAGCTCTTCCAGTATCCGATCATCTTCATCACGGCTATGTCGGAAGAAGAACTGTTCGAACGCGCCAAGTACTCGCAGCCGTACGGGATCATCTTCAAGCCGTTCACTATGCTCGAGATCTCAACAAATGTGGATCTCGCTATCTACAATCACGGCAACCGGTGCAAGACCCTCGAACGTCGTCACCCTGCCGGCGACCCGAAAAAGATTATGGAAGCTCTCGAAGCGATCTTCATCACGGACAAGCGGGGCCGGATCATCTTTTTCAATCCTTACGCTGCCTGGTTCTTCGATATTCCTGAGGAACAGATCCTCATGAAACACTGGCGGGAGGTCTTTATGATGTTGAACGACATGAACGATGAGGAACTCAAGGATCCCGTCGATGAGGCATCCCGGCAGATGGCCGGCGTCAATTACGATTCAAACACCTCGGTTGTAACAACGACATCCAAGCGCCGGAAAGTGAGTATTACGGTCCGCCCTGTCAAGGACGATCATGAGAGACTTCTCGCGGTGCTCGTTTCCATAAAAGAGAAGAAGCCAAAGCCCTGATACCTGTTACTGAACTGCAGGGTAATGGAGGGATTATTCTGGATCACATACGACAGGCATTCAACCGGTTTGCACAGGAGTACGATACCCAGCGCGAGTACATTATTCCGGATCTGAGCCAGTATTACGGGGCTGCGATCTGGGCCATGGAATCGGAAGATCCGGACCCGGAGATTCTCGATATCGGTGCAGGCACCGGCCTCATGAGTGCGTTTGTCCTGCAGAAATTCCCGGATGCCCACCTTACCCTGATGGACATAGCCGAGAATATGCTGGATATGGCGAAGAAGCGGTTTGCCGCCCGGCCGGGCACACGGTACGTTACCTGTGATTACAGCCGGGCCGATCTCGGGGGGCCGTACGATATCGTCTGCTCGGCCCTCTCCATTCACCACCTCGCGCCGGAGGACAAGCGGCAGCTCTTCCACCGGATCCATGACGCCCTCGTTCCGGGAGGGATGTTTGTCAATGCAGACCAGGCTGACGGGGAAACCCTGTACTTCCGGGAACGGTACATGGACTACTGGAACGTGTTCCTGAAAAGCGGCCCGATGTCGGAGGCGCAGCATGCAGAGATCCTGAAGCGCCGGGACACTCTTGACCGGAACGAGAAGTTGTCCGTACAGCTTGCGTGGCTGAATGAAGCCGGGTTCTCCGATGTGGACGTGGTTTACAAGAACCGGACATTCATTGTCACGGTGGCACGGAAGGTATAACGCCGGAGATACACCATTTTTGTCCCGAGTGGCGGATACCGGAAGCCATCCGCCTCCGGCCGGGCTCCGCGAGGAAACGATCGGTGACCTCGATGATGTTGACATTCCAGGGATCGATTCTTCCCGTTCAGTCATACTCCCGGAACAGCGCCGGGTTCTGCCGGCGTATCCACCAGCGCCGGATCAGGAAAACGCCACCGATAAGCACCACAACCGCGGCACCGGCAACGAGAAGGATCGCAAACTGGAACACGGGTGCCGGTTGTGCGGCCGGTACAGCGGTGGTCCGGGTAACAACCGGGGTTTGAGTGATTAATGGTGCGGCGTATGTGGGGGGAGGGGTTCCCGATGCCGGTACCAGATCGCCGAAGGTCTGCCCTTTGACCGAAGATGGTGCATTCTTCGTACCAATGCCCGGCTGCCCGGTGATCGCAAACCGCGAGAATCCTGATCCAGCCGCCGTGTAATACGCCTTCCCGTCCCTGATAGTGTCCAGCGTTGTGGGAAGGGCTTCCCATGTTTTTCCGGTATTGTGATACAGGATGATATCCCCCGGGGCAAGGCTGTGCTGGTCCAGCCACGGGAGCGGGACGTAGAAATGGATCTTCGATTCGGCTATTTCAGTGAAGTGTGCCGGTGAAATATCCGTGTACTCGTACACGATTCCGGGTGGCAGGGGTATGTCGGTGTCTGGGCCACCCGCTTCGGCAGCGGTGACAATGATGTCCTTGACTTCAACGCCGGTGATATCCACGCTGATAACGGATGTATGTCCTATCTGGCCGACATTCACCGAAACTGAGGTTACCGGCAGCTGCAGGGGAGCTTTCATGGCCTGCTGTAACGAGGATTTTGATGGCCCCTCATCGCCATAGCCGCCTCCGATCAGCGTGGGTACCGGTGTCGGTACCGGGACTGTTGTCACCCCACCAAGGCCGAAGATCGACAGGCTGCCTGCATAGGCCGTGAAGTAATCGGTTGTGCCATCGCCGCCAATATATGTGGTAGCCAGGACTTCCGGTATGCCGTTATCCGGCAGGTGGAAGATCCGGATCGCCCCGGTCCCGCCATTTGCCAGTACCCAGCTATGGCTCGCGGAGAGGTTGATAAAGACGGAACGTAATCCCGTCCTGTTGGCATTGAACGGGGCATCCCCGGTCACCTCAACCGTATACCCGAGAGCGAGATTCTGGCCCGGCACAGTTCCCTGGAACTGCGACAGGATCGTATTGTTCGCACCCGGGACAACATCCCGGCCGAATGCCGCACCTTTCACCAGGGTCAGCTGTTCAAGGGTAAACTGCGATTCGGCGGTCCCGACACCAACAATGATTTCCTTATATGGCAGCGTTGTCATCGTGACATGACTGACCTTATCGGCATAGATATACGCGGTATCGTTGCTGACGTTCGTCCCGGTCACCACGATGCGGTGCCAGCCGACCGGCTGGTAGTCCACGAGACTCGTCGTGAGGTTGGTGACGCTGCCCCCTGAATTCCGGATATCGGTGATATTGAACAGGAAATCATTGTTCGTGGGGTTTACCAGGGTAACTCCTTCATAATTCGCAGGGCTCTGGTTTACGGGGGTTGTTACCGAGATATTCCGGATCATCGTCTTTGAACCGGTTCCTATCGCATTGGTTGCCGACAGCGTGACGTCATATACCCCGATAGTGGTATACGTGTGGGACGGGTTCTGGTTCGTGCTTCGGCTTCCGTCACCAAAGTCCCAGCTCCAGCTGGTCGGGCTGTTGGTCGACCGGTCGGTAAATGCAACGGTCAGGGGCACTACTCCGGTTACCGGGGTAAATGTGAAGTCGGCTGCCGGGACCGGCCCGGGCGAGGCCGGAGTAAAGATGACCGAGGCATTGGTCCCGGTCTGCCCGTCAGGGTTCGTCACGGCCACCGTCCAGGCCCCGGTAATTACCCCGGCCGGAATTGTGCCGGTCAGCGATGTTGACGACAACCGGAGAACGCCGGTCAGCGGAACACTGGCATAGCCCGTACGCGTCAGGTTGACTCCCGACGTCGTCACGTTGAAATCCCGGCCCGTTATGGTCACCATCGTCGCAGTCGTGTTGAGACCCGTTACCGGGCTGATGCCCGTCACCACCGGTGCCGGGATCGGCGCAGTCACCGTGAACCCGTTGGTGAGAGATCCTTCCTGCTGGTCAGGATTCACTACAAACACGTTCCACATTCCGGATACTATTCCCGCCGGTACCGTTCCGGTGATTGAAGTGGATGATGTCTTGCTGACTCCTGTCAGGGTTACATTCGCAAACCCGACACGGTTCAGTCTCACTTCCGATCCCGTTGTCGTGTTGAACCCGGTGCCGGTTATCGTTACGGCTGTTGTTGTCGAGTTCATGCCGGTCGATGGAGTTATGCCCGTCACCACCGGTGCCGGGATTGGCGCAGTCACCGTGAACCCGTTGGTGAGAGATCCTTCCTGCTGGTCAGGGTTCACCACAAACACGTTCCACATTCCGGATACTATTCCCGCCGGTACCGTTCCGGTGATTGAAGTGGATGATGTCTTGCTGACTCCTGTCAGGGTTACATTCGCAAAACCGACACGGTTCAGTCTCACTTCCGATCCCGTTGTCGTGTTGAACCCGGTGCCGGTTATCGTTACGGCTGTAGTTGTCGAGTTCACACCGGTCGGAGGGGTTATACCGGTCACCACCGGTGCCGGGATTGGCACAGTCACCGTGAAACCATTCAGCAATGATCCTTCCTGCTGGTCAGGATTCACCACAAACACGTTCCACATTCCGGATACTATTCCCGCCGGTACCGTTCCGGTGATTGAAGTGGATGATGTCTTGCTGACTCCTGTCAGGGTTACATTCGCAAAACCGACACGGTTCAGTCTCACTTCCGATCCCGTTGTCGTGTTGAACCCGGTGCCGGTTATCGTTACGGCTGTAGTTGTCGAGTTCACACCGGTCGGAGGGGTTATACCGGTCACCACCGGTGCCGGGATTGGCACAGTCACCGTGAAACCATTCAGCAATGATCCTTCCTGCTGGTCAGGATTCACCACAAACACGTTCCACACTCCGGATACTATTCCCGCTGGTACCGTTCCGGTGATTGAAGTGGATGATGTCTTGCTGACTCCTGTCAGGGTTACATTCCCAAACCCGACACGGTTCAGTCTCACTTCCGATCCCGTTGTCGTGTTGAACCCGGTGCCGGTTATCGTTACGGCTGTAGTTGTCGAGTTCACGCCGGTTGGCGGAGTTATGCCCGTCACCACCGGTGCCGGGATTGGCACAGTCACCGTGAAACCATTCAGCAATGATCCTTCCTGCTGGTCAGGATTCACTACAAACACGTTCCACATTCCGGATACTATTCCCGCCGGTACCGTTCCGGTGATTGAAGTGGATGATGTCTTGCTGACATCACTTAATGTGACATTGCTGAAGCCGGCACGGTTCAGTCTCACTTCCGATCCCGTTGTCGTGTTGAACCCGGTCCCGGTTATCGTTACGGCTGTTGTTGTCGAGTTCATGCCGGTCGATGGAGTTATGCCCGTCACCACCGGTGCCGGGATTGGCGCAGTCACCGTGAACCCGTTGGTGAGAGATCCTTCCTGCTGGTCAGGGTTCACCACAAACACGTTCCACACTCCGGATACTATTCCCGCCGGTACCGTTCCGGTGATTGAAGTGGATGATGTCTTGCTGACATCACTTAATGTGACATTGCTGAAGCCGGCACGGTTCAGTCTCACTTCCGATCCCGTTGTTGTGTTGAAACCGGTGCCGGTTATCGTTACGGCTGTAGTTGTCGAGTTCACGCCGGTTGGCGGAGTTATGCCCGTCACCACCGGTGCCGGGATTGGCACAGTCACCGTGAAACCATTCAGCAATGATCCTTCCTGCTGGTCAGGGTTCACCACAAACACGTTCCACACTCCGGATACTATTCCCGCCGGGACTGTGCCGGTCAGCGAAGTTGCCGAGGTAGTACTCACGCTGTTTAGCGTTACATTTGTAAACCCGGCTCGATTCAGACGAACAACTGGTACCGTCGTTGTATTAAACCCGGTTCCAGTCACGGTTACCTCAGTGGTCGTCGAATTCCGGCCGGTTACCGGCGAGATCCCGGTTATCGTCGGTGCCGGGATGAGCGCAATCACGGTGAAAGTCACGGATAAGTTTGTCGCTTCCTGACCATCCGGATTGATTGCGGTGACATTCCAGATGCCGGCAATAACATGCTCGGGCACGACAGCGGCAAACGCGGTACTGGAACTGATGCTTCCGGGCAGCGTGATATTGCTGTAGCCGGCCCGCGTCAGGTTGACTGCCGGTGCGGTTGTTATATTGAACCCGGTACCGGTTACAACGATTTCAGTAACCGTGGTATTGAGACCGATCGCCGGGCTGACGGAAAGCAGCGTTGGCGCCGGGATCGGTGCAACTGACGTAAATGTCACCGAAGCATTGGTCCCTTCCTGGCCGTCCGGATTCACAACCGTCAGATTCCAGACGCCGGCAATGAGATGCTCTGGTACCGTGGCTGTAAACGATATGCCGGAACGGATACTTCCCGGGAGCGTGATGTTGCTGTAGCCGGACCGGCTCAGGTTGACTGCAGGCGCGGTTGTGGTGTTGAACCCGGTGCCGGTTATCACGATCTCAGTAACGCTGGTGTTGGTTCCCGTCACCGGACTTACCGAGATCAGACGGGGAGCTGGGACCGGAGATGTCACCGTGAACGTCACGGACGCATTCGTCCCCTGATCTCCATCCGGGTTGAACACGGTCACGTTCCAGACACCGGCGATGGTGCCGGGAGGAACAGTGGCCGTGAAAGAGATGCTGGTGACGTTCGTTGAATGGAGGGTGACATTTGCGTAGCCGACCCGGCTCAGGTTGAGCGCCGGACCGACTGTCGAGGGTGTTGTGTCGAAGTTCGTCCCGGTCACAGCGAGCAGCGTTGCCGTTGTATTGGATCCGGAGAACGGGGCTATGGCAGTGAGGGTCGGTCCTGATGCGGAGGACGTTGCAATGAATGCCACGCTCACGTTGGTCCCCTCCTTGCCGTCCGGGTTCACGAGCGTCACGTTCCAGAGGCCGGTGGCAATGCCGGCCGGTACCCTGGCGGTGAGCGATGTGCTGTCGGCAACACAGATATCGGTGAGCGTAACATTACCGTACCCGCTTCTCGTAAGGTTCACGACAGGATCGGAGTAGATGTCGAAGTTCGTCCCGGTCAGGGCGACATCCACGGGTGCGATATTATCCCCCGTCTCCGGCTCGATGTTATGGATGGTCGGGGCAGGTAACACGTTCGTGGCCGTGAAGGTCACGGATGCGTTGGTTCCTTCCTGGTCGCCCGGGTTGATGACCGTAACATTCCAGGGGCCGGCGATCATGTCGGCAGGTACGGTGGCAGTGAACGATGACCCGGTGCCCAGTGTTCCGTCCAGCATGACGTTGCTGTAGCCGGACCGGCTCAGGTTGACCTTCGGTGCGGCAGTCGTGTTGAACCGGTTGCCGTAAATCGTCACGGACGTTGTTGTCGTGTTGAGACCGGCTGCCGGGATGATCCCGGTCAGCACCGGTGCGGGCTCCGGGGAGGTAACCGTGAATGTAACCGAGGCATTATTCCCTTCCTGTCCATCCGGATTGATTGCCGTCAGGTTCCAGACCCCGGCTATGACTCCGGACGGGATCACTCTTATGACCGAATCCGGTTCTGTCGAACCCGGAGCCATCGGGTCCGTCAACGTGATGTTCGCGTATCCGGCCCGGGTCAGGTTGAACATCGGGCCTGTGGTTGTATTGAACCCTGTGCCGGTTATTGTCACGGACGTTGCGGTCGAATTGATCCCGGATACGGGAGCAATGCTGATGAGTGTCGGCGCCGGGAACGGTGCCGTTACCGTGAACGTGACCGACGCATTCGTCCCCGCCTGCCCACTCGGGTTGGTGACCGAGACGTTCCACATGCCGGCAGCGATACCAGCGGGAACAGTTCCGTTCAGAGATGTGGACGAAATGACATTCACACCCATCAGCGTGACGTTCGCGAATCCGGTCCGGGTCAGGTTGACGGTCGGTACGGTTGTCGTGCTGAACCCGGTTCCCGTTACGTTTACCTGGAGCGGGCTGGTATTGAGCATGGTTGCCGGGTTAATGTTCATCACGACCGGGGCTGCTCCGGTTCCCGCGAGCAGTGCACCTACCGACTGGCTGTCGATCGTTGCGTTGACCATCGCAGTCGCGGCACTGCTCGGGGTGAATGTTGTCGTGTTTACCCCGAAGGTCAGGTTGCCGGCTTGAGGATTGATGGTGCCGGCGCCCTGTACGAGTGTGAACGCAACCGGGATGCCATCCGGGACATACCCGCTGGCGGGATCGTGGTACGCACCTGCCGAATCATACGTGAGATTGGCCCGGATCGTACTCGGTGTACCGACCGTCACAGTTGAAGGGGTGGCAGTGACGCCGAGGACGAGCCACGGGGAATACGTCACCCCGGTATTGACATTCTTGGAGGCGTTGGCATTCGATCCCCACCAGTTGTGCGTTGCATTGACGGTACCGACATCGCGATAGACCACAGTCCCGGTATTGTTGAAAAGCCGGGAGAAATGCAAGGTCGCGGTAGCGCCGTTGGTGGCATAGATCGCGCTGCCGGTGGATGAAGCCGAGCAGTGTGTGATGGTTGACGAAGAAATGTTGATCGAGCCGTAATAAAAACTGGCATCGATCGCGCCACCATAGGATGCCGAGCAGTCCGAGATAGTGGAAGAAGTGATGGTGCTGTTGCCACCCATGAGCTGGATAGCGCCACCATAGGATGCCGAGCAGTTTGTAATAGTGGTGGAGGTGATGGTACTGCTGCCAGTACTACTGTAGCCGCCATAGATCGCACCACCTTTGCCAGATGTTGCCGAGCAGTTAAATATAGTGGAAGAGGTGATTGCAAGGGGGCTGGTAGTATCATAGATAGCGCCGCCATTGCCCGATGTTGCCGAGCAGTTAAATATGGTGGAAGAGGTGATTGCGAGGGAGGGGGTGATGGTAGAGATATAGATCGCGCCGCCATCGGTTGCCGAGCAGTTGGTGAGCGTGGAGGAGGTTATCGTAACAGACTTGCTGGCATAGATCGCGCCGCCAGTGGATGAAGCCGAGCAGTTTGTGGTGGTGGTGGTGGTCATGGTCAGGTTGCCACTGGCAGAGATTGCACCGCCAGATTTTGCCGAGCAGTTTTTGATGGTGGAAGTAGTAATGATGGTATTGCCGGTGGCAAGGATCGCACCGCCATTGCCAGATGTTGCCGAGCAGTTTGTTATGGTGGTGGTGGTCATGGTCAGGTTGCCATAGGATTCGACATCGATTGCACCGCTAGATTTTGCCGAGCAGTTTGTTATTGCAGAGTCTGTGATGGTCAGGTTGCCGCTGGAATAGATCGCACCACCATAGCCAGATGTTGCCGAGCAGTTTGTTATGGTGGAGGAAACGATGGTCAGGTTACTGCTGGATTGGGTATCAATAGCACCACCATTCCCAGATGTTGCCGAGCAGTTTGTTATGGTGGAGGAAGCGATGCTCAGGTTGCTATTGGTGTCGGCAGAGATCGCACCACCAGTGGCTGCCGAGCAGCTTGTGATGGTGGAGGAAGTGATGTTCAGGTTGCTGTTGATACCGGCATAAATCGCACCGCCATTGGATGCCGAGCATTGAGTGATTGTGGCGGAGGTGATCGTAAGATTGCTTTTGGCATAGATCGCACCGCCATAGCCAGATTTAGCTGAACAGTTCGTGAAGGTAGATGAAGTAATGGTCGTCGGGTTGGTGGTATAGATCGCACCACCATAACCTGATGTTGCCGAGCAGTTTTTAAAGGTAGATGAAGCAATGGTGACGTTGCCGGAGGCGGCAGAGATCGCGCCGCCATGGTATGCCGAGCAGTCGGAGAATATCGAGGATGTGACGCTCAGGGTGTTTTTGGTGGTGAGATTGATCGCACCACCATAATATCCAGTACTGGTAGATAGATACGTGTTCTTCAGCGTCAGGTTGTCAATGGCAAGGGAATATCCTGTATTGACGGTGAAGATCCTGCCACCCATCTTTGCATCAACGATCGTATTCGCAGCGGTGCCTCCATATGACGTGTTGGCGCATATCGTGATGTTCTTCGAGATGGTGATACTTTTCTGGGTGTACGTCCCCGGGTTCAGGATGAGGATATCGTCAGCGGCGGCCTTGGTGATATTTGTCTGGATCGAGTCTCCGGGATTGAGGGTGTGGATGGCAGCACTGGCGGGCGCGATGCAGGCAGAAAGAGCAAGGGCAGAGAGCAGGATCCAGAGCACGGTTCTTTCAAGAAAAGGAATGCGGGGTTTGCGCACAGCAGGATACATTGGGCAACACACGATGACTAATAAAGCAAATAAATTTTTACTGAACGATAAATCTGCCGAAATAATTTTATTTGAAATAAACTTGTAAGAATAATTTAAAAAAATATTTATTTTTCCGGAAAAAAAGCAGGCGCCCACGTGCCCGTCACTCCCCGCTGCTATTGTACGTGCCCTTATATCCCGGGCATAGCCTCCGCTCGTGAAATCCACCAACACCACCGCTTTTAACTGGGAAAAATCTCTGGAAAAAATTTGATCGGGGTTATTTTCCAGAGTATATAATATCGTTGAATTAAACAGGATATAACAAAATCGCATAAAATCGACACTTATTGTTAACACTTATCTATGAAATACGACGGTATTACGGTGATAAAACCCGGAGATTCATACCGTAAATACCAACAGGAATAAAACGGGGCCGAAACCCGGGGAATGCAGTATGAACAGGACCGGCGCGGTACAGCTGCAGCATTTACTCTCCGGTGATCGATGGCACAGGTTACCCGGAACTTCCGGGTGTTCTCTGTTCTATACCGTCATGATTCGTGCGCTCAGTGGGGTCAATACAGAAATTCAGGGTAGCCGGTTCCTGCTTCCACGAAAAGGGAACTGACTGGACATCAAATCCAGCACCAGCGCCGGATTTCGCGATTCCCCGGAAGAAATCCGGTTTATTCAGCTTCCCACCAGCGATCTGCCTCTCATAACCGGCCCGTACACGTTCAAGGTCTTCCGGATGGACAAATTCAAGGAAAGGACAAAAAAGCAGGTCTTCCCTGCTGTCACCACACATAGCCGCGAACCGGGCATTCACCAGCTGGATCTTTCCGGATTGCACGATACACGCAGGAACCCCGATATCCTCCAGGAGTACCTGTGCCAAATCTTCGGTCAGACGGGGTTTTCCCGGCACGCCACCTTTTTGCCCCGTGATATCATTGATAATCACAAGGATACTGAACCGGTCACCAGCAATGGCCGTGCCTTTCAAGGTCACTCGGAAGGTCTTCTCCTCATAAGGTACCCCTACGGTCAGATCTGCGACAGGGTCCCGGGTCCGGAACACTTCGTCCAGTGCCCTGAGGAAAGCGGGTTCCCGGGTGATACCTCGGGGAATGGCATCGAGGGGCTGGCCGAAGACCTGCTTCTGGGACAGGGAACAATACTTCAGGAAATGATCGTTTGCCTGAATGACACGGGCATCTGCGTCAAGGATCAGGATCATGCTGGGGATGTGGTTCAACAGGGACGGGGGCGTGGAGATCTGGATAACATAGAAAATTTTTGCCTTGCCCATGACCCGGACTTCGATCTTCCCCTCAGCTGCCAGCACATCGAGATACTTGGCCATCGAGACCTTGCTCACCCCGATAAGCTCCGCGATCTCCCGTATATTCAGCCCCCGGGGATTCTCCTTTAATAAGCCAAGGATCTTTTCCAGATGCTCCTGATAGTCGGCCATGAACGGTTGTCAGCTGATATTGAAACTGATCCATAATGGGGATTTTGATCTGATGCCAGCTGGCCGGGAAGTACTAAACGCCGGAATTCCGCGATACCGCATCTGCATGCCCAACCGGGCACCCATCCCCGGGGCTACTGCTCTTCCGTATACCTGAATTTCCCTGCCGGCACCCGGATCTCGAAACGGGCACCCCTTCCTGGTTCGCTGGTCTCCATAATCGTGATTCCGGTAATCGAGAGGATCTCCCGCGAGAGGAAAAGCCCAAGGCCGGTATTCTTCCCGAACCCCTTGGCAAACAACAGGGGTTTATCATCCGGTGTAACACCGTCGCCATCATCTTCGAAGATCAGTACAACCGCTGCATCCTCCTCATGAGACCTGACGCGGATGGTGGTCAGCCGATCGCCCCCGTACCGCAGGGCATTGTCTATTAGGTTATAGAACACTTTCTCGAGCAGCGGATCAGCAAATACCTCAAGACGGTCCGGCTCCACATCGATGCGGATTTTTTTTGTAAAAAGTCCTTCCATGCCCCGTGAGATGCACGCACACACATCCTGCCATGCGGGGGGATTCACTCCCAGGTTCTCATAATTCCGGGTGAAGACAATCTGGCGATCGATCGTTTCGACAATCTTCTGACCCTGTCGCAGGTACTCGGACACATCAGCGGGATGGTGTACCGATTCCTCGCTCAGCTGGATATATGCCTTGAGTGCCATGAGCTGGTTCCGGATGTCATGCCGGGTGATTGTGGAAAGCAGGCTGATCTTCTTGTTTGCCTCTGTAAGAGCAAGTTCGGATTGTTTGCGCTCAGTGATATCCCGCAGGACAAAGAGACCTCCTTCAGATCCGCTGCCCTGCTCCCCCAGAGGCATTGCAATCACGTCATAATACCGGGGTTTCCCGCCGGCCTGTGGGATAAGGCACTCGGTCCGCGTCCCCTCCTCTGTCAGGCAGGTCCCGGCAAGACAGGATACGAGTTCAGGCATGAGAGTCCCGATCTCCCTGCCTGCGGCGTCCCGCAGCCGGACTCCCGTTATCTGCATGGCAGCAGGATTGAGATCGATCACCCGCGAGGATCCGTCCGTAATAATCACACCATCCTGCATGGTGGACAAAACCCGCGTATATGCAACGGGGGCGGTGGAGAAGAGGTACCTGAAGAGCCCGAACGCGAGGATGAGACCTGATATGAGGAATGACAGTTGTGTCAGGTCGATACCCGTATAAGGGGTAACCCAGAACGTGCACAGGAGATTGATCACGATGGGGACAATGGCTGCGGCAAGGAGGAGGGTGAGGGAGCGCCGGTGGCAGGGTCCGGTCATGGACAGGTGCGAAACGATCAGCACGAGAGCCGCAAACACGAGGGCATAGGTATATGCAATGGTAAGCCAGAAGAACGGCCCGTGTCCGTGGATCCAGAAAACCAGCCCCTCGTAGGTCGAAGAAGAGAACCCGGTATAATACAGGTAATGAAGTGGATTGGTGAATTCCAGGGAGCTGAGCACGATAACCCCAAGGAAGAAGAGCGGCAGCGTGCGTAGAGTGACATACCGTTCGCGTCCAGTTGAATACAGGACTATCATGAGGAACGCGACCGGTATCGTCAGCATGCAGGGAATCTCGATGTTGTTGAAGACAAGGCTGGTTTCGAGATCGGGACTCAGCACTTCAAAGATGTAGGCATAGATATAGATCGTCAGGCACGCCATGAGAAGGGTGAATGGCCGCGAGACCGGGATATTCCGGTGCCGCCACCCGAGAATCGTTACGTAGAGCGCAACGGTGCCGGAGATAAAGTAGAGGGAGAGAAAGAGAACCGCAAACACGGATAACGGGGAGGTCATGGTTCCATCCTGAGGGACGTTATGGTGATCCTGCGGCTGAATACGATATTTCCGTGCCGGATATGAAATTACCACTCGTTACAGGATCTTGTACGCAATTATCCGGGGGAATGAAAATTCATTAATATAGTGCAGGTCTTATTTTCCATCTACGTTTCTGGACGATAAATATTATTATTTGGGATTTATTGAGGAGCCGGTTCCCCCCCCATCCGACAAATCTGCACCCAGATATCCCCGTAAAACTCCTCCTGCCGGAGCGAGCACCGGCCATCGAGCGCAAGGAAGAGAAGCGGGATGAAAACTTCCGGGATGCCCCAGTCCAGCTGCCGGCACAGGTCAGCCAGGGTCATCTCCTCGTCAATCTCCAGCCCTTCGAGATATTCCGCCAGCCGTACCATTGCCGACTCCTGGAACCCCTCCTCGTGGGCGATGCTGACCACATCGTCGGCATCGATGAGGAAGTCATCGTCGGCACTGATACCGGAAGCCATCCGCCTTCTGCGGCGTTCCTCCTTCTCGATATTCTTGAGCTCGGTGATCAGCTCAAAAAGCGTGGTTGGACTCTTTCGCATGTTCTTCCGGTCGAGACGACGCTGGATCTCGTGTTCGAGCCGCTCGATGGGCCCAAGCCGGCTGCCGTAATCGATATCCTCCGATCCCGCGCCAAAATCGTCGCCGAACAGGTCCTCACCGTCTCCTTCCTCCACCTCTTCAGTAACTCCCACGATTGCAAGCTGCTCGGACTTCATCCGCAGGAGCGTGGAGGCATAAAAGAGTGTTCTCCCCGAGACCTGGAGATTGAGTTCACGCCGCCGGTCGAGTTCTGACAGGAAGCGGTCGGTAACTTCGATGATGTTGATATTCCAGGGATCGATCTCCCCCCGTTCCGCAAGGCCCACAAGAATCTCAACCGGGTCTTCGAGGGGAGCCTGGGTCACCGTCCCTGCACCGTCTCCGGGGCCGTCAGCAGGTTCCGCAGTGCCGGGTTCACCTTCGGTTACTGATTTCCGGCCGGGCAACTTACCTGTGCCGGGCGATTCATCCACCGGCATGAGCCTTTACCCCGGTAACCAGCGTGCTCTTGTCCGGTCGCAGTGTCACGCCCATGATCCGCTCCGCGGCTTCGATCATCGGTTTCCGGAGAGAGACGATGACAAACTGGGAGTTGGGGGCAAGTTCCGTTACCATCGAGGAGATCCGCTCCACGTTGGCACCATCGAGCGACATGTCCACTTCGTCAAAGGCATAGAACGGCGCCGGGATGTACCGCTGGATCGAGAAGATGAATGCAAGGGTGGTGAGCGACTTCTCGCCACCGGAGAGGGAGTTGAGGAGATGGACCTTCTTGTCCCGTGGCTTGACCGCAAACGTCATCCCGCCCGCGAACGGGTCCTCTTCGTTTTCGAGGACGAGGTTCCCGCTCCCGCTCGTCAGGCGGGCAAAGATCTCCCGGAAATTGGTGTCGATGGCTTTGAACGCGGTAGCGAATGCCTGGTACTTCATCTGCTCGAACGTCTCGATCCGTTCGATTAACGTCTCCCGTTCGCTCGAGAGTGTTTCCTTTCTCTCGGTCCGCTCGATAACCTGCCGTTCGACCTTCTCGAATTCCTCGATAGCGAGCATGTTCACTGCCCCGATCTTGCGCAGGGCGCCGTCAGCCTCGGCAATTTTTCCCTCGATCTCGGAGAGGGTCAGGTTCGTATCCATATCACCGGCCTGCTGCCGGAGCATCTCGATCTCAAGAGAGAGGGTCTTTGTCCGCTCTTCAAGCGCTACGAGCATGGCCGTAATGCGCTCCTTCTCGGCATCGAACTTCATGAGCCGGAGCTCGGAATCGTGGATATGCCCGGATACGTCGGAGCGTTTCTTCCGCAGTTCGTCGAGCTCCCCCGAGAATTCCTTCTGGCGTTCCTCGAGAGCTGCGATCTGCGTCTTGTGAGCCGCAATCTGCTGGCCGGCGGCACCGGTATCCGCATCGAGCTCGCGGTTACGTTCGTCCTGCCGTGTCCGCTCCTCCCCGAGTTCCACGATCCTCGCGTTGAAGTGCTGCCGTTCCCGCTGGGCATCGTTGACGTCCGCGTCCTTGTTACGGAGCCGGCGTTCGGATTCCTCGATCTCCTTGCGCTTCTTTTCGAGCTGTTCAGTGAGGGCAGGGATGTTGGTATCGTCAAGGCGTTTCTTGATCTCGTCGATCCGGGAGTTCAGCCCGGTGATGAGCGCAGTTGCATTGTCGAGTTCTGATTCGAGCGCCGCCAGTTCGGCTGCACCATTCCGGGTCTCCTCCTGCTGGCGGGCAACGGCTGCCTCTATCGTCTGCTTCTCGACCGTTATCGCCTCGAACCTCCGGGTAAATTCTTCCGTGAACATCCCGAAGCGGGCGGTCTTCTGGTCGATCTCGTTTCGTAAGGATCGCTTCGCGTCCACTTCTTCTGTCAGGCGCCTGATCCCTGCTTCCAGCGTGGCCGCCTGCCCCGAAAGTTCGCCAAGGCGTGACCGCAGGCGCATAATATCGTCGTCAACGGCAGCCCCGAAACCCCGGACCGTCTGTTTCCGGATCGAACCACCGGTGATGGCCCCGCTCTTCTCGAGGAGTTCTCCTTCCAGGGTCACCATGCGGTATTTCCCGACAAGCCTGCGCGCCCGGTCAAGCGTATCGACGACTACCGTGCCGCCCAGGGCGACAGCAAATGCCCGGTCGTATTTCGGATCGTACTCCAGCAGGTTCACCGCATAATCAACGACTCCCGGTTCTTTCAGCGGGGGGAGGGCCGGCGGGCGGAGCTTGTTGAGCGGAAGGAACGTGACCCGGCCGAGCCGTTCTTCCTTGAGGTACCGGATCGCATCGGCGGCGATCTGGTCGTCGTCACAGACAGCAAACTGGAGCTTGTTGCCCGCAGCCACGTTGAGGGCAACCGAATATTCTTTTTGGGCCCTGCCAAGGTCCGCAATCGTACCGTGGACACCTTCCATCCCCATCACCGCTTCAAGGGCTTTTCCTCCCGATTCGCCCCGGGCCTGCTGGGCGGCCTCGAGCCGGATTGCATCCTGCTCGGTGTCTTTCATCTCGGCCCGGAGACGCTCGAGGGTGGATCGCTGGGCAAAAAGCGAGCCTTCAAGCTCTGACAGGTTGCGATCAAGCTCCTTCTTTTCGGCTGCAAGGTCTGAAGTGCCTTGTCGGCTCTCTTCGAGCTGGGCCTGCTTTGCGCGGTATTCCTCGTCGAGCTGCCGGAGGAGGCCGGTGAGGCGCTCAAGTTCGCCCGTCCGCATCCGGCTTTTTTCAATGAACATGTCCTGCTGGTGAAGGATCCCCGAGCGCTGCCCCTTCTTCTCCTCGATCTCCTTGAGGAGGGAGAACAGGCGATCGCGGGCCCCTTCCGTATCCACGCTGTGAGCCCTGATCTCGGTCTCGATCCTTTCGGCAAGAGCTTTTGCCGTCGCCACTTCCATGGCAATGTTGGTCCGATCGATGGTGAGCGAGCGGATCTGGTCGGTACATTCGGCCACGCGGGTCTCCGACCGCTTCGTGTCCATATAGATCCGGTTGATGGCCTCGAGATTCGTCTCCTTTTCCTTCCGGAGACGCAGGATGGTCTGCTCGGCAAGCCGGATCCCGCTTTTGGCTTCTTCGAGTTCCGCTATCAGCTTGAGGTAGTCCGACCCGCTCTTCCTGTTGATCAGCTCATCGATATCTTTTAAGTCCGCCTGGAGATAGGAGAGTTCATTCTCCTCGATGGACCGGTCGGAGGCGATCCGGGTTATCTGGACGGTGTGATCTTCCATGGATCGCCGTAACGAGGTAATCTCTTTCTCCCGCTCGTGCAGCTGCGCGGCGGACCGGCAGTTCTGGAAATACGCGAGATCCTTTTGCCATTTCTGGTACTCGAGGGCCTGCGTCCTCTCGCGCTTGAGCTCGTTTGCCCTCCGGCCCAGTTCCAGGAGCAGGAGTTCCTCGCGCTCAATGCGCTCCCTCACGATATCCAGTTCTGCAAGCGACTGCTGTTTCTTGGTATCGAACTCCGAGACCCCGGCGATCTCATCAATGATCTTCCGGCGCTCGAAGTCGCTCATCTCCATGATCCGGGTGACATCGCCCTGCATCACGACATTGTAGCCATGGGGTTTGATACCGTGTTTTGCCAGGTGATCCACGATATCGCTCTGCTTGCAGAGCCGCTCGTTGAGGTAATTGTAGCTGTAGTAGCCGTTGCCGGTCCGCTTGATCCTCCGGCGGATTTTCGTGCCATCGGAAAAGGTAAGGGAGACTTCGGCGGTGTTCTTCCCGGAATTCAGGTTGATAAGATCGGTGAGTTTTTCCGCCCGGAGATTGCGGGAGCTCGAAAGTGCAAGGACAAAAAGAACGGAATCGATGATATTGCTCTTACCGGAGCCGTTGGGCCCGGATATGACGGTAAAGCCCTCTAAAAAGGGAATTTTTGTCTTTTTTGAAAAAGACTTGAAATTATCGATCTCCAGCTCTGTGATATGCAAAGATCCGGCTCCTTACTTCTTTGCAGGATCTTTTGATTCCTCGGCCGCGTAGATGAGATCGCTCTGTTTGGCCTTGGTTGAAGTACCTTTCTTGTTGCGCCCGTACCCCGCGGAGGCAACGATATAGTCCTTGTCCCCGCGCCGGGGTTCGAGTTTCATCGTCCCGTCCGGCTGCATGATCAGGTCCATGGCGGGTTCCTGAGGTTCTGCGGGAGTGTCCGCCCGTGCGCCCTTGGGCCGGATGACCGTGGTGCCGCTTGCGGAGGTGGTCGGCTGGGGTGCCGCAGACGGTGCGGAAGGCTGTGCACCCTGTACGATCGGTCCCCGCCTGAGTTCCTGCCTGCTGCGTTCCTCGGTCTGCTTGGACATCTTCATGGCGATGGACTTAAGATCGAGCAGTTCCTGGGTGAGTCCCTTCACCAGCGCTTCCATCTCCCGTACCTTCCTTTCGAGGGCCGCAATGCGATCCTCGTTCGGTCCTGAACTTTCCATCATGGTAATCGTTCTCTCCTGTTCATCAAGTTCGTGCTCAAGATATTTGATCTTTGCATCAGACTGCGCCATAATGAACCCGTACTGTACTGGTGCGGCGCATTCCCTATTAATTATAGTAGTGATCTCCCGATTAGGAAAAAAGGTTTTTGCTTTCCTGCGGGCGTATTTTTCCCATAAAGCAGGCACTCTTCACTGGATGCCGGATCCGCTTTTCTGTCCGGGAAGATCCAGTGCCATATAGATGTAAGAAAAGGTATTACCTCTAAAGAGCGAACCCTTCTCCATATGTCATATCTGTCAAAAACCGATCCAGCAATTGCAGATATTATCGAGAAAGAGAGGCTCCGCCAGGTCAATGGCCTGGAGCTGATCGCATCCGAGAATGTCGTCTCCCGTGCAGTACTCGAAGCCATGGGATCGATCATGACCAACAAATATGCCGAGGGTTACCCCGGCAAGCGGTACTATGGCGGATGCGAGTTCCACGATATGGCCGAGAACCTCGCCCGCGACCGGCTCAAGCAGCTCTTCGGGGCAGAGCATGCAAACGTCCAGCCTCATTCAGGCACCCAGGCAAACATGGCGGTCTATTTTGCGTACATGAAACTGGGAGAGAAGATCCTGAGCATGAAGCTCAACCAGGGGGGTCACCTGTCCCACGGCTCGCCGGTCAGTTTCACCGGGAAGTTCTACCAGGTGGCACAATACGGCCTCGACCCCAAGACCGAGATGCTTGATTATGGTGCAGTCGAGGAGATGGCAAAGAAAGAGAAGCCGCAGATCATCGTCTGCGGTGCGTCGGCATACCCCCGCACTATCGACTTCAAGGCATTCCAGGAGATTGCTGACGGCGTCGGTGCATATTGTATGGCGGATATCGCTCATATCGCGGGCCTTGTCGCCACCGGCCTCCACCCGACCTCTGTTGGCGTGGTCAACTTCACCACCACCACCACCCACAAGACCCTCCGCGGCCCCCGCGGTGGCGCTATCATGTGCAACGCTGACCTTGGCGTTGCCATCGACAAGGCAGTCTTCCCGGGCATGCAGGGCGGCCCCCTGATGCACACGATCACCGCCAAGGCCGTCTGTTTCGAGGAAGCCCTCAAGCCCTCGTTCAAAGAATACAATAAACAGATCATCAGGAACGCAAAGGTGCTCTCAGAGACCCTGATGGCAAACGGCCTCCGGCTCGTCTCGGGCGGCACGGACAACCACCTCATGCTCCTCGACCTCACGGACCAGGGCATCACCGGCCTTGAGGCAGAGACCGCGCTCGGCAAAGCCGGCATTACCGTGAACAAAAACACCATCCCGAACGAGACCAAGAGCCCGTTCGTGACAAGCGGCCTGCGTGTCGGCACCCCTGCCGTCACTTCCCGCGGCATGAAAGAGAGCGAGATGCGCCTGATCGGTACCTGGATAGCACAGGTTGTCAAGGACGTAAAGAATGAAGCGGTAATCAAAGACGTGCACGCGAAGGTAGAAGCCCTTTCATGCAAATTCACCCTCTACCCCGAATAATTCCTGAGGCACCTGCATGAGCACCATCCTCGACGGAAAAAAAATCTCGGAGATGCGCCTTGAGATCCTCAAAGAGGGAATCGAGGACTCCGGCCTCTATCCCCGCCTTGCCACGGTCATTGTGGGCAGCGATCCTGCATCGCAGATGTACGTGCGGATGAAGCACCGGGCATGCGAGCGGGTGGGAATTGGTTCCGTCGGGATAGAACTTCCGGCTGATACAACGACACAAGGGGTCCTTGATTCGGTGAACCGGCTGAACCGGGATTCTGATATCGACGGCATCCTCGTCCAGCTCCCGCTCCCGAAGGGCATTGATGCCGAGCGGGTGATAGCCGAGGTAAGCCCCGAAAAAGATGTGGACGGGTTCCACCCGGAAAACCTCGGGCTCCTCTTCTCGGGACGGCCCAACTTCACTCCCTGCACCCCCACAGGGATCATGACCATCCTTGCAGAATATAAGATCCCGGTTGCCGGTGCCCGGGCAGTTGTCGTTGGCCGCAGTATCGATGTCGGGCGCCCGATGTCAGCGCTTCTCACCAATGCCGATGCAACCGTCACGGTCTGCCACAGTAAGACAAAGAACCTGGCAGAAGAGCTCAGGCGGGCGGACATTCTCGTCTCAGCTATCGGCAGGGCGCATTTCATAACACCTGATATGGTGAAGCCCGGCGCGGTTGTTATCGATGTCGGTATCAACCAGCTGAACGGCAGGCTCACAGGAGACGTGGACTTTGACGCGGTAAAGGATATCGCGTCTGCCATCACTCCCGTCCCCGGGGGTGTCGGCCCGATGACAATCGCGACTCTGATGGAGAACACGTTCCGTGCGGCAAAGGTGAAGTCATGCGACAATGTGTGGTGAACAAGCTCCTCATCGGCGGAGAAGCCCCGCCCCGAGTCATGGGCGTCATCAACTGCAGCCCGGAATCGTTCTATAACGATTCGTTCATCCCGACAAACGAGATCCATAAGAAAGCCGTTGAGATGACAGAGCAGGGTGCGGACATGATCGATGTCGGTGCACGCAGTACTGCCCCCAATGCCCAGGCGATCAGTGGAACGACCGAAGGCGAGCGGATCGATGCCGCGCTGAAAGAACTCGAGGGGACCGGTATTACTATCTCCGTGGACACCATGAACCCGTGGGTTCTGGATGTCTGCTTAAAGCACGAGATCCACGCGGTCAACGATATCTCGGGATTCTCGTCGCAGGCCTACGTCCGCCGTGTGGCAGAGGCAGGTCTTCCCGCATTTCTCATGGCCTCGAATTACCAGCCGGGCGATGCCGCAGGAGTGGAAGAGACAGAGCAGGCGCTATCAGCGGTTGTCAGCCGGTGCAGGGAGGCAGGAATCGACAACTTTGTCCTTGATCCGGCGATTGGTCTCTGGACGCCCTTCCGTTCATTTGACGATAACTGGGATCTCTGCCGCAATTTTGACCGCTTTAAAACGTTTGACCGCCCGCTCCTTGCTGCGATCTCGCGGAAGAGCTTCATCGGCAGCGTGGTAAACCGGGAGCCGGAGGAACGGCTTGCCGGGAGCCTTGCTGTGACGTTCGAGCTCCTCAGAAAAGGCGCATCCATTGTCCGTACACACGACGTCCCGCAGACACTTGACACGATCCGGGTATTCAGGCGCATGGAGATGAGATGAACAGCACGTTCGAGGTCTTCGGGCTCTCGACGGGAATTATTCGCAGCGGCGATTCCATTGCAGAACGGGTCGTAGCAGCCGCAGGAGACGTGTGCAATGGTTTTGAGGAGGAGGATATTCTTGTACTTGCAGAGACCGCCGTGGCAACCGCGGAAGGAAACGTGGTTGACCTCTCCTTCGTCACCCCATCAAAGCGTGCCGCCGAGCTGGCGGAACAATACCACATGGATCCCCGGACTGCAGAAGTAGTTCTCCGGGAGAGCGATTCTGTGGTCGGGGGTATTCCCGGTTTCCTTCTCTGCATGAAGAACGGGACACTCCTGCCCAATGCCGGCGTTGACGCATCGAATGCACCACCGGGCTGCGTAACCCCATTGCCGGCAAACCCGGACAAGAGCGCTTCTGCCATCAAGGATATGATAAAGGATCTGACGGGAAAGAACATCGGGGTCATCATCGCCGACAGCCGCACCCATGCCATGCGCCTTGGCTGCAGCGGGGTTGCCATCGGGGCAGCCGGGATCACTGCCGTGATCGATGACCGCGGCCGGTGCGATCTTTTCGGAAGGAAACTGGAAGTAACAAAACGGGCAGTGGCAGACAACATCGCTTCTGCTGCAGAACTCGTGATGGGCGAAGCGGATGAGTGTACACCCGCAGCAATCGTCCGGGGGATCGGGCTCTCCATCGGGGATCATGTTGGTATCGAGACGATCGATGCCACCGACTGCCTGTTCATGGGCGCGTTCCGGAACAGCCGGACCGAGTGGTAACTTCGAAGTATATCACACGTTGATAAGCCGGATGCACGGGGAATTATGAGGATGATCCCCTCCATTTGCTTTTTGGGTTTTCTGCGTTGCAGAAGATGTATTTTAGAAAATATTATCACCCCTTTATGCCAGCCCTGCCTCCACGGGGGGCGGGGGCGTACGTGATGCCTCGGAACAGGTAATACAACACTATCGTGACGGGGGATGCCTTTGGATAATATTTACCATTCATGCTATTCAGGAACGGGAAACGAGGGAAATGTTTTGATTATCTCCGGTCACTGACCCGCCGCGGGGGCGCCCTGTCGGGGGTGGCGGCGTTCATCGCTTCCGGGGGAATAGGCAGGTTAGCACCCGTCATTTTTTGGCTTTTTAGATTTTTAAGCCGTCCCAAAATGACGGTCTCCCTGTGGGGGAATACCCTTATCTGCAACTCTTCCAGGTCCGCGAGAACCGGACACAAAATGTAATCCTCTCGGGCACCGAGATCTTCCGGGTATGGCAGGAATGAAGGGTCCAAAAATCCCGGAGATCATCGGCCGTTGCCGGTCCCAACGGCCCGCCGGGACGCTCAGGGTTCTCGTTATTCCCATTCTCCTCATCGTTCTCCTTCTCTCCTGCGCCGGTTGTATCCATACCGGCGGACCCGGAACCGGAGCACCAGTCAGCCGGTCTTCCGGTGCAGATACTTCCCGTTATTTCCTGTACCAGAACATCGTCAATACCTCAGCGGGGAGTATGACCGGCCCGGACAGGAACGGCACTTCATCAGAAGACCGGAAAGCCACAGTCATCCGTGATGCCATAGACTCGCGGGACCCGGTCACCCGGGATTTTGCCGTCTCGCTCATCCAGAAGCCCCATGGCGGGCCGTTCAACCTCGCCCAGATCTGCGACCTCTGGGAAGCGGTGTACTCCCGCTGGACCTACGTGGATGATCCGAACAGCGGCGACTATTATTCCCCTGCCAGCCATACCATTGCTCTCGGGCTCAAAGGCGACTGCGATGACTTCGCCATCGTGGTTGCCGCCATGATAGAATCGGTTGGCGGGGATGCCCGCGTCATATATGCTTCGAACGGCACCGCCGGCCATGCCTACCCGGAAGTGTATATCGGGACAACAAAGGAAGAGTTCGAGGCTGCCGCAGCATATATCCGGCAGCGTTACAGGATCGCGGACGTGGGCTGTCATATCACCAACGGCCCGGCTGGTCCCCGCTACTGGCTCAACCTTGACTGGTGGAGCCGGTATCCCGGCGGGAGATTTTTTGCCGATGACGGCGTCCGTATCGCATATTACCCGGATGGTCACTGGGAGCGAGTGGAGGCATGAGTGTTCTCATCCGACCCGTTCATTCCCTCAACCACCTGTCCCATAAGCAATCTGGCCATCAGCTCCGGAACACGGACGGTTGATTCTTGTATTCCCCGAACAATCTGATAGTGAACACCGGATGACTGATAAAAAAGACACCCCCGGCAATGGAGAAAAACTGCCAATCCTCACCGATCCGCCGTTTTACCTTCCGGAGTTCGAGAAATCGTACCGGTATATCATCGACGATTACGAGATCGAACCCCGCGATATCGCCATATTCATGCCCTGTGCGGTCAGGAAACCCTACTCAACCAGCCCCAGCCACCAGATCATACGGATGATCATCTCCCAGGTCTTCGACCCGTCCCGGTACCACATCGTGATCTTCGGCACCTGCGGTATTGTCCCTGCCGAACTTGAAGAGATGTACCCGTATGCACATTACAAGTACATGCTCGGGAAGTGCAGGGATGAGAAGATCAAGGAGGATTTTATCCGCATCGAGACTGAGCGGGTGGCGGAATATCTCATAAAAACAAAGTCCGTTTACAGGTACCGGGTAGCGTACTGTATCGGCCTTTTCAGGGAAGCCCTGGTCCGGGGATCCGAGAAGGCCAAAGTGCCCCTCGATCTCCTCCTCCCGACGCACGACCTTATCAACCAAGTCATCGAGGAGGATGACTGCCAGTTCCAGGAAGGAAGCCTCTCCATGGAGAAGTACCGTGCAGAGTTCTGCGACGGGCTCATAAGGTTCCGGAACGAGCATTTCGGGAAAGAGAAAAAGTGACCGGGCGTTTCGTCACAGGATATGGATCACAGGTCTCTTCCGGCGGCTCACGCGTTCCGGCAGATCCCGTCCAGGGCCTTCCGGGCAGCATCCTTCCGAGCATCGGAAAGAGTGGCCCCTGATCCGTCAAAGGTCTTCCCGTCCGCGAGAGTGACCCTGACCGTAAAAAGCGGTTTGTGCTCAGGCCCGTTCCGGGATATCTCTTCATAATTAGGGAGGGGCCGGTTTTCCTTCTGGTAATATTCCTGCAGGATTCCGATCACGTTCTCGTGGGGATTGCAGGTGTCGAGTGCCCTCTTCATGATGGCATTGACAAAGTAAGTAACGTCATCAAGCCCCACTTCGCAATAGAGGGCCCCGATAAATGCCTCAAACGCCCCGCCGGTGACCTTCTCGCCATAGGTGTTCTGCTCACCGATGGCAAGAGGGATAAGCCGGGTAAAAACTTTCTTCTCATGCTGCCGGGATAACAGGTCCAGGGCCTTGTTGGAGACCACCCCGTTGAGTATCCGCGTCATCTCACCCTCATCGAGCACCCCCTGGCGCTGGGTAAAGAGCGTCTGGGCGATGATCAGCGAGAGGACGCGATCGCCCAGGAACTCGTACCGCTGCCAGTCTTCCTTGGTGATATCCCAGCGATCGGCACCGGGCGTCCCGTACGCGGCATTGAAGAGGGAGATGAAAGTTCCAACGATAGCATCGACGTCAGGATCAGCTTCATGGAGTAAATCAGTTAGAGTATATCCTGACACCCGTATCATACCAAGCCTTCTGTAAATGAGAGAGATAATCCTATCGCTTCCGGACTACCCCGACCCTGCCGTTCTCAGCAGCAAGGGAGAAGCCAAGCTCCTCCAGGTAAGTCCTGCTCTTTCCTGACCCGTGGATCAGGAGTTCAACGAGATCCTCCTCTTCATCGATGTCCGTGTGGAGCCGGAACGAATCGATGACCTCGCAGGAGAGGCCCGCGTCCTCCGCGATCTTCATGTGTTTCATGAAACTGGCACCATAATAGTCGACATGGAAGCGCTTTGGCTCCTTGACGAAGATCACGTTCGTTCCGCCGCCCCGTCCGGGAACGATGGCCATATCCATCTTCGTCGAGAGGACCCGGCGGATGGACTCGGTATTGGCAAGCGGCAGGTCAGCCATGATGATGAGGGTCTCTGCAACAGACTCGGGGAGGATCCCATTGAGGGTCCCGTTCAGGTCGGTATCGGTGATAGTGACCTGGACATCCTCGCTGTCGAAGAGCTCCGAGCAGACCAGCACCGGGCTGCACATAGCATCTTTTACTGCTTCTTTAACGTCCGAGAGCATGGCCAGGGCAAACTGCTCCCGTTCCTCCTGACTGAGTATCGCGGAAAGGCGGGTCTTGGGGTTTTTTGGTTTATAGGGAATGAGTGCTGGAGGACACATGTGTACCGTGATACGCAGGGGAATGAAAAAAAGATACTGATATTGCATCTCCTGCCGGTAGAAATGGTTTGGTTTAACATCTCAGCCGCAAAAAATTCCGGGAATGGAGAATATCCGGTATACCATACGGAAAGTCCCTGAACGAACAGTCGTCGGACTCTCCCGGAGAACCTGCAATGCCGATGGCAGGAGCATCGATGATATCCCCGCCTGCTGGACGGAATTTTTCGCACAGAACGCAGCGGCAAAAATAAAGAACCGGGCAGTTCCCCCGGCCATGTACGTTGTCTATTCCGATTATGCGAGCGACTGGCGGGGCGAATACTCGTTCCTGCTCGGCTGCGGGGTGACAAGGGCTCCATCGGTCCCCGAAGGAATGGAAGTCAGGCGCATTCCGGCGCAGACCTATGCGGTCTTCAATGCCAAAGGCAGGATGCCGGATGAAGTGCTTGGAGTCTGGAGCACGGTCTGGCTCTCAGCCCTTCCCCGGACATATACGTACGATTTCGAGGTTTATGACAAGCGGTTCGCCCGGCCTTTGAACAAGGAAGTCGACATATACGTTGCAATCGACAAAGAAAAACTGGAACAGGAGCCCTGATCGTTCCCTTTTTTAAATGGCCGGATTTCCGGGCGCGGGTATCCCCGGGATCAGGCAGTTGTGCGGATCAGCACCGGCAGGAGTTCCAGAAGGACGCAGATGCAGGGCGTGATCACAAGATTGTCGTCAATGGGCGAGAGCAGTTCGATGAGGCCGGCGATGACGGATACGAATATCGCCCCGGGAACCGTCAGGAACGGGAGAAGGACTAATGCAGTTACCACGATCCCGGCTGTGGTTCCTTCCAGGGATTTGCCATTAAAGATACGAATCCGCCCGAATCGCACCCCGACAAGCGTTGCCACGCCGTCAAGCACGGCGATGGTTACCAGCGCGGGAACGGCAACCGGCGCGGGAAAAAGGATGATACAGGCGAGGGCACTGACAGCAAAAAAGAGCGCTCCCCGGCCCGGCAGGCAGTCCCCCCGGTCCGCAAAATCCACCAGGAACGAGAAGAGGGGAATATGGTAACCCCGCAACAGGATATCGATGAGGACCACGCCGATCAAAAGGCCGGCGGCAAGAAGGGCCATCGCAACCGGACGGTCGAATACGATCACCAGTCCTGCAACACCAAGGCCGAAGAGGATATGTACCAGCTTGCGGAAGATCTCGCGCATTTACCCAGTGTTCGTTCTGCCGGGAATAAAAACCGGTGGTCCGCTATTGCATATTCCTCAAGACATATCATCAATGACCTGTGATAGATCAGGGTATGAACCGCCAGCAGATCCGCACCGCCATCCTCTTCCTCTCGTTTCTCATGATGTCGGTGACGTTTGTTTACATCTCTCCGCTCGTGATGATGATGGGTCTCTTACAGGGGGTCATCGCCGCCGCGTTCATCTTCTGGATATCCGTGTTCCTCCTTACGTTCATCTTCGGCAGGGCATTCTGCGGATATCTCTGCCCGATGGGTGCCGAGCAGGAGATCTTAGATAAAGCGGTTAAGACAAAACTGCGGAGGGTCCCGTACCTGCGGTACCTGAAGTACCTCCTCGCCGTCATCTGGGTTGGCGGGGCAATTGTCCTTACCGCAGGAGCAGGAGTCCTTGCAGTGAATCCGCTCTTCGGTCTCGGGAACGGCCTGCCCCCATGGAACGCAGGAGCATACCTCTTCCTGTACGGGATGACCCTTGGCGTCTTCGTGCTCGTTCTCATCTTCGGGCGCAGGGGGATGTGCAATTACTTCTGTCCCATGTCCGTGGTTTTCATGGCCATTACCCGGATCAGGAACCGGATAAGGATCCCGTCGCTCCATCTTGCAGCTGAACCGGATGATTGCATTAAGTGTAAAAAATGCGAAAGCGCCTGTCCGATGAGCCTGCCCGTCCAGGAGATGGCAGGGAACAATGAGTTCCAGAATCCGGAATGTATTATCTGCGGGAGCTGTGCAGATGTCTGCCCTAAGAACGTTATCCGGTTCGCGTGGTCATGGAAATAATTATGTTACTATTCATGCCGGCAGCCGTTGTTTCCAGGCAACGCGCACGAAAGTAAACGTTATCCGTTTTTCCGGATCTTTTCTTCCGGGAGGGTAATCACCAACCGTGCACCTTTTCCCGGTTCACCGCTCTCCCGTATACTCATCCCGCAGAATTCCAGGATCTCCCGGGCAAGGAAAAGACCCCATCCGGTACCTTTGCCAAAACCGCGTTCGAAGATCTTTGTCTTGTCACCTGCAGGAATGCCTTCGCCATCGTCTTCGAAAATGAGCTGCGTGCCACCTGCCGGGCCATCCTGCAGGAATATACGGATACGGGTGGCCCTGATCCCGTGACGCCGGGTATTATCCAGGATCTGGATGATGACCTTGACAAACTGGGGGTCTGCAAAGACAGATGCCGGGCCGGTCTCGTCCAGAATCTGGATGGGACGCAGGTCGGCCTCCTCGCCGGCCTGGTGGATGAGCTGCCGGAGCGGGAGCCACGCAAACGGGGCAGCCCCGATATTCTGGTAGTCCTTGGCAAACTGGAACTGCCTGCGGATCTTGTCGACCGCATGTCGTTCCCGTTCGAGATAGGTTTTCAGTTTGGGATCTTCGATCATCATCCCGAGCAGTTCGTTGTACCCGACGATTGCCGTCAGCTGGTTGAGAACGTCATGCCGTGTGACACTGCCAACCAGCTGGAGCTTCTTCTCGGCAAACGCAAGTGCGGCCCTTAGTTCTTCCGGGGTCAAACCGGGATAAAGCTGCGGCTCCTCTTTATCAGAAGATTCGCGGTCAGATCCCGTTCCCGGTTCCTTTTCCTTGAATAACATCAGAACACCTGAAAGGTCATGGCGAAGAACCGCTCATAAGCATCTTGAACTATGAACGGCCCTGCACATTATAGTTGCCGTTTTCATCAGTTCTGGTGCAGCAGCGATGCGTCGCCAACAACAGATTTCAATAGATGCGCAGTAAACCTCATCTTATGCAGCCCCGGACGATCACCTATTCAAAAAATGTCTTTCTTCCGCTCACCACGGTCTGCCGCAACCGCTGCGGGTACTGCTGTTTCCGCACACCCGTGCAGGAAGGCTGCCTCATGGCTCAGGATGATGTTGAGCGGACGCTTGAGCGGGGTGCGGCACTGGGCTGCACCGAGGCTCTTTTTACGTTCGGGGAGCGCCCGGAGGTGGAGCCCGGGTTTTCCGGGATACTCCGGTCCGCCGGATATGCCACCATCCTCGATTACTGCGAGGCCATGTGCAAAAAGAGTATCGAGTTCGGTGTTCTTCCCCACACTAATGCCGGGATTCTCACGTACGAAGAGATGGACCTGCTCCGGCACGTGAATGCGAGCATGGGGCTGATGCTTGAGACCACGGCAGAGATCCCGGCCCATGCCACTTCCATTGGAAAATCACCGGATGTCCGCCTTGCAATGATGGAGGATGCCGGAAAACTCAGGATCCCGTTCACGACCGGCCTTCTTCTCGGGATTGGAGAGACCATGGCCGACCGGGAAGACTCGCTCTTCGCCATACGGGATCTCCACAAGCGGTACGGGCATATCCAGGAAGTGATCATCCAGAACTTCTGCCCGAAGCCCGGAACACCCCTTGGTAAAAGTCCTGTCCCCACTACGGATGAGATCTGCGCCACTATTCATATGGCGCGGGATATCCTCCCGGAAGAGATTGCTATCCAGATCCCGCCAAACCTTATCGATGCATCCCTCCTCATACCCTGCGGGGTCGATGACCTTGGGGGAGTGTCGCCGCTGACGATCGATTACGTGAACCCGGAACACCCTTGGCCCGCGCTGGAAGAGCTCAGGACAATAGCCGGGATTGCCGTGCTCCGCGAGAGGCTCTGTATCTATCCCCGGTATATTGAGCGGGGCTGGTATCCGCCGGCCCTGCAACTCCTAATAAACCGGCTCGAACAAAGAATTAATGAAGGGTGCAGATTGTGAAGCAGAAAAAGATCCTCTATGCTGGAAAAGCAAAGTCCGTGTACCGGACTGATGAGAAAGGCAGACTGATCGTTGAATTCCGGGACGACATCACGGCATTTGATGGCGGCAAGAAAGATGTTCTCAAGAACAAGGGCAGTTACAATGCAGGGGTTTCGGCGTTCTTCTTTGCGTATCTTGCAAAGAACGGGGTCAGGACCCATTTCATCGAAATGCTCGATGCCCACCGCATGGTAGTGCGGGAGCTTGCGATGATCCCGCTCGAAGTGATTGTCCGGAATATCGCTGCCGGTTCCATTGTCCGGAATTATCCGTTCAAGGAAGGCACAAAACTCGATCCGCCGGTTATTGTCATCGATTACAAGGATGACTCCAGGCACGACCCGATGCTCAATGACGAGTTGATCGTGGCGCTTAAGATTGCGACGCCGCAGGAGCTCAGGAAGATCAAGGCTGCTGCGCTTAAAGTGAATGCACTTCTCGTAAAGCTTCTTGCAAAACAGGGAATCACTCTCGTGGATTTCAAGATCGAATTCGGCCGGGAGAACAAGACGATCTATCTCGGGGACGAGATCAGCATGGACTCCATGCGTCTCTGGGACAGGAAGACTGGCGAGTCGCTCGACAAGGATGTCTACCGTTTCAACAAGGGAGACGTGATGGATACCTATGACCGGGTTGCAAAAAGGATCACGAAGACCGCAAAAAAACCGTGAGCGGGCCAGAATCCGTTTAATCAAGCGCAAAGACTAACGTCTCATATACAAAAAGTATCGTGACAATACAGGAGTTCCCCGGGGTACAATGACAGAAGATACTCACGCTGAAGAGGACATGCTCAAGTGGGCGAAGGCCTATGCACATAAGCAGGGCTGGTCACTCAGTACCGACCAGAAACAACTCACTACCGTGATCAAGGGGCTCGTGCGCAACAAAACAAAGTTCGGGCATCCTTACTGCCCCTGCCGGCTCCGGAGCGGTGATGAGGAGAAGGACATGGCAATCGAATGCCCCTGCATATACCACAAGGATGAAGTGGCAAAGATGGGGCACTGCCACTGCAACCTCTATTACAAGGAATAACCCTTTTTTTACCCCTTGCACACCGGGGACGGGTACATGGCCGTATGAAACGTGATATTTCTATTTCCCATGACAAGGCACTGGTGGGTCTCCTGCCGGTATGCGGGGATGATCCCCGGGTGCTGATCCTCGGGAGTTTCCCGAGCGTCATCTCACTGGAAGGCACCCGGTACTACGGAAACCCGCAGAACCGGTTCTGGCGGATCATGGGCGATCTCTTCCTGATAGATGCCTCGCTCCCGTACGGGCAGCGCATTGAACAGGTCAAGGCACACCGGATCGCTCTGTGGGATGTGATCCATTCCTGTTCCAGAAAAGGAAGTGCGGATACGCGGATCCGTGACCCGGTCTTCAACGAGATCGGGGCCTTCCTTGCCGCCCGTCCCGGGATAACCCTCGTGGCGCTCAACGGCACTACTGCAGCCCGGTATTTCCGGCAGGCATGCGGGACAACAGGCGTTGATACGGTACTCCTCCCGTCGACAAGCCCGGCACATGCACGGTCCAGCTACGAAGAGAAACTGGAGAGGTGGAATATCATAAAAAATGCGGTGCGGTAAACCCGTTCAGGGCCGGTCTTACCGGTCCATCCGGAATCGCAGGAAGATGACGTGGTAGATTGCGTAGAACCCGACAAGCACCGCCGCAGTGTACCCTGCAATAGCGATCCATGAGATCTGTTTGGGCAGCTCGTTTGGCTGGGCACTGATAACCAGTGATGACCCCACGACGAGGGCTGCAACAACCATGCCGATCATTATCTTGTCACTTGCCTTGTCGAGCGCCATCTGGAGTTTCTGGATATCCGTGTCTACGATCTCCAGCTTGAATGTACCGGTCGAGAGCCGCCGCAGCATGAGGTTGAGATTGCGGGGCATATCAAAGAGGGCATCCGCAGCCTCGAGGAGGGTTGTCGAAGCCCGTTTGAGGTAAGCTGCTGAAAAATTGTTGGTATCGGCCAGTTTCGAGAGGTAGGGGGTGACCTCCTTACCGAAATTGAACCTGGGATCGAGACGGACACCGATATCCAGGACCATCATGAAAACCTTGAGGAGGAGCATCAGGTTCATCGGCACTTTGAGCTTGTAGCGCCGCATGGTCTCCGTAAGTTCGCTGACGACAAGGCCGAAATTGAGCTGGGATACGCCATCCCCGCCACCGCCGCTGAAATCGTGCATCATGAGGTAGAGATCATCCCTCATGGCTTCACGATCATCCTCGGCAATAACGATCCCGAAGCCCTCAAGCGACCGGAGCATCAGCTCGATATCGTCGTTGACAAGGGCGAAGAGGAGGTTGATGAAGAGCTGGCGTTTTTCCGGGCGCAGGACACCTACGATCCCGAAGTCCAGGAAAACGATATCGCCGGTCTTTGAAACCAGCAGGTTTCCCGGGTGCGGATCGCCATGGAAGAACCCGTCCTCGAAGATCATCTTCAGGTAGGCATGAAATCCCGTGACCCCGATATCGTGGGGGACAAAGCCCATCTCACTGATGGCGTCCACGTTGTCAATCCGGACACCTTCGACAAACTCCATTACCATGACGAACTGGGAGGTGAATTCCCAGTAGATCTTCGGGAAATGGACACCGGGCACGTTATGGAAGTTCCGGGCCATCCGGTCCATGTTGCGGGCTTCCCGGGTGAAATCCAGTTCTTTTACGATCTGGTGGGCAAAATCATCCACCATGCCGGTCGGGTTATAAACCCGGGTCTCGGGAAAGACGGTCTCGATCCGCTCGGCCATTGACTGGAGGATCCCGATATCCGTCTCGATGAGCTCAGGAATGCCCGGGCGCTGGACCTTGACTGCAACCATTGTCCCGTCCTTGAGAAAGGCGCGGTGGACCTGGCCTATCGAGGCAGCGGCCACCGGGGTCTCTTCGATTTCGCAGAAATGATCGTCCAGTTCGGGGATGTTCTGTTCGAGGATGGCCCTTACCTCGGAGAACGGGATTGGTTTTGCATGATCCTGGAGCTTCTTGAGTTGCTCGATCATCTCCGGAGGCAGAAGCTCGGTCCTCGTACTCATGATCTGGCCGAATTTCACAAAAGTCGGTCCCAGATCCTCAAGAGCCAGCCGTATCCGTTCGTAAACCGTGGAAGAATCAGGCGATTTGCCGGAGGTGGGAAGCCGGAAACCGGCCCTCCCGGGAAACATTTTTTCAAGGCCGATGCTGAATCCGTAATTTCCCAGCACGTCAATTATCTGTGCATACCGCCTGATACGGGTGACCATGAATACACGTTGGCTTTTGTGATACTTAAGGCGTCCTTTTTCACCGGAGACTTGCTCTTTGCTGCCGGGAAAACCCGGACCGGGACGGGGGATCAGGGAATGATGCTGCCGGGGTAATCCGCAAGATTCACCCGGAGATCGAGCGGCAGGACAGTGACGGACAGGTCCGAGGCAACATTAGGAACCGGTTCTGCAGAGCAGCAGCTGAATGCCTCCGTTGAATCCTGCCACACGCCGGGACAGCGTTCGCCCGGGTTTGCAATAAAACCGCCCAGCTCAGCACAGGTTTTTACAACGTACCTGCTTTCCGCCGGGGGCGTTGTCACCGGGGGGAGGGGCGTGGACGTTGTAGCCGGCACTATTGTCCGGAGTGTGAGGGGCGGGGCTGTTGTCACGGAGGGGGTAAGGGAAGCGGGTGCAGGTGTGGGGGCAGTTGTCTTTGAAGGAGTTGATACGAGGCTGCCTCCGGGCGCCGGAACAGAGGCGCAGCCTGCAATAACCAGCATACTGATGAGGAGGAGGAAAAAGACCAGACCACATCTCTGCATTGTTCTGTCCATATCAGCTCTCCCCCATCCGGTCAGCAGCATTATCAAGGGCTACTGCCATCATGTTGAGCGCTTCCGACAGATCGGCGGGAAGGTTTGTCGTGCTGGCAATGCCCCGGTATTCCCGGGCAAGGTCGGTATAATCCTTCTTTATCACGAGCAGGCTTTTCTTCGCACTTTCGAGTTTTCCCGCAACAATGAGGCGTTTGGTTGCCACGATGTCAGTTTTCAGACGGGAGAGATCCGTGTCGGCTGCACCGATATCCAGTATTACCATGGTCGTATCAGTATTGAGCCGGTCCGCCTTCCCAACGATCCGGTCTGCCTGATCCAGCAGGGACCAGATGCGGGCATCATCCGGGACCTGCTGCTGAATCTCTCCTGCCCGGGCAACATACTCGGAAGAGAGGGAATAGAGGGTATTGCAGGCTGCATTCACCTTCACTTCATCCTTTAGTTCGAATGCTGACTGCAGCTCAGGCCGCTTTGCTGTCGTGAGATCCAGTGCCCGCTGGGCTTTTGTTGTATCATACCCCCGGGCATTCAGGGAAGTAAGTTCCGCCTGTGCAGCGCCTGCCCAGGAGTCAAGATCGCTCAGCTGGCCGCTGGACCGCATGCTCCAGTAGAGGTTCTTCTTCTCTTCGGTAAACGGGTTGCCTGAGGTTGCAAGACTTATCTGGCGGCCCAGTTCATTCGACGAACCCTGCCCGGCACTCATCTGCGCACTGACCTCGCTCTGGAACTGGCGGGTTATCTTCCGGAGATTCAGGATAATGCTGTCGACTTCTGCGTCAGTCCGGGCTGCAGGGATCTGTGCTTCCGCGTCACGGAACTCCGCAAGGAGACCGGCCATGCGGGCAGTATTGGTATTGTAGAGCGTACTGGCATACGTGAGTGCTGCGTTCATCTGGAGTTCTGTTTCAAGCGCTGTCCATGCAAGGTGTGCCTGGCGTACGGCAATATGGTGATCGGAGGGGGTGATATCAGCGGCCCCCGCCGGGACAGCCAGGGATACTGCAAGGAAGAGAATAGCGACGATGCTCCAGAACCGTATTTTACCCATTTTCTTTTTACCTCAGCATATTCCCGGAAGGAAAGAACAGGAAAAGATCCCGAACCTTATCACTTGTAATCTGAATTAATTTTTAATAATATCAAGATTTGCAGGCTTCTCTGGATTTATGGGACGGTATATTGTCTTATTGAGGTTTTTTAAAAACTACGATGCGGTTGGTGTTCGTACCGGCCTCCATATTCCCGACACCCCAGATATTCGAGGTCTTGGTGAACGTCTGCTGGTTGATGAGCACGCATTCACAGGAAAATCCCGCAGCAATCCCAAGGGGGACGACATGTTCCTCAAGACGGATCGTCCGGTTCCGGACTTCCCCGACCTCAAATGCCACGTACCCCCCCGGCACGGTAATACGGAAGAGCTCCCGGAATACCCGGCCCATCACTTCCGCCCACCGCTCAACCGTGCGGGCCATCGTTATCTGTCTCCCGATCTCGTTTGCGTCGAGGCCGTTGAACCAGCAGCGGAGCCAGTTATCCTCGCGGTACTGCACGATGTCGAGGAACGGTGGCGACGTTACGGTCAGGTTTACTGATTCATCCTGAATTTTCGGAGTCTTCCCGGCATCACCCGTGAGCAGGAGAGCAGAATTCCCGGCCCGGTTCAGATTTTTCACATCCGTGCCGGTTACAGAACGCAGGAGGCTCCTGGTCTTGGTAAGGATGATCTGCCGGGTATCCCGGTATTCCGGCGTCTGCATCCGCTTCTCGTTGATCTTCCTCTGGCTTCCCTGGGAGACGGCCTGGTTGGGGGGCAGGGTATACACCGAGAAGAACCCTTTCGAATGCCCGGTCAGGCGGTTTGTCGCCACCATGGCGATCCAGTGATCGATATGATCATCGAGAGAGGCTTCTGCTCTCCCGAGAGTGTGCCGGCGGAGGGATACGATCTCCCGTTCGGTATCCGGGTGATAGAACATGGAGAGATCAATTGCAGCCCGCCCGCTTCCGGCAGGGATATCTGCGAGGCGTTTTTCGATTGCCATGAGATCTGGCGGAAAAAAACGGGCTTCGGTCATTATCCGGGAAAGGGGGCTCGCATCGTTTGCGATCACATTACGCCCGAGAAGGGCTGCCTCGATGGCAGTTGTCCCGCGCCCATTGAACGGGTCGTATACTACATCCCCCGGCCGGGTCAGGAGGCTGATAAAGAAGCAGGGAAGCTGAGGTTTGAAGCAGGCCCGGTACGAGATCTCGTGAATCGACGAGGCCTGGCGCTGGCGCGAGGTCCAGAATTCATTGGTATATTTGCGGACTGTATCGGGCCCGATTACCGCATCTTCTGTTATGGTCGGGTGACCGGAAGTGCTGGAAAACCCGGTAAGTGCACGGGCTAGGCTGTCATTACTGTGGTTAGCTGGACCGGTCACAATATCCCGGAGTAGTTTGGAAGGTGAAGAGTATAAGCGTGCGGGGGAAGAGCGCCAGGTCAGATATGGACCGATAACCTGACGTTCTCTGGGGCATACCTTCACAAAAGGGTGATCGTCGATGACAGAACAAAGGCCAGGTAACCCGGCCCCAAAAGGAACCGGGCAGGAGTTCATGGAGAGAACGAAGTACCGCTATATCGGTAAGAGCGACCAGGAGAAGGGCATCCGGCAACCCCCGCTCGAACTGCCGCCGGATCCGGCGATTCCCCTGTTCAGCCTCCCACGGCCGGATTCCCTTGAGATCCCCCCTGTTGATCTCCGTATGGCCATTGAACGGCGCACCAGTATCCGGACCTATGCCCGCGAACCGCTTTCCCTTGACGAACTCGGGTTCCTGCTCTGGTGCACCCTGGGTGTGAAGACGATCCACGGGAATCTCGCCACCCTGCGTACCGTCCCTTCCGCAGGGGCACGCCACGCGTTCGAGACATACATCCTTGCAAACGATGTGGATGGACTCGTGCCGGGGCTGTACCGGTATCTCGCTCTCTCCCACCGGCTCCAGCAGACAGATACGGATCCCACGCTCGTAATTCGGATAACGGAGGCCTGTTTCAACCAGCAGTTCATGTTCCGGAGCGGTGCGGTCTTTCTCTGGACCGCGGTCCCGTACCGCATGACGTGGCGCTATGGCGAGCGGGGATACCGGGACCTCCATCTCGATGCCGGGCATGTCTGCCAGAACCTCTACCTTGCTGCAGAAGCCATCGGGTGCGGGGTCTGTGCCATTGCGGCATTCGATGACGATGAGATGAACCGGATCCTGGGAATCAACGGGAGAGACCAGTTCCTGATCTACCTCGCCACGGTGGGAAAAAAAGGTGAGTGATGATTATGATGTGTGGGCACCGACCGTATCGAACGCCACCGGGTACCTGACCATCCCGCCAATCCCGTCAAGTGCCCCGGCCCTCAGGGGCAGGGCCATGAACGCCTCATCCGGGCAGGGAAACGGCGCGAGAATCCCGGATTTCCGTGCAGGAGTGAAACCGAAGCGGGGATAATATCCGGGGTGGCCAACCACGATCACGATGCGGTGGCCGAGGCGCTGGCATTCCCCGATCCCCTCTTCAACGAGGGCTGCACCAATCCCCATGCACTGGAAATCCTGGTGTACGGCAAGGGGGGCGAGCGCAAGCGCCGGGGTCTCCACGGAATCTGAAACAATGGTGATCGGGCAGAAGAGGATGTGACCGATGATCCTGTTTTTGTGCACGGCAACAAGGGAAAGTTCGGGATTGATATTGCCATCGTGGCGCAGGGCGCTCACGAGCCGTGCCTCGCCATCCTGCGCGAACGCCTGGAACTGGACTTCTAAAATAGCGGGAATATCTTCCGGGAGTTCCGGCCGGATATAAAAGGAATCCATCCTGTTCTATTGGGCGGCGGGGATGATAAGGGAGGTGTTCGGGAATCATGACAAAACAGCCTGCCGTGAGCGGATGAGACTATTTTTCCTTCCGCAGTTCAGAATAGATGAGATGATGAAGTGCGGCTTTTCTTCCCTTGAGGAGCCGGAGCGCCGGATGGGGCGGATGCAGCCGCGGCCGGAACGGAAGGAGTATGAGGGGGGGGGAACCTGCTCTGTCGAATGATCGTCAGAATATTCAATCGCTCTTGGGGAACTCCGGTTCACCGTGACTCTGCCCCCGCCGTTTGGGCATCGCATCCCTGCATAAGGATAGCATCTCAAACGGTTGAAGAAATCTCTTGATAAAACAGGGGGTCGGGGGGTTACCCTCCCCTGACAGCTGAAATCAACGAAAAACTACAGCATCTTGGAATTTTTTAGTCCCGTAATTCCTCTCAGCTGCCATCATATCCTCAGCAGCCGCTCATTCTCCCGGAGCCACTCCCGTCTCCGCTCGTAGTCCGGCATGATCTCCCGCACTTTTGCCCAGAACTTCCGTGAATGATCCGGCTGCCGGAGATGGACGAGCTCGTGGACAATCACGTAGTCCACAATCTCAAGCGGGGCCTGGATGAGACGCCAGCTGAAATTGAGCCCGCCCCGGTGCGTGCAGGAACCCCAGCGCCCGCGGGCATCCGTGATGCGGACCGATGCGGGGGTGTACCCGGTCGTCATCGAGAACCACATGCACCGCGACCGGATCTCTTTTTGTGCCTCCCCGATATACCAGCGCTTAATCCGGCGGGAGATATCGGCCTCGCCCATACGGGAGACGCACAGCCGGTCGGTGCGTTCAATGACCCCCCGGCCATCTTCGATGATGTGCAGCGGGTATGCTCTCCCGAGGAAGAAGAAGATCTCGCCTTCCTCGTACCTGTGTACGGTTACCGGGGGCCGCTGCTTCATCTCGGCAACTTTCTTCCGGATCCAGCACTGCTTCTCCCGGATCACCGCATTGATAACCTCGAGAGAGGCTTTCATCGGGGCCCTGACGATCAGCCGGGCTTCCGAATTGATGATGAGCGCGATTGTCCTGCGCCGTGAGCGGACTATTTTTTCAACGGGGATCTCGTCCATGGGGGTAACGGCTCTTACAGTATATTCTGCGGACAAGAGAAAAAAGGTGAAGGAACAAGCAGAAGTCAGGCCCGCATCCCGCTCTGGATATCCTCCCGCGAGACCTGGTACGCGGGAACATAGCCCGCGACAATGGATACTGCAAAGAGGATGACAGAGTTCATCACGAGGTCCATGGGGGTTATGTACAGCGAAGCGGACCAGTCAACGGTCACGACCGGATAATATTCCATGAACTTGTTGAGAATCATGGTCATGATCACCCCGAGCGCAATGCCCATGAGGGAAAGGATGATGACCTGGAACCCGTAGGTATGCATGATCACTTCCTTGTCCACCCCGATGGCCTTCAGGACACCGATCTGCTTCCTGGCGTTGATAGTCTTGATGGTGATGACGATGAAGAGCACGACCGTCGTGATGACGATGCTTACGAACAATGAGACCAGGTTCAGGATGGCATAGCTCTGGAGGATCTTGCCCATGTTCTTGGCCAGGACATCGGTGGAGGTCTGGACGCGGTCCGCAACGCCGTACTGCAGCAGCTCGGTTTTGACGAACTTCGGGGAGTACCCGGGCTTGGCCTTGACCGTGATGAAATCCGCGTAATCCAGGGGTTTTCCTTCCGCCTGTTCCATGTCGGTCCAGGTGACGTAGGCAGCAGCATCGGCCTCGTACCATCCGGTACTAAAGATCCCTTTTACCCGGTAATCCCTCGTGTACCCGTTGGCATACTCGACCGTGATCGAGTCCCCCACCCTCACGCCCCCGAGCGAAGGCTGGAACTCGTCCTCCTCCTTTATCGTGGCATCACCGGCAACGGGCTTTGCGAGGATGATCTCGCCCGTATCGTCATTCCCCAGGTAACTGCCGGCTACCATCGTTTTGTACAGGGGAGAGACGTACTTGTCGTCATTGGGTTTGATGGCCCGTATCGTGGTGCCGAGCACCCGTTTGTGATACATGAGCGTCGCCCCCTTGGAGAACCGGGGAGTGGCCCGTTCCACGCCGGGCATACCGTTGATGAGAGCGAGCGTGGCGTCAAGATCATTGACATACTGGTTTCCTGTCTTCGGGTCGACAAGGACATCGGATACCTCGTAATCCACGATCTGTTTTGTGATGCTCTGACCGATCCCGTTGAGGAGGGAGGGCAGGAAGATCATGTTGGTGAAGCACATCGCAATGATAAGGACCGTCAGGATAACGCTGGACCGGCTCCCCCGCTGGAGCCCGCGCAGTGCCAGCAGGAACGCAGTTTTCAGCTCTCTCTTTCCCATGAACTACTCCTCACCCATTCTATGCAGCGCATTCATTTCCCGTGACCGTTTATCCCGTCGCTGATGACCTTCCCGTCGCCGAGCCTGACGATACGGTGGAAATACTCCTGGTGCCATGATTCGTGGGAGACCATCACGATGGTCTGCTCCATCTCCTCGTTGATCTCCTTGAAGAGATCCAGCACCATCCGGGAGTTCTCGGAGTCCAGGTTGGCGCACGGTTCATCGGCAAACAGGATCTCGGGCTTGTTCACCATGGCCCGGGCAATCGAGACCCGCTGCTGCTGTCCCCCCGAGAGTTCCCGCGGCAGGTGGTTCCGGCGTTCGAAGAGGCCGATCTTTTTCAGGATGTCGTGGCTGTCGTCGAGTATCTGCTGGTCGGCCCTGTCTTTCCGGAGCATCGCGGGCAGTGAGACATTCTCCATGACGGTGAGGTCGGGCACCAGGGCATAGTCCTGGAAGACATACCCGAACTTGTAGAGCCGGAACATGGTCTTCTCGTAATCCGTGAGGCTGCACAGGTCCGTACCCTCGATGACGATCCTCCCGGAGGAAGGTTCGTCGAGGAGGCCGAGCAGGTGCAGAAGCGTGGTCTTGCCGCTCCCGCTCGCCCCCATAATCCCTAAAAACTCCCCTTTGGTAATATTGATCGTCACGCCGTCCAGGGCATTGACTTCGACATCGCCCATCCGGTAAATTCTCCGTAATTCTGATATCTCGATCATTTCAGGACCTCATTGAGTTCTGGATATCCTCGCGCGAGACCTGGTACGCGGGAACATACCCTGCGACAACGGACGCCGCAAAGAGGATCAGGGAGTTGGTGACCAGATCCATGGGTGTCAGGTAGAGGGCGGCTGACCAGTCGGGTGTGACGATCGGGTTGGCCTGCATGTATGCTGCCAGGATCATCGTTAAGGCGAGGCCAAGGATGATGCCCAGGATGGACAGGATGATCACCTGGAACCCGTAGTTGTGCATGATCACTTCCTTGTCCACGCCGATGGCCTTCAGGATCCCGATCTGGCGGCGGCTGCTGAGGGTCTTGATTGTAATGATGATGAAGAGCACGACCGTCGTGATGACGATGCTCACAAGCAGGGAGACCATGTTCATGATCGCAAAACTCTGCATGATCCGGCCCATGGTCTTGTCAAGGAGATCGCGCGTTGTCTGGACTTTCTGCGATACGCCGTACTGGATAAGTTCATTCTTTACGAACTTCTCAGAATACCCGGGCTTGGTCCTGACCAGGATGGAATCTGCATAATCGAGCGGTTTGCCCTCCGCAAGCGCCATGTCGGTTCTTGTCACGTATACGGCACTGTCCGAAGTTGCCCAGCCGGTATAGTAGATCCCTTTGACCCGGTACTCCTTCGTGTACCCGTTCCCGTATTCTATTGTTATCGAGTCCCCCACGCGCACGCCCCCGAGCGAGGGCTGGAACTCGTCCTCCCTCTTGATCGTGGGGTCGCCGGCAACCGGTTTTCCGATGATCACTTCGCCGACGTCGCTGTCACCCAGGTAACTGCCGGCGATCATCTTGGTGTACAGGGGGGAAATGGACTTCTCGTCATTGGGCGATATGGACCGCACGGTAGCCCCGAGCACGCGCTGGCGGTACTTGAGAGTCGCTCCCCGGGAGAAGTGGGGAGTGGCCCGTTCCACACCGGGCATGCCGTTGATGAGCGAGAGCGTGGCATCAACGTCATACACGTACCGATCCCCGGACTTGGGGCTGACGAGCACGTTGCCGATCTCGTAGTCAATAACCTGCTGGCTGATGCTCTTCCCGATCCCGTTGAAGAGGGCCGGAAGGAAGATCATGTTGGTGAAGCACATCCCGATGATGAGCACGGTCAGGATCACGCTGGACCGGCTCCCCCGCTGGAGGGAGCGCAGGGCCAGGAGGAACGCGACTTTTAGCTCTTTCTTTCCCATGGGAACTTCCCGTCACCCTTGTACTTCGGGAGGTACCAGTAGCGGTAGGCCAGGAACCCGAGGATACCAAGGACGATGAGGCCGAAGATCAGGCTGCCGGAATTGTCAGTCGGCGGTACCCGGAGGGTCATCTGCCGGTTCATCACGTGGACGCCCATGTCGTCGGTATAGGTCACCGTCAGGTTGTACGGGTGGGTTCCTGCCGGGGCTCCTTCGAGAAGGAAGAGAGCGGGCGCGTCATTACCGGGTTTGATCTTTCCGATGAAAGATTCCTTCTTTCCTTCAGCGGGGATGTCCACCTTTGCCGAGACCTGCTTGGCATCGCCGGTACCGGTATTCTCGATCCGTATCGTCAGATCGAACGGTGCGTTCTCAGTCAGCCGGGGGGGGCTTGTGTCCACCGAGACAAAACCCAGCTCTGCCTTGCCCTTGAACAGGATATCGATACTTGAAGTCTGGGTCTTCTGTGTTCCGTCAATCGCATTATAGCTGATGGTAACCGGGACCTTGACAAGTCCTGCCGTCATCTTCTTGTCCGAAAGTAACACGAGATCAAGGGTCTTGTTCTGGCCTGCCGAAAGGGCACCAAGATGATAGAGATCGGCATTTTTCGGGGCAACCATGCTGGTGCTGATATTCTCGATCTTCAGGATAACATCATCCGACAGCATCTCGCCGGAATTCATGACCGTTACCTGGACCGGGATATCGTCACCGGGGTTCTGGCTGCCGGTCAGGGTACTGTCAAGGATGATGATTGCTTTTTTCTGGATACCGAGCGGGGTATTAACGTTCACCGGGAAGGGATATTTCACGCTCTTCCCGCCGGCAGTGTCAATCCAGACCTGAGGATAGTAGATCCCGTTTGCAGAAGGCGCCTGGATAGAGAACGTAAACTGCTGGGACTGGCCCGGACCGAGAGCACCTACCCGGTCAAAATCGCGGGAGAGCACCTTGATCCCGTTGCCTTCCAGTTTCACGTTGTCGAGATTGACGTTGATGTCCGTTGTTTTCACGGTAGCATAGTTATCAGCGGATAACTGCCCGGACTTCTCGCTCATCTGGGCGCTGTTTGCCGTATTTTTTACGGTTATGGTGATGGTGCCCTGGCTGTCCGGCATAAGGACGGCGGGGCTGATCTTGTAATCGGTGATCGTTACGGTCGGGGCACTCTCTCCGTTGACTGGGGGTATTGTCACAACCAGGAGCGCGAACAGGAGTATGACAATTGCAACTGATTTTGAGTTCATGGGGATTCTCCGGGGCATGGATCACACCGCTTCCAGCGATATGCTGCCGATACCCTGTTTAATTCTGATTGTATTCACCGGTATTGCCGGGTTGTAACCGACAGTAGTGAACATTCCGTTGTCCCGGATGAGACCGGAGCCGGTGACATCGCCGACTCCGGTGTCTACATCGATCCGGGTATTGCTGTACTTGGGTATAAACACTGTTAAATCCCCAATTCCATTGGAGATCTCTGCATCGAACCGGCCGCCATGATAGCCGCCAAGATCGATCCGGGTATTACCGGCACCGTTGTTGATGGTGAGGGTACTCAGGTTAAGGGTACCAAGATCCAGCCGGCTGTCTCCCGCCCCGACGTGAATGTCAAGGTCAAGGGGAAGATCGTCATTGAGCCGGATCTCCCAATGGTTCGGGGAATCTACGGCAAACCATTCCCTGGCCTTGTGCCCTTTTTCCGTTATGGCAACACAGAGTTTCGAAGTATTCATATTCCGAAAAAGATCTGGCTGCCACTCCCGGGCCTTCGAGAAGACCGTCACCTCCATGAGGGCATCGGGCGGTGCTCCTCCCTGCAGGGCCAGTTTACCGGCACCAAGGCTGAAATGCACTTCACCCTGCCGGGCACCATCCAGCAGGATCGTTGTGATATTGGGAGACATCAGGGCAGTATTCCGGAAAGGAGAGAAATCGTGGCCTGTTGCCGGGGGAAATTCGCCGGACAGGGCGAGGATCCCAAACCCGATGACAAAGGAGATAATGGTGATGGCGACAAGCCACATCACCAGCCTCACCGGGTTTATCTTCGACCAGACAAGGAACCGCTGTCCGTGCGTCAGGTGGGCAGTGCCGGTTTTTTCCGGGTTCATGAGAGATCCTCCGTTCCCCTGATAATCCGGATGTTCCACTTGAGATACCGTATCCCGAGGTGGTAGAAGAACCGTGCCAGATAGAATGCGGCTGCAATGAGCAGGAGCCCGAATGTTGTGATCCCAATCGAGAAGAATGTCCCTGCTGCCGGCGACTGCCAGATGGCAAAGGCGGGAATACCCAGGATCTGCAGGATCGAGAGGATGAATGCCGCAGGCCCGAATATCGCAAAGGCGACACCCAGAAGGAAGATGACAACAAGCAGGGCGACGATAACGATGAAGGGCACAAGTACGAAGACCAGGTTGAAGAGCCCGAGTCCGAGCGTTGCAATAACTGCATGGAATATATTGCCGCACGAACGGGTGGATTCTGCCTTGTTGACAAAATGGGTTGCCTTAACTTCCCGTGCAACATCGTCGGGGGATCCAAGCGAGCGGCAGAGGTCGTCCTCCGTGCGCCCGCTCGATTTCCCTATCCGGAAATGCTCGGAATAGTCCGAGAGGAGATCGTCAAGTTCATCCCTGGGGAGTACACCCTCAAGCCTGCTTTTGAGGATACGGATGTATTCCTGTTCAGTTTGCAGTGTCATGTTTCCCATCCAGAAGCGCATTCACTGATGCTGCAAACCGCATCCATTCGTCTTTCTGTTCATGTTCTTCCTTCCTTCCGCTTTCCGTAAGCCGGTAATATTTCCTGGGGGGGCCCTCATCAGACTCCTGGAGGTAGGTTGTGACATACCCTTCATCCTTGAGTCGTTTCAGGAGCGGGTAGATCGTCCCTTCCGAGATATCGATCCGCTTTGAGATCTCACCAACCAGTTCGTAACCATAGCAGTCCTTGTGAGCCAGAACAGAGAGAACGCAGATCTCAAGTACGCCTTTTTTAAACTGGATATTCATGGGATCTTCCTTATGCATTGGATTGCCCTGCCCCGCCACGGCAGGTTGCATGAGGATCTGATGTCGCTCATACAGGTTTTTGAGGGATTTTTGTGCAATCGCAGCGGGGTTTTTTGAGGGTTGCTTTGCCGGGCATTCCATGTTAAGTGTTTAACACAGTATCTTGCATTGCAAGGTACTTACTAATGTTGAGAATGCCATATATATAATTCAATCGTTTTGAGGGTTCATACCGCATCCGGAGGATTGGCAGAGCCCCCGCCAGACATATACCGGGAAGGAGCCGATCCGCGTACTTAACAACAGGTCCTGGTTCTCTCTTATCAGACCGCAGAACGGGGATCCTTCTCCCGCATGGGGACTATGCTCACAACGCTGCCGGGGATTTGATCCTCGAGGGAGCGTTTCAGGAAATCGATGAAATCCTGTACGTTCCCCATCCTCTGGTCCGGGTCAAACCCGAGGAAGATCTCGATATAGATCCTGGTGCCGGACCTCCGTGAGCGGACACCATAGAATTCGTGGTACCGGTGAAACGATGAGCTCAGTTCCCGAAGTATGAGAAGCTGGAGTTCTTCTTCCAGGGTTTTATCGAAAAGATCCGGCAGGGAGGCGGAGATCTCACGATAGCCGGCAAGCAGTAAAAAGCCGATGATGATGAACGAGACCGCCGGATCGATGTACATCGACCAGCTGTACTGGACGAGGACGACCGACAGCACCAGTGCAAGGAGGATCAGCAGGTCGGAAAAGGTCTTGGCCCTGCGGAGACGCCACTGGGCCTCCATGATAGGGGTGGGCTCTTTTTGCGCCCTCTGGTAGTTTTTCCGCCAGTGATACGAATCCGCGATACTGGCAAAGAACATCAGGGGAATACCGATGATAGCGGCATCTATATCGAAATGCTCCGGGTTGAAGATACGGTGAAGGGTGAAGAGCAGGAGGATGCAGAGCGAGATGAGCATCACCCCGCCGGTGATGATCCGGGTGAGGGACTCGAACTTGCCCATGCCATAATCGTACGTGAACTTCCCGCCGGCGGTCACCCGCCGTATGATCATGAGGGCAAAGGAAGTGGCGAGGATCTCATTTGCACCTTTGATGACATCCGACAGGAGGGTGGCAGATCCGGAAAGGATGACCGCTGCGGTCTCGGGGATCAGGATGAGGATATCGATGACGAGCCCGGTAAAGACCAGCTTTTGCCGGGATTCCTCGGCACCGATAGTAATCTCATTGTCTGGCATGTATGTCTCTACATATTGGGCGGGAAGGGTAAAAAACCGCAGGAAGATAGATGCACCTCTGTCGGCTGAGCCGGAAGATTCTCCAGGTATCAGCTCCCGGGTTCTGACACCCCCGGGGGCTACGACATCCGAGGCTACCCCGGCCGCTGATGCATCCCCCACAACAGGATAGCCACTCATTAGGGTTGTAAGAAATGTTGATCCGTGGAGGAATGAAGGTTTGGGGTCAGGGGGATGCTCCCGTTGGGATACTTTCCCCTCTGGGGAGAGAGGGGGTAACCCTCACTAACAATCAGAACGCATGGAAAAACCGTTATAAAAAGGGAGATTCGGCTGAACCATTTCTTTGACCAGAGTCTGCTGGGAAAAAAACAATCAAGGTTCGGTTGATCCGGATCCGTTTTTCAATCGCGATCATGATCGCGATGAACTTTTTGAAATCAAAGCTTGATTGAAAATAAAAAATCAAAGTCTGCTGAAAAAATGTTCATCAGGGTTTGATGATGAAAAGTTAAGTACCTGTGCACTGGTGCACATGGCCGTTCACGACGAAGATCCGATTACAGGTACGGTTTTCAATCAAAGTCTGGTTGAAATTTTTTCATCAAGGTCTGCTGAAAATTTTTCAATCAAGGTGCGATTGAAAAATAAAAATCAAGGTTTTATTGATCTGCGAGCGGTTTTCAATCACGATTTGGATCGCGATGAAAAAAATTTGTTGTGTAGAAAACATTGGTCACATTACCCGATGACACCCCTCTTGCGCCAAGTTGTCCCTTGTTGGGAGACTGAGCGCAGTGCGATGGCCTCTAGTTACGTTACAGATAATACGCATCATCCCAAGTGGGCCGCCGAGCGTGTGGGGCGAAGCCCCTGATAGTATCGAATTTTCCGAATCATTTCCTATTAAAATTCCGAAATTCACGTTATATCGTGACTTAACCGTCACAATATTGCGATGACCTGCGCCGCCCCCGAAGGGACGCCCCCGCGGCGCTTCAATTACCTGCTAATGTTGAAACAGGTAATTGCCCCGCCGTGCCGTACCGAGGTCCTGAGGCGGGGAGCCCTCGTAAAGTCCCCTCTCTTTTTTGATTTTTAAAGTTCGGGTATGAACCGATTGGATTCATGTCTGTTTCTACAGAGCAAAAAGCAGAACCGGGGTCTGATGAAAAAAGATCGTGAACCAGCCAACAAATCACTTGTGCGTGAAGTAAGCCTTTACACCAGATGCGTCAACCGCATCTATCTTCACAAAACCGACCCGCTCGAACTGGACAACCTTCCCCAGTTCTGATTTCACCGCTGGTTCGCAGGCGCCTTTCATCTCCCCTTCCTGCGTGAGGAGGGTGCAGGGCACGGTTGCCTGTGCCGGGAGCCACTGGATGATGTGGGCTTTTGCTGCCCGGGCATCCGCGAGCGATTCCCCGCCATACGAGAACAACGGAATCCCACCATCCCACGCGATCTTCACGTTAAAGAGATCCTTGAGCCGGACCATAGAAGTGCCGGGCACGAGCTCGCCTTTCGGGAGAAGAACCTGCCCGGTAAATTCCATTATGCGGGAGCCCCGTGCAGCATCGCCCGGGTGGAGCAGGGCATGGGCGGTATGGTCCGGGGCGCCCTCGATCTTCACCTCGACCGGGTCGGGTACAAAGAAGTAGCGGTTCGCGGTCGGGTCAACGATCTTCCTGTTCTCTGCATAGAGGTTGTCCCACGAGAACGAGATATCAGTATCGCCAATACCAATAGCGAGCATCGCGTTCTTTACCGCCTCGGGGGATATGCCCCTCCGGGCAAGCGCCCGCAGCGTGCCGAGATGGATATCATCCCAGCCGGTATAGGTTCCCTCGTTGATCCCGAGGCGCATCTGGGATGTGGAGAGGACAACGCCCTCGATTCCCATCCGCCCGTAGTGCCGGTAGACCGGGATCTTCCAGCCCATGTGGTCGTAGATATAACGCTGGCGGCGGGTGTTGGCGATGTGATCCTTGCCCCGGATCACGTGTGTGACGCCGAGAAGGTGGTCATCGGCAACTACCGAGAAGTTCATCAGCGGGTAGACGTGGGCCTTCACTTTCGGGTGAGGTGGCGCATCAAGAATCCGGAATGCCGGGAAATCCCGCATGGCCGGGTCCGGGTTGTCAAGGTCGGTCTTGATCCGGACCGAGACTTCACCCTCGTGGAACCCGTGGTCGAGCATCTTCTGCCAGAGTTCGAGGTTCTTCTCAACCGGCTGGTCGCGGCAGGGGCAGGCAGTTTTTGCCTGCTTGAGTTCCTTGAAGTGCTCGTTATCGCAGGTGCAGACGTACGCCCCGTCACGCTCGATGAGCTGGCGGCAGAGATCGTAATAGATCGGGAGGCGCTCGCTCTGGGTGACGATATCGGTGATCCCAAGCCCGAGCCACCGGATGTCCTCTTTCACCGTCTCGTACGCTTCGGGGTCAACCCGTTTCGGGTCGGTATCTTCTATCCGGAGAATATACCGGCCGCCGCACTGCTTCACGTACGCATCATTCAGGGCAGCAGCACGGGCGTGGCCGATATGGAGCGGTCCCGAGGGATTCGGGGCAAACCGCATGACCACGCCGTTTTGTGATCCTTCAAGATCGGGAAGGACTTTCTTGTGCTCGTGCTTCTCCGAGAGCGCCGCAAACATCCCCGGGGCCCGTTCCTGGAGCGTGGTGACCCGTGCTTCCGGGGAGAGGGCTGCCACGTCAGCGATCGCTTCTTTGGCGAGCGCCGAGACTTCCTTTGCCCTGCTCCGCAGTTCCGGGTGGGCACCCATGACCATACCGATAACCGCTCCTGCCTGTGGCACACCACCATGCCTGACAGCATTCTGGAGTGCACATAAAAAGAGGAGCTCCTTTGGGTCTTCCCCTGCCATCCTAATAGCTCCGGGTAACGAAGTATTCGCCGATGTCCATTAAGAGCTGGCGTTCTTTTGAGGGGGCGAGAAGTGAGAGGTGTTTGTTGCTGGCAGCAACAAGATCGCCAGCGATCTTCTTCACTTCGTCAATAACTCCCGCTTCGGTCAGTTCCTTTATGGCAACGTCGATGTCGGCTGGCGACAGGTCACGCCGGTATTTCGAGAGATCGAGGCCTTTCTCACGGGCCTTGATCATCAGGAGCGTCTGCTTGCCCTCGCGGAGATCGGAGGCCTGGTCCTTCCCGCTCTTTTCCGCAGGGGTGAGAAGATCGATAAGATCGTCCTGGATCTGGAACGCAATGCCGGTGTTGAGACCGAACTGGTAGAGCGCCTTTACCTGCACGGCAGTACCGCCGGCAAGAACTGCCCCTATCCCGGCTGCCGCAGCATACAGGACCCCGGTCTTCTTTCTCACCATCTCCATGTACTCGTGCTGGTCAACATCGGAACGGTGCTCAAAGGACATGTCCATATGCTGGCCCTCGCAGATGTCGGCACAGGCCCTGGCAAGCATAGTCACCGCACGGACTTTCGCTTCATTTGCGGCATTTACCATGCAGATGTGTTCGAAGGCGCGGGCATAGAGAACATCGCCGGCAAGGATGCCGGTGGGCATATCCCACTTCGTATGAACGGTCGGTACGCCGCGGCGCAGGCTGTCATCATCCATGATATCATCGTGGATGAGCGTGAAGGTGTGCGTTACCTCGAGAGCGAGGGCTGCCTGCAGGAGATCATCCGAACTCCCCGGCTTCACTGCATCCGCGGCAAGCATCACGACAGCAGGGCGGAGTCGTTTCCCTCCTGCAGCGAGCAGGTGGGCCGATGCCTTGTTCAGTTCACCCGTTTTGTCGACGAAATACCGGTCGATCATGCGATCGATTGTTTTTGCAGCCGATTCCAGGTAAGGTGATAGTTCCGACATTGATCTTTCCTCGTTAATTGATCTTGAGCCGCTGGCCGTTCCTCATGAGGTGGACGGTCGAATGGGCAGTATAGCCCATATCCCCGGCAAACTGGGTGTATTCTGCCGTCATCGTCATGCTCCCGTGTGCCGGGATGACGTGCTGCGGCTGCAGCATCTGGAGGAACTCGTAATGATCCTCACGGTACGCGTGGCCGCTGACATGGAGATCCTCAAAGACCCGGGCCCCGACAAGTTTCAGCCTCGCTTCGACCATGTAGCGCTGGCCATAGTTCATCGGGTTCGGGATGACATTTGCCGAGAAGACGACCTTGTCGCCGGGTGTGAGCTGGTAAGGAGTGTCCCCCAATGCAATACGGGTGAGGATTGAACCGGGTTCTCCCTGGTGCCCGGTGACGATGGGGAGGAAACTCTCCTTTCCGGCCTTCATCATCCTGCGCATGGTCCGGTCAACCGTCCGCCGGTTGCCAAAGACGCTCGTGGTCTCCGGGAACGAGACGAGTTTCATCTGTTCTGCCGTGACCGCGTACTTCTCCATCGAACGGCCCAGGAGGACCGGTTTTCTCCCGATCTCGTGGGCGCACTCCGCAATCGTCTTGACACGCGAGATATGGGAGGAGAACGTGGAGACGATGATCGCGTTCTTGTCATCCTCGTAACTCGTGATGGTGTCGCGCACGAGATCGCGGGCGATCCGCTCGCTCGGGCACCGCCCTTTCCTGCCGATGTTGGTAGATTCAACGATCAGGACAAGGACACCTTCCTTTCCGATCTGGCGGAGCCGGGCAAAATCCGGGGGTTCACCGATGACCGGAGTCCGGTCGAGCTTGAAATCAAGTGCGTATACAATGGCACCGTGCGGCGTGTGGAGCACCGGGGTCACCGTATCGATGATCGAGTGCTGGGTGCGGACGAACTCAAGAACCAGGTTCTGGGAGATCGTGAACCGCTGGCCGGCCTTGAGCGCGAAGAGCTTGTTGTTCACCCCGAACTTCTGTTCACCGGAGATCTGCTGCCGGATCAGTTCCGTTGTGTAGGGTGTCGAGATGATCGGTGCATTGTAGCGGTGCGCAAGTTTCGGGATCGCCCCGATATGATCGAGGTGGCCGTGTGAGCAGACAATGGCCTTGACGGTCCCTTCGATCGAGTTCATCATCGTATCATCGGGTATCGCCTTGATCTTGATGAGATCAAGGGAGTGCATATTCTCGATCTCCGCATCCTCGTGGATCATCACCTGATCGAGGCGGAGTCCCATGTCAAAAATGACAATTTCCTTTCCGCAGCGGACGGCGGTCATATTCCGCCCGACCTCGTCGTATCCGCCCACTGCAATAATTTCTATATCCATGCTGTATCTCCTTGATTTACTCGCTGTTATCCTGGTTTTTAAAAATTTTCGTTGGTAATGGTTAGTGATATCGTTGTGCCCGTACGGGATTATCTTTCCCAATCATCTGCCGGGTCCTGCCCATAATATACAGGGGTGCCGATTTGAGATCCGCAACGGTCGCCGAACCGGTCAGGAACATCGTAGTGATGAGTTCGTTCTGGACCATTTCGATTGCACCGGAGAGCGCTTCGTCGCTCTCCATGGCCGGCCGGAGGAGAGGGAGTGCCATCCCGCAGAGATCCGCACCAAGGGCCAGACCTTTGGCAATGTCTCCCCCGCTCCGGATACCTCCTGAAGCGATGACCGGGCCTCCGGTCGAGAGAACTTCTGCCAGACTGACTGCCGTGGGAATACCCCATTCGGAGAAGGTCTCCCCGAGCGTCTTGAGCCTCATGTCGGCAGTGCTGCTCTCTGCCGCCCGCACACTCTCGACCGCTGCCCAGGACGTCCCGCCCCAGCCACCGATATCGATGGCGCTGACACCGGCTCCCCAGCATTTCCTGGAGGTAAACGCCGATATCCCGCAGCCGGTCTCCTTGACAATCACGGGGGTTTTGAACTCCCGGCAGAGATCCTCAAGCGCAGCAAAGCACCCGGTGGCGTTGTGATCGCCTTCGGGCTGGATTGCCTCCTGCAGGAAGTTGAGGTGAATAGCGATGGCATCCGCCCCGATCATCTCTACTGCCTTCTCTGCCCATTCGATCCCGTGGTCACGGAGCTGGACGACCCCGAGGTTGCCGACGATGAACGCTCCTGGCGCCTCGTCCCGGACAACCGAGAAGGTGTCGGCAAGCGCCTTGTTCTCGAGCGCGGCACGCTGCGAACCGACACCGATGCCGATGCCGTAGTGCTCCGCTGCCCGTGCAAGGCGTGCGTTCACCTCTTTTGTGGCCGGGTGGCCCCCGGTCATGGCTGAAATGAAGAGAGGTGACCGGAACGAGTGGTTCAGGAACCGGACCAAGGTATCAATAGTGCCCATATCGCATTCCGGCAGGGCATTGTGCACAAACCGGATATCCGAAAAGCCGGTTTCTCCGCATTCGACAGCTTCTTCTGCACAGATCCGCAGGTGGTCGAGTTTGCGCGAAGACGTAAACCGTTTCTTGTCACTCATTTAATTTCACCTCTCACATGGGTCCCGCCATGGTCATTTCCGTTCAGGAAATCACTCGTCCGCGAGACATGAAATATATCAGACCCGATACCCGCATTCGCAAGTTCGAGCAGCTCGTAAAGCTTTCCGCTCATTCCACCGGTGACATCGGTATGTTTCGAGTTGCCGATATGGAGATTTAGCACAGTACCCCGTGTTATTTTCGGTACTACGCGGTTTCCATCCAGCACTCCCGGTACATCGGTGGCGAGCCCTACACAGGTAATGTGCAGGGCAAGAGCAAGATATCTCACGAGCTGGTCGCCTGAGACAATGCAGGCTCCCCGGGTCATGTCCATCACCACGTCTCCGTGGATCACAGGAACCATCCCAAGCGCGAGCATTTTTTCCAGGTGGCGGTGCTCGAAGGAGACCAGCCTCCCGTTGTCGGCTACCGCGGTATGGAGCGGGTGAATACCGACAGCTGCCACGCCCTCTTCCCGGAGGGCCCGCACGACTTCGTCGTTGAGGCTGCTGACAACGCGGTGGGTAACCCAGATCCCGTCGGTCTGGCCTCTAGAGGCGCCCGTGTCGAGATGGTAGCGCCTGGCCTCGGGATGACCGCAGGAGCCTGCACCGTGGATGACCACGATCCCGCTGGTCCTGGCTTGTGCAATCGCAGCTGCGATCATTGCAAGGCACCCGCGGTTCACGGCGCAGTCAGCGCTCTTGTCAGTGATAACACTCCCGCCGAGCTTGAGGATCATGGGTTCAGACATTTTTCTCCTTGCGGACACCCTCGGTGTCGATACCGGTCACGATAGCCCGGGCTTCGCTCGCCTCGATGGCCCCGGCAATCCGGTGTTTGAACTGCTTGGGGCAGAGAGCAACCATGCATCCCCCTCCCCCGGCACCCGTGATCTTTGCGCCGAACGCACCGGCAGAGCGGGCGGCAAGGATGAGCCTTGAGAGTTGCGGGTGGCCGACACCGAGCACTTCCAGGAGGGACTGGTTCATGTTCATGTAACGCCCCAGTTCGCGGGGGTTATTAAGGTGGTGGATGGCACTCATGCTCACGCCTTCAATGGCATCCAGGACGGGATCGATGATCTCGGGATGCTTCTTCTTGAGCTCCGCGACCTGCTCGACCATCCTCGCCGTGCTGTGGGAGACGAGCGAGTCCCCGATGACGAGATGCAGATTCTGGGGAGGCAGGCGCCGCCGCGACCCGCCACTGATGAACACGATCCCCCCGTACGTGGATACCGTCGTATCGGTCGGGCTCGCCCGCCCTTTCTGCACCGTCTTCTCGATCTCAAATGCCATGTTCGCTATATCTTCCCTTGTCTTGTGGAGGGAGAATTCGTCGTTGATAGCCGAGAGCGTGGCAACCGTCACGGCCGCCGATGACCCAAGCCCCGAGGAGCTTGGGATCTGCGAGTTGATGTACACGCTTCCCACTACGCCCATTGCGTCGAAACATCCGTCGATGTAGGGGGATTTTGCCCGCTGGGGACGCTTGGTGTTCCGCACGGTCACAAACACCCGGGGCTTTATGGCCATGGCTATGCCGGGCTTTCCGTATACTACTGCATGCTCGCCGAACAAAAATACCTTGCCCGGCGCACTCCACGTTGCCAACCTACATCACCGCGATGGCCGCGTACCCCACGACTTGTTTATTGTCCCCGGTTATATCCCCGCTGGTCGCGTACCGGATGAGCCTGGCTCTTGTTGCACCAAGACTGCCGCAGGCAGTCACCATTGCCGCAATCGGACCATACCCGCAGGCCGTAACCTGACGCTCCTCGATCCGCCGGTAAAACTCCCGGGTATCGAGGGTTTCCAGTGGTTCGATGGCGTACCGGTCATCGGTCTTTGCCTTCATTTCGGGAACGTAATGCGAGAAATCACTGGATGCCACGATCCTGATATCCCGTTTTGTTCTCCGGGCTGCTGCTATGATCTTCTCTCCAAGCCGCTTTGCGCTGGAATAATCCTGCTGCCCCATCATGACGGGGGCAATACGGGCCCGGGGAAAGCGGTACTTGATGAACGGCACCTGCACCTCGAGGGAGTGCTCGTCCCGGTGGGAGAACTCGTCGGTCTCGATATCAAGGGCACGGATAAATTCCGTGTCAGTTTCAACCACGCCGAGCGGAGTTTCCCACGGGACCTCTGATACGCAACTCAGGTATCCCCGGTGGGACGGGCCGATGAGCACAAACGTACCGGAAAAATCCGGATCCAGGGAACCAAACGCGTGGGCTGCAACCTGACCAGAATAGACATACCCTGCATGGGGTGATACGATGCCAACCGGATTACCTTCCGGTCGGGTTTCGCGGAAAAACGTTTCGAGCAGCTGCTCAAGGTGCGACGGATCCCGCGGATAAAACATGCCGGCCACTGCGCATGTACGCATTTTCATCGGATCAACCCTCTGGTCGTCCTATTATATCTAACGATCGGTCACCAAAAAGGAGAGCCGGATTTAGAATTCGGTCTCGAAATCCTCAGGGGTGAGTGCTGTTGAGATTCCGCGGAGCCGGAGCATCTCGCGTGTTAAGAGGAAGTAGATCATCGAGAGCGCCTTTCTACCCTTGTTGTTGGTCGGGATGACCAGGTCAACGAACTTGGTCATGTTGTTGGTGTCGCAGAGCGCAACAACCGGAATACCACACTGGACCGCCTCGTTGATGACCTGTGCGTCACCGATCGGGTCTGTGACAACGATGGCCGTCGGCTCGATATAGCCATCTAATACTGGGTTTGTCAGGAGTCCCGGGATGAACCGGCCGGTTGCAGACATTGCACCGATTGTATCGGCGAACTTCTTGGCCGGGTACTGGCCGTACTGTCGGGATGTGACGACAAGGAGATTCGGGGCCTCGTACTGGGTCAAGAACTTTGCAACGGTCTTGATCCGTGCATCAGTCTCGCGGATATCGAGAATATACAGCCCATCGCCGCGGACGCGGTAAATGAACTTCTTCATGTCCTCGCTCTTCTGCTGGGTACCGATGTGGACACCGGCTGCAAGGTATTCCTCGACGGGGATGAGCGGCTCTTTTAATTCAATTTCCATTTCATTTGCTGCGGTCATATCTGTTCCTCAATGCGTATCAGTTCGTTTAATTTTGCAATGCGTTCTCCGCCCACGATACCGCATTTCAGGAAAACACACGAGAATGCGGTAGCAAGGTGAGCAATAGTTGTATCGGTAGTTTCGCCGGATCGGTGGCTCATCACCGTGTCCAGACCATGGGTGTGGGCAAGCCGGACCGCTTCAAACGTGTCAGTGAGCGTTCCGACCTGGTTTGGCTTGATCAGCACGCAGTTGGCTGCGTCCTTCTCGATGCCCTGCATGATGCGATCGACCTGGGTTACGAAGATATCGTCCCCGCAGATCAGGCAGCGGTTGCCAACCTGGCTGTTGAGTTCGGCAAAGGCATCGAAATCATCCTCATGGAGGGGATCTTCAACATAGACAAGGTTGTACTTATCGACAAGTTCTGCAATATAGGCAACCTGGTCTTCCGTTGATCGCACCGTGTTGCGGTACTTGTATGCGCTTCCGTCCCACATCTGGCTTGCTGCAACGTCAAGCCCCATGTCAACCTCTACATTCAGTTCGTCGGCAACAAGTCCGGTCGCCTCGGCAATGAGCTCAAATGCGAGGGCATCGTCTATCTGCGGTGCCCACGCACCCTCATCACCCTTGCCGCAGGATTTTCCGTGCTTCTTCAAGAGGTCCTTGACATGCCGGTGGACGGCCGCGTTTGCGAATACTGCTTCTTCAGTATCCGCTGCACCGCCCGGAACAACAAGGAACTCCTGGATCTCGGTTGCGTTTGCCGCATGGGCTCCGCCACCGATGACATTGCCGAGCGGGAGCGGGAGCTCCTTTGCAAATGCCCCGCCAAGGTAGCGGAAGAGCGGCATGTCCAGCGATGACGCTGCCGCTTTCGCGTTCGCGAGCGAGAGGGCAACAGATATGTTGGCCCCTATCCCGGAGAAATCGGCGGTCCCGTCGATATCCCGGAGCTGCTCGTCAAATCCTTCCTGGTCGGTCGCATCCATCCCGATAAGGGCGGGGATGACATTTGTAAAGGCGTTCTCGATCGCCTCCCGGGGAGGCAGGACCTTCGCCTCAAGGGAACCGGTGCTGGCGCCGCTCGGGGCTGCCGACCGCCCGAAACCGCTCGCGGTATACACGTCGGCTTCAACGGTCGGGTTGCCCCGGCTGTCCAGAATCGTCCGCAGCTCGATAACCTCAATGATCGTCATGCGCTTACTTCACTTCCTCTTTACGGTAATGGGGATGGTGTTGTTGTTGAATTCCTCGATCGCTATTTCAAGCGGATCGATCCGTGTCGTGGTGATTAGTAACGGAGCACCCATTGATATCTGCAGAGCCCTTGCTCCAATGATCCTTGCCCGTTCATACCGGGTATATGTCTGCGTCTGCATTGTTCGTCCTCAAAATGTGTTCATAATCTGTTAAGATGGGGTCGCTGAGATTCGAACTCAGGTCACTGCGTCCCGAACGCAATAGGATGGTCCAGGCTACCCTACGACCCCTCGCTCATACTGTCAGTCCTGATTACTGGTACGGGTTGAGCTCATCAATGATCTCTTTGTGTGTCAGGAGCATACGCCTGCAGCAGTACCGGGAAATATTAAGATCGTCGAGGATCTTTCTGGGATCCTCGCCTTTCTCCCGCCTCTGCTTGAACTCTTCCCATGCTGTGGAGATCGGTTTTCCACAGGTGAAACATCGAACGGGTATCAAGATACTTAACCTCTCATCATATCTTTTGGTTTAACGATAAGACTTTTGGAACTTTGCACGTGCACCAGAGCCGTGCGGCTTTTTCGCTTCTTTCTGCCGCGAGTCGTTGACGAGCAGCGTCCGGTCATAGGCCAGATAGATATCTTTCATCTGGGGGTCGTTGTGCCACTTGATGATGCCACGGGCGAGCGCGGTCCTGACCGCCTCTGCCTGTCCCATCACACCGCCGCCTTCGACATTGATGGTGACATCGATGCCGTTGATCGCGGTCGGGACAAGGAGGATCGGTTCGGCGATCTTCATCCGGGTTGTATCGGAGCCGTAGGTTTCGAGGGGCACCGAGTTGATCCGGATCACGCCTTTTCCTGCCTTGAGGGTTGCACGCGCGATTGCTGTCTTGCGTTTACCGCTTGTATTAATGATCTTTACCATGGTAACCAGCCTCTAGAACTTTGCTCCAAGGAACGTGCTCACTGCTGCGAGCGTGACGTGGTTCGGGTTGTTCAGACGGTTCATATGGGCCTCTTCGAGGACTTCCATCTCCTTTCCGACAAATTCGACCGGGACGCCGACATAGCACTTGATATTCTTCATGGCCTCGACGCCACGGGGGCGCTTGTAGGGAAGCATGCCGCGGATGGTCCGCTTCATGAGATGATCCGGCCGGCGCGGTACGAATGGTCCCCAGCGGTTGCCGGAGGCGCCTCGTTCTCTCTTGTGCCGGTAGTTGGCAAGCACGCGGGCACGGCTGCCGGAGATGATTGCTTTCTCTGCGTTGACGATGGCAATCTCTTCGCCTGCAAGGCCGCGCTGCGCGACAAGGCTTGCAAGGCGTCCGAGAAGCATACCGTCACCGTTGATTATTGTTACCATATCCACTTCACCTCAGGATCCGGACACCGCTGCCTTTGGGGTTGTCCGCTATGAGCTGCTCGATCGTCATGCACTGCCCTTTTGCGTCCTTGATCTTGCTCGTTGCCGAGGCTGAGAAATTCAGCGCTGCAACTTTTACGGACTGTTCCAGCACGCCGCTGCCAAGAACCTTGCCCGGTACGATGATCGTCTCGCCGATCTGGGCGTACCGGTTGATCTTGGACAGGTTGACCTCTGCATAGTTCCGGTTCGGGGTCTCAAGCCTGCTGGCAATCTCGCGCCAGATCTTGGCCTCATTCTCACGCGACTTGTTCTTCAAGAGCGAAATGAGGCTGGTAAGACGGGGGTTCGTCTTCTCCACAATTCTTGTCATTTCTTTTCATCCCCTGATAATTCGCCTAGCTGTTTTGCCAGCTCGTCTGCCTGCTCCTTAACATACACGAGCGCACGGTTCATGATCTCTTTGGCCGGCAGGGACCCGTCGCTCTCGACCACGAAGATATAGCGGTCTTTCTCGGCGGTAATCCTGATTGCCGGTTCATCCCCGATACCGCTTGCAAGGCAGGCCCGTTCGCAGAGCTTGCACATGGAACAGTCGGGGAGTTTTCCATTTCTTACTCCGACTTTCTTGCCCTTCACTTCAAGGATGTCGCGGGGGCATTCATCAACACACATTCCGCAGGCGTCGCAGGAGTCGTTTACGGTTACAACTGGATGGTTCTTGTATCCGCATACGAGCGTCGGCTGCCACTTGGCGTGAATCCTCCCTGTATTGAGGACTGCACGGGCCTCGATGACGAGTTTCTGCCCTTTCGTGAGTTTCACGATAGGGATATTATCGTACACCGGTGCTGCTCTTGGGTCCTGCGGGATCAGGTCACTTGACATGACCGTCCGGGGCCCCTCGACACTGAGAGTGTAGGTGGATGTGCAGGCCGGGCATCCCGCCCCGCCGCACGAGCATGTGGCCTGGGTTGTATAGCTTGATAGGTCGGTCGTTAAGGGAATGAGCCCGATGCGGTGAGCCAGCATCTCGTCGAAGAGTGCACTTGTATTGTCATAGATGCGCACATCTTCGATTGCAAGAGTGGGGACTTCACCGATCATTGCCCGCCGCATGGCATTGGCAAATGCGGGGCTCGCTCCCGAGAGGGTGAATCGTGCGAGGGAGTTGTCCAGACTGGCGAATGTGATCTCCATCACACTCTCCTTCCGCGTCTGCCGCCTTTCGGCCGGCACGAGTCGTGGGGAATTGGCGTGACATCTTCGATACGTCCGATACGCATGCCGGCACGGGCGAGTGCACGGATGGCTGCCTGAGCACCTGGCCCGGGACTGCGCTGCTTGCCCTGGCCGGGTGCACGTACCTTGACGTGGACGCCGACAATGCCTTTCTCACGGGCGTTCTGGGCTACGTTGCTTGCCATCTGCATGGCTGCATAGGGTGAGCTCTCGTTCCTGTCCTGCTTGACAACCATGCCACCGCTCGACTTCGTTACGGTCTCTGCACCGGAGAGGTCTGTAACGGTGATGATGGTGTTGTTGAAGGAGGCAAAGATGTGAGCGATACCCCATTTTTCCTTGTCATTTGCTGCCATGGTACCTTACCTCCCCCCTGCTCTGCCATACCCCTGGGGGCGGGCAAATGCGGAGGTCTTTGGCGTGCTTGCGGGCTTTGCAATCCGCTCTTTCTCGGCGTGGGAGTCAGCAACGAACGGGGATTTGCCGTAGTAAGTGATCTCGGACTCTTCCTTGCGGGTCACGCGGTAACCGGGGATGCTGGTGCGTCTGCCGGCAATCGCAACGTGACCGTGGGTGATGAGCTGCCGGGCCTGTTTCGGCGACCGTGCAAGTCCCCTGCGGTAGACAATTGTCTGAAGCCGGCGTTCGAGCTGGGCCTGGACCTTGAGCGAGAGGACATCTTCGATGTCCGCGTCAGGGCCGAGAAGCCCGTTTCTCTGGAGCGAGGTGATGAGCTCTTCCTTCTTGGATTCGTACAGTTCCTTGTCGGTCGTGCTCGATCCGAGAGCCAGCAGGTTGCGGGCACCCTTGCGGTATTTGCGCAGGTGCTCCTGTGCCTTCCAGACCTCACGCTTGTTGCGCAGGCCGTACTCGATGACGAGACGGGTCTCGGACTCGATACGGGACTTCTCCCACGGGCGCTTGGGCGTCTGGTAAGACTTGTGGTTCTTGCCTGGGTATCCCATGGTTAGCTGCCTCCTGCGCTCTTCCTCTTGACACCCACGGTCGTGCCGGTTCTGCCGGTAGACTTGGTGCGCTGCCCGCGGACTTTCTGGCCGGTCTCATGCCGGATGCCCTTGTAACAGCGGATCTTTCTCATGAGGTTGACATCCTCGTCCTTTGCAAGGGCTACATCGCCGCCAAACAGGTGTTTGGTCTCGCCGGTGTAAACGTCCTTGGGACGGTTTGCCATCCATGATGGGATCTTGGTGATATATTGTTCAACAGCAACACGGAGCCGGTTTACCGACTCTTCGTCAAGGCGACCGAGCGAGGCGTACTCGTCTACGTTCGCCATACGGGAGATGACCGTGGAGGTATGCCTGCCGACACCCTTGATGCCGGTAAGGGCTACTCTCACGGACTTGGTACCATCGAGATCGGTGGTTCCAACCCTTACGAAATACTTGATATCTTCTTCCTGAGCCATCCAATCCCCTCGTTGTGTGAGATTTTCTCTTTTGAGCGCTGAGGGAGGGATTTGAACCCTCGAGTCCCAGGGGGACACAGGTTTAGCAAACCTGCGCCATACCAGGCTTGGCTACCTCAACAGAGGAATCTCGCATCTTCTACAGACACTCGCAGTGGATAGTCACTGCTCCATGAATGGTGCTTTATAATATGGGCAGGGTCGGGTAATAAGTGTTGCGGGCACCGGTTCCCGGTCATACCTTTCCTGAAAGGAGTTCACGATAGTCCTGACAGACCCCCGTACCTATGATGGGATGGATAAAAGGCGTTTCCCTGAGATACTCCGGAGTACTGTCGGGATCAGGCAGAATATCGCCGCGGGGGTATCTTTCGGGGGAGGCGGCGTTCCATCGCAATCGGGATCCTAATAAGTATGTATTGTGTAGATCTCTAGCAAACGCACATACTAAGGATAACATAAATTAAAACTCCCGAATCATTCTCTCAGCCATAATCCTGGGAGTTTCAATCCTTTCGGATCCGGTATATCCCCGGAGGAACATGGATCTCGAACCGTGCCCCGATCCCGTATACCCCGGTTTCTTTGATCGTGATCCCGGTAATTGAGAGAATTTCCCGGACAAGGAACAACCCGACTTCGCCCCGGACACCCGAACCTTTCTCAAAAATATATTCCTTCTCCCCGTCCGGTATCCCCGTCCCGTCATCCTCGATAATGAGGATAAGACCGGATTCCACCTCGCGGAACATGGCCCGGATAACTGAGACATTCCCACCGTGCAGCAGGGAATTTTCGAAGAGGTGGAAAAACACATTCTCCAGGAGCGGATCGGAAAAGATCTCCACACCTTGGACTGCGAGATCGTGCCTGACCGTTTTCTGGTCGAGATGGGACAGGGAAAATAACATCACGTCAGACACATCGTACCATCGCGGGGGATTTGTTCCCAGGGTCTGGTACTTCTGCAGGAATGAGAGGTGTGACTGGATCAGTTTTGCCGCTGCTTCCTCTTTCCCGATATAGGCAAGCCCCTTCTGGTCGGTCATGCATGGCCTGGCAAGGGAAATGAACGCAAGCTGGACAAAGATCTGGTTCTGGATGTCGTTGAAGATAACGGAATTCAGGAGGCTGATCTTTCTCTTGGCAAGTGACAGGGCATCCTCGGTCCGTTTGCGATCCGTGATGTCCGTGGTCAGGATTGCAATCTGCCCGATGCTCCCCTTATTGTCAATAACCGGATAAACTGAGACAAAATATTGTTTTTCACCAACAGTAGTCTCGTACTGGACGATCTTCTTTTCATGGAGCGCTTCAGCGAATTTTTCTTTATGCTGCCATAGCTCTTCTTCGGAAAGATAATTCCGGAACGGTGTCCCGATGAGATCGTCCACGGGTTTATGGTACACCTGTGCAAGCGCAGTGTTGGCAAGGATGATCGTTCCGTCAGGTGTAAGCATGAAGGCAGGATCGGTAACGGCATTGATGAAGGTCCGGAGGGTATGTTCACTGACAATCAGACGGTTATGGGACGAGAGGATCTCCCGCTCCAGGGTTACGATCTCGTCATCGCCGGTGAGTTCCGGATCAGGTACAGTTTGGTTTCCCTGACCAAGCCGTTCTACTTTCCGGGTCAGGAACTCAACGCGCCGGAGAACGACGCGATCCATGATATACATCACCAGGAATGCTGCCACAAGGATGATGCAGGTAAAAAGGACCAGATAGATCACGATTGCCGAGAGCCCGTAGCGGTACAGGTCACGTGGCAGGTCAACGCCAAGCAGGATATTCTTCCCGTTGATATCCTGAACAACGGTATACCCCGAGAGGAGATCGGCATTGCGGGGGATACTGGCCGTGCCGAAATCCGTCACATTGCTCATGAGGAGCTGGCGCTCCTGTTCGTCTGCGGATGGATCATCCGGCCAATGAACCGTTATCGCCGTTTCGGTCACCCGGTTCATGCGATCGAGCGTCTTCTGATCGATATACCTGCCCATCACGAGTACGCCATGAACGGGTCCTTCCTTGCTACTGGTGAGGACGGGGGCCGATACAACAATCATGGGATCCCCCGAAAGAAGGAGAAGCCCGGTTTTTGTACTGTTCTGACGGGTATGGTTCATGAACGGATGGCCGGGGGGAAGGGCCTGGAGGACATCTGCAAAAAGTGGTGCCTGCCGGCCGGTTGCCGGATCCACCATCGTCCCGTACAGGATATTTCCCGAAGTGTCCGTTACCATGAAGAGATTGAGCCGGAGAACGGAGAGTGACCCCTCGTTCAGGTTCCGGGAAACGTAACCCGGATCCCTGTTTGCGGTGAACGCATAGGTTTCGTCCCAGTATGCCCAGTCATGAAGTGTGCTGCTGAGATCTTCTTGTTCATTGGCAATGACATTTTTAACCCTTGTAACCTCTTTCTGGGTCTGGTGGTACTCGAGGCTTCCCAGTTCTTCGATATACAAAAAGAGCGATATTCCTGCAATGATACCGAACAGTACAGCAAAGGTTATGCCAAGGGCGATGAGCGTCTTGTTACGGATGTGCATGGCAGGATACCTCGCATGGGGTAAGCCGGAAGCGGTCCGGTGTCCGATATGGCAGGGAATACAGCACCGGACCATAAGCCGGATTATCCCCGGCACTATTGAACAATAGGGTAAAATCTTAAAAAACACTTCGTATCTGATATTTTCAGCCGGGACTGAAGAGACTCCCGTACTTCCACGTACTCTGCCGGAAAAAAGATTCCCGCAGGGGAGGTTATACAAAAAAGGGGTCTGGAGGAGCCCTCGCAACTGGAGGGGTTACGGGGTTCTCTGGACTGGGGAGTTCTGGGGCTTTTGCTGGTTTATTGGAGTTGACGGCGTTGATGATATGGGGGGATTTGCCGGGTGTGCCGGGTCCGGAGCCTGGGTAATTACGGGGGCCGGGGCTGGATTCTGAGCAGGGGTCTGGCTGGATGTTGCCTGTTCCGGGGACTCTTTGATCCGTTCGGATGGCAGGAGGTTCTCCCACCAGGCTTTTTCGGTCACGGGCTGGTTTGCAGTAACGTTCACCGGCCGATCGGAATCCTTCCCGGTTGTGCCCTGCTGGCCGGCATTGTCAGCCGGCTGGTGCATGCCGAAGAGTTCTGCTATGGGGGTGTACCATGGCTGTGGTGTCTCTGCCGGCTTGATCGTGTTACCGGGGTTCAGTGCCGGGTTTATATTTTCAGCTGCTGCTACCGCCGGAACGCCGGCGCAGATTACGCAGGTAAGAAAGATGCCCGCAAAGGTTATGAGGCTCTTTTTCATCATGTTCACTTCCTTTTTCCTGCGGGGGATTCTCCTGCAGGCTTATCCACTACGTGCAGTGAAAACAGGTATATAATGAGTGTATGGACAACCGATCCGGATGATGCACGATGAGAGAATGAAGGAACCCTTCGGTTAGCTGATCGGATGGTTGCGGTAACGGATTCAGACAAGGACCCGGTCTTTTTCCGGGTATAGTTATCCATTCCGTGAACCAGTGATGGCAGGGTAGGAACTTACAGGTGCACTCTATACATGACACCGCAAGGCCCCGTGTGACCTGGGTTAAGTACCCTTTCAGGTTTAATATATCACTACACCCATGCGCCGAATATTATAACCTCGCACGGCACGGGTGATGCAGGACTGGTGGATACGATGATATTCACCGGCGATATCCATGAAAGCGACACGATATCGCATAATAACCGTCTTCCTGGTGATTGCCGCGCTCCTGGCAGCAGGCTGCACGGGAACGACCGGGACCAGTTCCACAGTAACAACAGGTACTGCCGCGGCAAGTGCCACTGCACAAAATACAGCGCAGGCCGGAACTGCTCCCGGTGGATCTCCACCTTCAGGAACCCCACCATCCGGGTCGCCGCCATCAGGATCTCCTCCGGGCGGTTCCGGACCGGGTGGATCCCCGCCCGGGAGCAGTTCCGGCTCGTCCTCGTATACCTTCAGCGGCGTCTATACTCTGAACGGCGGGACTGCAACCGAGACGAACGCCAGATACACTTCAACAACAAGGGACGTCTCCGGGGTCTACGTGACAAACGGGGGTGCGCTTACCCTTGTTAACCCGACCATCGTGACCAGTGGCGACTCGTCATCCAATGACGCCAGCAGCTTCTACGGACTCAACGGAGCAGTGCTGGCCAATGGCGGCAGTACCGTGACCATCAATGGCGGCACCATCACGACTACCGGATCGGGAGCCAACGGGGCAATCCCCACGGGAGCCGGAACCATGATCAGCCTGACGGATGTCACGATCATGGCATCCGGTAGCGGGGGCCACGGCGTGATGGCAACCAACGGAGGTACCCTGATCTTAAAGAATGTGAATATCGCAACAACCGGTGCCAATGGCGCCCCCCTTGCAACCGACCGGGGCAGCGGCACGGTTACCGCCACCGGAGGAGCCATAACTTCAAGCGGCAGGGACTCGCCGGGGATCTATTCTACGGGCAAGATCGCCGTTACTGACGCGAAGATAACATCGACCGGTACTGAGGCGGCTGTTATCGAGGGCTTCAACTCCATCATCCTGACCAACACGGCCCTTACCGGGGGAGTGGATAAGACAGGCGGTACCATGATCTACCAGAGCATGTCCGGTGATGCCGATGTCGGGACCGGGACGTTCACGATGAACGGGGGTTCCTATACTGCCACAGCGGGCCCGGCATTCTTCGTGACGAATACAAATGCCGTCATCACTCTTACCGGTGTGAGCGTCACGATTGCTTCGGACACGCTCATCAAAGCAACAGCCACCGACCGTTGGGGTACGTCCGGTAAGAATGGCGGAAAGGTATCCTTCACGGCAGATAACGAGAAACTGGCAGGTAGCCTGAGTACGGATAGCATCAGCTCGATAACGGCTACCCTGAAAAATGGTTCAATGCTGACCGGCACGATCAATACAGCCGCCCTGAACCTCGATGCGACGAGTACGTGGACCGTGACAGGCGATTCGACCCTGACAAGCCTCTCCGATGCCGGGGGGATATCGGGTACGGGCATCACGAACATCATCGGCAACGGCAATACCGTCACTTATGACAGGAGCCTGGCAGCGAACAGTGCTCTCGGCGGTAAAACGTATACGCTCGTAAACGGGGGAACACTCACTCCGGAATAAAGGGGGTAAGACAGAATCAGACCTACCCGAGCTCGAACGTAGTAACGCCGAAGATTTCGTCAAGGGGGAGCGGGACGCGTTCCGGTCGCGAGTAGAGCCGGGCAGTGTAAAAGACCGGGACCATTTTCCGGTCCTGCACGAGCTGAACTGCCCCCGTATTCGGAACCGGTATATCGAGGAAGAACGGCTCACCGGGTATGCCGGCAACAAGGCCGTTGAGGATGAGTTCGGCAGTTGCCCGATCTTTTGCAAAGAGCGGCCCGATCTTGTGGCCGGTCCGGCACGCCCGCCGGACACCGTACCCGAGGATCTGCCCCTCCGTATCCAGTTTCGCAAGACCGGTATGCCCTTCCTGCCGGACCCAGTAACGGAGGAACTCCACCCGGCGGGCAGGAAAGTGTGCTGCGTCGTAATCGGCCAGATCTCCGAAACGGACATTGCGGGCTGGCACGAGACCGTCTGGCGCAACACCACCACCCTGGCCTTCGTACCGGGCATTGTTGTAGTGCAGGAAAAGCCCGCCGCCCTTCTCGTACTTGTCGACCATCGCAACAACCCCGTCACAACCAACCACGCGGGACCCGGCATGCCGCATCGCATGCCGGTAGAGCTGCATGCCGATCCCGTGTGCCCGGTACACCGGATCAACGATGAAGAGGCCGTAAAAAGAGAACCGGTCGTCATAGTTGACTACCGAAACCGTGCCGACAATTTTCCCATCAGCCTCGGCACAGAAAAAACCTTCCGGATCGGTTGCAGCGAAACACGCCGCATCTGCAAGCCCCGGGTTCCACCCCTCGCGGGCAGCCCAGTCCACTGCAATCCTTACTTCATCCCAGCTCATCTGCCGGAAGCGGACATTCCCACTGCTCATGATAACCGGACAGGATATTGGCAGGACAGCTACATACACATGACGGTGAGACCGCGGAGGGGGATCTGCCGTAAGGAACCAAGAGAAGAGACCGGAAAAAAGGGAGATTTGTTGTATACTCTGGATCGTCAGAGTGCGTTCACCAGCGACCGTCGCGTGACAACGCCGAAGAGCTTGCCTTTGTCCATTACCGGTAAGGAGCTGATGTTCTTTTTGAGCATCAGTGCAACCACATCGGCAGTCTTTGTCGTCCGCTCGACCGAGATGAGGGGAGAACTCATGATGTCCCGGACAATCAGGTTCCGGATCTGGCGGTCCTGGTGGTTATCGGTGACCGATTCGCGGAACTTCCGGAGCGCAATTGCAACGTCGGTCTCCGTCACGATTCCCAGGTACTTGTCCTGATCCGATACCACGAAACGGGATATCTTGTCGTCAAGCATGCGGCGCCGCAGGTGTACGACCCGTTCACTCGCGTCAATGGTGACCACAGTCTCAATGGCCCCGCCAATCCCATCATCCGTGGGATACTTCTTCAGGAGATCCCCTGCCGACACCTGCCCGATGAGCTTGTGATCTGCATCATAGACTACTACCAGTTTGTAACGCTGGAGCAGGGGGATGAGGATGTTGACATTCTCATCCGGGTATACGCTTGTGAAATCCTCCTCAACCACGCTTGCCACGTGGATGGCAGCCGGTGCGATATCGGAGTTCTGTTTGCTGCCCAGCTTCTCGGCTATTGCCTGCCTGGAAACGGTCCCGACAACCGAATTGTTATTCATTGCAATGAGGGGGTCGATACCTTCAGCAAGCATCTTATCAAGTGCTTCGGTGATTTTTGCTGATTTTGCAATCGTCATTGGCTTTGCCATTATATCCTTGATAAAAACTTCTTTTGTCATTTCGCCACTTCCTTTATGATATCATCGCGTTTTACAATCCCGGAAATTGTGCCGTTTTCCATGACAACAAGACTGTTGACATGGTGTCTGCCCATCATTGCGATAACTTCCTGGAGATCGGTTCCTGCGGGTACCGTAATGACTGGACTTGTCATTACGTCCCCGGCAGTAACCGATGCGACCGAGAGCAGCCCCACGCCGCTCTTCCCCTGTGAGGTCTCACGTCGTACTATGGTTACATCTTTTCCCACCACGCCGGAAATACCTGGTTCGTCTTCATAGAACGCAAGGTTCGTCTCGGTAATGATGCCTGCGGGAGCGTTCTCCTCGTCGCATACGAGCACTTTATCGTTGCGTTCCTTCATCACGCTTACCACATGGTTCAGCGAATGGTACCGGCTGACTACCGGTACATCCTCCATCACGTCCCCGGCAGTACCATGGAGATTCCGGACGAGGACGGATTTCATCAGATCGGTCTTGGTCACAATCCCGGCAACGAGCCCGGCCTCTATGATCGGGACGCTGCTTATGGCCTTTTCGACAAATATCCTGGCAATTCTCTTGACAGGAGTGTCGGGAGCTGCCGTTACGGGTTTTTCTGTTGCAAGGACACCCGCCGGTATCCGGTCGAGAGGCCGGCGCCTCCAGGCAGGCTCTCCCTGCCGCAGACGGTAGGCAATATCCTTCTTCGTGAGGATCCCGGAAAGGGTGGCCCCCTCCATGACCAGCAGGCGCGAGATCTTGTGCCGGACCATCAGGTTCCTCGCATGCGCCACGGTCTCACCCGGGGAGACCGTGTAGACCGGTGCGGTCATCACATCACGGGCATACATGGCTTTTCACCCCTTCGCAAATGCCTTGACAAGGTCAAACTCGGTGACGAGCCCAATCAGGCGGGAGTCCTCAATTACAGGGAGCGACCCGATGTTCTTTTCCAGCATATCACGGGCAACCTCGTTGATGCTCTTCTCCGGTGTCGTGGTGAAGAGTTCGCCGGCAATCAGGGCCCGGACCGGCAGGTCTGCTACTTCCGCGAAGTTGCCGGTGGTAAGCCGGGAAAAGACCTCCCGGTTCCCGAGATACCGCATGATGTCCGTTGCCGTGATGATGCCATAGAGCACATCATCGCTGACGACAGGCAGCCGACGGAACCTGTACTTTGTCATTTCCCTTGTTACGGATGCTATCGGGCTGTCGGGCCCGGTGACCCGGAGCTCGGAACTCATTACATCCTCGGCATGGAGCGGGCTGCGGGCTGCAGCAAGAACCCTCATCACGTCCCGCTCTGTCACGATCCCGGTCAGGGCACCTTCCTTGTCAATTACGGGCAGTCCGCCAATCTTCTTTTTGATGATGACATCCACCGCATCGCCAATCCGGGCATCGCTGTGCAGGGTCGCTATCTGCTGGGTCATGATCGTGCGGACGGGCTCGTTGAGTGCCGCGAGGAGGTTTCCCCCGTGCCGGACCTGAACAAGCCGGAACTTGTCTCCACCGCCCATGAAATTAATAATATCCCCCGAGGTGATGATCCCCCGCACCATTCCGGTACCGGCGTCGGTGACCGGCAGCCGGCGGAAACCGCACTTCGTCATCTTTTCCACGGCGGTAATGATGCTCTGGGTTGGCGGTATAGAGATGACGTCGCGGGTGGCGATCGCCATGATCTCGCCTTCCTGTTCCACTATATGGGATTTGAACTCTACCGGGCCCCGGTCGAGTTTTCCCTGCATCTTCAGGAGCCTGTCGCCCTGCTTGATGCCCCGGTCATTCTGGTGCATATATCACCCTCCATCTGGTCTGCTGACCCGTTTTTCTGTGGTCCTGTTAACGGGGTCCTCCCGACTGGGGGGATGACACCGTCGGTTTCCATGCCCGGTCACGCGAGCGCGGCAAGAATATCATGCCGGTTTATCACACCGATGAGATGATCTCCATCCACCACCGGCAGCAGGCTGACATCATGCGCGACAAGCATCTCAGCTGCAGAGCTGACCGGTTCTTCGGGAGATGTCGTGAACACATCCTTGGTCATCACGTCCTCAAGACGCGTCCTCGCATTGCGGGCAAGTTCCGACCGGACATGATGTGCGCTGATGAGATCACGCCGCGAGACTATGCCAACGAGCCGTTTCTTCTTAATGACAGGAAATGCGGAATACCCGCTCTCCATGATCATCGTGTATATCCGCTGGAGCTCATCGGCAGGATCTGCCGCTTTCACTTTTTTTGTCATCCGGTCAGCTACCAGGCCGTGCAGTTCGTTACGTGAGATGATGACCGGGAAGAGATCGGCAAGGAGCACCCCCCCCACCAGCCGGGGCGTTGGGCTGACCACTGCTGCACTGTCCGTATGGTACTCCCGCATCATTTTTGCTACACGCTCGATGGAATCCCCGGGATCGGCCATCGGGGCATCCCTGATGAATCCCTGGATTGTCACGTTCGATTTCGTGGAAGTTTCCCTCAGGCCGTCGGTGATATCGACATACCCGAGCAGGTTTCGCTTTGCATCCGCGACATAGACCTCACGGAACCGGTCATCTCTCAAGATCTGCCGTGCCTTGGTTATCTGGTCGCTTGGTTTCAGCACAGGGATCTCGATGATGAAATCCTGTGCTGTCCTCATGTGATATTGTCCTCCTCGCGGCAGCGGGCACAGAGCAGAACACTGTCCACCCGCTTAAGATCATCAGACATCTGGCTGCAGCGGCTGCACATGCCCTGATCAACGATCTCTTCCCGGTTGATCTCGATAAGATCGGTTAAGAGTTCGTTGAGCTCGTTGGAGACAGTCAGGAGATCCCGTACGGTTACAATACCGATAACTTTCTTGTTTTCATCGATAACGGGGAGTCTCCTGACCTTGTGCTTCACCATCATGTGAGCGGCATCGCCTACTGTTTTTTCCGCACTCACCGTAATGAGTGGCGTGCTCATGATTTCGTTCACGTGCACTGTACTGGGCCTGAGATCCTTTGCAACGACCTTGCAGTTGATGTCCTGTTCAGTCACGATGCCTACGGGCAGGTTGTGCTGGAGGACGATGCAGCTTCCTACATCGTCGTGGCACATTGACGCTGCCGCTTTTGCAACCGTGGCATTTGAACTGATTGTGGTCGGGTCGTGCCGCATCACCTCTTTTAAGGGAACACGGGTCTCGAAGCGGATTGCGTTGGATGTCTTTTTCATGAGTCACCTCCATGGTGTGCTTGATTCTGATGATTACAATTAGCATACTGCCTCATCCCTCTATAAATAGAATTTGGCACAGGCAGTCCTCCATGCATGAGAGTAATATCCGGCCGGCCCGGGAGGCAGTTACCGGCGAGACGCGGAGGGTTTACTACGAGAAACCTAATAAACAGCGTATTCTATACACTACTAACGAATTATGGTGAATTCTTTGAACCTGAATACAACGCGTAACCAGCGGGGTGGGATATGAAAATTTTTTACCAGACGTTTGGTACGGCAAAGAAGAAATTTTCAAACTTCCTTAACCGGTTTTTCAAGAAGAAGCGGACCCGGATCGGTATTTACGGCCCGCCCAATGCAGGAAAAACCACGCTCGCAAACCGCATCGCCCGGGACTGGACCGGCGATGCCGTCGGCCCCGTGAGCGAGATCCCCCACGAAACCCGCAGGGCAAGAAAGAAAGAAGACGTCATCATCTCCGGTGCAAACGGCGATACGATCACGATGGATATCGTGGATACACCTGGCGTCACCACCAAGATCGATTACCACGAGTTCCTTGAGTTCGGGATGGAGAAGGACGAGGCGATCATCCGTGCGCGGGAAGCGACCGAAGGTGTTGCGGAAGCAATGCACTGGCTGCGCGAGGATATTGACGGAGTCCTGTACATGCTGGATTCTACCCTTGACCCCTTCATGCAGGTCAATATCATGATGATCGGGATCATCGAGAGCCGGAACCTGCCGGTGATCATCGTGGCCAACAAGATAGACCTGCCGGATGCAGCACCGGCACGGATCCGCAGCGCGTTCCCCCAGCACCCGGTGGTGGCCATATCGGGACTTGAAGGCAGGAACGTTGAAGATCTCTACGAGATGATGCTCGAATACTTCGGGTGAGCCTTATGCCGCACAAGTGTACGAAATGCGGGCGGGAATACAAGGACGGATCGACCGAGATCCTGAAAGGGTGTGCCAGTTGCGGCGGCAAGAAGTTCCTTTACATCAAGGAGGGAGAACTCAACAAAGATGTGCTCGAAGAGAAGTCCATCGAGGAGATCGCCGAGGAGTCACACGAAGAGGTTCTCGAGATAGTCGAGCCGAAGAAAAAAGAAGTGGAGATGTACGACCGGGTGGAGACCATCCGGATCGTCTCTCCCGGCTCGTACGAGCTGAACCTCGAGAAGATGGCTGAAAGCGACGAACGGATCGTGAGCGTGGGCAAAGAAGGCAGCTACATCATCGATCTCATGTCCATGGCAAAAGAACAGCCGAAAAAGAAGGCAGCCACAGAAAAGAAGAAGAGATAACGGTTATTTTTCATAAAGCATTTTTTCCCGGACAAATTCAGGATCAATATCCCGTTTCAACCCCTCTTGTGCCACCAGTCCCCAAAAGGGGGACGGGGCACAATACGATAGCCATCCGAAAAGATGATCAATTTCTGGTTATAGCGCTATATAACCTACATTGTAGCGCAAGACCTGAACAAGGCGTTTTGCACGAGGGCATCGCAAACCGGCACCATATCAGGAACGTGGATGCTGTCTGAATAGTCATCTCGTCGCCAGTTCGTCCCGGATACCATCATACGGTACGGGCAGCCCGAGCCTGCGGAAGAACGCGTCAGTGAAGATGACGCTGTTGACGATCGCCCATTCCGCACATCCGTGACCGAGGCACTGGTCCGGGAAGAACGGCAGGTTTCCGGCTGCAAACGGGTTGACCGCAAACTTTCTTCTTAATATTTTCGCGAATTTTTCACTCGTGGTCCCTTCGCGGCTGCCCGGGGATTTGTTTTCATGGATAACCACCCATTCCCGCTTGTAATGCATGAGATGATTCCGGATCTCAATGAGCTGCCGGACATTGGCGAAAGCCTGGTCCCCATCCTCGAACGGGGGCATCTGAACAATTTCGAGGATATTCTGGTACTTGTTCAGAAGGGGGGCCCGATCAAAGTTCTTCTCATTGCGCCAGCCATCGGAAATCGCCCGGAGAAGGGCCTCATTTTCGGCATCGGCAAAGAAATACGCGTCATCCGCTGCATCGGCATACAACTCGTTGATGGTCGATTCAAGGAAGGCAACACTGGAGAGGATGGAATTGAGGCTGAATGCCTCGTGCCTGAGCAGGAGATCCGGATCCGGCCCGGCGGAACCGGCCTGCCCTGCATACTCCTTCTCGATCCCGTAAGCAAGCCGGCACAGTACTGCTGCCGACTGGATGTACCGGACCGAGAAGCAGTCCCGGAACCGGATCGGCGACTCGTCACTGCTCACTTCGAGGGGGATCTTGTCCATGGGTAGTATTCCGTTTTTTCCGTGAGGGGATAAAAGGTGAGGACTGCCGGGTGCCGGAGTCTCAGGGATTGAGCATCCATATTCTCATACCGGCAGGACGGACCAGATTCTTATTTCTGATCCGGTATCAATCGGGCAGTTTTGATCACTCTGGATGCCGACTGACCGGTTCCTGCACGTATCGGGCAGCCCGGCTGTCCCTCACCGTCACGGCGGGAAACCCACTGAAGCATCGGCACAAGATATCCCCTCAGTTCCCAGCCGTCAGGAGTCAGCGAGTATCTCACGGAAGGGGGAGATGTAGCAAGAATCGTTCTCCTGATGAGGCCGGTTCCTTCGAGGTTCTTCAGCGTGTCCGAGAGCGGCTTTGGGGAGATGGTGCCAAGCTCTCTTTTAAGTTCATTAAAGCCACTCTCACCTTCATTCCCGAGGATGGCAATGATCAGGAGTGCCCATTTCTTTGCTATCACATCGAGGAGACCTGTGAGCGGGCAGAGGCAGAGATCGTTATGTCCTGCGTGTGGTTCCTTCATGGATACTACCTACCTGCTAAGTTACGTTTTTGTTTATCAGGTATTAAAAAAATACTACCTGCAGGACAGATACCGGATGGCTGGACAAAACATGCACGAACACGACCATGGGCACGACAAGAAGAGATCCTTACGCTGGGCCATCGGACTGACTGCGCTGGTTTGCCTGGCAGAAATTGGCGGCGGTCTTCTCTCAGGCTCCCTCTCGCTTCTCGGAGATGCAGCCCACATGCTCCAGGATACGGTCGCCCTCTTCCTCTCCCTTGGGGCGATCATAATTGCGGAACAACTCCCGACACCCACACGGACATTCGGGTATCATCGGGTGGAGATCGGAGCGGCGGTGGCTAACGGGCTCCTGCTCATTATGGTGAGCGTCCTCATCATAACGCAGGCGCTGGAGCGGTTCGCCCAGCCCCGGGCGATCGAGAGCACGGTAATGCTCGGTGTCGCGGTCATCGGACTTATGGCCAACATCGCGGCAGCATGCATGCTGCACGGGAGCCACGATCTGAACGTGAAGAGCGCATTCCTCCACGTCATCGGCGACACCCTCTCGTCCATTGCAGTCATTGTTGCAGCGGTGTGGATCGCCCTGACCGGGCAGACACTGATTGATCCCGTGCTGGGCATCCTGATAGCAGGGGTCATCATCATCTCCTCGTTCTCTATCATGCGGGAAGCTTTTGCGATTCTCCTCCAGTTTGCGCCACGGGGGATTGATATCAGCGAGATTATCCGGGACATGGAGTCCGTTGAGGGTGTCGGGAGCGTGCACAATATCCACTTCTGGACGCTCTGCCCGAATATCAACATCCTTGATGCCCACGTCTACTCCTGCGAGACGAATGCCCGGCACATCGAAACAATGAGGGCAGAGATCAAACGCCGTCTTGAAAAATACCTGATCGGGCATTCGACGCTGGAGTTCGAATGCGAGAGATGCGGGGACTGCCGAGTAGTACAGGAATTGCGGGACTAGATGGCACTCCTCAATAGGTACCCGGTTCTGCCTGATCTATACCTGTTCCGTTCATTACGGTTGTTTCATGGGGATACCACGAAGAACGGCATTCATTTCCCTGCGATTGTTGCATTGACAACATTTATTCCCCGCGCCGGCAACTTCTAAAGACTCACATGAATTCACCCATCCCGGACGATATCCCATTCGGGGCGATCCTATCCATCATAAATCGCGGGAGGTTCGTCTTTCTCAACGATCACCTCAGGCCGCTTGGTCTCTCTGCCGGCCAGTTCCCGGTCCTGATGCTCCTTTACAAGGAACAGAATATCACGCAGGATACGCTGGTCCGGCATTATCATCTCGACAAGGGTACAATTGCCCGGGCAGTAAAGAAACTCGAAGCTGCCGGGTATATCCGGCGGATCGTGGATCCCACCAGCCGCAGGGCAGTCCGCCTCTTCCTCACAGAAAAAGGGGTGCAGGTAATACCCCGCCTGAAGGAAATATACAGCGAATGGGACGAACGGGTTTTTGCCGGCCTGTCTGGAGAGGAGAAGGATACAATAGAAGACCTGATGCATAGCATCGCAAAGAACAGTTGCCGTATCCGGCAATATACCGGAGGGCTTTCCCATGCAGACAGCTGATGCACCCGACAAGACGGCAGATACTCCGGCCGGAAAAGAGATGCGCGAAGGGATCTCTCTCCTGATGGGCGACCCGAAAAAAGCGATCGTGAAACTGTCCGGGCCCATGATCGTTGCGATGTTCCTGATGTCCACCTACAACATCGTCAACGCCATCTGGGTGGCAGGCCTTGGCTCGGACGCCCTCGCAGCAGTCGGGTTCATCACCCCGCTCTTCATGGTTCTCATCGGCATCGGGAGCGGTCTTGGTGCAGGAGCGGCATCCGTCATCTCCCGCCGCATCGGTGCAAAGGACAAGGCCGGGGCGGACAATGCGGCAGTCCACGCAATTCTTATCACCCTGATCATATCGGCAGTCCTGACCATCCCGCTCATCCTCCTCACCGGCCCCATCGTCCATCTTTTCGGTGCAGGAAAAACAGCAGGCCTTGCCATCGAATACGGGCAGGTCGTCTTCCTCGGGATGGCCCTCATCCTCTTCACGAACATCGGGTACGCGATCCTCAGGGCCGAGGGGGATGCCAAGCGGGCCATGTATGTCATGGGGGCATCTTCAGTCCTGAATATGATCCTCGATCCCCTGCTCATCTACACCGCGGGCATGGGAATTGCCGGCGCTGCGTGGGGAATGATCATCTCCTTAATCATGGTCTCCGCGGTCATGCTGTACTGGTTTATCGGGAAGAAGGACACCTATGTTGCCATCTCGTTTGGATCGTTCTCGTGGGATAAGAAGACCGCCCGGGATATTCTCGGGATCGGCATCCCGGCAAGCACCGAGTTCCTGCTCATGGCAATCCTCGCGATCTTCATCAACAGCCTGCTGGTCGCAACCGCAGGTACTGATGCCGTCGCAATCTATACTGCCGGGTGGCGGGTCGTCTTCTTTGCCATCATTCCCCTGATCGCAATCGGTACTTCGGTCATATCGGTTGCCGGAGCTGCGTACGGTGCAAGAAACTACATGAAGATCCGGACTGCCCATACATTCTCGGTCACCCTCGGGATCGCGATCTCCCTCGTGGTCAGTGCAATAACATTCATCTTTGCCCACCAGATTGCGGTCATCTTCACGTACTCGGCAGACAGCGCTCACCTCGCACCGGAGATCGCGGCGTTCCTCGCCACCATGTGCCTCTTTTACCCGTTCGTTCCCCCGGGCATCATGTCAGGATCGATCTTCCAGGCAACGGGAAAAGGGATGACATCGCTCGTTATCACGGTCCTGCGGAACCTGGTCTTCATCGCGGTCTTTACTTACCTCTTCGGGATCGTTCTCGGGTTCGGCGAGCACGGGGTCTGGTGGGGGATTGTAGCCGGGGACATCATGGGAGGAACCGTTGCATATATCTGGGCCAGGACCTACATCTCGCGGCTGATCAGGAACCAGTAGGCCCCCCACTCCTCCGGAACCTGTACCGCGGCGATCTTCCGATACCATTAATATTCCCCCCGTCGAATTATGGTAAGCACTTTTCAGATGTGCTGACAGATGTAAGTCCGACGTGCGACACCGCACTGCCTCAAAACTTCAGGCTTTGGGATTACAGGGAGTCAGTAACCAATACTCGACTTTTCTGGACTTACGTTCTCGTCTTATCTAGGAGGCTACATACCATGGCACGAATGCACGCCCGCAGAAGGGGCAAGTCATGCTCCGTGCGCCCCTACCGGAAACAGGCACCCGCGTGGTCCAACACGGACACAAAGGCGATCGAGAAGATCATCCTGGATCTGAGAAAGGAAGGCGCATCGAGCGCAAAGATCGGACTGGTTCTCCGGGACCGCTACGGCGTTCCTGACGTAAAACTTGCCACCGGCAAGCGTATCGGGGATATCCTGAGAGAGAACAAGGCCGCATCCGAGATCCCCGAGGATCTCCGCGACCTGATGATCAAAGCACTGGGCTTGAGGAAGCACCTTGCCGAGAACAAGAAGGACCTGCACAACAAGCGCCAGCTCCAGCTGGTGGAATCCAAGGTCCGCAGGCTTGTAAAATACTACACGGGAAGCAAGAAACTACCCAAAGAGTTCGTATACAAGCCGGAGAACGCAGAAATCCTGCTGTCCCGCTGAACGTTCATCACATCATCCACAACAACCGCCCATGTCGCTTGAAACCACCGCAGAGATCGTTGCCGGGAAGATCCGGAGGCAGGAGTTTGTCGAGGTGTTCGCTCACCACGACGCAGACGGCATAGCCGCCGCCTCGATCCTCTGCCACGCGATGAGCCGGGCGGGCATCCGCTTCCGGCTCCGGGTCCGGGCAGAACTTACCTCCGCCGACATTACAGGAGATGCAGCATACCTTCTCTGTGATATCGGCGCAGCCATCAAAGACCTGCCGGTGACGACGATGGTGGTCGATCACCACATGCCGGAATTCGAAGGCGAGTTCCACGTAAACCCGCGCCTTGCAGGAATAGATGGCGACCGGGAACTCTCGGCAGCAGGCACCGCATATTTCGTTGCCCAGCAGATGGGAGACAACCGCGACCTAGCCGGTCTCGTGATACCGGGTATCATCGGGGACGGCCAGGAGATGGCAGGCAAGAACCTCGAGATCTTCAACGACGGCATTGCAAACGGGATCATCGTCCCGGACCGGGGACTTAAACTCCCGGGCAGGGATATGACCGAACGGTGGTACATGGCAACGAGCCCGTACCTGAGCGGTATCAGTGGCGACGAGAGGATCATCACCGGCATCCTTGACCGGGCGCATGACCAGGCAAAAGGTGCAAACGAGACCCGGCTCGACAACCTGCTCTCAAGGGTGGTGCTCGAAGCAGCCCAAAAAACGACATTAACGGGCCTGACGGCCATCTACGGCGACACGTACCACCTCCAGCGCGAAGTTATCGAGGATGCCCACGCCCTTGCAGCGGTCATCGACGCCTGCGGCAAGACCGGCCACGGTGACATAGGGGCAACCCTCTGCCTGCGGTCCTCCCTCGGGATCGACGAGGCCTGGGAGATCGCACGGCAGCACCGGGTCAGGGTTATCGAAGCGGTGAAAGGTGCACGGCAGCACGAGGGTGCATCCGGGGTGTACGAAATTCAGGGCGATATGCTCGCAAGCGATGTCGCGGATATCCTTGCCCGTGATCTCCAGAACGAATCCCCGATCCTCGTCTACGCACAGGGCAAGGGGTCATGCCACCTCTCCGCACGCTGCCCGCACGGCACCAGCGCAAATCTCGGGCCGAAAGTCCGGGAGCTGGCGGCTGCCTGCGGGGGAACCGGCGGGGGCCACCTGTTCCGGGCGGGGGCAACAATCCCCTGCGACCGGATCACAGAGTTCGCCAAAGGGTGGCAGGAGGCGCTTGCCTCATGATGCAGATCGAGGGCCGGATCACCACCGTCCATGCAAAGGCCGGCTGTGTTGCAGCAGCACTGAAGCCGGACAACCTGCGCAGCATGACGACGACAGCACACGGCAACCGGGTCGTAACAACCATCACCGGCACACAGCTCCGGTCGGTCATCGCATCCGTGGATGATTATCTGATGAACCTGGCAATTGCAGAGGATGCATGTTCCATCCGCAATGACAGGACAATCCTAAAAGAGTGATATTATGGCAAAGAAGAAACAGGTTGGAAGAAGAGTAGAAGGCTGGAAAGCCAAGAGCTGGTACAAGGTGCACGTCCCCGACAACCTCGGCAAGGCGTACATCGGCGATACCATTGCAAACGATGCTGAGAGTGTCGTTGGCAGGATCATGACCGCAACGCTCGGAGAGATCACCAACGATTACGCAAAACAGCACGTCAAGATGAGCTTCAAGATTGCAACCGTCACCGGCGACGCGGCCTACACCGAGTTCGTAGGCCACGAAGTCACCCGCGACTATCTCCGCTCGCTCGTCAAGCGCCGGAGCTCCCGCGTGGACTGCCACGTCCCGATCGTGACCAAGGACAACAAGAAGGTCCACCTGACCATCAGCTGCTACACCTTCGCCCGGGCAAACATTGCCCAGGAGCACGCAATCCGTGGCGTTATCACGTCTGCGCTCACTGCGCAGGCACAGGCCTGGGACTTGACAACGCTCCTCAACAGCATTGTCTCCGGCGAGATCTCACGGGATCTCTTCAAGGCAGTCAAGACCATCTACCCCACCCGCAGGGTAGAGGTCATCAAGTCCAAGGTTGAGCCGGTCGCAGCACCGGTCGACACGACCTGATCCCTTTTTTTTTATTGCCTTCAGGGCCGGATGTACCCGACGAATCCGACGTTCCGAATGTTAATGAAATTCATCATCCCATACTATACGTTATGTCCTCCGTCATCACCGATCCACTCCGCCAGAAACTCCTGCTATTTGCAGTTGCTTTTGGTGTAGTAATGGATGGGATCGACGGATCGATCGTGAATGTGGCGCTTCCAACGATGGCGGCGGCATTCGGCACTGATACCGGGACGATAGCGTGGGTCATTATTACCTACCTGCTGATGATGGCAGGACTCCTCCTCGTTTTCGGGAAACTCGCGGACCGGGGTCATGCAAAAAGACTGTTCCTCCTGGGGTTTCTCATCTTCACCCTCAGCTCTTTTGCCTGCGGGATCTCCCCGTCGCTGGATATCCTGCTCGCTGCACGCCTCGTGCAGGGACTCGGGGCTGCGATGATTGCAGCCGTTGCACCCCTGCTCTGCATCCGGTACCTCCCGGGAAAGATGCTCGGGGCTGCTCTCGGGGTCATCGCCGCAACGAGTTCGATCGGGTTTGCCGCAGGGCCGGCAATCGGGGGAATCCTCACCCAGCACCTCTCGTGGCACTGGATATTCCTTGTCAATATCCCGATCGGCATCATCGGGATTCTCTTTGCTGCCAGAGTGATTCCGGGCGATGAACCGGAAAAACATACAGCTTCCTTCGATTACCCGGGCGCCGTTACGCTCTTTGGCGCCATGGTCTTCTGTACCTTCGTGCTGGAAGAGGTTGCAGCCCGTGGCATAACCGACCCGCTGATCCTCACCTGTAGTGCGCTCTGCCTGCTGTGCACGGGACTGTTTGTCACAAGGGAACTCACGACCCCGGCGCCGTTTGTGAACATCCGGATCTTCTCGAAGTGGCAGTTCACGGCTGTCACCGGGGCATACCTGCTGGTCAATGTCATCTTCATGGGCATCCTGTACCTGCTCCCGTTCTATCTCACGATGGAGATGCACTTCGATCTTGCAACGAGCGGCCTGTATCTCCTCATCCCGCCGGCAGTGATCGCCATCATCAGTGTCCCGTTCGGGAAGTGGTCGGACCGGCGCGGCCGCCGGGCATTTGCCGTCGCAGCCTGCGGGTTTATCGTCATTTACAGCGCTATCTTCGTGGTCCTCTCCCCCGGATCCGGGATCATTCCCCTTCTTGCCAGCCTCATCCTGATGGGGGTTGCTTTCGGGATTGCTGCCGGGCCCGCTTCAAGCAGGATCATCGAGAGCGCACCACCGGGAGAGGGGGGCACCGGGTCCTCGCTGATGGTCACGACCATCTATTTCGGCGGTGTTCTCGGGACGGCGATCTATGCAGCGTTCTTCACCTTCGCTACCGCGAATGCCGGCGGGGTTGTCGCTTTTACCAATCTCGATCCAGCAACATTCCTGTCCGGGTTCCATGTAACGATGGCAGCAGGCCTCATGCTTTCGGTGGTCCCGCTGGTGCTCTCGGCAATCGTGCCGGACGAGCGAAAGCAAGGTGCATGATCGGCCCCCAGGGTCTGCTCAAAAATTTTCAATCGCGATCATTGGGTGTCAGTTAACCTGCCAACCATTGGATAATTATCCAACTGTGGGATATTTATCTGACAATGTTCTGTTTTTTCCGGAGTGAACGGTCGGACTGATCAACCAGACCCTGCCTGAAAAAATATGAGCAGGGGGTAAGGGGATGGTTGAAAATTTTGTAGAGGGGATCATTGCTTGTTTGAAACAGCAAGCGCGGTTCGCGGGTTTTGTCATCAAGTTCAATATTGAACCGGCAGTGACGCTGATATCGAACGTGTATTTGTTTTCTAAAATAATTTCTTGAAGTCATGTATTGAATACGATATTGAATACACCTGCGTTGCTAAGGGATTTGGGACGATATCGTTGTAAAAATTGATATAGGCTAATCCATGACAATTGTCTCTAAAATATTCAGGGTAATTATACCATTTTGACTTAAATGTTAGATTGCCATCAGTTGCATTATAGTACCCATGCTCAATTGCGCACCAAGGATCATAATATTTCCACTCTCCGTTTACCTTTACTTCCGCCCATTGATGATTTACAGTTTGTACCGTTCTTGACTCAATTCCAGCTTTTTGAGCCATATGTTCAAATAAATTGGATAATTCTTGGCAAGCTCCAACCTTATTGTAAGCAATCCATTGTGGATCGTTACAATAAAATACACCATCTGGAGTCTGCGGTCTAAAAAACCGGAGATAAAAATCTGGATTTGCCCTTGTTTTTGAAATATTATTTTGATAACTAAAATAGGAAATAGAACCATTAGTAGGAGAGAAACTACTGGGTTCCCAATTTGGATTGTGCCAATCTTCCATTTCCCAGCGAAAAATTTCATCTAATTTTAATTCAGGATCGGCAATACTCTGAACTTTTGTTATTTCTGCGGTAATTTTCGCATTACCAAGTGGATAGATTTCTTTAACGTACTTCTCTCTAAAAAAAAGATTTGGTTGTATTATATTTTCCTCATAAGAAGGATTTAGACAAAATGCTGGGCACGAAAGAGTAGAGAATATAAGATATGGATTACTGTAAATCCACAAAATAAATAGAACGGAGAAAACGCCTAATGCTGATATCAATAACAATCGAAATTTTTCTGACATTAATATTTATGTGAAATCATAATTTTAAGATGAAAAATTAATCTATTTCAATTTTCATCCAACGAAAATTCGATTATGATGTCCTACGCGCAAAACGATTCGTAGGATTTTGCACTGCAATATTCGCTGTCTGAAAAAGATTCTCTGAAACCTTCCGGCTGATTATCCTTACTGGGGCGCCACAGCGGCGGGGCGAAGAGACGGGAGCGTCAACAGCGGGAGGAAAATGTATCAATTGACCGTCGTTATTAAAAGATCAATTATATTTTGAGTCTCGTTGATCATTACTCAGGAATCATGACGCATTATCTTACCCTTCTCGTAGCAGCCGGAATTGCAGCTCTTGTCCTTGTCGCCGGGTGCACGGTCACACAGCCTGCCGGCCCTGTAACTACGGAAAAAACCACGGTGCCCGCAACAGAACAGACCTTCGCAAAACCTCTCAAGCCAACTCCGGCGACCCTGCCCCGGATCTCCGTGCCAGAAGGATCCATTGCCCAGTATTATACCTATACACTGAATGGAAAGTCGGACGTCATCCCGCTTGCCTTATCGACCAGTGTCTACCAGGATTATACAAAAAAAGCGGAGCCTTCGATAAAGAACGGCAACTCTGCTTACTTCCTCGGGTATGTGAACGATCCCGAACAGCAGCCCTATATCGCCGCTCTTGCCAGGGCAATCCAGGAGAAGACGTCCGTCCAGGACGACCAGGCGCGGATCGCCATAAGTCTCGTCCAGCATATCCCGTACCGTGACGGGAGCCAGTACCGGTTCCCGTACGAAGTCCTGTACAGCGGCCAGGGTGTCTGCGGTGAGAAGTCCCTGCTCCTTGCCTCGCTCCTCCAAAAACTCGGCTACGGGTCGGCCGTCTTTTACTTTGTCAAAGAAGACCATATGACCACCGGAATCGCCGCTCCCTCCGCTTATGATTACCGCGGAACCGGGTATGCGTTTATCGAAGCGACCGAGCCGAACATCATCACCTACGACGGGTCGGAGTTCAGCTTCGGGACGCTGGCTTCAGTGCCGGAAGTGATCATCGTGGGAACGGGAAGATCGCTCTCCACGGTCTCGTCAGAGTACCAGGATGCCCGTACTTACACCACCATCGAAGGAGATATCAATCACCTGTCCACGACAGAATCTGCAAAGCTTGACAGCCTTGACGCAAAATATGACCTGAGTTACTATACATGCCAGACATGTAAGATCCCGAAAGTTGCATAGCGGGACCGGGTAACCCTTTTTTATCCGGAATAAACCCATATATCATCGCTCTTCACGATCAATTCCGGTCATCCTGCGATAATGACCAGATCTCTTTGCTTTCCCAAAAAGGGGAGGAGAGCATTCGGGGAAACCATATTACCCCTCGCGCCCAACCATTTCATACGAATGACCGCAAACAAGATCCTCTTTCTCGTGCTGGACGGGATCTCCGATCGTCCCTGTCCGGCGCTCGGGGGCAAGACCCCGCTCTCTGCTGCAAGAAAACCGGTTCTCGATAAGCTCGCGGCCGAAGGGATCTGCGGGATCATGGACACCATCTCGCCCGGTGTCCGCCCGGGATCCGACACCGCCCACCTCGCCCTTCTCGGCTACGACCCTTACCGGTACTATACCGGCCGGGGCCCGCTCGAATGTGTTGGCACCGGTATCGACATGAAAGCCGGCATGATCGGGTTCCGCTGCAACTATGCAACCATCAGCCCGCAGGGCCAGGTCATCGACCGCCGTGCGGGCAGGATCCATGACACCGCAGCCCTGAGTAGGGCTATCCAGGAAGGTGTCGATCTATCGAAATTCGGCGTTGAGTTCATCTTCCGCTCGGGTGCCGGCCACCGGGCTGCCCTTGCACTGGAAGGCGAGGGCTTAAGCCACTGCGTCTCCTCCAACGATCCCAAGAAAGAGGGTGTTTCCCCGCTCACCGTCAAAGCAATGCGGCCGGGGGCAAAGGAGGAGAAGACCGCCGCGGTCTGCAACGAATTCGTGAATCAGTCAACAAAGATCCTCTTCGATCACGCAATAAATGCAGACCGGCTCAAGGCAGGGCAGAACCCGGCCAACATCGTCCTGATGCGGGGTGCCGGGGAGATGGGCGACTTCGAGCCGTTCCAGAAGAAGTACGGCCTGTCGGGATCGGTCATCTCCGCGGCAAGCCTCATAACGGGTATCGGCCGGGCGGTCGGCCTGCCCCACATCGAGATCCCGGGTATCACCGGCTCGGTGAACAGCAATGTTAAAGGGAAAGTTGCAGCGGCCATAAACGAACTCAAGACCAAAGACTTCGTCCTGATGAACATCAAGGGAGCCGACGAATCGGGCCATGACGGTCTCGCTGAACAGAAGCGGGATTTCATCGAGAAGATCGATGGTGAACTCGAACCCCTGCTGGGCCTGAAAGACACACTCATCATCATCTGCGGCGACCATTCCACTCCCTGCACCATCAAGGACCATTCGGCCGATCCGGTCCCGGTCCTCATCCGTGGCGACGGGGTGCGGATGGACGACGTGGTCCGTTATGACGAATATACGTGCGCAAAAGGCGGTCTCAACCGGATTACAGGCACCGCCCTGATGCCGATCGCGCTCGACCTGATCAATAAGGCCCACAAGTTCGGCGCATAACGACATTTTCCGGGGACCAATGAGAGAACGCACCGTAAAAAACTGGCACAATCACTGCCTCCTCCCTGACGGGACTGAGCTCCAGGAGCACAGCATCAAGACCGACCGGAATATCGTTATCGGCGAGTTCTGCCAGATCGACTACGGCCTCCGGGGAGCAGACGTTTACGTCGGGGAGTCCACGAAGATCCGCGAGTACGTCTGGGCAAGCGGTGATGCACGGATCGGGAACTGGTGCGAGATCGGAAGCGACATCATTGCAAAAGAGGATGCATATATCGGCGAAGGCGTGAAGATCAACGGGAAACTCTCTGTTCTCGGGGCTCTTGATATCGGCGAGAACGTCGAGATCAGGGATGGATTCGAGGCACGGGGTGACATCGAGGTGCGAAACCCGATGCCGGTCTTCATGTTCATCATCGTCTACCTGATGACTCTCCTGCGAATCGAGAATGAGAAAGAACTCGACCGGATACTCGACAACCTGTTCAGCGACGACGAAGAGGAGAGGATGGAGATCCCGCTCATGATCCCGGCACGTTCGAAACTCAACATGAAAGTCTTTGCAGTACCTTCCACGATGAAGATCGGGAAAGGATGCCGGCTCCACGGCAACATCCGGGCCGGCTCCATCGATGTCCAGCAGAACACGGTCATTTTCGGCAGTCTCCGGGCCAGAAACAAGATCAGCGTCGTGGACGGAGTGACGGTCCACGGGAACGTGGAGAGCGGCAGCACGGTACATGTGCATAAAGGCGCCCATATCCTCGGTGACGTTATCGCGAAATCCATCGTCCTCCACGAGGACGCGAAAGTGGACGGAACCATCGAGGCTCCGCACGGGCTGCGGATCGAGCGTGGATCATGAAAGCAACAGAAATTCTTGGCGTGGATGAGGTCGTATTCGTGGAACCGCAGTTCTCGGTACTTCCCGATCCCAGGTACAATACCACCCTCTTACTCGCAGGAGGGAACCAGGGCCTGCTCCTGCTGGACGAGAAGGAAGACCCGATTGCCCTTGCATTCCGGAACGGCGACTGTTGGGTTGTCGGATCGTTCCTCTACCGGAACCCATCGACAGTACTTATTGAGAAATTCGAGAACGTCAGTGGCGAGATCTACCAGGAAGACCGGGCAGTCTGGGCAGCGGCGGTGAGGGAGTATTACAGCCTCCTTTTAAAAACGGAGGTACCCCCGTCTATTGAGGATCTCAATCCCACGCGACGGGGGATCCTGAACAGGCTCATCTCCGGATTCTGGAAAACGGGTTCGGGCGAGACCTGCATCGACTGCTGCTGCGGCTCCGGCGTGGGGTCTCTCGTGCTCCGCGATCTTGGCTTCTCCCCGCTCTCGTACGATAATGATGAGGCGCTCCTCTCCCTGGGGCTTTCGACCGGGAGGCTCCTTCCCGAGGAGACGATGTGGCTGGATGCCATGAAGACCTCGCAGTACATTGATCCGGTTCCAAAAGGTATCGGGATCATGATGGGCGAGATCAATACTTTCTCAGAAGACATGTGGCACGAAATCGTGGGCGAGCTCTTTGCCGTGACCAGAGAGACGCTCATTACCGTAGGAACGGAACCGGAGGCCCTGCTCATCAAAAGCTGGGGCGAGGAACTGGGCCGCAGGGTGGAAATCAGGGAAAACCCTGCCGACCCGATTTATGATCTGTGGGTGTGCCGGGCGTTCCCGCAGTAGATGCTTTTTTCGAGCGCCGGCCATTTGTACCCTGCACCGGGCTCCACGAGGCATGGAGCCGGATCTTTGCCTACACAGAAAAACGGGAGTTTATTATCGCCGGCCAGGGACGGGAGCTGTATCACAATGAACCGGGAAAAGTGCCAGACGAAGAACTCTTAACAGAGCTGCAGCTCCCTTACACTTTAAAGAAAACCAGCGAATCCCGGCTCAGGCATCAGGGACTACCCTGCTGCCATTGCGGGCTATTCATTCGGTGTATGGGGCACACGGATGCGCTTCAGCCGCTCGCTGACCAGGGGGCCTGCACCCTCGGTTGCTGCAAGCGAGGGAGTGCATGCCCGGATACTCCGACTGGGGGCAAACATCAGCCCGGTATCGATATTGTCGGAGGTAAGGGTCCGGGTGAGGTACTGGAGGTCCTGCTCTACCGGGGAACCCTTTTTTTCCTGCAAACGCATATTCATCACTTAAACGTTCAACTATATATAGTATTGTATTAATAAAAAACTCTTCAAATTGAAGATATTTGTAAAATCTGATTGTTTTGGAGAGATATTGGGCGAATCCGGCACTTCATTTCCGCCGGCTTTTCCCGGGAGTCTTCTCCTTTGTTTTTGCCGGAGACTCCTTTTCCTTGTGCACTGACTCACTCTCGAGTTCAGCGATGATATCGGTCGGGTCCTGCATCATTTTCGTGAGCCGGAGGATCTCCAGCAGCCGTTCCACGCCGATGAAGTGCTCCGCCATCACCTTTGCAAGCGGGGACATGACGATCTTTGTCCCGCGTCTTTCCACGAGTTTGTGGGAAACAAGTTCCGGGAGGACCGGTTCCATGCTCCCGACCATGAGTCCGTTGATCCGGTTGAGATCCGCCTCTTCGCCATCGCATGCAATGGCATTGGCAACGTACTCTTCGGAGCTCGCTTCCAGGTCGTGCTCGGGCGCAACCTCCTCCATCTCACCCTTGAGAAGCCGGATTGCCACTTCCTCTTCCGTAAAGGGGTTCTCCCGGGAATACGAGCCGCCAGGCTCGGCAAGGATAACAACGCGGCCGAGGTCATGGAAGTCCGGCCGACCGGCCCTGCCACCCATCTGGTTGAACTCCTGTACGGAGAGCCAGTCCCGGCCCATGGCAAGCGCATCGAAGATAACCTGCGATGCAGGGAAATCCACGCCGGCACCAAGAGCCGCCGTTGTCACGACCGCCATGAGTTTTCCCTGCGAGAAACGGGTCTCCACGTCACGTCGTTCCACTGAGGTGAGCCCTGCGTGGTATGCAGCAGCCCGGATACCGAGGGCATCGGCGATAGTGTGGCACCGGGCCCGGGCATTGGTGAAGATGATCGTCTGGCCACGGAACCCTTTTGAGGAGGTCCGCTTGTACTCGTCGGTGGTCATCTGCTTGATGGTCGGAATCTTCTGCTTGCGCTCGACAAAGAGGAGGTAACGTTCGAGCCCGACCGGCCGGTCGGCATAGACAACGAGCGTGCAGTTCAGTTTCTTTGCAAGCACCTTAGGTGAACCGATCGTTGCCGAGAGGTAGAGGAACTGGGCCTGCGGGCAGAGGTATTTGAGGCGGGCGATCATCCCGTCGAGCCGGTGGCCCCGGTCCTTGTCCTCGAGCATCTGGATCTCATCGATCACGACCGTTGCGATGTTCTTCATCTTCTGGCCGCACCGGATCATGTTGTCCACACCCTCGTACGTCCCGACTATGATCGGCGCCTGCGGGTTACGGTCCCCGACCTTGCGGGTCTCGGGAAGATTGAGCCTTGAGACACCGGTCAGGAGCCCCGTCTTTGCCAGTTTCCCGTACCGTTCCGTGAACCGCTCGTACTTCTGGTTCGCGAGCGCAACGAGCGGGACTAAAAAGAGCGTCCGGCCCCGTCCTTCGAGATAATTCTTGAGACCGGCCATCTCGCCGATGAATGTCTTGCCGCTCGCGGTAGCCGCCACCACGAGCAGGTCTTTCCCGTAAAGCAGCCCGGCCTCAACGGCTAGCTGCTGCGCGGGCATCAGCTGCTTTACACCACAGGCCTCGATGAAGGGGCGGGGCAGGGGCAGCTCGTTGATCGGGGCGGTGACCATAACCGGGTGAGCTTCGAGCTTGTCGAAGAGGGCCGAAGCCATCGTGAGCTTCTCGGGCTGGAGGGTTGCGAGGACCCGGTCGAGGTTCCGGAACTGGAGGAGGAGTTTTTCGAGATGGGAGATCCCGTCCCTCCCGAGCCGGCCGATATGCGAGACCTCCCTTCGGAGTTCCCTCCTCCCGCAATCAAGACAGATCCGCTCGCCCTTGCCAAAGGTCACGGCATTCTCGTCGGTTATTACGGTGACCTTGTCATCCAGCAGGCACATGCGGCAGGCATCGATGGTCCCGTTACGGATCTGGAAAGCACCCAGGAACGCAATGAACTGCGGATCCGGCTTGATCAGACGCACATCAGATTCCCGGAGCTGGGCGATGAGTTCCTTTGACGGCGTATGCCGGTACTCTTTCTTCCCCCCCCACCGGACACGGTACTTGGTGGGGCGGGGTCCCCGGGGGGTCTCCATCAGCTCGACAAAACCAGCTCCCCGCGTGTTCCTGCCATCGAAAAAGATCAGTTTATAGCTTCCCCCTTTCTGGGGCTGGATAACAACTTTCATGGCACGATCAGGTCGTGGATGATGTAGGGGAGCTCCACGCTCTCGAGTCTCTTCAAAAAGTCTGTGAACTCTTCGTCAACGATCACGATTGCGCAGTCGATCCCGTGAAATGCCGCTTCGATCACTCCTTCCCGGGCGCCAAAGAACATGTCGGGTTTCTTTCCCGCTGCCGTCAGGGCAATATACGCTTCGAGCCCGACTGCCGCGACAATGCCCGCACGGGAGCAGATCTCAAGCATCTCCTCCCTCCTGATTCGCCTGGACCCCCCGTAGAGCACCCGGGGAACCTTGCAGACATGGATCTTTCCTTCCTTGTGCTCGATGATCCCGTTGAGGCGGGAGACACCGACATCCTCGCCTTTCTTTGCATCGGCAATGACCGAGCCCGTTGCGGACATGGCCGATTTCCCGGCATAGAGGAAACCGTCTTTCATGAAGACGCCCGCCTCGTCACCTTTTTTTAAATCTTCGGCCGCAACAGCCGTCCAGACCGAGACCTGCTGGATGATGTCGCGCCTGATATGCCGGGCATAGGTCTCAAGCGATTCCGCATTCTCGAGCACCCATTCGATGCCGGATTTGGTCACCTCGTAATTGCCCCTGCCGCTGGCATAGACCATACCCTCGTCAACCAGTTCGCGGATATATTCCGAGATCGCCTGCGGGGTGACCCCGAGTTTCTCGGCAATCTCCTGCTGCCGGACGGCCGGCTGATGCTCGGCAATCTCGACAAGGATCTGCAGGCGCGAGACTTCGCGCTTGCTGCGCAGAATAGAATAGAGGGGATCCTTAACGCCCGGTGTCAAGCAGCACCAGTCCCTGCCCTTTCACGTCCATGTGGGTTATCCTTTTCGCAAGCCCCTTGATGAAGATCGGACTGACATTGAATTTCCTTGAGAGGTCGTTGATGGAACTGTTGCCCTTACCAAGTTCTCCCTCGATCTGTTCGACGACTCCCCGGAGGTTCTCGTCGTTCGAGAGCGAGATGTACAGGATATCGGAGAGGTCAGAGAGATTGCACTGGAAGTTCGCCCGGAATTTATTGTAGGTGGCCCGGAACTCTTTTTCCGGTTTAGCGCCCGGCTTTGGCATCCGCCACTGCTCTTCCACAAGATTGCCCTTCTTGAGGATCTGGAGACACAACGGTACGCAGTCGCTGTCAATCTGCGCCCGGATCTCATCTTCGGTCAGCCACGATTTGTTCAAAAGTTCGTAGACCTTCTTAAAGGAAGGATCGTTGAACGTCATCAGGAGAGGAACTAGCTCTACGGGATCATTTACGATTCGAATATGGCCCGGCACAGTGAAAACCCTATCATTATATCGCTCTGTGCATCAATAAAATTTTGCGACAAAACCATGCAGAAAAAGGGCAAAATTACAGTTCGCGGAATTGTCCAGGGAGTCGGGTTTCGCCCTTTTGTCTATGCACAGGCATGCGCTCTTTCGATCGCCGGCACCGTGAAAAATCTCGGCAGCGAAGTCGAGATCCTTGCCCGGGGAGAGAACTTCGATTTGTTTGCCGCTGCCGTCTCCCGGGGACCACCGCTTGCAATAATCGATTCAGTTACTATTGCCGACACTGCGGCCGATATCCCGGATGGTTTTTTTATTCTTGAGAGCGGCACAGGCTCGTTCTCGGGCATGATCCCGCCGGACATTGCGATCTGCGACGATTGTATTGCTGACATCTCCCGGCGTGGCGGGAGATATTCCGGCTACTGGGCCACGTCCTGCGTGAACTGCGGGCCCCGCTACAGCATCATCAACGATATTCCTTATGACCGCGAGCGGACGGCGATGGCAGAGTTTCCGATGTGCCCGGTCTGTAAATCCGATTACAGCGACCCGGGCTGCCGGCGCCACCATGCCCAGACGATTGCCTGCGCGAATTGCGGCCCGGAACTCAGGCTCTTCGACCGGCTTGGCCATCCCGTCGACTGCCCGGATCCAGTCGCGGAGGCGGCAGGGCTTCTCGACGACGGCAAAATTCTGGCAATCCGGGGCATCGGCGGGTTCCATCTCGTCTGCATCGAGGAGTCTGCCGATCTCCTCAAGCACCGCCTCGGCCGGATCGAGCAGCCGTTTGCCATCATGGTTCGTCCGGACCATATCGATGCCCTGGCACACATCAGCAGCACGGACCGGCGCCTGCTTGAGGGACCGGTCCACCCCATCCTTGTCCTGGAGAAGCGCGACCCGACGGCCCATGCCACCATCAGCAATCTCCATACCATCGGGTGCATGCTTCCCTACACCGGTCTCCACCACCTCCTCTTCTCCCACCTGAGGCACCCGCTCCTGATCATGACGAGCGCCAACATGCCCGGGTACCCGATGATAACAGAGATCGATGTGGCCATGGCAAAACTGAACCGCGACGCTGACTTTTTCCTTTTCCACAACCGGGCGATAGTCAATCGTGTCGACGATTCGGTGATACGGGACGGCTATATCATCCGGCTCTCACGGGGAATCGCCCCGAAAAGAACCGCCATCGATCTCGGGAACCGCTGTATCCTCGCTGTCGGTCCCGAACTGAATGTCAATGCCACGATCTACAAAAACGGGTTTGCCATAACCTCCCCCCATGTGGGCAACGTGAGAAATCCGCCGACACTGGAATATCTGGAGGAGACAGTCCGGAACATCGGCAGGCTTCTTGGCGCGAAGTATGATGTCATAGCCCACGACCTGCACCCCCAGTTCCTCTCCACCCGCTTCGCCCGCGAGCTTGCAGCAGACCACGGGCTCGAACTCATTCCCGTGCAGCACCACCGGGCCCACATAGCCGCCGCTACTACGGAGCCATGCGTTGGCATTGCAATCGATGGCGTCGGGTACGGCGACGACGGCTCGGTCTGGGGGTGCGAGATCTTTTCCGGGGTTGTGCCGGACCTTAAGCGCGTGGCCCACCTTGAACCAATGGCAATGCCGGGCGGGGACCTTGCAACCCGGTTCCCCGAGCGTATGCTCTACGGCATCCTGCCGGACGAGAGGATCACCGGTCTCCTCGCGAGCCGGGGCTGGTCGGATATCGAACTCGGCGTACTCAGAAAGCAGGTGGCCTCGGGGTTCAACGTTACCCGGACAACCAGTACCGGCCGGGTGCTGGATGCAGCTGCTGCCCTGCTCGGGATCTGCCGGGAGCGGACATATGACGGTGAGCCGGCCATGAAACTGGAATCTGCTGCCGCGGGAGGAACTGCAGAGGTGTGGAAGATCCCTCTCTCGATGCAGGACGGGTGCGAAGTCCTCTCTTCCCGTTCCCTGATCGAGACCGCTCTTTGCCGGCTTCCGGAAGGACCGGATCCGGACCGTCGTGATATAAGCTCGGTTGCAGCCTCGTTCCAGTACAACCTTGCCCGGGGCATTGCCCGGATGGCCATTCATGCTGCCGGACGGGACGGGCATACCATGGTCGCGATCAGCGGCGGGGTTGCCTACAATCACGCGATCCGCGAGACGATCCGTCGTGAAGTGGAGGCAGCGGGACTGGCCTGCCGGATCAACGCGGAATACCCGCTCGGGGACGGGTGTGTCTCGTTCGGGCAGTGTGTCTACGCGGGAAAACTGCTGGAGCAGCGCACCTGAGGCGGTTGTGCCGAAAACGCCCGGACGTTCGAGCAGTTTATCAGTGCCAACGCATAATGAATCATCAGACAAATGGAGCCGGCTGACCCGCTTACCGATCAGGAAAAAAAATTAAAAGATCTCGAGCAGGAGCTCAACGATCTCCGCCAGGGGCTCACCCTCGTTGCCGACTATTATCGTGACATCGAAGAAGCCACCCGGCAACAGGATGCTTCAGAAACGATCGACGAGGAACTTTTGAAACCCCTCGTGGACGACGACCTGGAGTTCGAGGGAATCTGGAAGTTCCACGAGGAGATCCTCATCGCTGATCCCGCCGCACGGGTTCCCTGCACGCAGATGTACGAGGCATTCGTCCGGTTCTGCAAAGAGACGGGGAGGCAGGCCGTGGAGCAGGACGCATTCGAGTTTGTCTTTTCCCGGATGCAGAATCCCGAACCGGCCTGTGACCGGGGCGAGTGGACCGGATACCGGCTCCGCTCTGCCGGGAACTGATCGCAGGAATCTTTTTTGAGGGCGAATATTCCGTATACACCCGCCCGTTCAGATCCCCCCATGACCTGACTTACCCGCAGCTCCCTCTCCGAATACTACATTTCCGGAAGGGGAAATATGTTCAGGGAATAACGTAACTGCCAGAAACGGCAGGAATTAAAACAGGATGCTGTAACTCAGACGGACACAAGAGAAAGAAAAAAGATTTAGCCGAACAGGGCACCGAGCCCTGCCATGCCGCTCTCTTCGTCTTCCTTCTTGTGCTCTTCCTTTGCCTCTTCCTTGGCGGGTGCTGCTGCATGGCCTGCTGCTGCGGGTGCTGCTGCAACGGCTACCGGGGCTGCTGCTGCTGCCTTGATAGCTTCCTCAATGTTGACGCCATCGAGCGCTGCAATGAGTGCCTTGATCCTTGACTCGTCTGCTGCTACACCTGCGGCGGTAAGGACTGCCTTGACGCCGTTCTCATCGACTTTCTTGCCTGCTTTGTGCAGGAGAAGTGCTGCATAGATATACTCCATCGTAAATCACCTGTTGTTAATCTCAAATATTATTTTACCAGGGTCTTGAGGACCTGGCCTTCTCTGTACGCTTTACCGATAATCGCATCGACAACGTCTTTCTCGTAGATCGCTGCTTCGATTGCAAGACCGCGTGCATCCCTGACAGCCTTAATCAGGATTGCATCCATCGAGTCCTTCGTCGGGATCGCTGCCTCGACCGAGAGGGCGAGTGCCTGCCTGCTGGCAAGCGCGATCTGTCCGAGGATTACCGTCTCGTCAACCGCGAGCACCGAGGGCTCGAAGATACCGCCATCATGGTAAGCTGCCTGGAGGGCAAGACCTACATCCATGGGCTTGATATCGAGCTTGGCGAGGACCGTGGCAAGTTTTGCCGAGATAACGGCGCCTTTCTTGACAACCGTCTTGGTCTCTCTGATCTTGACCTTACCGCCTTCAATAGCTGCGGGGATGCCGGCCTGCTGGAGCTCACCGACAATCGGGCCCGGCTTGAAGCTGGTGGGACCCTTCTCGATGACGATATCCTCCGGCGCTTTCTCGCCAGCCTTTGCCGCCATCTTGGTCTTAGTCTTCTCGAGCTGCTTGAAGAGCTTGAACGGATTGTCGTTGGTGAAGATGATCGCCGAGTGACCGGAGATATACTTCGACAGGTTCTTGATGTCCCCGCCGATCTCCTCGAACGCGTGCTTGATGAGGGTGTTCCTCGTCACCTTGATGACAGCCTTTCCGCGGAGGTTCCTGCGGATCTGCTGCACCTGCTGTGCGGGAATACCGTACATGTCGACAAGCCCGATAAGCTTGTACTCCTTTGCGTTCTTCTTGATGTCAGCGACCTCGTCCTTCTTCCACGCGGGAAGGTGGTGGGTATATACCGCCATTATTCCAGCCTCACTGCGGGACCCATCGTGGTCTTGACAAAGACGGAACGGACGTTCAGGGGACCCTGTTCAAGGACAGCCTCGATCCTCTTGACGATCGTCTCGATGTTCTCAGCGACCTGCTCCGGCTTCATGGCGGTCGTTCCGACCTTGGTGGAGAAGACCGTCTTGTCTTTTGTACGGATCTTCACCGAGTTTCGGAGACGCTCGACAATCGGGCGGATATCCTGCCCGCCGGGAATCGGCATCGGCATCCTGCCCCGCGGACCGAGCCGGGGACCTAAGTACCGTCCGACACCTGGCATGACACCCGTCTCTGCAAGGAAGTACCGGTATTTGCTCGCTACTTTCCGTGCTTCGCGGGGTGAGCCGCCGAGCCGTTCAACTTCTTCAGGGCCGATGATCAGTTCGACTTTGGCATCCTTTGCCTGCGTGACGATATCGCCCTTGCCGATGACACAGATACCGATCTTCTCGCCGGTACCGTGGGGGAGCATGATCGTCTCGTCGATACGATTTTTCGGCTGCGCCATATCGATATTCTTGAGATTGATGGTAATATCGATGCTCTCAGAGAACTTACGCTCTGGCGCTTTCTCAATCGCCGTTTTTACGGCTTCCAAAATTTTGGCCCTATCAACCATCAGATTCCTCCATAGTTCTGCGACCGGCCTTACCGATCTCCTATGGTTTTCTCCTGTTTATTTCACGAGTTTGCTGTCGTACTTGCCTTCATCAATGAGGGCGAAGACATCCTTGGCCTTCTTTCCGTCAATGGTAACTCCCATGCTGACACACGTTCCGATGACTTCCTTTACGGCAGTCTTCAGCTCGTAGGAGAGCATGCCTTCGAGTTTCATGTTGGCAATTCTGACAGCGGCCTCGAATGGCAGGTTGCCTGCCACAATGGCGTTGGGCTCTTTGGAACCTTTCTCGATACCGGCCTCTTTCTTGATGAGGGCCGTCGTCGGCGGAATACCCACCGTGACCGTGAAGTTCTTCTTTGCGTCGACTTCGATCTTGACCGGGACCTGCATTCCGTTGAATGAGGCGGTCTTCTTGTTGATCTCGTCTACGACTCCCTTCACGTTGATACCGAGTGGTCCGAGCGATGGTCCTAATGGTGGACCTGCTGTAGCCTTTCCGCCGGGTACTAAAACCTCGACCACTTCTGCCATAGTCTTTGCACCATGCCGTCCCGTATTAGCGGGTTCCTAGCTTGGGTCTGTAAATATTGATGGGAAAGGACATAAAGGTGATCTTGGGAAGTGTTCCCTTGACACATGAAGAAAAAGTAATCCGATTTTCTATTCTTCAACTTAAAAAAAATATTAACATCTAGTGTGGGGATTCCGTTGTTGGTTTGTCCCGAATCGTGAAATAACTCTGTCCAAATATTTGTCCCGACACTGCATAAACCATGTAAAAATCAGGCCGGAAATCATACTCTGAAGTATTGACGGTAAACGACCAAGTATTGATTCCACAGTTGCCCGGAATAATCGCAATTGTCCTGTTGAAACCTCCGCTACAGCAGATGGCATTCACCGTATCCGGATTTTTGCAAGGATATCTCGTCTTTGGACAGGAATGAAAACTGGTAGTACTGATTCCCAGAATGATCTTTTCTCCAGCTGGCAGGTTCGTGGTTCCATTGAAAGTAACGATCTCTCCAAGATCATGATCGGAAATGGGACTGATGCTGATGAATTTGCTGCTATTTTCCTGCGGGCATAGAGCCAGTGCCGTGGTTATAATGACGGGACTCGTGGTAATTGGCAGAGCAGATGTCTTGGAGACAATCGTAGATCCGGCATGAGGGACAGGTGCTGGCGATGATGTTATGCACCCGGCTGCCAGTACCAGGCCCGCAGCAAAATTACTGATATTAAAATTCCATGATGAGTGGTTATGAAAAACCCGGAAATATTTTTCATATAATTTTTTCGACTTGAACACTCAAATATTTGGTTCCAAGAACCACCCTCACCCCACGAGGCCCCGACGAGGCAGCCGGGCGACCCGTATCAGCGGGGGGCAAACTCACTGCTTTCTCAAGATACCAGGCAACCTGCACTCACTTGCGAAAGTTCCCGGCCTGCCATGCAAAGTACACCGCCCGACCCCCCTCGCGATAAGGAGCCTTTATTCCCATCCACGCTTACAAATGTTACATCGTGAAATTCACTTAAAAATCAGGCCATGTGGCGGCAAAATGTCTATGCCTGTTGAGGGGGTCGTGCGGTGTACTTTTAAAAACCGGGGCCACAGGCAATGCGAAAAGACAGGAAATTTCTGACGTGAACTTCCCGGATATTCCTTAACGCATGGGATCGGTTTGTACCTGTCCGACCCCATCCCCCCCGACTAACCGGACCGTATACGTAATATCCCAAACCATCCGCCCCACCGGATAGAAGTGGCCCGACCCCCGGCACACTCATTTCCCGGTTCCACCCTCACGTACCGCATTGCGACAAGTGACCGTGCTGGGTCATGGGATTCGACCCCCCGGTCGGGAGTTTGCATACCTGTCCGCTTCTGGCTGCCGTCAAATTTACTTTAAGATGCCTCAAAGGAAATATCATTATTAACAACCAGAGTGACACTATCCCATTGCCTGAAGCGGATAACCTGTCATGTATACCGTCCTCTATGTTGATGATGAGCCGGATCTCCTGGAACTGGGAAAAACATTTCTCGAGCTGTCGGGTTCCATCACGCTGGAGACGGGCCTCTCTGCAGAAGAGGGCATCCAGGCAATGAAAAAATCTGCCATCGACTGCATCGTTTCCGATTACCAGATGCCGGAAATGAACGGCCTCGATTTTCTCAAATTATTAAGAGCGGAGCACAACGCAATCCCGTTCATACTCTTCACCGGCCGGGGCCGCGAGGAAGTGGTCATCGAGGCGGTGAACAATGGTGTTGATTTCTACCTCCAGAAGGGGGGCGATCCCACGGCACTGTTCGTAGAACTGGAGCATAAGATCAAACTCGCCATAGAACGCCGGCGTACCGAGGATGCACTGAAGGAATCCCGGCAGCGGATGACCGACATCATCGATCACCTGCCGGACGCAACCTTTGCAATCGACCTGGACGGAAAGGTCATCGCATGGAACCGGGCTATGGAGGAGATGACCGGCGTCATAAAAGAGCAGATCCTGGGAACCGGGGATCATGCCTATGCACTCCCGTTCTATGGAACAAGAAGGCCTATCCTCCTCGACCTCGTCTTAAGGGAGGATGACGAGACCTGGAAAAAATATGCCCACATCACCAGAAAGGACAACAAACTGGTCTCGGAGATCTACATTCCCATTCTCTATGGCGGAAAAGGTGCCTACCTCTGGTTTATCGCATCCCCGCTCTATGACACGCACGGCACCATCACCGGTGCAATCGAATCCATCCGGGACATCACTGACCGGAAGATGACTGAGAATGAACTGAGGGCCGCATATGAGAAGATTACCGGGGATGAAGAAGAGCTGCGGGAACAATATGACGATCTGAAAAAGGGCGAGGACGCTCTCCGCACCAGTGAGGAGAACTACCGCAGCATCCTTGACGATATCCAGGATGCCTACTACCGGAGCGATACCAAAGGAAACATGATACTGGCAAGCCCATCTGCGGCCCGCCTGCTCGGGTACGATTCGGTATCCGACCTGCTCGGGAAGAATATCGCACAATCGTTCTATTACGATCCGGAAGAACGCTCAAAACTCCTTGCCGGATTGGCCAGCAGGGGATCGGTCACGGATTACGAAGTGACGCTGAAAAAGCGGGACGGGACTCCGGTGCCGGTCTCAACAAGCAGCCACCGCTATTATGATCATTCCGGGAATTTCCTCGGAGTGGAGGGGATCTTCCGCGATATCACCGGCCGTAAACTCGCGGAAGATGCACTCCGTGAGAGTGAAGAACGCGTCAGAACCATGATCGAGCAATCCCCGTTGAGCATTCAGGTCTTGTCACCGGATGGCCGGACTGTACAGGTCAATCGTGCCTTTGAGGAACTCTGGGGACTGACCCTGGAGAATCTGAAGGACTACAATATACTCAGGGATGAACAGCTCACCAGCCTGGGAATAATGCCGCATATAAAGGAGGGATTTTCCGGGGAGGCAACGGTAATTCCCGCAGTGAACTATGATACCAGCCCGGTTATCGGAGCCGGACGAAAACGGTGGGTCCTGGGTCATATCTACCCGGTCCGGGATGCAGCCGGGACTATACGCAACGTCATTATAATGCATGAAGACATCTCCGAACGTAAGCTGGCAGAAGATGCACTCCGGGCAAATGAAGAGAAATACCGCTCTCTCGTGGATAACCTCACGGTGGGGGTCTACCGGAGCACCGCTGAATTTTCCGGCAGGTGGCTCTGGGCAAACCCGGCATTTGTCAGGATGTTCGGGTATGAATCATTGCATGAATGCCAGGAACACCCGGTCACGGATACCTCTGACGATCCCGAAGATCATAAAAAACTCATGCGGGTGTTAATGACAGAGGGTTTTGTCAGGGACTATGAACTGCAGCTGAAAAAGAAAGACGGGACGCCCATCCGGGTTTCGATCACGGCACAGGCAAAGAAGAACCCGGATGGAACGATTGCCTGGATAGACGGGATTTGTGATGATATCACCGCGATAAAGGCTGCAGAAGAGAGGGCTGCGCGGTACCAGATCGAGATGTCAAGGGCCATTGATTATCTGCCGGATGCCACCTTTGTCATTGACCGGAGGGGCACGGTTATTGCGTGGAACCGGGCGATTGAAGAGATGGCCGGGGTCCGTGCAAAAGATATCATCGGGAGGGGGAATTACGAATATGCCCTCCCGTTTTACGGACACCGCAGGCCGATCCTGATCGATCTCATCTTTGCACCGGAAGATGAGTTGAAAAAGGGAGATTATCTCGAGATAAAACGGACCGGGGAGATCCTTTCTGTCGAGACCCAGAATCCGGTACTCCGGGGCAAAGCCTCGGTCGTACGGGCCATTGCCGCCCCAATCTACAACGAAGCCGGGAGCGTTGCCGGGGCTATCGAAACGATCACCGATATCACTGAACTGAAACGGACCCAGAAAGATCTCAAGGAATCCGAGAACAGGTACCGGACCATATTTGAGAATACCGGGACTGCTACCGTCCTCCTGGAAGAAAATACCCGGATTTCCATCGCCAATGCCGAATTTGAGAGATTATCAGGATATTCAAGAGAGGAACTGGAGGGAAAGAAGAACTGGACGGAATTCGTGGTCAAAGAAGATCTGGAAATGATGCTTACCCAGCACCGCCTGCGCAGGGAACGGCATGAAAATGCCATGAGACATTACGAATTCCGGTTTGTGACAAAAAACGGTGAGATCCGTGATATCTTCTTAACCATCGATGTAATTCCTGAGACGGGAAAGTCAGTAGCTTCCTTGATGGATATCACTGCACAAGTCCGTGCAAAGGAAGCGCTGACACTGGCCAACAGGAAACTCAATCTCCTGTCAGGGATTACACGCCATGATATCAGGAACAAGCTCACTGCCCTCTCCGGATATCTTGCAGTATCCGGCAAATCCCTTGGGGATCCGGCCCGCATATCTGAACTGATTACTAAGGAGAGGCAGATCACTGATACCATCGCCCACCTGATCAATTTCACCAAGGACTATGAGGAAATGGGGGTGCAGGTTCCCGCATGGCAGAATCTTCATACCGTTATCAACAAGGTTATTCCCCACCTTCCGATGCGGGATATCCGTGTTGATACCGGAGATCCGTCCCTTGAGGTGTTCGCTGATCCCCTCATGGAGAAAGTTTTCTACAACCTTATTGACAATGCCCTCCGGTACGGCGGGGACCGTATGACCGCGATCCGCGTCTCTTCGAAGAGGGCCGGAAGCGGGGTTGTTATCGTATTCGAGGATGACGGTGCTGGAATTGCCGCTCCGGACAAAGCCCGCCTCTTCGAGAAAGGGTTCGGAAAAAATACCGGCCTCGGGCTTTTTCTCTCCCGGGAGATCCTCGGGATCACCGGCATTACCATCACCGAGAACAGCGAACCGCAAAAGGGGGCGAGGTTCGAGATTGTACTTCCTGAAGGTGCGTACCGCTTTACCGTCACAAAGGAAAATTCCGGTTTAAAGGAATAATGCAGCGGGTTTTTTCGATCCGACCCGGTTTTTCCCCCTCCGGGTAATGACAACTGATCCTGGCAATGTACCGGGAAGGCCTGCCATGTCCCCCGGGTTATTGCAGATGCCGCTTCGATCCCCCGGTTGTACGGGCGTTTTCCAAACAACCCATAAATACCAGCTCACGCAATTACCCGTAATGGCAGGTATGGCAGCAGAAAAACCCGGGCTTGTTACAACGGTCTCCATCATCACGCGGAGGCTGAAAGAAGGAAAGACATACGATGATTTCCGCAGGGCATGGTTCCACACCACGGGATTCGGTGTCGGAGGAAAGGAGTGGCAGGGAGGCAGCAACCGGATGTTCAGCCTGATCAATATCTTCGACCCGCGGGAGGTAATCGTTGTAGGTTTCGCAACCACTACGCCCGAACAGCTTGAGGCGGCACTGAAAATCGAGGTACAGTTCCGGGGCGAGAACCCTATGGACGCGGTCATTGAGCCGGAGATCGGCAGGAAATTTACTGCACTGGTATCGGAGGATGATTTCTCCGAATCTGGATATATCCCGTACAAGCCACCATCTGTCGGGGGGAAAGAGACAGATATGGCAGAATTTGCAAAGACACTCCAGGTTGTTGCCGGGCTCTTTACCGCTGCATCGGAGAAACGGGATGCCATCAACGAGGCCCGGAAAAAAGCGAAATAATCTGCTGTACCCACTCATTCTTTTGATACGATGGAGACCGTATCACGGGATGTTTCCTCACCATGGCCATTGGAAAAGTATTCCTGCGCAAGCATCCCGCAATACCGGGTCGACCTCCAGTGATCCCGGAGCCAGACATGCTCGCGGATCGTACCCTCGTACGTGAGCCCGCACTTCTCCATCAGACGGCCAGATGCGAGGTTCAGCTCATCACACTTCCCGTATATCCGGTGCATCCCGATCGTTTCAAACCCGAATGAGATATACCTCCGGAGAATCTCATACCCGTACCCGGCCTTACAGTACTCCGGAAGCAGGACAATCCCGACCTCCGCCGTGCTCATGAGTTTGCGGTCGATCTCGATGAACGTGAGACCTGCAAAGGCCCCGGTCTCCTTTGTCCTTGCTGCAAGTACGTAATCCATCCGGTCTTCCGGGCGCTGCGATTCCTCGATTGCGTGCCTGAGGAATCCGGTAACCTGCTCATCGTTCTCAAGCCAGATCAGGACGTACTTCATCAGGGATGGGTCGCGGGCAATACGTTTCAGGCTGGCAAGGTCGTCCCAGGTGAGATCTTCAAGAACCAGCCGTTCTGTCGTGATGGAAAAACTCATGCTGAGGCTCCGCGGGAGATGTATGCAGGATATATTGGCCGGGAGATCTTGAAACCTTTTTCAGGAGATACCCCCGGGCCATGGCATGGAAAAACGGGCGTATCCCGGGAAAAGCGCATTCATTCGTACTTCTCAAAGAGCGCCGGGTTCTGCCGGCGGATATACCAGCGCCGGATCAGGAAGATACAGCAGGCGAGGATCACAATCGCTGCGCCGGCAATCGCGATGGTCGCAAACGGAAGGGCCGGCGAAGATTTTTCAGCCGGTATCGCCGTAGTCCCGGTAACAACCGGGGCGAGCATTGCCGGAGATGCCGGTATCGCCGGAGATCCTGTGACCGTTGCCTGTGCCAGATCGCCAACCGTCTGTACAGTTCGCTGCGGGGTTACATTCTGCCGGCTTTGCGTTGCATTGAGCTGCCCGGTGATGGCAAACCGTGAGAATCCGGATCCTTCCGCCGTGTAATAGGCCTCCCCATCCTTGATCGCGGTCAGGGTAGTGGGGAGAGCCTCCCACGTTGTTCCGTCATGGTGAAACAGGACGATCTCCTGCGGGATGAGATGGTGCTCATCGATCCACGAGAGCGGGACAACAAAGACGATCTTCGCATCGGTTATCTCGGTGAAGCGGGCCGGGGAGATATCCACGTACTCGTACACAACTCCCGGGGGCGGGGGTACGCCGCTCCCGGGCCCGTCCGCTTCCTTTGCGCTGATGATCATGTCTTTGACTTCGACACCGGTGATCTCCACGCGGACTATGGGGGTCCGGCCAATCTGGCCTACATTCAAGAGAACGGTTGAGAGCGGTCTCTGTAACGGGGCTTTCAACGAGGGGGATACAGATTTCCGGCCGGTATCATCCGATCCACCGTAGGGGGGTGGCGTCGGCGTTGGTGTGGGCGGCGTCGGCGTTGGTGTCGCGAAGACATAGGCCTTGCCCTGCTCGAGCTGGCCGGAAACATTGGCTTTGGCAGCCCCGATAACGACATTCACCGTCTCCGCTGCAACGGAATACCCGAATTTGTCATCATCCTGCCGGTCGGAAGCCTGCAGGATCTGCTCCTGACCCCACGCGCCAGCACCTCCCTGGTCCTTTGAAAAAACATATACCTTGCCATTGTAGCTCTTGTCGGAGCTCGCATAGGGTGACCCGACAACGGCTCTGCTCCCGTTGACTGACACCCCGTGACCGAACTGTTCGCCTGCGGCTCCATCTGAGGCGGTAAGGATCTTTACTTCACCCCAGTTATTGGCACCTCCCTGGTCCCGGGAGCGGATATAGGCTTTACCCTGCCAGGTTTTACCGGAAACAGTGCCGTTGATCGCCCCGATAACTGCGGTACTCCCGTCCACGGCTACTGAATTGCCGAAGCCGGCCTCGAATTCCCCATCGGATGCGGTAAGAACCTGCACCTGACCCCAGTTGCCGGCACCTCCCTGGTCCTGATAAAAAATATAGGCTTCACCCTGCTTGCTTTTATCGTCAACAGTAGCATCATTTGCCCCGACAATCACGGTGGTTCCGGAGACCGCAACAGACCTGCCGAAGCTGGCACCCGTTTTCCTGTCGGAGGCATTCAGGATTGCAACCTGACCCCACTGGCCGGCCCCGCCGCGATCCCGGTAATAGACATACGCCTGGCCCTGGCTGGTATATGCACCGCTGGCATCTGCGTTAATTGCACCGACAACCGTGGTATTCCCGTTTATTGCTACCGACTCGCCAAAGTAGGCTCCATTGGCCTTATCCGAGGCCGTGAGAATCTTCACCTGGCCCCAGTTATCGGTACCGCCATAGTCCTTTGAAAAGACATATGCCTGACCCGTATGAGTGGTACCTGCACAGATTGCGCCGATAACCGCAGTACTCCCGTCCACTGCCACCGAATGGCCGAAGCAGTCGTTATCTGCCCCGTCCGAAGCGGTGAGGTTCTTCACCTGGCCCCAGTTATCGGTACCGCCATAGTCCTTTGAAAAGACATATGCCTCACCCCGGTCCAGACCGCCAATATCAGCATTGGGAGCACCGATAACCGCAGTATTTCCGCTCACTGAAACAGCATAACCGAAGTAGTCCTCTTTTTTCCCGTCAGAAGCGGTGAGGGCTTTTACCTGAGTTACCGTTGGATCGATGGTGACCGGATAGACAGCACGGGTATCATCGATATCCCAGGTGAGGGTGCTTCCCGCGAGGTGCAGCCGGGCCGGGAGAACCCGTCCTGCTGCATCGCGTGCACTCAGGCCGGCGTAGATGAATACCGGGCCATCCCGGCCGGAAAAGATGAGGGTTTGTCCCGCCAGGGATGGTGTAAGATCACCGGAAAGATTGTAGGATACATGCAGCCTGCCGGTGCCCGCGGGGTGGGCCGGGATGGTCATGCCCTGCTCGATCCCGTCAGCGTTGTTCAGGTACCATTCCGTATATTCGGTCCGGCGGATTCCCAGCTTTCCCCCGTCAGCGCTGATTACGCCGGGCACGATCTGGACGGACTGGTTGTCCCTGCCAATCGCAAAAAGCTGCATCCCGAATGAACCGTCAGTGCCTGACAGGGTGACGCCGTCGTTTCCACTGACCCGGATACGCGTGCTCTGGCCGGCATTTTCTGCCGACCAGATACCATGCCCCCATTCGTACCGGAATGCACGCCTGATATTCTGTATACTCTCTTCAGGGTTCCGTGCCTCTGCCGGGACAGGATCTGCTACAGGTGCTTTCATGACAAACGCAGCAGGGGAGAGACTGATGCTGTCCCCGTTTATGACAACCAGCCCGGGAATCCCCTTCATGTCCGGAAGGGATACCGTTCCGGCAGATACCGGTGAAATGAGTACGACGAGTGCAAGAAAAACCAGGGACCAAATGATCCATGCCCGAACTGCAGGATTTCGCCGGCATGACATCATTGTCAGGCTTTGAACAGAAAATCTATCGGGATTCCTGATTGGTGTCATGTGTGTATCAGTCCTGGCTCTTGTATACGAAAAACCGGTTAAGAGCTGCGGATCTTTTCAGGATTGCTCTTAACCAATGCGGGATGACTCCCCAATGGCATAATCTGAATTTCTTTCTTTTGGAGATTATATTTGTATTGAAATATTCCTGACTGACTGCTGTCAGCTTAGAGAGCCCTCAAACCACCAGTTATTTCGATCTTCAGCCCAAAAGTACCGGCATGCAGGCAATGGTCCCGCAAAGCGAACTGACAGACAGGTTACGGCGTTTTCAGGCCCATATGGACAGAACAAATCCTGACTGGGAACTTGCAGTCATCACAAGCAAGGTCAACCTCTACTACTTCACCGGGACGATCCAGGACAGCATACTCGTCATCCCGAAGAACGGGGAAGCCATTCTCTGGGTGCGCCGGAGTTATTCGCGTGCAGTGGACGAATCCCACTTCCCGCAGATCCGGCCCATGCAGAGTTACCGCACGGCTGCAGAAGCACTTGCCGCAATCCCCCGTACCATGCATCTCGAGAAAGAACAGATTACCCTTGCAATGTGCCAGCGGCTTCGCAAGCACTTTCCTTTTGACAATGCCGTGGGAATTGACAGCGTTATCGGATATATAAGGTCGGTCAAGAGCCCGTACGAGCTCGCACTGATGGAACGGGCGGGCAGTATCCACCGCCGGGTGCTTGAAGATCTTGTTCCCGGGATCCTCCGGGCCGGGATGAGCGAGGCGGAATTTTCAAGCGAACTTTACTCAGTCATGGTAAGGGAGGGCCACCACGGGATCGTGCGTTTCGGGATGTCCGAGGCTGAGATCGTGCTCGGCCTGATCGGCTTTGGTGAAAGTTCCATTTACCCGACGTTCCTCGACAGCCCCGGGGGCAATGCCGGTATGTCCCCCGCTGTCCCGCTGCTCGGGAGCCGTGAGCGGAAACTCAAAAAAGGAGACCTTGTTTTCATCGATATCGGCTGCGGGTATCACGGGTACCACACCGACAAGACCATGACCTATGTCTTTGACGGGACACTGCCGGACGATGCCGTCGCCATCCACCGGCAGTGTGTGGACATCCAGGACGCTATCATCCCGCGTCTTCGTCCCGGTGCGATCCCTTCGCAGATCTACCGGACCGTGACCGGCAGGTTTGAGCCAGCCTTCTTTGAAAATTTCATGGGATACGGGGACCGGAAAGTCCAGTTCCTCGGCCATGGTATCGGCCTTGAGATTGCCGAGAACCCGGTCATTGCCATGGGATTTGACGAGCCGCTTGAAGAAGGGATGGTTATTGCTCTTGAACCCAAGAAAGGGATCAAAGGAATCGGTATGGTCGGTACCGAGAATACGTTCCTTGTCACCCCGGACGGTGGCCGCAGTATCACGGGCAGTCACCCGGGCCTGATGCCGGTCGGATAACGGTACCGGTATTGTTATTCCAGAGGAAATTCGATGAGAGATATTATTACAATTCTGTACAATGGTTTTGAAACACTCGATGTGTTCGGCCCCATCGAGGTTTTCGGCAGATTACCGGAACAGTTCAATCCGCTCTTCTATTCAATGGCCGGGGGAATCATCACAAGCACCCAGAAGGTCCCGGTGATGACACAGCTCGTCTCCGAACTGAAATCCTCCCGGTATATCCTGTTCATTCCCGGGGGTATCGGTGCGAAGGAAGAGATTAACCGCGGTGAGTTCATTGCTGCGCTCAGGTCTCTTGCTGGAAACGCGGAGTTCATCATAACGGTCTGTACCGGTTCAATACTCTTGTCCAGAACCGGCCTCCTTGACGGGAGACGGGCAACTTCGAACAAAATGGCGTTTGCCTGGACAAGAACTGCCCCGTCAGTGACCTGGATAAAGAAAGCCCGTTGGGTAAAGGACGGGACCATCTATACCAGTTCGGGAGTCAGCGCCGGGACAGACATGGCCCTGGGATTCATCGCGGACCAGCTTGGGAATGCTATTGCACAACAGGTAAGCCGGGAAATAGAATATACGTGGAACGAAAATCCCGGCCTGGACCCGTTTGCAGAACTGTACCCGTAATCAACGGGATGCCTGCATGCGTGGGATTATCATTTTTTTCCGGCTGCTCCGGATTGTGAACGTGAAGCAGGCACCTGCAAATTGCACAGAAAAAAATGAGAGAATTATTTCTGGTCGGAATATTTCTCGACCACGCGGACATTGTCACCGCGGACCGTGATCGGGATCGGGACCACGCTCTCGTAGAGTTCGACCGTGATCTCTTCCTTGCCTGAGTCCACACGCTTGACCACGGCTTTCTCTCCCTTGAAGGGCCCGGCAATAAGTTCGACGATGGTTCCTTCTTCGATACCGGCAACGACCGGCTTCGGGATGAGGAAGTGACCCACTTCTGCAAGACTCGTCTCGCCTTTGATGACGGAACGGGCATGCGCAATCAGTTCCACGAGCTGCTCGACCCGGTTCATCTTCTCGGGAGTCTCCACGAGCACATAACCCTGCAGCTCATTCGGGACGATGATTGCCGTAACCTTGACATCTGTTGCTTTGGTGTCAATGGCCTTGAGGATATTATCCGCTACCGTCCGCTCCTGCTTGGAGGTTGTCTTGATAGCAAATATCCGGTTGACAAAGACCTCCGGTGCTGCTGGTACTGATGGCGCTGCTGGTGCTGGGGGGGTTGGCTGTGTCATAGGTACCGGGATCAGAATCCGAAGAGCTGCTTGTGGTCGAAGAACATGTAGATGACAAATCCTATCAGGCCAACAAGGAGGACACCGGCTGCTGCGACCGTTGCGATCTTGGTGAACTCTTCCCGGGTGGGAGTGCGCGCGAGCTTCAGGACCCGCAGGTATTTGCGGAATAACTCTTCGTGGATAACGTCCGTTTTGAAATCAGGCTTTGAAATTTCCATATGGTATCACTTGAGAAAATCGATCTCATACTGTTTCTGTACTTTGGGGCTAAGCTTCTCATTACGACCATATATTTGTGGCGACCGTACGCCCGTGACAACCAGGAGCGTACGCATCTTGTTCTGCATGGCGGGGTCGATCTGGGCACCCCAGATGATACGCGCATTCGGGTCGACACGGGCATAGACTTCCTGGACTACGCCTTCTGCTTCTTCCATGGTCATGTCCGGGCCACCGACCACGTTGACGAGCGCGGCTGTTGCGCCGCTGATATCCACGTCCAGAAGCGGGGAGCGGATCGCCTTCTTGACCGAGTCTGCCGCCTTATCCTCGCTGTCACTTTCACCCATACCGATCATCGCGACACCGCCGCGTTCCATGACCGTGCGCACATCGGCAAAGTCGAGGTTCACGAGTCCCGGCATCGTGATAAGTTCGGTTATTCCCTTGACTGCACGCATCAGCACTTCGTCAGCCACCTTGAAGGCAGCGTAGAGCGGGAGTTTCGGAACTACTTCGAGCAGCCGGTCATTGGGCACAACAATGACCGTGTCTGCAACATCCCGGAGGCGTTCGAGACCTGCCTCTGCGTTCTCCATGCGGATGGCACCTTCCGCAGCGAACGGCAGGGTAACGATGGCAATGGTGAGGGCGCCCTCTTCACGGGCTGCCTTCGCCACAACCGGGGCGACACCGGTCCCGGTACCGCCGCCAAGACCGACGGTGATGAAGACCATATCGCAGCCTGATACGACCGCCCGTATCTCCTGCTCGTTCTCAAGGGCTGCTTCCTCGCCGATCTGCGGGATGGAACCGGCGCCGAGACCCCGGGTCCGCTGCCGGCCTACGAGAATGCGCTGGTCCGCCCGTGTACGGATCAGGTGCTGGGCATCAGTGTTGATGGCAATGAGTTTTGCACCATGGATGCCTTCCTCCATCATGCGGGAGATCGTGTTCGAACCGCCGCCCCCGCAACCGATCACTGCGATCTCAGTCTTGAGCTCGGCAAGGATCTGGTCAAGGTCTTCGTTATTCTGCGAGGTGGAAACGGGTTCGTCCCTCGCCTTGGTGAGTGCCTCTTCAACAATTGACCTCATGAAAACTTCTCCAACCCCGGGATGTGGATTTTTGTCTCACTGCAGGAAGAGACCATTTCAGGGGTGATCACCCTGCCATTGATCTCAACAGCCTGGCCGGATGCCAGCTGCTTGTAAAAAGGTCCGGGCAGGATCCCCTCGTTGCGCGCTTTCCCGGGATCGAACCGTACCTTAGATATGATCAAATGATCTTTCTCCGTTGCAGTGATCTCTTTATTACGTATGATTTTTACGCACAATGTATTTAAATCATTTATTAATTGCGGCAAATGCTCCTCACACGTGATAAATTCAGGAAGCAGGCTGTTATTCGGGCTGGAAAGGTGAACCACGGGCAATTTGCCGAGATCCTTAATCAGCCCCGGCTCGTCCGCTTTGGCTGTTTCGGCCAGTAAAACCGGATTTACCCGGGCACGGGCCAGCGTGCCCTGTTCCGGGAGGTTGTGAATATAGCACCGGGCACCGGGAGAGACGGTCTCTGCAAGATCCCGGACGGCCTGATACCGCTCCCAGGACAGGTGCCCGAGTGACGCGATCTCGCTCTCTGATAGCCGGGGGATACGGAGTTCGTCGAGGATCCCTGTAAGCCGGTCCAGTTCCCCGCGGGAGAGGGCTTTCCGGTCAAGGTAGGCAGCAACGGCCCCGCTCTCCAGGATCATTGCCTTTATCATTTCCCTGTCCAGGACAGCAACCTGCCGGGGAGAGCTGGCAATGTGCCCGAATGCCCCCCGCGAGGTCAGGGCGATATCCGTCTCGCGGGGAGCATAATGGGTCCCCCCGATCCCAATGAGGGGAACCGGGTTTGCCGGCTGTGCGGAGAGCACGGCCATGGCAGCAGCCAGCCCGGCAACCGGGTCATCCCATTCCTTCTCCGTGCTGCCGATCTCGACAAAAAAGGAGGGGTGGGTAAGGGCGGTTGGCCCGTGATGGGTCACTTCGTAGGAGACCCGGTAGCCTTCCGGGCAGTGGCGGGCCAGGGCCCGGAGGGTTGCCTGCATCATGGCGGGTGCTGCCAGAGGAAGCACCCGGGGTGAACCCCCCAGTTCCGCTTCCCCGAAGTTCCCGGTGACGTGGACCGTGAGGACCGGTAGCGGGTTCACGCTGGCATGGCGGGAGATGAAGACGATGAGATCTGCATCGATGTCAGCATCCACATTCTCCGCATGGATCAGCCGCCCATCGACTTCATGAAACGTGTAACTCCTGCCGGGCAGCTGCCAGTTCCCTGAAGGGGAGGCCAGCAGCTCTTCGATATGGTGCCGGATATTGACACCGGCCCGGTCCTGCCGGGAGTTTATGAGTGCAATCCTCATTGCTGATCTGTTTGCCGCCCGGAACGATTAATCGTCCCATGCAAAAAACAAGGGGTAAACCCTATGAATATGCACAGGATACATTGTTACCATGACAGCAAGTAAAATAGCAAAGGTGTTCAGGGAAGAGGGTATTGAGAAGCAGATCACCTGCCCCCAGGCATTCGCAATTGCCGAAAAACATACTATTTCCAAGGCAGACATCAGCACGTATTGCAATGAGCACGGGATCAAGATCCGTGCCTGCCAGCTGGGTTGCTTTAAATGAGACAGTTCCTCAATGTTATCCCGGTCAGCGATGCAATAAATACCATCCGGCGTCTCGCGCTGAAAGGTTTCGAGGAAGAGGTCCCCATTGACGATGCACTCCACCGGGTGCTTGCAGAAGATGTCAGGTCCGATGTGGACATCCCGGGATTCACGCGATCGGTCGTGGACGGTTATGCGGTCCGGGCTGCGGATACGGTGGGATCGAGTGAATCGATCCCGGCGATACTCGCGCTGAAAGGCAGGATTGCAATGGGTGCCGGCACAGACGTATCGATATCCACGGGCGAGTGCATGTACATCCCGACCGGGGGCCTCCTGCCGGGTGGTGCGGATGCCGCGGTCATGGTCGAGCAGACCGAGGCCATAGGGGATGAAACCCTCATAAAAAAGCCGGTTGCAGCGGGAGAGAACATCATCCTCTTCAATGAGGATTTTTCAAAGGGTGGCATCGTGCTCCCGCAGGGTCGCAGGCTCTCACCGCAGGATATCGGCGTGCTCGCTGCAGCAGGGTGCAGGACAGTCCCGGTTATACGGAAACCACGGGTTGCGGTTATCTCGACCGGCAACGAACTGGTGCCGGTAGAGCGGGAACCCGGGCCCGGGCAGGTGCGGGACGTCAATTCGTATGTGGTGACCGCATTCGTGCGGGACCAGGGCTGTACACCGGTGATGTACGGTATCGTGCGGGACGACCGGGATGCCCTCCGGTCAGCACTTGCAAAAGCGGCTTCTGAATGCGACGTTGTTCTCATCTCCGGGGGCAGTTCCAAGGATGACCGGGACATGGTGGCGGCAGTGATTGGGGAGGAGGGCGAGGTGCTCATCCATGGTATTGCAATTGCACCCGGCAAACCGACCATCATCGGACGGACGGGCAACGTGCCGGTCATAGGCCTTCCGGGTCACCCGGCCTCGGCCTTCGTCGTGCTCGTAGTGGTTGTACGGTATCTCCTGAATGACATGGCAGGAGAATCGGGGACCGTGCAGGTGCCGGTCATCGAAGCGACGCTCTCAGAGAATATACCCTCCACGCGGGGGCGTGAGGACTATATCAGGGTCGTGGTCAGGGACGGTGTGGCAACACCCCTCTTTGGCAAATCCGGCCTCCTCAATACGCTGGTCAGAAGCACCGGTATGGTCAGGGTCCCGGCAGGAAGCGAGGGTCTTGAAACCGGGACCCGCGTGGAGGTGATCCTGTGGTGAGACGATACCTCGAGGTCCGGTCTCTTCAGGAGTCCTTAAAAATCCTGACCACCGGGTTTGTCTGCTCCGCTTCAAAAGTCCAGGTACCTCTCATCTCTTCTGTCGGCAGAGTCACCGCGGAACCGATCTTTGCCCGGTATTCGGTGCCGGAAGTGCACCTTGCGGCAATGGACGGGATTGCTGTCGTGAGCGCTGAAACGGAAGGGGCCTCCGAACAGAGACCGGTGATGCTGGAACACGCGGTTCGCGTGAATACCGGCAACATCGTCCCTCCCGAGTACGATGCCGTGATAATGATCGAGGATGTGAACGTTGAAGGAGACCAGTTCAGGATTCGCCGGGCAGTTCCTCCCTGGCAGCATATCCGGCCGGCTGGAGAGGATATCGGGGAGACCGAGATGGCCATCCCGTCATATCACCGGATCCGCCCCGGGGATCTCGGGGCTCTCGCCGCGTACGGCATAACCCATGTGAATGTGCTGACGGTGAAGATTGGCCTGATCCCAACCGGAAGCGAACTTGTTCCCCACGGAACCGCACCCGCTCCCGGACAGGTTGTTGAGAGCAATACCGTGATGGCCGAAGCCATGCTTGGCACACTCGGTGCTTCCTGCACACGGTACCCCATGGTGAGAGATGATCCGGAAACGATAAAAAAAGCCGTCAGAGAGGCCGTTGAGGAGAATGATCTGGTTATCGTGTCTGCCGGCTCATCGGCCGGCACCCGGGATTTTACCGCAGAGGTGATCAGGGAACTTGGCGAAGTCCTCGTTCACGGGATTGCAATCAAGCCCGGCAAGCCGGCCATCATCGGAAGGGTCGACGGGAAACCCGTCATCGGCATGCCGGGATATCCCCTGTCAGCCCTGACCATCCTGCGGGAGATCGTGATCCCGTTCCTGGATACCTGCGGGCTTCCTGTGCCACTCACCGGGGTTGTCGATGGCTGCCTCACCGTGCCTGTTGCAAAGGAGGTGGGAACCGATGAGTTCATTCTCTGTGCCGTTGGACGTATCGGAGACCGTTTCGTAGTCTCGCCCCTTTCACGGGGTGCGGGAGTCCAGATGAGTGCAGTCAGATCCAACGCGGTCCTGATGGTCCCGTCCGTAACGGAAGGATTTGAAGCCGGGCAGGAAGTCCGGGTCACCCTCTCGGTCTCCCGCGCAGAGGCGGAAAGTTCCCTCCTCATCACCGGCAGTCACGATCCCGTGCTCGATCACCTTGCAGATATCCTCAGCCGGCAGGGAATCCGGCTTCACTCCACCCATGTCGGGAGCATGGGAGGAATTCTCGCCATCCGGAAGAACGAGTGCCATGCTGCGCCCATGCATCTTCTTGCCAAAGACGGGCAATACAATATCCCGTTCCTGAAAAAGTACCTGCCCGGAGAGGAGATCATTCTTGTCTGTGTAGCTGAACGGGAGCAGGGAATCGTATCCAGAGAGGAGATCCACTTAAATGATCTTCCACGGTACAGGTTTGTCAACCGCCAGAAGGGATCCGGCACCCGCATGCTCCTGGACTACGAGCTGAAACGTGCGGGAATCGACCCTGCGGACATACGGGGATACAACCGCGAGGTAACCACCCACCTTGCTGTTGCCCTTGCAGTAAAAACAGGAGAAGCGGAGGCCGGCATGTGCGTCTACAGTGCAGCCCGTGCACTCGGCCTCCCATTCGTTCCGGTAGGTACCGAACGTTATGAGATCGCGATCCGGCGCGAACATCTCGATGATCCCCGGGTCCGGGCCCTCATCCGGGCAATCAGCTCGCCCGAATTTAAAGCGGACCTGATCCGGCTCGGCGGGTATTATACAAAGGAGACCGGCGTGCAGCGCCGACTGCCCTGATCACGGCATCTTCCGGCGTTGTGCAGGCAACAACACCGGGAATATCCCATGTTTTTAACCCGAAGACCGGGATCTCCAGTTTGAGGGCAACCGCAATCTCAGAGAGGGTCCCGTGACTGCCTCCAATGGCAATAACTGCATCAGCCGACTGTACAACGAGAACGTTCCGGGCATGGCCGAGGCCGGTCCGGATCACGACATCGAGATACTCGTTCCCGTTACCGGATCCGGACACAATCCCGACCGTAAGCCCGCCATGTTCAGAGGCTCCTTTGCACGCGGCCTCCATCACGCCGCCAAGACCTCCGCAGAGGAGATTCTCGTGCTGTTCAGCGATGAGCCGGCCGACAGAAAGGGCCATCCGGTACTCATCATCCGTTGATTTCGCAGCCCCTATCACGGCAACCTGGCCCACGATGCCCTCCTTACTCCTGCCCGCCCTCGCGGTTGATCACCATAAGCCGGAGCGCGCTCATCTCCTCGATGGCAAACCGGGGTCCTTCGCGGCCAAGGCCGGATCCCTTCGCCCCCCCGTACGGCATCTGGTCTGTCCGGAACGTCGGGATATCATTCACGATCACACCACCAACATCCATCTCCCCGAATGCCCGCATGGCCCGGTTCAGGTTCTGGGTAAAGATTCCAACCTGGAGCCCGAATTCGCCGGTGTTTGCAATCCGGAGGGCTTCTTTGAAGTCATCATAGGGAGTAACGGAGATGACCGGGGCAAACACTTCCTCGCGGTTCACCCGCATGGCAGGGGTCGTATCAACGATGACGGTCGGAGCAAACATATTCTCTTCCAGGGTACCGCCAAGGAGTATCCGGGCGCCCTGCTTTACCCCGTCCTGCACTTTCCGGAAGGCTTCCTCGGCTTTCAGCCGGTCGATCATCGGGCCTACATCCGTTGCAGGATCGCGGGGATCGCCCACGCGGAGTCCCTTTACAGCAGCAAGGATCTTTTCCAGCATTGCCTCGTATACCAGGCGGTGCACCAGCACCCGCTGGACAGAGATGCAGACCTGCCCGGCATTGATGAAGCCACCGGTCGCTATCCGCTGGGCAGCGTAATCGAGGTTTGCATCCTCGTGAATGATCACGGCCGCGTTCCCCCCGAGCTCCAGGCCGACTTTTGTCCTGCCGGCTATCTCCCGAAGGTGCCACCCGACGGCACAACTGCCGGTGAACGAGAGGAACGCAACCCGGGAGTCGCGGGCGAGCTGTTCGGCGCGGGCGCTTGCACAGGGAACAATGCTGATTGCTTCCGGGGGAAGGCCTGCGGCAAGGACCATATCTCCAAGTACCAGGCTCGATACCGGTGTCGCAGATGACGGTTTGAGGATAACTGAGTTGCCAGCAGCTATCGCGGGTGCCAGTTTGTGGCAGGCAAGATTGAGAGGGAAGTTAAAAGGGACAATCCCGACAACGGGGCCAAGCGGGAAACGCTGGAGAAAGCCGGTCCTCCCTTTCGTATCCCCGGTGAGGTCGAGAGGGATGATCTCCCCGTAGAGCCGTTTCGCCTCCTCGGCAGAAGTCCTGACGGTTACTGCAGCACGCGAAACTTCGCTTGCAGCAAACTTCCTTGTCTTACCGCCCTCCATCACCAGGATCTCGGTAAGTTCCCCCGCCCGCTTCTTGATCTCTCCTGCGAGCCGGAACAGGATCTCTGCCCGCTCATGGGAGGAAAGGGACCGGGTCTTTTCAAATCCCCGGCATGCAGCAGTCACTGCTGCCTTGAGGTCATTCGTACTGGCCTGGCAGACATCCGCGTAGAGTTCACCAGTGTAAGGAAACCGCACGTGGGCGATCTCCGCAGTCTGCTTCTTCTCCCCGCCTATAAGGATCGGATAGGGCGACATTCTCGATCAGTCCTGAAAATTCCTGTACGCAATGTATACGGTTGTACTAATAAAGCCACACAGGAACAGAGAGCCGGGCAGAGGATCTATTTATATAACGTAACGCAGATTCACTGGTAATCGGGACAACCCCGCCGGGAAAAGAGGCATCTGCAGGCATGGTCCCTGCACGAGCAGCGGGGTATAAATCCGGTTGGGAAAACGGGTGAATACGTATGATCGAGCTGCCGCTGGTATCGCTGGACCTTGTCAGGTCGGTGGTCCTGAATTTCACCATCATCGCCACGCTCATCCTTCTCTATCATTTCGTCCCGGATTCAATCCTGACACGATCGAGACTTGCCCACCCGGTCGGTGTCGGGATCGTGTTCGGTCTTGCAGCGGCGCTCAGCATACCAGCATTCTGGGGAGATAATGCACCAGTTGTCGGATTTAATATCATCCTGGTCCCTCTCGCCGGTTTTGTTGCAGGCCCGATCTCCGCGGCGCTGGTTGCTGCGGTTCTCCTGCTGGGGAGCTATGCATCGAGCGGATCCCTTTCATCAATGGATATCCTGACCGTGATGTGCGGTGTGCTTCTCGGCGCCCTCTTCTTCGAAGGCAGATCATGGAAGCGGTTCCCGCGATCCTTCCGTCTCCAGATCCTCCTTCTCGGGACCGGTGTCGCATTCATCGAGATCCTCTCCGCGTTCTTATCCTCCCTTTCCCGGAATGCGTCCCCGGTGGCCCCTGCCGGGATCCCGTCCTTCTCACTTTTCCCGTTTTTCATCGTAAGTTTCGGCGTTACCGTGCTCCTTGGGGCCATCATCGGGTTCATTGACCGGAAAAAACAGGCCGAGCGGGAACTCCTTGCATACCGGGATCATCTCGAAGGGCTTGTCGGGAAGAGGACCGCTGAACTGAAAACAGCAAACGCCCTCCAGAAAGCAACAATCGAATCAACCGCCGACGGTATCGTTGTCATGGACAGGGAAGGCGTGATCCGGGCTTACAACAGGAAAGCTTCCCTTATCCTGGATCTTCCGGTTCACCCCCATAAGGAAGGGGACGGGCAGTTTCTGGACCGGGCAGCCGCCATTCTTAAGGATCCGACGGAATTTCTCCGTCAGGCCAGGTCGCTGCCGGAATCTGCAGAGCAGATCGTGATCGCCGGCATTACATGCAAAAACGGGAGAATCTACGAGATCTTCGTACACCCGCAACAGATCGGCGATCGGACAACAGGAAGGGTCTGGAGCTTCCGTGATATCACCGACCAGAGGCTGGCAGAGGATGCAATCCGTTCTGCCAACAACAAACTGAACCTGCTCTCGGAGATCACCCGTCATGATATCTTCAACCAGTTGACGGCCGTCACCGCATACCTCGAACTGGTGCAGGCGGAAAACCACGATCCCTCCGCATCCGGTTACCTGGAAGCCATGAAAAAAAGCCTGGAGGTAATCCGGTTCCAGCTGGAGTTTACCCGCGACTACCAGAATCTCGGCCTGAATAAACCCGGATGGCAGTCACTTGTGGATGCCTTCACAAAAGCTGCGGAGCCATTTAAGAGCCGGAATGTCTCGTTTTGCTGTGACATGGAAAGAATCGAGATCTTCGCGGATCCCATGATCGGGCAGGTATTCTACAACCTCATCGAAAATTCCCTCCGGCACAATGAGATGATATCGGTAATCCGGGTATCGCTCATGGCAGAAGAGCCGGATCTTGTCATTCTCTACGAGGATGATGGTACGGGGGTTCTCCCGGAAGAGAAAGAGAAGATCTTTCTCCGGGGATTCGGGAAACATACCGGTCTTGGTATGTTCTTAATAAAAGAGATTCTCTCGATAACCGGAATAACGGTACGGGAGACCGGGACCTACCGGCAGGGTGTCCGGTTCGAGATCCGTGTGCCTGATGGAAAATTCCGGTTCCCGTGACGGGCAGGCCTGACCGTGAACATCTGTTCTGTTCGTTTCACCTTCCCTCATGCGTGAGCAGGGCTGTTCTCACGATAATTTCAAATCCACTGCCCCGGTCACAAACACGTAATACCGGATAGTGCATCCATGAGAGATGACCTCGTAAAAAGTCCCGGGTCAATCCCGTATGGAGAAAAACTACTTTGTTCTTTAAGCGCCAACATGAATCAATACGCTTGGAGATTCCGCCATCGTACAAGAGGGGTATTTTGAGAGAAGTCACCGCGAACTTCAGTGCCAAGGAGATCGAGAAGGGTGTGCAGGAGTACTGGCGCACCCACGATACATACCAGGCAGTAAAGCAGCACCGCAGTGCAGGAAAACCGTTCTTTTTCGTAGACGGCCCGCCATATACCACCGGGCACATCCATATCGGTACCGCCTGGAATAAGATCTTAAAAGACAGCATCCTCCGCTACCACCGGATGAATGGCCGGAACGTCATCGACAGGGCAGGGTACGATATGCACGGGCTGCCGATCGAAGTCAAGGTCGAACAGGCACTCGGTTTCAAATCCAAGAAAGATATCGAGAAACTGGGTATCAGGGCCTTCATCGAGAAGTGCCGGGAGTTCGCGGTAACGAACAAGAAACTCATGGACGAGCAGTTCGAGAGTCTCGGCGTCTGGCTGGATTTTGCAGGTGCATACCAGACGGTAACCCCCGACTATATCGAGGCTGCGTGGTGGACACTCGCAAAAGCCGAGGAGAAAGGCATGCTCGAACGCGGCCACCGCGTTGTCAACTGGTGCCCCCGGTGCGAGACGGCAATCGCAGACGCAGAGGTGGAATACTGGGACGAGAACGACCCCTCGATCTTCGTCAAGTTCCCCATTACCGGTAAGAGCGGTGAATTCCTTGTCATCTGGACCACAACCCCATGGACACTCCCGGCGAACGTCGCGGTAGCCGTATCAAAGGAGTTCGAGTACGCAAAAGTACTGGCAAAGAAGGACGGCAAAGAGGATCTCCTCTGGATTGCCGAGCCACTTGTAAAGGCAGTACTCAAGAAAGCCCGGTACAAGGATTTCAGCATCATCGAAACGAAGAAAGGTGCTGACCTCGTGGGCTGGACATATACCTCGCCGCTCCATTCCCACGTCCCCCTCCAGCGGGAGATCGTGCACAAGGTCGTAACCGCCGATTTCGTTACCCTTGAGAATACCGGTATGGTCCATATCGCGCCCGGCCACGGTTGGGACGATTATGTGCTCGGCACCAAAGAGGGCCTGCCGATTGTCTGTCCTGTTGACGGCGCAGGCCGGTTCAAGGAAGAGGCAGGCGTGTTTGCCGGCCAGTTCGTGCGGGATGCAAACGAGAACGTCCTTGTCGCTCTTGGCGATCATCTTCTTGCAAAGGAGACGGTCACGCACCGTTACGGCCACTGCTGGCGCTGCAAGACCCCGATCATCTTCCGGGCCACATCACAGTGGTTCCTCAAGGCGTCCGAGATGCGGGACCTGATGCTCCGGGAAGTGGAAAAGGTCACGTGGTATCCCGAATGGGCCGGCAGCGCCCGGTTCTATGACTGGATCAAGGAGGCCCGCGACTGGTGCGTCTCCCGCCAGCGCTACTGGGGCATCCCAATCCCCGTGTGGGTTTGCGGGAAGTGCGACACGTACCGTGTTATTGGTACCATCAAGGAACTGGAGGATCGGAGCGGCAGGTCCCTGCCGGATCCCCACCGGCCATACGTGGACGAAGTGACGATCCCGTGCACCTGCGGCGGCACCATGAAACGGGTCGAGGACATCTTCGATGTCTGGTTCGATTCCGCAGTCGCATCGTGGGCAACCCTCGGGTTCCCGAACAAGACAAAGGACTTCGATGCACTCTGGCCGGCAGACTTTATCACCGAGGGGCAGGACCAGACCCGGGGCTGGTTCTATTCCCAGCTCGGGGCGAGCACGATTGCCTTTGGCAGGGCCCCGTACAAGAGTGTCTGCATGCACGGGTTTGCGCTCGATGCCGAAGGCAAGAAGATGTCAAAGAGCCTCGGGAACGTGGTAAATCCCGGAGATGTGATCGAGAAGGTTGGCGTGGATGTCCTCCGGCTCTACATCCTCTCCTCCTCGGCGCCATGGGACGACCTCAAATTCAACTGGGATGGGGTCGGGACGATCAACCGGGCGGTCAACATCCTCTGGAACGTGTACCGGTTCCCGGTACCGTACATGATTCTTGACAAGTTCGAACCTGTCTCGAAGAACGGGGTCTGGGACGATGCGTATATCCGGGCAAATCTTGCACGGATACCGGATGAGGACCGTTTCATCATCTCCCGGATCAACTCGGTAGCATCAACCGTCGATGCAGCGCTCAAAGAGTGCCAGCTCCACCGGGCCACCCGCGAGCTGATAAACTTCATTCTCGAGGATCTCTCGCGCTGGTACGTCCAGCTCGTCCGCCCCCGCATGTGGCTCGAGGGTGAATCCGAGCAGAAGGCCTTCGCCTACGAAACGATTTATTACGTTATGCGCCGGCTTATGGGGGTGCTTGCACCGTTCTGCCCGCACCTTACCGAGGAGATCTACCGGAACCTCCGCTGCCCGTCCGATCCCGCAAGTGTCCACCTGCTGGACTGGAACGCCGGCGATATGACGCTCGTGGATGCTACGCTCGAGGGAGCTGTTGCTCTCGTCCGCTCGTTTGACGAGGCATCCGCCAATGCCCGGCAGACCGGGAAGCGGAAGCTCCGCTGGCCGGTTGCCGAAGTTGTCGTGGTCACAAATTCTGACTCAGTGAAAAACGCCATAAAGCGGCTCAACGCGGTCTGCATGGACCGGGCCAATGCCCGGAAAGTCTCGGTTGTGATGGGACGCTGGGACCGGGTAGGCTGGCACGCGGAGCCGGTAATGAAGGCGCTCGGCAAGGGATTCGGCAAGGACTCGTTCAAGCTCAAGGGGCTCATAGAGGCGGCAGACGGCAACCACCTCAAGGCAGAGATCGATGCCGGCCGTACCGTTAAGATCAGCAGCGGGAATGCGGTCTTCGAAGTCGGGGCAGACCACATGACCTTCACGGAGAAGCTTCCCGCCGACATCTTCTCGGCACCGATGACTGATGCGACCGTGTATGTCGATGTTGCCCTCACACCCGACCTTGAGGCAGAAGGCTATGCCCGCGAGGTTATCCGGCGGATTCAGGATATGCGCAAGCAGCTCGACCTCGCAGTCGAGGATACTATCAACGCTGAAGTCTCTGTGGGTGACCGGCGGGTCCTTGCCCTGCTCCGGAACGATGAGGTCATTGCCATGATCGGCGATGAGGTCCGGGCCCGGTCCTTCAGGTTCTCTCATGACGGGACACAGCCGGATCCGGCCCGCTTTGCATCCCTTAAAGAGTGGGATGTCGAAGGTGTGGCAATGACAATCGGGATTGCAAAGGTGTGAAAAGTCACTCTTTTTTTATTCAATAGTCAGGAAATCCTGGTCCGGGATTGTCCGGGCATATGAATAATTCCGCGGACACGAACGGTTTTTTTTATGCGGGTACGAGCTCACACCCTGCCAAAAAATTTCAATCGCGATCCCTGGGTGTTGGTAACATTGCCTACTCTAGGATAATTATCCTACAGTAGGATAATTATCTTACAAAATTTTGTTTTCTCCGGCGGGGATGGTGGGGTTGATCAACCGGACCCTGCCGGAAAAAATCCGGGCAGGGGGTGAGGGGGTGATGAAAAAAACCCGGGGAACTGATTTAGCTGATACGGGATGCCGGAACCGAATGGAGCTGCTCTTCCTGCGGATAACAGACTGGACAGAATATTATCAGAAAAGGGGGTAAAGGTGAATCAATACTTCCAGGCTGCCCGGTCAGTGGGGCAGGTTCTGTGCAATCGCCTGGAGAACTGCAATGATGATTTTCAGGAACAAAGCCCAGTCAAACAGAACATCACCTCCTTCCACGGATGGTTGAGAATTAATTGTCATCATATTTGAATATTTCTTTTTTGGGATATCGTTAAATTGCAGCCAGATTTCTATATTTCCTAATATATTCATTGGAACGGGAAATTTTTACATTCACTTTCTTAAAAAACGGGGAGGAGATACCTGCGGATGATGATGGGATTGATCATCCCGTTGAAGTTCCGTTCCGGCAGGCTCATTTCCCGGGGCCGTACACAGACCGGATTTGGGGGCGAGTGAGAAAGTATCCCGTGGGTGCTACAGATGATACGACCTCCTGTCTGACACAGGACCGGGGCATTGATACGAACACCGGATTGAGGGGGAAACCGGGAAGGAAGTGACAACTCACGGGCAGGAGAATAATTTCTGTAAAAATTCCCGGCCTTCCGGGCTCGTAAAAAGAGGGAGATCCCCCTCAGTGGTGACCGCACTCCGCTCGGCAACCACGGTCTCCTGCGTTACCGGGTTGAATCCTTCCTTCTCCGTGAGTTTCTTATACACGAGGGTTCCTCTCCGCTGCCAGGAAGGTGTCCCGGCAAGATTGAACCCCCGCACGTGCATCATCTCATGCAGTTCTTTTGACTGCAGACCCCGGAGCTGAACGGCAGCTTCCTTCGGGCTTTTCCCCTCCTCGATAAGAGCCTGCTGGCAGTAGGCGTTGATATGGTTGCGCCACGCTTCGCCCTGCCGGTTAATCATGTACTCAACGGCAAATTCGGGAGTTGCCGGGATTACACGGGCATCGAGAGAGAGGAGTGTTGTTCCGCCAAACGCGAGCGTGAGGGAGCTTGCCGCATAGGAAGCCGAGACCGAGTCGATCTTCTCCACCCTGCCGCCAAACGGGAGCCTGGAAAAATAGAGGCTGATCTCATCCGAGAAGGTATACGCGAAATCCGGGTTGAGACCACTCTCGGCAACAAGCGACGTACATGCCATCACCATTGCCTTGTGAAAGAATTCATCAAACGGTTTTTCCAGACCGAGGCATTCGGTGAGCCGGTGAAACGCCCGGCCGTCAAGCCGGACAAAAACGGGGGGTGGGGCGGTGATAACTGCAAATATTTCCCGGTTTTCCATACAAATACCACGCGGGAACACTCTAAAAATTTGAGGGCGTGTACCCGCAGACTGTAAATACGGTTCTATTCTTCGCTTGTGCCACTACCCGTAAAAGCACCTGGAAGGTGACGAATCAGGACGATATCGTCAATCGCGCTGATGATGCGGTAAGGGATCTTGAGACCTTTGAAGCTCTTGAGCTCGAACAGCTGGTCATTGACCTTGGCCACAACGATTGCCTCTATCTTCTTCGAATCCACATCGATGACGACATCCTCGACTTCACCGATAAACATGCCTTTGTCCGTATAGATCTGAAGCCCGAACAGTTCTGTAATCTGGGTTTCCATCGTTATCAGATGAAAGTATATACTTAAGAGTTAAAAAGATAACCCTTTTTATGGACGGATCTTTTCGGATCGGGCGCTTATTTGGGATTCCGATCCTTATCCACTACACGTTCCTCGTGGTTATCCCTCTTTTTGCCTGGATCATCGGGAGCCAGATCAGCACAACCACCGATATGCTCAAAGAGATTTTCCAGGTTCCCATCGATACGACCATGGTCACGGCAGGGTTCATGCCCTATATTCTGGGGACCATCTCTGCGCTCGGCCTCTTCTTCGGGGTCCTCGTCCACGAACTCGCGCATTCCCTTGTTGCACAGAAAAAAGGTATTGCAATCAACAGCATCACGCTGATGATTTTCGGGGGCATTGCCACTATGGAAGAAGGAGTGCCGGATCCCAGAGCCGAGCTGCCGATGGCTCTTGTCGGGCCGGTTGCGAGCCTCATTTTCGGGCTTGCCTGTTGCTGGCTCGTATATCTGGTGCCATCACTTCCGGTCACGGGCAGTACTGCCGGGGTATTGATCTTTGTCTTTGGGTATCTCGGGGTGCTCAACATCGTTTTATGCTTCTTCAACCTCATCCCCGCGTTCCCGATGGATGGCGGCAGAGTGCTCCGGGCCTGGCTTGCAGGAAGGATGCCGCTGCACCGGGCAACCCGGATCGCTGCCGACGTGGGAAAAGGGTTTGCAATCATCTTCGGTATCATCGGACTCTTCGTACTCTCGCCGTTTCTGATCCTCATCGCGCTCTTCATCTATATCGGGGCGAACATGGAGTCCACAGCATTGAAGTACAGCCACCTGCTGCAGGATGTGACGGTGGGTTCGATGATGAGCAGCCCGGTGACAACCGTAGCATCGACACTGCCTGTCAGCCAGGTGATCGGGATGATGTACTCGAGCAAACATCTCGGCTTTCCCGTGGTGGAGCGGGACACGCTGGTCGGCATGATCACCCTTGCAGATGTCAACAGGACTTCCTCCATCGACCGCGAAGCCATGCAGGTGCGGGACGTAATGACTAAGGAGATTATTACCCTTCCCCCGACGGCCCCGGTAATAGATGCCCTTCGGATCATGTCTGCCCATAACTTCGGCCGGATTCCGGTAGTCGAGGATGGGAAGATCCTCGGGATCGTTACGAGGACAGATATCCTGAAAGTGACGGAACTAAGACAGATCTGATATATACAACCGGAATATACTTCCCCGCGGATATCTTTTTCAGAAAGGTACCTACAAAGGGACAATCGTGGTTTTCGGGCATACCTGCGGGCGGAAACAACAGCTCAACAGAAAATTCCGGCAAAACAGACCAGTAGCGAGGGATGGATTTGAACCATCGATCTTCGGGTTATGAGCCCGACGGGATATCCTGACTACCCTACCTCGCTTCCTATAATCAGGGTTATACTATTGTCAGGGTGCGTTGATATACTTTACTCACTTTTCGTTCAGGGTACAAACGTGCCAGTCCGCTAGATTAAATTAGCAGCGACGGAATAATGAGAATTATGGATGATGAGCTTTCCCGGATCCGGGAGAAGCGCAAAAGGGAGCTGGAAGAGAAGATGAAGCATGAGAAGGTGAAGGGGATCGTGGAGAACGTCGATGAGATACATTTCCAGGAGTTCATCTCCACCCACCCCTGTGTGGTTGTGGATTTCTGGGCGGAATGGTGCGGTCCCTGCCGCAGGATTGCACCGATTATGGACGAACTGGCAACAGAATTTTACGGGAAAGTCACATTTGCAAAATGCAACACCGATGACAACCGGCGCCTCGCCATGCAGTTCAATATCGATGCTATTCCCGCAATGATGATCTTTTCCAGGGGGCAGCTGGTAGACCGGATCATCGGGGCTTATCCCAAAGAAGCGATCCGGGAAAAAATTACCCGTAAATTCGGGCTTGATTAACTTTTTTATTTTAGCTGACCACAATCAATACCGTAGAGCCGGTTGTTACTGCTCCGGGAGATGGCCGGATCTGAAAAACGGGGGTTCCGGACGGACAGGAGTTTATTGTGTCTTTCCCATGTCGTTGAGTTTGCATGCCATGATAAAATCATTAAGGGTCAGCCCGCCGGCAGGATAAGTATAGTACGAGATCTCCACGTACCGGGACTCTTTCATGCAGATATCCGGGTAGTGCCCCTCCTGCGTAGAGAGGGTGGCAACCTCCGTAAAAAAAGCAATGCATGCTGCAACATCCGGTAACTCAAACTTCCGCGTAATGCGCCCGTTACTGAGTGCCCAGCCGGGAACCTGGCCAAGGAGCTCAATGGTGTCCTTGCGGGTCAGGGGGGGGGATCCGGGTTTATAAGTGGTGCACTTCTGTTGTCCGAGTTCCATGATCATGTCTCGGTGTGCAGAACAAAAAATGTTTCTCTCCCATTTCACCGTGTATCAAAATGATGAGAATGGCTGCCATATCACGCGGGGACTGCTACAGCCGGCTGGTCTTTGCCGTACTGGCATTGCAGGATGATCATGACCACGAGAGATACGGGAAGGGCAATAACAATCGGATCCACGGCATTCCAGGGAGAGCCCAGCAGGGTGACTTTGCCGAAAAGAGCCTGGCAGAGACCCAGAGGTTTCGCTTCTGCTGCATGGAAAAATGCTGTCCAGACAAACCAGATCACCGCACCGGTGACCATACTCCAGAGAGCTGCCCTCGTGGACGGGGCTTTGGCATAGACTCCCACGGCAAATGCCGGTAAAAAAGCGCAGGCACAAAGACCCATGAACATTGCAGTTGCCCGGGCAATGATACTGATGGGAAGCAGGAATGCAAGAAGTGTGGAGACCACCATCATCAGGATGATGCCATACTGGTGTGCCCGCATCGAGAGAGCACAGGCCTTGCCTCTCCCCCAGAGATCACAGATAAGTGCTGTCCCCATCGCATGGTAGAGCGCACTGAGCGTGGACATGGCAGCTGCGAGCAGGGTGAGCAGGAAGATCACCACAAAGATATCAGGCATTGCCCCGTTGATGAAGAGCGGCATGATCGCATCCACATTTCCTCCGGCAGCATCAATGGCGATCTGGCCCGAGGTCTGGAAGAAGTACACGTTGCTGAGTGCACCTACCGTGAACGCAACCCCGGTCATCATCAGGATGAACGGTCCGCCGACAAGTATCGCCCGGTTTAAGGACTTATTGTCCTTTGCCGTCATGAACCGAACTACCAGCTGAGGCTGGGCGAGAACCCCGATACCCACACCCATGACCAGTGTCGTGACTAGGGTGAACCACAGGGGAGACCAGAGCACCGGCATTGTGGTCCAGCCCGTCATTCCCTGGTCCGCGAGAGCTTTTGGAACAAGGTGCGCCATATTCGTGAGCGCAGTGGTTCCTGTCGTGAATCCACCCACAACAATAAGGGTGAGGGCAAGGAGGACGGTCATGCCGATCAGCATGATCGTCCCCTGGAAGGCATCCGTGTACATGACGGCGATGAGCCCACCGAATACCACATAAACCGCCGTGATAAGAGCGAAGAGAATCAGCGACGTGGAATAGGAGATGCCGAGCGTGGGTTCAATGAACCGTGCCCCGCCAATCAGGATGGCCGCAGTATAGAGCGGCATTGAAATTACGATGATGAAGCCCGCGATATACTGGAGGAGCGGAGACTTGTAGATCTTGCACATAAGGTCCGGAAACGTAACCGCAGAAAGCCGCTGGCCGATCTCCCGCGTCTTCTTACCGAACAGGACGAAGGCGAGAAGGATCCCAAGACCAATGTTCAGGACCGTGAGCCAGATGAGCCCCATTCCCATGTTTGCTGCCGCACCCCCAAATCCAATGATTGCAGAAGTGGAGATGAAGGTGGCACCGTACGAGAGGGCGATGATCACCGGGTGGCTGTCCCGGCCGGCAACGAGGTAGTCCTCGGCATTCTTTGTCTTTTTATAGCCGATGTAACCAATGATGAGCGTAGCTGCGATGTAAACGAGGACAAGCGCGGTCATCGTCAGAGGATTAACTGCCATCGCTGTTGCCTCCCTTGTTCCAGTTCAGCAAACCATACACAATACACGCCAGCGCTAAGCCGATGGCAAGACCATAGCCGAGCAATATCTGCGGATCGGGAATTCCAAAAATCATGAGAAAACCTCTGGTAAACTCTTCATCACGACATTACACGGGGACCAGACTGAAAAGGTCCCCTATCTAAAGAAGAATGCGAAGCATGGGCTCGGGAAAGAAACGGTATTACAAACCCATGGTGATATCATTGTTTACCGGTTAATATTCTGGAAATTACGATATATATGTGTTTTCAGTTGCACTCCGGAGAACACGGGTGTACATTCACCGCAACTTCTCTTCCGAATAACTCCTGAGGAAAGACCATATCGGTTGCGGCTCAACGCTCTCATTGTTAACCGTGTCATCCATCTTTTCCAGGCTCCATGAATCCCTCCAGCAGGTCCTTGCACAGAGACTGGACTGGACCGAGCTGCGCGAAGTGCAGGAGCGCACGTACGCCGCAGTAGCAGCAGGGAACGACACGCTGGTCATCGCCCCTACTGCAGGAGGGAAATCAGAAGCTGCCCTGATCCCGGTCATGGACGATCTTCTCAAACACGGCCGGACGGGTGTGGTATGCCTGTACATTGCTCCCCTCAAAGCCCTTATCAATGACCAGGAAGAGCGTTTTTCTGCATTCTGTATACCCACGTCACTCTCCGTTATGAAATGGCATGGCGACGTTTCCCGTGGCGAACGTTCGTGGAAAGATGGCGAGCCCCCGCATTTCCTGATGATCACTCCTGAATCTCTTGAGGTTCTGTTCCATGAGAAAACACTCTCCCCTTCCCTCCGCCAGGTCCGGTATATTATTGTGGATGAACTCCATGCTTTCGTGGAAACGGAGCGTGGCGTCCACTTAAAAGTACTGCTCGACCGGATGGACAGGATTGCCCAAAGAAAAATCCAGCGGATCGGTCTCTCTGCAACGACAGGGAACCCGGACGAGGTTCTCCGCTGGCTATCTGACAGCCGTCATGGGGAAACGCTTGTTTCTGTGCCATCTGCCCCGCAGGAAAAGGAATTCCGGTTCATCATTGAGCCTGAGGAGAATAAAAGGATCGAAGCCCTCGTGAGGATTGTGACGGGTAAAAAAGCACTGGTTTTTGTGAACAGCCGGAGTGTTGCAGAATATCTTGCACAGTCTCTTGTCGGCCGGATAAAAAATCTCCGTATTCATCACTCCTCTCTTTCCACGGCGACGCGGAGATCAGCAGAAGAGGCCTTCTCGGCAGAGGGGGGTGCCTGTATTATCTGCACGAGCACCCTGGAGCTCGGGATTGATATCGGGGATCTCGACATCGTGGTCCAGGTGAGCCCGCCAACAACGGTTTCCTCGTTTCTCCAGCGGATGGGACGGAGCGGCAGGCGCGGAAAAGCTGCGAATGTTGCCTGGATCCTCAAAAATCCCTGCGAGCTTCTCTGCAGTTGCGCCATCATCGAATGCGCCATGGGGAAGGTGACAGAGAACCTCATACCCCAAAAAAAGCCATACCCGGTTCTCCTCCAGCAGCTCTTCCTGTACCTGCACCACCGAAAATCTGCGGGCCGCCGGCAACTGGAGATGGAACTGCTCTCGCACCCGGTCTTTTCTTCAATCGGTGAACACGAGCTGAACGACCTCATCTCCCATCTCATGACGGAAGGTTATCTCACATCTGATGGTGAACTGCTGATGCCGGGAAACGAAGCCGAGCGGATCTTCGGCCGGTCCAACTGGAAGGATCTCTACTCGGTGATCAGCAGCGGGGGAGAGTACCGGGCTGTGACTCCCGAAGGAGATGTCATCGGAAATCTTGACGCACGGTTTATCCGGAGCCATGATTCCGGCGGACTCTCGCTTGGAGGCCGATCCTGGTCGGTGGTCAAGCGCGATGAGGGGCACAATCTTATCGTTGTCGTGCCGGGAGAGACAGGATCTTCCCGCATCTTCTGGACGGGCGGAGGCACCGAAGAGGGATACTCCCCGCTCATCTGCCGGATGATTCAGAAAATTCTGGCCAGGGGGGGATCACACCTGCCCCTCGCAGAACCGGAACAGGACATTCTTAAGCAGGTGTCAGGACACATGCCACAGGGTACAGGAGAGACAGGTCTCACCATCTGTGAGCGGATAACGGACAGGAGAAGGGAAGTGATCATCTACTCCCTTCAGGGCAGCAGGTTCAACCAGGTGCTCTCAATCCTTTTAAAACGGGAACTTGGCGGACAGGTACAGGTGCGGTACAGCGATTTTTCTGTGAGAGTGTTGCAGGCGGGAAGTGGCGAGGGGGCCACAAACAGGGTTTTATCCGCGATTCTGGAACTCAGAACGCTCTCACGGTCCGCGACAGGTGCAGCTCTGCCCATGCCCCGTCAGGAACCCGGGAAATTTGCCCGGCTGCTCCCGCTCCCGCTCTACCGTGAGATGATCCTGGCTGATTATTATCACATCGATGAATATATGGACCGTATCAGGGATCTTTCCCTGTCCACCGGAGGAGAAGGCGCTACCGGGAAATCCAAGCATGATATGGACAGGCTGTCCTGAAAAGGCGGATACGGTACTTCCTGCAGGATGAATCCACAATATGTTTAATTATTCCATCACCGAGATTACAGTATGAAACATGCCATCGTAATTCTCGTTATTGTTGCAATGCTCGCAATTGCCGCAGGCTGCTCCCAGCCGGCCCCGGCACAGCAGCCTCCCTCAACTCCCACTCCCGCCCCGGTTACCTCCCGGGCACCAAGTGCTACGTATCTCCCGACAACAACCGTTCCGGTTCCCGTGAATACTCCATCGGTATCGGATAATACAATAACCATAAGCAAGATGACATTCAATCCCTCGCAGATCAAGGTCAAGGCAGGGGCAAATATCCGGTGGGCCAACGAGGACAGCGTGATCCACCGGATCAAGTTTGCTGATGATACACAATCACCAATCCTCGCGGTGGGGCAATCCTACACCAGAGCCTTCGAAACGCCGGGCGTATATGACTATACCTGCAGTATCCATCCCAGTATGCAGGGAACCATTATCGTTGAATGATTTATGTTCGCTGAGATAACGTACGCCCCGATCCTTGGGAAGCCCCTTATCCTCTACCTGGGTGTGCTGACTCTTCTTGGCTTTCTTATCACGGCCTCAGTCGCCATCATGAACCTCAGGGGGATTCACACGATCCCGTTCCGGTGGCATATGCGGTGTGCAGCGGTATCGATCGCTCTTGCCCTGGTGCATGGCTCCCTCGGTATCCTTGCATACTGGTAACAAGAGAAAAAAGAATGAGCCGGGGGATTTGATTACAATCCGATCAGGCGGAGAATGGCCCCGACGAGGATACCGAACATGGATGTGGATGCGGAGAGCATCCCAAGGAGGATGTACCCTGCAATCGCACCGATCTTGAGGGGCATGTAGGTACGGTTGAGGTTGAGCCTCCGTATAGCGCGAAACGATTTCGCATCGGCTGATATTACCGGTTTGTTCTTTTTTATCCGGAACATTGGTTCACCATACCCTGCCGGGCCCCCTCTTTCGGGAGAGGGGGATCCTGACATATACTACCATATGATTGGAACATGTAGTATTTAATAATTTTTAATTTCCCAAAATTTAAAATCGTGAGTTATATTTAATTTTTTCGTGAAATACGGTTAAATTTCTCGTATTTTGCCAGTTTCCAGAGCAAGAAAGTAAAAGACCGTCCGGAACTGGCAGATACTATCTTTTTGGTCAGATGATGGCATCCGGGCTGGACAGGTAAATCATTGAAACAACCGAGAAAACACGAGTCCTCCTTTAAACGCCGAGGGGGAGATTTGAACTCCCGAGGCGCGAAGCGCCAGTAGCTTTCGAGGCTACCGCCTTCCCGGGCTAGACTACCTCGGCACCCGGTTCTTTTATTTTTTCCATCAATTGCTCTAATAGTTATCTGATGCCCGAACCGCCAGGAATTATCCAAAGGATGGGGGAGCGCCAGATATTGCCGTACAAAAAAGGGAGGGTGATTACATGCCGGGCATGCCGGCACTCTTTCCGCCCTGCTGGGTGACCATCATGTCATCGACACGGATGAGCATGATGGCAGTCTCTGACGCGCTCTGGATGGACTGGCGCTTGGACCGGAGAGGCTCGATTACACCTTCCGAGAGCATGTCCACAACTTTCCCCTCATAGACATTCAGACCGGCATTCTTCTTGCCCTTGGAGTGAACGTTCTTGAGTTCAACCAGCTTGTCAATCGGATTAAACCCGGAGTTCTCGGCAAGGGTACGGGGAATTGATTCGAATGCAGTTGCATAGGCTTCAAGAGCTATCTGGACCCGTCCCCCGACAGTCTGGGCATAGTCCCGGATCTTCATGAGAAGCTCAGTCTCGACTGCGCCGCCACCTACAACGTAGGTCCCGTCTTCCATGGCATCCATAACCACGCGTGTCCCGTCAACAACCGCCCGTTCAAGTTCGTCAAGGAGATAATCGCTGGTGCCGCGGAGCAGGATGGTGGTGGTCTTGGGATTCTTGCACCCGGAGATCCTCGTGACCTTCCCTTCGTCGTCTTCCTCCACAAGCTCTGCGACTCCAAGATCCTTTGCCGTCAGGGATTCGGGCTTGTTAACGATGGTGGCATGGAGGGCACGTCCCGCGTATTTCATGTCCTTTTCAGGAACATCCTCGATCGCAAGAATACCACTCTTGGCAAGGTAGAACTGGGCAGCATCCGAGATGCCTTTCTGGCAGAGAAGAACATTTGCACCACTGTCGATGATCGCATCTGCGAGATTCTTTAATGCTTCACGTTCCTGCTCGCTGAACGCGGTTATCTGCTCAGCAGAAGAGATCTTGATCTTTGCCTTGACCTGCGTCTTGGTGATCTCAAGGGGTGTGGCAACAAGGGCAACCTTGGCCTTCGTGATTTTCTTGGGCATGCCATCGTGGGCCCGGACCTTGTCGATGACCACGCCTCGGATCAGCTCAGCGTCGTTCATGGAAGCACCCTTCTGCTTCTTGATCATCACGTCTTCCTCATCAACAGAGAATTTCCCGTTAACTTTCTCAGCAACGGTCATAACGGCATCAACAAGAATACCATCAAGTTTCCCCTTGACCTGTTCTATTGATTTCCCGGTGATGGCAGTATCGGCGATCTTGAGCAGGGTCTTACGGTCGGTCGGGTCTACCTTGAGGGAGAGGCCGTTGACAATATCGAGGGCCTTCTCCATACCCATGCGGTAGCCTTGTGCAATCACGGTCGGGTGGATACCCTGTTCGAGCATGGCTTCCGCCTGCTCCATAAGGGCACCTACGAGGATGACGGCGGTTGTAGTTCCGTCGCCGACCTCGTCGTCCTGGGTTCGTGCAACTTCGATAACCATCTTTGCGCCGGGATGCTGAACGGCTATCTCACTCAGGATGGTGGCACCATCGTTCGTTATGACAATATCGCCAGAACCGCTGACAAGCATCTTGTCCATACCACGGGGGCCGAGGGTTGACCTGACAGCACCGGCGATTGCTTTTGCTGCCGCAATATTCGAGCGCTGGGCTTCCTTCCCGTAATTACGCTCCACATTTTCTTTCAGGATAATAATTGGCTGTCCAGATAGCATAATGGATCCTCCGATGTTGTAAAAGGTGGAATTGAACTTCTATATAAACGTACGTATGGCCTTGCCGGAAAAAAGAGGGGATCAGTCAATACGGGAAATTTTGAAGAGCGAATAGACCGGTACGCCATCCACATCCTTGATACCGCGCTTGTCGAATATCACCCAGATCGCGACCGGTACCGCATTGTGTTTCTTGAGATATTTCACAACTTCCCGCATGGTGTTCCCGGAGGTTATTGTATCATCGACAATGATACACCGCTCGCCAGCGACACCCGCAAAATTCCCGCTGATCGATCCCGTCGGGTGTTCGCTCTGGCTCTGTTTTGCCGGGTGGTATATCGCAAGCTGGGCTGCTTCCTGGACAGCGATGAGCGTTGCAAGGGGGATACCCGAGAGTGCGATGCCAACAATAACCCTGGCCGCCGGGGAGATGAGGGGCTCTCCATTCCGGGCAAGATAGTACCTGCTCATGAGCATCTGAGCGGTCTCTTCAAGAAGTGGGGCCTGGCTTGAGACTGCAGTCCAGTCGATGTGAACATCTTTCGGGGCGGCTGTACCTTTAGCCTGAGTGAGCAGCCACGTCACGGTCTCCATGGAAAGGGAGAGTTCATCTGCAATCTGACCCGGACTGTGCCCATCTGCAAGGAGCAGCCTGGCCCTGCCAATCAGATCGTCAAGGGAAGACATGAAAAAAGATTCGCCGGTATCTATTTAAGTTTTCTTTTAATCGCTGCCCCGCAGACCGGACAATCCCCGTCATGCCCGTAGTATTTGCCGCAGCCGCAGCACCGGTATTTCCAGCGGACCTGCCGGGCCTTTCTCTGAAGTATCGGGTGCGTTTCCAGATTCATGACACCGGCCACGTTCTGTATGGCAAAATCATCTGTATAGAGGATTGCACCCAGTTCATGGGTAAGGGCCAGGAGTTCTTCATCAGTCTTTGAAATTACCCCGCTGTCACGGGAGGTCTTTGCTGCTGATCTGACCGCATTCATGCTCTCCTGTCCCGGAGACAATACCCGAAGCCCTTTGGCACAGAACTTCTCGAAATTGCCTTTCGCCCGTATATCGAGAAGTTCATCACATACCAAAGGGGTCGTATATAATTCACCGTCAATGGGAAGTTCGGAGAAGAAGACACTTGCATCGAGAACAGCTTTCATTTCCGGGACACCCCGGACCAAAAAGAAGCTGCATCTGATTTCAGGTTCTCATGGCGTGCTAAGGGCATGGGCAATTCCGTCCGCTGCTGATAGTTTACTGCATGCCCGCTCAATAGTGTCACTGCAGATTACATCCCGGATCCCGGTTGCCATGAGGCGGCCATATGCGCCACCGGTCAGGACACCGTGGACACAGGCAGCATATACATTGTCTGCTCCCTGCCCGTAGAGCATCCCTGCCGCAGTTGCAATGGTGCCTCCTGTTGAGATGATATCATCCACGATGAAAACGGATCGTCCTTTTGCACAGAGTTGTTTTGGCGCCATCTTCACCTCGACTCCGCTCAGCCGCGTTTTTTCCAGATTGTCAACATCCCATCCCCCTACAGATGCGACCTGCCGGGCAAAGGCAAGTGCTCCATCATCGGGAGAGAGAATGAGCGGATTGTCGAGATCCAGCGTATTAATGTACTCCCCGAGATCACGGGCAACCGAGATGTCCCGGGTTGGGACGGAGAAGTACCTGAGCACGTCCTTATCGTGGATGTTGACGGTAGTAATATCCGATACGCCACGGCTGAATATCTGTGCAACGGCCCGGATACTTATCGGTTCGCCGGGATGGAACCGCTTATCCTGACGGGCATATGCCAGATATGGGATGACCAGCCGGTTTTCTGAGCTGTCGCAGGCATCGATCAGGAGCAGCAGCTGGACAAGCGCATCATTGTCGATAACACTCCCGACAATGATCGTCTCATCGTCAAGATCACCTGTACGCAGGTAGTGTTCACCGTCAGGAAACCTGGAATACGTTACATCCACAACGGTTGTCTTGAGTGCCCGTGCAAGCCGGGTGGCAAAAACCTGGGATTTCTCAGTGCTGATTACTTTCATGCTATCGTTCCTTGGCCCGGTTCGGCAGAGGGCAGGGGTTATCCGGTTGGATATGAATATATTCGATATATGGTATTGTAGTTTTTTACGTAAAACGCATTAAAAGGGGCTGTTCATTTTTATCCGGTTCACCAGTTTCTATGGCTTGGGATCAGCTGAAAGTACTTAAACTATCATGAGACAAATTATATGAAAATCCAAGGGGAAAAAAGAGGGCAAAACCGCAATGGAAGATCCTGAACAATCATCTCCGCAGCCTGAACAGACAGCACCGGAAAGCGCTGTTGTGGAAGCCGCAAAAGCTGACGGCATTGTTGCAACATCATCGCAGATAGAAGTACCGCAAAAACTCATCGACCAGGTGATTGGTCAGGAGCATGCGGTGGAAGTGATCAAAAAGGCCGCCATTCAGCGCCGGCATGTCATGATGATCGGCAGTCCTGGTACCGGCAAATCGATGCTTGCAAAGGCCATGGCCGAGCTCCTGCCAAAAGAAGAGCTGCAGGACATCCTTGTGTACCCCAACTCAGACGACTCCAATAACCCGGTGATACGAACCGTCGCCTGCGGCCGTGGAAAACAGATTGTCGGTGCCCACAAAGCAGAAGCAAAGAAGAAAGCCCAGTTCAGGCAGACCCTCCTGATGCTCCTCCTGCTCGGTATAGCCGGGTATGCCATTATCACCATGCAGCTCCTCATGGGACTGATTGCAGGGGCTTTTGTTTTCATGGCCCTGCGCTACACCACGCCCCGGGAAGAGGCGATGGTTCCCAAGCTCCTTGTCTCGAATGATACCAAGAGCGTTGCCCCCTTTATCGATGGAACGGGCTCGCATGCGGGGGCCCTCCTTGGAGATGTAAGGCACGATCCATTCCAGAGCGGCGGGCTTGAAACCCCGGCCCATGACCGTGTCGAAGCCGGGGCAATCCACCGGTCAAACGGCGGCGTACTCTTCATCGACGAGATCAACACTCTCGATCCTCACTCCCAACAGAACCTCCTCACGGCTCTCCAGGAGGGTGAATTCCCCATCACCGGCCAGAGCGAGCGTTCTAGCGGGGCGATGGTCCGGACGGAGCCGGTTCCCTGCAGGTTCGTGATGGTTGCAGCAGGAAACCTGGATGCAATCCAGGGGATGCATCCTGCCCTCCGTTCGCGTATCCGGGGATACGGGTACGAAGTATACATGGCAGAGAGCATGGATGATACCGAAGATAACCGTAAAAAATATATCCGGTTTATAGCACAGGAAGTGAAAAACGACGGGAAGATTCCGCACTTCGACCAGAGTGCCATCGAGGAAATTATCCGTGAAGCCCGCCGGCGTTCGAACCGGAAGGGCCACCTTACTCTCAAGCTGCGTGACATGGGGGGCCTTATCCGCGTTGCGGGGGATATCGCCCGGCAGGAAAGTGCAGCTATCACCACTGCCGCTCACGTGATTACCGCCAAGAAGACCGCACGGTCGATCGAGGACCAAGTGTCCGATGAGATTACAAGGCACCTGCGGGAATACGAGATGACCGTGGTAGAAGGAACCCGCGTAGGCCGGGTGAACGGTCTGGCAGTCACCGGCAGCGATGCCGGGTCAGTCCTTCCCATCATGGCAGAAGTCACGCCCGCACAGGGTGCGAGCGGAACCGTGATCGCCACGGGTATGCTCAAGGAGATAGCGCAGGAATCCATCAAGAATGTCAGCGCAATCCTCAAGAAGTTCACAGGAAAGGATGTCAAAAATATCGATATCCACATCCAGTTCATCGGGACGTACATGGGGGTTGAGGGAGATTCGGCATCCGTAAGTGTTGCAACCGCAGTCGTCAGTGCCATCGAAGGGATACCCGTCCGGCAGGATATCGCCATGACCGGGTCCCTTTCCGTGCGCGGCGATGTCCTCCCGGTTGGTGGAGTGACATACAAGATAGAGGCGGCAGCGAAAGCCGGTATCAAGACCGTGCTCATCCCCCGCATGAATATGGGGGATGTCCTCATTGAAGAGCGATTCAAACCCCTCGTCACCATTATCCCCATCGACACGATAGATGACGTCCTCAAGCTTGCCCTGGTACCGGAGAATTCCGACGGTTTCCTTACCAAACTCCGGAAGATGGCGATGAGACCCACGGCAATCCTTCCCGAAGCCCCTGCGATCAACCAGACCACGGCCTGAGAACGATGCAGGGTATCACGTATTTTGACCTGCGCCATGTCACTGGCGAATCTACCCACATAGATATCGATAATAGTGTGGTGGAATCGGCCGGAACCTCTTTTGCCAATATAGCAGTTCTCCGCGTTCTCTCTGGTCACGGCTGGGGAATCCTCCAGATCGACAACTACACCCCGTGCAAAGGGAAGAAGTTTGAAGATCTCCTGGAGCGGGCGGGCCGGCTTGCCGGGATCACTCAGGAAAAAGTCGTGCTTGGCGATGCTCCAAGTGGAATCCTTCCTGTTCCTCCGGTTAAAGAAGATCCATCTGAAATCCCCCTTGAAGAAAAATCCACCCTCCTTGCTGCGATCGAGAAAGAAGCCCGCAGCCCGGGGATCGTGAACACCCGGGCAAACTATGTCGAGCGGGTCGAGAACGTACACTTCTCCGATAGTTCCGGCAACGAATTCTCCTACCGGATGACAAGGTCCGGCTTCAATGTTCTCGCAGTTGCATCCCGTAACGGCGATCTCCAGATGGGATACGAACGTGAGCACTCCATCCACGGATTCAATCTCCGTCACCAGGAGGAGAGCGGTAAAAAAGCTGCAAAAACTGCGCTCGCGCTCCTGGATGCAGGTGCACCCAAAGGAGGGAAACTGCGGGCAGTCCTTGATCCTGAACTTGCCGGCGTTTTTGCCCATGAGGCAGTGGGACATGCCAGCGAAGGCGACCTGATTTGTGAGGGAAACTCGGTCCTGAAAGGGAGGACCGGGGAGAAGATCGGCAATGAAATCCTCACCATTGTTGACGACCCGGGTCTCCGTGAGTTCGGCTTTGACCCGGTCGATGCAGAAGGGGTTGCCGTGAGCAGGACGGAAATAGTCAGAAAAGGGGTCATCAATGCATTCCTGCACAACCGGGAATCCCTCGCTTCGGTCGGGAACGGTTCAGCCGGCCATGCCCGGGCCATGCCCGGTGAACCCCCGCTCGTGAGGATGAGCAACACCTTTATCGAGGCCGGTGATGCGACGGAGGAAGAGATATTCGCGGAATGTAAAAACGGAATTTTCCTCAAAGGCTCCCGGGGCGGACAGGTTGACCCGGGGCGGGGTGTCTTCCAGTTCAACGCGGAATACGGGTACCTTATTGAGAACGGGGAATGCACACGGATGGTCAGGGACGTGTCATTGTCCGGTGAGATCCTAAAAACCCTGCACGGGATTATCCTGTGCGGCAACAAGCGGGTGATGAGCCCGGGCTATTGCGGCAAAGGCGGACAGAGTGTTCCTGTCAGCGATGGGGCGCCGCACATTCTGTTAAACGACGCGGTGGTGGGTGGCAGTGGACTGGATTGATCAGCTGATACAGGAAGGAACAAAGACCGTTGACGAGGTCGAGATCTATTACGGCGAGGGTACCAGCGTCTCGGCAGACTTAAAGAAACGGACGGTCCATCTGGCAACGAATTCCATGGACTGCGGACTTGGTATTCGTGTAATCCATCACGGGCAGATCGGATCATCAAGCACCAGCAACCCCGGCCAGTGGAGGGAGTGTCTTGCTGCAGCGATAGCCAGCTCAAAGCTTGCAACACCCCAGCCGTGGGAGGGATTGCCGGCACCAGAACCCCTTCCGGAAGTCCCGGTATCATTTGATTCATCGATGAAGATAGAACCGGAATGCGCCCGCGATCTCCTCTCCCGGATGCTCGAAGGGGCAGATGCGCACAAGGCCGATATTACTTCGGGATCTGCAGGTCTTTCCAGAGTGGATATAACGCTTGCCAACAGCAACGGGGTCCGCTACACTGACCGCCATACCGGTGTCTCCCTGTCTCTCGAAGCTATTCACAAACAATCAACAGGGTACGAGTTTGACAGCGCCTGGTCCATCTCCATGGTGGACCCGGCTGCTGTCGGGGAACGGGCAACATTCTTTGCCCGTAATTCATCGGAAGGTGAAGAGATCGCTACCGGCGAATACGATCTTCTCCTCTCGCCCCTGGCTTATGCAGAGCTTCTTGGGGGAGTATTCGTCCCGGCACTGAGTGGGCGCAATGTCCATGCAAAACGCTCCCGCCTTGGGGAGTCCCTTGGGAAATGTGTAGCCTCTGAACAGGTTTCGATGTATGATGACCCCCATATGCCAGGACCGGGCGGTAGTGTCGGGTGGGATGCCGAAGGCATGCCTACCCGGCGGATAGATTTTGTAAGGGACGGGGTATTGCAGTGCTTTGCCTATGATCTCAAAACCGCTTACCGCCATGGGCAGGAGAGCACGGGAAGTGCAGTCCGCGGGGGCTCGAACGGCCTCCCTGCAATCGGACATCATAATTTTGTTGTCGATGGCATACGCAACAGTGTGGATGACACCCGTGTACTCTATGTGCATAACCTTATCGGAGCGCATACTGCAAACCCACTGAGCGGAGACTTCTCGGTTGAACTCTCCAATGTCTTCTGGATGGAGAACGGAGAACTCCAGAAGCCGGTCCGGAGTGCCATGTTCTCGGGTAACGTGTTCGAACTCCATCATAACATTGCAGGTCTGAGCAGGAAGAGCAGGACGGTAGGATCGCTGGTTCTCCCGTCAATAAAAATTAATAATCAGCGTATCATTGGTAAAAACTGATATTCTGGATTATTGAAATGCCCAACGTCAGGGCAACCATTCATGTGAAGATCATGAGCCTTCCCAGATTGTCTTTGAGCTCCCCCTGGCAGTATTCCATTCCTCCGGTCAGTGTTGTAACCAGCTGAGGGTCAAATTTCCCCCTGGTGTATATACAGGTCATATTCTTTCCTTCCAGCATGGTCCTCACTCCCGGGCTTTCTCGGGCTTTCAGGCTGACAAGCGTCCTGGTAAAGACGCATTTCTGCGAAGACGAATAGCGGAACGTCCCGGTATCGTCCTGCACGGTGATCTCCAGGGGGCTGCAGTCATTTGCTGCAGTGATGAAGCAGGTCTTGTCCTGGCAGGAACCGGCCTGTGACGGCGCCTGGACTGCAGGAGCCGGGCCGGTTTTATTTGGAGCGGGTGATGAAGCACAACCTGCGGAGATGACGAGAAGGATTATTCCGCACAGCATCAGGGCTGCGTATCCGTTGTCTGTTATTTGGGGTTTTTGTCCACGCATATCTCCACCTCAGTTGGTAATCACGGTCGCCACAATATTGGTGACATCTTTGTTCGGGGCAAATATTGTCCAGCGCTCCAGGCTCCACCGCGACGGGTCAGAAGCATCTTTGCTGACATCCTGGTTGTAAATTTTCTGAATGGTGCTGCCTTCGGCACTCACCTTCTGGAGGATGGGGCTTTTTTCGGGTGTCGGGAGATCTGCAACATTGAAGCCGTTTTTGGTGGCAATGTCGTACTTCAGGAACTCCCGCGTTTTTTCATCCAGGTTGTGGTTGGCAAGCGACTTCTGGATGTAATATGAGTACTCGTTCCAGTTCCCTTGGTTCTTTTTCAGTTCCGCCATGTCCATGTTTGCAAAGTAATTGTTCGGATCTGCCGTGAGTATGGTCTTGTACTCTGCTTCGACTTTTGGTTCCAGCACGGTGATTTTTGCCTTATTGCTGGCAATAGCCGCCTTTGCATCGTCTACGGTATCCGGGTCCCCTCCCGGCTTGTCAAAATTGATGGCAGCAAACTGCCACTTTTTCGTCATGTCGACGAGGTCCAGATATTCGGTGAGATCGCTGTGTGCAAGGGCGATCTCTTTCTGATGAGTGATAGCCCAGGGCTGTTCAAGGAGAGGAACAACCGGATTCACCGTTGTCACGGGTTGCGCCGGACACCCTGCGCTGTTCTCGTTGTATCCCCTCATCCCCGTAGAGCCGGAACACGATCCCGTCGGGCCGCTGTAACTCCAGTCATATCCCCCGGACATTAATGAACAATCCGGGGTAAAGGTAAGGTCATAAACAGATAACCGGGATTTGCCCGGTGGATCGGACACCGTCCGTGAGGGGAAATGCAACACGTTTCCGGAGGTAAATGTTCCTGTGGCAGGCCCGTGGCCGACACTTGTCATCACGGCGGTGTTGCCCGAATGCTTGATCCCGACAGATATGTCTTCGGTGTATACCTGGCCTCCTTCACAACGGGATTCATCTTCAATGATCCGTACATTCCAGGAACTCACTCCGGTGTAGGTATTCCAGTTCCAGCCGTTGGTTGTCCCGGATGCGGGGGTCCCCCCGGTAGTTCCGGCAGCTGCCATTCCCCCGGTTGTTCCGGTTCCTGATGTTCCCCCGGTGGTCCCGGTATCTCCGCCTCCACATCCTGATAATCCCGATACATAGTAGTACGCTTTCAGATTGCACTGGTGGCGACATGCTTCTTCGGTATTCTTCTGCATGCACGGGTTCAGGCATTGGGTAAGTTGATCATTCCCGATTTTTGTACACTCCTGTTCCGTGTATGCGAGGACACTACTGACAAGTAACGCAAAAGCGATTATTACAACAATCCATTTATGGCAAGACATAAATGATTCAAAATGGTAATGATCACATCAATTATATAAAAGTTATTTCTATTTCTCTACCAGCGAGATATCCAACAAACATTTGACACCGGAGGTCTGCCGGCGTTTCCCCGCTTTAATGGGATTAACTATGATGTAAGTAAAATTAAACCCGTTTTATCTTCTTGCGGCGCAACTCTTTAAAGGTCCATGACGATGATAATTAAGTCCGGCCCTCTTTTTGCGTAATTTGGGAGCAAGAAACCGATAAGGTATTGTTAATAAAAAATGCATTGGTAAATAGGAAAATGCCATGGCGGACTTGCTTATTGCAGTAATTCTCATCATCCTGATCATCGCGATCGTCTGGTTTCTGGTCAAAAAGATCACAATTCTCGCGGTAAACGCCATCCTCGGGATAGTATGTCTCTTCCTTCTCAACTTCCTTCACGTGATGCAGTGGATTGGCAAACCTGATCTGGGGTATAATCTGGCAACCGTCCTTATCTGTGCAGTAGGCGGTCTTCCCGGGGTCCTGATCCTCGTCCTCCTCAACATCCTGGGAATAACAATTTAAAAAAAGTTTTTATTAATTAAAAGACGTTTGCTTCGGAGTACACGTCTACACGATCCTGCATCAGATCATAGGGCTTGATCTCCCGGGAGTGGGAGGACATCCTCATTTTTACTACTTCCAGAGCAAGGTGGACATCACTCAGGTCAGAAGGGCGGACATAACGGAGCAGAATTACCGTATCAGACAAGTATTCGATGAGGGCATGCCGGCTTGAGAAGACATTGTCCCGGTCAGTTTCCGAGGTCATTACGATGGTGCACTGCTTGTCGCGGAGACCTTCGATGAAACGGAACATTTCCTGCCGGCGTTCGGAATCCGTGGTGAAGAGATCTTCGAAAAGGGAGATGGGATCGATCACTACCCGTGTCGCTTTGACCTTCTGGATGAGTTTTGGGAGCTCGTTCTTGATGCGATTATTGGCGAGATTGAAATCGGTGGGGTCAAGCTTGATCACGAACAGGGTCTTGTTCAGGAAAGGTTCCACGTCCCAGCCTTTCTGTTTCATGTAAAACAGGATACGCTCTTCCCGTTCTTCGAGGCTGATATAGATGATGCTCTCGTTCTTTTTGAGACCATCCCATACAAATTCCAGGGAGAACGTTGTTTTTCCCGTACCATAGGTACCGATGAGGGCGCAGATACTGCCGGCAATCAGCCCTCCGCCCAGCATGTCATCGAGCCCGACAATACCGAACTTGACCCGCTCTGTGTTCATATAACCACCCGGATATTCCTCACTTCAAATCCACCCACCGTTGAGATCTTAACCGCAAATTTCACGAGATCGCGTTCTTCCAAGTGTGGCATGACACCCCGGAACTTCTCAAAATACATAACCCGCTGGCGTCTGGCGCCGGCGGTCTCCTCCCATTTGAAGAGGACCACGGCATCAGCGATATCTGCGAGCTCTTTTTCCCGTGAGGGATCGAGGATCCCCTCGCTGAGCAGGAGATATGTGGTGATTCCCCGCTGCTTGGAAATTCTCTGCAGGCCCCGCAAAAACCCCGTCAGATTCTGCCAGATGTTCGGGATGGACGACTGGGTTGCGATGTCGGTGATGGAGTCCAGCACAACGAGGCTGTTGGGCTTGATATCGTTGATGACGTTTGCAAGCTGGAGGAGTATCCCTTCCTTCCCGGACCGGTTCTGCAGGCGCGTAATAATATCGCTGTGACTGTACCATTCATCGGGAACAACGCTGTTGTCGAAGTACATCTCGGAGAGATCATCGAATCTGACTTCACTCACAAGGGTATCAAGACCCTCGATTTTAAAGGAGTTGACTATTTCCTGACGGACATCCTCCATGACCCGGGTAAAGGTAATATATCGTATCTCTTCAGGAGCTTCAACATCCGGAGAGGTTTTCTTCTCTTTCATGAGTTCCAGCAGACTGACAATCGAACTGTAGGTGAATTCATAGCTGCCAGCTCCGATATCCCCGAGAAGAAGAATCACAGAACCCCGGGGGACCCCCCCGTTGAGAATCGGATCGAGGGATGTAATTCCGGTGGGTGTTTTTTGTTTTACATTTTCCTGCATCAGATTGCCTCACCACAGATAAACCCGGTTGCCCGCGTACAAGGAACTTTAACGGCCGTATGATAAATATATCTGTGTCATTGGGGGTTAATAACTAAAGCCGATAAAAAACCTGCCTGACCATTCAAAGGGTTATATTATTATATAGAATGCTCTCCCGAATTATTAATCGGGAGAACCAAATTTTTCGGGAATGGGTCGATCATTACCATGCAGATACCAAAGATCTTTAAATCACTGTTTCACAAAACCCGCCAGGGAGAGGAGGAACCGGCAGAAACGGATCCCATTTTAAGGGATGGGTCGATCACTACCTTGAAGATGCCAAAGATCTTTAAATCGCTGTTTCATAAAACCCGCCAGGGAGAGGAGGGACCGGCAGAAACGGATTCCGTTGCAGAATCACAACAAGATGCAGCGGACAGCATACCCGAACCGGCTCCCAAAAAACCCGTCTCCTCATACCTGCGGTATTTTAATTTTCTGAAAGACGCGGAGAAGATCCCCATTGAAGAGTACGATTTCGACCGGCATGGCACACTCACTGAAGCTGAATTACCTGACAATTATGAAAATATCGATGAATACTGGGTGCAAAAAGGCTGTTCGCTCATTGTCATTGCCCGGAATAAGAAGACCAACCTGAATGAATACCTCCTGTTTGAACCAGCCCTCTCGGATTTCGAGTACGAACTGCTTGAACGGCTCCACGAGGATCTGCGGGACATACTGATTCTCACTACTGAAGAGCTGAAGAAGGATAAACGGCGCATTCTCGTGGAGAGGATCCACAATCTCATCATCGATTACGGTCTCGAACTGGAACCGCACACCCTTTTCAAGCTCCAGTACTACCTGATCCGGAATTTCATTGGCTGGTCCCGTATCGATGCCCTGATGAGGGACCCTCTCCTTGAGGATATTTCCTGCGATGGTAACAAGGTTCCTGTTTTCCTGTACCACCGTAAATACCGGAACATCAAGACCAACATCGCGTTTGATTCCGATGTCCTGAATTCTCTTGCCATCACCCTTGCCCAGCGATCCGGCAAGCACATATCTACCGGTTCCCCAATCATTGACGCAACTCTTCCCGATGGATCGCGTCTGCAGCTCACGTTTGGCGCGGAAGTAACGACAAGAGGCACGTCATTCACCATACGAAAATTCAGGGAAGAGCCGTTCTCTCCGATTGAACTGATGGATATCGGGACATTCAATGCCGAGTCCCTCGTCTACTTCTGGCTGGCAATAGAGAACAACAAGAGCCTCCTCTTTATCGGAGGAACTGCTTCGGGGAAGACTACATCCCTTAACGCTGTATCCCTCTTCATTCCCCCGGTTGCAAAAGTAGTGAGCATTGAAGATACCCGTGAAATCACCCTGTTCCACGACAACTGGATCGCAAGCGTGACGCGTGAGGCATTAACAGAGGGAGGAAATGTAATCAACATGTTTGATCTCCTCCGCTCTGCCATGCGTCAGCGACCTGAGTTCATCCTTGTAGGAGAGGTCCGTGGCCCGGAAGCCCAGACACTCTTCCAGGCAATGAATACCGGCCACACGACCTTCTCGACCATGCATGCAGGAAGCGTGGACGCTGCTATTCACCGTCTGGAGAGCGAACCCCTGAACGTGCCACGGAATATGATGCAGGCATTGAACATCATCAGCGTCCAGGCGCTGATTTACCAGGGAGTCGAACGTGTCCGCCGGGTCCAGGAAATCGTCGAAATCACCGGGATCGATCCCTCCACGGGGAACCTTCAGGTGAACAACGTCTTCGTATACGACCCTATCCGGGACATCATCACGTACACGGGAAGATCGCAGATCTACGCGGATGTCTCTGAGAAACGCGGCTGGACCCGGGACCAGTTAGAGTCCGAGATCCAGCTCCGGAAGTCCATCCTGGATGCAATGAGAGAACAGGAGATCACGGATTATATCTCGGTAGCATCGCTCTTCCATGCATATCATATCAACGCGTCAGCCGTACTTTCAAACGTCGGGGATCTCCGCAAGGTATTGCAATGATTGCAAGAGAATACGTCCGCAAATGGATTAACCGCGATCCTATCAGGTTCAATTCACTGCACGGGGATATGCTCTCCGCCCGCGTGGGAATGACTCTCGAACAGTACGTCTGGAGAGCCATCAGGGTCTCCGTCGTTGCGGGGATTCTGTTCGGGATTCTCGGGTACTTCGTCAGTTTTATCCTGACATACCATATCCTGACAACTGCCGGGGGTATCTACAATGTTCTCAATTTCCAGCTTCCCGTCTTATTTAATGTCATTTATCCATTCGAGTACATCCAGGTATCCTCCATCCTCCTCTCGTTTTTTATCGGAGGTTATATCGCTTATATCCTGATGCTGAAACTCCCCGCCATTGAGAAAGGGAATCGTGCCATCAAGATCAACATAACCCTGCACAACGCGGTCGCCTACATGTATGCGATGCGGAGAGGGGGAGCTCAGCTGATGGTCATCTTCCGCTGCCTCTCGGACCGGGCGGATATCTACGGAGAAGTGGCCCTTGAGTTCCGGCAGATCGTGAGGGATGCCGACTTTTTCGGGTATGACGTTGTGACGGCAATCCGGCACCTGACCGAGACCACTCCTTCGGAGAAATTCAAGCTTTTTCTTGACGATCTCCTCTCAGTCATTGAGAGCGGAGGGGATATGGCAGATTTCCTTTCCATACGGGTCCAGATTTACCAGGAGGAGGCCAAGTTTGAGCAGAAGCAGTTCCTCAATGTACTCTCTCTTGTTGCCGAAGCATATGTCACCCTCTTTGTCGCAGGTCCGCTCTTCCTCATCATTATCATGGTTGTTATGGGAATGGTGGGGGGAAGTGCCACCCTCCAGCTGGCGCTCATAACCTATGCGGTAATGCCGATAGGGTCGCTCATCTTCATCCTCCTTATCGATCTCATCTCGATCAAGGGAGAGAAGACCGAACGGTTCACAAAGGTGAAGTGGCTGCATACCTTCACCGATGTGAGGATCTGCAAGAAGGAGAACGAACAATACCAGTTCGACCAGCTCAAAAAATACGACCGGGTACGAAACATTGTCCATAATATCAGGCACCCTCTTGAGAGTTTCGTGAACAACGTCAACACTACATTTTATGTGACGATACCTGTCGCAGCGCTCTATCTCCTCCTGATCTTCACAAACGTCCCGCACTACAGGAACATTGAGACATATATCAACGTGGTCGACGATCATATCGTCATCGCTATCCTGATCGTTCTCATCCCGTATGCAATCTTCTACGAGCTCTGGTCCCGCAAAGTCCTGGGTATCCAGGAACTGATCCCTGATTTCCTAGAGAGGATGGCGGGAATCAACCAGGTGGGGCTGACTGTTGCCCAGGCAATTGGTATCATGGTGAATACGAACCTCGGGCTGCTCAGTTACGAGATCCGGCGGATCAAACGGGACATGGACTGGGGAGCGAATTTTACCGAAGCGCTCATGCGGTTCGAGCAGCGGATCAGCACGCCGGCTATTGCCCGGACAGTCACGCTGATCACCAAAGCCAGCGAGATGAGCGGTCAGATAGGAGAGGTACTCTCAATCGCTTCAAGTGATGCCAAGATGTCCGAGGTACTGAAAAAAGAGCGGCTCAATGAGATGTTCATCTATACTGCGATCGTGTACCTCTCATTCTTTGTCTTCCTGGGCGTTGTGGCCGTAATGACCACCCAGTTCCTGCCGGTACTCACTCATGTCGCACCAAAAGGAGTCCCCATGAGCGGAGCACTGTCAGGAGTCGGTTCGATCCAGATCGATGTTTTCGGACGGCTTCTCTACCACGCCTGCCTGGTTGAGGCGATCTTTTCAGGGCTTATTGCAGGCCAGATGGGAGAATCCTCCATTTCAGCCGGTGTGAAGCATTCCTGCATCCTCCTCATAATCGCACTTATCACATTCAACTTCTTCGTCGTAACCCATACCCCTGCGTGAGGGCATATGACAAACGGAGAGCGGTCAGATACCCTTATATCTTCCCGTGAAGATCTCGTAGTGAGGTGATTGAAGGTGTGCACTGTCGGGGGAGGACCAACAGGGGACCTCAATTTTGACGATAACCGGGTGAAAGGGAAAAGTTACCGTTGCAATGAATGCGAAGAGAAGTTCCTGAACATCAACCCGAACAAGAAACCGATCTGCCCCAACTGCGGATCGAATGACGTTAAGGAACTATGATCTATCCTCTGGCTGATGAGTTCCTTCTCCTCAGCGGAGAACATTCTTTTCTGATTATCGGACGTGCCGGTGCATTCTTCGGACTGCGCATAGAAACATTCGGGGAGGAGTACAGCCAGACGGTAGAGCCCGATGATCTCGTTGTGGTTTCGGCACCCGAGGGCGGGGCTGTGGAGCCGGCATGCATGCTTGCTGAATTTGTCCGGACGTACCATATGCCTCTCATCGTCCTCCCGAAAAACCACGCTGGTTCGAAACGGTTCTCGTACCTTGTCTCTGTCGGTCCCACGATCAATACCAGCTGTACAATCCAGCGGGGGACGCATCCTGAACAGCACCTGGTCTGCTCAGGCGATGAGCTGGCAGGAGTTGTACTGGAAGGGCAGCCTGACAGCGTGAAGATCTCCGGGCTGTCTGAAAATATTCTGCCCCGTTACCTGAATCTACGTATATCAACAGGTTTTTCCTGATTTCCGGGAGAATCTCCCGATTTGTCCCCGGTACAAACGCCCTTTTGATTGAAAATGACAATACATATATGGTTTTTTTCACCTATTATTGTACTGCCGTGAGAGGAGGGTTGGATGAAGACTGAGGTCCTAAGAGACATCAAGAAAGCTGAAGAAGAGTACCAGACTACGATCAGCAAAGCCCAGGAGGAGAAGAAGCAGAAGCATTCTCAGGCTGAACTTGAAGCTGATAACCTGGTAACAAAAGCGCAGAGCAATGCAGAACAATACAAGAAGCTGAAACTGGAAGAAGCACGGCGCCAGGCAGCACTTAAGCACGCTGAAATCATAAAAAGCGGCAATCAGCGCGCAGCAGCACTCAAGGTGAAAGGGGAACAGAACCTTCCAAAAGCGGTGCAGCTGCTGGTTTTACGGTTTAAGGAGCAGCTGAATGTTAAAGCCTAAGCAGATGAGCCGGCTTCTCATCGCAGCCTCACGGGACCAGATGGCCCCGGTTATTACGGAATTATACCGTCATAACCTGTTTCATATCGAGGAATTTGTCGATCAGGGACAGGAAGGCTATGAGGGCTTTAAGATTGGTACGCCTCTTCCAGGAGCAAGCGAGAAGTCCACGGATCTCATCAAGATCCGGGCCATCACGAATGCAATCTCTGTTCGCAGTGATGAGATCGAATCCGTGAAAACCTGCCCACGGGCAGAGTTGAAATCGAAGATCGAACGGGAACTCCCGGCTCTTGAGCGGGAAGTCGAAGATCTGACGGTCAGACGCTCGAAGCTTGACACCCGGCTCAAGGAATACGAGCAGAAGATTGCCGAGATTACCCCGTTTGCGAGCGTCCCGGTGGACCTGGATCTGTATCACGGTTACAAGAGATTCACTACTATCGCCGGGTACGTTCCCCGTGAAATTGTGTTGTCAGTGCCGAACGAGATGTATTTTTCCAAGGGTAAAGTGAAAAATTTCATCGTTGTTATCGTCCCAAGTGAGCAGCGTGGAGAGGTCGAACGCACGCTCCAGGAGGCAGGGTTCCAGTCGGTTTCCATACCCGACGAGTCCGGCTCACCTCAGTCGCGTATTGACTATTACTCCGGGCAAATCGCTGCACTCGCAAAAGAGATCGCGGAGATCAACGGGAAACTCGATACGGTCAAGAAGAAAAACACTGAATTCCTTGTTACCTGCGAGGAGTTCCTGAAATCTGAAGTTGAGCAGACCGAGGCACCGCTCCGGTTTGCGACAACGAAACAGACCTTCGTTGCAGAGGGATGGGTTCCTTCAGACAAGGTCGATGCCGTGAGCAATTCACTTGTACAGGCAACCGGCGGCAAGATCTATGTTACGGTGTTGCCGACAGATCTTGAGCATGATGCAGTACCAGTGGAATACAACAATCCGGATTTTGCAAAACCTGCACAGATGCTTCTGGATGTTTACTCAAGGCCCAAGTATACTGAAGTCGACCCGACACTGATGCTCTCCATCGTGTTCCCGATCTTCTTTGGCCTGATCCTCGGGGATGTCGGGTATGGCCTGATTCTCCTGGTGATGTGTTTTGGCCTGCGGAAGATGATGAAAGGGGAAGACGGGCAGATGTTTATAAAAGTGCTGCGGAATGCCAGCATTTCAAGCATTTTCTTCGGTATATTATTCAGCGAATTTCTCGGGTTTGCACTTCCCTGGTCGCCGATCATCTTCTCCAGACATCTGTTAATCGGGGGAGGAGAAGCTGGGGGACACGGGCCGGCAATTCCCGGACTGATGATCATGTCCATCTGGATCGGTCTTCTGCATATCTCGCTCGGCCGGATCCTTGGCATGTACAACCATGCAAAACAGGACCACGGTGACCACCGGACAAAGGCTGTCATGGCCAACTTCGGGTGGCTCGCGGTCATGTGGGGTATAATCATCGCTATCTGGTCGAACGTGGCAATGCCGTATATGTTCGATCTCACAAAACTTCCCGTAGTGGCAGCAGGTCTGAACATCGGGACGTTCATCGGTGGGGCGCTCATCGTGATCGGTGTTCTCTGCATCGCGAGGGATTCTGTCCTTGAAGTAATCGAATTACCCACCATCATCTCCCACGTGCTCTCTTATGCACGTCTTGTCGCAGTCGGGCTTTCATCGGTTGCCATCGCGATGGTCGTCAACTACATGGCCATCGGGATGTTCATCAAGCCCCAGCTCGCAAATCTCACTATTGTCGGTGTGTTCATCATCCTTGTCGGTGTCGTGATATTTCTACTCGGGCATACCCTGAACCTGGCACTTGGCATTTTGGGTGGCGGACTCCACTCGATTCGTTTGCACTATGTTGAATTCTTCACCAAGTTCTACAAGGGTGGAGGCAAGAAGTACGTTCCATTCGGAATGAAAAGAAAATTTACGGAGGATTAAATTATGGCAGCAGAAGTAGTAGCAGTAGCAGCAACAGATCTCGCATCAATTCAGGCATCGCAGATGGGAATGAAAGCACTTGGCGCAGGTATTGCCGTCGGACTTACCGGCATTGGTACCGGTGTCGCTGAGATGGGTATCGGGTCAGCAGCCGTCGGTGCCGTTGCGGAGAACAAGGACATGTTCGGTCTTGCACTTCTCTTCACCGTTATCCCGGAAACCATCGTTATCTTCGGTCTGGTAGTCGCCCTCCTGCTGTTGTTCTAAACGGGGCAGACAATGGGACTGGAAGCAGTAGTCGAAGAAATCAGGGTAAAAGGCAGATCCGAAGCGGAGAAAGTACGGTCTGAGTCAAAGGCCGAGTCAGATCAGATCCTCGCAACCGCAGCCAAAAAGTCTGATGCGATCAAGCTTGCGGTTGAAGATGAGGTTGCAAAACAGGCAATCCACCTTGTCAGCCAGGACGTATCAGCGGCAAACCTGCTTGTCAAGCGCGAGCTCCTCAACACTCAGAAGGCGCTCCTCGACCAGGTATACGAAGCCACCCGCAAGGAAATTATCGCACTCCCTGAAAGCTTCCATCGTGAAGCCATCAAGAAACTCCTCACCGAAGCAAAAAGAGAGATCCCCAGCGGAACCGTCTTCTCCAATGTCCGCGATGTCGCTGTCACAAAAGCAGTCATCGCTGAACATGCAGAGTTCTCCGGGTTCAAGATCGGGGAGCCGGTTAACATTGACGGGGGAATCCTTATCGAGGGTGAAGGGGGAGCATTGCAGATTGATTACAGCTATCGCACAATTCTTGCGAAAGTCTGGGAATCAGGGTTGAAAGATGCATCCGATGTCCTGTTTGGATAAGGAGGTAAACGTATGGTTGGGGTGAGAGGTATCTCAGCACCGTACATTTACGTATGTACCAGGATGCGGGTAAGAAAAGCGAAGCTCATTCCGCGGGAAGAATACCAGCGGATGCTCAACATGGGCCTTGCCGAGATCACCCGTGTCATCGGTGAAACCGAATACAAACAGGAAATTGACGAGCTCGGCACGACCTTTAAAGGAATCGACCTGATCGAGGTAGCCCTGAGCTGGAACCTGGCAAAGGAATACCAGAAGATCCAGGAGATTACTCCGGGGAACTTAAAAGAATTCACCCGTGCATATCTCCGCCGCTGGGATATCCAGAATGTCCTGACCATCCTGAGGGGCAAGATGCAGGGCGCAAAGACCGGCAAGATCAAGGAGATCCTTGTTCCCGCTGGAAGTCTTGATACAACCGCTCTCGATCGCCTCCTTGGAGAGGATAATCCGGAACGGATTGTCGAGGCACTCAAAGGCCACCGCATGTATCCCGTCATTGCGCGGGAATACCCGGTTGCCAAGGATAGTGGATCATTCTCACGGATGGAGAATGAGCTGTTCAAACAGTTTTATTCCGAGCTCATCGCCGGTGCGGAAAGTGGGATCAAGGGGGGCAACCTGTTTCTTGATTTCATTCGGCTTGACATCGATGTCAAAAACTTAAAAACCCTGTTCCGGTTACGGGCAGATGGATTCGAGGAAGATGCCCGGGAGATGTATATCTCCGGTGGAGCTCTCTCTGCAACAGACTTCTCGAACCTGAATCTTATCAAGAACCAAGGAGAGTTCATCGATGCACTCAAGGGATTATACCGGCAGAAGTCCCTCCTGTCTTTTCTGGATGAGATCAAGGATGAAAAGACCATCCGCGATGCGGAGATCCGTCTGACACGGGTACAGCTGGAGCAGATGGAGCGGATGTCCAAGCGTAATCCTATCTCCATTCACCCGATTCTCGTGTATCTGGAGAAGAAGAAGTACGAAGTCTTCAATCTCCGTGCACTCGCACGGGGCAAGGAGTCGCGTCTCCCCTCGGAGAAGATCGTGGATTACCTGGTGATGTAAATGGAGATCGCAGTTATCGGCAACAGTGAGTTTATCCTCGGGTTCCGACTCGCAGGCATCCGTAAGACCTATGCGGCGGAAAATGACGAGAAACTGACCGAGAATATCACCAGAGTTCTCGCGGACAGCGATGTTGGCATTCTTGTCCTCAACAGCAGCGATATGGAACGCATCCCCCGCAAGCTTCGTGTTACGCTTGAAAATTCCGTGAAGCCAACGGTGATTGCCATTGGCGGCGAAGAAGGGGGACTCTCCATGCGGGAGAAAATCAAGAGATCGGTGGGTGTTGATCTGTGGAAGTAAAAGGAAAACAAGCAAAAGAGACAAAACAAGGGGTCCTGAAAAGGATCGCCGGCCCTGTCGTTACGGCAGTCAACCTTGACGCCCACATGTACGATGTGGTGAAGGTCGGCAAAGAAGAGCTGATGGGAGAAGTCATCAAGATCCAGGGTGAGAGCATTATCATCCAGGTGTACGAGGATACCTCCGGTATCCGCCCGGGTGAGCCGGTCTCCAACACCGGTCTCTCGCTCGCCGTGGAACTCGGTCCGGGCCTCCTGACCAGTATCTACGACGGTATCCAGCGCCCGCTGGCTGTCCTCGTCGACAAGATGGGGAACTTCATCGAGCGTGGTGTCTCGGCTCCGGGGCTTTCCCATACAAAGAAGTGGGCATTCAAGCCAATGGTCAAAACCGGCGATAAGGTAGAGCCCGGGGCAATTCTTGGAGAAGTCCAGGAAACAAACATCGTCCACCGGGTCATGCTCCCGCCGAACGCGAAAGCAGGCGTTGTCAAGACTATCAAGAGCGGGGATTTCACCGTTGATGATACGATCTGTATTCTCGAAGACGGCCGCGAATACCCGATGATCCAGCGCTGGCCTGTCCGTGTCCCCCGCCCCGTGAGAGAGAAGAAGAACCCGACAATTCCCCTGATCACCGGTCAGAGGATCCTCGACGGTCTCTTCCCGATCGCAAAGGGTGGCACTGCCGCAATTCCCGGCCCGTTCGGAAGCGGCAAGACCGTTACCCAGCAGCAGCTGGCCAAGTGGTCGGATGCCGAGATCGTGGTCTACATCGGCTGCGGTGAACGCGGCAACGAGATGACGGAAGTTCTCACCGAGTTCCCGCACCTCGAAGACCCCAAGAGTGGAAAGCCGCTCATGGAAAGGACGGTCCTTATTGCAAACACCTCCAACATGCCGGTGGCTGCCCGTGAGGCATCCGTATATACCGGTATCACCATCGCGGAATACTTCCGTGACATGGGCTACGACGTCTCCCTGATGGCAGACTCGACCTCCCGCTGGGCAGAGGCCATGCGTGAGATCTCCAGCCGTCTTGAAGAGATGCCCGGTGAAGAAGGCTACCCGGCATACCTGGCAGCCCGCCTCTCGGAATTCTACGAGCGGGCCGGCCTTGTCGAGACCCTGAACGGGGCCTCCGGGTCGGTTTCAGTTATCGGGGCAGTCTCACCACCCGGCGGAGACTTCTCGGAGCCGGTCACCCAGAACACCCTTCGCATTGTTAAGGTCTTCTGGGCACTGGATGCGAAGCTTTCCCAGCGCCGGCACTTCCCGGCCATCAACTGGCTCAACTCGTACTCCCTGTACCTCGATGCCCTCCACGACTGGTACGACAAGGAGGTCTCCCCAGACTGGAATAAGATCCGGTCGTGGGCCATGGAAGTCCTCCAGAAGGAAGCAGAACTTCAGGAGATCGTGCAGCTCGTCGGTTCCGATGCCCTGCCCGAGTCAGAACAGGTGACGATCGAAGTCGCCCGTATGATCCGTGAGATCTTCCTCCAGCAGAACGCATACGACGCAGTCGACACGTTCTGTGACATGAAGAAACAGTACGACATGATGAAAGCGATCAAGACCTTTGCCGAGCTTGCCTATGCAGCCCAGCTTGCCGGGGTCAGCCCTGCACAGATCAACACGGTCCAGTCCAAGAACGAACTGCCCCAGATCAAGTTCATCAAGGACTACAAGCCAGAACTGGCGAAGATCGAGAAGCAGATGGACGCTGAGTTCAATACACTGAGGTCGGCAGCATGAAGGAATACAGGACGATAAGCAAGATTGCCGGTCCCCTCGTCTTTGTCGAAAAGACCGAGCCTATTGCCTACGGGGAACTCGTGAACATCATCCTCTCCGACGGCACAACCAAGCGCGGCCAGGTTCTCGACACAAGCGACGAACTGGTCGTTGTCCAGATCTTCGAGAACACGACCGGTATCGGCAGGGACAGCGGCGTCCGGTTTACCGGAGAGACCATCAAGATGCCGGTGGGCCGCGAGATGCTCGGCCGTATCCTGTCCGGTGGCGGTAAGCCTATCGACGGCGGCCCGGAGATTGTTCCGGAGAAGCGCCTCGACATCACCGGTGCGGCTATCAACCCGTACGCCCGTGGCATGCCGGCGGATTTCATCCAGACCGGTATCTCGACCATTGACGGTACCAACACCCTTGTCCGTGGCCAGAAGCTCCCGATCTTCTCGGGTGCAGGTCTGCCGCACAACAACGTTGCCCTGCAGATCGCACGGCAGGCAAAGGTGCCCGGTTCATCCGAGAGTTTCGCCGTCGTGTTTGCTGCGATGGGTATCACGAAAGAAGAAGCCAACTACTTCATGCAGGATTTCGAGCGCACCGGTGCACTCGAGCGTGCAGTCGTCTTCCTCAACCTTGCAGATGACCCGGCCGTCGAGCGTATCATCACCCCGCGGCTCGCCCTGACCACCGCAGAATACCTTGCCTTCGAGCTGGGTATGCACGTGCTGGTTATCCTCACAGATATGACAAACTACTGCGAAGCGCTCCGTCAGATCGGTGCAGCCCGTGAAGAAGTGCCCGGACGCCGTGGCTACCCGGGATACATGTACACGGACCTCGCCTGTATCTACGAGCGTGCCGGTATGATCAAGGGCCAGAAGGGTTCTGTTACCCAGATCCCGATCCTGACTATGCCCGGTGACGATATCACCCACCCGATCCCGGACCTGACCGGTTACATCACGGAAGGCCAGATCGTGGTCAACCGTGAACTGCACCGCAAGGGCATCTACCCGCCCATCAACGTGCTGCCCTCGCTGTCACGTCTGATGAACCTCGGTATCGGAAAAGGGAAGACGCGTGAAGACCACAAGAAGGTCTCCGACCAGATGTACGCAGGGTACGCAGAAGGCAACGACCTCCGCGGCCTCGTGGCCATCGTTGGTAAGGACGCACTCTCCGAGCGTGACCGCCTGCTCCTCGAGTTCGCGGATCTCTTCGAGAACCGCTTCGTCCGGCAGGGCTATGACGAGGACCGCACCATCGACGACACGTTAAACCTCGGCTGGGAGCTCCTCGCGACGCTGCCGGTGGAACAGCTCACCCGTATCGACCGTGATCTCATCAACAAATTCCACCCGAAGTTCAAGGCCGGAGCAAAGAAGGAGTAATCATCCATGGCGCTGCGCGATATCAAGCCAACCCGTTCGGAACTGATCAACCTCAAGCGGAAGATCCAGCTCTCCGAGCGTGGCTACAAGATCCTCAAGATGAAGCGCGATGGACTGATCTTAGAATTTTTCAAGATCCTTGCAAACGCGAAGGACAGCAGGGGGGAACTTCTCAGGAAGTACGCCCGGGCCGTCGAGATGATGGCGGTTGCAAATACCGTTGAAGGGGCTATCGGGGTGAAATCCGCAGCATTCTCTGTCAAGGAAGTGCCGGAGATTACCCTGAAGAGCAAGAATATCATGGGGGTTGTCGTCCCCGAGATTGAATCGTCAAAGGTCAAGAAGAGCGTAGTCGACCGCGGCTACGGTATGCTCGGTACATCCACCGTTATCGACGAAACTGCATCCGCATTCGAAGATCTCGTTGAAGCTATCATCGAAAGCGCCGAGATCGAGACCACGATGAAGCGCCTGCTCGAAGAGATCGAGAAGACCAAGCGCCGTGTCAATGCGCTGGAGTTCAAGGTCATTCCTGAACTGACCGCGGCACGGGACTTCATCAAGATGCGCCTTGACGAGATGGAGCGTGAAGAGCTCTTCCGGATGAAAAAGATCAAGGCGAGAGGTAGTTCATAAACGGTAAGGTGAGGTTGGATGACGATTGGAACGATCAAAGAACTGGGTGCACAGGGAAAGACCGTCCTGCTCAGACTCGACCTCAACTCCCCTATCGACCCCTCCACCAATCTTATTCTCGATGACAAGCGTTTCCGCGAGCACCTGCCCACCATCAGGGCCCTCACGGGCAGCCGCGTTGTGATTGTAACCCACCAGAGCCGGCCGGGAAAGAAAGATTTCACAACGCTCGAGGCCCATGCAGAGAAACTCGGGCAGCTTCTTGGCAAGCCCGTAACCTACGTTGACAGCATCTTCGGGCGGCATGCCCGGGAAGCCGTACAGGCCATGAAGATCGGTGAAGTATTGATGCTCGAGAATGTCCGGTTCAATGCTGAAGAGAACCTGACCCTAAAACCGGAAGATGCAAAAAAGACTCACCTTGTCAAGAAACTCTCCTCAATGGCGGATGTCTTTGTCAACGATGCGTTCGGCACGGCCCACCGCTCGCAGCCCACGGTTGTCGGCCTCCCGATGGCAATGCGTTCTGCTGGCGGCCTCCTCATGGAAAAAGAGGTCTTCACACTCTCCAAAGTATTCTCAGGCGCTCCCCGCCCGGTCTGCATGATGCTCGGCGGCACCAAGGTGGATGATTCCATCGATGTTGCCCGCCATGTGCTTGACCGGGGGATTGCAGACCAGGTCATCGTCATCGGTGTGGTTGCCAATGTCTTCCTGATAGCAGCCGGGTACAATATCGGTAAACCCTCCACGCAGCTGATTGCCCAGCTGAAATACCAGGAAGAGATCGGGAAGGCAAAAGAGATACTCGTCCGTTACCGGGACAAGGTTATCATGCCCCAGTCAGTTGCCGTCCGCGAGAACAACCACCGGGTCGAATACCCGGTAACGAAGATTCCCGAGGACGCACCCGTTCTCGATATCGGCATGGATGCAATTCATGACTGTATCCAGGTGCTCAAAAAATCCGGCACCGTCGTCTTCAATGGCCCTGCAGGACTCTTTGAGGAAGCGGATTTTGCCACGGGTACCTACGAGCTGCTCAGGGCCGCATCCCAGGTGGAATTCTCAGTTGTGGGTGGCGGTCACACCGCCGCAGTAATCGAGAAGATGGGACTGGAAAATGATTTCACCCATATCTCTACCGGGGGCGGAGCCTGTATCGAATTTTTAACCGGCAAGAAACTGCCTGCCGTTGATGCGTTAGAACAGTCAAAAAAGATATTCGGTTAATCTCATTCCTTTTTTAAGAGCGCGTTGAGCATAAAATCGGAAATCGGGTTGTTGTATCGTTTCCGGAGCACCGGGGCCGGGGCCGTATGCATCTGCTCCTGTGGCAGGGAAGGAATCGGCGTGACCGACGGGGCAAGCTGGAAGACCGGGATCTCCATCTTCTTTCGCTGACTCCGCATCGTGCTGAGTACCGCAAACGAGAACGCGAGAGCCGTGAACATGAAAAGGCAGGTTGCAAAGAGCATGGTGATACCAATGATCAGGAAAATGCGGATCTCCTGCAGGACCAGCAGGCTGCCGGTGATGAAGAGAACCCAGAAGAGGACGACCGATATCTTCGTGGTCTCTATCGGGCTTGCAATGCTGCGGCTTCGTTTCGATTCGTCCCCGGCAGGGTACTTATCGATCATTTTTCCCAGAGAGAGGAGCGCGATGCTGCAACCGATAGCAAAGACGCTCACGATTCCGAGGAGTAAGAGGAATGTTTCGTTCATCTCGTTCACCTCACGATGATCTCCTGTTACCTCCCGCGCTATAAAAAGTATTCTATAAGTAATGTTTATGTCATACCATGAAATTTTCGAGAATACTTATGGATTATCCAAGGCATTTAACAGCCTATTTATAGTATTTTGCCCAAGTTTATGAGAATGGCTGAGAAAGTACCAGCGACCCGTGGAGAACGGGTAGCAATATCGTATAAAATGCCCCCCAATATCTACGAAAAGGTCAATAAACTCGTGTACGAGGAAAAGAAGTTCTCCACGGTCTCTGATTGCATTACACAAGCTTTATTAGCCTTCGTCGATAATCACCACGATATGGGACAGTTTAAAGAGCTGTTCAGGGACTACATGTCATCAGATGAGGGCCGGGAGCTCATGAAAAACATGATGAAAGAAGTCCTGCTGGATGTGTTATCACACAACAAAATCGATACAAAAGATGCCAAAGGTAATTCATAGGTAACATACTTCCACCTCTTCTTTTCCTCTCCCTGTAGCATGCGTTATTGATAAATAGTTGAATTTTTTAAGGAAACCATGCAGATCCGGATTGTTGCGGTCGGGAAGATCAAGGAAAGGTTCCTGCAGGAGGGAATCGCAGAGTTTGAGAAACGCCTCCGCCCGTACGTGAAACTGCAGGTGATCGAGATTGCTGACGAGAAGCGGCCACTCTCCGCTACACCATCCATTGAATCTGCAGCCATGGAAAAGGAAGGGGAACGGATTCTTTCATCGCTTCCGGAGAACTCGTTTGTCATCGCCCTTGATCTGAAGGGACAACCCTGGTCGAGTATTGAGCTCTCCGAGGCTTTCCGCGAGTGGGAACTTGCCGGGAATAACCAGCTGGCTTTTATTATCGGCGGGGATCTCGGGCTTTCTCCCGCCGTTGTCTCCCGAAGCAACCTGCGCCTGTCGCTCTCGAATATGACCTTCACCCACCCGATGACCCGGCTCCTTCTGCTGGAACAGATATACCGGGCGTTCCGGATCCTCCGGGGCGAACCGTATCATAAGTAATTCCTGTCTTTCCTGCGTGCCGGGTTCTCGATATGCCATGTCCCGACCCGCATTGTTATCATCCGGAACGGCAGACTCACAACATCATGACAAAAAAAGAGCACACCATGAAACTCGTAGATGAGAAGACCGGACTCATGGAATGCATTGTCTGCGGGGAGAAACATCACGCGACCATGAAACCGGGACCGGATGGGAAGTTCCTTCCCGAGAACTGGGAGTGTGTCAACAAATGCCGGCTGATCCATCACGATGAGAAGCCGACACAGAAGAAGTAATCCCATCCATATCGCCCATTCTTTTTTATTTTTGTGTTACATGTCTGGATGCATTTTGTAAAGGAGAGGTCGATCCGGTCATGAGCGGGGCCGCTAGATGGGGATTGCGGATTTTGTTGCTGCGATGACCCCGGTGATCCCGTTCATTTTCCTCCCGCTGCCCCTGGCAAAAAATGTCGTTATCATCGGAACAGCTGTGCTCCTGATCATTCCCGATATCGGGCGGGCAAAGTCTGGGGAACGCCCGATGTTTGGGACAATCCTGGAAACGTGTGCGATTGCAGCTGCCGCGGTCTTTGCCGGCGCACTGGTCGGCCTGATGATCAGCTGAGGGTGTTGGGATCTTTAAGATCCTTTTTCCCTCGGGCTGACCACAGCGAAGAACAGTCCGGGCGGATTCCGATCCATTTTTAGAGAGAACGAAAACCGGAACATCCTGTTTATCAATTAATTTTTTATATCTTGATTGCATTATATAGGTCAAATGTACCAGTCTGTTCCTCTCAGGAAAAACTTCGTGACGAGGGTACGGCCCACTTTTGGTAAGCGGACGCTTTTCTTGACTTGTTAGGAACCGGTGTTCCTGGTTTTCTGGCAAAACGGGTATTGTTATCTGAATTTCATGAAGTTTGTATGGTGTATGAGATGGATTTGATGGCTGAGAAAATAAATGGTGAATTGTACAGCACCTTCCCCCGGAGGGGAGCTGTCTATGATCTGACATATACGGCATTGTCAGGAAGAACAACAGAAGAACGGCTGCAGGCAATAATCATGCTTGGCAAGAGTGATGATCCACGGGCAGTCCGTCCCTTGATTGACCTGCTCTGCGACAGCGATCCGGCAATCAGATGTGCAGCTGCAACATCTCTGGGATTGCTGAAAAGCGGCCGTTCTGTAGAGGCCCTGCTGGAACGCCTGCGGGACCGGAACGAGGCCCCCGAAATCCGATACAAGGCCATTGCAGCACTCGCCACGATCCGGAGTACCGGCGCGCTGAGGGGCCTTCGGGAATTTGTCCTGGAAACCGGCGAGGATGCTAACCTTCGCTCTTTTGCCGGGGACTATATTTCCCGGCTCGGTACTTGGTAGTACGGCTTCTCTGCCATCCCATTTTTAGAACGGGAAATGTAACACCCCTCTTTTTTATTTTCCGGAAACGCGATTACCTGATGCGATTACTTGGGTATACAGATATATCGGCAGGGAAAAACGTTGTATTGTGATTCCGGAGCACAGGACTGCCGATTTCTCCTGCCCGGTCTTCTCTTATCGATAAGACCAGAGTAGTTGGACATCGTCCGATTATCCGGGCTTACAGGGATGCTTCATTCCCTGAGGAGCGATCCATGGCATCCGTTGGAAACATATCTGAGACACGGTCCGGCACGCAGGTATTGACCAGTAAACCGGCTCCCTCAATATCCCCGACCGGTAAAAAGATCGTGCTCCTGATCGCCGTGCTGTCCGGTTTCATCACGCCCTTCGACGGTTCGGCCGTGAATGTCGCCCTGCCGGTCATGGGAGCGGAGTTCCACATGGATGCGATCTCGCTCTCGTGGATCGCAACTGCATATCTCCTTGCCGCTGCCCTTTTCCTCGTACCGTTCGGGAAAATTGCCGATATCTACGGGAGAAAACGGATCTTCTTATTCGGCATTGCAATCTTCTCCATCGCCTCCCTTGCAATGACCCTCGTCCCCTCCACCGGCATGCTCATAGCAGTCCGGGTAGTCCAGGGATTCGGCGGGGCCATGATCTACGGGACGGGTGTTGCGATCCTCTCATCGGTCTTTCCCCCGGGGGAGAGGGGAAAAGCACTCGGGATCTACATCATGGCCGTGTACTTCGGGCTCACGATGGGCCCGTTCCTCGGGGGAGTGCTGACCCAGTGCTTCGGCTGGAGGAGCATCTTCTTTGTGAACGTTCCCATCGGGATCATTGCCTGCCTGCTCGTCCTCTGGAAACTTGAGGGAGAATGGGCCGAGTGCGCTGGAGAGCACTTCGATCTCACCGGTTCGGTCATCTATGCCTGCTCGCTCGTTGCCGTGATGTACGGGTTCTCAATTGTCCCGGATCCCGTGGGCATCGGTCTCATTGCCCTGGGCGGTATTCTCGGGGTTGCGTTTGCCCTGTACGAGCTGCGGGTCCCGGTGCCGGTCCTGGACATGAGCCTTCTTTTGCAGAACCGGGTCTTTGCATTCTCCAATCTTGCTGCGCTCATCAACTACAGCGCGACATTTGCCATTACATTCCTCTTAAGCCTCGATCTCCAGTACACGAAGGGATTCTCTCCGGAACATGCCGGTCTCATCCTGATCATCCAGCCGGCCATCATGGCAGTCCTCTCCCCGGTTGCCGGCCGGCTCTCCGACAGGATCGAGCCCCAGGTCGTTGCATCGGCAGGGATGGCGCTGACAGCCCTTGGGTTGTTCATGCTGGTCTTTGTCGTGGAATCAACATCCCTCTGGTATATAATCGCCTGCATGATCGTGCTCGGGTTTGGTTTTGGCCTCTTCTCCTCGCCGAACACCAACGCCATTATGAGTTCAGTCGGGAAACGTTACTACGGGGTCGCGTCCGGCATGAACGGGACCATGCGGCTCGTGGGCCAGATGCTCTCGATGGGGGTCGCGATGATGCTCTTTGCCATCTTCATCGGCCCGGCAGTGATCACTCCCGAGTACTACCCGCAGTTCATCACGAGCATGCACTATGCATTCGTAATCTTTGCCGGACTCTGCGTCTTCGGGATCGGGGCCTCCCTGATGCGGGGAAAGCAGCAGCCGTCAGCTGTGCCTGGCACCGGCCGGAAATAATTTTAAAGAAGTCCCGCGTGTCTGACCCGGATCGGCCGGGAACCTCCCCCGGTCATGGACTTTTTTTAAGCAGACTTTGTTTTAGAAAATTCAATCGCGATTATGATCGTGGTTGAAAACCTGATCCGGATCAATCAAACCTTGATTTGAAATTTTCAACCGGACTTTGATTTATATTTTTTGCTCTGTAGAAATCATTTTCTTGATAATGAAAAAGAGTCAAAATCGACCGAAAGATCTAAGGTACGGTGTCTCCTCATATTGTTATGTTCAGTAACGATAAGGAGACAATAAAGAAATCGTCAGGCCGGTTTATCCGTTTTATCAAACATGCATTTTCAATAGTACAATCTTCCAGGATTTCCCCGTATTCCTGCAAATATTCGAGGAGAGATTACACCCAGCATCAACTTCTGACGTTACTTCTCTTCAAAGAATACCGGAAAGAAGATTATCGTACAGTCATATGGAACCTCGAAGAGATGGATCGTATCCGAGCAGTACTCGGGCTTACAACTATCCCTCACTTCACAACGCTCCAAAAATTTCTCTGTCGTATCAAATCCTTGTACTTCGATCTTCTCTTCAAAAATACTCTGAAATTATTCTACTCAGAGGACGGTACAATCTCTATCACAGCCATCGATTCGTCCGGGTTCACCAGCGGATATTCCAGTCACTATTACTCCGTAAGAACCGGAAAAATCCGGAAACATTTCCTAAAAACTTCGATTGCTGTCGATACTGATCAGCAGGTAATTACTGGATTCACGATATCGAAAAGCCGGGTCCACGATTCTCAACATGCTTTCATTCTTCTCAAGAGATGCCACAAATCTCGGAGATCGGAGTGTTATCTCATGGACAGAGGATACGATTCTGAAAAAATGCACCGAATGATCCGGGAATCTCTGAATGCTGATTCGGTTATTCCTACCAGAATCTGGAAAAATACCGAACATGTCTGGGGAAAATATCGTAAAGAAATGACCGACAATTTTGATTCAACCCGTTACCGAAAACGGTTCCTGGTTGAAACCAAGTTCTCGGTTCTCAAACGAAGGTTCGGGGCTGACCTGAAATCTCGATTATTTCAGATTCAGAAGAAGGAAATCTCTTGCAAAATCATTCTCGCTAACCTTGACAGGTTCATACAATTTGTTTGGATTGAGGTTTTCTACAGAGCAATATTTTTTAATCAAACCTTGATTGAAAATTTTCGAGCAGACCTTGATTGAAAAACAGGGTCATGGAGCACATCTCCGTCGTGGATGGACGTTCCGGTTTTGTGTACATATGGTTAACTTTTTGCAACCGCACCTTGATTTGTGGTATCCCGCATTAATTTTACACATATAACCATTTCTGTGCATAATCCAGGATCCTCTCCGGAGGCAATCGGTACCAGAAGGCATTACATGGTTCATCGAAGTCAAGACTCATGTGAGGTTTGATGACGTTATGCCAGTGAACAACTGCATCAACCGAACCGAACTTTGAGATACGTCGTTCAACCTCCCCAAAGAACCGTTCGATTTTACCGTTAGTCTGGGGATGTTTCACGCCAGCGAGGATGTGATTGATGTTGTGATGATTCAGGAATTCCCCAAATGTGTGGTGAGCATGTTCACGGTTTCTGGCAGAAACGAATTGGGTGCCATGGTCTGTCAGGATCTCGCGGGGTGTACCGTAATCCTTGAATCCCTGATTCAGGACCGTGATAGTGTTTTCCGTGGTTGGTGCATCGAATACACCATAGCAGGTTATGAGACGGGATGAATCGTCCATGAATGCGACAAGCCATCTCTTCGAACTATCAAGTTCGAATTCTTTCCAATCCCCCTGCCACATCGACATGGAATGTGTCCGTTCATACCGGACATACTTCCGCTGTTGTC